>JAUYTN010000024.1 GCA_030695205.1 Burkholderiaceae bacterium | reverse complement strand
AAAAACACTTTTTTTTAGGTCGAGCAAAAAACCAGTCATTTTTAGCACCTTTTTTTATTATGAACAGGGGGTACCCCCCCCAAACTAGGCCAAAAAGGGCCTCCACGGGGCCTTTTTCAAAGAAAATGCACACCTCTGGGGAGGGCTGAGCGCTATAGGGGAGACCTCTAGTTGCTCATTTTTTTATTTTTTTTTCTTAAAAAAAAAGTGCGCAATAAATTTATCATGAAAATTTCATAAAATTCACTCTTTTCGCAATATTTTTTTTTCTTAAAAAAAAATCATAAAAACTTCATTGCATTTTTATATAAAATTTTCATAAAATTATTTTATTGAATTTTATGATATTTTTTTGTCAGTGTCGCTGAGCGATTTTTTTTAAGAAAAAAAGAGCGAAGCGTAGGCGTGCGCCGATTGAGCAAAGAATGGAAATTTATGGATTTACATTCTTCCTTGTTGAATATGTTTTCATATTCGACAAGGCCTTGCCGAGTCTGGCCAGATGGCTGGACACACTACATGTTGTTCTGAGCGGAGACTATGGGCCGCTCGAGCCGATAGGCTTACACACAGGCTTTTCTGGCCTCCCACTAATAGCCGTTAAAGGAGCCCTCTGTTATATGTAGCTATAAGAAGACCTCCTTTCTATTATTTTTTATACCCCTCAGAAAAAACATGTAGTGTGTCCAGCCATCTGGCCCGACGTCTGAAAGGATACTGGGCATCAAGAATCAAACATTATAAGGACGAAGCTTAACAACATTTTTCTTTTTTTCAGTGAGACCTCCAAACAAAATTCTGTAGCCTCATCTCACAATGGGCACTGACATACACACACAGGCACAATAAATTTTACATAAAAATATTTATAAATAATTTCATAATTTTTTAATGAAATTTCTATAAATATTTTTATAAAATATTTTTATCATTTTTTCATAAAAATATTTTATAAAATTTTTATCATTTTTTTATTTTTTATTTTTTATAAAAAAAATGAAATTTTCCCTCGCGACTCACGGGTATCATATCAACCCCTATTAGTGACACCGACCCTCAAAAAACACGAAAAATGTGCATTTTTAATACCTTCAAAAAA
>JAUYTN010000023.1 GCA_030695205.1 Burkholderiaceae bacterium | reverse complement strand
ACAAGCTTCAACGGTTTCGGGTAGGTCAAGCCGACCAGCTGGTGCTTGAGTGCTATCGCTTTTGCGCATGCCATCAGTTTAACCCCTGCGCTATCGTTTTGGGTGCGTGATATGAAACTCAGGGGGGGGGTGAACAGATACATGGCAAAGGCCCGCGTAAAGCGATCTTCCTCCATCGACAAAACTCCGCCGCGCGCGAATGCGGCGCGCGGCAGACGGAGATTCACGAGTGCTCTCAATAGAGCAATACGGTTCATTTTTATTACTTCCAACTTCGGAACTTAAAGGGCTTATGCTCAATTTAATGCAAGCCATCTGCAGCAGACGCGGCGCAATCGCCTACGCACAGGCTTGATGCAAGGCAACGGCAATCCGTTCTTGCGCGACGGCATCCAGCATAGGATGCATGGGCAGGCTCATCACCCGCTGCGCAATAGCATCGCCCACCAGCAGTTGGCCGCTGGCGTCAGCCACGGCGGGTTGCTTGTTCAGCGGAATGGGGTAATGCACTGCGGTGGGAATGCCCGCCTGCTTCAGGCTGTCTTGCACTTGTTCGCGGTTGTTAACCTGCACGGTGTATTGCGCCCACGCGCTTTGGTTGTGCGCTTCAATGTATGGGGTGGTGGCAACGCCTGCCTGGTTAAGCAACTGGGTGTAACGGTTGGAAACTTGTTGGCGGGCGGCCATTTCCTCATCCAATACGGCCAGTTTGGGCAACAAGATGGCGGCTTGCAGGGTGTCAAGCCTGCTGTTCACACCCACGCGAATGTGGTGGTACCGCCTGTCTTGCCCGTGGCGGGCAATCTGGCGAATCACTTTGGCCAGTTCGTCGTCGTTGGTAAAAATGGCTCCACCATCGCCATAACAGCCCAGCGGCTTGCTGGGGAAGAAACTGGTGCAGGCTATGGTGCTCAGGTTGCAGCTTTTGCGACCTTTGTAGGTGGCACCAAAGCTTTGGGCGGCATCTTCAATAACCGGTATGCCGTGTTTGGCGGCAATGGCGTTGATGGCGTCAAAGTCTGCACACTGCCCATACAGGCTGACGGGGATGATGGCTTTGGTGCGGGGGGTAATGGCGGCTTCAAGCAGGGCCGGGTCAAGGTTATAGGTGCGGGGGTCAATGTCCACATACACGGGCTTGGCGCGCAGCAGGGCCACCGTTTCGGCTGTGGCTATGTAGGTAAAGCCGGGTGTGATTACCTCGTCACCCGGACCAATGCCCAGAGCCATTTGGGCAATTTGCAGTGCATCGGTACCGTTGGCCACGGTAATGCAGTGTTTGGCACCGGTGTAGGCGCACAGCTTGTCTTCCAGTTCGGCCACTTCGGGGCCAAGAATGTATTGGCCGTGGTCAAGCACACGTTGAATGCCGGCATCAATGTCGGCTTTCAGGCGCTGGTATTGGCTTTTGAGGTCGATAAATTCCATGGCTGTTCAGTCTTGTATTTGGCTAACGGTGTTGCCGTTCAAGCGGTAGCGCGCACCGGTGTTTGGGCAGGTGGTTTCTGCCTGGCCTTGCAGGGGCAGGTTCAACTTTTCGCCAAACTGGCTCATCCACCCCACTTGTTTGGCGGGCACGCCCACCATAAGGGCATAGGCGGGCACGTCTTTGTTGATGACTGCGCCTGCGCCCACAAAGGCAAATTCGCCCACGGTGGTGCCGCACACAATGGTGCAGTTGGCACCCAGGGTGGCCCCTTTTTTAACCAGGGTGTGGCGGTATTCGCTTTTGCGCTCAACCAGGGCGCGGGGGTTGTACACGTTGGTAAACACCATGCTGGGGCCGCAGAACACGCCGTCTTCAAGCGTAACGTTGTCGTACACGCTGACGTTGTTTTGCACTTTGCATTGGTTGCCAATGACCACCTGGTTGCCCACAAACACGTTTTGGCCCAATGAAACGCCCTGCCCTATGCGCGCCCCGGCGCACACGTGGGCAAAGTGCCACACGCGGCTGCCTGCGCCTATTTGTGCGCCTTCATCAACTATTGCACTGGGGTGTACGGTGTAGCTCATGGGCGCGTGGCTTCAAAGCCCAAGCTGGGCAACAAACGGGTGCGTGTCGGCGTTACGCGTAGCCAGCGGGGCGTTACGAATGACGTTGACGGTTTCAATGCAGTGGCGGGCATCGGCCAGGCCGTAGCCCCGGCCAGCCAGAATTTCTTTGTAGCTGGTGGTGTGCAGGTCGGTAAAGCCTTCAGAAAACTCAAGCTTGTCGCCACTGATGTCAATGTTGCGAAAGGTAGTTTTTTTGCCTTTGACGCTGTCAGGCAGGTCGTTGGCGTCAATTGACAAAAACCAGCGCACGCGGGCGCGTTCGTATTCAAGGTAACCGGCGGCTTTGGCCTCGCCACGGTAGTGCACCACGTTGGCTTGCAGCTTGCCGAATATGAAGTGCAGCATGTCGTAAAAGTGCACGCCAATGTTGGTGGCCACGCCGAAAGATTTACGTGGGTCGCCCTTCCAGCTTTCGGCGTACCACTTGCCACGGCTGGTGATGTAGGTCAGCTCCACATCAAACTTGGTGTTGGCGGGGGCAGCGGCCACTTTGTCTTTGAGTTGCAATATGGCTTCGTGGTGGCGCAGCTGCAAGATGTTGAAGACACGCTTGCCAGTTTCTTGCTCTACCAGGGCCAGCTCGTCCATCAGCTCGGGCGTGGGCACCAGGGGTTTTTCGCAGATCACATCTGCGCCCAGGCGTAGGCCTGCGGCTATGTGGGCGTGGTGCAAATGGTTGGGGGTACACACGGCCACGTAGTCAAGCGCGGTGGCGGGGTTGCGTTTGAGTTGGTGGGCATATTCATTGAAGCGCTCAAACTCGGTAAAAAACTCGCTCTGCGGCGAAATGCTGTCGATGATGCCCACCGAGTCGTTGATGTCATACGCCACAGACAGGCGGTTGCCGGTGTCTTTGATGGCGTGCATGTGGCGTGGTGCAATGTAACCAGCGGCACCAATGAGGGCAAAATTTTTCATAGTAAACTATTGAATGAATACAAGCGGTAGAGCCGTTTTTTATTGATAATTTAGAACCGAAACACGTCAAAACCTGTGGCGGTAAGGTCGTGTCGGTTGTAAAGGCTCTTCACGTCGGCCAGCACGCCGAGCACGCCAGGCTTGATGCAGGCAGCCAGCTCGGCAGGTGTAAGGTGGCGATACTCGTTGTGGCCCACGGCCACCACGAGCGAATCAACCGGCTGCGCGGGGCTGATGGTGCCCAGGGCAATGCCGTATTCGTGCTGCACTTCAGCGGCGTCGGCCCAGGGGTCGGCCACCACCACGTTCACACCCCAGTTTTGCAGCTCTTTCACCAGGTCAGCCACTTTGCTGTTGCGAATGTCTGGGCAGTTTTCTTTAAAGGTAATGCCCATCACGCCCACGGTGCTGCGGGCCACGTCAATGCCGTTTTTCAGCATGCGCTTGATGACGTTGCGGGCGGCGTAGCGGGCCATGTTGTCGTTGATGCGGCGGCCAGCCAGAATGACTTGAGGGTGGTAACCCGCTTCTTCAGCTTTGTGGGTGAGGTAGTAGGGGTCAACACCAATGCAGTGGCCGCCCACCATGCCGGGGCGGAAGGGCAGAAAGTTCCATTTGCTGCCTGCAGCTTCCAGCACTTCAAGAGTGTCAATGCCCAGCCGGTCAAAAATGACGGACAGCTCGTTGACGAAGGCAATGTTCAAGTCGCGCTGGCTGTTTTCAATGACCTTGGCGGCCTCGGCCACTTTGACGCTGCTGGCCTTCCAGGTGCCTGCTTTGATGATTTGGCCGTAAAGCGCGTCCACCGCATCAGCCACGGCGGGTGTGCTGCCGCTGGTGATTTTTTTGATGGTGGTGAGCGTGTTGACTTTGTCGCCGGGGTTGATGCGCTCGGGGCTGTAGCCGCAGAAAAAATCAACATTGAACTTGAGGCCGCTGGCTTTTTCGAGCACTGGTACGCACACCTCTTCGGTGCAACCGGGGTATACGGTGCTTTCGTAAATGACCACGTCGCCTTTTTTCAGCACTTTGCCGACGGTTTCGCTGGCTTTGACCAGGGGGGTCAAATCGGGCCGGTTGGCTTGGTCAATGGGGGTGGGCACAGTGACGATGAACACGCCACAGGTCGCAATATCTGACAGGCTGCAGCTGTAGTGCAGCTGGTTGGCGGTGGCCAACTCTTCTGGCGTGACTTCCAAAGTGTGGTCTTGCCCGCTTTGCAGCTCGGCCACCCGCTTGGCATTGATGTCAAAACCCACCACGGGGCGGTGCTTGCCAAACTCAACGGCCAGTGGCAAGCCCACATACCCCAGGCCAATGACGGCCAGCTTCACGTCGCTCAAATTCAACATGTTTCCTCCAAATCAGATTGCTTATTTGCTTTGCCCATACTGGTAATTTGTATAGCGGTAGCGGCTGTACTTATAGCCGTAGCCGCCATAGCGGCGTTTGTCCACCTTAAAGTCGTTAAACACCACGCCCTTGACGCTAACACCCGATTGCTGCAGGCGTTTGACGGATTCGTGCACCTCGCCAATCACGGTCACGTTGGCCTTGGCAATCAGGAACACCGTGCCCGCCACGGGGGCCAGCACCTGCGTGTCTGACACGGCCAGCACGGGTGGGGTGTCAATGACGACCAGGTCGTACTGGGCGGAGAGCTCTTCCACCAGGTGGGCGGTGCGGGCTGACAGCAGCAGCTCGCCGGGGTTGGGCGGCAAGGCACCGGTGGGAATCAGGTCCACATTGGGCGCCACGTTGCGGCGCACCACTTGGTCAAAGGTTTTGCTGCCGGCCACCAGGTCGCTCAGGCCAGGGGCACGGTCCAGCCCAAAGTACTGGTTGATGTAGCCTTTGCGCAGGTCAGCGTCAATCAGCAGCACGCGCTTGCCACCGGCACCCAGCACGGCCGCAAAGTTGGCCGACACAAAAGACTTGCCAATGCCGGGTGTGGGGCCGGTAAACAGCACCACGTTGTTGCGGGCGTCCAGCAGGGCAAACTGCAGCGCGGTGCGCAGGCTGCGCAGGCTTTCCACCCCAGGGTCTTCGCTATGGGTAACGGCCAGCAAATGCTGGCCGGGTGCCTTGGCCTTGATCAAGTCAAACAGCTTGCCTTGCTGGTTGCTATGGGGCACGGTGGCAAACACGTTGAGGCCGGTGTGGTTTTCAATTTCGGCACTGTCTTTGATGCCGCCGTGCAGGGCATTGCGTGCAAAGGCAATGGCCACACCGCCAAACAGGCCCAGCACCGCACTCAGCGCCACAATCAGGCTGCGCTTGGGGGCCACGGGGTTGTGCTGGGTAACGGCGTGGTCAACCACGCGCACGTTGCCCACTTTGCCCTCGCGCACCAGGCGCAGCTGCTGGGCGCTGTTGAGCAGGTTGAGGTACAGCTCGCTGTTGACCTTGACGTCGCGCGTGAGGCGCAGCAGCTCTTGCTCTATGTTGGGCAACACCTTGACGCGGCTGTTGATGCCGCCAATTTCTCGGCTCAGGGTGGCAATTTGGGCGTCCAGCACCTGCATGCTGGGGTGGGAGGTAGTGAACTGGCTGCTCAGCTCTCGCCGCTTTTGCTGCAGGGTCAGCAGCTGGGTTTGCAGGTCAACGGAAGATCTCAGAGCCAGTTGGCCCTCGGTGCTGAGGTCAAAAGTGCCTTTTTGGTTGCGAAACTGGTTAAAGGCCACCTCTGAGGCCTCCAGCTGCTTTTTGAGCGACGGCAAAAAGGTGCCCAAAAAACCCAGGGTTTTGTCAGCCTCGGCGGCTTTGCGCTCGACGTTTTGGCGCACATAGTTGCTGCCCACGGCCTCAAGGATGTGGGTAATTTGTTCGGCATCTGGCCCCTCCAGGGCCACAGATATCACGCCCGACTGTTTGCCTTTTTCTGAAATGCTCAGCTGTGCCTGCAGCCGCTCTATGACGGCCTGACGGCTTTGCTTGATGACCCGAAAGTGGGCGCCTGGCAGGGCCTCCAGCTCGCGCACCACCACCCGGCCTGCCTGGCTGCCCTGGCCCCAGGCCACCACGCTGCCCACTTGGCCTTCGGCCAGGGGTTGGTCGTCGGCATCCAGCAGGCGGTAGCCGCCTTCGGTGGCCACCAGGGTGAGGGGTTCGTTCAGCAGGCTCTCGGGCACTTCCAGCAGGCCCAGCTTGATGCGCTCCTGGCTGTGGGCGTAGCCGCCCAGGCCCATAAAGCCGGGGGGGGCCAGGCCCTCTGCCCGGCGGGCCAGCCAGCCGCCCACCAGCGGAAAGCGCTTGGGCTGGGCGATGATGTCCAGCTGCAGGTCGTCCACCGCCTGGCCCACAATGAGGCGGGAGCGCAGCAACTCCATTTCGGCACTGGCGGGGCTTTTGATTTCAAACAGGGCCGATGCCTCGCCCAGCGCACCGGCGGCACCTGCCTTGGTGTCTTCTACCTGCAGCAGTGTGTTGGCCATGTACACCGGCCTGGCCATGAAGGCGTAGGTGCCGCCCAGCAGCAGCGCACCGGCGGTGACGCCGGCCACCAGCCATTTGGCGTCAAGCAGCACGTCGAGCAGGCTGAGCAGGTCGATTTCGTCGCCGTCAACGGGGGCTGCGGGCGTGGGTGGCAGTGCGGGAGCGTTCATGTACAAATTTCAATAGCAATTTTTGGGCCAACCGGTGCTGACAGGGGTGGGCTGAGGCCGTCAGGCAATGAGGCGTATGCGGCGTACCCACTGCTGCACGCCTTGGGCGATGTCGGCGTGGGCGGCCTCGAAGGCTTCGCGGGGGCGTTGGTAGGGGTCGGCAATGTCGTAAGGGCTGGGGCTGGCGGGGCTGCCAAATTCGCCCAGCAGGCGAATTTTTCCGCGGGCCAGCGGAAAGCGCTGGGCCAGCTCGCGCTGGTGGGCGGCTTCCATGACCAAAATAAGATCGGCCTGGGTACACATCCACCCCTGCACCTGCTGGGCTCGGTGGGCTGACACGTCAACCCCCGCCTCTGCGGCCAAGGCGGCAGCGGTGGGCTCTGCGGGCGAACCCACCACAGCGGCCAAGCCAGACGACCACACCTTGGCCTGCGGCAGGGCTTGCTTGAGCAAGCCTTCGGCCACCGGGCTGCGGCAGATGTTGCCCACGCACACGGTCATGATGTTCTCGATACTCATGCGGTGCTGGCGGGGTCAGTTGATGGCGTCACGCGTGACGTTGACGGCCTGTGCGCTGGGCAAAATCAGGCTGATGACGCGGTTCCAGCGCACCAGGGGCACGGGGTCCACATACACCACGTCGCGCGGCTTGAGCTCAAAGCCTTCGGCCAGGGCGTAGCGCATGGCGCTGCTGCCGTCCAGGTGGTAAATCTCTGGCAGTTCTCCAGCCTGCGCCGCCTTGCTGCGGATGACGAAAATTTGCCGTGGGTCGCCGCTGGTGGGGTTGACGCCGCCCGACTCGCCCAGGGCCTCGTTCAGGCTGAGGCGGCCATTTTTGAGGGGCAGGGAGGCCTGGCGCAGCACCTCACCCATGACGAACACGCGCGCATCGTTCAGGTTGGCCACGCGCACCAGGTCGTTGGGCTTGAGCAGAATTTGGGTGGGGTTGACGCCGTTTTCAGCCAGGCGCAGCAGGTTGATGGGGGTGGTGACGCCGTTGCGCGTCACAAACACCTGGGAGCGGTCGGCATTGGCCGTGAGCCCGCCTGCGCGGCTGAGGGCTTCGGGCAGGGTCATGGGCACGTCGTTGATGGGCTGCAGGCCGGGGGTGCGGACTTCACCATCCAGGTACACCCGCCCTGCCCTGTAGGCCTGCACCCGCAGGGTGACTTGAGGGTCAACGATGTAGCGCTTGAGGGCGTCAGTGAGGGCCAGGCGGGCCTGGTTTTCGGTCAGGCCAACAATGTTGAGGGTGCCAATGAGCGGAAACTGGATGTGCCCGTCTGGGTTGACGTTGAAGCCGTTGGTAACACCCGAGGAGCCACTGGCATCGGCACCGGTGGTGACGCCAGCGGCGGGCAGCATCAGCTCGGGGCGGCCCCACACGTTGATGTGGACCACGTCGCCCACACCGATGGTGTAGGGCTTGGGGGCATCAAACAGCTGTTTGACCGCTGACAGCGATTCGGACTCGCGGGCTTGGGCCTGCAGGTCGCGAATCAGCTCGGGGGTGATGGGGCGCAGCACGCCGGGTGGTGGGGTGTCTTGCAGGCCGGTGTCGCCAGCGGGGGTGTGGGCATTGGGCGTGCCCGTGACCAAGGTGCTGCCTTTGCCCTGGAAAAACTGCACCAGGGTGGAGGGCTGGCTGGTACCGGGTGTGCCTGGGTTGGCGCCAGGGGTGCCGCTGGCGTTTTGCGTGCCCAGCGATGGCCCGAACAGGGGCCCTGGAGCAAACGCACAACCGCTGAAAATGCCGAGCAGCGAGCTGACCAGCAGCAGCCTGGCGGGGGATGAAAAAATGTCCATTGATCGATGTGGTTAAGCCGTAGCGAGGCCGATTATGCTGCACTGCACTTGCGGCAAACCAACAAGGTGTGGGCAAATGCATGGCCATTGCAGGCGCGCACCAGCTGCATCCGTGACAAACCGCACACATGCCAACTGCAACCAACTACACGCCCAAACCGTGCGGCCACCGGGGCGGCAACCAGGCGGGCCACTAGAATTTGCTCGGCCACTTGACCCACGCAATTGCCCCGCTACCTCCCCAGCACAAAGCCCCTTACAGTCATTACTGACAGCCCTTTACTTAGCCCTCACACCCATGACACACCCCCAACACCACCGCCCTCACCCACTGGCTGCCCTGCGGCCCAGCCCCTCTATGCTGGCGGTGGCGGGGCTGCTGGCCACGCTGAGTGGCCCTGCGGCACTGGCGCAAACTGGCCCCATGCGGGACACGGCGCAAATGTCGCCATCGGGCTACACCGGGGCCATCAACACCCCCACGGCTGATGTGCTGCCGATGGGCAGCGCGACGCTGGCGCTGACCAACAGCATTCCGGAGCAGGCTCGGCGCTTTCCTGGCGTGGGTGGGTTTGGGGGTTTGAACCTGGGGTTTGGGCTGTTTCCGGGCCTGGAGCTGGTGGGCAGGCTGGCGTTTGATGGTGATTTGCAGTGCAACCTGTTCAGCGGTGCGGCGTGCAAGGGAGGCACGCGGGACTTGTCAGTAGGCGGCAAGTACCAGCTGCCGCTGACGCTGCCATTCAATACCCGGCTGGCGGTGGGTGCCACCGACTACGGCGGCGCCGCCACCAACTACCGGCAGGCGTACGGAGTGGCCACCTCCACCCTGGGGCCGGTGGATGTATCGCTGGGCTACAGCAAGGGCAGCAGCCGCAGGCCGCTGATGGACGGGATGTTTGGCAGCGTGGTGGCGCGTGTGACTGACCAGCTGGCCGTAGCGGCCGAGCACGACACCCAAGCCAAGCGGCTGGGCGTGCACTACACCCAGCCCATCAACCAACAGGTGGATGTGCAACTGGGCTTTAGCCGCAAGCTGAGCGGCCCGGCCAGCCAGCAGGCCAACCAGCTGACGGTGGCGCTGCACTACTTTTTTGAAAAGGACGGCCGCCAGCGGCGCACCGGTGGCACCCCGTCGTGGGGGGGCGATGTGCCCGCTGCCAATGCAGCAACTACAGCCACCGCAGCCACTGCCGCGGTGGCCACACCCGATGTGCGGGCGCAGCAGCTGGCCGAGCGGCTGGCCAGCAACGGCTTTGCCAGCATTGATGTGAGCCTGTTGCCCGCCAAAGACGGACAGGCAGCACTGTGGTGGGTGCGCGCCGAACCGGTGGGCTGGCGCAAAAACCGCCACGACGCACTGGCCGCCGCGCTGGTGCAATGGATGCACGGCACCGAGGCCGCAGACACCGAGGTGATGGTGACGCTGACCTACATGGGCGTGCCCACCGGCGGCGTACACACCAGCCGCACCTGCCTGAACCAGTTTGCCAGCGGCGCAGACCAGTGCGGCAGCAGCGGCCAGGCGCTGCGGTTTTTTCATGGCAACGGCCTGCCCGAGCGGCTGCAAACCGCAGAAACCCCCATGCACATGGTGAGCGGCGCCCGCCCCATGGGCTGGATGCCGCAGTTTGAGCTGGGCCTGAACCTGCGCACCGCCGTGGGCACAGAGTACGGCCTGGCCGACTACTCCGCTGCACTGGACGCAGGCATGCAGCTGCAACTGGCCAAGGGGCTGATGTGGCAGGGCAATGTGCTGGTGCCGGTGGCGCGGTCGGGAGACTTTGAGAAGGGTGGCGTGTACCACCAGCTCGGCCACACCAAAGCTGAGGTGGACCAGGCGCTGCTGAGCTACACCACCGTGTTGGACACGCCAGTGGCCCGCAACGTGGCGGTGCAGGCATCGGTGGGTGCCGTCAATGCCTACAGCGCCGGCGGGCAGCTGGACGCGGTGTGGCTAAACCCCAACGGAGACTGGCGTGTGGGCGGCACCGTGGGTGCCTACAACCGCAAAAGGTCGAGCGGGCAAAACACCAACGAAACCCCCGCACTGATGAGCGTGCGCCACAGCGTGCTGGCAGGCCAGTGGCAATTGGAAGGAACCGCAGGCAAATTTTTGGGGGGCGACACGGGCTACCAGCTCAGCAGCAGGCACTGGTTTGGCGACTACGGCCTGCACTTTTACGTGCGCGAGAGCAAGGGCAACACCGCCACCATGCCGACGCGGCGCTTTGCTGGCTTTGAAATCTCGCTGCCACTGGGGCCAGCCGCTTCATACGCTGTGGGCAATGGCGCCACCGTGCGCGGCCTGGACCGCTGGGCCTGGGGCCTGAGAACCAAAATTGGCGCCACCAACAACAACCTGACGATGGGCTACGGCGAAATCCCCCGCCCCCGCCACGGTGTGTGGACCGACTTTACCGACCACGATCGCAGTGGGCCGGTGGATATGTGGGGTAGCCGCCAGCGCCTGCGCGCATCGTTACAGGGCGCAGCGGACTAAATTTGCACACATGCGGTGCGCACCCCGTCAGCTGGGTGTTAGCCAACGAAAAATGACGTGCTTTGCCGACAAAAAGCCCACCAAAAGGTGAATTTGTTCGCAGAGAAAAGGGGTGCGAACCGTTTCAAGGCGTTAACATTAACGTAGGGCGGGCTGTCTGTCCTTCGCTTTTTTTACTTTTTTGAGGGATTTGTTATGAAACTGCAACTGAACAAACTGATGGCCGGTCTCGTTCTGGCCGGTGGCGCACTGGCTCTGGTGGGCTGCGGCGGCGGCGGCGCACCCGACCTGCCCAAGAACATCGACGTCACAGTGAAGGCGGGCGACACAACCGCCATTGCAACTGCTTCTAACCTGACCACTGCTTTGGCGGGCGTGCAGCTTCCGCTTGGCACAGCCAGCACAGCGTTTGGCGTGCCTAGCAACAGCGTATTGGCCTTCACTGGCCCTGTGGCTGGTGCCAACCTGGGCGGTGCGACCATTACCTCTGGCAATCTGTCTCTGGTGACGAAGGTGTCTGCTGGCTCATGCGTTTTTGAAGTCTCTGGCCCTGCCGACCCGGCTTTGCGAATCGTTAATCCAGCCACCAATGCTGCTTACGCGATCGGCCACAAAATCACCATCAACCCATGCGCCTTGACAGGCAACATCGCCGACGTTCCTGCTGACGGCGTGGCACAACCTCGTACCATTACCATCACCCTGGGTACAGGCGGCGTGATCACGACCGAAGTGCAAGTGAAGCGTGTTGGCAACGTGGTTTCCGTGAACGACAAGCCCGTTGTCAACGTGAATGCCGACGGCGGCATTGTCAGCGCCACGGGTTCGGTCAGCTGATATCGTTTTGGGTTGATCTGGGGGTCGGCTGTTGATGGCTGACCCCATGCCATTTTGAAGGGCACATGCACCTGCAGTCATCGGCTCAAAGGCTCAAGTTGGGGCGGTCTTGACAGCCGCAGCAGCGAAATAAAAAAGCTGCGATTCCAACCACTGGCTCTATGTGGTATCGACGCAACCACAAGAGGACAAAGACCTTTGAAACATGAACCCAGAACCATTCAGTCATGGCTTCAAGTTGCCATTTCCCCTACAGTAGTTTCATGCAGTTTTTTGCTGCACAACCAGTGTTTGTCACGTGGCACTCACTGCCATACGTTCTAAAGGATGAATCATGAAAAAATCTTTGATCGCTGTCGCGGCACTTGCCGTTGTGAGCGCAGCTTCTGCCCAGTCGTCGGTGAGCCTGTACGGTGTTGCTGACATGTGGGTGGGCAAAGCCAAGGGTGGAAAGGTCACCGTCGGCGACGGCGGCATTACCAACAGCCGCTTTGGTCTCAAGGGGTCAGAAGATTTAGGCGGTGGGCTCAAAGCCAACTTCACGCTGGAGAACGAAGTTAACCTGGTGAATGGTGCTGCACCAGCGAATGCGTTTCAGAGGAACGCATGGGTTGGCCTGAGTGGTGGCTTCGGGTCTTTGAAGCTGGGCCGCAGCACGACCGCATTTGATGATGTGAATGGAGCCTCTGTCAGTGGCTTTGACTCGGCTTTGTCTGCCTACGCACCCGTGTGGCTTGGTTACACAGCACGCTCCAGTGCTCAGATCTACTACGCGACACCTGCCTTCAATGGCATCAGTGGTGCAGTAGGGTTCAATCTGGCTGGCAACAAGACGACCAATGACATCATGAGCGCACATGTCAAGTACGAAGGTGGCCCTGTGTTTGCTGCGTTTGGCTACCAGAATGACAAGACCGCGAATGCCAAACACACCGTGGTGAACGGCTCTTATGATTTGGGCATGGCGAAGGTCAAGGGCTCGGTCCGTAACGTCAAGGGCAGCCTCAGCACTGTGGTGGTGAACCCCAACCTGAAGGCCAACGAATACGAGCTGGGTGTTGACGTTCCCATGGGTGATCGTCTGACCCTGTCCGCTGGCTACGCAAAGTCCACCACTGAATTGGGCGCTTTGTCGGTGCGCAACTCGGTGGGTTACGGCTTGGCTGCTGGTTACAGCCTGTCCAAGCGCACCACAGCCTACGGCGGCTTCCGCGCTGACAAAACCAACAACGTCAAAGGCAACTTCTGGGCTGCTGGTGTCAACCACACGTTCTGAGTATCTACCGGTCGTTGGTACAAGGATTGGTTAACCGAACCTTGTACACGCACCTGCAACAAAAAACCCCGCCTCGGCGGGGTTTTTTGTTGGGCGCTCACACCGCCTGCGGCCACCTAAAATTGCCACAATGACGACTCCACCGCTGCCGCGCAAAAAGCTGCCCATTGGCATTCAGACCTTTCGCGAAATCCGTGAGGAGGGTCATTACTACGTGGACAAAACTGGCTTTTGTCTGCGTCTAGTGTGTGAGGGCAAGTATTACTTTCTGAGCCGCCCGCGCCGGTTTGGCAAAAGCCTGCTGATGGATACGCTGGCCGAGTTATTCGAGGGCAACCAAGCACTGTTTGAAGGCCTGTACGCCCAAGACCATTGGGACTGGAGCCAACGCTACCCCGTCATTCGCATCAGTTTTGGCGGCGGCGTGCTCCAAAGCAGGGCCGACCTGGACGACAAAGTGCGCGAGCTGCTTCACATCAACCAGCGGGCCTTGGGCATCACCTGCACCGAGACCAGCGGCAGGGCCTGCTTCGCTGAGTTGATCCGCTTGGCGCACGAAACCACTGGCCAGCGGGTGGTGGTGCTGGTGGATGAGTACGACAAGCCCATGCTCGACGCCATCACCGAGCCCGCATTGGCCCGCGAACTGCGCGATGGCCTGCGTGACCTGTACTCGATCATCAAAGACAGCGATGCGCACATCAGGTTTGCCATGCTCACGGGGGTGTCCAAGTTCAGCAAGGTCAGCTTGTTCTCAGGGCTGAATAACCTGAAGGACATCACCATCGACGAACGCTATTCGGCCATCTGCGGCTACACAGATGCCGACCTGGACACGGTGTTTGCCGCCGAGCTGCCCGGGCTGGACCGCGATGAGGTGCGGCGTTGGTACAACGGCTACAACTGGACAGGTGAGTCGGTTTACAACCCGTTTGATGCGCTGCTGCTGTTTGACAGCCGCCAGTTCAAGCCCTATTGGTTTGAGACGGCCACGCCCACGTTCCTGGTGGATGTGCTGAAACAGCGCCACGCCTGGTTGCCCGAGCTGGGCCGCTTGCAGACGGATGCCGATTTGCTGTCGAGCTTTGATGTGGAGCACATTTCGCTGGAGGCGCTGATGTTCCAGGCGGGCTACCTGACGATTGGCCATGTGGAGCAGCGCTTTGGCGAGTACCGCTACCTGCTGCGTTACCCCAACCATGAGGTGTACAAAAGCCTGTCCAACAGCCTGCTGTATGCATGGGCGGGACCCATTGAGCACATCAGCAAAATTCAGCGCAACAAAAAGGGCCTGGGCGATGTGCTGATGGCGAACGACTTTGCCGCCATGCAACAGCTATTCACCGCCTTCTATGCCAGCATTCCGCACCAGTGGTACACCAACAACCCGATTGCCCAGTACGAGGGCTACTATGCCAGCGTGTTTTATGCCTACTTTGCC
>JAUYTN010000022.1 GCA_030695205.1 Burkholderiaceae bacterium | reverse complement strand
TTTTGACCATTGCGTACTTTGACAGGCTGGGAGTGCCGAGGCTGTCCTGACCTCAAACTCTCGAACCGCCGGGTGCGGACCCGCATGCCCGGTGGTGTGGCAGGGGTGTCTTCCATTGCGGGGGACCCCCTATGCCGATTGCGCCCAGCATGGGAGCACTCATCCGAGTGCAACGGTTTCGCGCACAGTCAAAAAAAGCCACCCTAGGGTGGCTTTTTTTGTTTGGAGGGATCTGCCGAATCAGCGGATCACAGCCAGGGTGGTGCGAGCGCCACCCTTGTAGGTCATCAGTGTCAGGGCTCCGTTTTTGATGTCGCCTTTTTCGTCAAACGACACGGTACCAGTCACGCCTTTGTAGCCATTGGTAGCGGCCAGCGCTGGCAGATACACCGCAGGGTCAGACGAACCTGCGCGAACCATGGCGTCTGCCATGACTTTCACGGCGTCATACACGTAGGGGGCGTACACCTGAACGTCGGTGCCGAATTTGGCCTTGAAGTCAGCGCGGAACTTGTCCATGCCAGCTTTTTCTTCACCTTCCACACCACCTGCTTCGGCGCAATACACCTGGTCGTCGGCCATGCCGTCGCCAGCCAGCTTGGGCAGTTCGCTGGAGCAAATGCCATCGCCACCCATGAACTTGGCATTGATGCCCAGCTGCTTCATCTGCTTGAGCATGGGGCCTGCCACTGCGTCCATGCCGCCGAAGAACACCACATCAGGCTTCTTGCCTTTGAGAGTGGTCAGGATGGCGTTGAAGTCTGTGGCCTTGTCGTTGGTGAATTCACGTCCAACAATGGTGCCGCCTGCTGCTGCAACTGCCTTCTCAAACTCGTCGGCAACGCCCTGGCCGTAGGCTGTGCGGTCGTCGATCACTGCCACGTTTTTGGCATTGAGGGTTTCGACTGCGTACTTACCCAGAGTGGAGCCCAGGTGCACATCATCGGCCACCATACGGAAGGTGGTCTTGAAGCCCTGGCGGGTGTACCGTGGGTTGGTAGCAGATGGAGACACCTGTGGCAGACCAGCTTCGCTGTACATGGCCGATGCTGGGATGGTGGTGCCGGAGTTCAGGTGGCCCACCACGCCATTGACCTTGGCGTCAATCAGCTTTTGGGCTGCAGCAGTACCTTGCTTGGGGTCGGCTGCGTCGTCTTCAGCCAGCAGCTCGAACTTGGCGGGGGCGCCGCCAATCATGATGCCAGCAGCGTTCAACTCCTCGATGGCCATACGGGCACCGTTTTCGTTGTCTTTGCCCAGGTGGGCGATGGCGCCGCTGGTGGGGCCCACATGACCGATTTTGACCACCAAGCCAGCGGGAGCCGCAGGTGCTTGAGCAGCAGGTGCAGGAGCTTCTTCTTTCTTGCCGCATGCAGCCAGAATGACCGCTGCCGAAATAACGGCCAATTTCAGTTTCATTTGCATAGGAGTCCTTGACAGGTTGGGATAAAAAAGTGAGTGATCTTGAGCGGAGCCGACGCAATTCTCCACACCGCGCACGATACCTCAAAAAGAGCCTGAATTACGTGAGACTGACCATCAACCGCACTGGGCCTAGGGAAAGCCCGCAATTCCATTGAAGGGCCGAATGTCTCATTAGCCGAAGCCATAACCTGCTCACGATCCGTTGGTGCGCGCCGGGGGATCGCCCGCCACCACTGCCACCACCAGGGGTTCGATGGCAGGTCGCAACTCGTCCCGCAGGGTTTGCACCATCCGCACCTGTTGCACCTGTAGGTGATGTTCAACCGCGAGGCGGATCCGTTCGTCAAGCTGCTGCACCACCTGCTGAACTACCAGGGCCACCAGCGCATCGTTGCTTGTTTCCGGTGGGGGGGGGCGCTCGACCGCGACAGCGACGGCGACCGGGTTGCATCGCTCACCAGGATCACCATCCGCTGACGGCTCCACCACGTCGGTCAAGGTGGGCACAAACCGCCGACTGGGCGGAGGGCTCGGTGGCAGGCTCATGCGCCGATGCTCCCAGCATCGAAGGTGCCTGGCGAAATGCCCCGTGCGGCGTACGCACGCCACCGGACCCTCGCAGCAACACGGTCTGCCTCAGCCGATGACACCACCTCTATCAGGCGCTCGAACCTCTCAAATCCGCTGGGTACAGCGTGGGCCATGTTCAGCAGCACGCCCTGGGGTTCATCGCCAACAAGCTCGCTGCGGAGCCAGACAGGGGAATGTTGCAGCACGTGCACGGGCGCACCAACCGGGGCGTGGGGCACGAACAGGCTGTCCTCCAGCCCCCACAGCTGCTGGTCAAGCACAGCCAGTTGGTCAACGGATGCACACACCACCATCCGGGTGTGCCGGGCGATGGCCTTCATCACCAGGCGGCAGGTGTACGCGAGCGGATCGGCGGCGTTGAAATGAAACATCACCCGGACACCGCTCATGCTCAGTCGCCCTTGCGCGTGGATTTGGATTTGCGCTTGGCAGTCTGGCCTTGTTGGGCGAGCAAAAAAGCCACCAACAGGCCCACAGGACGTCCGGTTGCGCCTTTGGATGTGCCGCTTTTCCAGGCCGTACCGGCGATGTCCAGGTGTGCCCATTGCTGGGACTGGGTGAACTTTTGCAGGAACTTGGCGGCCGAGACCGCGCCGCCTGCCCGGCCAGCCACGTTGGCCATATCGGCAAAATTGGTTTTGAGTCCCTCGGCGTATTCGTCGTCAAGTGGCATGCGCCAGCATAGGTCCAGTGCACGCTCTCCGGCCTGCAGCAAGCCTTGGGCAAGCTCTTCGGACTCTGTGAACAGGCCCGAGCGGACGTGACCCAGCGCTATGACACAGGCGCCCGTCAGGGTGGCTACGTCCACGATGCAAGCGGGTTTGAAGCGTTCAGCGTAGGTCAGCGCATCGCACAGGATCAGCCGACCCTCGGCATCGGTGTTGAGGATTTCAATGGTTTGGCCACTCATACTGGTGACCACGTCACCGGGCTTGACCGCTCGGCCATCGGGCATGTTTTCGCAGGCGGGGATGATGGCCACCACGTTCAGACGGGGCTGCAGCACAGCCACCGTGCGCATGGTGCCCAGCACACTGGCGGCGCCGCCCATGTCGAATTTCATTTCGTCCATTTCGGCTGCCGGCTTGATGGAGATACCCCCGGTGTCAAACGTGACACCTTTGCCAACCAGCACCACAGGAGCCTGGTCTTTGTCTGCGCCGCGGTAGTGGATCACGATGAAACGCAGGGGCTCTTGCGCACCCTGGGCGACGGCCATAAAGGCACCCATGCCCAATTTGACCACCTCTTTGGGCCCGAGCACCTCGACCTTGACGTTGTCACAGCGGGCCAGTTTCTCGGCGGCTTGTGCCAGCTTTGTGGGTGTGGCGTGGTTGCTGGGCCGGTTGGCCCATTCTTTGGCGAGCTCCACCCCCTCCACCACCGCCTGGCCCACACGAACCTCGGCCTGTGCATCGGCACCGACTGGCCCGTCGGAGACGAACACAAGGCTGGAGAGGCTGCGGGGCTTGGGTTTTGACAACGTGGTGGTGTAGGCGTAGGTGGCATCGGCCACGGCCACCACGGCTGCTTGCCAGGCGCCGACCTGCAGTTGGGCCAGATGGGTGCACACCACCACCTTTTTCACCCCCGGCTGACGCAGGGCCCCCAGTGCACCCAGCAGGCCTTTGCGCACCGCTGCGGGGGATCCGTCACCCACCCTGACCAACACCACGCGACGGGCCTGGCATTGCCCGCCAGAGTGGGACATCAGCCACTTACCAGCGCCGGCTTCGAGATCACCGGAGTCAATCACCTGTTGCACCCACTGAGCCAAGGGGCTGCTGGAGCCGTGGGTGGGTGGGCTGGTCTGACCGTCCGACGGGTCGGTGATGGCAAAGACGAGCGCATCGGCCTTGTGTGCCGCTGCTTCTTCCAGGGTGAGCGCTTTGAAATCAACGTCCATAATTGTGGTTTCCTTTGTCGCCAAGATGTTATTCCATTCCTCCATCCGACGAGAGCTGGCCCGCAGCTTTGGTGCCACCTTGCTGGTGCTGTTCACCATTGTGGTGACCATCATGCTCATTCGGACCCTGAGCCTGGCGAGCGCCGGCAGCGTGGACCCCCAGGAGGTGGTGCTGGTGCTGGGCTATACCGTGCTGGGCCGTCTGAATGTGATTTTGACAATGGCGCTCTTTATTTCGGTGGTTTCCGTGCTGTCGCGCATGCACAGCGACAGCGAAATGGTCATTTGGATGGGCAGTGGCAGGGGATTGCTGGGTATGGCGGGACCAATTTTTCGGTTTGCCTGGCCGGTGCTGGCCGCCATGGCGGTGCTGGTCATGCTGGCGTGGCCCTGGGCCAACCAGCAGGCCGCCGAACTGCGAGACCGCTTTGCACAGCGGGGTGACCTCGAACGGGTGCAGCCGGGGCAGTTCCAGTCCGACTCCCAAGGCAAACGGGTGTTTTTTATCGACAAAGACACGGTAGATGGCACGCAGGGCAGAAACGTGTTCATTTCGGCGGTAGAGCCGCGTGGCGAAAGCACCACTTCCGCCCGGGCCGCCACCATACAGACCACCGATGGAATCCAGTACCTGCGCCTGCTCAATGGGCAGCGCCTGGAGACCGCCAACGACCTTGCCAGCCTGCGGGTGAGCGAGTTTGACGAATACCTGGTGAGCATCGACACCCAGGTGCTGGCCACCGACCGCAGCGGCAGCATGCGCACGCGCAGCACCTGGCAGCTTGTGCAAGAGCCTTCTGCCCCCGCCATGGGTGAGCTGACCTGGCGGGTGGGGTTGGTGCTCAGTGCCCTCAACCTGCTGTTGGTGGCTTTGGCCATCGCGTCTGGCAACCCCAGGGCGGGACGCAGTGGCAACACCGCCTTTGCGCTGTTCGCCTTCCTGACGTACTACAACCTGCTCAATCTGGGTGAGACCTGGGTGTCTCGCGGAGACATACAGCCGTTGGCTTGGCTGATGCTGCTGCACGGCACGGTGGCGGTACTGGCCCTTGCATGGCTGTACAAGCGGCACGAAAACATCAGCCTGCGCGCTCTGTGGCGGTCCCGTTTGCAAGGGGGTGCAGCATGAGTGTGCTGCGTCGGCTGGTGTACCGGGAAGTCATCACAGCTGTGGCGCTGGTGAGTGTGGCGTTTCTGGGGCTGTTTTTCTTTTTCGATGTGATTGACGAACTGTCCTCCATTGGCCAGGTGTCACCCATCAACCCCCAGGATGTGTACCAACTGCGGCACGCCCTGCTGTATGTGCTGCTGCAGATGCCCAACCGTGCCTACGAGGTGCTGCCCATTGCCGTGCTGATTGGTGCAGTGTGGGTGTTTGCCCGGCTGGCTCAGAACTCCGAATTCACCATCCTGCGCACCGGCGGGCTGGGACCGTGGCGGGCGCTGCGCATGCTGTTGGGCCTGGGTTGGCTGTTTGTGGGCCTCACGTTTGTCACTGGCGACTACGTGGCGCCCGCTGCCGGGCAGGCCGCTCAGTTGCTCAAGGCCCGTTTTGAAGGGCGTGTGTACGTTGGCCCCGTGGGTGCCTGGCTCAAAGAGCGCAGGCCCGATGGCACCGCATCTGTCAACGTGGGCTCGCTCAGCGACAAAGGCGACATGCAAGGCATTCGCATATTCGAGTACGGCCCCAATGGCCATGTGCTGGCCAGAACCCAGGCCGCCAGCGGCACCATTGGTGCTGACAACACCTGGCAGCTTCGCGAGGTGGTGCGCACCGAAGTGTCCACTGGCCCTGGTGGTGCGCCACAGGTGGTGCGGCTTGAGGTACCCGTTTTTGCCTGGCCCAGCGCCTTGACCGCCGAGATGGTGTCAGTTGCGCTGCTGCGTCCCGACCGCATGGGCACCGTCGCGCTTTACCGGTACGTCGAGCACCTTGGCTCCACCGGTCAGAGTGCCCAGACCTACGAGCTGCAGTTCTGGCGCAAGGTGTTTTACCCACTGAGTTGCCTCGTCATGCTGGTGATGGCGCTGCCCTTTGCCTACCTGCACTTTCGCTCGGGCGGCATCACCGGCTACGTGTTTGGTGGGGTGATGATGGGGATCAGTTTTTTTCTGCTGAACAATGTATTTGGCTACATTGGCCGGTTGAATGACTGGACGCCCTGGCTGGCGGCTGCCTCTCCCTCTCTGATTTACTCGGTGTTGTCTCTCAGCGCATTTGGTTGGCTGGTGTTGCGGCGCTGAGTGGCGGGTGCCGCTGCAACCTCTCGTGTTTGTTTTGCAAAGGAAAAACTGTGATTGGTGTCGTTGTGTTTGCCCACGGATCGCGTGATCCGCAGTGGCGGCTTCCGGTGGAAGCGGTGGCCGAGCGAATCCGTTCGCGCTCGCCCGGTACGCCGGTGGCTTGCGCCTACCTCGAACTGACCGAGCCAGACTTGCCCACCGCAGCCGACTCGCTGTTCGCTGCGGGTGTGACCGACCTCCACATCCTGCCGCTGTTTTTTGGGATGGGCAAACATGCCCGCGAGGATTTGCCTCTGCTGGTGACCCAACTCCAGCAACAACACCCCGAGCGGGTGGTGCGTGCGCTGCCTGCAGCGGGCGAACACGCGGAAGTGACCGATTTGCTGGCGCGCATTGCGCTCAACGGCTAACCCCCCCTGCGGCGCAGGCCTACCCCCCTTTACCCGCTGCCCATGAACCTGCACCAGTTCCGTTTTGTCCAAGAGGCCGTGCGGCGCAACCTGAACCTGACCGAGGCGGCCAAGGCCTTGCACACCTCGCAGCCTGGCGTGTCCAAAGCCATCATCGAGCTGGAGGATGAGTTGGGCATTCAGGTGTTTGCCCGCCATGGCAAACGCATCAGGCGCATCACCGAGCCGGGGCATCAGGTGCTCAAAAGCATAGACATCATCCTGCGCGAGGTCTCCAACCTGCGCCGCATTGGCGAGCAGTTTTCCGCCCAGGACCGGGGCACCCTGTCCATTGCCACCACCCACACCCAGGCTCGCTACGTGCTGCCGGTGCCAGTCAGCAAGTTGCGTCAGGCCTACCCCAAGGTGGCAATCAGCCTGCACCAGGGCTCGCCCGACCAGGTGGCGCAGATGCTCTTGACGGATGTGGCCGACATCGGCATGGCCACCGAGTCGCTGGCCCAGTACGAAGACCTGATTACCCTGCCCTGCTACGAATGGCAGCATGTGCTGGTGCTGCCGGTGGGCCACCCGCTGATCGAACAGGAGCGCATCGGCCTGGACGACCTGGCGGCTGTGCCACTGGTGACTTACCACCCCTCGTTCACCGGGCGCACCCGGATTGACCACGCTTTTGCCGCCCGAGACCTCAAGCCCAACATCGTGCTTGAAGCCATTGACTCGGACGTGATCAAAACCTACGTGAAGCTTGGCATGGGCGTGGGTATCGTGGCCGAAATGGCGCTGCAAAACGACCACCGTGACCCCGACCTAGTGGCCCGCCCGCTGGGGCACTTGCTGGGTCAGAACGTGGCCCGCGTGGCCTTCAAACGCGGCGCCTACCTGCGCAACTATGTGCTGCGCTTGGCCGAGTTGCTGAGCGATCGCCTCAGCAAAGACCTGATTCTCAAAGCCATGGACGGCAAGGCCGACACCTACCAACTGTGACCGGCGCGCCATGTTGCCCGGGTATTGCTCTCCCGGAATAACTATTACCATAGCAAACTATTGATTATTTATAAGCGCAAAAGACGGTTTTCATTATAATTTTTCCTGCACAGCCCATGCCGCCATGACCGCTACCACCCCAATAACCACTGCACCGTTCACTCCGGCCATTGCCAGCCGCCTGCCCCACGTCGGTACCACCATTTTTTCTGTCATGTCGGCGTTGGCCGCGCAGCACCAGGCGGTCAACCTGGGCCAGGGCTTTCCCGATTTCGAGTGCGATCCCCGTCTGATCGATGCCGTCACCGCCGCCATGCGCTCCGGGCACAACCAGTATCCCCCCATGCCTGGCGTGCCTGCACTCAGGCAAGCGGTGGCCGAGAAAATCGAGCGCTTGTACGGCCGCCAGTACAGCGCAGACAGCGAGGTCACCATCACGGCCGGAGCCACCCAGGCGCTGCTGACGGTCATTCTGGCCATTGTTCATCCGGGCGACGAAGTCATTGTGCTGGAACCCTGCTACGACAGCTACGTGCCCAATATCGAGTTGGCCGGTGGGGTGGCCGTGCGCGTGCCACTGATGCCAGGCAGCTTTCGGCCGGACTTTGACCGCATCGCCGCCGCCATTACCCCGCGTACCCGGGGCCTGATCACGAACAGTCCGCACAATCCCAGCGCCACCATCTGGAGCCACGCCGACATGCTGCAGTTGCAAGAGCTGTTGGCACCCACCCAGGTGCTGCTGATCAGCGACGAGGTGTATGAGCACATGGTGTACGCCCCCCACCGGCACCTGAGCGCCTCCAGCTATCCCGGTCTGGCCGCCCGAGCCTTTGTCGTCAGCAGCTTTGGCAAGACTTACCACGTCACTGGCTGGAAAGTAGGCACAGTGGCCGCGCCAGCGCCGCTGATGGCGGAATTCAGAAAGGTGCACCAATTCAATGTGTTCACCGTCAACACGCCCATGCAGCATGCCTTGGCCACCTACCTGAGCGACCCGGCACCCTACCTTGAACTTCCTGCGTTTTACGCCGCCAAGCGCGACCTGTTTCGCCAGGGCCTGGAGGGCACCCGCTTCAGGCTGCTGCCCAGCGAAGGGAGCTACTTTCAGTGCGTGGACATTTCAGACTTGGCTGTGCCCGAGCGAGACCTCTCCGATGGCGACTTCTGCCAGTGGTTGACCCGGGAGGTGGGCGTGGCAGCCATTCCGCTGTCGGCGTTTTACGGAAATGGTTTTGACCAAAAAGTCATTCGGTTCTGTTACGCCAAAAAAGATAGCACACTAACATCTGCCATCGAGCGCCTGGCCAGGCTTTGACCTCAAGAATGCCATGAACACCGCCATGAAGCCGCTGCTCACCACCCCCCGGTCTATTTTTCGGGCGATGCTGCAGCGCGCGTTGGTGGTGATTTTGCTGAGTGTGCTCGGCATGTCGCTGGTGGTGTACCAGGCCGTGATTGCGCCTGAGGCCCAGCGGGAAATGGAAACCGCCATCAACCTCGCGCGCAAAGACCTTGAGCTGCGGCTGACCTCCAAGCAGGACTCCGCGGTGAGCATGGCCGCTGCCCTGGCCCGCGACGACAGGGTCCGCCGCAGCCTGCTCACCGGTGACCGCCAGCTCGCGGTTGATGCGATCCGGCACATTCGCGATGACTACGCCAGCATCACGGCTTACCAGAGCATCAGCGCACAGGTGATTGATGCGAACCGCATCATCCGTGCCCGCTCGTGGGACCCGGCTTTTTTTGGCGAAAAGGCTCCTCACCCCCTCGGTGGTGTTGTTCTGTCCAAAAACCAGGCCATGGCGCGTTTTGGGATGGGCAACGCGGGCACAGGCGTCATTGCATTTGCCCCAGTGGTGGTGGACCGGCAGCAAATCGGACTGGTTTCCATCACCCAGGGCGTGCTGTCGGTGGTCACCGACCTCCAGCACAAAGACATCGACTGGGTGATGGTGGTCGATGAACAAGGCCTGGCGTCACGCAACAACAACCGACTCCCCGCACCCTACCAAAACGCCCGTGCACTCTCGCCAGGCCAGCTGCTGGCCCATCCCACTTGGTTTGATCCCACGGTGGTGGAGTGGGTGGCGCAGCGCTGGCCCACCCTGCTGACCAGCGAAGGGGTGCAACTGATTGACAACCGCATCGTGCTGGTGGTGCCCGTCACCGACGAGTCCAATGCCACGGTGGGCCGCCATGTACTGATGCTGGAAGCTGCCCCCGTACTCAGCCGCATCCGGGATGCGCAGCAGTACCTGCTGTGGGTGAATCTGGGCCTGGTGCTGCTCTTGCTGACCATGGCCAGCGTCCTGTTGTGGGACGTTCGCCAGCGCATCACCCGGCCCCTGCAGGCCATGACGCAGTTGCTGAAAACCTCACTGGACGCGGGACGCTTTGACCAACCCATCCCCACGGACCGCCCCGACGAAATTGGCGATGTGCAGCGCAGCCTCAACGCCCTGTTCGACAGGCTGGCCCAGGCACTGGGCGAAGCCAACCATGCGGTGAATGCCGTGGCCAAAGGCGATTTTGGCGTGGGGATGCAGGGGCAGTACGTGGGCGATTTGCAAACCCTGCAACGCGGCATCAACGCCGCTGTCCAGGACCTGCAAGACACCCACGAGCGGCTTGTGCAATCGAACAGAGCCAAAGGCATGTTCCTGGCCAACATGAGCCACGAGATCCGCACACCCATGAACGCCATCATCGGCATGGCCTACCTGGCTCTCAAAACCGAGCTCAGCGAGGAGCAGCGGGAGTATGTCAACCGCATCCACATGGCGGGTAATTCGCTTCTGGGCATCATCAACGACATCCTGGACTTTTCCAAAATCGAGGCGGGCAAGCTCACGCTGGAGCATGTACCCTTTCGTCTGGAAGACGTGGTGTCCAACGCACTGGTCATGGTGCGGCAGGTGGCCCTGGACAAAGGGCTGGAGCTGCTGCTGGATGTGCGGGACCGCCAACTGCTGCACCACGAAGGCACCTTCCTTGGCGACCCGCTGCGCCTGGGTCAGGTGCTGACCAACCTGCTGTCGAATGCGGTGAAGTTCACCGAAACCGGATCGGTCACGCTCAGCGTGCATGTTCTCACCCCTCCCCAGGTGTCGCCCGTTCGGCTGGAGTTTCAGGTGCGGGACACCGGCATCGGCATGACCACCGAGGAGCAAGCCAAGCTGTTCCAAGAGTTCACCCAGGCCGATGGGTCAACCACCCGCAAATTTGGCGGAACAGGGCTGGGCCTGGCCATCACCAAACGCTTGCTCGAACTGATGGATGGTGAGGTGTTGGTGCACAGCCAGCCTGGACACGGCACAGAGTTCACTGTGAACCTCACCCTGCCCCTGGTGGCCAACCAGGCCAGCCTGACACATACCTCCGCTGCGCGCGACATGCACAGCCTGGTCATTGACAACCACCACCTGGCGCGCCAGGTGCTGGGTGACATGCTGGCCAACCTCGGCTCTGAGGTCAGCTGCGTGGGCTCGGCATCGGAAGCCCTGGCACGCCTCAAGGCGGGCGAGCGGTTCAGTCACTGCTTTGTGGACTGGGTCATGCCCGACATGGACGGCGAAGCCTTTCTGCGCGAGCTGCAAGGCTGGGCACAGTCCACCGGTGCGGCACTGCCGCAACTGGTGGTGGTGTCGGCCCACGACTCCGACGCACTGCAGCAACTGGCAGCCCCACTGGGTGTCAGCCGGGTACTGAGCAAACCCGTGTTGCCCGAGCACCTGCGCGGCGTGTTGCGCACCCGTCCCCAGCCAGCGCCCGTTTCTGACAGCACCGCCGATGCCACTCCGCTCCGGGGCATGAACATCCTGTTGGCAGAGGACAATCGCGTCAACCAGATGCTGGCGCGCAAACTGATAGAAGCCAAAGGGGCCAGCGTGGATGTGGTCAGCGACGGTCAGCAGGCCCTGGACCGCTTGCACGACACCGGCCCTGACCACTACCACCTGGTGCTGATGGACCTGCAAATGCCCGTCATGGACGGTTACACCGCCACCCAGCGCCTGCGTGCCGACCGGCGCTTTGACCACATGCCCATCGTCGCCATGACTGCCCACGCCATGGTCGAAGAAGTAGAGCGCTGCGCCGCTCTGGGCATGAACGACCACCTCACCAAGCCCATCAACCCCGACAAGCTGTACCGCACACTGGCCCGGTACCTGGCGCAGCGCAGCCACTCACCTGGCCATTGAGCGCAGTCACCCCACCAGTTGCCATGCGCCTGCGCCACATCGAAGTGTTCAACGCCATCATGCTGTCGGGCAGCGTCACAGCTGCTGCCCGAATGATGAACGTGACCCAGCCGGCGGTCAGCCGCATCCTGCAACATGCTGAGCTGCAGCTGGGGTTTGCGCTGTTCCAGCGGGTGGGTGGGCGTTTGCACCCGACCGTCGAGGCCAAAACCCTCTACCCCCTCATAGAGCAACTATTTGGCAAGCTGGACGAGGTGCAGCGCCTGGCTGGCAGTCTGCGGCAGGGCAAGGCGCAAACCACCCTGCGGGTGCTGACCACGCTGGCACTGAGCTACGAGGCCATGCCGCGCGCCATGCGCCTGTTCCACCACAAGCACCCCAGCGTCATCGTCCACCACCAGGCGCTTCATTCCCCGCAAATTGTGGCTTCTCTGGTGCTGCAGGAAGCCGATCTGGGTTACGTGTTTGGCGGAGCACCGCACCCGGCGTTGCAGCAAGAGCTGCTGGCCACCCGTCAGGTGGTGTGTGTGGCGCCCAAGGGGCTGTTTACAGCAGATGAAATCAGTGCCGGAGTGGTCCGGCTGGCGGACTTGCAGGGTCGGCCCATCGTCGCTCTGGATGCCCGCGACCCATTGGGCATCACACTGGCGCAGGTGCTGCGTGACCACGAGGTCGAGCTTCATGCCGCGATGACGGTGCAGACCTACCATGCCGCGCTGGCCATGGCCCAGCATGGTCTGGGGATTGCGCTGGTGGAAAGTTGCACCGCGGCATCTGCCGACCGGACACGGGTGGATGTGCTGGCACTCGACCCCCCCATTCCCACCACCATCCATGCGCTGCGTCCTGCGGCCTGTCCCAACTCGCTGATTGCGCGCTACTTTACCCACTGCTTCACACAGGCCTTGCAAGAGCTGACCTGAACGAAGCGGCCCTGCAGACTCAGGCCAGCAGCCGGGCCAGGCGTTGGGCAGAACCAAATGCCAGCGTCAGGCCCAGTGGACCGTGGCCTGTGTTGAGCAGCAGGTTGTCTGGCGCACCAGGCCATCGGCCCAGCAGCGGCAAGCCGGTGGGGGTGGCCGGGCGCAGCCCAGCCCAGGGCGAGGCCTGGGCTGCCTGGCGCCAATCGGCAGCTTGTGGCCACCAGCTAGCCCCGCAGCTTTGCAGCTGCTGGATACGGGCCGGTGCAATGTCCAGGCGCTCTCCCACCAGCTCCACCATGCCCGCCACCCGCAGTCGGTTGCCCAGACGCGCAAACACCACGCGGCGTGCGGCATCGGTCACGCTGACCCTTGGGGCCTGTTCGTCGGGGCCGTTGAGGTCCACCGTGACGCTGTAGCCTTTGAGCGGATACAGCGGCAGGCGCAGCCCCAGGGGCTTGAGCACGCTGCGCGAACCCATGCCCAGCGCCACCACAAAGGCATCGGCCTCCACCTCGCCAGTGGAAGTCTGCACCGCACACACCCGACCGCCCGATACCCGCCAGCCCTGCACCGAGGTCGACCCCAGCACACGAACCCCACGTTGCACCAGCCGCTCGGCCAGACCCACACACAACAGGTGCGGGTCCACCGCGCATTCGCTGGGGGTGTACAACGCACCGGCAAAGGTGGCTGATGAGTGGCGCAGCGCCGGTTCTGTGTCCATGGCCTCGGCCGCACTCAGCAGCCGCTGGTGGGGTGCCCCCAGGGCGCGCTGCAGGCCCATTTGCCGCTCAGCGGCTTTGAGACTGGCCGCGTCCGGGTAAAGCACGAGTTTGCCGTGGTCATTGAACTCGCACGCGATGTCGGTACCAGCCATCAAGGCGTCGTAGCCCTGGCGGCTCTCAGCGGCAAGGGTGAGCAATTCTCGGGTTGTGCGGTCGGTGCGTCCCTGGCGACACGCCAACAAAAACTGGGCCAACCACCCCCACTGGGCTGGATCGGCCTGCAGCTCCCACCGCAAGGGAGAGTCTGCCTGTGTCAGCAGGCTGGGAAGTTGCTTCCACACCGACGGGTTGGCCAATGGTTGAACGTGCGCATAGCTCAGCTGTGCCCCATTGGCGCGGGTGGTGCCCTCGCCGGGCCCATGGCGGTCAATGACTGTGACCGAGTGGCCCAGGTTGGCCAGGGCCCAGGCGGTGGTCAGGCCAACGATGCCGGCGCCGAGCACGCAAATGCGTTGGTGGGAGTGTGTGGTCATGGCGTGGATGCTAGGCGCGTTCCAGGCTGGAGTGAAATGCCAAAACCACCGCGGTCCATAAGCGGGCGGTATGCGTTGCTGCGCTGCCGCATGAGTTTTGTGCATGGCCCGGTGCGCACAAAACATGCAGCGCACGAGGTGCTTGTGCCTACACTGGCCGACCACCAACCACGCGCAGCCATGGAACACACACGAGTTTTTCACCGCCACTTGCACCACACCCCACCCCGCGCAGTGTCGGGCCAAGGGGTATACCTCACAGACGAAGCGGGGCGGCGCTACATCGACGCATCGGGCGGGGCCGCCGTCTCGTGCCTGGGCCATGCGCACCCCGACGTGCTGCAGGCCATGCACCAGCAAATTGACCGGCTGGCCTATGCACACACCAGTTTTTTCACCACGGAAGTGGCGGAGCAACTGGCAGACCAACTGGTGGCCACTGCCCCAGCGGGCATGAGCCATGCCTACTTTGTCAGCGGCGGATCCGAAGCGGTGGAAGCTGCCCTGAAAATGGCGCGGCAGTACTTTGTGGAAATCGGCCAACCCCAGCGGCGCCACTTCATTGCCCGCCAGCAGAGCTACCACGGCAACACCTTGGGAGCGCTGGCGGTGGGTGGCAACGAGTGGCGGCGGGCCCAGTTCCGCCCCCTGCTCATCGATGTGACGCATGTCTCACCGTGTTATGAATACCGCCACCGCCAGGCCGACGAGTCGCCACAGGCCTATGGGCAGCGCCTGGTGGACGAGCTGTCTGCCGCCATTGATGTGCTTGGCGGCGAAAACGTCATCGCTTTTGTGGCAGAGACCGTGGGCGGCGCTACCGCGGGCGTGCTGACACCGGTTCCTGGCTATTTCAAGGGCATTCGCGAGCTGTGCGACCGCCACGGCATTTTGCTCATCCTGGACGAGGTCATGTGCGGCATGGGGCGCACAGGCAGCCTGCACGCCTGCGAGCAAGAGGGTGTGGTGCCCGACTTGCTGACCATTGCCAAAGGTTTGGGCGGCGGCTACCAGCCCATTGGTGCGGTGCTGGCCCAACGCAAGCTGGTGGAGGTGATGCACCGCGGCAGCGGCATGTTTCACCATGGCCACACCTACCTGGGGCATGCGGTGGCGTGTGCAGCGGCACTGGCGGTACAGCGGGTCATCCACCGCGATGGCTTGCTGGAGCAGGTGCAACAGCGCGGCGCTTTCTTGCAGGAGGCCTTGCGGTCCACCTTTGGCAGCCACCCCCATGTGGGTGATGTGCGTGGACGCGGCTTGTTTTGGGGCTTGGAACTGGTGCAAGACAAGGGCAGTCGGCAGTGGTTTGACCCATCGCGCAAGCTCCATGCAGCCATCAAATGCGAGGCCATGGCGCGCGGTTTGATGGTCTACCCCATGGGCGGAACAGTCGACGGGCGCTGTGGCGACCACGTCTTGCTGGCGCCGCCGTTCATTGCCTCTGAATCCGAGTTGACACAGGTGGTGGAGCGTCTGAATGAGGCCATTGCAGTGGCCATTAGCCTTACAAGCGCCTGACCCCAGTTTGCGCGACTCGGATATTTCCGCTATGATTTTTGTTCATTTTTTGTCAGCCAAAACCACGAAGGAGCATTCATGAGTTCATCCATCAGCCATTTTTCCCGCTTGTCACTGGCCGCTGCCGCAGCCTTTGCCTTGTCGGGGCCCATTGCTTCGGTTCAGGCCCAGCAAAAATTCATGACCATTGGCACTGGCGGTGTCACAGGGGTGTACTACGCAGCCGGCGGCTCCATTTGCCGCTTGGTCAACAAAGACCGCGCCAAGCATGGCTACCGCTGCACCGTGGAGTCCACTGGCGGTTCGGTGGCCAACGTGAACACCATCCGCGCCGGTGACCTGGACTTTGGTGTGGCCCAGTCCGACTGGAACTTCCACGGCTACAAGGGCACCAGCGCGTTTGAGAAAAGCGGTGCCTTCACGGATTTGCGCTCGGTCTTCTCTCTGCACCCCGAGCCCTTCACCATCCTGGCCCGCGCTGACTCCAACATCAAAAACTTCACCGACCTTAAAGGCAAGCGCGTCAACGTCGGCAATCCCGGCTCTGGCACCCGTGCATCCATGGACCAGCTGATGGCGGCCATGAACTGGAAGATGTCCGACCTTGGCCTGGCCGCCGAGCTCAAGGCCGACGAACACGGTGCTGCCCTGTGCGACAACAAGATCGACGCATTCTTCTACGGTGTGGGCCACCCGAGCGCCAACATCCAGGACCCAGTGACCACCTGCGGCGCCAAGCTGGTCAACATCACCGGGGCTGCGGTGGACAAGCTCGTGAGCGACAACTCCTTTTACGCCAAAGCCACCATCCCGGCTGGCCTGTACAAAGGCAACGACACCCCCACCCAAACCTACGGTGTGGTGGCAACCTTCGTGACCTCGGCCAAGGTGTCCGACGATCAGGTGTACACCCTGGTCAAAGCCGTGTTCGAAAACTTCGAAGACTTCAAGAAGCTGCACCCCGCATTTGCCAACCTCAAGGCAGAAAACATGGTCAAAGATGGCCTGTCTGCGCCGTTGCACAACGGGGCGGCCAAGTACTACAAAGAAAAAGGCTGGATTCAGTAAGCCTGTCTGACAGACGGCCAGTTGCCACCCCATGAGCACCCCTGTGCCCATGGGGTGCTTTTGTTTTCAGCCTGCCGCGCAACCCCAACGCAAGGGTGCGCTGCTTTCAATCGTTGGACCCATCCACATGACCTCATCTTCCAAACCGGCTGACATCGACATCAACCAGCTGGTGCAAGACAACGATGCCGGGGGCCGAAGCCCTGGCCCGGTGGTCAAGCGCCTGTTGCTGGTGGTGGCCTTGTGTTGGTCGCTGTTCCAGCTGTGGATCGCTTCACCGCTGCCGTTCTCGCTGGGCATTTTCATGTTCAACGACACCGAAAGCCGCGCCGTGCACCTGGCGTTTGCGGTGTTTCTGGGCTTCATGGCCTACCCCGCCACCAAAAATTCGCCGCGCCACCACGTGCCACTGCTGGACTGGGCGCTGGCCCTTGTCGGTGCATTCTGCGCTGGCTACCTGTTCATTTTTTACCGAGAAATTGCCTCGCGGCCTGGCCAGCCCACTACCTTTGACGTGTGGACTGCGGTGGTCGGCATTGTGCTGTTGCTGGAGACCACCCGGCGTGTGCTGGGTTTGCCCATGGTGATCGTGGCCCTGGTCTTTCTTGCGTACACGTTTGCAGGCCCGCACATGCCCGACATGCTGGCCCACCGTGGCGCATCGCTGGACCGGGCCATGACCCACCAGTGGCTGACCACCGAGGGTGTGTATGGCGTGGCCCTGGGCGTATCCAGCGGCTTCATCTTTTTGTTTGTGCTGTTCGGATCGCTGCTGGACAAAGCCGGCGCGGGCAACTACTTCATCAAAAGTGCGTTTGCGCTGCTGGGCCACATGCGCGGCGGCCCGGCCAAGGCAGCGGTGGTGGCATCGGCGGCCACCGGCATCATTTCCGGTTCATCCATTGCCAACGTGGTGACCACAGGCACCTTCACCATCCCGCTCATGAAGCGGGTGGGCTACAGAGGTGACCAGGCTGGTGCGGTGGAAGTGTCGTCGTCCGTCAATGGGCAAATCATGCCGCCTGTGATGGGCGCTGCTGCATTTTTGATGGTGGAGTACGTAGGTATTCCGTACATCGAGGTGATGAAACACGCTTTCCTGCCAGCCATCATTTCGTACATTGCGCTGTTTTACATCGTCCACCTGGAGGCGCTGAAAGCCGGTATGCAAGGGCTGCCACGCCGCACCGTATCGACGGGTTCCCAGCGCCTGTTGTCGTTTGCGATGACGGTGTCGGGTTTCATCGTGCTGTCGGGGATCACCTACGCGGTCATCACCGCCATCAAGTCGATGGCGGGTGCCGCTGCCCTGCCACTGATTGGTGCGCTGCTGTTGTCGGCCTACGTGGCGCTGCTGTGGATCAGCGCCCGACAACCCGACCTGCCGCTGGACGACCCCAACGCCCCGGTGTTTGAGCTTCCAGAAACCGGGCCCACAGTCCGCTCTGGCCTGCACTACCTGCTGGCCGTGGTGGTGCTGATCTGGTGCCTGATGGTGGAGCAGTTGTCCCCCGCCCTGTCGGCGTTCTGGGCCACCATGTTCATGGTGTTCATCATCCTGACGCAAAAGCCAATCATTGGCTTGCTTCGCGGCCAGGCAGCGGTAGGGGCCGATTTTCTGGCTGGCTGCAAGGACTTGATTGACGGGCTCGAAACCGGTGCGCGCAACATGATTGGTATCGGCGTGGCCACTGCGGCGGCTGGCATCATCGTGGGTACGGTGTCGCTGACCGGTGTGGGTCTGGTCATGACCGAAATTGTGGAGCTGCTCTCAGGTGGCAACCTCATGCTCATGCTGGTTTTGGTCGCGGTGATCAGCCTGATTCTGGGCATGGGTCTGCCCACCACCGCCAACTACATCGTGGTATCCACCCTGATGGCGCCTGTGGTGGTGGAGCTGGGAGCGCAAAGCGGCCTCATCGTGCCGCTGATCGCGGTCCACCTGTTTGTGTTCTATTTCGGCCTCATGGCCGACGTCACCCCACCGGTGGGGCTGGCGTCGTTTGCGGCCGCAGCCATTGCCCGCCATGACCCCATCCAAACCGGGGTAACCGCGTTCTTTTACAGCATGCGCACAGCGATCTTGCCCTTTCTGTTCATCTTCAACACCCAGTTGTTGCTGATCGGGTTGAGCGGGCCGCTCCATTTGATCCTCACCGTGGTGACGGCCGTCACCGCCATGCTGGTATTTGCCGCGGCCACCCAAGGCTACTTTCTGGTGCGCAGCCGCTGGTACGAAACCGTGGGCATGCTCCTGGTTTGCTTCACCCTGTTCCGCCCTGGCTTCTGGATGGACATGGTCGCTGCCCCCTTCCAGAACGTAAAGGGTGAGGCCATGGCCCAGGTCATTGCCGAAGCGCCTGCCGGCACCAGCAAACGCATGTGGATCGAAGGGCTCAACCTCAACGGGGACGAGGTGCGCAAGGGCGTACTCCTCCCACTGGGCGCAGCGGGTGACATGAAGCAACGGCTGCAATCGGCCGGTGTGACTGTCATGAACGATGGCCAGGGGTTGTTGGTGGCAGCCGTGCGCTTTGGCAGCACCGCAGAAAAGCTGGGGCTGGAACAGGGCTTTCACATCACCTCTGTGGAAATGCCCGCCGACCGGCCTGCCAAAGAGTGGTGGTTTGTGCCCGCACTTGCCCTGCTGGGGCTGATTGTGTGGGCCCAACGCCGCCGCCTGAAGCTGCAAGCGCCATGACGGAGCCGGTGCGCATCGCCCTTATCCATGCCCTGGCCCACTCGGTGGCGCCCATCAACGAAGCGCTGGAGCGGCTGTGGCCACAGGCTCAGCGCATGAACCTGCTGGACGACAGCTTGTCTGCCGATTTGGCCCGTTCTGCCAACGGGCTGGACGCGGCCATGCACCTGCGCTTTGAAACACTGACAGCCTATGCTGAGTCCACAGGGGCCGACGGCATCCTGTTTACCTGTTCGGCCTTTGGCCCGTGCATTGAGGCCGCTGCGGCCCGCCGACCCCACCTGCCGGTGTACAAACCCAATGAAGCCATGGTGGCCGATGCAGCGGCGCTGGGTTGCAAAGTGGGCCTGATTGCCTCGTTTGCCCCCACGCTGGTGTCCATGCCGCCGGAGTTTCCGGCGCAGGTGTCCTTGGTCTGCCGTTTGGTGCAAGAGGCCATGCAGGCCTTGGACGAAGACAGGCCGGATGACCACGACGCAGCCGTGGTGCAAGCCGCACAGGAACTGAAGGCACAGGGTTGCGGGGCCATCGCCCTGGCCCAGTTCAGCATGGCCCGCGCGGCCCCGCGCGTGCGCGAGGCGGTAGGCCTGCCCGTGCTCACCACCCCCGACAGCGCGGTGCATGCCCTGCGACGGCGGTTGCTGGGGCCGGTTCAGTCGCCTGGCAGCTGACGCGCCACCCGGCCCTGGCGTTCGGCCACCAGGCGCCAGTCGAGCTGGCGCACAAATCGAACGATTCGCCCGAAAAGATCGACTTGATGACACAATCGCATGCTGCTGTCTTGCCCATCCCATACAAGAGCCCACTATGCAAACACTTACAGCCAACGAAGCCAAAACCCGGTTTGGCGAGTTCATAGACATGGCCCAGCGCGAGCCCGTGCGTGTGATGCGCCACGAGCGCGTGGTGGGCGTGATGGTCAGCGCACAAGACTACGATGCCATGCGCCAGTTTTACGCCAACCGCCTGCAACACACCCTGGCCGCCACCGGCCAGCAGGCCGCCCAAAATGGCCTGACGGAAGACACGCTGACCAACCTGCTGGCCGATGAAAGCTGAGCCCCACCTGCGGGTGGTGATCGACACCAACGTCTGGATCAGCGCCGCGCTGGTACCCACCGGCACTCCCGCCAAACTGGTGCACCACGTGTTGGCCCACGGTGTGCCTGTGCTCACGCCGCAGACGTTTGACGAGCTGCGCACTCGGCTCCACAAGCCGAAATTCGACCGCTACATCAGTCTTGAGCAACGCCGCGCCCTGCTGCGCGACCTGCAAGCCTGCGCGTTGTGGGTGGAAGTGCCCAAGGCCATCGGCCAGCAAACCTTCAGCCGCGACCCAGACGACGATGCCTTCGTGCATGCCGCACTGGCAGGCCAAGCCCACTGGCTGGTGACTGGCGATGCGGATTTGCTGAGCGTGACCCAAGCACTGCCATTCACCATTGCCACGCCAGCTGAGGCGTTGGAACGCGTGCTTTCAGACGGAGCAACCCCATGATTCTGGCCAACAAACTGGGCATCACCGATCAAATCGAGCTGGCCAAGACCGAGGAAAAAATCAGCAAGCAAAAGGCCAAACAGCTGTTTGACTCGGGCGACATTCACCAAGTGGAAGTGGGCACGTTTGCAGGCTTGGCCGCCATCCACGCCCATCTGTTTGGCGACATATACGCCTTTGCCGGGCAGGTGCGGGACGTGAACATTGCCAAAGGCAACTTCCGCTTTGCCCCGGTGATGTATTTGGAAACATCGCTGCGCCACATCGACGCCATGCCCCAAGGCACGTTTGAGCAGATCGTGGAGAAGTACGTGGAAATGAACGTGGCCCACCCGTTCCGCGAAGGCAATGGCCGCGCCACCCGCATCTGGCTGGACCTGATGCTGAAAAAAGGCATTCAGCGCGTGGTGGACTGGAACCAGGTGGACAAGGAGGAATACCTGTCCGCCATGCAACGCAGCCCCGTGAAAGACTTGGAAATCAAAGCCCTGCTTCAGCAAGCCCTGACCGACCAAATCGACGACCGTGCCCTGTTCATGAAGGGCATTGATGTCAGCTACTACTACGAGGGTTACAGCGAGTTCAAGACGGAGGAGCTGTAGTTTTGCCCACTCTGTGACAACTGGGCACAGCCCCTTGTAGGTCAAAACCTACCCAAGAGACTTCAGGACGGCCTCACATGACACGGTGAAGGGTCCTTCGCCACTGACGCTGACGGCTGTGGCCCAGTGGGATACAGGTGCTGCACCACGCCATTGCGCACCACCACAGCGGTCCCGGTCTGGGCGGCGAGCTGTCTGGCGCGTTCAGCCGCTCGGCGCAACGCGGGCAAAAATCCGCGCAAATCGGCGCTGTTTGTCTCTGCAATGGTGCGTTGTGGGTTCATCGTTCACCCCAGTCCAGCAATTGGGGGCTCGTCCCCTAAGTTGTCATTCAAGCCTTGGACATCGACGAGCTATACCGTTGCCAACGCTTGGCCTGCAAACACTTCATCGAGTTGTGGGTTACTTGTAACCACCAACAGCTTCTTAATGGTTGCGATCTGATTGATCTCCAACCGAGCAAAATGCTCGCCACCAGCCGAAGACTGCTTGCGAATCAGTTGGATGCGCCCGAACAGTGCGCCGTGTTTTTCAGCAAACTTTGCCAGCCCGACAGCCTTCTCAAAGTTATCGCTAAGACTCGGGTCGTGGGGCTCAAGAATGTCGATGGTGAATTCGCTGCCGACTTTGCGCACCACGACTAAATCCGGGAACATTGGTCGGACATCACCACCCTTCTCGTACGGAATCTCCATCGACCATGGCTTGCGATCCAGATTGCGCAACCAGCCGACCACCCCAGGTTTGGCCAGTTCTTCCTTCAGCACCCCGGCTTCCCAGGTGCCCAATTCGGCACGGAACTGGCCGTTGCCTTCCACATACAGGTGGCGCTCCCAGAGGGGATCGGTAGGCAATCGCTTGAAGTCGATGGATGCTGGCAAATGCCATGGCACTTCGTTGGGCTTGGCCGTCGCCAGCCGCAGCTTCTCGTAATTGAGGCGCCGCTGCTCCTTGAGTTTGTAGATGGCCTTCTTGTGCTGGTCATAAAGACCATCGAATGCTGCCTCTGCCTTTGATTCCAGCACTGCCATTTCTGCCGCTTTGCGGGCCAGGACGATAGCCTCGACCTTGACTTCCAGCGCATCACAATCTGCGTGGGCCCGCCAATACTCCATGTGGAGGCCATGACTGAAAACGCGCCCAGCTTCTTCAAACAGGCGATCAATATCAACGTCCGAGGCACCGATGTGATAGTCCGCAGTCGGCTCTGCCACACCAGTGCCGTTATTGACAGCCAGGGTCCGCAGGCCAACCTGCGTGATCGCTTTGGCCGCAGCATCGAACTGGTCTGCCGCCTTGATCGCGGCGACCCGCTGTCCCATCCACTCAACAATCTGCTGCTTGGCTTGGCCCCAGGCATCGTCGTCAATCTCATCGATGGTCAGGCTGCGTGAGATGGCCATATACCGGCGCAGCGGGCTTTGTGCCCGGGCGGCATTCACGCGGTAGGTGATCAATTCGTCGAGTGCTGCAAAGATGGACTCGCAGCCTTCGCGCCGCTTGAGCACCACCAAATTTCGGCTGGAGCCCGTCTCAGAAGGCGGCACATCTTCCGCGTTGTGCAGCGAGGCAACCACGCTTTCCACGGCGCCCGTATCGAAGTACGGCAAAAACAGATGCACGTCGTTGAGCGCGGCATCCTTTTCAATGCGCCGTGCCAGTGGCGTGCGCACCATCCGGCCCAGCAACTGGGCGATGTAGGTATGGTCCTCTGCACGGCGGAACGACATCATCACCTCAGCGCGCGGGCAATCCCAACCTGTGGTCAGGCTGGTCTTGAAGAACACCACACCGATGTTTTTGTCGGCGTCGATGCGCGAAGCGTCCACCTTGCGCACCCGACGGCCGCCCACATCAAGATCGCCGGTGTCATGCAACGCGTGGGCCACTTCCCCTTCGTTGAGACGGCGACCGATGGCGCTCTCGATCACGGTCAACGCGGCACCAAGATCGGTCTTGGTGAGCTGCCGTTCAGAGCCGTTCTCAACCTGCACCACCAGCACCGGCCAGATGGTTTGCTCCTTTTCCTCATGGCAGTAAGCGCCCCATGCCGAAGTCATCTGCCCCCAACGTCGGGCTGCTTCTTCCAATAGCGCCATCTCAGCCGTGGTGGCTGCCTCAGGGTGGTGAATCAGGATGCGGTCCTTCAGCAAGCCGGATTTGCGCACTTCTTCAGCTGGCACGGCCACCTTGTGCGTGGTCACGGTGTGCTCGGCATTCGCAATCAAATCTAGGAATCGTTTCGGCGTGGCAGACACCCCAATCACCATCGGCATCTTGACCAAGCCGACCTCGGGGTAACCCAACAAGAAGCGCTGCATCAAGGTCTGCGCAGCCTGCGCCCCCTTGCCCGAGGTCATGCCGCGGTGCGCCTCGTCGATCACCACATAAAAGCGGTCGGGAACAGCGCGCGCGGTGTTGGTCAGCGTTTCCCAAATCAGATGCTGCCGTCCATCGCTGCGGTTGGTCAGCGGTTGATTGACCGCCAGCTTTTGGGTGTTGATGAAATAGATACGCCCGCCGTCCAGCCGGGGCGCGTCGAAATGTGCATCGATGGTGATGAGCTGGTTGACCCGATACACCTTGTCCGATTTGCTCTCAATCTTGAGCTTGGTCTGCTCGTTGAGCTCAGGCATGTCCGACACCCACAGAATCACGGCATCCGGTTGGGGTGCCCAATCCAGCGGCCAAGCCAGTTGATCATCCGGCTCATCCAGGATGGCCTCGAACAGCGCCGTCATCATGATGGTCTTGCCGCTGCCGGTGGCCGCCGATAAGGCGACGACTTGCTGGTTGTCTGGCGAGACACTCTTACGGGCGCTCACCAATGCATCGCGCAGCTTACCCAACGCGTCTTTCTGAAAATCGAACAGCGTGACCTTCATGCCCGCACTCCCTGTGTGTCGGTGTGACCGGCAGCGCGGTCCTGGTTCTTGTTGATCATGAAATTGAGCAGGTAATCTCGGTACAACTGCACTACAGCTACAGCCAAGCTAGGGTTGGCCTTGCCCGCCACCTCGCGCACGTCCTGCGCCATGGTTTTGAAGGATTCATCCGCGTCGGTGACGATGAACACCTGCGACAAGCCGGTGCGACCTTCCAGCGACTTCAGCAGACGGCCCATCCGGGTTTCATCCAGCAGCACCACGAAATTGCTGCCTTCCGGCGCAAACAGCACGGGCTCCGGCTCGACAGACTTCAACTCCGGTCGCGGGCCAACGGCCCCGGCCTTCAGCCACAGCAGGGGCAAGATTTCGCGGAAGGCTCGTCTCAGGGACACGCGTTCGCGCTCCAGAAAGTCCAGCTTGAAGTATCTGTTCACCCCCCCCCTGAGTTTCATATCACGCACCCAAAACGATAGCGCAGGGGTTAAACTGATGGCATGCGCAAAAGCGATAGCACTCAAGCACCAGCTGGTCGGCTTGACCTACCCGAAACCGTTGAAGCTTGT
>JAUYTN010000051.1 GCA_030695205.1 Burkholderiaceae bacterium | reverse complement strand
GGTCACTCAGAACACCCTCAGGTGTCCGCCATCAATTTGGAATGCTGTCCGCCTTCAGCGTGGAACACTGTCCGCCATCACGCTGGAACACCGTCCGCCATCAGCGTGGAATCGTGTCCGCCATGGCGTGGAATACGCAAGCTGGATGCCGTTTTGGGCGCGGGCTACGGCATTTTTGCCGGGCATGAAGTGCAGTGGGCCACGCTGCGCTTTACCGCACACCGCGCCCGCTGGGTGGCCGCCGAAACCTGGCACCCACAGCAACGCGGCACCTGGGATGAAGCCGGCTGCTGGTTGCTGGAACTGCCCTACGCCGACCCGCGCGAACTGGAAATGGACATCCTGCGCCACATGCCCCACGTCGAAGTGCTGGCCCCGGCAGTGTTGCGACACAGCGTGGTGGAAAAAATGCGGGAAGGGCTGCTTGCGAATGGGGCAGATTCGGGTGCAGGGTCAGGTTTTGATACGCGTGGCTTGGATGATTGATGGCATGAACAAACCCACCGAATTCATCGCCCACGTTCGGGAAACAGACCGCCAAGCACGACAAAGCCTGGAGAACCACCTTCGAGGGGTTGGAGGCCTGTCCGAGCAATTTGCCGACAAGTTTGGCCTGTCTATACACGGCATGTTGATCGGCCTTCTGCACGATCTTGGCAAATACAGCACCGACTTTCAGCGCTACATCCTCTCGGCCACGGGGTTGCTGAATCAGGACGTGGACGACGAATATGTCGATGCCAAAGGACTCAAGGGCAAGATCGACCATTCCACCTGTGGCGCTCAAGTGGTGTGGTCAGCACTGTCCACACAGGGCCAGAAAGGGCAGTTCGCAGGTCAGGTGCTGGCACTGTGCATTGCGTCCCATCACTCGGGCTTGATCGATTGCCTTTCTTTGTCTGACAAGAACGCTGTCATCGACAATTTTTTCAAACGAATCAGCAAAGCAGACAGCGCCACACACCTTGCAGAGGCTATCGGGAATGCCAACCCCGAGTTGATGCAAGAAGCCCGAGGATTACTGAACGATCCGGGGTTGATCGATGCCCTGTGGAATTGGCGCAACCGTCTTGCCACAAGCGCCCCCGGAAAAGATGCCAAGACCAAGATACAAAGTCCCGCTCTGCATCAGCAAATGGGGTTGCTGGTGCGTGCTCTGTTCAGTTGCTTGATTGATGCAGACCGCATTGACACGGCTGACTTTGAGCATCCCCGCAAAGCCATGCATCGGCCCACAGGGGAATACCGGGCGTGGGATGTGTTGATCCAGCGACTGGAGTCACACCTTGCCGATCTGCCATCAGGCACGCCCGTTGACGCATCACGGCCAGACATCAACGTGCTCCGCCGGGACATTTCTGCCCACTGCCTCCAAGCTGCGCCCCGGTCCACAGGCATCTACACGTTGTCTGTGCCCACTGGAGGCGGGAAAACGCTGGCGAGCTTGCGGTTCGCCCTGCACCACGCCAAGCAGCATGGCTTGGACCGCGTCATCTACGTCATCCCGTTTACATCCATCATCGACCAGAACGCCCAAGTGGTGCGCCGCATCCTGGAACCAGCCGGCGAGTCCAAAGGGTCGGTGGTTCTGGAGCACCACTCCAACCTCACGCCAGAGCACCAAACTTGGCGCAGCAAGATGCTGTCGGAAAACTGGGACGCGCCCGTGGTCTACACCACCACCGTGCAACTCTTGGAAACACTATTTGGCGCAGGGACGCGAGGGGCACGACGCATGCATCAGCTGGCCCGCTCTGTGCTGGTGTTTGACGAAGTTCAAACCTTGCCAATCAACTGCGTCCACCTGTTCAACAACGCCATGAACTTCCTGGCTGACCATTGCAACAGCACCGTGGTGCTTTGCACCGCTACTCAGCCGCTGTTGAACAAGGTGGACGAGAACAAGGGTGCCGTGAATCTGAAACCAGACAGCGAACTGATGCCTGATGTGCGCGGCCTTTTCGACAGCTTGAAGCGCGTCGAGGTCGTCAACCTTCGCAAGCCGGGGGGCTGGACACAAGACGAAGTGATTGATCTGGCCTTCGAACAGGTAGACGCGGCAGGCAGTTGCCTGGTCATCGTCAACACAAAAAAGGCAGCACAAGCCTTGTACGAATTGTGCAAAGACCGCCCGGACATCAAAGCATTTCACCTGAGCACCAGCATGTGCCCCGCCCACCGGAAAACAAAGCTCAGGGAAGTCATTCAACGGCTGGGTGCTGCGCCGCCATTGCCCACGCTGTGCATCAGCACTCAGTTGATAGAAGCAGGCGTGGATGTGGACTTTGGCTCGGTCATCCGCTACGCCGCCGGACTGGACTCCATTGCCCAAGCTGCCGGGCGTTGCAACCGAAATGGCAAGCGCGCCAAAGGCTTTGTGTTTGTGGTGAACCCACGCCCGGAAGACGAAAACCTAGCGCGGCTGCCAGACATTGAAAAAGGGCGAGACATCGGGCTGGGTGTGCTGAACGACTATCAGGCGCACCCTGAACTGTTCGGCCACAACCCCATTGGCCCCGAAGCCATGGCGTTTTACTACCAGCGCTACTTCTTCGACCGCGCCAAGGAAATGAGCTACTCCATTTCCCGCAAAGCACTGGGGTGGGACGACACGCTGTTGAACCTTTTGTCGCTCAATTCTGTTGCTGTGGCGGATTACGCCAAAGCGCACCAACAGGCTCCGGCCATCCTCCTTCGGCAATCGTTCATGGCCGCAGCCAAAGCCTTCAAAGCCATCGACACGCCCACGCAAGGTGTCATCGTGCCGTATGGCCACGAGGGCAAAGAACTGGTGAACGACCTGTGCGGGGCATATCAACCCGAAAACGAGTACGAGCTGCTGCGAAAAGCACAACAGTTCAGCGTCAACGTGTTTCCCACACTGTTTGACGAGTTGACTAAGCAAAACGTGATCAGGGAAATCAGAGCCGACACCGGCATCTACCACCTGACCGATGCCCATTACTACAGCGAAGATTTTGGTTTGTCAGACACACCCAACGGTTACATGGAGGCGTTGTATGAGGAATAGAAACACCATTGAATTCAAAGTCTGGGGGCGGCATGCGTTGTTCACCGACCCACTCACCCGCATCGGGGGCGAAAAGTGCTCGTACCACGTTCCAACCTATGAAGCACTCAAAGGCGTGGCCAAGTCCATTTACTGGAAGCCGACCTTTATTTGGGTGATTGATGCGGTTCGTGTCATCAAACCCATCCGCACGCAGACCAAGGGCACCAAGCCTTTGGAATATGGCGGGGGCAACACTCTGGCCATCTATACCTTCCTGTCCGACGTGGAGTACCAGGTACGCGCCCACTTTGAATGGAACCCGCACCATCCCGATTTGGCCCAGGACCGGAACGAAGGCAAGCACTTCGCAGTGGCCCAACGCATGTTGGAACGTGGCGGGCGGCAAGACATTTTTCTGGGCACCCGCGACTGCCAGGGCTACGTTGAACCCTGTGAATTCGGGTCAGGCACCGGAGCCAACGATGCCATTGACCGGCTGGACTACGGACTGACTTTTCACGGATTTGACTACCCTGACGAAACGGGCGAATCCCTTTTTCGTGCCCGTTTCTGGCGACCAGTAATGGAGCATGGGGTCATCCACTTTCCACGCCCCGACCAGTGCGACATCCGCAAAGACATTCGCCCGATGGAAGCCAAGCAGTTCGGGCAAGCGCGCGTGCGCAGCATCGATCTAGAAGCTGCGGATTTGGGGGTGTGACATGAGCTGGATACACAAGCTTCACGATACCTACGAAGCCTGCCTGGGGCATGAACCGGATGGCGCAGAGCGATTGCTGCCGGTCAGCCATGCCTATCAGCAGGCGCATGTGGAAATCACTTTGACGGGCGACGGCAAATTTGAATCCGCCCGAGCCATTGGAAAGGTAGAAACGGCCATTCCTGCGACTGAAGCCTCTGCCGGTCGAGTCGGCACAAAGCCTCCACCCCATCCCTTGTGCGACAAGGTTCAATACTGCGCGAAGGAATACCCGGATTGGGGGGGCAAGAAGCCATCTTTCTTCCCTGAGTACGAAAGATTGCTGTCTGACTGGTGCTCATCCGAACACAAGCACCCAAAGGCAGCAGCTGTACTGACATACGTCCGTGCAGGCACGCTGATTACCGATTTGGTCGGCGAAAAGGTCTTGCATGCCGCAGACGGCAAGCTGCTGACCCAATGGCAACAGGACGGCGAGGTGCCAGAAATCCTCAAAGTGCTCACAGCCAAAGCTGGGGAACGGGACCAAGGCGATGCCTTCATCCGTTGGCATGTCAGGGATTTGAACAGCCCATGTTCAGCCGTGTGGGAAGACAGCGCGCTGCAAGACGCATGGGCCAGATACGATGCCAGCACCAAGCAAGCCAAAGGGCTGTGCATGGTGACTGGCCAATCTGAAACCAGTCTGGCCGCAAACCACCCAAAACGCCTGCGCCATGCGGGAGACGGTGCCAAGCTGATCAGTGCCAATGACGGCTCCGGGTTCACGTTTCGTGGCCGTTTTATTGATGCCACTGGCGCACAAGCCTGTGGCATTGGCTACGAGGTCACACAGAAAGCCCACAACGCGTTGCGTTGGCTCATCAAACGTCAAAGCTACAGAAGTGGCGATCAGGTCTTCGTCAGTTGGGCAGTCGGTGGTGCAGACATTCCTGACCCGTTTCTCAATTCTTTCGATCTGTTGGCTGAAGGTGATGAGGCAAACGAAACGCAACTCGTCATCGTGGATCACAGCGCAGGTCAAGCGTATGCACAACGGCTGGCACTGGCACTCAAGGGCTACCGCGCACAGTTGGGAGACAGCGCAGGCATCGTGGTCATGGGCTTGGACTCGGCCACGCCTGGCCGCATGGCCATCGCTTACTACCGGGAGCTGACTGGTTCCGAATTTCTAGACCGGATCGAGCAATGGCACAACCGCTTTGCGTGGGCGCAGAACTTCGGAATAGACAAGCATTTTTTCGGGGCACCCGCCCCGCAAGACATTGCAGAAGCCGCCTACAGCCGAATTGACGAAAAGCTCAAGAAGTCCACAGTCGAACGGTTGGTGCCTTGCCTCATCGACGGCCAGCCGTTTCCGCGTGATTTGTTGACATCCGTTGTCCGCCGCGCCAGCCAACGGGTGAGGATGCCGCATTGGGCATGGGAAAAAACTTTGGGTATTGCATGCGCCCTGTACCGGGGCACGTTTCATCAGGAGGAGTACGCAATGGCATTGGAAACTGAACGAACCACACGGGATTACCTGTATGGTCGACTGCTGGCTTTGGCCGAACACATCGAAAGCAGGGCACTGCATGTGGGAGGCGAGGCACGCGACACCACGGCGGCCAAATTGATGCAGCGTTTCGCGCAAAGGCCCGCCAGCACTTGGCGAACCATTGAACTGGCGCTTGCACCCGCCAAGTCACGTCTTCGTGCCAAACGGGGCGGCTTCATGCACGAAATGGAAAAACTCCATGACCAGATCGTGTGCACCTTCCAAAACAACGACTTCATTGACGACAGCCCCTTGAGTGGCGAATTCCTGCTGGGCTACCACTGCCAGCGCGAAGCCCTGATGAAGCCACCACCCAAACCCACCGAATCCGGCACAGACACCACCGAACCCAAGCCCGTTTAACCAGAGAGGACAACCATGAGCACCCTGCAACACAAAATCGACTTTGCCGTCATCTTCCGCGTCACCAATGCCAACCCCAACGGCGACCCTTTAAACGGCAATCGCCCTCGCACCGACTACGCCAACTTTGGCGAGGTGACTGACGTAGCCATCAAACGAAAGCTCCGCGACCGCCTCCTTGAAACATGGGTAGCCACCGGCAAGCAGGAGGACGGCAACAAGATTTATGTGCAGTCCGACGACCGCCGCATAGACGAATGCCGCAGCCTGCGTGAACGCTTTGACAAAGAACTGGGCAAAGATGCTGGCGGCCCAGACACTGCAAAGCTTGCATGCCAAAAGTGGTTGGATGTGCGGGCATTCGGGCAGCTTTTCGCGTTGAAAGCGTCTGGAAAAAAGGCCAGCAAGAAAGGCGAAGAGGATAGCGATACCCAAGGCGACACTGGCGTGTCCATCGGCATTCGTGGCCCGGTCACAGTTCAATCAGCCTTCAGTGTTGAGCCCATCGACGTGTCCAGCACGCAAATCACCAAAAGCGTCAGCGGCGAGGGCGATGGCTCCAAGCGCGGCTCTGACACCATGGGCATGAAGCACCGCGTTGACCGTGGTGTTTACAAGTTCTTTGGCAGCATGAACCCGCAGTTGGCCGAAAAAACCAAGTTTTCCGATGCCGACGCAGAAGCCATCAAAGCGGTGCTGCCCAGGCTGTTTGAAAACGACGAGTCTTCAGCCCGTCCAGCAGGCAGCATGCAGGTGCTGAAAGTGATCTGGTGGCAACACAACTGCAAGTCAGGCCAGTATTCATCGGCGCGGGTACATGGCTCGCTCACCGTCAACCCCGACGGCAGCTATGAGCTTCAGCCCATTGAGGGACTGACTCCAGAGGTAATACCGGGCTTTTGACCCTCCGACATGCCCGCAGGCGTTACGCTGATCACCCACGTTCCAGGAGTCAACTCATGACCGAAATTCACTTCGTCGTTGAAGAAGCGCCAGAAGGAGGCTTTGTGGCCCGCGCCATGGGTGCGGACATCTTCACAGAGGCTGACACCCTGCCGGAGTTGCACACCCAGGTGCGCGACGCTGTGCACTGCCACTTTGAGGCTGAGCACATGCCCAGCCTCATCCGCCTGCACATCACCCGCGAAGAAGTGCTGGCGGCATGAGGATTCCGCGCGATCTGTCCGGGGCCGATCTGGCCAAGCGGCTGGGGCGCTTGGGCTATGTGGTCACCCGGCAAACCGGCAGCCACATGCGCCTGACCTGCCCCAGCCCCAGTGAGCACCACGTCACTATCCCCAACCACGACCCATTGCGCATCGGCACGCTGGCCGCCACCCTCGACAGCGCGGCCCGCCACCACGGCCTGAGCCGCGATGCACTGCTGGAGCGCTTGTTCAGCAAATAGGCCGAATCGCCATGTCCACCGAGGCCGAAGACCCCGTTCCCCTGTCAGCCCTGCAGCACTGGGCCTACTGCCCGCGCCAGTGCGGCCTCATTCACCTGGAGCAGGCGTTTGACGACAACATCCACACCCTGCGTGGCAACGCCGTGCATGCGCGGACCGATCAGCCGGGCGTGGAAACCGCCAAAGGTGTGCGGGTAGAGCGTGCCTTGCCCCTGTGGCACGACGCGCTGGGCCTCATAGGCAAGTCTGACGTGGTGGAGTTTTTGCCCGACGGCACCCCCTACCCGGTGGAATACAAACACGGCAGCCGCCACAAAGCCAAAAACATTGCCGCGTGTGACGACCTGCAACTGGCCGCACAAGCCATGTGCCTTGAGGCCATGACCGGCCACACCATTACCGAGGCAGCGCTGTACTACGCCAGCTCCAAGCGGCGGCGCGTGGTGGCCATCGGTGCCGAGCTGCGCCAGGCGGTCGAGCACACAGCCCAGGCCGTGCGCCACATGCTGACCAGCCAAACCCTGCCCCCGCCACTGGCGGGCGAACAAGCCGCTCAACGCTGCAAAGGCTGCTCGCTGAAAGACCGTTGCATGCCTGAAACGGACCTACCGCTTTCCTTTATTCAACTTCGCGCTCACCTTTTTGATGTTGAGGACTGAGCACCATGCAACTGCTGAACACCCTCTACGTCAACACGCCCGAAAGCTATCTGCGGCTGGACAACGACACCCTGCGCATCATGCTGGGCGAAGAAACCCGGCTGCGCGTGCCGCTGCACCACTTGCAGGCCGTGGTGTGTTTTGGCCGCATTGGGTTGTCGGTGCCGCTGATGCACCGCCTGGCTGACGAGGCCATTGCCCTGGTGCTGCTGGACGAGCACGGCCGCTTCAAGGCCCGGCTGGAAGGTGCCGTTTCGGGCAACGTGCTGCTGCGCCGGGCGCAGCACACCCAGTCCATGAGCCCCGTTTTTGCCCTTGACCTGGCCCGTGTGTTCATTGCGGGCAAGGTCAAAAATTCACGCCAGGTGCTGCTGCGCGGTGCCCGCGATGCCAAGGCCGAAGCCGACGCAGCCACGCTGACGCGCGGCGCGCAAAACCTGGCTGCCACCCTGCGCGCCCTGCCCGAAGCACCCGACATGGACGTGCTGCGCGGCCTGGAAGGCGAAGCCGCCCGCCAGTACTTTGAATGCATGCCCACGCTGGTACGCCCCGACATGCGCCCGCGCTTCAGCATGAACGGGCGCACCCGCCGCCCCCCGCGCGACCGCTTCAACGCACTGCTGTCATTCCTGTACGCCATGTGGATGAACGACTGCCGCAGCGCCCTGGAAGCCGCCGGGCTGGACCCGCAAGTGGGCTTTTTGCATGTGCTGCGCCCTGGGCGGGCGGCCCTGGCGCTGGATTTGATGGAAGAGTTCCGCAGCTTTGCAGACCGGCTGGCGCTCACCCTGGTCAACCGTACACAAGTGACCGAAAAAGACTTTGCCGTACGCGAAGGCGGCGGTGTCACGCTGTTGCCCGATGGACGCAAAACCGTGGTGGTGGCGTTTCAAGAACGCAAGCAGGAAGCCATTCAACACCCGCTGCTGGCCCAGCCCATTGCTCTGGGGTTGGTGCCACTGGTGCAGGCACGCCTGCTGGCACGCGCCATCAGGAGCGAGTTGGACATTCAGGGCAAGGCCTGTGGCTACGTGCCATTCATGCCACGGTAGTTGGCGCACCCAGAGAACTGAGGAAACCATGCTGATCATCGTGTGCTACGACGTCAATACCGAGAGCAAAGAAGGCAGACGCAGATTGCGCAGAGTGGCAAAAATATGTGAAAGCACGGGCCAACGCGTGCAGAAGTCGGTGTTCGAATGCCAGGTGACGCTGGCCGAGTACGAAGAGCTTGAGCGACGACTGCTGGCCGAGATCAACCTGACCCAAGACTGCCTGCGCCTGTACCGAATGCCCAGCACCAGGGGAGCAGAGGTGAAGGAGTACGGGCACTTCAGAGCCACCGACTTTGAGGGCCCACTGGTGCTGTGACCGCCCGCTACCCGTACCATAAAGCCGCGAACCCCAAGTGACAGTCCACTGCCTCATGGGGTTCGCGCTTCCCGCAACCTGTTGATTTGAAAGTTTCTTTTGGCTTTCGCCCTCCCCCGAACCGAAAACAGCAGTGACACGAGCCACAAGTTCGCGAAAACAGCCGGTTTTCTGCATATGGGAGAAGGGCTTACAGGGGAAGGAATTCACCCGCCAGAAATGGCGGGTGTGGATTGAAACACCCGGACCTTGTGGCCGTGGTGCGTCGCGCCTTGAATTCACCCGCCAGAAATGGCGGGTGTGGATTGAAACTGGTCAATACACGTCAGGCACACATAACCGCCCATAATTCACCCGCCAGAAATGGCGGGTGTGGATTGAAACGCTTTGTCGTCGAGGCCGCCGATACCGTAGAGGCAATTCACCCGCCAGAAGTGGCGGGTGTGGATTGAAACAAAGGGGGAGGGAGGTCCGGGCTTGATCCGGGGGCAATTCACCCGCCAGAAATGGCGGGTGTGGATTGAAACGCCTGTTCCTGCTCGTATCGGATCATGTGCCCCTAATTCACCCGCCAGAAATGGCGGGTGTGGATTGAAACCCTTTGCGGTGCGGGGTTTGGTGGTGCGGCAGTCAAATTCACCCGCCAAAAATGGCGGGTGTGGATTGAAACCATCTAGTTCGCCTTTGGGGCTGGGCACTCGCAATGAATTCACCCGCCAGAAATGGCGGGTGTGGATTGAAACCAGAAGTGATCATTGTTTTCAGTGTGCCCAAAATCATTAATTCACCCGCCAGAAATGGCGGGTGTGGATTGAAACATGACGCACAGATTGAGAAAGTGCGCAAAGAAAGCAATTCACCCGCCAGAAATGGCGGGTGTGGATTGAAACATCCACATCCTGATCCACCACCCTGGCGTTGTCAAATTCACCCGCCAGAAATGGCGGGTGTGGATTGAAACAGCGCCAACAACATCGAATGCGTTGCCCAGCAGGTAATTCACCCGCCAGAAATGGCGGGTGTGGATTGAAACACAGCGGCATTAGTCGAATCAGCGCTACTCAGCGGAATTCACCCGCCAGAAATGGCGGGTGTGGATTGAAACTCGACCACCCGGCCATAGCTGGGGCGGTACCGGTAATTCACCCGCCAGAAATGGCGGGTGTGGATTGAAACCTCAACAAAAAAGCCGACATCGAGGCCAAACGCCTGAATTCACCCGCCAGAAATGGCGGGTGTGGATTGAAACTTATACATCGTGGAACATTTGCCCAGTTTTCAACAATTCACCCGCCAGAAATGGCGGGTGTGGATTGAAACTATAGAGAGGTCGTGAGACCGGGTGTGTGGTTGCGAATTCACCCGCCAGAGATGGCGGGTGTGGATTGAAACATTAGCATTGCTTTATGCCAGACAGCGAGACAAAAATTCGCCCGCCAGAAATGGCGGGTGTGGATTGAAACCACGCTGAAGTGGACTTGAAAGAAAACGGCGCTGGTAATTCATCCGCCAGAAATGGCGGGTGTGGATTGAAACCTGTTCGGCGCCGCGCTGTTTGGCGTGGCCACCAACAATTCACCCGCCAGAAATGGCGGGTGTGGATTAAAACGGGGGCACCGTATCGCCGTCACCTAGCAGATGAGCACAACCACTGTTGGTACCACAACATCTAGGCCGATCCGTCAATGCACCGGCGCACCAAACGCGGACTCGTTGATCGGTGCGGCCGATTTGAAGCCTGGCTTGGCAAACAGGTAGCCCTGCATCAGGTAAATGCCGGTGTCGCGCAAAAAGTCGCGCTCGCCCAGGGTTTCTATGCCCTCGGCAATGACCTGTATGCCCATGTCTTCGCACAACCGCACCAGGCCACGAACGATGCTTTGACGGGCTGCGTTGGTGTCCACGCCACGGATCAGGTCCATGTCAATTTTGATCAGATCGGGCTGAAAGTCGGCCAGCAACTTCAGCCCGGCATAGCCTGCGCCAAAGTCATCAATGGCCGTTTTGAACCCGCAGCGGGTGTACTCGCGCAGAATTTGCGCGAACCACGGGCCGTCTTCCACCCGCTCGCCTTCGGTCACCTCAAAAATGATGCGCTCCAGCGGGAAGCCGTTGGCTTCGGCGGCTGCCAGGGTGGTTCGGATGCACACCTCGGGTTTGTAGATGGCGTTGGGCAGAAAGTTGATGGAAATGGCCTCAGAAAAGCCCAGCTCGCTCGCGCCTTTGATGGCTTTGACCCGACAGGCCTGGTCAAAGCGGTAGCGGTTGGCTTCGTTCACCTGGGCCAGCACGGAAGCGGCGCTCTCGCCATTGGGCCCTCTGACCAGGGCCTCGCGGGCGAACACGGTGCGGGTGTTCACGTCCACGATGGGCTGGTAAGCGTAGTCAAACTGAAACCCCAGGCCCACGGCGTTGCCACACTGGTCGCAATCGTTGGCAGGTATCTGTTCAGGTACCCCCAACGGCAAGGACCTCAGCGTCAAGCGGGGTGATGGAGGTGGATGTGCTCGGGCACCAGGCTGGGCGGGCGAATGCCACCGATCCAGCTCTGGACGGCGGTGTGGATGAACTCATAGGCCA
>JAUYTN010000043.1 GCA_030695205.1 Burkholderiaceae bacterium | reverse complement strand
AGCTTCAACGGTTTCGGGTAGGTCAAGCCGACCAGCTGGTGCTTGAGTGCTATCGCTTTTGCGCATGCCATCAGTTTAACCCCTGCGCTATCGTTTTGGGTGCGTGATATGAAACTCAGGGGGGGGGTGAACAGATACCATTGTTGCGGCACGCCGACGCAATGGCCAAGGCACCCCGGTCGTGCAGCAGCATGCTGTTGGGCAGGCTGGTCAGCGCATCGTAGTGCGCCAGTTGGTCAATGCGTTGCTGAGCTGCCTTGGTGGCGGTCAGGTCGGACATCACGGCAATGTGCTGTGTGATGTGCCCGTGGTCATCGCGCACGGTGTTGATGGACAACCATTGCGGGTACATGGTGCCGTCTTTGCGGCGGTTCAGTACCTCGCCTTGCCAAGTGCCATGCGTGCGGATGTGGTGCCACATCTCGGCATAAAAATCGGTGGCGTGCAGCCCACTTTTCAGCATGGACGGGGTTTTGCCCAGCGCCTCGGCAGCCGTGTAGCCCGTGAGGGCGGTGAACGCCGGGTTGACGGCCACGATGCAGTTGTGCGCGTCAGTGACGATGGTTGACTCGCGGGCCGAGTTGAACACCTGGGCACTCAATGCACGCTCCCGCTCGGCCTGTTTGCGTGTGGTGACATCGCGTGACAGAAACACGAACAACGGTTTGCCTGGGAGCGAATCGTTCTTGCGGGCCACAGACAGCTCGAACCATTGCGCGCCGCTGGGTGTCTGGATTTCAACTTCGTGCCCAAACGAGAAACCTTTGGTGTGGGCTTCTTGCAAGGCAGCCATGCTGATGGTGGCTGCCGGTTCAGGCATCACCTCGCTGACCAGGCGGCCCAAAAAGGTGTGCGGTGGCACGGCCAGCATGTCTGGGCGGGAGGTGCGGTAGCTGATGTAACGCCCGTCCAGGTCCACTTCAAACAGCAGGTCTGGCAAGGCATTGAGCAGGCTTTCACGCGCTGCCTCGCTGCGGCGCAGGTCATGGGTCATGGCCAATGCCAGCGCCACGGCGTGCTCGCGCCGTGTGGTCAGCAGCCAGGTCATGATGCCCAGCAACAGGCTGAAGGCGGTGCCCACCAACGCGATGGTGCCATGCCCCTCCGTGGCAAAACGCTGCGCAAACGCAGGTTTGGGTGTCAGCAGCAGCGTGCCCTGGTTGCCGCCGACTGTCATCAGGCGGGTGGCGTGGCGCTTGGAGGGGGGCGCATCTGCCTCGTCGCTTCGGTACAGCAGGTTGTGCGGGGCAGCGTCGGTGTGCTGGTGAACCGTGAGGTGGATATCGGCATCCAGGTCGGGCCTCAGCCCCTCAATGAGTTCATGAACCCGAAACGGGCCACTGACCCAGCCCACCAGTGCGGCCTGTCGTTCGGCCACCGTACTGGCGGGCAGTGTGGGCTTGTAAATGGGTACGTACAAGACCAATGCAGGACGTGCGGCCAGCCCCACGGGAGCGTCTTGCGCCAGGCGCAGGCCATCGCTCAAGGCCAGTGCGCCACTGTCGCGTGCGCGCGCCATGGCGGCACGTGCAATGGGGTTGGTCGCCAAGTCCACGCCCAGCGTGGCCGCGTTGGCCTCGCTCAGCGGCTCAATGAATGTCAATGGCGCATAAACCGGGCGTTCGCCTTCGGGCCGCACCTGAAATGAAGGCTGGTCATGTGCCCGCATGTGCGCCACGAACGTGTCAAGCTGGTCGGCTGGCACGTGCATCACCAGGGCAATGCCTTGCAGACCGGGGCGGGTCTGGGGCAGTTGCAACGCGTCGATGTAGCGGTGGAACTCGCTCGCTGTGACCTGGCCAGAGCTTTCCACCAAACCTTTGACGCCCCTGAGTGCCAGTTCGTAGCTGTGCAAGCGCTGACCAATGACGCTGGCGATCCGGTCAGCTGCCATGTCGAGTGCGTGGTCTGCGCGGTCGTCAACTTCCTTTTCTTCTGCGCGCCAGTAGGTGGCCGTGACGATCAACCCCAGCAGGGTGATCAGCAGGGCATACAACAGGGGGAGGCGCGCGCGTGACATGTCGTCTGGTTTGGTTGGGTCGCTTGGGCATTATGACCGATGAGATATGCGTACAACCCCTGCCCCCGAGGCCAGTTGGCATGCGGCTCAGGCCAGCCAACCCGGGTCTGGTGGCCAGCTGGCCACCCAGGCCTGCACCTGTGCCGACGGCATGGGGCGGGCAATGCCATAGCCTTGGGCCAAGTCACAGCCAACTTGCACCAACAGCTTGCAATGGGCGGGCGTCTCGGCCCCTTCGGCAACCGCCCGGCGGCCAAACGCCCTCGCCAAGCCCAACACACCCTCAACAATTGCCCGGTCTTCAGGGTCGTCGAGCATGTCGCGCACAAACGACTGGTCAACCTTTAGCACCTGGGCGGGCAGGCGCTTGAGGTAGGTCAGGCTGGAGTAGCCAGTGCCAAAGTCGTCCAGCGCAAACCCGATGCCCATGGCAGCGCACTCGCGGATCACATCCGCCACCGCGTCAAGTTCATCCAGCGCTGTGGTTTCAAGCACTTCCAGCTCCGGGTGGTGGCGTGGCACCTTGGGGTGACTGCGCATTCGGGCTTTCAGCCTGGCTGAAAAGTCGGGCTGCTGCAGCTGGTACGCCGACACGTTCACACACACTGACAGGTCAAGCCCCGCGTCGGCCCAGGTTTAAATTTGCCTGAGCGCCGTTTCAAGCACCCATTCGCCCAGTGCCACGCTGACCTCGTGGCCTTCAATGTCCGGCAGGAAACGGCCCGGCGGCAGCAAACCTTTCTCAGGGTGTTGCCAGCGGATCAAGGCCTCTACACCGATGACGGTGCCGGCCCGCAGGTTCACCTGCGGCTGGTAGTGCAGCACAAATTCCTGGTTGGCCAGCGCCAGGCGCACGCGCTCCACGGTTTCGTTGCGCACGCGCAGGTTGCGGTCGTGGTCGGCATCGAACAGGTGGTAGCGGTTTTTGCCGGCCAACTTGGCGTGGTACATGGCCTGGTCAGCCTGGCGCAGCAGCTGGTCGGCATCGGCCTCATCGGGCTGCGGGTAAAAGCTCACGCCCACGCTGGCCGATACGTTCAGCGCCAGGTCGTCCAGCTGAATCTGGCGGGAGGCTACTTGCAGCAGGCGGGTGATGAGGGTCACGCTGTCGTGCGTGTCCTGCAAATCGACAAACACGGCCACAAACTCATCGCCACCCAGGCGGGCAATGGTGTCTCCCTCGCGCATCATGGCCTTGAACTGGATAGCCAGTGCGCTCAGAAACTGGTCGCCCACGGTGTGGCCATATTGGTCGTTGACAGACTTGAAACCGTCCAAATCCAGGTAGGCCACGGCCAGCTTCAGCCCGCGCCGCTTGCTTTGCACCATGGCCTGGTGCATGCGGTCGGCCAGCAACACCCGGTTGGGCAAGCCGGTGAGCGGGTCATAGTGGGCGATTTTCTCCAGGTAGTGCTGGTGCTCCTTCTGGAAACTGATGTCTGCCAAGCTGCCCAACACGCGCACGGGCTGGCCCTGCGTGTCGCGCTCCACCACCTGGCCGCGGTCTTGCACCCAGATGTGCTTACCGTCCTTGCGGACCAGCCGGTGCTCGGAGTGGTAAGCGGCGCTGACGCCCTTGAGCAAACTCGCAATGCGATCAAACACCAGCTGGCGGTTATCGGGGTGCACCAATGCTTCAAACGCCTCTAAGGTGTCTGGAACTTCTTCCTCGCTGTACAGCAGGCTTTGGTACCACTGGCGGTTGTGGAAGACTTTGCCGGTGGGCACATGCCAGTCCCAAATGCCTTCACGGGTGATTTCGAGCACCTGTTGCAGGCGCTGCTCGCTCTCGGCCACCTGGCGCTGCGCCTGGATCACGTCGGTGATGTCTTGCGCCAGCACCAGAATCTGGTTGTCGCCGTCCACACTTTTGAACGGCTTCTTGATGGAGCGGTAGTGGCGAATGTGGCCAGTGGCGGCATCGCGGCTGTCTTCAAACACCACCTGGGTTTCGCCCTTGGCCATGATGTCCAGCACGTTCTGGCGAAAGAAATCGGCCAGCTCCGGTGGCACACCAAAGTCACCGTCATGCTTGCCGACCATGGCATCGGGGGTGGTGCCGTACAACCGGGCTACGGCGAGGTTGCCCAGCAAAAAATCGCCGTTGTGATCTTTCAGAACCAGCGGATCGGGAATTTCATCAATGACGGTGTGCAAAAAAGCCTCGCTGACGCGCAGCGCATGCTCGGCTTTTTTTCGCTCGGCAATGTCGATGTCAATGCAGTACATCTCTGGCTCGCCATGGCGGCCATGCAGCATGACGTGGCTGGAGTACACCTCCACGGGCAACCCATCGGCCGTCTGCAGCGTCAGTTCGGCAGAGGGAATGGCAGGGCCGCCCTGCGTCCAGGCATCCACCGCACTGATGACCGCGTTGCGCATGGGTGCAGGAATGATCAGGTCTTCCAGCTGGCGGCCCAGCGCTTGCCCACGTGTGTAGCCATACAGCGTCTCGCTGGCACGGTTCCAGTAAATGACACGCCTGTGCCTGTCGTACCCCTGCACGGCAACGGATGGCAGCTGTTCAAAAATGGTTTTGAAACGGTGCTCGCTGTCGGCCAGCGCCTCTTGGGTGCGCTTGAGGTCAGTGATGTCGCGGGCAATGCCAAACAGGCCAATGACCTGCCCTGCCGCATTGGTGATGGGGTACTTGCGGTTATCCACCCAACCCACCTGGCCGTCTTTGGTCACATAGGCCTGTACCTCCTGCACGGCAGGCAAACCGGCAAACACCTGCTTTTCCAGCCGGTAGTAGGCATCGGCATGTGCCTCGGGAAACACGTCGTAATCCGACTTGCCGATCAGGTCCGTCCAGTGCTCGGAAGGGTCGGTGATGCTGACCAGCGTTTGGCTGGCACCCGTAAAAACGTGGTTGCGGTCCTTAAAGTAGATGAAGTCGTCGGTGTTCTCCATCATGGCCCGAACGCTGGCTGTGGCGCTGGCATCTTCAAGCGTGCGCGATAGGCTCTTCGCGTCTTCAAGCAGCAGATCGAGCGTGACGCCAGCCGCCGTGGCCCACTTTTCATAGCTGCATTTGACGCAACGAATGCGGCCAGTGGCCTGGCGCATGCGCAGATTGGCCACCTGGCGGGTTACCGTGGCTTGAGGCGCAAAGAGCTGGGCCACGATATCGGCATCGTCGGCATGAATGCGCGCCATGAGGTCCACCTCGCCTGCAAGAAACGCTTGCTCGCTGAAGCCCAGCAGTTGCATCGGATCGCCAGCCACTGAAGCAATGCAAACCGCATCCGCACCGATGCGCAAACAAAAACTTGCGTTGAGGGGTGCGGAGGAGTCAGGCTTCATCGCTTGGTACGCTGTATGGCAGGCAGCCCCTGGTGTTGCCACTGGCTGCCCTACCCTGTTGCCACGAATGGAGGGGCTTTCAGTTTAATTAGGCCCTGGGGCATTTCAAGGCCTGAAACAAGTTGCTAGACGGTATTGACGGTTAGCTGCTCTTGCGGCTGTCGCTGATCCAGTCAGAGGTAGCAAACAACAGGCCAGAGATCACAAACGTCAGATGAATGGCGATCTTCCAGCCGATTTGTTCGCCAGTGAGCGTGTCGCTGACCAGAAACGCTTTGAGCAACTCGACTGCCGAAATCGCCACGATGGCACCAATCAGCTTCATTTTCAGGTCGGCAAACCCCACCTTGCCCATCCAGCCAGGCCGGTCTTCGTGGTCACCCATGCCCAGTTTGGACACGAAATTTTCGTAGCCACTGAACACGATGATGAGCAACAGCACGGCAATGAGTGCGGTATCCACCAGTGTGAGGATGGAGATGATCGCGTCATGCTCGTACAGGCCCACCATGCCCATCAGCAGCGACACCAGTTCTTTGCCAAACTTCACCAGCAGCACCAGCATGGCAATGATCAAGCCAAGGAAAAACGGCGCAAGGATCCAGCGGCTGGCGAAGATGGCGGACTCCATCGTCCGCTCGAAAGTTTTGAGCTGAGTTTTGACGGTCATATCAACAGTAAAAAAAAGAAGAAAAGAAAGAACAACCAAACAACACCCGGCGGTCTGCCGGGCAGTGGGAAACCCTGCTGGCGATGGCAGTGACCACGCCGGACACCACCACAACCACCCAAAGTACCCGCCAGCAAGGTTTACGAAAAAAGAAAGGGGAGCACAAACACCACCACGGCCTTGATCATGGCCCACACCACACCAAACACCACCGCACCGGCCACTGCCGAAGCCAGCAGGCCGATTGCGATCCAAACGCCGTCATGCTCCAGCACACCCAATGCCAGCAAACTGATGGCCAGAGCGGGCAAGGTGTTGCCCAGGGGAACCGGCAACATCAAAACCGCCGCCAGAACCAGGCACACCAGCCCGACAAAATTCTCCACCGGCGGCCTCGTCAGCACACGCACGCGCGATCTCAGCAACTTTTCGGCCTTGACCAGCCAGGGCACGATGCGCCGCACCAGTGCGGTCAGGTCACCGCGCGCAAGGGAGCGCCTGGTCACGAAGCCCGGTAGCCAGGGCCGCATGCCCAGCATGAGCTGAGCAGCCAGAAACAACAGGGGTGCACCGAGCAAGGTAGACACACCAGGTGGTACCGGCAGGATGTTGGGCGCTGCAAAGAAGAACATCAGGGCACCAATTGCGCGGTCTCCGAGGGCTTCGAGCAAGTCGCCAATGGTGATTCTGTTGCGCGTGGTGTCATGGGCCAGGCGAAACAGCACCACCGACAGCGGCAAGCTGCCAGGCCCCTTGTACACAGTGAGGTCGGTCGATGTCATGGCCGCGAGGTGGGTTGGGCTTCGCTAAGACGCTGGGCAAGGGGGGTATTGTGATCGGCGGGCCTGCTCACACCGTCCTGGGCATCGGAAAAGTGTTTTCAGGTTGATTTCGACACCTGTGGTTGGGTCAGTGCACAACCAACCGGCGCTCGGCAACCTCGTTTTTTACCAGCCCGCCAGTGCGTGCCGCACCAGCACCACAGCCAGCGTCCACATGGTCAGGCCTATCAGCCCGTCCAGCACCTGCCAGGCTTTGGGGCGGGCAAACAGTGGGGCCAGCCAGCGTGCGCCATACCCCAGCGATGCAAACCACAGAACGCTGCCCGTGCAGGCCCCAGCCACAAACCAGCCTTGCGCGGCAGCAGGCTGCTGGGCCCCGATGCTGCCCACCAGCAGCACGGTGTCGAGGTACACATGGGGGTTGAGCAGCGTGAAGGCCGCCGCCTGCGCCAGGGCCACACGCTGGCTGAGTGGTGTGCCGCCGCCGTCAGCGGCCCGCAGTTGGTGGGGCTGGCGGGCGCGGCGCAGCGCCTGGGCACCGTACACCGCCAGAAATGCCGCGCCTGCCAGCGCCAGCACACGGGCCACGCCAGGCCGCTCGCCCAGTGCCTGGGCCATGCCCAGCACGCCTGCGGCGATCAGCACCGCGTCGGCCACGGCGCAAAACAGCACCACGCTGCCCACATGCTCGCGACGCAAGCCCTGGCGCAGCACAAAGGCGTTTTGCGCCCCAATGGCCACGATCAGGCTCAGCCCCAGCATCAGGCCCTGCACAAACGCGGGTACCAGCAAAGCAAAGTTGTCGGTGAGGGTGGGCATGGCCGCGCAAGGCAGTGGAATGGTGGTCGGAATGGGTAGGCCTCGAGGGGTGGCTGTGCGTGCGGCGAATGGTAGTGCGTGCCAGCCGCCTGCGGACCCGGCGTATGCGAACTGGGCCGCACCGTTGCAGGCCATGGCGGGTGGCCGGTTGCCCGCTGGTTTTCACAATCTGTGGGTACAGTGAAAGGGCTGCGCCCGACGGCAAGCTGCCAAGTGCGCGGCACAAACCCGCTCAAACACACCATGTGAAAGGACAGACGATGACAAGCAACCCGGTTGGCTGGTTCGAAATCTATGTGCAAGACATGCCCCGCGCCAAAGCGTTTTACGAGGCGGTGTTTCAGGGCGAGCTGACGCCCCTGAGCAACCCCGACCCCGAGGGTTTTGCCGACATGGAAATGTGGGCATTTCCCATGTCGATGGAAGGCCCGGGGGCCGCTGGCGCACTGGTCCGCATGGCGGGCTGCCCATCAGGCGGCAGTACGCTGGTGTACTTTTCGTGCGAAGACTGCGCCGTGGAGGCCGACCGCGCAGCGGCCAACGGCGGCAGCGTGTTCAAGCCAAAAATGCCCATTGGCGAGCACGGCTTCATTGCCCTGGTGAGCGACACCGAGGGCAACCTCGTCGGCCTGCACTCCATGGCCTGAAGCACCCGATGGCCACCCGTTGCGCCCGGTGGCCCGGCGTCGCGCATCCAAAAGGCCGACGTTGTCCGGCCCGCAAGGCGGTGCGGCACCGGGACACACTTGCTGGCAAGGTATGTTAATTAAGTAGCAACAATCACATACATAGCAAGCGTAAAGCGCTATTTTTAGCATAAATTTCAGTCACAGCATGCCAGCACAGAGGGCAGGCTTCGACAAAAACGAAGCAAGCGCCCGCCTTTGCATGCTGGGTCTTGCGGCGGCGGGGCGGTAGGCTCCGTGGTTTATTCGTCGCTGTATCAGCCATACCCAGGGAACCCACATGCAACCCCAAGACCAACGAGCCATTCTTGCCATTGCCCTCCACGCGGCCTTTGCCGACGGTGCCAAAGACGACCGCGAGCGCGAAGAAGTGCGGCGCATTGCCGATTCATTGGCCAGCGACACCGCAACCATCGACCTGCGCACGCTGTACCAGGACGTGCTGCTCAAGCGCTTCAGCGTGGACCAGGCCGTGGCCGCCCTGCGCGACGAGGGCCTGCGCCAATACGCCTACGAAATGGCGCTGTGCGTCTGCGAGGCCGATGGCCGCACCACCGACGCCGAGCGACAGTTTCTGGGCAAACTGCAGGCCAGCCTGAGCCTGGGTGACGGCCAGGCCCGCGACATCGAGCGCGAGGTGGACCCTTTCATTGACCCGGTGGGGGTGCCCGCCGCAACCACCCCTGCCATCGCCATCAGGGCCACCCCGGCGGCCATGGCAAGCAGCACACCCATTGCATCTGCCACAGCGACGGCCAACGACGCGGCGTTGGACAAGTCCATCCTCAACTACGCCTTGCTCAACGGCGCGCTGGAGTTGCTGCCGCAGTCGTGGGCGTCCATGGCCATCATCCCGCTGCAGGTGAAGATGGTGTACGGCATCGGCCAAGCCCACGGCGTCAGCCTGGACCAGGGGCACATCAAAGAATTCATTGCCGCCGCAGGCGTGGGCCTGACGTCGCAGTACCTGGAGCAGTTTGGGCGCAAGCTGCTGGGTGGCTTGCTGGGCAAGGTGGCGGGCAAAACCGTGGGTGGCATAGGCCGCGCTGCCACGGGCATGGCGTTCTCCTTTGCCACCACCTATGCGCTGGGCCAACTGGCCAAGCGCTACTACGCCGGTGGCCGTGTGATGAGCACCGACGTGCTGCGCGACACCTACCAAAGCCTGCTGGGCCCCGCCAAGCAGCTACAGACCCAGTACCTGCCGCAAATCCAGCAAAAAGCCGCCACGCTGGATGCGGGCCAGGTGCTGGCCATGGTGCGCGGGCAAGGTGCGGTGGCATGAAGCTGTTTTCGGCGCTCTACAGCCGGGTGCTGTCGTGGTCGCGCCACCCCAAGGCGCCGTGGTACCTGGGCGGGTTGAGCTTCATAGAGTCGTCTTTCTTTCCCATCCCGCCCGATGTGATGCTGGCCCCCATGAGCATGGCGCAGCCCCGGCGGGCATGGTGGTTTGCGCTGATCACCACAGTCACGTCGGTGCTGGGCGGCCTGCTGGGCTATGCCATCGGCCACTTTGCGCTGGATGCGTTGCTACCTTGGCTGCAAGACAGCCGCTATTGGTCGGCCTACCAGGCGTCCATGGTCTGGTTTGAAGAGTGGGGCGTGTGGGCCGTGTTCATTGCCGGCTTCTCGCCCATTCCGTACAAGGTGTTCACCATCGCTGCCGGGGCGTTGTCCATGGCACTGTTGCCTTTTACCTTGGCCTCGGTGATCGGGCGCGGCGCGCGGTTTTTTCTGGTGGCGGGCCTGATGGCCTGGGGCGGTGCCCGCATGGAAGCGATGCTGCACCGCACCATCGACTGGATAGGCTGGGCCACCGTGGCCCTGGTGGCCATGGCGGCGGTGCTGCTGCGCTGAGTCTGTTGGGGCAAGCTGCGCAGGCGGCGCAGCGATGGCCCCGAGGTGGCTGGCAACCCGTTTGCCCACATATCGGGCCATGTGCGGGCGCTGGATGGGCTGCTGGGGTTTGAGGTGGCGACCACTTTTTATAGCAAACTATTTAATCAAAGAAAGCGATAAGACGCTATTTGAACTCAGCCCTGTAGCACACCCGCCAGCTCCGGGGCCATGCGCTCCAAGGCTTTCATGCCTTCGGTGGCCCGCTTGCGCCAGTCCGGCCCTCTGCCAAGGGCATCCTGCCAGGCATCGGCCAGGGCCTGCGGGTCTTCAGCTTGGAAGTAGCTCACCAGCGCGGCGGCTTGAGCCAGGTCTTTGGACACCTTGGCCCGCATCGCTCCGGCCCGCTCCCCAATGATCAGCAGCTTGTGGACGGCGTACCGCTCGGGTGCAGGCAGGGTCACCACCACGCAGCGGCCCGTTGCATCAAACAGCGTGGTCTGCTGCACCTGCTCCAGAGAAAACTCCATGAAGCGCAACGGCTGCAAGGCCACATCCAGGTTTTCGATGCGGATGGGGTCTTCGCTGTCAGAGGTTCGGGTGGTCAGAAAGTCAATCTGAAACTCGGGTTCATCTTTGCGCCGCTTCAACGCGCCCGCACTGCCCCGGTACTGAATCAACGGAATGAAGCCCTCGGCCATGGTGGAAATGGCCGCATGCGGTTCTGCCCGCACGGTGGCTGGCAAAGCAATGCTGACGTTGCGGCCCGCGTGCGCCAGATCCACATCGGAAGTCTGGGCAGGGTCGGCCCAACGCAAGCCCAGCGTGTTGGCATAGGCCAGAAAAGCATGCGTGCCCACCAGCACGCCACCCGCACGGAAAAAGCCATACTCATTCAACCGGGCAATGACCGTGAGGTGCTTGCGCTCCACCGGCACACAGCCCAGTGCATGGGCAGATTTGACCAATGCACGAAGCCGCTCCCTGGGTTCTGCAGCCCGCGCCTGCCCCACCAGCGCCTGCACAGCGGGCGTGTCCGGGCCAACATAAATCTGGCGTACCGACTGATCGACATCGCGAAACGAGTAGTACCAATGCAGCCCACCCTTGATGGTTTTAGTGCCAAAGCTGCCACTCAAATGGGCCACATCCCGCGCAAACTCAACGCCCAAAGCGGCGGTGTGCAGTTGGGCAAAGGCGGTGGAGGCAGAGACGGGTTGGGAGAGGAATCGAGGCATGGGCCGGTTATACAACATTCTTTTACTTTGTTGTATAACGCCTCGCACGACTGCACCTATGGGGCTACCAAACGCCTACGCCCTCGCCGCCTCTGCCGCAATGGTATCTGTTCAGGTACCCCCAACGGCAAGGACCTCAGCGTCAAGCGGGGTGATGGAGGTGGATGTGCTCGGGCACCAGGCTGGGCGGGCGAATGCCACCGATCCAGCTCTGGACGGCGGTGTGGATGAACTCATAGGCC
>JAUYTN010000042.1 GCA_030695205.1 Burkholderiaceae bacterium | reverse complement strand
GGCCTATGAGTTCATCCACACCGCCGTCCAGAGCTGGATCGGTGGCATTCGCCCGCCCAGCCTGGTGCCCGAGCACATCCACCTCCATCACCCCGCTTGACGCTGAGGTCCTTGCCGTTGGGGGTACCTGAACAGATACGCAACAATGCCCCCCTGGCATTGCTGGTCATCGACCTCGACCGGTTTCGGAAAGTCAACGACTCGCTGGGTATGCCCAGCGGTGACGTCGTGCTGCAAACCGTGGCCAAGCGACTGGTCGAGCACATTCACACCGACGACACCCTGAGTCGCCACACCGGAGACGAATTCACCCTGCTGCTGCCCAACACCTCGGCAACCGGTGCAGCCCACGCAGCCAGCAAGTTGCTGGGCGTGCTGTCACAACCGTTTGTGCTGAGCGAAGCGCCCGATCAGCCGCTGAACCTGACAGCCAGCATCGGCATTGCTGTGTACCCCGACAACGCGACCGAATTTGTCCAACTGCTGCAAGCGGCCAACGCGGCACTGCACCGGGCCAAGCAACAGTCTGGCAACCGCTTCGAGTTTTTCAAGGAAGACATGCACGGCGCGGCGCGCGAGGCACTGCTGATCGAAAGCCATTTGCACCGCGCGCTGGCGGGCAACGAGCTGGTGCTGCACTACCAGCCGCAAGTCGATGCGCTCACCGGCCGCGTCATCGGGGTAGAAGCACTCATTCGCTGGCAACACCCCGAGTGGGGGCTGGTGCCACCGTTTCGCTTCATTCCCATTGCAGAAAAAAGTGGCCTGATTGCCGAGGTGGGCGAATGGGTGTTGCACACCGCCGTCCAGCAGCAAGCCGACTGGGCAGCCGCCGGGCTGGACATCGTGCCGGTGGCCATCAACTTGTCGGCACTGGAGTTTCGCCGCGACACGCTGTGCAACACCGTGCAGTCGGCCCTCGCCGCCAGCGGCTTGCCACCGGCCATGCTGGAGTTGGAGCTGACGGAGTCCGTCGCCATGGAGGACACCGAATTCACCGTCACGCAAATCCAGGCGCTGCATGCGCTGGGCGTGAAGCTGTCCATTGATGACTTTGGCACGGGCTACTCTTCGCTCAGCTACCTCAAGCGCTACCAGATCGACAAGCTCAAAATCGACCAGTCGTTCATCCGCGACATTGACAGCGACGTGAGCGACGGCGCCATCGTGCGCACCGTCATTTCGCTGGCGCACGGCTTGGGTTTTAAAACGATCGCCGAGGGTGTTGAAACAGCCTCGCAGCTGGCAGTTTTGCGCCGGTACCGCTGCGACGAAATACAAGGCTACTGCTTCAGTCGACCCATCGTGGCAGATGCATTTGCCGACCTGCTGCGCAACGGCACCGTTCTGACGGTGACCGATGCAGCAGGCGCAACCTGAAGGCTGACCGGTTGCGGCTTGGCCACGTTCGGCGCGCGGCAAGCTGGACGTCGATGCCGCGACTTGGCGGCTTTGACGTGGTGCTGTGTGACCGTGTGGCGCATGCTGGTGAGGTAATTTCAAGCCAAAAGTGCCTCTGCCGCTTTACGCCATTGGTATGTTTGCTATTAATAAAATATTGTAGCAAAGAATGCTTATTAGGCAAGCGATAAATGTGGTTTAGGTGGCAGGTGCCGGCTAGCAGCCTGTCGGACTTTCGGCATCGAAGCGAAATCCGGCCCCAGCGAGATCAGTTTTTGCCGACTTTGCAGCCCCATAGCCCGGCTATGGGGCAAAAAGACGGTGAAAAATGGGCCGCTGCGGTCGGATTGCAGCCGATGGTTCCGAAAGTCCGACAGGCTGCCAGAGGTGACCAACCGCTGTGCGTGCGTCATCGGCTGTTGGCGGCTCTCGAAGGCTGGCGGAGCCCTTCATAATCAAGACTTGCCCCCCGCTCGTTCGACATGCCTACCTTTCACCATGGATAAATCCTTGCTGCAGCAGCAGGTGCTGGAACGGCTCGCCGAAGACCTGCTGCAAATCGAGCAGGCAGCGCGGGCGGCCCACGAAATGGCGACCCACGAAGAAAACATCGCCGAAAACAAATACGACACACTGGGACTCGAAGCCGCCTACCTGGCCACCGGCCAAGCTCGTCGCGCCGAAGCTGTCCGCCAGGCGATGACCAATTGGCGCCAATTCCGCCTGCGCCCCTACGACGCCAGCAAAGGTATCCAGCTGGGCGCGCTGGTCTGCCTGGTCGACTCCGACGACAAGCAGCAACAGCTCTTTCTCGGCCCGGATGGGGGCAGCATGAAATTGGTCAGCGGCGCCCAGTTCGTTCAGGTCATCAGCAGCGAATCCCCTTTGGGCAGGGCCATGCTGGGTAAATGCGAGGGTGATGAGGTGTCGATACAGGTCGAGCCAATCCGACAGCGGTTTGAGGTGCTGCGGGTTCATTGAGCCGAAAGCAAGTTCACGCCGAATTGATCGAGGTCAGCAGTACTTTGAACCCGGTCACTGGGTCCGAGATGTCACTGGCCCCATCCTTCAACACCTCAGCCTTGGCTGCCCGTTTGCTGGTTGCGGGACGCTCGGTCAGGCGGCCCGACACGTATTTGTGCAGCACGCTGGCAATGGGTGTTTGGTACGGGATGCTTTCTTCCCGCGCACCTGCTTTGAATCTGGCCAATTCGCCCTGGGTGGCAACCGACTTCAGTTACCCTTTCTCAAAGGCTTTCCAGCCATTCGCTTTCGTCGTGATCAATTTGGGTGGGCATCGTGTTCACCTGGGTTCAAGCTGCCCCCTCAAGGTGCAATCTTCCTCTTCAACGCCATCGCCACCGGCCGGGGCAAGTTCGGCAACGACCGCAACAGCCAGGGCAGCACTTTGCGTTTGGCCCCGCTGAGAGACTCGGGCACCATGGCCTCTATCAGGTGCGGGCCGGGGTGGGCCAGGGCGTAGGTCAGGGCTTTCACAAAGTCTTCGGCGGTGGTGGCGCGCACGGCGTGCACGCCCATGCCTTGTGCCAGCTGGGCAAAGTTCAGCACCGGGCCGTGCAGGTCGAGTTGGGCTTTGGCTTTGGGGCCGGCTTCTTCTGCGCCCACGCGCTCCAGCTCCACGTTCAGCACCGAGTACGACGCGTTGTTGAAGATGATGGACGTGACGTTGAGCTGCTCCCGCGCCATGGTCCACAGCGCCTGGATGGTGTACATGGCGGTGCCGTCGCCAATCAGCGCAATCACGGGGCGGGAGGGGCAAGCTATTGAACAGCCCACGGCGTTGGGCAGGCCCTGGCCGATGGCGCCGCCCGTCAGGGTGATGAGGTCGTGCCGGGGTGCGCCTGCGGTCATGGCCCCCAGCATCAGGCCCGAGGTGATGGCTTCGTCGATGACGATGGCATCTGGCGGCAGCAGCGCGCCCACGGCTTTGCACACCTTGGGTGCGGTGAGTTTGCCGCGTGGCACGCCTGGGCGCTGCGCGGCTTGCAGCGCGGGCTGGGCCTGTTGTGCGCCCAACGCTGCCACCAGCTTGTGCAGGCTGGCCAGTGCGTCCTGTTCCGGGCTGGCCAGGGTGTGGACGGTGCAGGTGTCGGGCACCAGGTAGCTCTTTTTGCCGGGGTAGGCAAAGAAGGACACGGGTGCTTTGGCATCCACCAGCACCAGGTGCTGCACGTCGGCCAGTTGCACCCCGGCCATTTCGGCCAGGTAGGCAATGCGTTCCACCGGCGGCAGGCCCGCGCCGCGTTGCAGCCGGGTGGGGAACACTTCGGCCAGCAGTTTGACGCCGCATTGCGCGGCAATGCGGGCGGCGGCCAGCAGGCCGGGCTCGCGCAGGGCCTGTCCGCCTAGCAGCAGTGCGGTGGTCTGGCCGCTGTGGATGGCTTGGGCTATCTTTTCCACGGCGTCGTCGCTGGCGGCATTTGGCGCTGGCAAGGGCGGGGGCGGGCAGGGCACGCCGCCTTCGCCCCACGACACGTCGGCGGGCAATATCAGCGTGGCCACCTGGCCGGGCAGGCCACGGGCAGCGGCAATGGCGTCGGCCGCGTCCTGGCACAGGCTGGCGGTGGTCTGCGACGTGCGCACAAAGCCGGGCGACACGTTGCGGGCCACGGTTTCAATGTCTGACTGCAGTTGCGCGTCGTAGGGGGTGTGGGTGGTGGCGTGGTCGCCCACGATGTTGACCACGGGCACCTTGCCTTTGCGGGCGTTGTGCAGGTTGGCCAGCCCGTTGCCCAGGCCGCAGCCCAGGTGCAGCAGGGTGGCGGCGGGTTTGTCGGCCATGCGGGCGTAGCCGTCGGCAGCACCCGTGGCCACGCCCTCGAACAGGGCCAGCACGGCACGCATGCGCGGCTCGCTGTCCAGCGCGGCCACAAAATGCATTTCGCTGGTGCCGGGGTTGGTGAAGCAGACTTCGATGCCGGCATCGGCCAGCGTGGTCATGAGGGCTTGTGCGCCGTTTTGTGGGGTGGTGGGCATGTGGGGCTCCGGGGCAATCAGCTTGGCAAACGATGGGGTGATGGAGGGGGGCGGTGGGTAGCGATATGTGCGTGGTCTGGGCAAAGGCCGTTGCTGCAGTCAACGCCCAGCGGCAAAAGACCGAGCCGCTGCCCGCGCCGTGAGGATGCATCCGGGCAAAAACGTGCCTTCCAGCGAGCGTTTGCCATTGGCCCCGCCGCCGCCAAACCCGGCGGCCTCGCCCACAGCGTACAGCCCGGCAATGGGTTGGCCGGCGGCATTCAGCACGCGGCTGTGCAGGTCGGTCTGCAAGCCGCCCAGGCTTTTGCGGGTGACCAGCTGCATGTGGATGGCAATGAACGGCCCCGCCCCCGGCTTTTGCAGCGGCGCGGGCGCGCAGGTGCGCAAGCGGTCTGGCCCCCATTGGCGGGCATGGAGGATGCGGCGTATCTGGTCGTCGTTGTGCAGCTTGTTGCCGTTGCCAAAGTTCGCATCGAAGGCATCGGCAGTGGCTTGCAGCGTGGCCGGGTCAATGTGGTGCGAGGCGGTCAGCGCGTTCATCTTCGCGGCCAGCCCGGCCAGGGTGTCGTCCACCAGAAAGTGCGGGCTTTCGCGCTGCATCTGGCTGACCAGCCGGTGGTTGCCCAGCAGGGTTTCTTTCAGGAACAGCGCCAACTGTTTGTCGCGGATGCGCGGGTTGTGCTCGGCCCCTGAAATGGCAAATTCTTTGGCGGCAATGCGCCAGTTCAGCAGGTGCCAGGTCCACGGTTGCTCCTGCTCGGCCACGCGCTGGCAAAGCCAGTGGGTGTCAAACCCCGTGACCAGCGGCTGCGGCCCGATGCGCTCGCCCCGGTGGTTGAGCCACAGCGCCGACTTGCACGGTATGGCTGACAACCCATGCCCCGCAAAGTGCGGGTAGGGGTGGGGGAAGCCTGCGGCGTAGTTCCACATTTCGCCCGCGTGGGCAATGTGGCCGCCCAGGTGGTTGGCCACCCAGTGGTGCATGGCCCCGTCGGCAAACGGGTGGGCGCCGTTCAGCATGGTGGCGGGCATGGGGCAGTCTGCGGGCCAGTTGGCACGCGTCTGTTCGTGGCTGCCGTTGATGCCGCCTGTGGCCAGCACCACCACAGGTGCTTGCAGCCGCACCTCGGCCCCGGTGGCTTCGTGGGTGGCCACGGCACCGGCCACCTGGCCCGCTTGGTGGTCCAGCGCGGTCACGCGGTGGCTGTGCAGCAGCGTCAGCCGCCCGTTGGTGTTGGTGCGGTGCAGGGCCGCCACCAGGCAGCGCACCAGCTCGTGCGCTGTGCCCCAGACGATGTGGTAGCGCGGCAGGCTGTTGCCGTCGCCGTTCAGGCCGCGCTCCACCCAGTTGACGGCGGGCATGAACTTGATGCCCTCGCCCAGCAGCCAGTCGTACACCTGCGGGCGGGACTGTTCCACGTAGTGCCGCGCCCAGGCGTGGGAATGCGTGTCGTGCGCGGGCAGCTCGCCAAAGCGCAGCCAGTCGCGCAGCGCCACCTCTGGCGTGTCGGGGATCTTCATGCGGGCTTGCAGCGGTGTGCCCACCAGCGCCATGCCGCCAAAGGCCCACAGCGCCAGGCCGCCGAAGCGCTCGGGCGTGTCGCGGTCCACCAGCGTCACGCGTTTGCCCGCGCGCAAGGCTTCCAGCGCGGTGACGATGCCCGCCAGCCCGCCGCCAACCACCAGCACGTCCGATTGCTGCTGCACCGCCATGTGTTGTCTCCTGCGCCATTTGTGTGTGCGTGTGCGGCGGACCTTACCAGCCGACGCGGTTGGGCGGTGTCCGTTGCGCAACAGCGTTTGCCGAGTGGCCGCTGGCTGCTGGGTAGATGGGTCTTCGCTGAAAAATTTATGAAAAAAGTGGCATTGGCGCTTATCTGTAAACACTTCCTTGCTATGTTATTAATATATATAGCAAACTATCTAATTAAAATAAGCGTGTAAGGCGATTTTGTTTATAAAAATATGCGCGTGTACCAAGTATGTCGCCATGCAGTGGGCGCATGGTGTGGCAAGGGCGCCGAGGGCCATGGGGCCGTGTACCCATGCCTGCGCCAGGGGTGTAGGCCCGTGTGCCGCCAGGGTGGATGTTGAGAGGAATGATGGATGGCCGATGCGAATTTCACGGGACACCATGGGCGGTGGTGTTTCAAAATTGGCGCACACCACCTGTACCCATAACCACACCCGGAGACTGCGCATGAACCCCTATGGCCTGACCGACCGAACCTACCCGCCCAAGCCCACGGACGTGTACCTGTTCTCCACCTGCCTGATTGACCAGTTCACACCGCAGGCCGGGCTGGACACCGTCAATCTGCTGGAGCGCGAGGGCATTCGGGTGCATTTTCCGCAGGGTCAAACCTGCTGTGGCCAGCCGGCCTACAGCAGCGGCTACCCCGACGAGGCCCGTGCGGTGGCGCTGGCCCAGTTGAATTTGTTTGCAGAGCCCTGGCCGGTGGTGGTGCCCTCAGGCTCGTGCGGGGGCATGATGCGCAACCACTATCCGCACCTGTTTGAGGACGACCCGGCGCTGCATGCCAAGGCCGTGGCGCTGTCCGAGCGCATTTACGAACTGAGTGAATTTCTGGTGCATGTCGTCAACTTTGACCATGCCGACCAGGGCAGCCCCTGCACCATTGCGCTGCACACCTCGTGCCACGCACGCCGACAGATGGGCGCGCACGAAACCAGCGCCGCGCTGCTCGACAGCCTCGGGCAGGTCAAGGTGGTGACGCAGGCGCGCATTGAAGAATGCTGCGGCTTTGGCGGTACCTTCGCCCTGCTGTACGCCGACATTTCAGAGGCCATCGCGACAGACAAGGTGGCAGCCATCAAGGCCACTGGTGCTGCAAGCGTGGTGAGTGCCGATTGCGGGTGTTTGCTCAACATCACTGGCCGTGCCGCCAAACAGGACGAACTGGCAGGTCGCAAAACCCCTAGCCTGCCGGGTGAACACCTGGCCAGCTTCCTGTGGAACCGCACCCAACCGGCCAGGAATACGGTCAGCGATACGACCAATGGGAGCGCCACATGAGCGCCCGCGAACAGATTCTGGCCCGGTTGGCCAAAGCCAATGTCACGGCCCAAACCACCCTGCCCGATGTGGGCGGCTGGTATGGCAGCCACCAGCGTGGCGAAGACCTGCCCCAACGCACCGCCCGGCTGCGTGCGGCCCTGGCCGCCATGCGGGCCGAGGTGCACGATGTGACCCATGCCAACTGGGCCGAGGTGTTGCTGACACTGGCCACCACCAAGGGGCTGCGGCAGGTGCTGGTGGGCACCCACACGCCCCACGGTGCCGAGTTGCTGGCTTGCCAGCCCGATGGTATTGAAGTGCTGGCCTACACCCAACCCATTGACACCTGGCGCGACCTGCTGTTTGACGGCATTGATGCGTCGCTGACCCTGGCGCGCGGCGCGGTGGCCGAGCCCGGCAGCCTGGTGTTGTGGCCCAGCCCGAGCGAGCCCCGCCTGATGTCGCTGGTGCCGTCGGTGCATTTTGTGCTGCTGGATGCCGACACCATCCATGCCGACATCTATTCGGTCATGACGGCAGAAGGCTGGCGCGAAGGCATGCCCACCAACGTGGTGCTGGTGTGCGGCCCGTCCAAAACCGCCGACATCCAGCAAACGCTGGCCTACGGTGCCCACGGCCCGCGCGAGCTGGTGGTGTTGTTGCGTCAACCTGTCGGGAGCCCATCATGAGCAAAGTCATTTCCATTCACCCGGCCAAAGACTTCAAGGCACGCAGCAAGGCCGTGCTGGACAACGAGGGGCAGCGCAAAAATTTCCGTGGTGCCATGGATTTTTTGCAGGCCAAGCGCCGCTCGCAGTTCAGCGACGGTGACGAACTGCAAGGCTTGCGCAACCTGGGCCAGGCCATCCGCCAGTACAGCCTGGCCAACCTGCCCCGGCTGCTGACGCAGCTGGAAGCCAACCTGACGGCCAACGGCGTGACCGTGCACTGGGCGGAAAACGCTGACGATGCCAACGCCATTGCCTTGGACATTGCGCGCAGGGTGAACGCCAAACACATCATCAAAGGCAAGTCGATGGTGAGCGAGGAAATTGGCTTCAACCACGCGATGGAGGCAGCGGGCATCGAGGCGCTGGAATCCGACATGGGTGAATACATCGTGCAACTGGCAGGTGAAGGGCCGTCGCACATCATCATGCCGGCCATCCACAAAACCAAGCAGGAAATTGCCCAGCTGTTTGCCGACGAGGTGCCGGGCGTGGCCTACACGGAAGACGTGGACGCACTCATACAGATTGGCCGGCGCGTGATGCGGCGCAAGTTTGCAGATGCCGACATCGGCCTGTCTGGCGTCAACTTTGCCGTGGCCGAAACCGGCACCCTGTGCCTGGTGGAAAACGAGGGCAATGGCCGCATGTGCACCACCGTGCCCAAGGTACACATTGCCATCACCGGCATTGAAAAAGTGGTGGAAAAGCTGGAGCACGTGCCTCCGCTGCTGAGCCTGCTGACCCGCTCTGCCACCGGCCAGCCCGTGACCACCTACGTCAACATGATCAGCGGGCCACGCAAACCCGGCGAAAAAGACGGCCCGCAAGAGGTGCACCTGATTTTGCTGGACAACGGCCGCACCCAAGCCTATGCCGACGACCAACTGCGCGCCACCTTGCAGTGCATACGCTGCGGCGCGTGCATGAACCATTGCCCGGTGTATGCCCGCATTGGTGGCCATGCCTATGGCACCACCTACCCAGGGCCCATCGGCGCCATCATTTCGCCCCACATGCTGGGCCTGGAGGCCACCTACCCGCTGGCCTTTGCGTCCACCCTGTGCGGTGCGTGCAACGAGGTGTGCCCGGTCAAGATCCCGATCACCGACATCTTGGTGCGCCTGCGCAACGAGGCACAGGCGAAGCCAGACACCGAGGATGCCACCCTGCGCGGCAGCGGCGCGGCGCGTTCGGCGGCGGTGGCCACGGTGTGGAGCATGTGGTCGCAGGTTTACAGCAAGTCGGGGCTGTACAAGCTGGCCTCGTGGTTCATGAGCCGGGGCCGAGCCCTGTCACCGTCAGAGCAGGGCGCGTGGACGCGCAGCCGCTCACCCCTGGTGCCTGCCCCCAAACGCCTGCGGGACCTGATGAAAGACCGAAAGCCCTGAACTTGCCGCCACCGAGGGTGTGGTGGTTGAGCGTTGGGGATGGTTCTCGGGGGCTGGTTGGTGGGATGGGTGGTGCCAGAATGGCTGGTGCAGCCCTCAGCCCACCACCACCTGCGCACCACTGCCCTGGGGTGCAATGGTGCCGATGGTGTAGACCGCCTCGCCAGCGGTGCGCAGTGTGTTGGCCACGGCATCGGCCTGTGCCGCAGACACCACCACCACCATGCCAATGCCGTTGTTGAAGGTGCGGTTCATCTCGATGTCGTTAATGCCTGCGGTGGCTTGCAGCCAGGCAAACAGCTCGGTCTGGGGCCAGCTGCCTTTGGTCAGATGGGCGGCCAGGCCAGCGGGCAGCACACGGGGAATGTTCTCCAGCAGCCCGCCGCCGGTGATGTGGGCCAGTGCCTTGATGCCCCCCGCATCGGTGGGGTGGGCGGCCAGCGCGGCCAGTATGTTTTTTACATACAGGCGGGTGGGGGCCATGATGGCGGTCCTGAACGGTTGGCCATCCAGCATGGCTGGGGCGCTGTTGCCTGCCCGCTCGATGCACCGGCGCACCAGGCTGAAACCGTTGGAGTGCACACCCGCCGAGGCCAGGCCCAGCACCACGTCGCCCGCTTGCACAGTTGAGCCAGTCAGAATCTTGCTTTTTTCGACTGCGCCCACGCAAAAACCGGCCAGGTCGTACTCGCCCGCGGGGTACATGCCGGGCATTTCGGCGGTTTCGCCACCAATCAGGGCGCAGCCGCTGAGCTCGCAGCCCCTGGCAATGCCACCCACCACGGCAGCGGCGGTGTCAACGTCGAGCTTGCCGCAGGCAAAGTAGTCCAGAAAAAACAAGGGTTCGGCACCCTGCACCAGCACGTCGTTCACGCTCATGCCCACGAGGTCGATGCCCACGGTGTCGTGCACGTTCCATTCGAAGGCCAGCTTGAGCTTGGTGCCCACGCCGTCCGTGCCGCTGACCAGCACGGGCTCCTGGTAGCGCTTGGGCACTTCGAACAACGCGCCAAAGCCGCCGATACCGGCCAGCACGCCTTCGCGCATGGTTTTTTTGGCCAGGGGTTTGATGCGCTCAACCAGTGAGTCGCCGGCTTCGATGTCAACGCCGGCGTCTTTGTAGGAGATGGGGGCAAGGGAGGTGGGGGGGGTGTGGGCGCTGGTCATGGGGAAGATAAAATTTGGCCGAATTTTAAAGCCTGCCCCAGTCACCACCCTTGGCTGATCTGACCTTGGCGCTCAGCGTCTGTGGCGTGGGGGGCTGGTTGTGGTGGCCGACACCGTTTCCCCATCAGTTTGCATCGACTGCCGCTTTGCGCCGGTTCCGTACCGGCTTTCCTCCCCATGACACTGACCCCTGCTCAATCGCGCTTGTTGGCCTGGCTCGTGCTGGCTGTGGTGGCTTCGGCGGTGCTCACCCTGTTGGCCCCGGTGCTCACGCCGTTTGTCGTGGCGGGTGTGCTGGCTTACGCCCTCCATCCCTTGGTGGCTGTGTTTGAGCGCTACCGCATTCCCAGGTGGTTGGGCTCTGGCGTGGCCATCTGTCTGCTCAGCCTGGTGCTGGCGGTGGTCATTTTGCTCATCGTCCCTGTCGTGACGCGGCAGCTGCCCTTGTTGCGCGACCAGGTGCCTGAATTTCTGGTGCTTCTGAACGGATGGCTGAAACCGCTGTCCGACCGCCTTGGCTGGCACCTGGCGGTGGATGTGGAGGCGGTGCGCGGCGCCTTGCGCCAGCTGGTGACCGGGCGCGAGAGTGAGTTGATGGCGGGGCTGATGTCTTCCCTGCGCATCGGCGGCAGCGTGCTCGCGGCCGTGCTGGGCAACCTGGTCCTCATGCCCATTGTTGCCTACTACCTGCTGTTGGATTGGGAGGGATTGGTCGCCCGCGTGAAGGTGTTCGTGCCACCCCGCTTTTTGGGTGCCACCCAGCGTTTTCTGGATGAAACCGATGCGGTACTGGGCCAGTACTTGCGCGGACAGCTGATTGTCATGGGCATTCTGGCGGTGTTTTACACCGTGGGGCTGGCGCTGGTGGGCCTCAAGCTGGCATTGCCCATTGGGGTGTTCACCGGGTTGGCTGTGTTTGTTCCCTATCTGGGGTTTGGCCTTGGCATGGTGCTGGGATTGCTGGCGGCGGCGCTGGAGTTCCAGTCGGTGCTGGGCGTTGTGCTGGTGGGCCTGGTGTTTGGCATCGGTCAGGTGCTGGAGAGCATGTGGTTGACGCCCCGTCTGCTGGGTGAGCGCATTGGGTTGCACCCCATTGCGGTGATTTTTGCGCTGTTGGCCTTTGGCCACCTGTTTGGTTTCGTGGGTATTCTGGTGGCGCTGCCGGTGAGCGCGGTGCTGCTGGTGGCGTTGCGCCGCTTGATGGAGGCCTATTCGAGCAGCGACCTGTACGCGGGAGACGGGCTACGCAAGGTGGCCCCATCGGTGCCCGAGCGCTTGGGCGCCGATCGTGCAGCCCCTGCCGCACCCGCCGCATTCACCGCTGCAGAGGGTCCGCCCGCCCCATGAAGCAGTTGCCCCTGGACTATGGCCTGGCTCCGGTTGCAGATCTGGAGCATTTTTTGCCGGACGGCAACGAGGCGGCGCTGGCCCATGTGTGGCAATGTGTGGAGCAGCCGCCGCACGAGGGGGTGCCTACCTACCTGTGGGGCGAGGCTGGCTGTGGCAAAACCCACCTGCTGCAAGCCGTCGCCCATGCCCTGGCGCTGCAGGGTGAGTCTGTGGGCTGGCTAGACGCCAGCGTGACCCAGCCCCAGGGCTTCAACCCCGCCTGGCAGGCAGTGCTGTTGGACGACTGTCACCTGCTTGACGAGCGCCAACAGGCTACTGCATTCAACTGGTTCGTCAATGCCCAAACCCCCACCCAGGGCCTGCCCCGCTGGGTGCTGGCAGCCGGGGCGGTGCCACCGGCCGATTTGCCGGTGCGAGACGATCTGCGAACCCGCTTGGGGTGGGGTCAGATCCACCGGCTCCAGGTGCTGGCAGACCCCGAGCGCCAGCGCGTGCTGCGCCTGGCCGCGCAGCGCCGGGGCTTGCACCTCAGCGATGAGGTCTTGTCGTTCATGGTGACCCGCTTTTCACGCGACCTTGGTAGCCTCATGCAGCTGCTCGACCACCTGGACCGCTATGCCCTGGGCACGCAGCGGGCCATCACCATCCCCCTCATCAAATCCATGCTGGAAAACGAATGAACCTAGCTCTGTTTGACCTGGACCACACCCTCATACCCATGGACTCCGACTACGAGTGGGGCCAGTTCACCGTGGCGATTGGCTGGCGAGATGCCGAGGCCTTTGGCCGCGACAACCAGGCGTTTTACGAGCGATACAAGGCCGGTACGCTGGATATTGCCGAGTACACCCGCTTTGCCACCGCCGCCATTCGGGAGCAGGGCATGGAAAAATCCATAGCTGCACATGCCCGATATATGAGCGATGTGGTGCAAAAATGCATCAAAAAGCAAGCCATGGAGCTGGTTGAGAAGCACCGGCAGGCCGGTGATGCGGTGATCATCGTCACCGCCACCAATGAGTTTGTGACCCGTCCCATTGCCCAGGCCTTCGGGGTGGACGAACTCATTGCCATCGAGCTGGAGCGCGACGCCACGGGCCTGCCCACCGGTGAAATCCGTGGCACGCCGTCGTTTCGGGAAGGCAAAGTCGCGCGTGTGGAACAATGGCTGGCCGATCGCGGGGCCACCTGGGCCAGCGTGGCGCAAAGCACCTTCTACAGCGATTCCATCAACGACTTGCCGCTGCTGGAGCATGTGACCCACCCTGTGGCCACCAACCCCGACGAGCGGCTGCGCGCTGTGGCCGCGCAGCGCAACTGGCCCACACTCAATTTGTTTTCATGATCAAACATTTCATCAGCAAGCTGCTGGGCAAAGCAGGCGCTGGCCGTGGCAAGGCGGCTTCCAAATTTGGCAAACGCATGGACGTGGGTGCGGATGTCCACCGCATCAACCCCGAGCTGGTGGACCGCAAGGCGCTGGATGTGGTGCACACCCTGAAGCAAGCAGGGTTCGAGGCCTATATCGTTGGTGGTGCCGTGCGCGACCTGCTGCTTGGTCTGCAGCCCAAAGACTTTGATGTGGCCACCAACGCCACGCCCGAACAGGTCAAAGGGCTGTTTCGGCGGGCCTTCATCATCGGGCGGCGCTTTCGCATCGTCCATGTCATTTACGGGCGGGGTCGGCAAGACCGGGGCCTGAGCGAAGTGATTGAGGTGTCCACCTTCCGGGCCCACCTCGACAGCGCCGACGCCGAGCAGGTGGGTGGCAACGAAAAAAGCAGCAAGCGTGAGCTGGCTGGCATGGTCCATGCGGTGGATGCCAGTGGCCGTGTGCTGCGTGACAACGTCTGGGGCCCCATGGAAGAAGACGCCGCACGGCGCGACTTCACCGTCAATGCCATGTACTACGACCCCGAGACCCAAACGGTGGTGGACTACCACCACGGCATTCGGGATGCGCAGAAAAAGGTGCTGCGCATGATCGGTGACCCCACCACCCGCTACCGCGAAGACCCGGTGCGCATCATCCGTGCAGTGCGGTTCGCGGCCAAGCTCAGCGCCCTGGGTTTTGCCTTCGAGCCCAAAACCGGTCAGCCCCTGGTGGGCAGTGTGGCCCTGCTGGCCGATGTGCCCCAGAGCCGCATGTTCGACGAAATGCTCAAGCTGCTGCAAACCGGGCACGCGACAGCCAGCGTGGAGCAGTTGCGCACACTGGGCCTGGCCAAGGGCATTTACCCCCTGCTGGATTTGGCGGTGGAGCGTGCTGACCAACCGCTCGTGGCGCTGGCCCTCAAAGACACCGACCGCCGGGTGGGCGAGGGCAAGCCCGTGGCTCCAAGTTTTTTGCTGGCCTGTGTGCTCTGGTCCGATGTGCGCGAGGGCTGGGAGCGGCGGGTGCAAGCCCGCCAGCCCGGGTTCACCGCCTTGCAAGACGCGGTGGACCAGGTGTTCGATGCCCGCATCGGCGACGTGTCGGGTCGGGGCAAGCTGGGTGCGGACATGCGCGAGATTTGGGTCATGCAGCTGCGCTTTGAGCGGCGCACCGGCAACGCACCGTTTTCGCTGGCCGACCAGCCCCGTTTTCGGGCCGGTTTCGACTTTTTGCGCTTGCGTGCCCAGGTGGGCGAGGTGCCCGAAGAACTGGCGCACTGGTGGGAGGCGTTCAGTACCGCCGACGATGCCCACCGCCGCGACATGGTCGAAGCCATTCGGCTGGAGCAGTCCCGCGCCAAGGTTGGTGCCGGGCGCAAGCCCAGGACGCACCGGGTCAAGGCCGAGGGCGGCGATGTGGCGGTGCAAGTGCCCGGGCAGGACGACCCTCGCTGGCGCGCCACCGACGACGCGGGTGGCATGCCCCCGGCGGCCCTGGCAAGCCGGGCCGAGTCCGGTGGGCAAGATATGGCCGATACCGAGCCGGGTGGCGAATGGCCGACCGATGCCGACGGCAGCCCCGCCCGCAAGCGCCGTCGCCGCCGCCGCAAGCCCGGTGGCGCCGGTGCAGGCGACGCCGCAGGGCCAGGCCCGGGCAGCGACTGACAGGCCGGAGGTCTTCACCCATGCCCGCTGTGCACCGACCCTGGGTTCAAGCCTTCGTGGGCCTGGGTGCCAACCTGGGTGATGCACAGGCCAGCATCCAACACGCATTGGCTGGGTTGCAGGCTGTGGCAGACACCGAGCTGATACGGGCCTCAGGCCTGTACCGCAGCCCACCGTGGGAGGCCGACGGCCCCGACTACACCAATGCCGTGGCGCTGCTCGGCACCCGCCTGACAGCCCCCGACCTGCTGGATGCGCTGCAGGCGCTGGAGCAGCGCGCCGGGCGCGAGCGCCCTTATCCCAATGCCCCTCGCACCCTCGATCTGGACCTGTTGCTGTACGGCAGTGCCTCTGTGCAGTCGGCCAGGCTGACCGTGCCGCACCCGCGCCTGTGGCAGCGGGCATTTGTGCTGGTGCCCTTGGCCGAGCTGGCCCCCGAGCGGGTGCCCGCCGAGGCGCTTAAGGCGGTGGCTGGCCAGGCTGTGCGCCGCATCTTTTCCCTTTGAACTTGCCGGTTAGCCACCATGACCCACGCGATTGAACCCACTTCCACTCCTGTCCGTACCTCAGCCTCTGGCCTGGTGACCGCTGCGGCTGTGCTGGCGCTGGGTCTCGTGCTTGGCCTAGCGTTGGCCGGGTGGTTTATGGGCCGTGGGGTGGAGCACTTTCGCATGGCCGATCGCGTGGTCACGGTCAAGGGCCTGGCCGAACAGGATGTGCCTGCTGACCACGCCGTTTGGGTGCTGCAGTTTCGCCGGGCGGACAACGACTTTTCTGGGGTGCAGCAGGCCTTGAGCCAGGATAGGGACCAGGTGGTCGCGTTTTTGAAGGCACAAGGTTTTCAGGATGCCGAGCTGGATGTGCGCCCCCTGCAGGTGCAAGACGCGTTTGCCAAGGAGTACGCGCAGGCCAGCCAGCCGCTGCGGTTTGGCGGGGTGGGTCGGGTGGTGGTCAGCTCGGAACGGGTGGCGTTGGTCGATCAGGCGGCCAAGGCCACCGATCCGCTGATTCAAGCGGGCATTCAGCTGGGCGGCGACATGGAGGGCGCAGGCCTGCCACGCTACCAGCTGCGCGGATTCAATGCCATCAAGGCCCCTCTGTTGGCCGAGGCCACCCGCAACGCGCGCGAGCAGGCCCAGAAATTTGCCGCCGAAGCCGGTGCCGAACTCGGTAGCCTCAAGTCGGCCAACCAAGGCAGCATTCGCGTGTCGGATGGCGACGGCAGCGACATGGACTCCGGTCAAACCCTGAGCAAACGCTTGCGCGTGGTCAGCACGTTTGAGTACGTGCTGAAGTGAGGTCCTGACCCGGCCGTGGCATCAGGGCGCAAGCCGCTCCCGTTGCCATTGGCCGCTGTCTTGCAGGCGGTAGCGCAGCCGGTCATGCAGCCGGCTGCGGCGGCCCTGCCAGAACTGCCATTCGTCTGGCACTAGCCTGTAGCCACCCCAGTGCGCCGGCCTGGGCGGCTGCAACAGAAACTGCGCCCCGTAGCGCGCGGCGTTGGCCACCAGCACCGAGCGGCCGCTGATCACCTCGCTCTGGGGGCTGGCCCAGGCGCCAATGCGGCTGTCCAGCGGTCGGCTGTGGAAGTAGGCGTCGCTGTCTTCGTCGCTGACCTTCTCAACCCGCCCTTCGATGCGGACCACCCGCTCCAGCTCCACCCAGTGGAACTGCAGGGCGGCAAAGGGGTTGCCCGCCAGTTCGTGCCCTTTGCGGCTGAGGTAGTTGGTGTACCAGACGATGCCACGCGCGTCGTAGCCTTTGATCAGCACCACCCGGGTGCTGGGCCTGAGGTTGCTGGCCACCGTGGCCAGCGTCATGGCGTTGGGCTCTGGCACCTCGCTGCGAATGGCTTCATTGAGCCAGCGGTCAAACTGCTGCATCGGGTCGGGGTGCGAATCGGATTCGCTGAGTTCGGCACGCTCGTAGCTCTTGCGCAGATCGGCGATGGATGAGGTGTTGGTCATGGTCTGGGGGCCGGGTTTGAATGAAGTTGGTTGGGGAACGGGGGTGCCACATCAGGCGCGGCACACGCCAGCAGCCGGGCCAGCGCCTGGTCATGAATGCCCAGTGCAGCCAGTTGTTCATGGGTCTGGCGCGCATAGTCCAGTGTGCTGCCGTAGCGGCCGACCGCGTGGCGAAAGATATGCCGGTAGTCGCTGTCGCTCAGGTGTCCGGTGTGGTTGGGGCTGCACCGCGACAGGGTGAATGCCAACGCCCTGACGGTGCCCTGGGAGGTGCGGGCTGGCAGCCAGCACGGGTCGTACACCGGGTTGGGCATTTCCCGCGCCCACAACCTGTGCAGGTAGTTCAGGCCGTCTGCGCCGCTGATGCGCTGCACCACGCCTGTGCAGCTGCCACCAGGCAGCAGCGCAAAGACCAGGCCTGGACACTCAGGTGTGCCACGGTTGACGCGGCTCCACATGTGCAGGGCTCGGTGGTAGCCGTACACCCGGGCGGGGCGGGTTTCCAAAGGTGTGCCCTCTGGGCGCCAGATGAGGGACGCGTAGGCAAATACCCAGAAATCACCCTGGCCGCCCCAGCCTTGAAGCATCTGCTCGAAGAGTGCCTGGCCGCAGCGCGCAGGGGGTGGTGTTGGTGTGGTCTGGGGCATTCGAGAAAACCCTAAAATTCAACTCTTTTCAATTCAACGGAGTATGCATGTCGGTTCAAGACCAAGACGAAGGCACACGCAGCGCGTTTGCTGTTCTCATTCCCCTCATTGTGCTGGTCATCGGCTTTGTGGTGGGTTTGGGCATCCACAAAGCCCGCACCAAGGCTGCACCCACGGTACCGGTGGCTGTGGTGCAAGAGGCGGCGCAGGCCGATGAGGCCAGCGTGGTGGTTGGCAACGGGGTGGTGACTTTCTACTTCGCCACTGGCAAAGCCGACTTGGCCGCTGATGCCCAGGCTGCGTTGGCTCAGGTTGTGCAGGCTGCTGCCGAAGGAAAAACTCTGGCGATTTCCGGCTTCCACGACGCCTCCGGCAGTGTTGAGGTGAATGCCGAGCTGGCCAAGCAACGTGCCCTGGCCGTGCGTGATGTGCTCAAGGCGCTGGGCGTGGACGAGGGCCGCATGGCCCTGAGCAAGCCTGAGCAAACCATGGGAACCGGCTCGGATGCCCAGGCGCGCCGGGTGGAGGTGGTGGTGCAGTGATATGCACCAACCCACAAAAAAGCCCGCTGCATGCGGGCTTTTTTGTGGCCTTTTGTCCGTACTTGTCTGATCGTTTCGTCCAGGGGCATCAGCCCAGGGTGACGTGGTCGGCCCGTTGGATCAACTCGATCTTGTAGCCATCCGGGTCGGTGACGAAGGCAATGACGGTTTTGCCGCCCTTGACGGGGCCTGGTTCGCGGGTGATGGTTCCTCCGGCGATGCGGATCCGTTCGCAGGCGGCGGCCACATCGGGCACGCCCAGGGCAATGTGGCCATAGGCCGTGCCTAGGTCGTAACTGGACACGTCCCAGTTGTGGGTCAGCTCCAGTTCGGCATGGCCAGGGTTGCTGCCAAAGCCCACAAATGCCAGCGTGTAGCGGTACTCCGTGTTTTCGGAGGTGCGCAGAAGCTGCATGCCAATGACGCGGGTGTAGAAGTCGATGGATCGCTGCAGGTCACCCACCCGCAGCATGGTGTGCAAAATTCTCATGCCGCTATTGTGCACGGGTGGCCAGAGCCCCCGTGCGCAGCATTACTTGTGGGTGATGCGGCCAAAGCTGGTGCGCAAGGGGTCGGCAGGTCCACCCCGGTTGCCGCCAGGCGCGCCCGAGTTGCCCCGACCGCCGCCACTGCCGTTGCGGTTGCCGCGGTAGCCATTTCCACGGCCAGCCATGGAGTCGATGCTGGTGCGAAGCGGATCCGGTTGGCCGCCAGGGGCACGGGGTTCGCTGCGGGGTGCATGGCGGTTCTCGGAACGCACGTCTGCGTTGCGAAATGCAGTGGGCCCGGGTTGGGCGTCGGATGCGTTGCGGCCCTCGGGACGTCCGTCCATGCGTCCTTCGGGTCGGCCCTCGGGGCGTGGTCCGCGTGCGGGACGCGCACCCGGTGCACCTGCGGGGCGCGGGCGCTGTTCTGCGTAGCCGCCGGCTGGGCGCGGGCGGTGGCCAGGGCTGGCCTCAGAGCCACCCGCCGAGGCGCTGCGGCCACCCGTGCGACCTGCACCGCCGCTGCCGGAGCCCCGGGGCCCGCTGCGGGCGTTGCCGCCGCCGTCGGTTTGTTTTTTGTCGCGAATGCGCTCCATCATTTCGCTGCGGGCTGCTTTGGCCGCCGCTGCCATCACGTCGCGGCTGGGGGGTTTGCCCGCGCCGCCCCAGATGGTCTGGCGGCCCATGGCGATGGGCTCGGCCCGCTCGCCCGGCTCGGGGCCGAAACCGTCAATGACCTTCACTTCAATGCGCTGCTTGGTGAAGCGCTCGATCTCCTGCATGAAGCCTTCTTCGTCCATGCACACCAGGTTGACAGCCTCTCCGCTGGCGCCGGCGCGCCCTGTGCGACCAATGCGGTGCACATAGTCTTCCGGTACGTTGGGGATTTCGTAGTTGACGACATGTGGCAGGTCATCAATGTCGATGCCGCGTGCCGCAATGTCGGTGGCCACCAGCGCGCGGATTTCACCGCTCTTGAAGCCTGCCAATGCCTGTGTGCGGGCCGCCTGGCTTTTGTTGCCGTGCAGCGCCATCGCATTGATGCCGTTTTTGGTGAGGTACTCGGCCACGTTGTTGGCTCCGAACTTGGTGCGGGTGAACACCAGCACCTGGCTCCAGTTGTGCTCGTTGATGATGTGCACCAGCACGGCCTTTTTCTTGCCACGGCCCACGGGGTGAATCAGCTGGGTGATGCGCTGCACCGTGGTGTTGCGCGGGGTCACCTGGATGCTTTGCGGGTTGCGCAGCAGGCCGTTGGCCAGGTCGCGGATCTCGTCACTGAAGGTGGCCGAGAACAGCAGGCTTTGCTTCTGGCTGGGCACCATCGCCAGAATTTTCTTCACATCGTGGATGAAGCCCATGTCCAGCATGCGGTCGGCTTCGTCCAGCACCAGCATCTGCACCTGTGACAGGTCCAGAAAGCCTTGCTGCGCCAGGTCCAGCAGGCGCCCAGGGGTGGCCACCAGCACGTCCACGCCTTTTTTCAGCAGGTTGATCTGCGGGTTCATGCCCACGCCGCCGAACACCACGCCGGAGTTCAGGCCGGGCAGGTACTTGCCGTACACGCGCACAGACTCTTCCACCTGGGCGGCGAGTTCGCGGGTAGGTGTCAGCACCAGGGCGCGGATGGCTTTGCCGCCAAAGCGGTTTTTGCCAGCTTCGGCCTGCGACAGCATGTGCAGCATGGGCAGGGTGAAGGCTGCGGTTTTGCCTGTGCCGGTTTGGGCACCGGCCAGCAAGTCTTGCCCGGCAATCACGGCGGGAATGGCCTGTGCTTGTATGGGGGTGGGGGTGTCGTAGCCTTGCTCTCGCACGGCTTGCACGATGGCCGGGGCCAGGTTCAGTTCTTCAAAGTTCATGTGTAGAGCACCCGTCCGGGGTGCAGGGAGCATCGCCTTGCCAACCCGTTGGTTGGGGCTGGTCAGTCTGGGTCAATGCAGTTGGGGTTTTGGGAGTGCCCGCTGTCCTGTGTCAGGTGGCGCGCTGGGCTCCCCGGCAGGTTGCCGGTTGCGGCGCCGACTGTGGCGCTCAACAGGCTGCATTGTCGCATGCTGGGATAATTGCGGGTGTTGGCAACTGCGTTTGCCGTGTTTTTGTTTCCGAGAAAGAGTTGTTCCGATGGCCCAATACGTTTTCACCATGAACCGGGTGTGCAAAACCGTGCCGCCCAAGCGCATGATTTTGAAAGACATCACGCTGAGCTTTTTCCCGGGCGCAAAAATCGGTGTGCTGGGCACCAACGGGTCAGGCAAGTCCACTCTGCTGAAAATCATGGCGGGCCTGGACAAGGAAATTGAAGGCGAAGCCTACGGCATGCCTGGCCTGCGCATTGGCTACCTGCCCCAGGAGCCTCAGCTGGACCCCGAAGAAACGGTGCGCGAGGCCGTGGAGAGCGCCATGGGCGAGGTGCGCGCGGCCCAAAAGCGCCTGGACGAGGTGTACGCAGCCTACGCCGAGGAAGACGCCGACTTCGACGCCCTGGCGGCCGAGCAGGCCGAGCTCGAAGCCATCATTGCCACCGCCGGTACCGACAGCGAGCACCAGCTGGAAATTGCGGCCGACGCGCTGCGTCTGCCCCCATGGGACGCCAAAATTGGCCTGCTCTCGGGTGGTGAAAAGCGCCGCGTGGCGCTGTGCAAGCTGCTGCTGAGCAAGCCTGACATGCTGCTGCTGGACGAACCCACCAACCACCTGGACGCCGAAAGCGTGGATTGGCTGGAGCAGTTTCTCGCCCGTTTCCCAGGCACCGTGGTGGCCATCACCCATGATCGCTACTTCCTGGACAACGCCGCCGAGTGGATTCTGGAACTCGACCGTGGCCACGGCATTCCCTACAAGGGCAACTACTCCAGCTGGCTGGAGCAAAAAGAAGCCCGTCTGGAGCAGGAGCAAAAGAGCGAAGACGCCCGCATGAAGGCCATGAAAAAGGAGCTGGAGTGGGTGCGCCAGAACCCCAAAGGCCGCCAGGCCAAGAGCAAGGCCCGCCTCGCACGCTTCGAGGAGCTCAGCGATGTGGACTACCAGAAGCGCAACGAAACCAACGAAATCTTCATTCCGGTGGCCGAGCGCCTGGGCACCGAGGTGTTCGAGTTCAATGGGGTCAGCAAGAGCTACGGCGACCGTTTGCTGATCGATAACCTCAGCTTCCAGATTCCGGCCGGAGCCATCGTAGGCATCATCGGCCCCAACGGTGCGGGTAAATCGACCTTGTTCAAGCTGCTGTCCGGCAAAGAGCAACCCGACAGCGGGACCGTGAAAATTGGCCAGACGGTGAAGATGGCCTTTGTGGACCAGAGCCGGGACGGCCTGGCCGGTGAGAAAACCGTGTGGGAAGACATTTCCGGCGGGCTGGACATGATCACGGTGGGCAAGTTCCAGATGCCCAGCCGCGCCTACTGTGGGCGCTTCAACTTCTCGGGTGGTGATCAGCAAAAGCGTGTCGGCACCCTGTCCGGTGGTGAACGTGGCCGCTTGCACCTGGCCAAGACCCTGGCCGAAGGTGGCAACGTGCTGCTGCTGGACGAGCCCTCCAACGATCTGGACGTGGAAACCCTGCGCGCCCTGGAAGACGCGCTGCTGGAGTTTGCCGGCTGTGCGCTGGTCATCAGCCACGACCGCTGGTTCCTGGACCGCATCGCCACCCACATCCTGGCTGCCGAAGGCGACAGCCAATGGACCTTCTTCAACGGCAACTACCAGGAGTACGAGGCCGACAAGAAGAAGCGCCTGGGTGAAGAAGGTGCCAAGCCCAAGCGCATGCGCTTCAAGGCCCTGAAGTAACCATGACGGACGAAGATGTGTTGGCGCAAACGCGCCGCTGGCTGGAGCAGGCGGTCATTGGGCTCAACCTGTGTCCGTTTGCCAAATCGGTGTACGTGAAGGACCAGGTGCGCCTGGTGGTCAGTCGGGCGCGGCACCTCGATGCGTTTCTGGATGACCTGGACCGCGAACTGGAGCTGCTCAAGACCACGCCCGCTGACGTGGTGGACACCACGCTGCTGATCCACCCCACGCTGTTCCCGGACTTTCTGGACTTCAATGACTTTCTGGACGTGGCCGACGACGTGCTGACCGAACATGGGCTGGAGGGGGTGGTGCAGATTGCCCCGTTCCATCCCCATTTTGTGTTCGAGGGCGAGCCCGATGGGGACATGAGCCACTTCACCAACCGCTCGCCGTTTGCGACCCTGCACCTTATCCGCGAAGACAGTCTGGAGCGGGCCATTGCGTCGTTTGGCGACACTGATGTGATCTACGAGCGAAACATGGAGGTGCTGCGCCAGCTTGGCCCTGAGGGCTGGCGCCGTTTGTTGGCGGATGGCGCTTGAAGTTTGTAATGTTTTTGGCTATTGTCGCTTGATGGTATTCAATAGTTAGCTACTGACGTAAGAGTGTTTCAGAATGGCCACACCCGCTCCCGAACCACGTGCTGCCAACCCGCATGCCCATGCACTCCAAGCCTGTGTGCATGAAGCGGTGGCCGAGGGTGCGGGGCTGGTGCGCCGTTGGGTAGCTGGTGTGGTGGCCGAGTTGCGGCTGCAGGAGTCCGGGGCACGCAGCTACCGGGAAAAAACCGAAATTTCACAGGCCATTCAGGCCATGGCCACCCACCAGGCGGGTGTCGAGGCTGCCTTTGTGGGCCAGTGGGAGCAGGCCATCCAGCATGTCCTGAAAGGGGGGGCGGCGGCACAGGGTGTGGTGATGCGCAAGTCTCTGGCGCAGGTGCGCTTTGACGAGCTTGAGCTCATGGACGACGACCAGGTGCAGGCCACGGTGGAGACTGCGCGGGTGCTGCAGGCGGTGCAGGTGTCGTCGGAGCATGCGCTCAACGAGCTCACCGCCCGCTTGTGCCGCGCCCAGGGGCTGGGGGTGGTCAAGGTGGACCACAACCCGTTTCGCCCGGAGGTGGTGGTCCAGGCCCTCAGCCGCACGCTAGAGGCGCAGTGCCGCAGCACGGCTGTGCGCAGTCTGTGGTTGCAACACGGTTCACGCACCCTGGCGTCCGAGCTGGATGTGCTCTACCGCCACCTCGGGCGTTTGCTGGACGGAATGGGCGTCCGCCCGGCCGACTACGCCAGGGTCGTGTCAGCGCCCGGCCTACCCGCATCCGGCGGGGTGGGCGCAGGCATGGCGCGGGGCAGTCCTCGCCCGGCCACCGGCGGTGCAGTGCGACTGGCGCCCGGCGACGAAGGTGCCGAGCGGGCCCACGGTTTCTATGCCAACCAGGTCGATCCGGTGCGGGGCGCACACCAGGGCACATCCGGACCTTCGGGCGATGTCGTGGCGGACTTTCAACCCTCGTCGCTCTTCACCCTCAGCCATTTGCACCAGCTGCTGCTGTCTGGGGCAAACGGCACATCTGTTGAGTCTGGAGCGTCCGGGTCGTCTGGTGTTGGTGGTTCGGGTGGGGCTTCGGGTGGTGACCCGGCGGATGGTCTGGTCGGGGGGCGGTCTGCTGGCGCTCCTCTTGTTCAGTCGATTGCCCCTCAAGCTGGCCAGTTGGCCGCCGGTTCGGGCGCAGCGTCCAATTGGCGGCTGCCAGCAGATGCTGCCGACAGCGTGCCATTGCCCGATATTTACCTCGGCCCCGATCGCCGCCGCAGGCCACGTGGTTTGCCGGTGGCTACGGTGGAAGCCACGCCCTCGGGACCTGGCAAGGCCGATGCGGCCCAACTGGCCGACCTGGCTGAAGAGGTGGTGGGCTTCATGCTTGATGGTCTGGCCAGTGACGGCCGTTTGCTGGCGCCGGTGCGTGCCGAGCTGCGGCGGCTGCGTCCTCTGTTGCTGCGGGTGGCGCGGGAGGATCCCCGGTTTTTCGCTGACAGGCACAACCCCGCGCGCTGCCTGCTGGACGAGGTGATTGCCCAGAGTTTGGCGTTTGTCTCCGAGGACAGCGAGGGGTTTGCGACCTTTTTGGGCAGCCTGCGCCAGGTGGTGCAAGGCCTGCTGCAGGCCGACAGCCCCGCTGCCGAGCTGCTGGCGCGCGCCATGCACGCGCTGCAAGCCACCCGCACCGCCGCAGTGGGTGGTGAGGACGGCTTGCAGGCACACGAGCGGGCGGTGGCTGCCTTGATCAAGGCCGAGCAGCGGTTTTTGCTGGCCGAAAAAGTGGCTGAAGAGATTCGTGAGCGCAAAGACGTTCGCCGCGCGCCGCAGGTGCTGCAGCGCTTTCTGACCGGGCCCTGGTCGCAGGTTGTGGCATCGGCGCGTTTGGTTGCTGGCAGCCATTCGGTCCGCGCTGGCCAGTTGCCTGCCGAGGTGCGCTACTTCGATCTCATTTCGGACTTGGCCTGGACCTGTGCGCCCGAGGTGGCGGGGCGCAACCGGGTGCGGTTGGTTCGCGTCATTCCCCTGTTGCTGCGCAACTTGCGCGAGGGCTTGCACAGCATTGGCTACCCGCAGGAGAAGTCGTGTGAATTTTTCAACCAGCTCATGGTGCTGCAGGAGGCGGCGCTGAAGGCGTCGTTGACCACCGGGCCGAGTGTGGTTGCATCGGCCGACGGGCCAGCCGGAGGCGAGGCGCCGGAGTCCCCGGCGCCGATGCGCACCGAGACGGTGAAGGCTCAGCCCTGGGTCAGTCCGCAAGAGAGCGCGGACACGGGCTTCATGGACCTGCCCGATGAAGATCCGCCGCCGTCTGACTTTGTCGACACCCAGCCCATGAGTCCCGCCAACTGGGATGTGGCCGAGCCGGTGGAGCCGCCCGAGGTGCCTGATTTGGTACCGGGCAGCTGGATTGAGCTGTTGCAACCCAGCGGCGAGTGGCAGCGTGCACAGCTGGTGTGGTCCAGCCCGCACGGCACCATGTATCTGTTCAGCATGGCGGCCAAGCCCTCGGTCTCTATGACGCGGCGCAATTTCCAGGCCCTGGTGCAGCGCCAGCGGGCCCGGTGTGTGGCCGTTCAGAGCGTGGTGGACGATGCACTGGACCATGTCATGGATGCGGCGGTGCGCAACAGCGTGACCCGTTCGACCGATTCCGCCGGACCCGCTGGATCCACCAGCTGAGGAATTCATCGTCTGGTCAAACCTCTATCTGGGTGAAGGTGCTCGACCAGAAAGGTCTATAGATTTATAGCTGAAAAGCTATACCCATCAAGCGCTTAAGGCACTTTTTATCTGTTTTTCAAAAATGGGTGGTGATGCCGCCGACCACCGTGCCGTCGTCCTGAACCAGTGGCATCCAACGCCACTTGTCAAAGGTGGTGCAGGGGTGGCTGATGCCCAGGGCCACCCGGTCGCCCACCCGCAGTGGTGGGGCCGCTGAGGCGGTGGTGGGGTGGTGCAGGTAGGCGTGCTGGTCGTTGAGTGCGCGGATGTGCCAGCCGGCGGGACAGGTGGCGATGGCGGTGCTGCCCTCGGGGCACCAGCGCACAGGAGTGGGCAGGCCCGCGTCGTGCGACAGGTCGCGTTTGCCGGCGTTGAGGATGGCCAGGCCCGGCTCGGGGCAGGACTGCACCACTGCCCAGACTTCCAGCGCCGCTTGCAAGCCGCCGCCACAGTCCCAGGGTTGGCCAGCCAGTCCGTGGTGTCTCAAGCGCTGGAGCATGGGCGGCGCAAGCCGCTGGTAGGTGCCGTGGTCGTGCGTCAGGCTGCACCCGGCGCGCAGCAGGCCGAGCACCGGGCGCGACAGCGGTGGGTCGGCCGGTGGCCGCAACCACGGTGCCACCAGGTCAAACACCGCCGAGCCGCCCGCGCTGATGAAAATCTGGTGGGTCTGGTCAAACAGGCCTTCGGCATCGCACTGGCGAAGCAGCTGGTGCACGCGCTGCATCAACTGGTTGACCAATATGGTGTCCGAGTCGGTGTTTCCGGTGGTCCAGAGTCCCTCGTAGCAGGCCAACCCGACCAGACGGACCGCCGGGCTGGCGCGCGCGGCGCGTGCCAGGGCCAGTGCCTGGTCATCGCGTCTGCAACCGGTTCGGCCATCGGGCAGGCCCAGCTCCACCAGCACGTCCAAGGGCTGCGAGCAGGCTGCCTGTTCAACGGCGTGCAGCTGGTCCAGAGAATCCAGCCAAAAGGGGGCCTGCAGCGTGGGCTGGGCCTGGTGCAAGCGCTCCAGCCAGTGCAGGTCGTGCGGGAGCAGCACCTGGTTGGCAATAAGAGCCCGGCGCACCCCATGGGCCACACCCACGGCGAGCTGGCCCACGCTGGCAAAGGTGATGCCCCAGGCCCCGGCGTCGAGCTGGGCGCGGAACAGTTCGGGCGAGAGGGTGGTTTTGCCGTGCGGCGCCAGGGCCACGCCCGACTGGTCCACCAGCCGCTGCATCCAGCCCAGGTTGTGCTGCAGTGCGCCCTGGCGGAGCACCGCGCAGGGCAGCGGCCAGTCGGCCTGCAGCACGTTCCAGCCTTGGGCCGCCAGGGCCTGCACCTGCAGGTCGGGCCCCCACGATGGGTAGCCTTTGTGGGTGCGCGCGCTCAGCACGGTCGTGCTTGCCGACATCAGTGGCCGAGAATTTTGGACAGGAAGTCCCGGCTGCGCTCGTTCTGTGGGTTGTTGAAGAACTCGGTGGGTGTGTTCTGCTCCACGATCTGGCCCTGGTCCATGAAGATCACCCGGTCGGCCACGGCCTTGGCAAAACCCATTTCGTGGGTGACGCAGATCATGGTGATGCCCTGGTCGGCCATTTCCACCATCACGTCCAGCACCTCCTTGATCATCTCGGGGTCGAGGGCAGAGGTGGGCTCATCAAACAGCATGATTTTGGGCGTCAGGCACAGCGCACGGGCAATCGCCACCCGCTGCTGCTGGCCGCCGGAGAGCTGAAGGGGGTATTTGCTGGCCTGGTTGGCAATGCGCACGCGCTCCAACTGCTGCATGGCGCGTTTTTCGGCTTCCTTTTTGGGAATTTTTCCCACCCACATGGGCGACAGGGTCAGGTTCTCCAACACGGTCAGATGGGGGAACAGGTTGAACTGCTGGAACACCATACCCACCTCTTTGCGGACCTGGTCAATGGCGCGGACGTCGTCGGTCAGCTCCACGCCATCCACGATCAGGTGGCCTTCCTGGTGCTCTTCCAGGCGGTTGATGCAGCGGATCAGCGTTGATTTACCCGAACCGGATGGCCCGCAAATGACGATGCGTTCGCCCTTGGCCACGTCGAGGTTGATGTCGCGCAAGACATGGAAGTCGTTGCCGTACCACTTGTTGACTTTGTCAAAACGGATGATGGGTTCAGTCATGTCGGGTGCCTCTTTCAGCGTGCCTTGCTGGCGTTGAGTTGCTTTTCCACCCACAGGCTGTAGCGGGACATGGAAAAGCAGAAAAGGAAGTACACAAAGGTGATGAACAGGTAGGCCTCGATCTTGAAGGGCCGCCAGTTCACATCGGAGTTCAGGGCCAGCGACAAGGCTCCGGTCAGCTCGTACAGCGAGACGATGGTGACCAGCGAGGTGTCCTTGAAGATGGAGATGAAGTTGTTCATCATGCTGGGCACCACCATGGCCAAGGCCTGGGGCAGCACGATCTTGAACTGCGTCTGCCAGTACGACAGGCCCAGGGTGGCAGCGGCCTCCAACTGACCCTTGGGCACGGCCTGAAGGCCCCCGCGCACGATTTCGGCCATGTAGGCGGCGGCAAACAGGGTGATGCCCACCACCACCCGCACCAGTACGTCGATGTTCACCTGCGGCGGCATGAACAGTGGGAACATGAACGAGGCCATGAACAGCACCGAGATCAGTGGCACCCCGCGTATGAGTTCGATGTACACGATGCAGGCCGAGCGAATGGCGGGCAAGTCGCTGCGCCTGCCCAGGGCCACCGCAATGGCCAGCGGAAACGCCAGAAAAATGGACAGCGTGGCCAGCATGACCGTCAGTGGCAACCCGCCCCACACGTCGGTACGCACCGCTTCCATGCCCAGCACACCGCCTGCCATCAGGGTGAAGAAGACGGCCAGAATGGCCACCCACATCAGCCCCAGCCAGGGCTTCCAGAAGGCGCGCATGCAACTCAGCACCAGGCCGCCCACCATCAGGCCAGTGGCGATGAGCGGGCGCCACTGCTCGTCAAAGGGGTAGCGGCCAAACAGAATGATGCGGTACTTTTCGGTGACCACACCCCAGCACGCACCCGAGCCGCGAGCGGCCTGACAGGCGTCGGAGTCGGCGCTGAACACGGCCTGGAGCACACCCCAGTTCATGAGCTTGGGGATCATGGCCAGGCCCAGCGCCACCAGAAACAGGGTGGTGATAGAGCTGCGCCAGTCCGCAAACAGGTTGGCTTTGAGCCAGGGCAGGGCCCCGGAGGTGCGCACCGGCGATGGGCGGGGCGCAATGGGTTGAAAGGTATCAGCCATGTGGAGAGGTCTTTCTTCAACGTTCTTTGATGGCCATGCGCTGGTTGTACCAGTTCATGAACGCCGAGGTGGACAGCGATGTGGTCAGGTACACCAGCATGATGATGGCGATGCATTCCACCGCCCGGCCACTCTGGTTGATGGTGGTGTTGGCAATGGAGACCACGTCGGGGTAACCTACCGCCACCGCCAGCGACGAGTTCTTGGTCAGGTTGAGATACTGGTTGGTCAGCGGCGGAATGATCACCCGCATGGCCTGTGGCAGCACGATCAGGTTCATCTTCTGTTTCTGGTTCAGCCCCAGTGCCGCTGCAGCCTCGGACTGGCCAGCGCTGACCGACTGGATACCACCACGCACCACCTCGGCGACGAATGCCGCGGTGTACACCGTCAGCCCGACCAGGATGGCCATGAACTCCGGTGTGGCGGCCACGCCACCGTCCACCATGAAGGCCAACTGTTCGGGAATCGACCACTGGGTGGGCATGCCCGCTACCACCCAACCTGCCACGGCCGAAGCCCCGACGATGGCCAGTGGCGTCCAGACCATGTCGCCCAGGTGGCCAGTTTCTTCAAAGCGCTTGAGGGTGCGCTTGCGCCACAGCACGGCGGCCACTGCGCCCAGCGCGGCACCTGTTACCACATGGCCCACCCCGGCCGACGGCCACGGAAAGCTGAAGCCGCCTTTGCTCAGGTAAAACAGGTCGGCCACGTTCCATGCTGTCTGGGACGGAGGCAGCACCTCGATGAACACCAGGTACCACATCAGCAGCTGCAGCAGGATGGGTACGTTGCGAAACACCTCGACGTAGCCATAGCAGAGGCCGCGCACCAGGGCATTGCGCGAAAAGCGCCCCACACCCAGCATGACGCCCAGCAGCGTGGTGAGGATGATGCCCACCACCGCGACTTTGAGGGTGTTGAGCACGCCGACCCAAATGGCTTTGCCGTAGCTCTGGCTGGGGTCGTAGTCGATGAGGGTCTCGCCGATGTCAAAACCGGCGGTGTCCTTGACGAAGTCAAAGCCACTTTGAATGCCCCGGTTGGCCATGTTGACCTGGGTGTTGTGGGCCAGGAACCAGACGCCAGAGGCAATGAGAATGAGGGCAATGGCTTGAAAAATGTAGCCGCGGGTTGCGCGGCTGTTCAGCGACCATTTGCGGGGGGCATGGTGGGATGACTGGCTCAAAATGGGCCTCTCAGTCTGGAAGAAAGCAAGGGGGAAAACTGAAATGCCGGAGCCCCACACGGCGACTCCGGCATTCGGGGCCTCGGTTCAGATGCACCACGGTGGGGTGGGCCAGGCACCAGGGGGGTGCCTGTGCGCATCGCCACGGCGCGGTGCAAGAACCGATCAGCGCACGGGTGGTGCGTACATCAGGCCGCCGTTGCTCCACAGCTCGTTGTTGCCGCGTGGCAGGCGGATGGCGGTCTTGGGGCCAACGTGGCGCTCGAACTGCTCGCCGTAGTTGCCCACGGCCTTGATCGCGCGGTAGGCCCACTCTTTGTCCAGGCCCAGGTTCTTGCCGGTGTCTTCGGTGCCACCACCCAGGACGCGCATCACGCTGGGGTTTTTGCTGTCTTTTTTCATCTGGTCCACGTTGGCCTGGGTGATGCCCAGCTCTTCGGCTTCCAGCAGCGCGTAGCCCACCCACTTGACGATGGCGAAGAGGTCGTCGTCACCACGGCGCACAGCGGGGCCGAGGGGTTCTTTGGAGATCAGCTCGGGCAGGATGACGTGGTCGTCGGGCTTGGGTGTTTCTTTGGCACGGATGGAGGCCAGACCGGATGAATCGGTGGTGTAGGCCTGGCAACGGCCCGCCACGTAGGCGGCGGTGGCTGCTTCCACTTTCTCAAACACCACAGGCTTCAGATCCAGCCTGTTGGCGCGGGAAAAGTCGGTCAGGTTCAGCTCGGTGGTGGTGCCGGACTGCACGCAGACGGTGGCACCCTTGAGCTGCTTGGCGCTCTTGACCTTGAGGGCGGTAGGCACCATGAAAGCCTGGCCATCATAAAAATTGATGCCGGCAAAGTGCATGCCCAGTGACGCATCGCGGTTCAGCGTCCAGGTGGTGTTGCGGGCCAGAATGTCGATCTCGCCGGACTGCAGGGCCGTGAAGCGCTGCTGGGCGGTCAGGGGAACGTAGCGCACTTTCTCGGAGTCTTTGAGGATGGCGGCCGCGACCGAGCGGCACACGTCCACATCCAGGCCACTCCATTTGCCCTGGCTGTCGGCAGCAGAAAAACCAGCCAAGCCGGTGTTCACGCCGCAGATGATTTCGCCGCGCTTTTTGATGTTGTCCAGGTCTTTGCCCGCATGGGCCTGGACGCTGACCAAGGCGGCTGCGGTACCCAGCGCAATGGCTGAGAGCTTGATGGAAGTGTTTTTCATTCGTGACTCCTGTGGGGTTGAACTGGCAAAACGTGGGTCGGTGCCAGGGTGTGGCACAGACCGCCGGGCGACTGTAGCCCTGCCCCGAATTGGCAACATTGGGGTTTACACCGCAGCCTCATGCAAAATAATCATGAGGCAATGGTGTCGGTGCAGGGCACCCTCGGCAGGTCATGCAGGGTCCGTGCCGGGTCGGCATGCGCCGTCAGCTTCGTGACAGCCTGGGAGTGGCGGTCGTTGCTGGTGGGTGACCACAGAGCCGGGACGGACGGTGGCCGCACCGTTCCACCCCGCCCGGCGCCGGGCAGTGAAGGTGGGGTGGTCAAAGGGGAGGAAGGGCGCAGCTGCGGCGTCAGTCCGGCTGCGCAGGCACGATGGCCCGGTACGCATGCCAGGTGGCGTGTCCCACCACTGGCCCGGTGACCAGCAGGCCCAGGAAGTAGGGCAACATGCTCAGGCCGATGCACAGGGTGATGAGGGCGCCCCAGAGCAGCATCACCCCGGGGTTCTGGAAGCAGGCGCGGATGCTGGTCAGCCCTGCGGATACGGCATCGACCTCGCGGTCCATGATCATCGGAATGGCGATCACACTGATGCAAAAAATCAGACCCGCGAAAAAACCACCCACCAGGGTGTACGCCGCCAGAAACTCGATGTTCTGGGGGTTGAGCAGTTGGGTGAGGGTGTCCTCAGCCGAGGGCATGCCGTTGAAGGTCACGGCAAACACTATCAGCGACGCCCGGCCCCAGACCATTTCCAGCACCAGCAGCACTCCGGCAAAAATGGCCATCGCACCTTTGGTGGGACGCCAGGCCAGCAAGGAGGCCCGCAGCGAGGGGCGTCGGCGGTTTTCAATGTCGCGGCTGGCGTGGTACAGCCCCAGCGACAAAAACGGCCCCATCAGCAAAAAGCCCGCACTCAGGGCCAGCACATAGGCTGGTGCTGCCTTGAACACTGCCCACAGGGCATGGCCCATCAGGAAAAAGCACAGACCGTAAAACAGCCCGGATTTGGGGCAACACGTGAAGTCTTGCCAACCTTTTCGCAACCACCCAAATGGTGCAGACAGGGGCAGATCGGCAAGTGGCAGGCTGAGAATGCCGGACCTTTCAGGTTCCACATACGGCACGTAGCCCGAGGCTGTGGCGGGGGAGTTGGTGGCGTCGGGTGCCTCCAGCTCCTGCGGCGTCGCCACAGGGGTTGACGCGTGCTCGGTATGGGCGGTTGCTTGGCCCATGGTGGGGCTCGGCTGATCCTCCCGTGTCGCAGCCATGGTGAGGGTGGACGACAGCGCGGTGGTGTTCAAAGCAGGCTCCTTGATAAATATCAAGGAGAAGATACTCAGCACGCCCCGGCCGGGCTACATGGTTTTCCCTGAAATACCGGTGTGGGTAGTGAGGGAGCTGGGTGGTCGATCAGTGCAGGGTTTGCCTGCTGGTGGGGTGACGGCGCAGATGCAGCGCCAAGGCTGCGTCCAGTGACTGAATGTGTTTGGGCAGCCAGCGTGCCAACTCTTGCGTCATGGTGCGCACCTGGGCATGCTGGCCCTGTCGGCTCAGCGCCAGGCCTTCGCGCAGCACATTGAGCACCACCCGGTGCTCCAGCGAGTGGTGGGGTGCGTTGGCAAAGTCGGTGCAGTGCATCCATTGGTCTTCGTCTGCAAACAGCGCCTGTGCGCATTCCACCAGGGCAGCCCATTGCTCGGTCATGGCACGGTCGTCGCAGGTCTGAACGTTCGCAATGTGTTCTACCAGCCGCCGGTGCAAGTTATCGATGGGCGGAAAATCCAGGGCAAGCGCGCTGGTCCAAGACATAGTCACCATGGAACACCTCCTGTCGTGCTGTGGCGGGTCACTGAGAACCTCTAGCTTGCCAGCCCGTGCGCAGCGTGGTCTTGATCCAACGCAGAAAATGCCTCTTGGCCCGTGATCGTGCTGGTGTCGGCTGCTGCACCGGTCGGGATGGCTACACTGCCCGCTCTCCGTGCTGCCACCCTTGTCCTGCGGTTCCTTCACTTGGCCCTGGCGACCCAGCCCCTGCGGCCTGCCCATGACGCCTCTGCTCACCATGTCTTTGTCCATGCCATCTGTTGTCTCGCTTGTGCCTCCCACCCAAGTCGGCGCTGCCAGCGCTGATCACACACCTGCGTTTGCCCCCCCCGCGGTAGAGCCCGCCCAGTTGCTGGCCACCTTGCGGCAGCAGGGCTTTGCGGTGCTGGGTGCAGAGGGTGTGTCGCGCTGGTTGGGGCAGGACACGGTGTCGGGGCTTGAGTCCCTGGTGCCGTGTTGGGACCGCTTGCCCGCAGATGCCCACCTGAAAGACGGTGGGCGCTACCGCAGCCGCCGCCACGGCTCGTGTGTGGTGTCCGCCACGGGCGTGCAGGCGGTGGCGCACCGGGCCCACTGGCAGCCTGTGGCCTACAACGCCTTGCACGGTGGCATGCAGCGCTGGTTCGAGCCGTTGGAGCCCGCCATGGCCAGCCACCCGGCATGGTCTGCCTTGCACCTGGCCCTGGGCAAAGTCGCCAGTGGCTTGCGTGGGGTGCAAGACTGGTACGCCGAGTCGCACCCGTTTCGCATAGACACCACCGATGGCATCGGACGCCCCACGCCCGAAGGGGCGCACCGTGACGGGGTGGACCTGGTCGCGGTGTTTCTGGTGGCCCGCCATGGCATCAAGGGCGGGGAGAGCCGGGTGTTTGAGGCAGACGGCCCAGCTGGCCAGCGCTTCACCCTGACCGAGCCATGGTCGGTGCTGTTGCTCGATGACCAGCGGGTGATACACGAGAGCACGCCCATACAGCCCACCCACCCCGAGGTGCTGGGCTGGCGGGACACGCTGGTGGTCACCCTGCGGGCTGGGGGCTTTCAGGATGAGTTTTAGTAATAAAAAAGCCCGCTAGCGCTTGACTGGCGGGCTTTATTTGCTGCAAATTTTACCATGCAGGGGTGGCGGCGCATGCCGCCAGTGCGCGTGTTACATGCGCTCGAAAATGGCGGCAATGCCTTGGCCGCCGCCGATGCACATGGTGACCAGTGCGTAGCGGCCCTGTACGCGTTGCAGTTCGTACAGCGCTTTGACGGTGATGACCGCGCCAGTGGCCCCGATGGGGTGACCCAGAGAAATGCCGGAGCCGTTGGGGTTGACCTTGGCCGGGTCCAGGCCCAGCTCCTGGGTCACTGCACAGGCCTGGGCGGCAAACGCCTCATTGGCCTCGATCACGTCCAGATCGTGGACGGTCAGGCCGGTTTTCTTCAGCACGGCTTGCGTGGCAGAAATGGGGCCTACGCCCATGATTTTGGGGTCCAGACCTGTGTGGGCATAACCCACTAAGCGCGCCAGTGGTGCCAGGCCACGGGCCTTGGCTGCACCGGCTTCCATCAGCACCACCGCAGCGGCGGCATCGTTGATGCCCGATGCATTGCCGGCGGTGACGGTGCCGTTTTCCTTGACAAACACAGGCTTGAGCTTGGCCATGTCGGCCAGCGAGCAGTTGGGGCGGAAGTGTTCGTCGGTGGCGTAGGCCACTTCGCCTTTTTTGCTCTTGAGCATGACGGGGACGATCTGGTCTTTGAAGTAACCGGCCTCTGTGGCGCGTTGGGCACGGTTGTGGCTTTCCACGGCCAGGGCGTCCTGCATGTCGCGGGTGATGCCGAATTTGGCAGCCACGTTTTCAGCGGTCACACCCATGTGGATGGTGTGGAAGGGGTCGTGCAGCGCGCCCACCACCATGTCCACCATTTTCACATCGCCCATGCGGGCGCCCCAGCGGGCGGTGAGGCTGGCGTAGGGGCCGCGGCTCATGTTCTCAGCCCCGCCACCGATGGCGATATCGGTGTCACCCAGCAGGATGCTTTGGCTGGCCGACACAATGGCCTGCAGGCCGGAGCCGCACAGGCGGTTGACGTTGAAGGCCGGTGTGCCCTCGGCACAGCCACCGTTGATGGCGGCCACGCGGCTGAGGTACATGTCTTTGGGTTCGGTGTTGACCACATGGCCAAACACCACATGGCCCACGTCGGCACCGGCCACGCTGGCGCGGGCGAGTGCCTCGCGCACGACGGTGGCGGCCAGTTCGGTGGGGGGGGTGTCCTTCAGGCTGCCGCCGTAGGTACCAATGGCGGTGCGCACACCGCTGACAACGACTACTTCTCTGCTCATGGGGATTGTCTCCAGGGGGTTGGGTGGGGGGAACGCTGTAATTATGAATTCAAAACCATGGTGCCAGCTGACAAACCCACACTGGCGCAGGGTTGCATTGGCCGGGGGCAAGGTACTGGGGTCAAAACGGTGCCGGGCTGCGCCATTGGCAGTGTTCGCCTGTGGCGGGGTGGGGCAGCCCCAGTTCGGTGGCGTGCAGCAGCAGGCGTGGCGCCCCGGTCAGTGCCTGGCCTGTGGCGTACAAAGTATCACCCAGGATGGGATGGCCCAGTGCCATCAGGTGCACCCGCAGCTGGTGGGTGCGCCCGGTGACCGGTGCCAGCAGCAAGCGGGTGGTGTGGTGCACCGCGTCGCGGCTGAGCACCCGCCAGCGCGTCAGGCTGGGCTTGCCGTGGTCGGTGCACACCTTGCTGCGGGGTCGGTTGGGCCAGTCCACCATCAGTGGCAGGTCGATGAGCTGCCAGCCGTCGGCGCTGGATTGGGTGTCGTCGGGGTTGCCGGCCACCACCGCCTCGTAGCGTTTGTGGGTCTGGCGGCTGGCGAATGCCTGGCTCAGGCTGCGCTGGGCTTGGGTGTCGCGGGCCATGACGCACAGGCCGCTGGTGGCCATGTCCAGCCGGTGCACCACCAGGGCGTCTGGCCACACGGCCTGGGCGCGGGCGCTCAGGCAGTCGGCCAGCGCCGGGCCTTTGCCGGGCACCGACAGCAGGCCGCTGGGTTTGTTCAGCACGATGAGGTGGGCATCGGCGTACACCACCTCCACTCCCAGGTGCGCCACGCTGCAGCCAGAGTGGGTGGCAAGGGCCTCAGACATGTGGGGCAGCGGGCACTTCCGGGGGCGGTACCTGCAACAGGGCCAGCAGCTGCGTCGCATCCAGGCTGCGCGCTGCGCCGAAACCTGCGACGTGGCGAGCACCCAGTGGCTCCAGCGTCACCACCCTGAAGTCGGGCAGCTCTGTCATTGGCTGGGCCAGGGCAAACCGTGCCAGGTAGGCCGCCAGGCAGCGCTGGTGCTCTGGGGTGTCGGGCCGGGGGGTGTGGGCACGCACGGCCAGTGTCACCCGGGGCAGCGCATGCACAGGGGCCAGGGGGTCTTCGGGCTGCATCACCATCAGTGATGCCATGGGCTGGCGCTGCAGGTGGCTGGTGTGGGCGGCCAAGCCACTGACGTGCAAGACCAGCCACCCACGGTAAGGCTCAATGGCATACGGCACCATGGACACACTGGGCAAACCGTGCGCGTCCACGGTGCCAAGCGCACCGACGCGGCACCGGGCCAGCAAACACCGCAGAGCGGTGTCCAGGCGGCTTTCGTGGCGGGGAGGGGTGCGCGTCCCATCGCTTGCCGCTGCGGGTGCGCGGTCTGATGGCGAGTCCGGCGCAGCGCCGGGCGCGGCGGTGGTCAGGTGGTCTGGCATGGCAGGCATGCGTCTTCAGCGTCGCCCAGGCTGACCCCAAGCTGGCGCGCGGTGTGCAGCAGGGGCTCGTCGGCCTGTACCCGCCGGTTCTGGGCAGCCACGCGGCTGAGTGCAATGTTGCCCAGTGCCCCGCGGGTGAGCGTGACGACGCGGCCAAACTGCCCAGCCGCCACCAGCTCGGCTGCATGTACCCCGTACTGGGACGACAGCACCCGGTCAAAGGGTGTGGGGCTGCCACCGCGCTGCACATGGCCCAGCACCGTGGCACGCACCTCACTGCCCAGCAGCGGCTGCAGCTGGTCGCGCAGCTGCATGGCAACGCCGCCCAGGCGTCGCTGTCCGGTGTCGCCGGGAGCGGGGACGTCCCAGGTGATGTCACCGCCGACGGGTTTGGCCCCTTCCCCCATGCAGATGAGGGTGAAGCGCTCCTTGGATTCACGCTGGCGGCACACCGCCGCAACCCGCGCGATGTCGTAGTCAATTTCCGGCAGCAGAATGATGTTGGCCGCTCCGGCAATGCCTGCTTCCAGCGCAATCCAGCCCGCGTGACGGCCCATGGTCTCGACAATCATGACCCGTCCGTGGCTGTGCCCGGTGGTGTGGACCCGCTCCAGGGCATCGGTCACGGTGGCCACGGCGGTGTCAAAGCCAAAGCTGCGCTCGCAGCCTTCAATGTCGTTGTCGATGGTTTTGGGTACCCCCACCACCTTCAGGCCCCGCTGGGCGAGTCCGTGGGCAATGGTCAGGGTGCCGTCACCACCGATGGCGACCAGGGCGTCCAGCCCCAGCGCCTGTACGTTGGCCATGGCCTGTGCAGTGGCAGATTCGCTGCTCAGTGGGTTGAGTCGGTTGGTGGTGCCCAAAATGGTGCCGCCCACCCCCACCAGTTCGCCCACGTTTTCCCAGGTCAGGGGCTGGGTGCGGCACTCCATCAGTCCGGCAAACCCGTCCTGGATGCCGATCACCTCGGTAGCGCAGTGGCGCAGCAGGCTGCGGGTCACCGCCCGAATCACCGCGTTGAGGCCGGGGCAGTCGCCGCCACCGGTGAGCAAGCCAACTTTCACAGCAGTTCCTTGGTGAGGTGGGTGGTCAGCGGATGATGACTTCGGCGCGCCGGTTGCGCGGCTCGGCCACCTCGTCTGCTGTGGGCACGGCGGGCTCGCGCTCGCCGCGTCCGTAGGCTGTGATCAGCTCGGCGCTGAAGCCCTGCGCCTTGATGAGATCTGCAATGGCCTGGGCTCGCCGGGCCGATAGTGTGTCGTTGGCCTCTACCGTGCCGACCCGGTCGGTGTGGCCCACCACCAGAATTTCACCCCCTGCACGCGACCGGGCCAGCGCAATGAGCCTGGGCAATTCGGCGGCGGACTCGGGCGTCAGCTCCGATTTACCACTGACAAAGCGCAGCACAACTACCTCAGGCGAAGGAGGTTGGATTTTGAGCACATCGCCGTAGCGGGCCTGGATCTCCTCCAGGGTGGCGATGCGCTGGCTCAGCTGGCCTTTGCTGTCGAGTTCGGCCACCGCCAGCGGCTTGTCCAGAGCCTGGGTTTGTGTGCCTGTGGTGACGTTCACCGCGGTGGGCAGCGGCTGGCCCGATGCATCGGATTGCGGCAGCAGCACCACGCGCACAGAGGGGGGTGGCGGTGGTGGCGAGGCACAACCGGCCAGCCAGCCAGCCAGCAGGCCGACGGCGAGGGCCTTCCAGGCGGAGCGGCCCAGGCCAAACACAGAGGCACTGAGGGTGTTCATGGCTGGGCTTCCACAATAAAGTCGGTGCCGCGCACCCCGACCACGGTGGTGGGGGTGGTGAGTTTGATCAGCTCTGGGTTGGTCTTGCCCATGATGCCGGTGACCATGCGCACCGTACCCTGCAGCAGGTTGAGCAGCAGGCTGCCGTTTTGGGTGGTGGGGTCAAAAATGTAGTGGGTCATGTCCACACTGGAGTTGGGGCCGACCGACACCACCGTGCCGTCGCTCAGCACCACAGATACCGCGCTGTTGCGCCCAGTCACGATGCGGTCACCCTCGCGCAGCGCGCCTCCGGGCAGGGCGGGCTGGCTTTTGCCACCGCGCAGCAGGGTGACGTCGCCTTCCATGGTTTTGAACAGACCGCTGCGCTCCTGGGCCACAGCGGAGCCACCGCCGGTACTCAGGGCGGCCAGCAGCACCAGTTGCACGATGGAATGGTCCAGACGGATATGGGTCATGGTGGTGGGGTAGAGGTTGGCGAGGCGTGGGGGAGGGCTGCGCCGCTTGCGCATCATAAGAGACACGCCAGCGCTGGCAGCCACGGCCAGTGCCTGCCGACCCTGGTCACCCGCTGCAGGGCTGGGCGTGGCAAGCCATGCGGCGACAATAGCGCCCTTTTTGTTGGCCCGCCACGGCCTGCATGGCCTGGTGTGGCCAATGCGCGTGGTGCAGTTGCCCGAGCCCTGGCGCCCGGCGCCGGCCTGTTGTGCGACCCTTGAGCGAGGCCCTCGATGGCCTGTGACCCTATGCCTTTGTTTGAAGTGAGACTTGCCACCCTGCGCGATGCCAAAGCCATTGCCGACATCCATGTCCGTGCCTGGCAGCATGCCTATGCTGGTCTGGTGGAGGAAGACGACCTGAAATCCCTGTCGGTGGACAAGCGCCAGGCCATGTGGCGAGAGGCCATCGAGTTTGCCGAGCCCCAGGTGCTGGTGGCCACCTCCGAAGGTGGCAAATTGGTGGGCTTCATTGCCTTTGACCGCTCGCGCGACCCCAAAACCAAACCCACCGTAGGCGAAATTTGGGCTCACTACGTGCTGCCCGAGGTGCTGGGCCAAGGCGCAGGCCTGGCGCTGTGGGACGCCGCGCGCGATGCCTGCGAGGAGGAGGGCTTCAACGAAGTCACTGCCTGGGTGTATGTGCGCAATGAGCGTGGCATGGCTTTTTACGATGCCGCCGGCTTCAAGCGCGAGATGAAAACCCTGCGCACCACTCCGGTGGGCATGACCCGGCTGGAGGAAGTACGGGTCAAGTTCTCTCTCACTTAAGCCGACACTTCATCGGGCAGCAGCATGGCCAGGCGGGCGCTGATCTCGTCGGCCCGTGATGCGCCGGCCTGTTCTTCAATGTGCTGCAGCAGTTCGCGCGACACCGCCACCATGGAGGCCCGGTCTCGCGCCTCGCGAAACCGATCCCGAAACGCCTGCGCCAGTGCCGGGTCGCGCCTGGAGAACATGCGCTCGGTCAGGTCGAACAAGAACATCCGCGTGGTGGCCAGAGAGCGTTTGCCGTCGAACGTGTCCGCGGCCACCCGGGGGGCTGGTGGTGTGTCCGCGGCGAGGGGTGTCGGAGATGGCGTGGGTGGGCTTGGTGTTCGGTTGGTCGCCGCTGGCAAGCGGCGCACCAGGAAGCCCTGCGCCACCAGGCTTTGCAGCATGGGGGCCTCGGCCTGCACCATGGCCAGCAGTTCGGTGTCGGACTTCTGGCCGTCAGCCAGCAAAAGCAAGGCCCGCTCCTTGAGCAAGAGCTTGCGGTCTCGCCTGGCCAGTTCAAGAACGGCTTGGTCGGTTTTTTGCAGGTACATGAGCCACGCGTGCCACACCGTGGACGCTCGGGAATAACAAAGTACCTGCAGTGTCCTGCGTCCCCGTGACAGCCCGGTGACGCGCCGAATGCCCTCAGTTGCCTGAGGGACATGGCCAGGCTGGGCTGATGATGCGTCAACCCGTTTGGGTTTCCATGGCCTTGGCCATGGTTTTGCCCAGTTCCACGCCCCACTGGTCGTAGGCGTTGATGCCCCAGATGGCGGCCTGTGTGAACACCTTGTGTTCGTACAGCGCCACCAGCGCGCCCAGGCGGGCGGGGGTGAGGGCGTCCAGCCACAGGATGCTGTTGGGCACGTTGCCCGCAAAGCTGCGGTGCGGGGCCATGGCCTGGGCTTCGTCTTCGCTCAGGCCGTCGGCGCGCAGGGCGGCCAGGGTGGCAGCGGTGTCGCGGCCCCGCGCCAGGGCTTCGGCCTGGGCGCGCAGGTTGAGGTTGACCACCCGGTGGTGTTCGGTTGCCAAGGGCAGGTCGGGCGTGTCTTCGGAGAGTACACCCACAAAGTCCACCGGCACGCGGTGTATGCCCTGGTGCAGCAGCTGAAAGTACGCATGCTGGCCGTCAATGCCCGTGCCGCCCCACACAATCGGGCCGGTCTCGGCCAGGCAGGGTTCGCCGGTGTGGCGCACGCGCTTGCCGTTGCTCTCCATGTCCATTTGCTGCACAAATGGGGTAAAGCGGGCCAGGCGGCTGGGGTAGGTCGACAGCAGCTGTGTGGGGCAGCCTAGGAAGTTGCGGTTCCAGATGCCCAGCAGCGCCATCAGCACTGGCAGGTTGGCCGGCAGCGGGGCGGATCTGAAGTGTGCATCCATGGTTTGGCCACCGGCCAGAAATTGGCGAAACGCCGGTGCACCCACCGCCAGCGCCAGCGGCAGGCCCAGTGCCGACCACACCGAGTAGCGCCCGCCCACCCAGTCCCAGAACGTGAAGGTTTGCTGGGGCCCTATGCCCATGGCCTGCGATTTGGTCGGTGCCGCCGTGATGGCCACCAGGTGTGCGCCTTGCTCGGCATCGCTCAGCCCCGCATCGGCCAGCCAGCGGCGGGCGGATGCGGCGTTGGTCATGGTTTCTTGCGTGGTGAAGGTTTTGGAGGCTATGACCACCAGCGTGCGCCGCGCATCCAGCCCGCGCAGCACGCTGTGCAGCGCCCAGGCATCGGGGTTGCTGACAAAGTGCACGCGCACGGCGGGCGCCCCAGGGCTGGGGTGCGTCAGGTGGGCCAGGGCTTCGGCGGCCATGCGCGGGCCCAGGTCCGAGCCGCCAATGCCGATGTTGACCACGTCGGTGAAGGTGTCGCCACCGCTGCCACGCAGTTGGCCGCTGTGCACGGCTTGTGTGAAGGCGCACACCCGATCCAGCTCGGCCTGCACCCGTTGCTGCACCGCGCCGCCCCAGGGTGCGGCATCGCCTGTGGCACCGGGGGTGCCCCGCAGGGCAACGTGCAGCACAGCCCGCTGCTCGGTGGTGTTGATGACTTGCCCGCTGAACATGGCCTCGCGCTGTCCGTCGATGTTGGCTTGGGTGGCCAAGGCCAGCAGGGCGTCCAGTACCGAGCCATCGATGGCCTGGCGGGAAAAGTCCAGTGTCAGCCCTGTGCCCTCGGCGCTGACGGGCGCAGGGCGCAGCGCGGGTTCGCTCAGCAACTGGGCCAGGTGGGGCAGGCCTGCCTGCGCCAGAACCGTCAGCCGCGACCAAGCGGGGAGTGAGGTGGGAGAGGGCGGCGGCGAGAACAGGTGGGGCATGGCTGGCTCTGGCGGGGCTAGTGGGTGAACAGGCGGGTGGGTAAGCGGGCTGGGCGAAGCACACACAGTATGCCAACTGCCCCTTGCGGGAATCTGGCCGTTGGGGCCAGAGGTGGGTTGATGCAGCGGTGTTTGGTTGAGGTGAGATCTGCTATCAATTTATCTAATAATTTTCAAGCTTTATCGGCCATAATCGCTTTATTTTGCGTAGGTGTTTGCTTCTCAAATACTGACATTTTTTGCGGATTGAGTGGCCTCGCTGGCCAGGCGGGTGATGCGCGCCCAGTCGCCCTGGGACAGTGCGTCGGCGGGGGTGAGCCAGCTGCCACCCGCCATGGCCACGTTGGGCAAGGCCAGAAAGTCGGCCAGGTTGTCGGGGCTGATGCCGCCGGTGGGGCAAAACGCCACGTCGGGCAGTGGCCCGCTCAATGCCTTGAGCATGGCCAGTCCACCGGCCTGTGCGGCCGGGAACAGCTTCATCAGCTCAAAGCCCATGTCGCGGGTGCGCATGACTTCGCCGGGTGTCATCACGCCGGGCACAAACGGCAAACCGGCGACGCGCACCGCGTGCACCAGCGCGTCGGTGCAGCCGGGTGACAGGGCAAAACTGGCTCCTGCGTCCACCACACGGGCGACGTCGGCCACACGGGTGATGGTGCCTGCGCCCACCTGCATCTCGGGCACGGCGCGGGCCACGGCTTCGATGGCGGCCAGTGCAGCGCTTGAGCGCAGGGTGATTTCCATCACGTCAATGCCACCGGCCAGCAGCGCGTGCGCCAGGGGCACGGCGTGGGCGGCATCGTTGAGCACGATGACGGGCACCACGCGGGAGGTGAAGGTGGGGCGGGTGAAGCAGGTGGTGGTCATGGATTTGATACAAAAAGTGCCATCAGCTTTTGTCAGGAAAGCGGATTTAGCTATGGATTTTTTGGATTGTGGGGGCGGCATGCAGGCATCAGATCAACGGCGAACCACCGGTTTCTGCCGTGCCTGCGTGGGTGCGGAACAGGCCAAACAGCTCGCGACCCGTGCCGTGGGCGTTGGCGCTGAGGTCGGGGTGGTGCACCTCGCGTGTGGCCAGGGTGGCCTCGTCCACCTCCAGCTGCAGCAGGCCGCGCTCGCAGTCCAGGGTGATGATGTCGCCGTCACGCACCAGGGCAATGGGGCCATTGGCCAGCGCCTCGGGGCTGAGGTGGATGGCCGCGGGCACCTTGCCCGATGCGCCCGACATGCGCCCGTCGGTCACCAGCGCCACCTTGAAGCCTTTGTCTTGCAGCACAGCCAGCGGGGGCGTGAGTTTGTGCAGCTCGGGCATGCCGTTGGCGCGGGGGCCCTGGTAGCGCACCACGGCAACCAGGTCGCGCTCCAGTTGCCCGGCGTTGAACAGGGCCAGCAGGTCCTGCTGGTCGCTCACCACCACGGCGGGGGCGCGCACCACGCGGTGCTCGGGCTTCACGGCAGACACTTTGACCACGCTGCGGCCCAGGTTGCCCTGCAGCAGGCGCAGGCCACCATCTGCGCTGAAGGGGGCGCTCATGGGGCGCAGCACACTGGTGTCGGCACTGGTGGCGGGCACAGGCCGCCAGGCGAGTTGCTCGCCATCCAGCCAGGGCTCCTGGGTGTAGGCGTGCAGGCCCTGGCCCATGATGGTGGCCACGTTGGCATGCAGCAGACCGGCTCCCAGCAGCTCCTGCATGAGGTAGCCCATGCCACCAGCGGCGTGGAAGTGGTTCACGTCGGCGCTGCCGTTGGGGTACACCCGGGCCAGCAGGGGCACCACGGCGGAGAGTTCGGCAAAGTCGTCCCAGTCGATCAGCACCCCAGCGGCTCTGGCCATGGCCACGAGGTGCAGGGTATGGTTGGTGCTGCCACCGGTGGCCAGCAGGCCGACGATGCCGTTGACCACGGTTTTTTCGCTCACGATGTCGGCCAGGCGCACCGCAGGCGCACCCGTCTTGCCGGTGTTGGCCAGCGCACGGCGCATGGCCTCCCGCGTGAGGGCTTCGCGCAGCGGGGTGCCGGGGTTGACGAAGGACGAGCCGGGCAGGTGCAGGCCCATGATTTCCATCAGCATCTGGTTACTGTTGGCCGTGCCGTAGAAGGTGCAGGTGCCGGGGCTGTGGTAGGCCTGGGCCTCGCTCTCCAGCAGGGCGTCGCGCCCCACCAGCCCTTGGGCATACTGCTGGCGCACCTTGGCCTTGGCATCGTTGGACAGGCCGCTGGTCATGGGGCCAGCGGGCACAAACACCGTGCTCAGGTGCCCAAACTGCACCGCGCCCATGAACAGACCGGGCACGATTTTGTCGCACACGCCCAGCATCAGTGCGGCATCGAACACCTTGTGCGACAGCGCCACGGCGGTGGACAGGGCAATCACGTCGCGCGAGAACAGCGACAGCTCCATGCCCTCGGCGCCCTGGGTGACGCCGTCGCACATGGCCGGTACGCCACCGGCCATTTGTGCGGTGGCGCCCAGACTGCGCGCGTGGTTGCGCAACAGCTCTGGGTAGTGCTCGTAGGGCTGGTGGGCAGAGAGCATGTCGTTGTAGGCACTGACGATGCCCACATGCGGAGCGCGTTCAGCATGGATGGTCAGTTTGTCCTGTAGGGGCAGGGCCGCGGTGGTGTGGGCCATGTTGGCGCAGCCCATCCCCGCGCGCTGGGTGCCCGCACGGCCCTGGGCAGCCACGCTGGCGAGGTAGGTGGTGCGGGCGGCCGTGCTGCGGCTGACGATGCGTTCGGTGACGGCGGCCAGGGTAGGGTGCAGCGGCATGGGGGGGGAGGCGTGGGCGTTCATGGGGTGTGGCCGGTGGGGGCGGGCTGTGGGGGTGCTCGGTGTCGGGTGCGGCTGCTGAGAGTTGCTGCAGGTGTTGGATCGTGCGTGGGCAGAGTCCAGCGGGTCAGGCCAGCCACACCGTCAGCGCGTGGGGCTGGTTGTGTGGGGGTTGGCCGTGCAGCACCAGCGAGACGGGCAGGGCGGCATCGGGGCGGGCCAGGGCCTGGCGGTACACCGCCTGTTTGGTGGTCCCGACGATGGACAGGTGGGTGTGTCGCGCAGCCAGCAGCGTGGGTAGGGTGAGGCTGAGGCGGGCATGGGGGGCCTGGTCGGTGGCATCGGGGCGCACGGCAGCGACCACCTCGGCACTGACCAGCGCACGGGCCAGGCCGGGTACACCCGGAAACAGCGAGGCGGTGTGCCCGTCCTCGCCCATGCCCAGCACCAGCACCTCCAGCGGCCACGAGAGGGCGGCCAGGCGTTGGTTGGCGGCGGCAGGCAGGGCGTCGACGGCATCCAGGGCCAGTGGCTCGTTCGCAGTCAGGGTGGAGGCCGATGCATGGGGCAGGGTGTCAAAAAAGGGCCAGAAGGTGGCCGCAGCGGCCAGGTCTTGCAGCAGGTGCTGGCGCACCAGGGCGGTGTTGCTGTCGGGGTGGGGCGTGGGGGTGTGGGGCACGCAGCGCTCGTCCACCAGAAGCACGTTGACTTTGGCCCAGTCCAACGCATGCACCCGCAGCGCCTGAAACAGCGCAATGGGCGATTTGCCGCCCGATACCGCCAGCAGCGCCCGACCCCGCTGGGCGATGGCCTCGCGCAGTTCGCCGGCGATGGTGCTGGCCAGCTCATGCGCCAGGGCTTGGGGGCTGGCGCAGTGCCGCTCGGCCACACGGGGTTGGGGGGTGGATGGGGCATCCATGCTCAGGCCTCCTCCACCCAGGCCGAGCCTTCGCGGGCCATCAGGGCCGATGAGGCGGCGGGCCCCCAGCTGCCGGCGGTGTAGGCCTTGGGCTTTTCGGCCAGGGTCGCCCAGCCTTGCAGGATGGGGTCCACCCAGCACCAGGCGGCCTCCAGCTCGTCGCGGCGCATGAAGTGGGTCAGGCGGCCTTTGATCACGTCCATCAGCAGCCGCTCGTAGGCCTCCGCCCGCCGGGCGACAAAGGCAGACTGCAGGTCCAGGTTCAGGTTGACCGGGCGCAACCGCATACCGCTGCCGGGCTCTTTGGCCATCATCTGCAGCTGGATGTGTTCTTCTGGCTGCAGGCGGATCATCAGCCGGTTGACCGATTGGCGCGGTGAGTCGGCAAAAATAGTGAAAGGCAGGTCTGCAAATTCGATGACGATTTCCGAGCGCCGCTCGGCCATGCGCTTGCCGGTGCGCAGAAAAATGGGGGTGTTGGCCCAGCGCCAGTTGTTGATGTGGGCGCGCAGGGCGACAAAGGTTTCGGTGGTGCTCCCCTCGGGGATGTTGTCTTCGTGCAGGTAGCCCCTGGCCGCTTCGCCCTGGCTGGCCCCGGCGGTGTACTGGCCACGCACGGTGTCGCGGGCCACGTCGGCGGGTGTCATGGGGCGCAGCGAGCGCAGCACCTTGAGCTTTTCGTCGCGCACGGCATCCGGGTCCAGCGACACCGGCGGCTCCATGGCCACGATGCACAGCAGCTGCAGCAGGTGGTTCTGCACCATGTCGCGCATGGCCCCTGTGCCGTCGTAAAAGCCTGCCCGGCTGCCCACGCCCACGCTTTCGGCCACAGTGATTTGCACGCTTTTGATGTACGGGCTGCGCCACAGAGGCTCGAAAATGGTGTTGCCAAAACGCAGCACCATGAGGTTCTGTACCGTTTCTTTGCCCAGGTAGTGGTCGATGCGAAAGATTTGTGACTCTTGAAAATACCGGCCCACTTCGTCGTTGATGAGGCGGGCAGACGCCAGATCGTGACCCAGGGGCTTTTCCAGAACCACCCGGCTGCGGGCATCGATCAGACCCGCCCCAGACAGGTTGGCGCAAATGTCGGTGAACAGACTGGGCGCGGTGGCCAGGTAGTAGGCCCGCTCGGCGCCGGGCTGCAGCGCCGCACCGAGGGTGGTGAAGTCAGCAGCCACGGTGGCGTCCACGCACACGTAGTTCAGCCGCGCCAGAAAGCCCTGCCAGGCCGCGGCTTCCATGGCTTTGTCCTTGATGAATTCCGGCACCTTGTCCTCAATGAAGGCCATGAAGGCTTCGCGGTCCCACGCCTGTCGGCCCAGGGCGTGGATAAGGGTGTGTTCGGGCAGGTTGTGGTGCAGGTGCGCCATGTACAGCGCGGGCAACAGCTTGCGCACCGACAGGTCGCCGACCCCGCCAAAAATCACCAGGTCAAGCGGGTCATGGGCGGTGGCGGAGGAGGATGTAGTGGCCATGGCGGTGAATTTGGTTACTTAATTTGCCAAATTTTAATGTAACCAAGTTACACGACGGGTACATGTCGCAAGGCCATGATCGCATCAGGGTCGGCGTGGTGTGCGCGATGCCCAGTCCGGTGGCGCACACGGGCAGGCGCGGACTGCTCCGCAAGGGCCCGTGGGTGCGGCCCGCGTGCGCAGGCGGTGTGCCGGGCCATGGTCTGCGAGGCGGGCCCAGGCTCATCAGGAGAAGCTCGCCGAGGCCAAGGGGCTGGGGTGGAATCAGCCCAGCAGCGCCTGCGCGAATTCCCTGGCGTTGAAGGTCTGCAGGTCTTCCAGCTTTTCACCCACGCCGATGAAATACACCGGAATTGGGTGCTCGCGGGCAATGGCGGCCAGCACACCGCCCTTGGCCGTGCCGTCCAGCTTGGTGACGATGAGCCCTGTCAGGCCCAGCACGGCGTCAAAGGCTTTGACCTGTGCCAGTGCGTTCTGGCCGGTGTTGCCGTCGATGACCAGCAGTACCTCGTTGGGTGCGCTGGCCTGGGCTTTTTGCACCACGCGTTTGATTTTTTTCAGCTCTTCCATCAGGTGGAGCTGGGTGGGCAGGCGGCCAGCGGTGTCCACCAGCACCACGTCTTTGCCGCGCGCCTTGCCAGCGGCCACCGCGTCGAAGCTCACAGCAGCCGGGTCGCCGCCGTCCTGGCTGATGATGTCCACGGTGTTGCGGTTGGCCCACACGCCCAGCTGCTCGCGCGCAGCGGCGCGGAAGGTATCGGCCGCCGCCAGCAGCACGCTGGCACCGGATTCGCTCAGGTGGCGGGTGAGTTTGCCGATGGAAGTGGTTTTGCCTGCGCCGTTCACGCCCGCCACCATGATGACGGTTGGTTCGTCGCGCCCGCCGGGTTCAATGGCCGAGCGCAGGCCTACCGCCAGTGGTTTTTCGAGCGGTGAGAGCAGGTCGGCCAGGGCCTGTGCCAGCAGGCCTTTCACCGCGGCAGGATCGGTCGTTTTGTTGTCTTTCACCCGGCGTTTGAGGTCGGTCAGCAAAAACTCGGTGGCCTTGACGCCGGTGTCGGCCATCAGCAGCGCGGTTTCCAGCTCCTCGTACAGCGCTTCGTCAATTTTGGTGCCGGTAAACACCGTGGCGATGCTGGTGCCCGTTTTTTTGAGACCGGCCTTGAGCTTGTCGAGCCAGCCGGTGCGCTCGGGCTTGGCGGTGACTCCGATCGGCGCTGGCGCCTCCAGCGGGGGCGTAGACGGTGAGGCGGCGGCGGGCGTATGCACAGGCACCGGAGCCGACACCTTGGGCGCTGTGCTGGCGGCTACGGCTACGGCTACGGGTGCGGTAGAGATTACAGACGCGGCAACCGCAGCCACGGAAACGGTCGCTCCAGACGTGAAAGTGGATGCGGGTGGGCTGGGCTGGGCCGCGTCTGTCGAGTCCTTGGCCGGGGCCTCAGGGGCGGGGGGCAGGGGAGCGGGTGGTGGGGGCGCGGGCGGCTTTTTTTTGAAGAATGAGAACATTCCGGTCTTTCTGGAGTCAGGTGCATTCTATGAAACCACGCCCTCTCCTTTGTACCCCTTCCACCACCCGCCACCCAGCCGCCATCTCCCGTGTGGCGCTTGCCGCTTCTGCCGATCCATGGCTTGTGCCGAGGCTGTGGAGAGGTCTGAGGGCGGTGGCCCGGTCAGGGCGCTGGGTGGTGCCGCTGCTGCTGTCAGTGCCATTGGTCGCCGCGCTGCAGACTGGCCATGCCCGCGAGCAGCCTGGGCCTGCCAGAGGGGCGGCATCGCTCACGGTGGCATCGGGGCCGTCAGACGTGTTCCCCGAGGTGGCGGGCTACACCCGGGTGGGCCCGGTGTACCGCACCACCTTGGCCAATGGGCTGGAGCTGATGGTGCAGCCCGACCGAAGGGCGCCCACGGCGGTGCACATGCTGTGGCTTCGGGTAGGGTCGATGGACGAAACCGACGGCACCAGCGGCGTGGCCCATGTGCTGGAACACATGATGTTCAAAGGCACGGCCACGCTGCAGCCAGGCGACTATTCGCGGCGCATCGCGGCCCTGGGTGGGCGGGAGAACGCCTTCACCAGCCGCGACGCCACCGCCTTCCATGTGCAACTGCCTGCGCACCACCTGGAAGACCTCATGCGGCTGGAAGCCGACCGCCTGGCCAACAACCGCTGGAGTGACGAAGAGTTCCGGCTTGAACTGGAGGTTGTCAAAGAAGAGCGACGCCAGCGGGTGGACGACCAGCCGCGCGCCGTGCTGTTTGAGGCGCTGGGCGCGGCTGCCTGGATGGCCCACCCTTACCGCCGACCCATCATTGGCTGGGCCGCCGACCTGGATGCCCTGAAGCCCGACGATGTGCGCAGCTTCCAGCGCCTGTGGTACCGCCCCAACAATGCGGCCGTGGTGGTGGCGGGCGATGTGGACCCGGCCCAGGTGCTGGCCTGGGCCCAGACACACTACGGCCCCATACCTGCTGCCGCGCTGCCTGAGCGCAAGCCACAGACGGAGCCTGCGCAGCTGGGCGAACGCCGCCTGTCGCTCAAACTGCCTGCCGAGCAGGCCTACGTGGCCATGGCCTTGCACGCGCCCCGGCTGACCGATCCCGATGCCGCAGACCCCAACAGCCGCGATGCCCTGGCACTTGTCATGCTGGCAGCGGTGCTGGACGGCTACGAAGGTGCCCGGCTGGGCCGGGCGCTGGTGCAGCACCCCGCCGGGCAGCGCCTAGCCGATTCGGCCGGTGCTGGCTACAGCGGAAGCGGCCGTGGGCCCGCCCAGTTCTACTTGGACGGCACGCCAGCCAGTGGACGCGATGCGGATGTCTTGGCCCAAGCCCTCAGGGCCGAGGTGGCACGCGTCGCCCGTGATGGGGTGAGTGAGGCCGAGTTACAGCGCGTCAAAAACCAGTGGCGTGCCTCGCAGGTGTACAAGCGCGACGCTCTGTTCGCTCAGGCGCGGGAGTTGGGATCCAACTGGGTGGTGGGTTGGCCGGTGGATGCCTCAGACCGTTTGCTGGCCAGTTTGCGCCGGGTCACGCCCGAGCAGGTACAGGCGGTGGCGCAGCGGTATGTTGCCAGCGACCAGCTCACATCGGCGGTGTTGGTGCCCGATGCCGAAGCACTGGCCCAGCGCCGCCGCGCAGCGGCCAGTGCCGGTGCGGTGGCCACCCCACCCACGCAGAGGCGGCACTGACCGGGAGCAGCGTTGGCCTCCGTCCACGGTGTTTTGATGGGTGTACAGCAATTTATTAAGCATAGCTAACTATCCAATGAATACAAGCGCAAAAGCACTTTTTTGTATATTATTTTCTACCCAAACGGTTTGGGCGGCACCTGCCATCGAACGCTGGCAAGATGCCAGCGGTGCCCAGGTGGCACTGGTGCGCAGCCCAGGCATTCCCATGGTGGACATTCGCCTGGACTTTGACGGAGGCGCTCGCCGTGACCCGATCGAGCAGGCGGGTCTGGCAGCGGCGACGGCCCTGATGAGCCAGCGTGGGCTTCGGTTGCCAAGCCCCGCTGCCGACACAGGCAGTGGGTCGGCACCAGCCCCAGGCGCGGTGCTGGACGAAAACCAGTTGACCGAGCGCTGGATGGACCTGGGTGCCCAGTGGAGTGTGTCGGCAGCGATGGACCCCTTCAGCGCCACCTTGCGCTCCCTGACCGCACCCGACGTGTTGCCTGCAGCCCTCGATCTGGCGGGCCAACAACTCGCCCACCCCGATTGGGACAGCGACCAGGCTCAAGCGGTGTGGGCCCGCGAGCGCGAGCGTCTGTCGGCCGCATGGCGCAGTGCCAGCACCCAGCCCGCAACTTTGGCCCAGCGCCGTTTTGCCGCTGCCGTGTATCGGGATCATCCCTACGGCTTCGAAACCACACCCGAAACCCTGGCGCGCATTGGGCTGGCAGACATGCGCGCCCACTGGGCGCGAACGGTGGTGCCGTGCCGGGCGCGGGTGACCCTGGTGGGCGATCTGGACCGTGTCCAGGCCCTGGCAGCGGTGACCCAGTTGCTGGCCCCGCTGGTACAGGCCAGGGGTGGGGCATGCCCCCAGCTGCCCACGGTGCCCGAGGTGCAGCCCCTGCAGCAGGGCAGCCGGGTCCATGTGGCGCTGGACACCGCACAGGCCCATGTGCTGCTGGGCCAACCGGGCCACGCCCGCAACGATCCCGACTACTTCGCGTTGGTGCTGGGCAACTATGTGTTGGGCGGTGGTGGCTTTGTGTCGCGCCTGACCACCGAGGTGCGCGAGCGCCGTGGGCTGAGCTACGGGGTGTACAGCTACTTCGCACCAGGCCTGCACGCCGGCGCCTTTCAGGTGGGCTTGCAAACCCGGCCTGATCAGGCCGAGCAGGCCCTTGAGCTGGTGCGGGCGGTGGTGAACCGCTTTGTGCAGGAAGGGCCGACCGAGGCCGAATTGGCGGCGGCCAAAACCTTCATGGCCAATGGCTTCGCCCTGCGCATCGACACCAACCGCAAGCTGTTGGACAACGTGGCCAACATCCAGTGGCACAGCCTGCCCACCAACTACCTCGATACCTGGACCGAGTCCATAGCGCGCGTCACCGCTGCCGATATTCGCCGGGCCTTTGCCCGCGTGTTGCAGCCGCAGCGCATGGTGTCGGTCACAGTGGGTGGGCCTGGCGGGTAAGCTCTGGGCATGAAGCCTTCTCCCCAGCGCCCGTTGCGCACCCCCCATCCATCACGCCCACCGGGCCCGCGCAACCTCGCCGCGGACCTTGCGCCTGCGCGGGCACCTGCCTCGTCGGCCAAGCGGCCTGCACCGCCACATCCGTCTGTGCGGGGTGGGCATGAACAGGCACCACAGGTGGTGCGCATTCTGGGCGGCCAATGGAAGCGAACGCCGCTCACGGTGCTGTCTGCCCGCGGCCTGCGACCTACCCCCAGCCGCGTGCGCGAAACCCTCTTCAATTGGTTGGGGCAGGATTTGAGCGGTTGGCGCTGCGTGGATGCCTTTGCAGGCACCGGCGCATTGGGTCTGGAGGCGGCATCGCGCGGCGCGGCGGAGGTGGTCTTGCTGGAGCGCAACCCTGCACTGGTCGCGCCCTTGCGCCGCACCATAGCCCAGCTCCAGGCCACCCAGGTCAAGGTGGAATGCACCGATGCGCTGGTGGCGCTGGGTCGCCTGGCCGGTGGTGGATGGGATGTGGTGTTTCTGGACCCGCCCTTTCTGGATGGGGACAACGAGCGCGTGTTCGAGCAGGCGCTGCAGGCCGCCGCTCGGGCCGTGGGCCCGACAGGGGTGGTGTACCTGGAATCGCCACGCGCCTGGTCCGATGCCGAGTTGGCCCCGCTGGGTTGGCGCGCGGTGCGCCGTGGCCGCGCAGGGGAGGTGCACCACAGCCTGCTGCAGCCGCTGCCCGCCGAAACAGCCGCCATGCCGGTGGCGACCGTCGCCGCCCAATAGCCGCCGCCTGGGTGCTGGTGTCCGGCGCATCCGGAGCTGTGTCCGGCGCATCCGGAGCTGTGTCCGGCCCTTTGGCAGGGCGGGGCATTGTTGGCGCCGATAATTGGCGCTTTGACGTCCACAGATTGATTCCCATGAAGCGCATTGCGGTGTACAGCGGCACATTCGACCCCATCACCCTGGGCCACGAAGACGTGGCCCGGCGGGCAGCGGGCCTGTTTGACGAACTCATCATGGCTGTGGCCGTGGCCCACCACAAAAAAACGCGCTTCTCCCTGGGTGAGCGCATGGCCTTGGTGCAGGCCGCGCTGGCCGATCAACCCGGTGTGCGCGTCATCCCATTTGACGGCCTCATCATGGATGTATGTCGCGAGCAGGGTGCATGCGCGGTGGTCAGAGGTATCCGAAACCTGACAGACTTTGACTATGAGTCCCAGATGGCCGCCATGAACCGCAAGCTCAACCCCGCAGTGGACACGGTGCTACTGTTGCCGCAACCCGATTTGCAATGCATCTCCAGCACCCTTGTGCGTGAAATTGCGCAGCTCGGTGGCAATGTGTCCGCCATGGTCAGCCCGGTGGTGGCCAGTGCGCTGCAGCCTGTTCTTCAGGCCTGAGGAGCGGGTGCATGGCTTTGATGATCACCACCGAATGCATCAACTGTGACGTGTGTGAGCCCGAGTGTCCCAACCAGGCCATTTACATGGGGCAGGAGATCTACGAGATCGATCCTGCCAAATGCACTGAGTGCGTGGGCCATTTCGACGAGCCCCAGTGCATGCAGGTGTGCCCTGTCAGCTGCATTCCCGTCCATCCGGACCACGTCGAAAGCCGTGAGACCTTGTGGCAAAAGTTTCAGCGCCTGCAGGGGACTGGTACGGCCCTCGCCAAACCATTGGTGTGAATGTGTGGGGGGCACGGTGGGTCGTGTGGCCAACGCTCCCCTGGAGGTGTTTGCCGCCGAGATGCTTGGGTGTGGTGCGGGCGCCAATGTGATCTGGCGTCAGGATGACCCTGGCTGAGGTGGGCTGGCGGGTTCTTTTCGCTCGGGTTTGGGGCGTGGCGGCTTGCTGGTGTGGATGTGTGCCGTGGCTCTGTCCATGCGGCCATGCACCAGATCGACCACAGCCTTGAGGCTGCGCTCAATGGCGGTGTCTATGGCCGCTCGGTCATCGGCGCTGGGTTTTTTCAGGACCCAGTTCACCACCTCTGCCTTGTGCCCAGGGTGGCCAATACCCAGCCGCAAGCGCCAGTAGTCGGCGGTGCCCAGTTGGCCGTGGATGTCCCGCAGGCCATTGTGTCCAGCGTGGCTGCCACCCTGTTTCAGCTTGCATTCACCTGGCGGCAGGTCCAGCTCGTCATGGATCACCAGAATCTCAGCCGCGTCGATTTTGTAGAACCGCGCCAGCGCAGCCACGGATTGGCCGGATTTGTTCATGAAAGTTTGCGGCTGCAGCAGCCACACGGTCTGCCCGTCCAGCATGGTGCGGGCCACGCGCCCGAAGTAGGCGCGCTCGATCACCAACTGAGTGCCCAGTTGGGCTGCGAGTGCGTCTATCCACCAGAAACCCGCGTTGTGGCGGGTAGCTTCGTAGTCGGGCCCTGGGTTGCCCAGGCCCACCAGCAGTTTGATCATTGAAGGAGTCCCCAAGAAAAAGGCCCGCGCTGGCGGGCCTTTGAAGGTGCAGACGGCCAGTCGGCGGCGCGATGCCGACCGACTGCAGGGCAATTACTTCTTGCCCTTGCCCTTTTTCTTGTCGTCCACTTTGGCCACTGGTGCGGCGATCACCTCTGGCTCGGGCTCCACCATGCTGACAACGGTCTGGTTGGGGCGACCATGTGTCACCACTTTGATGCCGACGGGCAGCACCAGGTCTTTGACGTGGATGGAGGACCCTTTGGTCATGTTGGCCAGATCAACAGTGATGAACTCGGGCAGGGCGGTGGCCAGGCATTCGATTTCGATCACAGTCATGGGTGTATTGACCAGGCACTTGTCTTCCTTGACAGCGGGCGACTGGTCAGCGTTCACGAAGTGCAACGGCACTTTCTTGTGCAAACGGGTGCGTGCATCCACGCGCTGCAGGTCAACGTGCAGCACCAGCTGCTTGAAGGGGTGGTATTGCACGTCGCGCAACAGCACCTGCTCGGTTTTGCCAGCCAGTTCCATTTCCAGAATGGAGGCGTGGAAGGTTTCTTTCTTGAGGGCGTGCCACAACGCGTTGTGGTCCAGCTCAATCTGAACGGGGTCAGTCGACCCACCGAACACGATTCCGGGCGTGCGGCCGGTGTTGCGGAGACGGCGGCTCGCACCCGTGCCCTGCTTGCTGCGCTCGAAAGCGACAAATTTCATCATAGTGATACTCCTGGTGAGGACGACTCCGCGACCAGAGCGCCTCGGTTACAAAAAACAACCGCAGCTGACCGACCCGAATTCAACAGGCCTGGCCGTGCGGTTGTCTGCAGTGTTGCTTGCTCGACCGACACCGAGAGGTGTCGCTTCAGAAGAGGTTCTCCTGGTCGGCAAACAGACTCATGACCGACTCACCGGAGGCAATGCGCGAGATGGTTTCAGCCATCAGCGGTGCCACCGAGAGTTGGCGGATTTTTTGACAGGCTTGCGCCGATTGACTCAAGGGAATCGTGTTGGTCACCACCACCTCGTCAAGGGCTGAGCCCTTGGAGATGCGCTCGATGGCTGGTCCAGAGAAGATGGCGTGGGTGCAGTAGGCATAGACATGTTTGGCGCCGCGCTCCTTGAGGACTTCGGCTGCCTTAACCAGCGTGCCTGCGGTGTCAATCATGTCGTCCATGATGACGCAGTTGCGCCCTTCGATGTCTCCAATGACGTGCATGACTTCCGACACATTGGCCCGGGGGCGGCGCTTGTCGATGATGGCCATGTCGCAGTCCAGCTGCTTGGCCAGGGCGCGTGCTCGCACAACGCCACCCACATCGGGCGAGACCACCAGCAGGTCGGGGTAGTTTTTCTGGCGCAGGTCGCCCAACAACACTGGCGACGCGTATATGTTGTCCACCGGAATGTCGAAGAAGCCCTGAATCTGGTCGGCGTGCAAATCCATGGTCAGCACGCGAGACACACCCACGGCCTGCAGCATGTTGGCCACCACCTTGGCGGTGATGGGCACGCGGCTTGACCGTGGTCGGCGGTCCTGGCGGGCATACCCAAAGTAGGGAATGACCGCAGAAATTCGCTCGGCCGATGCGCGCTTGAGAGCGTCCACCATGATGATGAGCTCCATGAGGTTCTCATTGGTGGGTGCGCAGGTGGACTGGATCACAAATACGTCGCGTGCCCGGACGTTTTGCGCGATTTCAACGGTGACTTCCCCATCGGAAAACCGCCCGACATTGGCAGCGCCCAGTGTGGTGCCCGTGTGTTGGGCAATATCAGCTGCCAATACCGGGTTGGCATTGCCGGTAAAAATCATGAAATCGGGGGATTGAACTTGCATGAGCTTTCCAGCTGTGCGTGCAGCGACCTGTTGGATTTCAGGCCTTGCATTGAATGAGGTTTGGCAGGGGAGGAAGGACTCGAACCCTCGCATGCTGGAATCAAAATCCAGTGCCTTTACCAACTTGGCGACTCCCCTACGCGGGTGATTGAAGACTCAACCACCGAAAACAGCCTCGCATTATCAGCGAAAAATGAAGCGAATTTTTCAGCGCATCCAATTTTTCAGCGGGTGCTCGACCAAGCTGTGACAGATGCATTGAAACCAATCGGATGGCCAACTGGGCAATGCGTCCGAGGCATTGATCGGTGCGAACACCGCGCTTCCTGACCCAGTCATGCGTCCTTGCAACCCTGCATATTCCAAGCGAGTCAGGCTCTGTTGGATGTCGGGGCACAGCAGCGATGCGACTGGCTGTAAGTCGTTGGTGCCAAACAAATGGTCGGCATGCAACTTACAGTGATCAGCGAAGCCCAGCATTGTAGCAGGTTGGGTGTCTCTCTTGAGATTTGGATGTTGAAAAATCATCTGGGTGGACAGGCCGACCGCTGGCTTGACGACCAGGTAGCAGCGGCTGGGTAACCGGATGGACTGCAGGTGGTTGCCCGTGCCTTGCGCCCATGCGGTCTCGCCGTGCACAAAAAAAGGCACATCGGCGCCGAGTTGGGCTGCAAGCTGCAGCAAGGCACTTCGGTCCAGGTCTGTTTCCCATAGCCTGTTGAGGGCGATCAGGCAACTGGCGGCATCGGAAGAGCCCCCGCCCAGACCCGCCTGGCTGGGTATGCGCTTCGTGAGGCGAATGTGCGCGCCCCCCGTGTACCCGGTGGCCTGTTGCAGCAGGCGGGCGGCCTTCACGCACAGGTCGTTGGTTGGCAATGGGGCGTCTGTCAGCGACGAGGTGACGTCCTCCCGGGTGATGGCAGGCGTTGTGCGGGACTCAAAATCCAGACTGTCGGACAAGTCCAGCAGAACAAAAACAGTTTGCAAATCGTGCAAACCGTCGGGGCGCTGCCCGGTTACGTGCAAAAACAGGTTGATTTTTGCAGGGGCAGGGACGTCCAGCAGGGTGTTCATGGCTGTTGGGGTGGGTCGATCAGGATGCGTATGTCAGCCAGAGGCAGCGGGTGGGTGCGTGTGGCCGCTATGCGCCCGGCCGCCCAGTCGTCCAAGCGCACGTCCCAGCCTTCCACAACAGTGTGCTTGCCCTTCAACCAATCGAACAGCGCCCACACCGGAATGGCACTGCCCATCAGCGCCGTGGTCAATGCGTCCATGTCGGCAAATTGGGTGGTTTGGTCGTTGGCCACGAGCCAGGCATGGTTTTGGCTCCAGCTGGCTTGGGCGAGTGTGGTGCCTAGAGGTGATGACAGCAGCAGTTGCCCCTGTGTGGCTGATCCCTCCAGGGTGAACATGGCTGCGACGGTTTGCGCCCGGTCGGTGTGCGTTTTCAGGTGAAACCGACCCGACCAGGCGTCGGTGCCATCGTCCGTGCGAAGGACGGGTGCCGTGCTGGAGCATCCGGCTGCCGCCCACGCAACCCAGCTGCCGATGGCGATCGCCAGGTAGCGCCTTTGGTTGTTGCATACGGCCACTTCACGGGTCATGGCAGTCCGATACGTTCCATGGTGCGTTGCAGGGTCTCGTTGTCGGGCTGCAAGCGCTTTGCCTCATTCAGCATGTGTCTGGCCTCATCGATGTTTCTGAGTGTCCACAACACCTCGGCCAGGTGTGCGGCAATTTCCGCGTCTGGGCGCAGGTTCCAGGCCCGGCGCAAGGTGGCTGCCGCCTGTTCCACCTTGCCTTGGCGGAATTCAACCCACCCAAGGCTGTCGATGATGAATGCGTCCTCGGGGGCCAGTGCAATGGCCGTTTGGATGAGCGCTGCGGCCTCGTCGAGGCGCAGGTTGCGGTCTGCCAGTGAGTAGCCCAATGCGTTGTACGCATGGGCGTTGTCTGGGCTGATCCCGATGACCAGGCGCAGGACGCGCTCCATCTCGTCGTAAAGCGCCAGCTTTTCGTACAGCAGCGATTGCTCCAGCAGCAGATCGATGTCGTTGGGCAAGGCCAAAAGTGCCGTGTGGGTGATGGCCAATGCCTCGTCGGCTTTGCCGCCGTTGCGCAGCAGCTGCGCCTGAGCCAACCACTTGGTTTTTCTATCGCCTGCGTCTTCGGTGGGGAGTGACTCCAGCAACGCAACCGCCTCAGCGTGTTTGCCCTGCTTGGCCAGCAGCGACGCTTGCCTGAGCTGAACGCTCAATGGGTTGTCGGTGTTGTCTATTTTGTCCAGCCAGGCCTGGGCCTCATCCAGCTTGGACTGGGATTCCGCAATTTGAGACAGCGACACATAGGCCTGCGCCGTGGCCCTGGAGCGGCGATCGCTGTCCAGCGTGTCGGCCAGCGTCAGAAAGCGCTGAAAAGATGCTTCGGCATCGGCCAGCCGCTGGTCCTGCAGCTGCAGGGCACCTTGCAGCAGCCAGGGTTCAGCGGCATCGGGTCGATGGTGGGTCAACCACTGCAATTCCCGACGGGCATCTGCCCAGCGGGATGCGCCCAGCAGGTACCGGGCATAGGCCATTCTCACCAGCAGTGGGTCGGCTTGTTGGCCCAGGTGCTGGATGAATGCAGGTTCACCGTCCCAGGTTTTGCCTTGCAACCACTCTACCGCCAGCACGCCCACCGATCCAGACACGGGAGACGCGTCCAGTGCCCGGGCCATGGATTGGTTGGCTTCGTCGGTCAAGCCAGCGGCCTGTTGTGTCCGGGCCAGTGCTGCCCATGCGCTACTTGCATTGGCAGAGTTTCGTTGCCACAAACGCAGGGCACGGCTGAGCACGCGCACAGCCGCCGCTTTGTCGCCGACCCGTGAGTAGGCATTGCCCACCAGATCGATCACCTCGTTGCGGGTGGCATCGTCGGTGGCTTCCAACAGGTTTTCCAGGGTGGACTGGCTGCGCTCAATCTGGTCTTGGCTGAGCATGATCTGTAGCATCAGACGCAGCGGCTCTGTGTTTATGGTGTTGTTGTTGGCCCAGTAGCGCGCCGCAGTGATGGCGGCATCGCCCGAGCGGGACTGCAGGGCAATCTGTATGGCGCGGCGGTACAGGTCATCCTCGCCCGACTTGCGCGCCGCATCGAGAATCAGCGAGTAGGCGGCTCCTGCCTCTTTGGACTGGAGCTGCATCTCTCCCACCAGCACCAAGTATATCAGCTCGGCGGTCAGTGCGGAGGAACGGGGGGTAGGAGCCTCAGTGGCCGCAACTGCGTCGGTTGTGGCTTTGACAGGTGGGGCGGTGGGTGTGGCGCCAACCGTGCCGTGGATCAGGGCGGCGAGCACCCAACCCAATGCCCCACACACGGGCTTGAAAGGCACGCGGTGCCGGGCTGCAGGTCGCTGGAATTCGCTCATCGGCGGATGATAGTGGACATCGTTGCAGCCCGTGCTCCGCGCCCGACTCGGCCATGCACCAAGCCAGTGCTCGGAGGGGAGAAGTGACAGCTGGGCTCCAGCAGCCAGTAAATTGGTTCAAACTCTGCCTCCCATGCGTGTGTGAAAGCGTGCCCCCGTTATGCCCGAACTGCCAGAAGTTGAAGTCACCCGCCGCAGCTTGTCTCTGCAGCTTCCTGGGGCCAGCATCATCAGCGTGCAGCTGGGAAAGCCCTTGCGCTGGCCATTGGGCTGCGCACCCGAGGCGTTGGTGGGTCTTCGTGTGGCGTCCATCGACAGGCGTGGCAAATACCTGTTGCTCCGACTGGACAGTGCCAGATCAGTGGGTAGTGGTGGCGATGAGGCGGGGTACCTCATGGTCCATCTGGGGATGTCTGGCAGTCTGTTGCTCGATGCTGTGCCACCGACCCCAGAAGCGCATGACCATTTTGTGATGCAAACCAGCCACGGCGCATTGCGCCTGCGCGATCCCCGGCGCTTTGGTGCTGTCATGTTTGTGGATGGCCTGACAAGCCCATGCGCCACTAAGCTGCTCGGCAGGTTAGGTGCTGAGCCCTTGTCAGATGCGTTTGAGGTGGGGCCGTTCGTCGCCGCGGTGCGCCGCTCCCGACTTGCCATCAAGCAGCTGCTTTTGGGGGGGCAGGTGGTGGTGGGTGTGGGCAACATTTATGCGTCGGAGGTGCTGTTTCAGTCCGGCATCCATCCGGCCCGCCCTGCGAAAGAGCTGACCGATGCGAGCCTGACCCGGCTGTATGCCGCCATTCGGGAGGTGCTTGCCCGCGCCGTAGGTCGTGGTGGCACGACCTTGCGTGACTTTGCCAGCGCAGATGGCCAAATGGGGCACTTCCAATCCGACGTGACGGTGTACGGGCGCGAAGGTATGCCCTGTGTGGCGTGTGGGCACACCATCCGGAAAATCGTGCAGGGTCAGAGGTCCACCTATTTCTGCGCCGTTTGTCAGCCGATCTGAACGGGTGCGGGGAAGTCTAGGCGCTGCGTTGTATATTGAATTCCATGTCCACCGATTCCCCCATGCATTTCAACCAGAGTTTTGATGAGCACAGCCGCTGGCGGCAGGGTTTTTCTGCCGAGCTGCAGCGCCTGTCCAACTGGCTTAGAGACAACGACCTGCAGGATGCCTCCGTGGCGGACGAGGTGGAGGCTTTGCGGGAGCGGGTCAGCAGCGACAAGGTCATGGTCGCGTTTGTGGCTGAATTTTCCAGGGGAAAGTCGGAACTGATCAATGCCCTGTTTTTCGCCGATTACGGTCGGCGGATCATGCCCGCCAGCGCGGGGCGGACCACGATGTGCCCGACCGAGCTTGGGTATGACCCCGAGTTGCCCCCGTGTCTGAAGCTGCTGCCTATTGAAACCCGGTTGCAGGCCCAATCCATGTCCCAATGGCGTGCTCAGCTGGACGGGTGGCAAAGCGCCGAGCTTGATGTGTCGGATGCCGAAAGCCTCGCAGCGGCCATGGCACGGGTGGCCGAGGTGACGCGTGTGTCTCCCGATGTGGCCGAGCGCCTGGGCTTTTGGCAGCAGCAGGGTGGGGCGGATGCGTCCCTGATCGGTGAGGATGGGTGTATGGAGGTGCCCAAATGGCGGCATGCACTCATCAACATCCCACACCCTCTGCTCAAGCAAGGCTTGACCATTCTGGACACGCCAGGCCTGAACGCCATTGGCGCAGAGCCCGAGTTGACGGTGAGCCTGTTGCCACAGGCCCATGCGGTGATATTCATTCTGGGTGCCGATACTGGCGTGACCCAGTCGGATTTGCAGATATGGCAGGAGCACCTGGCGTCATCGGTGGGGCGGGCCGAGGGCAGTCTGGTGGTGCTGAACAAGATCGACACCTTGTGGGACGAGCTGAGTGACAGCGGTGCCGCCGCCCATCAGATTGACCGTCAATGCAGCACCACCGCCAAAATTTTGGGTGTCGAGCGCAGCCGGGTGCTGGCCGTGTCGGCCCAAAAAGCATTGGTGGCAAAAATTCATGGCGACGATGCCTTGTTGGCGGCCAGTTGCCTGCCGGTGCTTGAGGATGTGCTGGTCCACAACATCATTGGGCAGCGGCGGCGCCTGCTGAGGGAAGCGGTGTCGGCCAAGGCACAGACCCTATTGGCTCAGGTGAACCGGCTGATTCAGTACCGCGTGCGCGACTTGACCGAGCAGAGCCAGGAGTTGGACAGTCTGCGGGGCAAAAATGGATCGGTGATCCGGCACATGCGCCTGCGCATCGAGCAGGAGCAGCGCGAATTCGAGCAAAGCGGTGGCCGCATCCAGGCGGTGCGTTCGGTTCACCTCAAATTGCTGGGTGGGCTCTATGACACCTTGGGCCACGCACGGGTGACAGAGGCAGCGGCACTGCTGATTCAGCGCCTGAAGGAGCCCGGCCTCAAGCTGGGTGTGCGCAAAACCTATGCGCAAACCTTCGACGGCTTGCGCCAGCTGCTGGACCAGGCAGACCGGTATGCCCACGACATTCAGACCATGCTGGCCAGCAGCTTTGGCCAGCTCAATGCCGAGTTTGGAATGACGCTGCACATGGACCCTCCACCCCCACTGGACGGTTACCAGAACCAGTTGGCGGAGGTGGAGCAGGATCATTTGCAGTACCTCAGCGTGGGGCACACCATCAAATTGGCCCAGGCGGATTTCTGCGAACGGCTCGGACGGGCGCTGTTGGGACGGATTCGCGAAATATTCGAGTTGGCCGCAACCGACCTGCAAACATGGAACAAGGCCGCTGCCCGCCAGCTCGATGGTCAGCTGAGGGATAGACGCAAAAACTTTGCCCGTCGCGTCGAGGCCGTGACCCGCATCGAAGAAGCGGCCGGTGGCTTGGACGAGCGGATGCAGGACCTGGCGGTTCAAATCGAGGAATACGACAGACTGCACAAGCACCTGCGGGCATTGGTCCAGTCCATGCTTTACGCCGAGCCTGCAGACGTGACGCCTGACACAGTGCCGAGTGAGCAGGCTGCCTGATGGTGGCAGGTGTCGCTGGCCCAGGCGGTGTATTTGCGGCGGTGGTGCAGTGGCAGGCGGTGCATGGTCGCCACGGTTTGCCGTGGCAGGGTAGCCCAGACCCCTACCGCGTGTGGTTGTCCGAAATCATGCTGCAGCAAACTCAGGTTTCCACCGTCAGCCGCTACTACCCTGTGTTTCTGGCGCGGTTTCCCGATGTGACTGCGCTGGCCCAGGCCGATGTGGATGAGGTGCTGTCCCTGTGGAGTGGGTTGGGTTATTACTCCCGTGCGCGCAATCTGCACCAGTGCGCCAAGCGGGTGGTCAGCGACTATGCGGGAGCGTTTCCTGCGCGCAGCGATGTGTTGGCCCGGCTGCCTGGCATCGGGCCCTCCACCGCTGCGGCTATCGCTGCTTTTTGTTTTGGTGAGAGAACCTCTATTTTTGATGGCAACGTCAAGCGGGTCATGGCGCGTTTTCTGGGGTTTGGGGAAGATCTTTCAGGGAGCGCCGCATCTCAGCAGTTGCTGGCCTTGACCCAAGCCATGGTGCCCACCGATGCGGCTGGCTCAGACATGGGTGTGTACACCCAGGGACTGATGGACTTGGGCGCGACACTGTGCACCCGCTCACGCCCTGCCTGCCTGGCGTGCCCTCTGGCCGAGGGCTGTGTGGCGCGGCGGACGGATCAGCAAGCTGTCCTGCCCCTGAAAACCCGCCGGGTCAAGCGCCAGACCCTGAGTTTGTACCTGCTGGTGGCCCGCAAGCCCGACGGTTCTGTGGGGTTGGAGCGCAGGCCGGCAGAAGGCATCTGGGCATCGCTGTGGTGCTTTCCCGAGTTCTCGGACCGGTCGCTGTTGTCGCGGCTGTTGGGTGTGTTGCCCATGCCGTCTGTGACCGATTGGCCAGTGGTGAGGCATGCTTTGAGCCACCGGGAATTGGTGCTGCACCCGGTGGTGTGTGAGGTTGCGCACAACTGGGAACCACCCGGCTCAAAGCATGCTGGTGCGTGGCAGTGGGTGGCCCCCGGTCAGCCTGTGCAAGGTGGCATACCTGTGCCCGTCCGCTCGCTGCTGGCACAGCTTGCCAACGGCTGTACGCCACCAGCTCTGTAGCGTCCAGGCGTTTTCAGCGAACTGCTAGCGTCCCAGTTTTGCCTGGTCTGCCACGCCGGGGCTGTCGAGCCCCGGTGCATCACGCCTCAGGCGGATGGAAATTCCCGGTGACGGCATTTGGCTTGCCAGGGGTCTTGGAACCGGCGGGTCAGCGTCTCCACCAGGTACACCGAGCGATGTTGCCCCCCGGTGCAACCAATGGCCACCGTGACGTAGCTGCGGTGGTCTTTTTTCATGGCAGGCAGCCAATGGTTGAGGAAGGCCTGTACGTGGTCAAGCATGGCCACCACGTCGGGCAGCAGAGCCAGAAAATTGGCCACTGGTGCGTCTTTGCCAGTGAGGTGGCGCAGCTGGGGGTCGTAGTGCGGGTTGGGCAGCATGCGGACATCGAACACGAAGTCAGCATCCATCGGAATGCCCCTTTTGAAGGCGAACGACTCAAACACCAGCGTCAGATTTTGGGTGGAATGGGCCACCAGGTCTTTGATCTGGTGCAGCAACAGAGCCGGTCGCAGCAGGCTGGTGTCGATCACCAGAGATGATTCCCGGATGTCGGACAGCATGTCTCTCTCCGATCGAATGGCTTCGAGCAGGCCGCACTCGGGCCCGGACTCGGTGGCCAGCGACAAAGGGTGGGTGCGGCGGGTTTCGGAGAAGCGCTTGACCAGTGTGCCGTCGGTGGCATCCAGAAACACGCTGGTTAACCGAACGCCCGACTTCACCAATTGCGCCAGCCGCTCCGGCAAGCCGGGCAACGAGACAGCGCTGCGCACGTCGATGGCCACCGCGATTTTTCGGCTGGTGCGGGGCCTGTCGTTTTGCAGCGCCACAAAGGACTCCAACAGCTCCGGGGGCAGATTGTCCACGCAGTAAAAGCCTGCATCCTCCAGCGCGGCAAGGGCGACAGATTTACCCGACCCCGACATGCCGGTGATCAGCACCAGGTACAGCGGTGTGGTCATGTCAGTAGCTCCTTGGCGTGCGCGAGGGCCACGTCGGTGACCGAGGCACCACCGAGCATGCGCGCGATTTCCTGTTCCCGCTCGGCCGGCGTGAGCGAGCGCACCTGGCTGACCACGCCGTTGTCCACCCTCACCTTGGATACGCCCAGATGGTGGTTGGCACAGGCAGCCACCTGGGGCAGGTGGGTCACGGCCAGCACCTGTCGGTGTTGCCCCAATTGCGCCATCAAAGACCCGACGGCATGTGCCACCGTTCCACCAACACCGGAATCCACCTCGTCAAAAATCAGGGTCGGACAGCCATTGACTTCGCTCGTTGAAACTGCAATGGCCAGGGCAATGCGCGACAACTCCCCCCCAGAGGCGACTTTGACAATGGGTTTTGGGGTGGTGCCCGCATGCCCAGCCACCAGAAACTCTACCGACTCGGCGCCAGTGGATTGTGGCTTTTCAAGGCCAGCCAAGTGGATGTCGAAGCTGCCACCTTGCATGCCAAGTTTTTGCATAAGTTGTGTAATATGCGTAGCGAGCTTATCTTTATGAATAAGCCTATTGGCAGATATTTCTTCACTTTTTTCCTTGAAAATACCATAGCAATCCTGGCTGTGCTTTTCGAGGGATTCTGTGTCCAGGGCCGAGTCCAGCTGGGCCAGGCGGTGCCGCGACCGGGCCAACACATCTGGCAGCTCCGGTGGTGTGCAGTGATGCCGTTTGGTTAGGCTTAGCCAGGTGGTGATGCGCTGTTCCAGCCGTGCCAGCTGCTCGGGATCCGATTCGGTGTGGCGCAGGTACAGCTGCAGGTCGCGTGCAGCCTCATTGGTCAGTACCAGTGTCTGCTCCAGCGTCTGCGTGATGCTGGCAAGGCGTGGATCCAGCGAACGGCGTTGCTCCAGGGTGTGCAGGGCACGTGTCAGGCGGGACAGGGCGCTGTCGTCTGCTTCCGATACCCATTGCGAAGCTTGGTGCCCCGCATCCAACAGCGCCTGCACGTTGGCCAGGCGGGTGTACTCTTCGTGCAACTGTGGCCACTCCAATGGCAAAGGGGCCAGCTGCTCGAGCTCTCCGGTTTGCCATAGCAGGGCCTCGCGCTGGGCCTGTGACTGAGCCGCATCCGCTTGCGCCTGAGCGAGGGCGGCCTCGGCCTTTTTCCAGGCTGACCACAAGGGCAGCAGTGCACCGCTGTCAATTCGCCCGTAGCCGTCCAGGAGTGCCCTGGCGGTGTCGGCGTGCGTCAGGTGGTGCCAGGCGTGTTGGCCATGGATATCCACCAGCATCCCGCCCAGCTCGCGCAGTTGGGTGGCGGTGGCTGGCGTGCCATTGATCCAGCCTTTGCTGCGCCCCTGGGTGTCCACCGTTCGCCGCAGCAGCAAGGTGGCACCCGGGGGTTCCATGTCCAGCTGCTGTAACCAGTCGACCACAGCCGGGCTTGCCGCAAACTCCGCAGCTACTTCTGCACGAGGTCGCCCCTCCCGCACGACCGACGCGTCGGCCCTGCCGCCCAGTGCGAGTTGTAGGGCGTCAATCAGGATCGATTTGCCCGCGCCAGTCTCACCCGTCAAAGCGGTGAAACCAGTGTCCAGATCCAAGTCCAGATGGTCAACGATGACGAAGTCGGTCAGCGCAATTCGGAGCAGACTCATGATGGTGGGTATCAGTTGGGCGCACCAATGACGCCTTCGTTCCAGTGGAGTTTCTGGCGCAAAGTGTCAAAGTGGCTCCAGCCGCTGGGGTGCAAGAGTTTGAGTTGGTGTTCAGAGCGACTGACACAGATTCTGTCGCCGTGAATCAGGCTGGTGAAGGTTTGCATGTCGAAGTTCGCACTGATCTCGCGGCCACCAATGACCTCAATCACCACTTCCTGATCGCACGGCAACACGATGGGCCGGTTGGACAGGGTATGGGGCGCAATGGGCACCAGTACCCATCCCCCAATGGCGGGGTGAAGCAACGGGCCACCCGCTGACAGCGCGTAGGCGGTTGACCCGGTGGGGGTGGCAATGATCAGACCGTCGGCACGCTGCCGGGCCACAAAGCGCCCCCCAACATCGATGCTCAGCTCGATCATGCCGGCCGATGCCCGGTTGACGACCACGTCATTCATTGCCAGCGTGGCAAAAATGCAAGCACCATCTCGCCAAACGCTGGCTTGCATGAGCGTGCGGGGGTCTTCCTCGTAATGGCCGCGCAGCATGCCGGCCAAGGTGGTGGGATAGTCTTCAAAAGGCACGTCGGTCATGAAGCCCAGGCGACCTTGGTTGATGCCAATCACCGGCACGTCATAACGAGCCAATTGCCGACCGACCCCCAGCATCGTGCCATCGCCGCCAACAACCAACGCCAAATCGCATTCGGCGCCCACCTCATCAATGGTCAGGGACTGGTAGTGGCTCAGTCCTGTGTTCAAGGCGGTGTCTTGTTCCAGTGCCACCTCGCAACCTTGCGCGTGCAAGAAATGGGCGATTTCGTCCAGTGCCGATTTGGAACCTATCGATTGGTACTTGCCCACAATGGCCACATGCCGAAACTGCGTCACCTCGGCCATGCCGGAAAACCCAGTCGGTTGAGGTGGGGGCGCAGCGGAAGTATTCTGGAGCATGATCCTCTTACTATAGCCCGGTGCCTGCCCGCCGACGCCTTTGCGGACAATGGCACCGCTCAGCGAAGCCCTGGTGCAGATTACAGTTGCAAACCCCACACCGAGGTACCAGTTGCCGTGAGTGAAACCCTTAACCCACCGGGCACGATGCCCGAGTTTCAGACCCTGACATGCTAGATAGCCGTTCCAAATTGCTTTTGCGTGCGTTGGTGGAGCGATACATCGCCGATGGGCAGCCAGTGGGTTCTCGCACGCTGTCCAAGGCAGCGGGTTTGGACCTGTCGCCAGCCACCATCCGAAACGTCATGAGCGACCTTGAGGACCTGGGCTTGATCGCCAGTCCCCACACATCGGCGGGGCGTGTACCGACACCCAAGGGATATCGCCTGTTTGTGGACACCATGCTGACGGTTCGTCGCGGTTCCCTCGCGGAGGGAGGTGGCCTCATAAGTTCTCCGATTGCAGCAGACCAGCCGCAGCGTGTCATTGCCAATGCGGCACAGCATCTGTCCAGCCTGTCGCAGTTTGTGGGCGTTGTGATGGCACCCAAGCGGGCATCGGTTTTCAAGCACATTGAATTCCTGAGTCTGTCCGAGCACCGGGTGTTGGTGATCATCGTGGCGCCCGATGGGGATGTCCAAAATCGCGTCATCCACCTGGACAAGGGGCCGACGCAGAGCCAGCTGATCGAGGCTGCCAATTACCTCAATGCCCATTTTTCCGGCCAACCACTCAATGCCGTGCGGGAGCGTTTGCGCGCAGAGGTCGACGACCTGCGTGCAGAAATCGCCGACCTCATGAAGCTGGCGGTCGATGCAGGCGTGCAGGCCATGGAGGCCAAAGACGAGGTGGTGATTTCGGGCGAGCGCAACCTGCTGTCCGTGAGCGATTTTTCTGGAAACTTGGGCAACTTACGCAAGCTGTTCGATCTGTTTGAACAGAAAACCCAGCTGATGGGGCTGCTGGAGGTGTCTGACACGGCGCAAGGTGTTCGTATCTACATCGGTGGTGAAGGGCATCTGGTTCCTGTTCAGGACATGGCCATTGTGTCAGCGCCCTATGAGGTGGACGGCACAGTGGTGGGCACCCTTGGTGTGATCGGTCCGCAGCGCATGCCATATGACAAGATGATCGAGATCGTGGACATCACATCCAAGCTTCTTGGCAACGCGCTCAGCCAGTCCAAGTAGCCCGGTACAATTGAAGCTGAGGGGGCGTTAGCTCAGTTGGTCAGAGCAGAGGACTCATAATCCTTTGGTCGAGTGTTCAAGTCACTCACGCCCTACCAATACAGCAAAGGAAAGCCCACTATTTAAAAGATAGCGGGCTTTTTTCATGGTTACGGTTTGGTTACGGGTTGGTTTTCCAGCATAGCGATTCACCACCTCGTTCTCCACGTCACTTCAACAGGCAAGAAAAAAGCCCCACAGCGGGGGCTTTTGTCGGGCGGCTCGGTCGTGGTCAGGGTGCCACCCCCGCCACACGTTGCACAACCGCTGTGGCCACCACAAAAAAACCACAGCCAGGGGTACCAGGTGCGGCCTATTGCAGCTGCCTGAAATTGGGTCCAAGGATCACAGCGTCACGAAAGGTTGACACGTCCGCCACCTTGGTTGCCCACATGCCACAACGCGCGGGGCTGGCGGTGAACTCCATGGGTTGGGAGTTTGGGGCTATGGAATCCGTCTCGCCCTCAAACACTGCAAACCGAATTCCACCTCGGCTTGCGTCCCGTGCTCTTTACATCAGGTCACGTCGGCTTTGACCCAGCCAACTGGCGAGCCCCAGCCGCAACCGAAGTCGAGGCGGGCTTTGATGGACAGTCCGTCAACCTCGAAACCTTGCTCTTGTTCGATTTGCACGCCCTCGGCACCGTCAAGGTAACCATGCTCGAACGCGCTTTGATTGGTGGCCACCAAATACCAGTCGGTGGTGCTGATCGCGTCCAAGCGGGGTTCAACCACCACGCCCAACTGAAATGGCTGCACTGCACTCGCTTGCGCTGGCGTGAATGCGGCCACCAGTTGCAGGGCTGTCATTTCCAGCGCAGCGGGCACCACGATGGCTCCGGGCGACTGAAGCACAAACCCGCCGTCAAGCTCTTTTTGCATGCGCAGCTTGTTCACGGCAGCGGCCAGGCCAGCAACCGACAGCGCATCGGTGATCAGGCTCGAACGGTCGGCATGGAACAGGGGGGCGCCGTCAACCTCTGGGCTGACGGTCAGCACCGATACCAGCTCGTCGGCTTCACGGCGTGAGGCTGCTTGTCCGAACTTGGTGATCAGGTCAGAGAACCCGCCCAGATCGTCATTCACCATCGCCTGACGGGTCAGGTTGACGATGCGTCCATATGTGGTCAGCTTCCAGGTGTTGGATGCATCCGTTACGGCACCATATCGAAACTCACCATGTTCGTTGACTTTTTCCAGAGATGGCGCACTTCCCATGCGCACAACGCGCCGATCACGGAAATTGGGCAAGTTGGCTTTGCGTGAAACGGTCTTCAGGGCTGCGGGCGAATCCGTGTATGCCTGGTGAAGCACACGGCCCACGGCAGCCCCCAGCAGGTGCGGGAAATCGCCCGTTGTCAGGGAGCGGCGAATGATGGCATCACGGTTGTCGTGGCGGCTGACGGACTGACCCGCCAGTTGCAGTGAACGAACGGCCAGCGATACGCAGTCCTCGGAGCGGATCACTTCGCCTGTCACGTTGGCCCCCATGCGGGCAGCCAGTGAGTTGATGATCAGGTCACGTTCGCGGGCGCTGTCGGTAGAGGTGTGCGGGCGAACGTTCAGGTGACCGCCAGAGCGTTGGTCATGGTTGGCCAGGATGTTGAGAATTTCGGCCTTGGCCTGGTCAAGGGTCAAGCCGCGCTCCAACAGGTCATCGGCGTGGGTTTCAATGCCGCGCTCGCGGCACAGTTTGAGAATGGCGGCAGCATCGCTGCCTTTAATCATGGTGGTGGGCATGGTGGAGGCTCCAGAAAGATTGCGGAAAAAACCAGATTGGGGGTCAGCGGGAACAGGAACGATGCTGACTTCGTGGGGTTGCCAGCGGTAGGCCACACCGCCTTGAACGGGCGTGCCTTCGTCCAGATGGCGGTAGCCGACGGACAGGCCTTGGTGAATGCCGGCCAGCACGTCGGCGCGGATTTGTTGGGCTTCGGGGCTGGTGGCAAAGCGCACCATGCCCACCACGCGGTCACCCATGGCGCGGATCTGTTCAACCAGGCCAACGGCCAGGCGGTTGGATTCGTGGGCAACGATGAGCGGCAGGGGCGCGCGTGCCAGGTCAACGCCCGAAGCGGTGCAGTCCAGCACCTCGCCCACGCCGTGGCGCATCACTGGCGTGGCGGTGGCAATGGTGGCGGGGATGAGCGCATCGGGAGCAGTGACGGGATCAACCCGGTCGAACTGGATGGTTCGGTGCAGGGTTGACATCAGTGCACCTTTTTGTAGTGAAGGTGGTCGCGCAGGACGAAATTCAGCAGGCCGATCAGCCCACACACTGCATCGGGTGTCAGTTGGGTTTTCGTGACTGAGCCTGGTCCGCGCAGCTCGATGGTCAGATCGTGATAGACCGCCACGCGCAGGGGGCTGCCAGGTTGAATGTCGGGGCGCTCAATACCCGCTGGGGGCTGGTGCAGGATGGACGCGCCAGCGTCGTCAATATGAAGGAAGGGGGTTTGCATGTGGGTGGGCTCCTGTTGATGAACCGATGGTGCGGCGCACCGGCCCATTGACAGAATCCCAGCCGATGGCGTCAGGGCTTGCCGGTTTTTCGTTTGGCGGCCAGGGTGTCGCCTTGGGCAATGCGAAGCACTTGGCGGGCCGATGTGGGCAGGTCGCTACCAAAGTCGCGGCGCAGCTTCAGGACGTAGGCAAACACGTCAGCCTCGGTGATTTGCTGGGGTAGTTCAGGGGCGTGCAGAAGTTGGGCCACGCCTTCAGCTTTGGCGGTCTGGGTCTGCCCAGGGTGGCTGTCGTAGGCGGCGCGGATGTGCTGGTTACGTTCGTGGGTGCGCTCCAGAACGAGCGGGTCTTCGTGGCGGCCACCGGCACGGGGGCGCAGGCCCAGGTTTGCGGTGATGTCTTTTTTGCCGTCCAGGTATTGGCGCAGGGCTTTTGCCACCAAACGGCCTTCGGGCAGGGGCACGGGCTGGCCAGACTCCAGGCATTCGGCTGCCACGCGCAGGGCCTGCAACGGGTCAATGATGGGCTCCTGGTGGTGCCACCAGGTTGGGTTTGTGGCCATCAGACTGCACCTCCCCATACATCAGGCATGAAACTTAACTTAACCCCCTTAGGCAACACGGGCAACAGTCCGAACACGCGGTTCGAATTACCCGCGCTGGCAGCGGCCCAGAAGGACCCAATGACGGGAGCCAGCACACCAAGTGCGCAGCCGCTGGCACACCAGCGCCACACACTCTTACCCCTATCGACAGTCGACAATAAAGACAATAAGCAACGCAAGCCACCGACTTCAGAACAACCACTGCCGGACAAAAAGTACCCGCATCGGTTCTTATTGTCCTTATTGTCTATTGTCGATAGGGGTAGATGTTTGCTGATGTAAGTCATTGATATAAATAAATAAAAGGTCTAATTCACTTCTTACGACAATAGGAAATTCACGACAATATGGCCGGGTTCACCTCAACCACCACAGTTGGTTTGTTCGTGCCCTTGTTGCGACGCTTGGTGACCCGCACACAGTCCATATCCTTCAGTTTGTCGATGGCGCGTTTCAGCTTGTCCACGGACCTAAACCGCGCTTCCATGCCCTTCTGCGCCTCGCGCTGGGTGAACTCCTCCAGCCCGTTGCCGCGCACCCACTTCAGCACGGCGATGGCGTCAGACTCCAGCGCATCGGCCCCCAGCAGGTTGAAGGCGGCCTTGGTGTGGGGTATCAGCAGCCGGGCCAACGTGATGGCCTGGTGCATGGCATCTACGCGCACGGTGTCGCGCCCCAGGCCACCCGCTGCCAACTCCAGCAGCGCAGCCACCCGCGCCACCGAACCGGGCAGCTTGCTGGTCCAGTCGCGTATTCCATCAAGCGGCCCGCCCTCGCCCTGTTGGTCCTCAATCTCCTGGCTGAAGTCCAGCCACAGTTCCTCGGCGCAGTCATCCAGGCGCAGGGTCATGGGCTTGTCAGGCTCGCCCGGCTCGGGTGGGTAGCCCTCCAGCATGGACAGCACGGCGGCGTTGTAGGCGTCGCGCACCTCGTTGGGTATGCGGTAGCGCTCATAGACGTCGCGCTTTCCCACGTTGGTGACGGGCACGGCCCACAGAAACCGCGCCATCAGGCCGGATGCCCTGAACTGGTTGGAACCCGCCAGGTCGGCCATCAGGTCAGGCTGCACCATCAAGCTCATGCTGACGGCTGGCCGGTCCACAAACACCGAGCGTGCAGCGCGGTGCACCTTCAGTGAAGAGCCCGCATGGCCCTTCAGGAACACCTCAAGGCTGGCACCACCGCCACCGCTGTACAGCCCGCCAAGGATGCGGAACAGGCCCGGCTCGTCGCTCAGCACGCCCATGCGCCCGCCCTGCTCAGCCAGAAGCTTTTGCATGGTTTCAGGTGTCACATCCTCAACAAACAGCATCGGCGCACGCACCTCATCGGGCATGTTGAGCAGCTCGTTTTCGATGTCGTTTCGGATGGCTTCCAGGTCCTCGGGCTTGGCCTTGCCAGCCTGCAGCTTCAATGACTCGATGCGCTTCAGAGAGGTATCACGAACAGCGCTGTTGCGGGCAATCTCGCGCCTCATGGCATCGGCTCGGCGCTTCTCCCAGTCCAGCAATGGGCGCTGAAACGCACCAGCAACAGCCGTTTTGCGTGTGCCAGATGGCGAGACAGACGCCCCCCATATGGGCAACGGCTCGGTGTGCGTGCCACAGTCCACCTCGAACCGCCGCTGTAGTAGTGTGCCCAGCACACCCAAGGCGCACAGCACGCTGATTGCTTTGGGGGTTTGGGTGCTCCTGGCCACCGCTGCCACCATGTCGCCCCAGGCACCGGGCAGGATGGCGGCGGGAATGTCAGGCGTGCGCAACACACCGGGCACCATGGGTTCGGGCCATTCTGGCTCCGTCTGTCCAGGTGGTTTGCGCTCCGGCTCCGGCTCCTGGTCAAAGGCGGCATCAGCGGCCTCCACCTGGTGGCGAACAGCCTCAAAGCCACCGATGGCGGCCACGTCGTTGAAGTCGGTCAGCGGCTCGCTGAATCCTGAGTTCGATAGGGCCTCAAGCATGGCGCACCCCCTCGAAGCGGGGCACGGCCACCACGCCACCCACGGCCTGTGCGGCTTTGTTGGCGGCGGTCAGTCCAGGGTTGCCAGGGGTGGCAAAGTCATCATCTGCACACATGATCATGCGCAAGTCAGGAAACTTCGCCCGCAAATCGCGCGCCACGGCCAGCATATTTCCCGCCGAAAAGCACACGGCCACCGCTCGACCAGTCGCCGCAAAAAGTGTCGCTCCAGTGGCGTACCCCTCAGCCACCAGCAGACTGTCAACGGGCTGCCCAATGGCGCAGTAGCAGCCCGCAATGCGACCACCGGTCAGGAATCGTTTGGAGCCATCAGGCCCGATGAACTGGAGGGTTCGCAGCACGCCATTGACGTCGCGGGCAGGTATCAGCAGCATGTGATTCAGGCGGCGGATGCCGTATGCCCCTACACGCTTGCGCACCAGGTACGGCATGTGGTTGTCGGCAGGCCGGGCACGTTTCCAAAGTTTCGCGGCCTTGTCTTGCGCCTGGCATTGCACCTCGAACAGCTCGGCATCACGCTTGCGCTTGGCCTCTGCCAACTGGTGCTGAATCTCGGCCCGTTGCGCTGGTGTGGTGGGGGTGATACTGGCTTCGCGCCAGGTGTGTTGCTCGCCGGTTTTCCAACTACCGAACACCGCCATGCGCACGGGGTGCGTGTGTTCAATCACCCAGCCGTTTTTGCTGCCCGCCTTGTCGCCCGCGACCCGAAAGCGCTGTAACTTGCCGTCAGCCACAGGCGGCGGTGGGGTGTGCGGGGTAAGGCCCACGGCGGCCATTGCATCATGCAAGGTGTTCATGGCTTACCCCCCAGGCTGGCACGGTAGGCCAAGATGTCACTCCAACACGAAAAGAAGCGCGCGGCGGCGTGTCGCCGCACCATGTACGTGATGACTCCATCATCAGCACGAATGGACCGGGTCAGCTCAAGGCCAAAAAGGGCAAATTCGGCCCCCAGTGTTTGGCGCTCTTTGCTGGATGGCTTGTAAATGTCAGGCGTTTTCTGTACAGTCTTGTCTTGCATATTGGTTCTCCAAGCCGCTGCAGGTGCGTCAACACCCAGCGGCTTTTTTCTTGGGGTTTCAGGCATTGCAGCCACCACGCGCAGCAACGGGGCGGGAGTCGATCCATTGCTTGATGGCGCTGGTTTTCCAGGCCACGGCTCGCTTGCCCGTTTTGATGGGCAAGGGGAAGTCACCCGCCTTCATTGCCATATGAATGGATGTGCGTTTTTTGCCGGTGATGTGCATCACCAGCTTCTCGGATAACAACGGATCAATGTCCGTGTGCTCTGTCGGTTGCATAAAAAACCCTTTCTGCCTTTTTGGCGTTCTGTGAACGGCTGCGAACGTCTATGCAGGTCACAGGGGTATTGAAGCGGGCGAGGTGTGCCATTTACAGCAAAACTGAGACAACCTTTTCAGGTGGTCTGAAATCTCGCTTTTCAATGCTCCGTGAACGGCTGCGAACGTCTGCGCAGGTCACAGGGGCATTGAAGCGGGCGAGGTGTGCAAAGGAAGGCAAACCTTGCACAACTTTTTCAACGGTGGTGGCACCGGTCTCTATCGCGCTTCATGATGGCCAATGCCTCTCGGTGGGCATCTGAAACCAGCTCGTTCAGGTGGTTCATCAGGGCGCTGATTTCGCACGCCTCCAACTCCGCACCCAGGTTGAGGCGCGGAAAAAGGCTGGTCAGGATTTCGATCACTTGCAGCCTATTCGCCAGTTGCTCAGCAAGTGACCAGACGGGGTCTGATTGATCGCTCATGCCGCACCACCTTTAGGAGCCACCACAAAAACGGGGCCATCCTGGTGGGCCTTCAGCAAATCAACAGCGCCCAGCATGGCCGTATCAACCTGATCGGCTATGTCACAGCCGTAGTCTGTAATACATCCATGGCTCTTCAGCCTCTCATCAAGTTCAGGGTGAATCCTCCGAGCAACATCAATATCTGCCAGCATCCTTTCCAGCACAACAGCCATGCGTGCCAGGTGCAGCACCGGGTAAACATGAAGTTCAAGTTCGATCTCGAAAGTGGGCTTTGTGCTCATGCTGCACCCCCTTGCGGAAACAGCAAGTCTGCGACTCGCTCCTTCATGTTGGGCGACTCCTCCCGCAGGGCATCTGCAACCGCCCGCAGCTTGTCGGCACGCTCGGACTCGGGCAGGTGCCGCACCTGACGCAGCACAAAATGAACGAACTCAGCAACCAAAGGCGTGACCACCTGGTCAGAACCTATCGCCTGTTGTTGCTGTGCGTCGTGTTGTTTGGCCAGGCGGCATGTTTCCGTTTGCTCTTCTGGCGTCAGATCAAGTGCCGGGCTTCCATCCTCCAAGTCAACCCAAATGAACGGGCCTTGCGGTGTGGTGCCGTAGTTGATGGTCACGGTCTGGCCGCGCATGCTGTGTTCAAAACGCATGGCTCAGCCCCCCACCACTTGACGCAAATCTGCGCTGGCCCGCTTCATCGCGGTCAGTGCCCGCTGGGTGCGGGCGATGGCCTGAGCCCACATGGTGGCCTCTGTGGCTTGCGGGTCACGCAAGTGGTGCAACGCGGCATGCAGGCCGTTGCAGGCTTGGGCGTGCAACTGGATCAGGTGCAGCTCGTTGGTGGTTGGGGCGGGGGTGGTCGGCACAGCGCGGCGGCTGGCCATGGGGATGACCATGGACATGGGCAAGGCTCCTGTATGAGACTTCAAACCCACCAACACTGTTTTGAAGCAATGCGGGTGGACGGGATGTTCAAAACACGGATACAGCCGTGCGGCCAGCCTTGCGGACAGACCCATCCCGCCCAAAAATCAACCAGCTCAAAATTGAGCCGGTAATGGCCATCGGATTTCCGATAGCCACAAATTCAGGACGTGACAAAACCCCGCTCTCGGTGGGGGTCAGCAACCGCTGTATCAAAGGTGTTTTGAAGCACCGGGCCTTTCGGCTTGGGCGGATTATTGCACGGCGCGTTTGCGGCTGGCAATGGCGACCACCTTGGGCGCTTCCTGGTTGGGTCGGGCAAGGTTACTAGCAAAATAGATAAAAGCTATCTGATGTCCGTGATTTTGGATGGCATGTTTTATGCAACCCGCAATAAACGTGCCTGATAGTAGAAATGTATTTTCGCCGTCCCCTCAAATTGAGGAAACGTTTTTTCCCGTGCCGGGTCGTGCCAGAAGTCGAAACAGGGTTTCCAGCGCCTGGCGCTTTTCGGCCAGGTAGTCGTAGGCGTCGTAGTGCTTCGCCTGCACCCCGGTGATGCCGTGGCTTTGCAAATGGCCGCGCACCTCACGCGACACCTTGGCCGATGCCAGGGCTGTCTCCACGCCACTGCGCAGGCGCTTTGCCTTGAAGCCCTCGATGCCCGCCCTCTTGCCAAAGTCGCAGGCCCAGCCGGCAAGCGTGGTGTTGTAAATAGGGGTGTCGCCCCCGTCCGTCGAGAATGCGTAAGTGCCCCCGGTGCTGCACTCGGCCAGCGCAGACTTGGCCAGGGGCGGGAGGGGTACGGCGTGCGGACGGGGAGGGGAGCCTGGCCGTCCCTTGCCGTCATAGATCACGATCATCTCAGGACCAATGTCGGCTGTTTTCAGGCGCAGCAACTGAGCAATTCGCTGCCCACCCAGCAACAGATGCACCCGGCACACGGCGGCAGGCAGGCCGGGTTCATCACGGATGGTCTGCCAGTACAGCCGCATGTCAGCCAGGCTCAGGGGGTTTTTGTCGGCCCGGTTCTGGTCGTCGTCGGGCACGGTGTCGTCTGCCGGGTTCTGGGTCACGGCGTATGCCTTGAAGCGCACCGGCACCGATGCTTTCGACCTGGCGGCCTTGGCCACCCCATAGGCTGCACGAATGAAGCTTCGCAGCTTGTTACCCGTGCGAGTCAGGCCCAGCTCCAGGCAGCGGCGCATCATGTCGCTGATTTGCTCGCCCGTCACCTCGTTGGCGGGAGTTGCAGCAATGGCTGGCCACGCCTCGAAAACGTGATTCTTGAACAGGGAGCGTGCGTTGGCATGGGAGGTGCGGCCCAGGGCCTCCAGGTGGGCGCAGTAGTCCAACAGCAGGCAGTGGAGGGTCTGCTTTTTTGCCTCCACCGCAGCAGCGCGCGCCCGCTGGCGAACCTCCTCCTCCGTGGCCAGGACAGATGGCCACCCACCGGCGGGCAAGTGGGCTTTGTGGACCTCGGCAATGGTTTCAGCTTTGCGAAGTGCGGCGGCCACGGAGTAGCCCTTCGACGTGGGTGCCAGGCTTTTGGGCGGGGCACCCGAGTCGTATAGGCCAACGGGTACACGGAGGGTTTTTTGGTCCAGCTCGGTGCGCCAGTAGAACTGCGCCCCCACCGTCAGCTTGCGGACCTCCAGCGTGCCGCACGGATTGACGCGCTCCAGCTTGATGAACTTGCCCGGAGGTGCCTCGTTGATGGTCATCCCGTGGGTTTTTTTCACCGGCATACAAGTCCTTTGGTCTGTTCTGGTTACGGTTTGGTTACGGTTTTTGGCCGAATGGCAACGAACCATTGTGAACCAGTGCGAACAAAAGCGCAGCAAAGAAAGCACGGCCTGTATGAATAAGCTTGTTCGGGCTTGTTCATCGCTGTTCGCTAACATGCACGAAAATTTTTTCTCATAATCCTTTGGTCGAGTGTTCAAGTCACTCACGCCCTACCAAAGAGTTGCCAACTACGTGTTACAATAGTGGCTTAGCGGCTGTAGCTCAGCTGGATAGAGTACTTGGCTACGAACCAAGGGGTCGTGGGTTCGATTCCTGCCAGCCGCACCAATCAAAAGCCTGCAAGTTTACTTGCAGGCTTTTTTGGTTTTCAAAGGGCACATGCATGATGGAGCAGCGCAATTACATCACCCGACAAGGCTACGACCGACTCAAGTCGGAATTGCTCGATCTGATGGACTGCGAGCGGCCCAAAGTTGTTGAGGTGGTCCATTGGGCAGCCAGCAATGGGGACCGCTCTGAAAACGGGGACTACCTGTACGGCAAAAAGCGCTTGCGCGAGATCGACAGGCGGATCCGTTTTTTAATGAAGCGCCTGGAGATTGCTGAAATTGTTGATCCCACGGTGCACCGCGGAAAAGACACCATTTTTTTCGGCGCTTACGTGACCTACCTGCGCGAATCGGGGGAGGAGGTGTCTATTCGTGTGCTGGGCACCGATGAGGCAGACAGCGCCAAGAACGAGGTTACCTGGGTGTCACCGGTTGCGCGTTCGCTGCTGCGTCGTTCAGTGGGAGATGAGGTTTGGCTATCTACGCCGTCGGGCACGGAGCGGGTGGAAGTTCTGGGCGTTCATTACGGGTGATGCTTGGTTTTGGTCGCCCCCATTCGCCATGCCTTGACGACGGACCGGGTCCGCTTCAAAGAGCGCAGGATGGCTGCCAGATGGACCCTGTCACGGACGGAGATGGTGAATTTCAGCTCTGTGGTGTGGTTCACCCTCTCCTCGCTCATGTCCACATGCGTGATGTCGGCCTCAGCGACTGCCAGCGCAGACGCTACGCGGGCCAATACGCCTTTGCCATTTTCAACCCGAACCCAGACCCCTACGTCGAACGAGCGGCTGGTCTCGTCGGCCCACTCTACCTCCAGGAACCGCTCACTGTCTTTGTAGAGCAATTTGCGGCCTGTGGGGCAGTCTTCCGTGTGGATCACCAAGCCTTCACCTCGCCCCAAATAGCCGATGATGCGGTCGCCGGGTATGGGGTGGCAGCACGGCGCATACTGCACAGAGCTTCCCTCGCTCCCATCCAGGGTAACCACGCCTTGGCTGATGGTTTCTTGCTGCGGTGAATACCGCTCCTGGCTGATGAGGACGACGTCGGCCTTGATGCCTTGCTCGGACAGCAGCATGGCCATTTTTTTGCTGACGATACTGGCGATGCGCTTGCCCATACCAATGTCTGCCAGCAGTTCCTGTTTGCTTCGGTTGCCGTTGGACCTCAGCAACTTGTCCCATACCGCTTGGTGGGCTTCATTCTCCGGAGGGATTTGGGCAATACCTTCGATCCGGAGTGCCTGCTGCAACATTTTTTCACCCAATGCATACGATTCGTCGTAGGCCATGGTTTTTAAGAAGTGCCGAATCTTTGAGCGGGCCTTGCCGGTGCGCACAAAGCTCAGCCAGGCAGGATTGGGCTGTTGTATGTTGGCAGTGACAATCTCAACGACGTCTCCGTTCTGGAGCTCGGTGCGCAAGGGCACTTGCTCGCCATTGACAATCGCTGAAACGGTTCGGTTGCCTATGTCGCTGTGTATGGCATAGGCAAAATCGATGACGGTGGCGCCGCGAGGCATCGACATGATTTTGTTTTTAGGGGTGAAAACGTAAACCGCCTCCGGAAACAGATCAATTTTGATGTGGTCCCAGAACTCGGCCGCATCTTTGGTTTCGCTTTGAATGTCCAGCAAAGACTGCAACCACTGGGTGCCCAGGCGATTCGCGGCGTCGCTTTCGGGGGCCGACGCTTTGTACAGCCAGTGCGCAGCAACCCCAGACTCGGCCACGACGTCCATGGCGTGTGTCCGAAGTTGAAACTCCACCGCTGTCCCTACGGGGCCAACGAGCGTGGTGTGCAGAGACTGGTAACCGTTGACCTTGGGAATGGCAATGTAGTCCTTGAACTTGCCGGGCATGGGTTTGTACAGCTGGTGCAGCGCACCGAGCGCGGTGTAACACTGCATCAAATCGTCCACTACCACCCGAAACCCATACAGGTCAGTCACCTGGGCAAAGCTCAGGTGTTTGTCCACCATTTTTTTATAGATGGAGAAAAGCGTTTTTTCTCGCCCGTGCACCACCGCAGATAAACCGTGTTTGGCGAGTGTGACATCGACCTCGCCTTGTACGCGGTGGATGAGGTCTTTGCGTTTCGAGCGTGACCTTTGTACAGCCTTGGCCAGCGTGGTGTAGCGCCAGGGGTACAAAAACTGAAAGCACAGGTCTTGCAGCTCTCTGAATGTCACGTTCAGGCCCAGGCGGTGGGCAATGGGTGCATAGATTTCCAGCGTTTCGCGAGATATTCGGTCCCATTTGTTGCGCGGCATATCCCCCATGGTGCGCATGTTGTGGGTCCGGTCTGCGAGCTTGATCAGAATGACCCGAACGTCGCGCGCCATAGCCAGCAACATTTTTCGAAAAGACTCTGCCTGGTTTTGCTCCCGGGTGTCAAACTCCAGTTTCTCCAGCTTGGTCAGGCCATCGACCAGTTCTGCAACCGGCGAGCCGAAGCGCTCAATCAGTTCCTCTTTGGTGACGCCGCAGTCCTCCATGGCATCGTGCATCAAGGCTGCCATCAGCGCGTGTGCATCCAGGCGCCACTCGGCACACTGCATCGCTACCGCAATCGGGTGGGTAATGTACGGGTCGCCATTTTTCCTGAGCTGCCCGAGGTGGGCTTCATCTGCAAACCGAAACGCCAGGCGAACCTGCTCCAGATCGGTCGCGCACAGGTAATCCAGTTTTGCCATCAGTTGGGCAAAACTGGCTGCCGCTGCATTGTCAGCGGCACTTGAAGAACTGGCGTGATACGGGGATGAGCGGGTCATGCTCATACTTTAGCGTGGTATCCGATGACCTCCAGGCTCCGTGGTGCCCGCACAGGCAACAAAAAAGCACCCAAAGGGTGCTTGTTCGGTGTGTTGCTGGGCCACCTAGGTATCAGGTAGGCACCTTTTTGAGCATTTCTATGCCGACCTTGCCCTCAGCGATCTCACGCAGTGCAGTAACACCTGGCTTGTTTTTGCTTTCGACACGGGCAGTGTGGCCCTGGCTCAGCATCCGTGCGCGGTAGGTGGCGGCCAACACCAACTCAAAACGGTTGGGTATTTTTTCTAGGCAGTCTTCAACAGTGATGCGGGCCATGGGTACAGTCGGTGGGGTTTTTCAGGGGATGCTCAGCGCCGAAAACACATCTGTTTTGGCATTGCGCTGTGCGCTGTACTTGAGTCGTTGAGCGTGAACGATGGATTTCAGGTCAAACAGCGCGGACTCAAAACGCTCGTTAATTATAACGAAGTCAAACCGGGGTACTTGTATGACCTCCTGGGCAGCGTTTCGGATGCGTGCCTCGATGACTTCCGGAGAGTCCTCGCCGCGGCGCTGCAGGCGGGACCGGAGCTCTTCCCAACTGGGCGGCAGCACAAAAATCAGTGAGGCGGTCGGAAACAGCTTTTTGACCTGCAAAGCACCTTGATAGTCTATTTCCAGAATGATGTCGTGGCCTTGGCGGATGCGGTCTTCGATGGCATGGCGCGAGGTGCCGTAGCGGTTGCCGTGGACCTGTGCCCATTCCAAAAAGGCACCTTGTGCCACCATCTGGTCGAACTGCGCGTCGGAGGCAAAGTAGTACTCGCGGCCATGGACCTCCTGGCCGCGGGGTGCCCTGGTGGTGTGGGACACAGAGTGGGCGAGTTTGGCGTCCACTTCCATCAAGGCGTTGACGAGACTGGACTTACCAGCACCGCTGGGAGCGGCCACAACGAACAGGTTGCCTGAATATTCCATGGTGGGGTGGTGGGTAGCGGCTGTCATTCGAGGTTTTGCACCTGTTCTCGCATTTGCTCAATGAGCACTTTCATGTCCACCGACACCCGGGTGAGTTCCAGGCTGGAGGACTTGGAACCCAGGGTGTTGGCTTCCCGGTGCAGCTCCTGGATCAGGAAGTCCAGCCGTTTGCCCAGCTCGCCACCTTGGGCCAGTAAGCGCTCTATTTCTTCAAGGTGAGAGCTCAGGCGCGTCAGCTCCTCTGCCACGTCGATGCGAATGGCAAATGCCGTGGCCTCTGACAGGGCTCGGTCCTGCGCAGCCTGAGAGTCGCTTGGGGCGGTTGAGGCGCCAAGCGCCTCGTTCCAGCGCTCCATGAACCGCAAGCGCTGCTGCTCGACCAGCCGAGGAATCATTGGGGAAGCGGTCTGCGCCAGCTCGCGCAATTGGCGGGTGTGACCCACAAGCATCGCCGCGAGTCGGCCTCCTTCGCGGGCGCGCGACTCCTTGAGGGCGTCGATTGCCTTCGCGCTGAGCTCCAGCATGGCCTCTTGCAGGCCGGTGATGGCAAGGTTGGCGGGGCGGCTTGCCAAGGCGATGGTGTCAGCCACCGACAAAGGCGCAGCGGTGGGCAGCCAGGCCCGTACCGCGTCTTGAATAGAGATGAGACGCTGGAGCTCGCTGGTGGTGGGTTGCCGAAGGTGGTGGTCGCTCCGCCCTTCAACCCATGCCCTGATCTCCAATTTGCCACGCCGCAGCGCTTTGGTCAGCAGCTCACGCACCGCAGGCTCGGTGCTGCGCAACTCTTCTGAAAGCTTGAAGGTCAGGTCCAAGAATCTGCTGTTGACCGCGCGGATTTCGATGCCCAGTGATGGAGCTCCCGGTACCTCGCCCTGGGCGACTCCGCTTTGAAGGGTGGCGTAACCGGTCATGCTGTAAACTGCCATCGGCTGTCTCCCTTGGGGTGAAATCTGGCCCAGTCATCCACATCTTGGGCATCGCAGGATTATGTCAAAGGTTAAACCCTCATCGCTCCCACCCGATACGGCCATCGGTGGGTATCGGGTTGTCCGCAAATTGGCGGCAGGTGGTTTTGGTGTCGTGTACCTGGCGCTTGATGCCCAGGGGCAGCAGGTCGCCATCAAGGAATACCTCCCGGCCTCCCTTGCGTCGCGTGCGCCTGGCGAGCTGTTGCCGCAGGTCCAGCCGGAAAAATTGTCGCTGTACCGACTTGGGCTGAAGAGCTTTTTCGAGGAGGGCAGGGCGCTGGCGCAAATTTCCCATGCGTCGGTGGTGAGTGTGCTGAATTTCTTCCGGGAAAACGACACGGTGTACATGGTGATGAACTACCTGGAGGGCGCTTCGCTCCAGGACTTCATCATCACTGCTCGGGACTTGAAGAAGCAAAAGGTGTTCCGCGAGTCCACCATCCGGTCGCTGTTTGATGAGGTGCTGCGCGGTCTGCGCATTGTTCATCAGCACAAGATGCTGCACTTGGACATCAAGCCTGCCAATATTTTTGTGACCGATGACAACCGTGCGGTTTTGATCGACTTTGGAGCTGCCCGCGAGGTGTTGAACAAAGAGGGCAGCTTCATCCGCCCGATGTACACCCCTGGGTTTGCCGCGCCCGAGATGTACCGCCGCGACTCTGGTATGGGGCCCTGGACGGATATCTACGCCATTGGTGCGTGTATCTATGCGTGCATGCAGGGCTATCCACCCAACGACGCGCCCCAGCGCCAGGAAAAAGACCGCCTCTCGTTGGCCTTGTCGCGGTTGCGTGGGGTGTATTCCGACAACCTGATTGAAGTGGTGGAGTGGTGCATGGCCCTTGACCCGTTGTCGAGGCCGCAGTCGGTGTTTGCTTTGCAAAAGGAGCTGAGCCGAGAGACCGAGCGCAGCTACACCAAACTGACGGTCGCCGAGCGCATGCGCTTGCAGTTTGACAATCTGCTGGGCGTTGAAAGCAAAGTCGGCAAAGCCAAGGCCGACACAGGGAAGCTGGCCAAGCGATGAAGTTCTCGGTCTTTCAGGTGAGTCGTCGGGGAGGGCGGGCTCAGAACGAGGACCGCATGGGCTACTGCTACACGCGCGAATCGGGCCTCTTTGTGCTGGCCGATGGCATGGGTGGCCACCCGGATGGCGAGGTGGCTGCTCAGTTGGCTCTGCAAACGGTGTCGGCGTGTTTTCAAAAGGCTGCCAAGCCGACCGTGACCGATGTGCCCGAGTTTTTGTCGTCTTCTCTGATGTCGGCTCACCACCAGATTCTGCGCTACGCCGCCGACAAAGGCCTGCTTGACAGCCCGCGGACCACACTGGTGTCGGCGGTGGTGGAGGATGGGCGCTTGCATTGGGTGCATTGCGGCGATTCGCGCCTGTACCTGATCAGAGATGGCCAGTTGGTGACCCGTACCCGCGACCATTCCTTTGCCGAGCAAAGCTCGCACATGACGTTGCGCCCTGGCCCCATCAACCGCAACGTGTTGTTCACATGCTTGGGTTCGCCCCAGCGGCCTATCTTTGACATGTCGCCCTCGGTGGCCTTGCAGCAAGGCGACAAGGTGTTGCTGTGTTCCGATGGGCTGTGGAGCGTGATCACCGACCAGGAAATCGTGGCGCACATGGCTGCCCACCCCGTTTCTCAGGCGGTGCCCGAGTTGGCGGAGCGGGCGCTGCGCAAAGCCGGGGCGGGCAGTGACAACGTGACCTTGCTCGCCCTGGAGTGGGAAACGCCCGATGCCTTTGAGTCCACCCGTGGCATCAGCACCGACTCCATCCACAGCGGAAGTTTTCAGACCACCATACAGGGTGGGTTGCTGGACCCCAACTCGCCCGATGACCTTGACGACGCAGAAATCGAACGATCCATTGCTGAGATCAACGAGGCGATTCGCAAATCGGCTGCCCGCAGGGCCTGACGCCCAGGTGTGCCAACGCCATCCATGCTGTGGTGGCCTGTTGAAGTAATTGATAGCTGTAAGTGCTTGACATTAAAGCGCTAAAGCCTATTTTTATATAAAAAATGAAACTCGTGCTTGCATCCAACAACGCTGGCAAACTGGCGGAACTGTCGGCCCTTTTTGCGCCGCTGGGCATGGAGCTGGTGACCCAATCCAGCCTGGGCGTGCCGGAGGCAGAGGAGCCTTTTCACACCTTCATCGAAAACGCCCTGGCCAAGGCGCGGCATGCGGCGCGCTGTTCGGGCTTGCCTTCCCTGGCCGATGATGCGGGCCTGTGCGTAGAGGCTTTTGGCGGTCAGCCCGGTGTGCAAACCGCGCACTATGCCACCCAGTTCGGCTACTCCAAAGGTGATGACACCAATGTGCGAGCCTTGCTGGAGCAGATGCAAGGCATCTCCAACCGGCGGGCCGCAATGGTCAGCACCCTGGTTGCCATGCGCCGTGCCGACGATCCCGAACCTCTGGTGGCCGTTGGGCGGGTGCAGGGGCTCATCACCACCGAGCCCATTGGGAGCAACGGGTTCGGTTTTGATCCCGTCATGTGGCTGCCGGACCTGGGACAGACCTTTGCCCAGTTGCCTGCCGATGTCAAACACGCGCACAGCCATCGGGGCCAGGCCAGCGTGCGCATGGTGCAGCTCATGCGCGAGCACTGGCTGCACCAGGGGCACTGACCATGGCTGAACCGGTACTGCCGCGTATGCCACCTGTGGTGGCCCAGGATGCCCAGCCTGCCGCCCCTGAGCAGTGCTTTGACCTGGCGCACCTCATGCGCCCGGGCACCTTGCAGCTGCAGGCGCTGCCACCGCTGTCGCTGTACGTTCACCTGCCCTGGTGCCTGAAGAAGTGCCCCTACTGCGACTTCAATTCCCACGAATGGCGGGCACAGGCCACGGAGGGGCTGCCCGAGCAGCGCTATTTGGCCGCACTCCGTGCGGACCTGGAGGCCGCTTTGCCCCTCATCTGGGGGCGATCCGTGCACAGCGTGTTCATTGGTGGGGGCACACCCAGTCTGTTCTCGCCCCAGGGCATTGACCAGCTGCTGTCGGACATCCGGGCGAGGGTCAGGTTGGAGCCTGCTGCAGAGGTCACGCTGGAGGCCAATCCAGGCACCTTCGAGCGGGACCGGTTTCGGGCATTCAGGGCGGCTGGTGTGACCCGTTTGTCGGTGGGGGTGCAGAGCTTCCACGACCCGCACCTGGCCGCGCTGGGGCGTGTCCACAACCGCGACCAGGCGATGGCTGCCGTCACAGAGGCGGCGCAGGCATTTGACACCTTCAACATTGACCTGATGTACGCCCTGCCCGGTCAGACCCTGGCACAGTGCGCCGACGATGTGCGTCAGGCGCTGAGCCTGCAGCCTCCCCACTTGTCGGTGTACCACCTCACCATTGAACCCAATACCTGGTTTGCCAAGCACCCGCCCACCCTGCCGCCGGACGACGATGCTTACGCCATGCTGGATGTGATCACCGAGCAGACGCAGCAGGCGGGCTTGGGTCGCTATGAAATTTCGGCCTACGCCCGCCCAGGGCATCGCAGTGCACACAACCAGAACTACTGGCAGTTTGGTGACTATCTGGGCCTGGGGGCAGGGGCCCACAGCAAACTCAGCTTCGCGCACCGGGTGGTGCGGCAGGTGCGTGCCCGAGATCCGGCGCTGTACATGCAGCGGGCTGTGTCCAGCCATGCCGTGGTGCAGCACACCGAGGTGGCTCGCAGTGAGTTGCCGTTTGAATTCATGCTGAATGCCCTGCGGCTGCAAGACGGCGTGCCACTGGCTCTGCTGACCGAGCGCACCGGTTTGTCGATGGGGGCTTTTGAAGCGGCACTCTCGCAGGCCGAGCAAAAAGGGCTGGTGACCAGGGATTGGCAGCGGGTGTGGCCGACGCCGTTGGGCTTTGATTTTTTGAGTGATTTGCAGGCGCTGTTTTTGCCCTGACAACTCCGCGGCCCACGTGCCCCTGACCTGGGCGCAAAGCGGGATGGGGGCTGACACCGCTATCCTGCAACCCCCACCCACAGGAGGGCTGATTGTGTTTTCCATTTACGGCGTCAAGGGCCCGGTGTTTCGGGGTGTCATCGAAGACTTTCGGCGAGTCAGTCGCACCCTGGGGGTGGCCAAAACCCGCCCCTTGGACCCGGTGCTTGACCATATGCTGGACGTGGCCCGTTCAACTGTCGCACCGCCATCGGCTGCGCCCACAGGTGGCGGTATGCCGCTGCGCCAGCATGCCCACCGCGAGTACGCACGAACCCAGCAGTCTAGGCAGCCCGAGCGCCGCCCCTTGAGCGTGGTGGCCGATGTGATGAGCGCACCGGCCCTGGCGGTGCGTGACACTGATACCCTGCGAGAGGCTTGGGCCTATTTGCAGTCAGCGGGTGTGGGTCAGGCCCCGGTGGTGGACGCCGAGGGGCTTATGGTGGGCATGGTTACCCGGGCTGACCTCGTCAAGCTGGAGCAGTTGCCATCCCCCGAGCAGTCTCACCTCGTCTGGCTGGCGGTATTGGCCAAACCAGTCGCTGAGTTCATGACCAGTCCGGTGCCAGCCGTTCACCCCAACACCGACATTCGCCGCCTGGCGCAGGTGCTGCTTGAAACCGACTACCCCGGTTTGCCGGTGATGGCCGACGACGATGCGCTGGTGGGGTTTGTGACCCGTACCGACATCCTGAAGGCCATTGCCACTGAGCCTCCGCTGGACCTGTGGAGCTGAGGTGGGCAAGCGCCCATAAAAACACCGTGAGTCCTATGAATGTGTTGAAGCTGCCTTCTAGCCGCAACCACCGTGTCTTCATACGCGCTGAGTTTGGTTGCTTTACCTGACGACCGTTTGTCTTTCGGTACCTCGTCACCAGCAGCCTTGAGCCACTTCTTGACCGTCTTTCTGGACAAGCCTATTCGCTTGGCTATTTAGCTGTTGCGCAACCCGTCTCGCAGTTTCATGCGCCGCACGCCCAGTGGTCAATTTTCGGCTGGCGTCAACACGCACAGTGCATCCAAACGCACAGCGGAGCGCCAGTCGGCGTCAGTCATCCCGTGCGGTGCGCTCCAGCTTCAAGCTCCCAGCCCCCGCACCCTTGCCTGCTCGGGCGGGCGGCACACACAGGCCACAGGTGTCGTTGCGTGCGATCTCATAGGGTTCGGTCACAAAGTTGCCACCGCATTTGCAGCACTTCGTCATGGCCAGCATGTGGTTGTCCATGAACTTCACCAGCCGCCAGGCCCGGGTAAAGCTCAGCAATGGCTCAATCCCATCGGCCTGCATTTGCTCCGTGTACAGCTTGTAGGCCTTGATCACCACGTCGATGTCGTCCAGCACCGCTGCCTTGGACAGGTACTCGTGGATGTTGGCAAACAGCGATGCATGGATGTTGGGCTGCCACGTCAGGAACCAGTCTGTCGAAAACGGCAACTGCCCCTTGGAAGGCGACTTGCCCGCCACCTCCTTGTACAGGCGCAGCAAACGCTCGTATGACAGGTTGATTTCCGACTCCAGCACCTGCAGCCGTGCGCCCAGTTGGATCAGTTCCACCGCGCGCTCAATGTCGCGGGCCTCGGTGAGGATGCTTTTGGTGCTCATGGTGATCGGGGGCAAGCAGCGGCTGGTGGAAATGGGAGATCAGGGGTGATGGCGTGGCCCTGGGCGGTGCGTCGGGCTCAAACCATCTCTGCCACTCGCCCAGCCATCAGGATAGACGCATGCAGGCGCGACGTGGTCTCGTTGGCCACTTTGCCGGGCTTGTGGTTGGTCAGCAGGTTCCACACCAGGTCATCGTCCACCCGGAAGCGACACAGCAGCATATTGCCAGAGGCCACTTTCATGATCTGTGCAGGCGACAGGGCAGCGAGCAAGTCGGCGGCTTCCTCGGTCAGCCCCAAGCGGAACTGGGCCTCTGCCTTGTCCTGGCGGATGAGGGTTTGCGCAAGCATGAGGTAGGTGAGGTTGGCTTCGCGGATCTCGGCCAGCATCTGTTCGTTGGTCATGGTGCGTCTTCCTTCAGGTTGGGTTCGCTTCGGTCGGCTAACACAGCCGGTGTTTGGCAATTTGTTGAAGTGGATTGTGAAATCCCCCCAGTCTTTCTTGAATCAGCAGTCGGCTGTAACTTAAGTCGGCTGACACCCATACCGTTGTCAGCGTTTCGCTGACACGGCGAGCAGGAGATTCGTTGCAGCGGTCGCTGCGCCACACTGCACCATGGGTGTATTCGTCCAGGGCGCACGGCTTGGCCGCTCAACGGTGGCACATTGCCTTGTTTATGGGCAATCTCGCGCAGGTTGGTGTGTGCGTTGGGTCTGCCGCTGCCCTGCACGCACTGTTAAGTGGTTATCCACAGGTTTGTCACCCGGTTTTGTGGGCAACTGCCTGGATTGGTCATCTGTCTGTGGACATTTATTCACCGACACCATGGTGGCTGGCGTGGTAACCCATCTCGATAGCAGGCTCGTCGGTTTGGACGGCAGGTCTGGTCAAATCCGGCACATGTGTGCCCGCTATGACCCGGTATGCGCCTACCCGGCCAACCGACTCGTGACACATTGACCACCCGGCGCAACAAGGCAGCCATCCTGGCAGCCCAGTGATTGGTCTTTTTGGTGAGTCCGTCAGGCTGGGGACGACCTCAGTGCATGGGTCTTGCCATCGAGCCACAGATACTCGGCTCGCAGCAGCGCGCTGCCTTCTTTTCTTCTTTGAGGGTGAGCCAGGTGATACAAATTGGTCAGTCCCTACGTTCTCGAGGCGTGACGCGCAGCGACCAGGGTAGGTTGCTCAGCTCACACTGAACGGCCGACCCTCCAGGTGGAGTGCCGTGACCACGGGCGCGCTGCTGGCCAGCTTCACCCCCTTGCGGTACACGGCCAGCCGGTGTGCCCGCAGGCGGATGGCTTCCACCACGCTGGTGGCTTGCAGCAGCACAAAGCTGGCCTGTTTGCCAGGGGCAATGCCCCAGTCGTCCAGCCCCAGGATTTGTGCAGGAGCGGTGGTCACGGCCTCGAAGCACTGGCGCATGCCGGCCTGGCTGGTCATTTGCGCCACGTGCAGGCCCATGTGGGCCACTTCCAGCATGTCGCCGCTTCCCAGGCTGTACCACGGGTCCATCACGCAGTCGTGGCCAAAGGCCACGGTCAACCCGGCGGCCAGCAGTTCGGGCACGCGGGTCATGCCCCGGCGTTTGGGGTAGGTGTCGTGCCGGCCTTGCAGGGTGATGTTGATGAGCGGGTTGGCCACCACGCTCAGCCGCGCCTCTGCCATCAGCGGTATCAGTTTGCTGACGTAGTAGTTGTCCATGCTGTGCATGGAGGTGAGGTGCGAGCCCGTCACCCGGCCCTGCAGCCCCAGGCGCTGGGTGTGAAAGGCCAGGGTCTCCACGTGGCGCGAGTGCGGGTCGTCGGACTCGTCGCAGTGCATGTCCACCCGGGTGCCCAGCTCGGCGGCCAGCTCGCACAGCAGGCGCACGCTCTCGGCCCCGTCCTGCATGGTGCGCTCGAAGTGCGGAATGCCGCCCACCACGTCCACGCCCAGTGCCATGGCGCGTTTCAGGTTGTCCAGCCCGCCGGGGGTGCGCAGCACGCCGTCCTGCGGAAAGGCCACCAGTTGCAGGTCCAGGTACGGTGCCACGCGCTGTTTCACTGCCAGCATGGCGCGCACGGGCAGCAGGCTGGGGTCGCTGGTGTCCACGTGGCTGCGGATGGCCAGCAGCCCTTTGGCCACGGCCCAGTCGCAGTAGGCCAGGGCGCGCTCGACCAGCGCGTCTTCGGTCAGCAAGGGTTTCAGTTCGCCCCACAGCGCAATGCCCTCCAGCAGCGTGCCGCTCTGGTTGACACGCGGCAGGCCGTAACTCAGCGTCGCATCCATGTGGAAGTGGGCATCGGCAAACGGTGGGCTCAGCAGCTGGCCCTGGGCGTCCACCACCTCGGCGGCGGGGGCCTGTTCGGGCGAGAGGCCGAGCGACACCTCGACGATGCGCCCGTGTTGCACGGCCACACCCATGTGGGTGCGGCCATCGGGCAGGGTGGCGTGGTGGATGAGGAGGTCAAGCATGTCAGCGTTCGCCTTTGCGGTAGGGCTTCATCAGGGCCTGAGGGTAGCTGGCCTTGCGGGCCACCACCACCAGCGCCACGATGGACAGCACATAGGGCAGCATCAGGTAAAACTGGTACGGGATGGCCCCGCTGCCCGCCTGCTGCAGGCGCAGTTGCAAGGCATCGAAAAACGCAAACAGCAGCGCACCCAGCAGCGCCTTGCCGGGCCGCCACGAGGCAAACACCACCAGCGCCACACAAATCCAGCCCCGGCCATTGACCATGTTGAAAAAGAAGGCGTTGAACGCCGACAGCGTGAGGAACGAGCCCGCCACCCCCATCAGCGCCGACCCGGCCACGATGGCCCCGGTGCGCAGCGCCGCGACCGACAGGCCCTGGCTTTCGGCGGCCTGGGGGTTTTCGCCGACCATGCGCACCGCCAGGCCCAGCGGTGTGCGGGTCAGCACCCAGGCCACCAGCGGCACCAGCACCAGCGCCAGCAGGGTGAGCGGTGTCTGGGCTTGCAGCACGGGCACACCCAGCCATTCCATGGGCGCAAACGGTTCGATGGTGGGCGGCGTGTTCACCTTCGGAAAACTCACGCGGTAACCGTAGTAGCTGAGCGCCGTGGCCAGCAGCGTGATGCCCAGCCCCGACACGTGCTGCGACAGCGCCAACCCCACCGTCAGCCACGCGTGCAGCAGCCCAAACACCCCGCCTGTGAGGGCGGCCACCAGCACCCCGGTCCACAGGCCATGGCCCGCGTACACCGCCAGCCAGCCCGCAAACGCCCCCGCCACCATGATGCCTTCGATGCCCAGGTTCAGCACCCCGGCCCGCTCGCACAGCAGCACGCCCAGCGTGCCCAGAATGAGTGGCGTGGCCACCCGCAGCGTGGCGATCCAGAACGCAGGGTTGGCCAGGATGTCGAACAGCTCGGTCATGCACGGCTCCCAGTGGAACGCGAAAGTATTGTTTTCATAGCTGCTTGTGCTTTATATATAAGCGGTAGATGCCAATTTCGTTTGAAATATTGGCCATGGCCCGTTCACTTCCAGCGCACGCGGTATTGCGTCAGCAAACCGGCCACCAGCACTGCAATCAGCGAGGTGGCCACGATCACGTCGGCAATGTAGGTGGGCACGCCCACGGCGCGGCTCATGCTGTCTGCCCCCACCAGCACGCCCGCCACAAAGGTGCCCGCCACCACCACGCCCAGCGGGTGCAGCCCGGCCAGCATGGCGATCACGATGCCGCTGTAGCCGTAGCCGGGCGACATGTCCAGCGTCACGTAGCCGGTGCGGCCCGCCACCTCGATGGCCCCGGCCAGCCCCGCCAGCCCGCCCGACAGCAGCGCCACCAGCACCACGGTGCGGGTGATGGGCACCCCTGCAAACGCCGCAGCACGCGCATTGGCCCCGGCGGCGCGGATGTCAAACCCCGGCACCGTGCGCCGCAGCAGCGCCCACAGCATCACGGCCAGTGCCAATGCCCACAGCAGGCCGGTGTGCAACCGCGTCTGCGGCACCAGGCGGCCCAGCTCCATGTCGGGTTGCAAGCCCACGCTTTGCGGCCAACCCATGGACAGCGGGTCTTTCATGGGCCCGTACAGCAGGGCCGACACCAGCAACAGCATGATGAAGTTGAGCAGCAGGGTGGTGACCACCTCGTCCACCCCCAGGCGCGACTTCATCAGCGCGGGCCCCAGCAGCAGCAAGGCCCCGGCCAGCGCGGCGGCCAGCAGCATGAGCGGAAACAGCACGTAGGGCGACCATGCCAGCCCCGTGCCGCCGTGCAGCCCGCCCACGGCCACGGCGGCCATGGCCCCTGCGTATAACTGCCCCTCGGCCCCGATGTTGAACAGCCGCGCCCGGAAAGCCACCGCTGCCGCCAGCCCGGTGAGGATGAGCGGCGTGGCACGGGTGAGGGTTTCGGTCAGCGCGAACACCGAGCCATACGCCCCCTGGAACAGCAGCGCATAGGTCTGCCCCACCGGCGCACCGGCCCACAGCACCAGCAGCGCGCTGACCAGCAGCGTGAACACCACCGCGCCCACAGGGGCCAGCACGTAAGCCACGGCGGAGGTGTGGTTGCGTTTTTCGAGTCTCATGGTCGGGCAGGGGGGTTCAGTGGGCCACGCCCGCCATGGCCAGGCCGATGGCTTCGCGGCTCCAGGCTTCGGCGGGCTGGGCGGGGCTGAGCTGGCCGTTGTGCATGACGGCCACGCGGTCGCCCAGGGCCAGCACTTCGTCCAGGTCGTCGGAAATCATCAGCACCGCCGCACCGCCATCGCGGGCGGCAATGAGCTGCTGCTGCACGAAGGTGACGGCCCCGATGTCCAGCCCCCAGGTGGGCTGGTGCGCCACGATCAGGCGCGGCGCGGGTGCGGTTTCGCTGGCGTTGGACGGTGGCAGCAGCGCCCGGCCCAGGATGAGTTTTTGCATGTTGCCGCCCGACAGGCTGCGGGCGGGGGTGTCAGGGCCGCCGCCGCGCACGTCGAAGGTCTCGGTCAGGCGGCGGGCGTGGGCGCGGGCGGCGTCGCGCTTCACCCAGAAGCCGCGCCACCACGGCAGCGAAAACCAGGGGCTGCGCAGGCGCTCGGACACGGCGTTTTCCCAGACGGGCAAGTCGCCCACCACCCCAACGGCATGGCGGTCTTCGGGGATGCGGGCCACGCCCTGGTTCACCACCCAGGCAGGCTCGGCCTGCAGCGGTGCGCCCAGCAGCGACACCTGGCCCTGCACGGCGACGCGCACGCCGCACAGCAGGTCGGCCAGGGCCACCTGGCCGTTGCCCGACACACCGGCAATGGCGACGATTTCGCCCGCGTGCAGGCTCAGCGACACGTCTTGCAGGCGGTCGCGGCCTTCGGCAGCGGTGCTCACGCCGTCCAGCACACACACGGGCTGGCCCACGGCTTGGGCGGGGCGGCGTTGCGCGGCCTCGATGGCGTGGCCCACCATCCACTGCGCCAACTGGCCCTGGGTGGTGCCCTGGGCAGGGGCCTCGGCTACCAGCTTGCCCTGGCGCAGCACGGCCACGCGGTGCGACACGCGCAGCACCTCGCCCAGCTTGTGGCTGATGAAGATGATGGACAGGCCCTGCGCCACCATCTGCGCCAGGGTGTCAAACAGGGCTTCGCTTTCCTGCGGGGTGAGCACGGCGGTGGGTTCGTCCAGGATGAGGATGCGGGCGCCCCGGTACAGGGCTTTCAGAATTTCCACCCGCTGGCGCTCGCCCACCGACAGGCTGGCCACCCGGGCATCGGGCTGCACGGGCAGGCCAAACCGCCGCGACACGTCCAGCAGCTTGGCGCGTGCGGCGGCGCGGCGCGACAACGGCCACCACAGCGGCTCGCTGCCCAGCAGCACGTTGTCGAGCACGCTGAGGTTGTCGGCCAGCATGAAATGCTGGTGCACCATGCCAATGCCCGCTGCCAGTGCGGCGCGCGGGTTGCCCGGCGGCAGCGCCTGGCCGTCCACCTCGATGTGGCCTTCGTCGGCCACGTAGTGCCCGAACAAAATGGACATGAGGGTGGACTTGCCCGCGCCGTTTTCGCCCAGCAGGGCCAGCACTTCGCCGCGCCCCAGCGTGAGGCTGATGCCGTCGTTGGCCACCAGCTTGCCAAAGCGTTTGGTGATGCCTTGCAGGCGCAGCACGGGTGCGGCCTGTGCCCCGCTCCCGGGGTGCGCCGGGGCTGGTGTGGCGGCCGGGTGGTTCATGGCTGCTTACCTGGCGGTGGACTTGGGCGCGTTGTCGTCCACCACCACGGTGAATTTACCCGCCAGGATGTCGGCCTCCTTGGCTTTGACCTTGGCCACCACGTCGGCAGGCACTTTTTTCTCGAACGTGCCCAGCTTGGACATTTCGGAGCCCTTGTGCTTCATCATGGAATAGGGGCCGTAGTCTTCGGCGGTGAACTTGCCGTCCTTCACCAGCTTGAGGGCGCGGTCAATGCTGGGCTCCATGTGCCACAGGGCAGAGGCCACCACGGTGTCAGGGTACTGGGGCTGGGTGTCGATCACGTTGCCAATGGCCAGCACCTTGCGCTCTTTGGCGGCATCGCTCACACCAAAGCGTTCGGCGTACAGCACGTCGGCACCCTTGTCCACCATGGCAAACGCGGCTTCCTTGGCCTTGGGTGGGTCGAACCAACTGTTGATGAAGGTGACGGTGAATTCCACCTTGGGGTTGACCTCTTTGGCCCCGGCCATGAAGGCGTGCATGAGGCGGTTGACTTCGGGAATGGGAAAGCCGCCCACCATGCCGATCTTGTTGCTCTTGGTCATGCCACCTGCCACCATGCCCGTGAGGTAGGCAGGCTCCTGGATGTAGTTGTCAAACACGCTGAAGTTGGGGGCCTGGGGCTTGCCCGACGAGCCCAGCAGGAAGGATGTTTTGGGGAAATCCTTGGCCACCCTGCGGGCCGCGGCTTCCACGGCAAAGGCTTCGCCCACGATGAGCTGGTTGCCGCCCGTGGCGTATTCGCGCATCACACGCTCGTAGTCGGCGTTGGTGACGTTTTCGGACGCTTTGTATTCAATTTCGCCCCGTGCCTCGGCGGCTTTCAGGGCTTTGTGGATGCGGCTGACCCACTGCTGCTCGAAGGGCACGGTGTAAATGGCAGCGACCTTGACTTTCGTCTGGGCGAATGTGAATCCTGGGGCCAGTGCTGTAGCGGCGGCGACGGCCAACGTGATCAATTGACGGCGAGAAGCTGACATGGAAACTCCTGAAGATGGGGCCTGTGTGGACAACGCGGTGTGTGGCTGTGCGCCTGCCTTTGGTGCATGGTGGGCACACCAGCATGGCCACCGCAAGTTGCATGCCATTCCTGACCATTTGGTCAGGTTGTCAGGCCGGTTGCGTGGGCAGGGCGGATTCGGCAGACAAACCGCACCCCCTCAATATCAAACTCACCACGTGCTGCGTGGCGCGCGCGTGGTCGGCATCGGTCAGCTCGGGGCGGCCCAGCACGGCGCAAATCTGCACGTCAAAGTCCGCATAGGTCTGGGTGGCCGACCAGATGGTGAAGAACAGGTGCGTGCTGTCCACCGGGGCCATGCGGCCCTGGGCCACCCAGTGGTCGATGACGGCGGCTTTGTCTTGCACCAGGGCGCGCAGCGTGGTGGCCAGCAGGTCGGCAATTTCGGTGCCGCCGTGCAGCAACTCGTTGGCAAACACGCGCGAGGCGTGGGGCCGCTCGCGGCCCTGGCGCATTTTGTCGCGGATGTAGTTGGCCAGCGCCGTGGCCGGGTCGGCTTCGGGGGTGATGCCGTGGGTGGGTGCCAGCCAGCCTTGGAGCGTGGTGTCCAGCACCGCGCGGTACAGCTCGTTTTTGCTGCCAAAGTAGTAGTGCAGGTTGGCCTTGGGCAAACCTGCTTCGTCGGCAATGGCGGCCATGGTGGCCCCGCCAAACCCGGCCCTGGCAAACACCCGCTCGGCCGCAGCCAGGATGACAGAGGCGTTGGCCTGGCGGATGTGGCCTTTGGGTGTGGGCTGGCTCATGGGTGGCAATGAAAAAAGAGCCCTGCAACCACCTGGGTTGGCAGGGCCCGTGGGCGGGGGGCTGCGCTTATTTTGCAGCAGCGTCCCACACGGCATGGGAGTAGGCAGCCTTGCCGGGGTCTTTCTTGATGACGGGCGACGAGCCACCGCTCAGCAGCACCTTCACGGTGCGCTCGTAGGCGGCTGGGTCCAGGTAGCCCACTTTTGGGGTGTTGGCGTTGCTGATGAGCTTGGCCACGTTCTCCATCTGGCGCTGCTGCACCTTGACGGTGGCGCTGCCCGACATGTCTTGCGCCACCACGATTTTGGCGGCCTCGGCGGGGTTTTTAACGGCTTCGTTCCAGCCCTTGAAGCTGGCCTTCAGGAACTTGGCCATTTTGGCGACGAACTTGGGGTCTTTCAGGCTGCTGTCGAGCACGTACAGGCCGTCTTCCAGCGAGGCCACGCCTTGCTCTTCGTAAAAGAAGGGCATCAGGTCGCTTTCCTTCACGCCCGCGTCGATCACCTGCCAATACTCGTTGTAGATCATGGTGGAGATGCAGGCGGCCTGGTTTTGCAGCAGCGGGTCGACGTTGAAGCCTTGCTTGAGCACCTTCACATCGGTGTCCAGCTTGTAGCCCAGCTTGGACATCCAGTTCATGAAGGGGTACTCGTTGCCGCCGTACCAGACGCCCAGGGTCTTGCCCTTGAAGTCTTGGGGGCTGGCGATGCCGGCCGACTTTTTGCAGGTCAGCATCAGGCCGGATTTGTCGAACACCTGCGCAATGTTCACCAGCGGCACACCGGCTTCGCGGGCGGCCAGGGCGTCGGGCATCCAGTTCACGATGACGTCAGCGCTCTTGCCTGCAATGACTTGCACCGGCGAAATGTCGGGGCCACCGGCCTTGATGGTCACGTCCAGCCCGGCTTCTTTGTAGTAGCCCTTGGCCTGCGCCACGTAGTAGCCCGCAAACTGGGCCTGGGGCACCCACTTTAGCTGGATGGTGACCTTTTCGGCCGCCTGCGCGGCCACACCGCACAGCGCCAGGGCGGCAGCGACCACGGATACCTTGAACGAACGTGTCATGCGAAAACTCCTTGTAAAAACAACCCGGCCACCTCAGGCAGCCGACCGAACCGATGGGTGCCAGAACGCCACCCGGCGCTCCAGCCGCACAAGCAAGGCGTAGGCCACGGAACCCGTGACCGCCGCCACCGCAATCGCCCCCCACACCAGCGGCATGTTCATGCGTGACGCCTCGGTGGAAATGCGAAACCCCAGGCCCGTGGTGGGCGAGCCAAAGAACTCGGCCACGATGGCCCCGATGAGTGCCAGCGTGGCGTTCACCTTCATGGCGCCCACCACAAACGGGAACGCGCTGGGCAACCGCAAATCGCGCAGGGTTTGCATGTAGGTGGCGGCGTAGGTGTGCATCAGCTCGCGCTGCAACTTGTCAGCCGCCTGCAGTCCGGCCAGGGTGGAGACCAGCATCGGAAAAAACGTCATCAGCACCACCACCGCGGCTTTGCTGGGCCAGTCGAAGCCGAACCACATCACGGCAATGGGGGCCACGCCCACCAGTGGCACGGTGCTGGTCAGCGACGCCAGCGGCAGCAGGCCGCGCTGCAAAAAGGGCGCGCGGTCAATGGCAATGGCCACGGCAAACCCCAGGCCACAGCCCAACACCCAGCCCACCACCACCGCCTTGCCCACGGTTTGCACAAAGTCTTTGCCCAGCGTGGCCGCGTGCTCCCACATGGCGGCGGCAATGAAGCTGGGCGAGGGCAGCAGCACGCGCGGCACGCCCAGACCGAGCGTGAGCACCTGCCAGAACACCAGCAGCCACAGGCCAAACAGGGCGGCGGCCACCAGCGCATCGCCACGGTGGCCCTCCAGCAGCGCCGCGCGCTGCACCGACAGCACGGCCAGCGCTGCCAGCGACAGCACGGGCAGCCAAAAGCCCGCTGCCCCGTCCACCTCGCCCACCGCAGGCGGCAGCTGCAACCAGCACAGCGCCGCCAGCAAACTGGTGGCGGCCAGCAGCCAGCTGGACCCCCGGCCAACAGGCAGCAGCGCCCACGCCACCGACGCGGCCATCAGCGCCAGGCCAATGCCCCCGGCGTGGTGTTGCCACGCACCGGGGGCAAGGGCGGCGCTGTGCCCCTCGGACGGCAACGCCACCCCAAACGCCAGTGACAGCACCGCGCAGGCCAGGGCCAACACCGCCCACAGGCCACCGGGCACGGGTGCCCTCGGCGGGGCAGTCGTCGTTGGTATCTGGTTTTCAAGCTTTTTTGGTGCCCAGCGCTTGTCTGCATTCATTTGTTTGCTATGCATCTGTTTGGCTTGCGTGCTCATGCGCTGGCCCCTTTGCGCAGCACCAGCCGCTCGGCCAGGGCCACCGCTGCGGTCAGGGCCATGCCCAACAAGGCCGACATCAGCAGCGCCGACCAGATTTGCACCGTGTTGCCGTAGTAAGAGCCCGTCAGCAGCCGCGCACCCAGCCCCGCCTGCGCGCCGGTGGGCAGCTCGGCCACCATGGCCCCCACCAGCCCGGCCGCAATGGCCACGCGCAGCGCCGGGAACAAAAATGGCAGGGCCGCTGGCATGCGCAACAGCCACAGCGCCTGCCAGCGGGTGGCGGCGTAGGTGTGCATCAGCTCGGTCTCCATGCGCTGCGGGCTGCGCAGGCCCTGCACCATGGCCACCGTTACCGGGAAAAAGCACAGGTACATGGCAATGACGGCCTTGGGCAACAACCCGCTGAACCCCAGGCTGCCCAGAATGACCAGCACGATGGGCGCAATGGCCAGCACCGGAATGGTTTGCGACGCCACGATCCACGGCAGCAGCGCCCGGTCCAGCGTGCGCGAATGCACGATGAGCGCGGCCAGCACCACGCCCAGCACGGTCCCCATGGCAAAGCCCACCAGCGTGGCCTTTCCCGTGACCGCCACATGGAACAGCAGGTTGCGCGGCGAGTCGATGGGCCAGTCCACCAGGCTGCTGACAAAGTCTTGCACCACCTGGTGGGGCGCGGGCAGCACCGGGCGCTCCATGGCCATGGTCGTGGCCAGCAGGTCGACCCAGGTCCACGGCTGCCCGGTGGGGTTGAGCACGCGCTCGATGGCACCGGGGGCGTTCAACCACCAGGCCCCCAGGTACCACGCCAGCAACACCCCCGCGGCCACCGTGACCACGGGCAGCACAGAGGCCGTCCAGGCCGGGCGCTCAGTGGTGGCCATCGGCCAGGGCCTCCCGCACTTCGTGCGCCAGTTGCATGAATTCGGGCGTGTCGCGCAGGCCCAGGTGGCGCTGGGCGGGCAGGGTGGAGTCGATCACCTTCACGATGCGCCCCGGCCGGGGCGACATGACCACGATGCGGGTGGACAGGTACACCGCCTCGGCAATGGAGTGGGTCACGAACACCACGGTGCGCTGCTCGCGCAGCCACAGTTGCTGCAACTGCTCGTTCAGGTTGTCGCGGGTGATTTCGTCAAGCGCGCCAAAGGGCTCGTCCATCATCAGAATGCGCGGCTCGAACGCCAGCGCCCGCGCAATGGACACCCGCTGCTGCATGCCGCCTGACAGTTGCCAGGGGTACTTGTTCTCGAAGTTGGCCAGGCCCACGTTGGCCAGCTGCTGGCGGGCAATGGTCTGTGCGTCGCCTGTGGCGGTGCCTTGCAGCTGCAGCGGCAGCATGACGTTGCCCAGCACCGTGCGCCACGGAAACAGCGCCGGGGCCTGGAACACGTAGCCGTAGGCCCGGCTCAGCCGTGCGTCGTGCGGGGTTTTGCCGTTGACCCGCACCTCACCGGCGGTGATGGGCTCCAGGTCGGCAATCACACGCAGCAGCGTGGTTTTGCCACAGCCCGATGGCCCGATGAGCGACACGAACTCGCCCTGTGCAATGGACAGGTTGATGTCTTCCAGGGCATGGACGGGCGCATCGGGCGCGGGGTACACCACCTGCGCGTGCTTGACGTGCACCGCCGTGGGGGCCGTGGGGAGAGGACGAAAGGTCATGGGCAAAAGGGGGTGTGCTCGGCAACCTAACCAAATGGTCAGGTTTCCTCAGCCAAAGCAAACCACGTGCCACACATCAAGCGGTGTTTTGGTGCGGGCATGCACCACCCACACACCGCCCACTCACCGCCCAGTCACTGTTTGGCGTGCACTGCGCACCGGTTTGGGTGCCTCACCAGGCGAGCGGACCCGCCCAGCCGGTGAATGTCTTGGGCGGTGGACTGGCGTAGTCGCCACGCTTGCTGGTGCGAAGGCCCACGGCCACCAGGCTCTCGGCAAACTTCACGGCCACCGACACGCCGTCGACCACTGGCACCCCGAGGCGTTGGCTCAGGGTGGCGCACAGGGGTGCCATGCCTGCACATCCCAGCACGATGGCACCGCTGCCATCACGCTCAAGCGCTGAACGGGCGGTGGCTTCGATCATGGCCAGTGTGGCCTCGCCGCAGCATTCGAGCGCCAGCACCGGAACATCGGTGCCGTGCACCCCCCGGCAATGCCGCTCGAACCCATAGCGTTGCAGCAGGCGCTCGGCCATCACGCAGGTGCGGGTCATGGTCGTGACCACCGAAAAACCGGTGGCGAGCATGGCAGCGGCATGAAAGGCAGCCTCGGCAATGCCGATGACCGGTGCGTCCGTGGCCTCGCGAGCGGCGTCCAGCCCCGGGTCGCCAAAGCAGGCAATCACCACTGCGTCGGGTCTGGGATCGGTGGCCAGTCGCATTTGTTCGGCGACACCCGCGCTGGCAAAGGCCTCGTCGTAGTGGCTTTCAATCGACAGCGGGCCAAAGCTCGGGTGCACCGCCACGATGCGCGTGCCCGGCGCGGCCACGCTTCGCGCAGCCGACGCGATGCTGTCGGTCATGGGTTGCGATGTGTTCGGATTGATGATCAGGATGTTCATGGTCAATGGTTGGCGGGGTGATGGGTTGGTGGGTCGGGCAAGGCCCCATGCCGGGGCATTTTGCATACAAAACTAAAAGTACATGCCCTGCTTTGAGGCGGGCAGACAGTGCACTTGCTCTGGTTTGGTGCTGACAGGTTCAGACATTTCTGCCTCGAATCACATAAAAAACCAATGAAATCAAGCCAAAAGTGCCGTATCGGCCACCAGGGGAGCAATTTTTTCGGCTAATTTGGCACGCTGATTGCATACAAAAAACTTGCCAACCAGTCATGCCGTGAGTGCGTTCACCGCTCGGGCGCATGACCAGGTATGCAGTTTTTGTTCCATTCCCCAATCGCCATTTGCTGGAGTCAAGATGAAACGTTCCCACTCTTTGCCTCGCCTCACCCCCCGCGCACTGGGCTTTGTGATGGCCGCTGGCCTGTCACTGTCGGTGGCATCCACGTCGGTGCTGGCACAGGAAAAAGTCCTGCGCATCGCCATGACTGCAGCCGACATTCCGCGCACGCTGGGCCAGCCCGATCAGGGCTTTGAAGGCAACCGCTTCACCGGCATTCCCATGTACGACGCGCTCACACATTGGGACTTGTCCAAGGCCGATGCCGCCAGCGTGCTGATGCCCGGTCTGGCCACTTCCTGGGCAGTGGACGACAAAGACAAAACCAAATGGGTGTTCAAGCTGCGCCCCGGTGTGAAGTTCCACGACGGCTCAGACCTCACTGCCGATGCGATCGTCTGGAACGTTCAGAAGGTGCTGGACAAAGAGGCGGTGCACTTCGATGCCAGCCAGGTGGGTGTGACCGCCTCGCGCATGCCCACACTGCGCAGCGCACGCAAGATCGACAACCTCACGGTGGAGCTGACCACCAGCGAGCCCGATGCCTTTTTGCCACTGAACCTCACCAACCTGTTCATTGCTTCGCCCGCCCACTGGCAGAAAAAGTTTGAAGCAGCGGCAGGTGCCACACCGGCCGACAAGGCCAAGGCCGCTTGGACTGCCTTTGCCGCCGACGCATCCGGCTCGGGGCCGTTCAAGATGGCGCGTTTTCTGCCGCGCGAGCGCCTGGAATTGGTGGCCAACAAAGGCTACTGGGACCCCAAACGCACGCCCAAGGTTGACCGTGTGGTGCTGGTGCCCATGCCCGAAGCCAACGCACGCACCGCAGCGCTGCTGTCGGGCCAGGTGGACTGGATCGAGGCACCCGCGCCCGATGCCATGCCCCAGATCCGCCAGCGAGGGTTCAAGATCGAGAGCAACGCCCAGCCGCACGTCTGGCCATGGCAGCTGTCATTTGCCGAAGGCTCGCCGTGGCTGGACAAGCGCGTGCGCCACGCCGCCAATTTGTGTGTGGACCGTGAAGGACTCAAAACCATGCTGGGCGGCATGATGGCCGTGCCCAAAGGCACCGTACCACCCGGCCACCCCTGGTGGGGCAACCCCAGCTTCGATATCCGGTACGACACCGCCGCCGCGCGCAAGCTGATGACCGACGCAGGCCACAGTGCCGCCAAGCCACTGAAGGTCAAGGTGCAGATTTCCGCTTCTGGCTCGGGCCAGATGCAGCCGCTGCCCATGAACGAGTTTGTCCAGCAGTCGCTCAAGCAGTGCTTTTTCGATGTCGAGTTTGATGTGATCGAGTGGAACACCCTGTTCACCAACTGGCGCCAGGGTGCCAAGCACCCGACGGCCAATGGTGCCCACGCCATCAACGTCAGTTACGCCGCCATGGACCCCTTCTTTGCCATGGTGCGCTTTACCAGCACCAAAACTTTCCCGCCGGTCTCCAACAACTGGGGGCACTTTGGCAATGCCGAGTTTGACAAGCTGATTGCCAATGCACGAACCACCTTCGACGACAAAAAGCGCGACGAGGCGCTGGCAAAACTGCATGCCCGCATCGTTGAAGAGGCACCGTTTGTGTGGATTGCGCATGACGTCGGCCCGCGCGCCATGAGCACCAAGGTCAAGGGCTTTGTGCAGCCGCGCAGCTGGTTCGTGGACCTTGCCCCGGTGTCGATGGACTGAGAGGCTGAGAGTCTTTCGTCCATGCCCGCTCACCACCCCAAAACACACCCGCTCGGCGTTGCAAATGCGCGCCATAGCCCGAGCTATGGCTGTGCTTTACGCCTTGATCGGGCGCGTTGTGGTGCGCTGCTCGGTCACGCCCGAAAAACTCCCAGCCTCTGACGCGCCGTTGGCGGCAGACGGGTGCGGCCCCCTCGCTGGGGAGTCGCACCCTGCCCCCCCTGAAGCCCGCACGAGGACTGTCTCATGCTCGTATTTCTAATTCGCAGAGTCATTTACACCCTTCCCATCATGCTGGGAGTGGCACTGGTCTGTTTTGCGCTGGTGCACATTTCACCTGGCGATCCTCTGGTGTCCATCCTTCCGCCGGATGCATCGGTGGAGTTGCAGCAGCAGTTGATTGAGCTGTACGGGTTCAACCGCTCCTACCCCGAGCAGTTCGTGAGCTGGGTCTGGCGAGCCGTGCAGGGCGACCTGGGCACCTCGATCGCCTCGGGCCGCTCAGTCACCGAGGAAGTGTTGCGTGCGGTGGTGAACACGCTGCGGCTGGCCGTGCTGGCCACCCTGATCGGCTTTGTGTTTGGTGCCCTGTTCGGCTTCGTGGCGGGCTATTTTCAGAACTCGTGGCTCGACAAGGTGGCCTCCCTCACCTCCGTTCTGGGGGTGAGCGTGCCGCACTACTGGCTGGGCATGGTGCTGGTGATCGTGTTCTCGTCCATCCTGATGTGGCTGCCACCGGGCGGTGCCGGGCCCGGGGGCTCCAGTGAGTGGGCCTGGGACTGGGAGCACCTGAAGCACATGATCCTGCCCGCCGTGACCATGAGCGTCATCCCCATGGGCATCATCGCGCGCACCGTGCGTGCGCTGGTGGCCGACATCTTGGCGCAAGAGTTCATCGTCGGCCTGCGCGCCAAGGGCCTGACCGACCTCGGCGTGTTCCGGCACGTGGTGAAGAACGCAGCACCTACCGCCTTGGCGGTGATGGGGTTGCAGCTGGGGTACCTCCTGGGCGGCTCGATCCTTATCGAGACCGTGTTCTCGTGGCCGGGTACGGGCTTCCTGCTGAACTCGGCCATTTTTCAGCGCGACCTGCCGCTGCTGCAGGGCACGATTCTGGTGCTGGCCATGTTCTTCGTGGTGCTCAACCTGGTCGTCGACGTGATCCAGACGCTGCTGGACCCGCGCATCGCCCGGTGATGAACCCGCCATTTCCCCTGTTGCCAAGGACAGTCCGATGAACGACATCGCCATGCCGAAACCTGACAACCTGCTGCAGATGCCCGACCGCTCACCCGGGTACTGGCAAACCGTGGGCCAGCGTTTTTTGCGCGACAAAATTGCCGTGGGGGCTGCGGTGGTGGTGCTCATGCTGCTGATGCTTGCGGCGTTCGGGCCGTGGCTGACACCTGCAGACCCTTACGCTTCCTCCATGCTCAAGCGGCTCAAGCCCATCGGGTTTGACGGCCACCCGCTGGGCACCGACGAGCTGGGCCGAGACATGCTCTCCCGCCTGATGGTGGGCGCGCGGCTGTCGCTGTTCCTGGGCATCACCCCGGTGGTGCTGGCCTTTGGGCTGGGCTCGCTGATTGGCATCACCGCAGGCTATGCGGGCGGGCGCACCAACTCGCTAATGATGCGCACCATCGACGTGTTCTATGCCTTTCCGTCGGTGCTGCTGGCCATTGCGTTGTCGGGCGCGCTGGGCGCGGGCATCACGAACTCGCTGATCTCGCTCACCATCGTCTTCATTCCGCCGATTGCGCGGGTGGCTGAAAGCGTGACCACCCAGATTCGGGGCCGTGATTTTGTGGACGCCGCGCGGGCATCGGGGGCGGGGGCTTTCACTATCGTCAGGGTGCACGTGCTGGGCAATGTGCTGGGGCCCATCTTTGTCTATGCCACCAGCCTGATCGCCGTCAGCATGATCCTGGCCTCTGGCCTGAGCTTTCTGGGCCTGGGCGTGAAGCCCCCCGAGCCCGAGTGGGGCCTGATGCTCAACACCTTGCGCACGGCCATTTACGTGCAACCCTGGATTGCCGCACTGCCGGGCGCGATGATTTTCATCACCTCCATCGCCTTCAATTTGCTGGCCGATGGGCTGCGCTCTGCCATGGAGATCAAGCAATGACCGCCTTCAACCGCCACGCCCACGGGGGTGCTGACCTGAACTTCACGCCAATTGATGTGGGTGGACCGGCCCAGCCGTTGCTGAGCGTGCGCGGGCTGGTCAAGCACTTCCCGCTCAAAAAAGATGTGTTTGGCCGTGGAGGCGGCGTGGTGCGGGCGGTGGACGGCATTGACTTCGACATCTTCAAGGGCGAAACCTTGGGTGTGGTGGGCGAGTCCGGTTGCGGAAAGTCCACCACCGCACGGCTGCTCATGCAACTCATTGACCGCGACCGTGGCGATATGGTGTTTGACGGTGAAACCGTGGGGGGTGCCGAGCTGCCGCTCAAGCAGTTTCGCCGTCAGGCTCAAATGGTGTTCCAAGACAGCTATGCGTCACTGAACCCCAGGCTGACGATGGAAGACTCCATTGCCTTCGCACCCCAGGTGCATGGTGTGCCGCGAAACGAGGCCATCCAACGCGCCCGCGACCTGCTGGCGCGTGTGGGCCTGGAGCCACGCCGCTTTGCCGAACGCTACCCACACGAGCTCTCGGGCGGACAGCGGCAGCGGGTGAACATTGCCCGGGCCCTGGCGCTGCAATCGCGGCTCATCATCCTGGACGAGGCGGTGTCCGCACTCGACAAGTCGGTAGAGGCCCAGGTGCTCAACCTGCTGTTGGACCTGAAGGAAGAGTTTGGCCTCACGTACCTGTTCATCAGCCACGATCTCAACGTGGTGCGCTTCATGAGCGACCGGGTGATGGTGATGTACCTTGGCCAGGTGGCCGAGATCGGTCGCAGCGAAACGCTGTTCAACCACCCTGCCCACCCCTACACGCGGGCACTGCTGTCGTCCATTCCGTCTATGGACCCAGATCGCCGTACCGAAGAGCCCGCGTTGGCTGGCGACCCACCCAACCCGATCAACCCGCCCTCGGGCTGTCGCTTTCACACCCGCTGCGTGCATGCCCAGCCCGTGTGCGCCCAACGCATGCCCGTACTGTCGCCAGCCAGCCACGGCCAGGTGGCCGCCTGCTGGATGCACGTTGACGGCAGCGGCCACAGCGCAGCCAGCCCACTCAAGGAGGCCGCATGAACACACATGACAACCGCAGCGACCGCCCCTTCGTTGACGTGAGGGGGTTGCGCGTGACCTTCACCGGCGGCAAAAAGCCAGTAGAAGCTGTCAACGGCGTGGACCTGCAAGTGCGCCGGGGCGAGGTGGTGGCCCTGATCGGTGAATCGGGCTCTGGCAAAAGCGTGACCCTGCGCAGCTTGCTGCGCCTTCACCCGGCCTCGCGCACGCGCATCGGGGGTGAGATGCGGGTGGGCGAAGTGGACGTGCTCGGGCTGTCGGCGCGCGCCCTGGCCGATTACCGGGGGAAAGTCGCCTCCATGATTTTTCAGGAGCCGCTGCTGGCCCTGGACCCGGTGTACCCGGTGGGTGCGCAGATTGTGGAGGCGATTCGGCGGCATGAGCCACTCAGCGCTACCCAGGCAGGAGAACGTGCGCTGGCGCTGTTCGAGCGTGTGCGCATTCCAAGCCCTGAGCGCAGGCTTCAGGCCTACCCGCACGAAATGTCGGGCGGCATGCGCCAGCGCGCCATGATCGCCTTGGCCCTGGCCTGCCGACCGCAGTTGCTGCTGGCCGACGAGCCCACCACCGCACTTGATGCCACGGTGCAAATTCAGATTCTGCTGCTGCTGCGAGAGTTGCAGCGCGAGCTGGGCCTGTCGGTGGTCTTCGTCACCCACGACATTGGCGCGGCGGTGGAGGTGGCCGACCGCATCGCTGTGATGTATGCCGGGCGCATCGTCGAAGAAGGCCCGGCAGCCACCTTGATTCGGGCGCCACGCCACCCCTACACCCTGGCACTGCTGCGCAGCCGGGCAGACGGCGCGTTGGCCAAAGGCACCCGCCTGGAAACCATTGTAGGCTCGCCACCCGACCTCACCGCGCTGCCGCCGGGCTGTGCGTTTGCACCCCGGTGCCGCATGGCCAACGATGTCTGCCTGACCACGCGCCCCGAGATCAGCTGGCTGGCGTCCGGCCACAGCGTTCGCTGCCTGCGCGTGGCCGAAACGGCCAATCTGACCACACCCCACCAGACCACTGAATCGACCCCCTGAGACCATGACACGCACCACCGATGTGCTCGATGACCCCGCACACGCCTTCATGCCCTACCCGGCGGTGCCGGTGCCCCATGCGGCCACGGGTGCGCTGGCGGGTTTGAGCTTTGGCGTGAAGGACCTGTTTCATGTGCGGGGCTACCCCACCAGCGGAGGCCAGCCACTGTTGCTGGCGTTGTTGGGTGTCCAGGACCGCACCGCACCCACCGTGCAAGCGCTGCTGGATGCCGGTGCGCGTTTTGCAGGCAAAACCATCACCGACGAACTGGCGTTTTCCATGAATGGCCAGAACGCGCATTTCGGCTCACCGGTCAACGGCGCTGCGCCAGACCGCATTGCGGGGGGCTCTTCGTCGGGTTCGGCAGCGGCGGTGTCGCACCGCCTGTGTGATTTTGCGCTGGGCACGGATACCGGTGGCTCGGTGCGCGCACCGGCCAGCCATTGTGGTCTGGTGGGCTTGCGCCCCACCCACGGCAGGGTGAGCTTGCACGGCGCGCTGGACCTGTCACCCAGCCTGGACACCTGTGGATGGTTTGCCCGCGACGTACCGACCTTTGCCCGCGTGGCCGATGTATTGCTGGGCCAGGATGCACAGCCATTGCCCGGCACCGTCCGGCTGCTGGCCCCAAGCGACCTGTGGGCCCTGGCCACCCCGGAGGCCACCCGGGCCCTGGTCCCCGCGCGCTGCCAGGTGGAGTCGGTGCTGGGCCAGGCTCTGCCGGTCGAGGTGGCGCTGGACAGCATCGACGACATGTACTGGCACATCCGCCACATTCAGGGACACGAAGCGTGGCAGGTGGATGGGGGGTTCATCCGGCGCTTCGCTCCGCCCCTGGGGCCAGGAGTGGCTCAGCGGTTCGAGTGGAGCGCAGGGGTGAGCGATGTGCAGGTGGCCCGCTCGCGCGCGTTCCGAGATCGCTTTCGCGCCCACCTGGGTCAGTTGCTGGGCGCTGATGGGGTGTTGTTGCTGCCCACCATGCCCGACATCGCGCCCCTGGTTGGCGAGCCAGAAGCCGCCCTGGAAGACTACCGAAACCGGGCTATTCGGCTGCTGTGCGTGGCAGGTCTGTCGGGCTTTCCCCAGATCTCGATTCCGCTGGCCAGTCGAGCTGGTGCGCCCCTGGGCCTGTCTTTGCTGGGCCCGCGTGGCAGCGACCGCAGCCTGGTTCACCTGGCGCAACAAATCACTACCCACAGCGACTGACCAGCCCACCGGCTTACCGGCGTTGGCGGCGTGGCCTGAACCACTTTGAAGTCATCCTTGGGCCTCGTGCGTTCGGTCAAGACAATGCGGCCAACGCAAACCCGTCGGACGCATTGGCACCCGGTGCCACAATCAGCAGACACACCCAACCGCCACGGATTCACACCCAAAGAGACATGAACACCCATATTCCATCGGACGGGGCTGAACGCGACGAGCAAGCCTCTCCGACCGGGACAGACCGCGTGTACGAAGCCGTTTACCAGGCCGTGTTGGAGCACCGCCTGGCGCCCGGTCAACGCTTGCGCGAGGAAGAGATGGCGGTTGAGTTTGGCGTATCACGCACACTGGTTCGGCAAGCGCTGCAGCGACTTGCGCAGGACCAGGTGATTGAGCTCACACACAACCGCGGCGCACGGGTGCCCATGCCCAGCTTGGAAGACGCCCGCCATGTGTTCGAGGCACGGCGCATGGTCGAATGTGAAGTGGCCCGCAAACTGGGTGGGCAACTTGCACCTGCCCAGCTGGCAGAGTTGCAGGCGCTGGCCCGCGCCGAAACCGAGGCAGACCAGCGGGGTGACCGTGCCGAAGCCATCCGCCTGTCGGGTGAGTTCCACAACGCGCTGGCACGCATGTACGGCAACCCGGTGTACATGCGCCTGCTGATGGGGCTGATGCCAACCACCTCTTTGTTGATGGCCCGTTTCAAGCTGCATGGCGGCCAGGTGTGCGTCGCACACAAACACGTGGACCTGATCTCTGCGCTGCTCAAAGGGCCTGCACCAGCCGCCGCCGAAATGCGAAAGCACCTGCAGGAGCTGGAGCAATCCCTCGCGGGCTCACCACCACCGCAGAAGCGCTTGCGCGATGCGTTTGCACACTACCGGGGTGGTCCCCCAGCTCCAGGAGCCAACAACCCGATCTGACGATCGATAAGGCATCCAAGCATCTTCCAGGCCATCAATGGTGATGGTCGATGACGTGTCGTTCCATGCCCATCAGCCCGGTTGAAGCTGAGGCGATTGAAAAGGGCCACGTCGGTGGAGAGCGTCGGCAGCCAACGGCAATTCATGCACCCCATCGGGGCGCTGCAATGCACGCTGGCCGCGCACGGCACCCTGGCAGATCGTGGTGTGGTGCATGGCACAGGCATTTTTGTGGCGCAAATGTTGCTTGAGCTTCCAAAGCTGACCATATGGTCAACTTTTAAATCAAGCCCACAGGAGCCGCCTGCATGTCTACCCCAAACTTGCCCGATGTTCGACCTGGCCGACTGAGCAGCAGCGAATGCGCCAGCCGTTTTGCCCAGGCAGCCACACCGCCCCTGACCCCGTCGCAGGCGCTGCTGGAGGCCGAGCGCTGCCTGTACTGCTTTGACGCCCCCTGCGCCAGCGCCTGCCCCACGAGCATTGACATCCCGTCGTTCATCCGTCGCATTGCCGACGGCAACGAGCGTGGCGCGGCCCGCCAGATCCTGGAGGTCAACCCCCTGGGTGGCCTGTGCGCCCGCGTGTGCCCCACCGAAGACCTGTGCGAAAAGGTCTGCGTGCGCAACACGCAAACCGGCGTGCCCGTGGCCATTGGCCGCTTGCAACGCCACGCCACTGACGCGCTGATGGCCAGCAGCCGCCCGCAAGTGTTCACCCGCGCAGCGCCCACGGGCAAGCGTGTGGCCGTGCTGGGCGCCGGGCCTGCCGGGCTGGCCTGCGCCCACACGCTGGCCCGCCACGGGCACGACGTGACCGTGTTCGACGCACACCCCAAACCGGGTGGCCTGAACGAATACGGCCTGGCCACCTACAAAGTGGCCGACAACTTTGCCCAGCGCGAGGTGCAGTGGCTGCTGGACATCGGTGGCATCACCCTGCAACCTAACTGGGTGCTGAACACCGCCGACCAACTGAACGCGCTCCGGCAGGACTTTGACGCCGTCTTTCTGGGTATGGGCCTGGCCGACACCCACCGCCTGGGCGTACCCGGCGAAGACCTGGGCGGCGTGCAAGACGCGGTGGATTTCATCGCCACCCTACGTGAGGCCGCCGACAAAGCCACCGTGCCCGTGGGCCGCCGCGTGGTGGTGATCGGTGGCGGCATGACCGCTGTGGACGCCGCCGTGCAAAGCAAGCTGCTGGGGGCCGAGTCGGTCACGCTGGTGTACCGGCGCGGGCCCGCCAGCATGGCAGCCTCGAAAGACGAGCAGGACTGGGCGCTCAAGCACGGCGTGGTCATCCAACACTGGCTGGCCCCGGCCGAACTGCAGGGCAACACCGAAGGCCACGTCTCGGCGGTGCGTTTTGCCCGCCATGCGCTGGCCAACGGCAAGCTGGCCCCCACCGGTGACACCGTGAAGCTGCCTGCCGACACGGTGCTCAAAGCCATTGGCCAGACGCTGGGCAACGCCTGGCTGGCCGACACCGGCCTGGCGCTGACAGACGGCCGCATTGCTGCGGATGACAGCGGCCAAACCAACCTGCCCGGCGTGTGGGTGGGCGGCGACTGCCGTGCCGGGGGCCTGGACCTGACCGTGGAAGCCGTGGCACACGGCCACCGCGCGGCCCTGGCCATGCACCAGGCATTGAGTGCCTGACTGGCCACCCCGGCATGACCCGCACACATGACCCGCACACCCGACCCAAGCTAACGACCTGCACACCTGACCCGCGCACCTCAGCGCCCACGCCGCTTCCTACAGGCTCGAATCGGCACGTTTTCAAGCTTTTTTGGCCTCTAACGCTTTATTGACAAGCGATAGCAGCTACATATTTTGGAGTAACCGCCATGGCTGACCTCAGCACCACTTTCGCGGGCATCACCAGCCCCAACCCTTTCTGGCTGGCCTCTGCGCCGCCCACCGACAAAGCCGTCAACGTCAACCGCGCTTTCGAGGCGGGTTGGGGCGGTGTGGTCTGGAAAACCCTGGGCGAAGCCGGCCCGCCCGTGGTCAATGTGCATGGCCCGCGCTACGGCGCGCTGCTGAGCAACGACCGGCGGCTACTGGGCTTCAACAACATCGAGCTCATCACCGACCGCGACCTGGAAACCAACCTGCGCGAAATTGCCGAGGTCAAACGCCTGTGGCCCGACCGCGCGCTGGTGGTCTCCATCATGGTGCCCTGCAACGAAGACGCCTGGAAAGCCATCCTCCCCCGCGTGGAAGACACCGGCTGCGACGGCATCGAACTCAACTTCGGCTGCCCCCACGGCATGAGCGAGCGCGGCATGGGCGCCGCCGTGGGCGAGGTGCCCGAGTACATCCAGATGGTCACCGCCTGGTGCAAGCAGTACAGCCGCCTGCCGGTCATCGTGAAGCTCACGCCCAACATCACCGACGTGCGCTTCCCGGCGCGTGCGGCCAAGGCGGGCGGGGCCGATGCGGTCAGCCTCATCAACACCATCAACAGCATCATCGGCGTGGACCCCTACAGCCTGACCATGGTGCCCAGCACGGGCGGCAAGGGCAGCCACGGCGGCTACTGCGGCCCGGCGGTCAAACCCATTGCGCTGAACATGGTGGCCGAAATCGCCCGCGACCCACAAACTGCTGGCATCCCCATCAGCGGCATCGGTGGCGTGGGCACCTGGCGCGACGCGGTGGACTTCATCGCCCTGGGCGCGGGCAACGTGCAGGTGTGCACCGCCGCCATGGTGTACGGCTTCAAGATCGTGCAGGAGATGGCCAGCGGCCTGTCCGACTACATGGACGACATGGGCTTTACCAGCGTGAGCCAGATCGTGGGCCGTGCCGTGCCCACCGTGAGCGACTGGCGCTACCTGAACCTGAACCACGTCAGCAAAGCCGTGATTGACCAGGACAAGTGCATCGAATGCGGCCGCTGTCACATCGCCTGCGAAGACACCAGCCACCAGGCCATCTGGGCCGTCAAAGACGGCAAGCGTCACTTCGAGGTGAACGAGGCGGAATGTGTGGGCTGCAACCTGTGCACCCTGGTGTGCCCCGTGCCCGAGTGCATCACCCTGCGCGACCTGGCCCCCGGCGAAGTGGACCAGCGCACGGGCAAACCCGTCAGCGCCACGCCGCTGAACTGGACACAGCATCCCAACAACCCGATGCGGGCCTGAGCGTGCGCTCAACCCGCGTGAATCCCATGCGTGCCCGAACCCTACCCAAGTGAACCCCATGCAGGCCCGAAGCTTGCTGCGTGCCCCCAAACCCAAGGAGACCTTCATGAGTGCAGTGCTGATCCAAGGCGGAACCGTGGTCAACGCCGACCGCGAATTCAAAGCCGACGTGTTGTGTGTGGACGGCCAGATCGTGGCCGTGGGCACCGGGCTTGAGGCCCCCGCAGGCGCGACGAAGCTGGATGCCAGCGGCCAATACGTCATGCCAGGCGGCATCGACCCGCACACCCACATGCAGCTGCCGTTCATGGGCACCGTCACCATGGACGACTTTTACAGCGGCACGGCGGCGGCGCTGGCCGGGGGCACCACCACCATCATCGACTTCGTTATTCCCAACCCGCAGCAGCCGCTGATGGAGGCCTACCGCACCTGGCGCGGCTGGGCCGAAAAGGCCGCGTGTGATCACAGCTTCCACGTCGCCATCACCTGGTGGGACGAAACCGTCAAGCGCGACATGGGGACACTGGTGCAAGAGGAGGGCGTCAACAGCTTCAAGCACTTCATGGCCTACAAAAACGCCATCATGTGCGACGACGAAACCCTGGTGAACAGCTTCAAACGCTGTCTGGAACTGGGCGCCATGCCCACCGTGCACGCCGAAAACGGCGAGCTGGTGTTTCTGCTGCAACAGGAAATGAAAGACCTGGGCGTGTTGGGCCCTGAAGGCCACCCGCTGAGCCGTCCCCCCACTGTGGAAGGCGAAGCAGCCCAGCGCGCCATTGCCATTGCCAACGTATTGAACGTGCCCATTTACGTGGTGCACGTATCGTGCGAAGAAGCGGCCTCTGCAATCGCCCGCGCCCGCGCCGCCGGGCAGCGCGTGTACGGCGAGGTGCTGGCCGGGCACCTGGTGGTGGACGACAGCGTCTACCGCCACCCGGACTTTGCCACCGCCGCCGCCCACGTCATGAGCCCGCCTTTCCGCGAGAAGACGCACCAGGAGGCGCTGTGGCGTGGCCTGCAATCTGGCAGCCTGCACACCACGGCCACCGACCACTGCACCTTCTGCGCCGAGCAAAAGGCGGCTGGGCGCTTCGACTTCAGCAAAATCCCCAACGGCTGCGGCGGTGTGGAAGAACGCCTGATGGTGCTGTGGGACGCGGGCGTCAACACCGGACGGCTCACGCCCAGCGAGTTTGTGGCGGTCTCGTCAGCCAACGCGGCCAAACTGTTCAACCTGTACCCGCAAAAAGGCTGCGTTGCCCCCGGAGCCGATGCCGACCTGGTGCTCTGGGACCCGGCAGCCACCCGCACACTGTCGGTGAAAACCCAACACAGCCTGGGCGACTACAACATCTTCGAGGGCCGCACCGTCACCGGCGCACCCAGCCACACCCTGAGCCAGGGCAAGCTGGTGTACGCCAACGGCGACCTGCGGGCCGAGCGCAGCGCTGGCCGCTACCTGAAACGCCCGGCATTCAGGGGAGGTGATAGCGCACACCCCACATCGCATTTCACCTCGCACTTTCAGGCACTGGCCCAAAAGGCATTGCTGGCAAAGCCCACGGCCGTGACCCGAGCCTGATTTTTAAAGCGTTTTAGGCACTTATCGCATACTGGTATTGCAAAAGCAGCTCTTTTTTTATGGAAAACCAACCATGAGTACCACCGACCTTTCCCACCTACGCATCAACGGTCAGCGCCTGTGGGACAGCCTGATGGAACTGGCCCAGATTGGGGCCACAGCCAAAGGCGGCGTTTGCCGACTGACGCTGACCGACCTGGACAAGCAAGGCCGCGATCTGGTGACGCGCTGGGCGCGCGAGGCGGGTATGTCGGTGACCATTGACAAAATCGGCAACGTCTTCATGCGCCGCCCCGGGCGCAACAACAGCCTGCCCCCCATCATGACCGGCAGCCACATCGACACCCAGCCCACCGGCGGCAAGTTCGATGGCAACTACGGCGTGCTGGCAGGCATCGAGGTGGTGCGCACCTTGAACGACCACCACATCGAAACCGAAGCGCCCATCGAAGTCGCCTTCTGGACCAACGAAGAAGGCAGCCGCTTTGTGCCCGTGATGATGGGCTCGGGCGTGTTTGCCAAAGCCTTCACGCTGGAGCACGCCTACGCCGCCACCGACACCGAGGGCAAAACCGTCAAAGACGAGCTGGCCCGCATTGGCTACATCGGTGACGAGGAACCGGGCGACCACCCCATTGGCGCTTACTTCGAGAGCCACATCGAACAAGGCCCGGTGCTGGAAGATGCCGATGTGACCATCGGCGTGGTGCACGGCGTGTTGGGCATCCGCTGGTTTGACTGCACCGTGACCGGCATGGAAGCCCATGCCGGACCCACGCCCATGGCGCTTCGCAAAGATGCGATGCAAGTCGCCACCCACCTGATGCAAGAAGTGGTGGCCACCGCCATGCGCCACCAACCCCACGGGCGCGGCACTGTGGGCATGGTCCACGTCCACCCCAACAGCCGCAACGTCATCCCGGGCCGGGTGAAGTTCAGCATCGACCTGCGCAACAGCACGGATGCGCTGGTGGACGCGATGGTGGACGAGGTGAAGGCCTGTGCGAAGAAGCTGGAAGCGGAAACCGGCCTGGCCATCCAGATTGATCTGGTGTCCAGCTACCCGGCGCAAGGGTTTCACCCGGATTGCATCAGCGCCGTGGAGCGTGCGGCGAAAGACCTGGGCTACAGCCACATGCCAGCGGTGTCAGGCGCGGGGCACGATGCGGTGTACACCGCCCGGCTGGCACCGAGCGGCATGATCTTCATCCCCTGCAAAGACGGCATCAGCCACAACGAGATCGAGGATGCCAAGCCCGAGCATGTGGCGGCGGGGTGCAACGTACTGCTGTGGGCGATGTTGGAGCGTGCGGGGTAAGGGGGAGCCGACTGTGGGGGTTACTTTCTCAGTACGTTGTTGAGCCAACATCGACGACACGTGTTGGGGCATGTCCGACAAAGATGTGAATTGGTATATCAGGCTTGAGAAGCAAGCCACGCCCGCCAACTTCCCCACCTTGAAATATCCTTGCCCCCCTGTCCCACGGCGTAACCCTCGCAAATGAACCCGCACACCTCTGTGCCATCTTGCACTTTGACTTTGCCTATGCCCAGTGGATTGGGAATTCCAGCGACGAAACTTCCGAATTCACTTGATGGCAACTCCCATATCTCCATCTCCACCGCCACACCGCCGTCCTCAACTTGAATCATGCCGGGCCGCTTGACTGGACCACCTGCCAATTCGTAGAAGCGATAGACCGGCGCAGAAAGGACAGTACGCAGCAAGCGTGCGCCGCGCGAGGTGAGTTGATGGTTCAGGGGTAGGCCGGACAGATGTGCCCCACAAACCGCCACCTGTACGGTCCCCGACGTGAACCCGGTAGGTGCTGAGTCGCTGGCGATGGCTGGCGACTGATTGACAGGGGTAGAGGTTGCGCCCAAATTGATGGCTTGGCTGCGATGAAAACGGTCTGCCAGCCGCAGCAGTGGCACGTCCCGAAACGCCGGTGCCGCCAGGGTGATGCCCCAGGGCAGTTTCTTCGCCTCGCCACTGCTCAAAAACCCTGCGGGCACAGCCACTGCGCTGTAATCGAGAAGGTTCATGAAGTTGGTGTAGTACCCCAAGTTGGAATTCAACCGAATGGGATCTGACTCCATGTCTTCGATTCGGTAGATGGTGCCCGCCGTGGGCGTGACCAAGCAGTCCACTTGTTGCCAGACGGTATCGCACAAGGCCTTGAGCGCTTTGAGCCGGTAACTGGCCTCAAACGCCTGGGAGGCAGTGGGTGTTTTGCCACTTTCAATGATGGTGCGAACCGCAGGGAACACGGCTTCGGGGTGAGCCTCCAGAAAATCCCCCACAGCGGCATACCGTTCTGCCACCCAAGGCCCGCCGTAAAGCAGCCGGGCAGCCTCCAGGAACGGGGTCAGATCCACCTCGACGGGCACACCACCCAGAGATTCCAGGTGCACCAGGGATGCGTCGAACAAGTCCTTGGCGGCATCGTTGCCAAAGAATGCAAGGTCTTCGGGGCGGGGTACGCCGAACCGGAACGGAGCGGCCGAGAAATCCACACCAAACGGCTGCGCCTTGCGACTGAATGGATCCTGCGAATCGAAAGACGCGGTAACGCCCAAAACTGCTTGAGCATCGGCTGACGTCAGTGCAAAGATGGAAACGGTGTCGACCGAGCGGCACGCCGGCACCACCCCGGTGCCCGAGAGCAAACCCAGCGTGGGTTTGAGGCCCACCAGGTTGTTGAACGACGCTGGCACGCGGCCAGACCCTGCGGTGTCGGTTCCAAGCGAAAAACTGACCCAGCCCTTGGCTACCGACACGGCAGACCCCGAGCTGGAGCCACCGGACACAAATGCGGGGTTGAATGCATTGCGGCAGGCCCCAAAGGGCGAGCGGGTGCCGTTGAGGCCCGTCGCAAACTGGTCGAGGTTGGTTTTGCCGACAGGAACGGCACCTGCATCCAGCAGCCGACGGACCACAAAGGCGCTGTCGGTCGGGGTGTAGGCGAACTCGGGGCAGCCTGCTGTCGTGGGCAGGTGGGCCAGGTCGATGTTGTCTTTGATGGCAAATGGCACCCCGTACAGGGGCAAGCTCTCAGGGGCGCAGTGTTCCAGGCGAGCCAGATAGGGTTCGATCTCTGCCTCAGTCAGGCGGTGAATAAACGCGTGGTGTGCATCGGTGGCGCAGCGCTGCATGGCTTCGCCAATCAACTCGCGAACCGAGAGTCCTGAGCGGTACGCAGCTTGGATGCTCGCCAGGTCAAATGACATGTGTTGGAGGGACATGGTGTGTGCTTTCTGTGTGCGTTCAGCGGATATCAAACGGTGGGCGCCGGGGCGAGGGTCTCATCTGTCAAGACCAACACGGTCTGCCCTGCCACGACGGCGGCACCCTGCTGGCACAACACGTCATGCACCACGGCGTTGGCCGGTGCGATCAGGTTGAACTCCATCTTCATGGACTCGATCACCATCAACACATCACCTGCGTTGACGGTTTGTCCGGGACTGACCGAAACCTTCCAGACACTGCCCGGTACGCTGGTGGCGACGGCTCGCCCTCCCGGGGGCAGCTCAGCCGCAGGGGTACCAGTCGACGATTCAAAGTCTGCGTCGGTATGAACAAGGTCTTGGCCTGTGGCAGCCCAACGCTCGCGCTCGGCTTCAAAGGCCACGCGTTGCCGGTCGCGGAAAGCTGAAATGCTCTGGGCCTCATCGGACAGAAACTGGCGGTAGTCTTTCAGACTGAACACCCCCTCATCCACCTTCAGGGGGCAACCACCGGTCGGAAACTCAGCACGCATGCGAATAAGTTCATCCTGACCTACCGGGTAGAACCGGATCTGGTCAAAGAAGCGCAGCAGCCACGGTTGCTCGAATGCCGAGCCTGGCTGTCCGTGGTGCCAACGGTTCCACATCTGGATGGTGCGTCCCACAAACTGGTAACCGCCGGGCCCCTCCATGCCGTACACGCACAGGTAGGCGCCACCGATACCGACCGCGTTTTCCGGGGTCCAGGTGCGTGCGGGGTTGTACTTGGTGGTCACCAGCCGGTGGCGCGGGTCCAGCGGGGTGGCCACTGGCGCCCCGAGGTACACATCACCCAAGCCCAACACCAGGTAGCGGGCATCGAAGACCGTGCGGTAGACATCGTCCACGCTGTCCAACCCATTGATGCGGCGGATGAACTCGATGTTGCTGGGGCACCAGGGCGCATCCGAGCGCACCGACTGCGTGTATTTTTCGATAGCGAGTCGGGTCTGGGGGTCATCCCAGGACAAGGGCAGGTGCACCGTCCGGCTCGGCACCACCATGTCATCGACAGCGGGCAATCCGGCCTCGGCATGCACCACCTGTTCCAACAGGGCTTGCTGCGACACCTGCGCCGGGTCGAAGTGCAACTGAAGCGACCGGATACCAGGGGTCATGTCAATCACGCCGACAAGTTGCCCAGACGCCTGCAAGCCCTTGAGAGCGGTCATCAGCACATGCACCCGCATGCGCAGTTCAATGTCCAGCACCAGGGGGCCAAACTCCACCAACAGATACCGGTCTCCTGCCTGCCGCACCACCATGTCGGGCATGTCATCCCGGCCGGGGTCGCTGTGTATCACGGGTGTGGGGTGAGCCAAGGCGTCATCGCAAGGGGCGGTTGGCAATGTTCCACACCAGTGGGTCAACGCGGCGTTGTGGGTGGCCTCACGGGCGGCGGCGTCCATCTGGGAGATGCGGTGAAAGCGGACCGTGTCGCCGGGCCGGAGCTGACCCAGCTTCCACAGTTCGGCGTGCGCGACGACCGCAGGGCACACAAAGCCACCCAGGCTAGGGCCATCGGGCCCGAGAATGACGGGCATGTCGCCTGTGAAGTCGATGGCCCCGATGGCATAGGCGTTGTCGTGGATGTTGGACGGGTGTAACCCGGCTTCCCCGCCATCGGTCCGTGCCCAGTCGGGTTTGGGGCCGATGAGGCGAACCCCCGTGCGGCTGCTGTTGTGGTGGACCTTCCAGTCGGCGCTGAAGAACGTGTCAATGTCACCCGCCGTGAAAAAATCGGGCGCCCCATGCGGGCCGTAGATCACCCCGACATCCCATTGGTGGCCGTAGGCGGGAATGCAATCGGGCGAGCAGGCCGCCTGTGACCCAGCTTGAGGCGGGGTGAAGTGGAGCACGTCCCCGCACCGCAGGTGCCTCCCACCGTGGCCGCCGAACTGGCCCAGTGTGAAGGTGCTGCGGCTGCCGAGGTACATCGGCACATCCAGCCCGCCTGCCACGGCCAATGCCAAACGCACGCCCACCGATGTGCGACCGATCTCCAATGTGGCACCCGCATGGACATTCAGCGTTTGCCACATGGGCACGGGTTGTCCGTTCAGCATGACCGGGGCAGGGGCACCCGTCACGGCCACCACGGCCGGGGCATGGAAGCGCAGGGTGGGGCCAGACAGCGTGATCTCCAGCGCCGCAGCGTCGGGCGGGTTGCCCACCAAGGCGTTGGCCATGCGGTGCGCATAGGCATCCATGGGCCCGCTGGGGGGTACGCCCACATCCCAATAGCCTTGGCGGCCCGGCCAGTCCTGGATGCTGGTCTGCACGCCAGACTCCAGCACTTCGATGGTGTGAGGTTGAAACACGAATGAGCCCAGGAACCGGGTGGTTTGACGGCCCTCCTGGAACACCGTGTCGGCCACCACATGGCGCAGGTAGCTCAGATTGGTCTCGATGCCCGCCAGGCGCGTGTCGTCCAGCGCCTGGGCCAGTTTGACCAAGGCCTGCGCCCGGGTGTCTGCCGTCACGATCAGTTTGGCCAGCATCGGGTCGTACCAGGGGGGCACGTCAGTGCCCCGCTCCACCCAAGTGTCTACGCGGGCATCAGAGGGAAACCGCACCTCGGTGAGCAACCCGGCGCTGGGCTGGAACTGTCGGGCAGGGTCCTCCGCATACAGGCGCACCTGGATTGAAGCTCCTTGAGATTTGGGTTGCAAACGGGTGAGAGCGGGTAGCTCACCAGCCGCCAGTTGCACCATCCAGGCAACCAGGTCCACGCCGGTTACTTGCTCAGTGACACCGTGCTCCACCTGCAGGCGGGTGTTCACCTCCAGAAAATAGAAAGACTGGCCAACCGCGTCGTACACAAATTCCACGGTGCCTGCAGAGCGGTAATTCACCGCTTGTGCCAGGCGCACGGCAGTGGCATGGAGTTGCTCCCGCTGGACGTCGCTCAGACCGGGTGCGGGTGTTTCTTCGATCACCTTCTGGTTGCGCCGCTGAACGGAGCAATCGCGTTCGCCCAAGGCGATCACGTCCCCTTGGCCGTCGCCGAACACCTGCACCTCAATGTGACGTGCGTGTTCGACGTACTTTTCCAGGAACAAACCGGCATCTTTGAAATTGGCCTGGGCCAAACGCCCGACCGAGTCAAAGGCGTCGAGCAGTTCGGCCTGGTTCCACACCAGACGCATGCCAATACCTCCGCCCCCGGCGGTGCTCTTGAGCATGACGGGGTAGCCGATGACCATGGCCTGCTCGCAAGCGTGCTCTGGGCCGTCGAGAACGCCTGAGCCCGGCAGCAGCGGCACGTCCAGGCGGCCCGCTAGGTCCCTTGCCGTGTGTTTGAGGCCAAACGCCCGCATCTGTGAGGGAGTCGGGCCGATGAAGGCGATGCCTGCTTCCTCGCAGGCCTGCGCAAAGTCCGGGTTCTCGGACAAAAAGCCATAACCAGGGTGGATGGCCTGGGCCCCAGCTTGCTGTGCCACCGACAGGATGCGCTGGGCGTTCAGATAGCTTTGCGCGGCAGGCGCCGGGCCGATCAGGTAGGCCTCGTCGGCTTCGCGCACGTGGCGCGCCTGGGCATCTGCCTCTGAATACACCGCAACGCTCTTCACGCCCATCTGACGCAGGGTGCGCATGATGCGGCACGCAATCGCCCCCCGGTTGGCGATCAGGACTTTCTCAAACATGGTTTCCTCGTGCGGGCCGTCCCGCATGGCGGTTCATCTGCAGGTCGTCCTGCAGAGGGGTTGCAGTTCAGGTCGGGTCCCAGACCAGGAGTTGGATGGGCGTGGGGTTGTAGGCGTTGCACGGGTTGTTGAGCTGGGGGCAATTGGAAATGAGCACCCAGACGTCCATCTCAGCCCGCATTTCCACGTACTTGCCAGGGCCGGATACGCCGTCATCAAATTTCAGATCACCGCCAGCCGTCACGGGCACGTTCATGAAGAAGTTGATGTTGGGCACCAGGTCCCGTTTGGTCAGCCCCATGTCCGCCCGTTGAATGGCGATCAGGTAGTTGTCGCGGCAGTTGTGCATGTACTTCTTTTGCAGGGCGTAGCGCACGGTGTTGCTCTCGGCCGCGCAAGCGCCACCTAGGGTGTCGTGGCGGCCACAGGTGTCGGCCACGATGGTGAGCATGGGGCGGCCCGCGTTGCTCATCAGGCGCGAGCCGGTCGTCAGGTAGATGCCGCCCTGGGCCAGCATGGTGTCCGTGGCGCTGTAGTGCTCGGCCAGATCGGCGGTGGCGTAAAAAATCACATCGGCAGCCTGGTTGCCTTCTACGTCGACGATGCGCAGCGTCTGGCCTTTCTTCACTTCGAAAAGAATGGGCTCACCTGCGGGGTGGGTCTGCTCCCAGGAAGCCTTGATAGGGTCCAGACTGCTTTCGGTCAATCTGAGGGCGGCCACGGGTTCGGTCGTTGTTGCGTTCATGGCGGGCTCCCGGGTCAGGCGTGGAACATGTCGGTGTTGTGCAGAGCACGGGCGTTTTCAGGTCGGAAACGGCGGCAGACATCGTCCGCAGCGGCGGCTCCTACGTGCCGGGCCAGGATGCCGATTCGGCCTGGGCTGTAGTCCGGTCTGGTGTCCAGTGGGTGGGGAGCGGAGGAGACCGCAATCACCACGTCCATGTCGCAGCGCAGTTCAAACCAATGCCCGGGCTGGCAATGTCCGGGGTGATAGATGAAGCCCCCCTGCGCGTCGACGCTGACTTTGGAAAACCAATTGACACCGATCACCAGGTCCCGGGCGGATAGACCGTGCTTGCCAATCTCGGTGAGCAGGCCGTCTTTGCCGCTGCGGTACATGCTGTTGCGGTGAGCCTGGTAGCGTTTGTCGCCATAACGGGCCTGCATGCGTTTGTTGTCCAGCAGCAGGCCCAGCGGGTCGTGCCAGCCCAGGGTGTCATGCGTGATGCTGGCCATGGCGCGTCCCATGTCGCTCATCAGCACGTGCCCAGTGCTGTAGTGCGCGGTGTGCTGCGCCTTCAGCGAGTCGGGCATGTTGTAGCGCTCCAACTTGTCATGGGCGGCATACAGCACCATGCTCAGGTTCACGTCACTGTCCATTGCCACAAAGCGCAGCGCTCGCCCGCGCTGTATGCGCCACGACCAATGGGTACCGCCTGGCATCATTTCCGACCACAGAATGCTGTCTGGGGCCACGTCGGCGGTGGATGCTTCGGGCAAACGCTTCCACCAGGCGATGTTGTCCACAGGGCTTTGTGCGGGGGGGTTGGGAATTTCCGAAACCAGGGTTGTCTCAGCAGTTGTATCGGTCATGTCGATTTGCCTTCCGATGCAGCCATTTGCAGCTGCCTTTCCCGCAGTCCATCCAGTACCTGGTTGGGCGCGGTGCGGTCTTGGTTGAGAGGAATGTCGTAGGTGATGGCGGCGCCGTACGCCTGTGGGGCATGCGGGTCGATGCGCACCTTGTCAAACACCAGCAGGCGGGTGCCCAGGTGGAACCCCTCGGACAGGTCATGGGTCACCATGAACACGGTCAGTTGTTCCTGGCGCCACAAGTCTTGCAACAGGTGATGCATGTCCTTGCGGATGCCTGGGTCCAGCGCACCAAAGGGCTCATCCAGCAGCAGCATGCGGGGTTTGCCCATCAGCGCCTGCGCAATGGCCAGGCGTTGCTGCATCCCGCCGGACAACTGATGCGGGTATTTGCCCAGTGAAGGCGCCAGCCCCACTTTGTCCAGCATGGCCCTTGCCTCTTCTCTGGCGGCCACCTTGGCAGTGCCCAAGAGTCGCCCGAGCCAGCGGCTTTTGGGCAGCTCCAATGCCAGGGCCACGTTGTCCAGCACCGTGAGGTGCGGCAACACCGAGTACTTCTGGAACACGATGCCCCGGCTGGCGTCGGGCTCCGGCACCAAAGGTTGGCCTGCCAAAGTGATGCTGCCTTTGGTGGGGCGCTCCTGGCCCAGCAAGAGCCGCAGAAAGGTTGACTTGCCACAACCCGACGCGCCCACCATGGTGCAGAACTGGCCTTGCTGGACTTCCAGGTTGATGCGTTCCAGCACCACCTGCTCACCGTATGACATCCAGAGGTTGCTGACTTTGAGAAAGGCCATGGTCAGCGTCCTTCGTGCCAAGGGAACAGGGCTGTGGTCAGTTTCTTGAGTGCCATGTCCATGGTCCATGCCAGCAAGGTGATCCAGGCCACATAGGGCAGGATCACATCCATGGCCAGGTAGCGCCGCACCAGAAAAATCCGGTACCCGAGGCCATCGGTGGATGCAATCGCCTCCGCCGCGATCAGGAACAGCCAGGCCGAGCCCAATGCAAGCCGCAGCGCAATCAACAGGCGTGGCATCAATTGCGGCAACACCACACGCAGGATCAGTGTCCAGGTGTTGGCCCCCAGGGTCTGGGCCTTGATCAGCCACTCCAGGGGAATTTCGCGGGCACGCTGCTCCAGGTCGCGCGTCATCACCGGCGCAATGCCAATGACGATCAGCATGACCTTCGAGAGCTCGTCCAGTCCGAACACGATGAAAAGCACCGGCAGGATGGCCAATGGTGGAACCATCGACATCACCGCCACGGCAGGCGACAGCGTGGCACTGACCAAGGGGATGGCCCCCAGACCGATGCCCAGCACCAATGCCAGCAAGGTGGCCACTGCCATTCCCAGCAGCAGCCGCCGCAGACTGGCCCAGGTGTCGTCCCACAGCAGCCACCCCCCGGTTCTAGGGTCTTCTTGCAGGGCATAACGCTGTATGGCATCGGCCATCTGCCCGAAACTCGGGAGCAGTTTGTCGTCTGGGTTCAAAGCGAGCCTGGCTTCTGCGGAAATCATGTAGATGACCAGCAAAAGCAGGAATGGCAGCGCCGTCAGCCCGACCCGTAGGCCGCGGCTTGGCACGATGTTGATCAGGCGCATAAGCCCCCCGGCAGTTGTGAAAAACGGCTGAGTGGGATGACTTATTTGATTTGCCCGTCGGCCGCCATCTTCAGGTACGTCGGATCGAAGCGCAGCTTCACGTTTTTCGGATTTCCAGTCTGGCTTCCCGCAAACTGGATGCCGATGGCTTCGGCACTTTTGGCACCCTCCCCAAGCAGTCCATGCTTGAAGCTGAATTGCGACACTTTGGTCATCGTCGCGGGCAGGTCCTTGCTGACGGCAAAAGCGTAGGCATCCTTGGGTGTGTAAAACATCTTGGTGGCGGCCAGTTGCGCCTCGAAGCCCTTGAGGTCAGTGCCCGATGCGGCCGCCATCTTGGAGCGAGCTTCTTTACCTTGGGCCGTGTCGGAGCTCATGATGCCCATCACCTCAAACCACGCGCCGGTGAGTGCCTTGCCCAAGTTGGGGTTGTCTGCCAGGGTCTTGGTGTTGACCACCATCAGGTCGATGATTTCGCCTGGAATCTGGCTGGAATTGAACAGCTTGCTGGTTTTGGGCGTAGCTGCCACCTCAGCCAGCAGCGGGTTCCAGGTGACCACCGTGTTCACGCCCTTGGTCTTGAAAGCCGCCACCAGGTCGGCATCGGACGTGTTGACCACTTTCACGTCTTTCTCGGTGAGCTTCACGCTCTCCAGGGCGCGGGCCAGCAGGTAGTGCGACACCGACATTTCCACCAGGTTGATCTTCTGACCCTTGAGGTCGGCCAGCTTTTTGTTCTCACCCTTCATCACGATGCCGTCGTTGCCGTTGGAGAAGTCGCCGATGATCAGCGCGGTGGAATCCACCCCGCCTGCTGCGGGAATCGTGAGTGCATCCATGTTGGTCATGGTGCAGCCGTCAAACGCACCGGCGGTGTACTGGTTGATGGACTCCACGTAATCGTTGAGCTGCACCACATCTACCTTGATGTCGTACTTTTTGGCCCACTTGTCCATGATGCCGCTGGACTTGGCGTAATCCCAAGGCATCCAGCCCGCGTAGATGGTCCAGCAGACCTTGAAGTCTTTTTTCGGTGCAGCCCACGCGGCTGTGCTGCCCAGAGCTGAAATACCCGTCAAAACGGCGGCGGCGATGGCTTGCTTGAAGAAACGGCGAGAGAACATGAGGGCTCCTTGGGGATGGCTCACGGGAACGGCGCACCACAATGCGCTTGGTTCTCCCGGGCTTTTGTCCCGCCGTGTAACCCCCGAGGAGGTCGACAGCTCTCGGACCAGACATCTGCTTGTGCAGACCGGAACCCTAGCCGTCTATTGATGATGTGGCTCTTCGAATCCGGCACATGCCAGACCATTCCCGCCACATTGAAACAAGCAAACGTCGTGCCAACTCGGGTTTGCTGTGTCTAGCTTGAAGTGCCCATCTTTGGTGCGGTCATCGGCCGACACAGGTCGCTGTTCCATCAGGTGTGAACTTGTCTTGGTCCGCAGTGGTGCGGATCACGTACCCAACTGCTTGACTGCCTCGCTGATGTGAACGGCAGGCTGTCCGAGCAGTTGTTCCTGCGCATGTCCAAGTCGGCAAATTTGCCAGCGAATCCGCTCGAATTCGCAAAACCGCGTAGTCAGGCGCGCATCGCGAGGGGTGCGTTTTAGCCAGCACCACACAGCGAACGTCACAAAGCCAGATGTCCCTGACTTGTTGCACATCGAACGGCGCGCCCAACGCGTCAGCGTGCCCGATGCTTGATGACCATGTGGTCTTTGCGCAGAATCACATCGAACTGAGACAGAAAACTCTGTCCCAGCAGGGCCTCTGTGTCGTTTTGTGCGAACAGGCCAGTGCCCACACCCACTTGCATGGCAGACATGGTGCCCGCCAGCACCGGCCCCCCCCCCGCAGCACCCGTCCTTGGCATGGGCCGTTGATTTCACCATCCACCCGAAAATGCCCGTCTGGGTTATCTGCCAGATTGTTTTCTGCGTGAACGCCAATCCTACGGCGGCACAGGATCCTCATCCGACCAAAGTGCCCATGGAGGTATTTCCGGGTGCGTGGGCGCCGATCGTCATGGCCACACCAGAGGGCCTGGCGCGTGGTGTGATCGGCAGTCAGAAAGGAGATTCACCTGACCATGAAGCGCTGTGGGCGATGTTCTGGCTGATTCCCCATTGGGCCAACGAAACCAAGATCTGTCGCAGCACCTACAACGCCCGGTTTGAAGCCGTGGCTGAAAAACCCAGTTCCAAAACCGTGTGGCCCGATCACCAACACTGCCTCGTGCTGCCGGGGTGATCACCGAGCCCGACTACATCTCAGGAAAAGCAGTGCCCACTCATAGGCCGTAAAACGTGCGGGTTTTGACGACCAAAACCAAAGTTTGTTGTGGGTGTTTGTGTGGGTTCAGTTTCTGGAAATCAACTAAGTTGTTGATTTGTATAGAAAACTGGCGGAAGAGGTGAGATTCGAACTCACGGGCCCTTGCGAGCCGCCGGTTTTCAAGACCGGTGCAATCGACCACTCTGCCACTCTTCCTGTGTATCGAAGCTAGGTATTCTAGCGCGGCGGCAGACGACCTCTGCCCGGTGGCTCAGGCGTGTACTTGGTTCAGTTGCTGGGCAATGATGTCGTGGTTGAGCCACAGCACGGGGCCGGGTGGGTTGGCCATGGTGTGGAACATCAGGTAGCCGGTGGATTCCACCACCAGGGCGCTGAGCACATCGGTGATCAAGGCCTTGGGGTCTTTGTGCTGGCGCACGATGTCGTCGGAAGTGCCTATGGTCAGGTCGGCCTGTGCTGCGGTGTTGGGCATGGGCCAGGCATCAAAGTTGCGAAACGGGCGCATCACCTCGCTGGTGTGGAAGCGCTCGGTGGTGGCCAGCAGGGCGTCGAGTGTCACACCGTCGGCCAACAAGTTGCTGCAGGTGTCCCATTGCGTTTGCGCCCAGTTGCCGCCGTTTTCCTGCTTCAGAGACCTCAAAAGCCCGATCAGTGGCAACTCCACACCCGCAAACACATCGGACGAATTGGTGCGAATTTCCGGACAGTTGAACACCGTTGCCCGAATGCCCTGGTCCCAGGCCGCTTGGGCGATGCCTTCCAGCTTCATTTTGGCGTAGCCCTGGGTGTAGTTGGTGTAGGTTTGCCACACGTACTCACCCTCGACCAGCACCGCTGTGCCGTGGTAGCCATAGGCGGTGTAGCGGACCTGGCCGCCAGAGGCTTCTATGCGCTGGCGCAGGCCTGCGCTGCCCTCAATCAGGTGCGCAAAGGTGTTGGCCGACACCTCGTCAAAGTTTTGCAAGATGAGCTTGCCCAAATCGCTATCGAGCAGCACCTGAGACGACATGTGCCGGTCGCCGCGCCCTTTGTAAATGCGGTTGGCAATGGCCAAAAACACCTTGGCCTTGGGAATGCCGCCGGCCATGGTGTGGGCAAAGAACACGTTGCGGCCATTGGCCACCATGCCCTCCAGTTGCTCCATCACCTCGGCCAGCGAGCGGCGGAAGCGCTCGGTCCCCACTTGGCGGCATCGCTCCACCTGCGCCCAGTCGATGGTGCTGGTGGTCCAGTTCTGCAGGGTCATGCCGCCCAGCAGTTCGGTGGGGGTGGGCTCGCCCGCAGGGGCGTCGGCATCGAAGCCAGCCATCAGCGGTACGTTGATGATCTTCCCACCCAGGTTGGCCTCGGCGGCTGCCAGTTCTTCATCGGTCAAGGGGCGAAGGGTGTTGTCCTTTTCGCGGCGGCCCACGGTGATGCCGATGATCTCCATGCCTGCGGCGCGTGCTTCGTGCACCAGGCCGGTGGCATAGCCGCGCCCGAACAGCTCGCCGAACAGCACAAACACGTCGCCCGATCGGAACAGGCGGTCTTGGGGCAGTTGACTCAAAGATGGCAGGCGATTCATGGTGTCTGGGGATGGGTATCAGGTGAATGGAAAGCGCCGCAGTGTAGCGGGCAGCTGGTTGTAGCGGCACGGCGTTGTGCGGGCTGTGCGCCGCAGGCATCAGGCAAAGGCCTCATTTTGGAGGCAAAAAGCCACGGCAGCGCCGCGTTATGGCACGCGGACAATCGTCTTGCCAATGGGTGCCAGCGCCAGTCCTGCCAGCTTGAGGTGTTGCCAGCCAAACGGAATGCCAATGATGGTGACAAAGCACGCCAGTGCCGACAACAAGTGCCCAATGGCCAACCACACACCAGCAAACACAAACCACAGCACATTGCCCACGGTGCCCAGTGCGCCCGTGCCAATGTCACCCTCGCCATTGACCAGCGTACGGTCCACCGCCAATTGGCCAAACGGCCAGAACGCAAACTGCCCAATCACAAAGCAGGCCTTGGCCCAAGGAATGCCTACGATGGTGATGGCACACAACAGCCCAGCCAACCACCAGCCCAGGCCCATGAGAAAACCACCGAAGACGAACCAGAGAATATTGCCGAGGGTGCGCATGTCAGTCCTTGTTCAGGTGGGTGGCCAAGCCAGCACAGCGGCCTGCAGCAACGGGGGTGGCGCGGGGGCGTAGCCCCACACCGGGCGCCGCTCAGGCGCTGGGCACGGGTGCGCCGGAATTGACGCACAACGCCATGTTCAGCGCTTTGATGGCGGTTTTGTAGTCCTCGCGCTCGATCACAAACTGCATGTTCACCTGGCGCAGCGTTTGCGATACGCAGTTCACGTTCACGCCTGCGTCGGCCAGGGCATGTGCCGCTTTGGCCAGCACACCCGGAATGCCAATGTTGGAGCCAATGCAGCACACGATGGCACTGGGCTTGACCGTGACCACCTGGTAGAGCTCCTCCAGATCGGCCACCAATTCGGGCGTCACGTGGTTTTCCCACACCAGATGGGCAATGGAGTTGGCGTTGGTGGTTTTGAGGATGTAGCTGACGTCGTGCCGGGTGAAGATGGTCATCAGGCTGGCATCAAAGCCCACCGTGCCCACCATGCTGGGGTCGTGGATTTCGATCAGCGTGACCTTGTCTGTGCCGGTGATGATTTCGACCCGGGCGCGCTCGCCCACGAAGTCCTTGGTGATTAGGGTGCCGGGGTGGTCGGGTTCGAAGGTGTTTTTCAGGCGGATGGGAATGGCGGCCAGCTCCATGGGTTTGGAGGCTTTGGGGTGAATGGCTTCCATGCCCACATCGGCCAGCTGGTCGGCCACGTCGTAGTTGGTCGCGCCGACGATGACGGCGTTTTCCAGTCCCACCAGGTTGGGGTCGGCCGATGACAGGTGAAATTCTTTGTGAATCACCGCTTCCGCAGGACGCACCTCCACCGCAATTTTGCTGAACGTGACCTCGGAATACCCGCGGTCAAATTCGCGCATGATGCCTTCGGTGCCTTTGGTGTAACCAGTGGCCACAATGACGTTGCGCTCCAGGTCCAGACCCCGGAAGCTGTTGGCGATGCGCTCATCGATGGTCCACGCCTCGTTGTCGTCAAAACCGGCAAGGTCCATCAGGAGCGCGTTCACGCCGTTGGCTTTCAGGATTTCCACCGAGTTGAACGCGCTGTGCGACTCGCCAATGGAGGCCAGCACCTCGCGCGCGGCCAGCAACACGTTCTCGCGGTTCAGGTAGCCGCTGGCCAGCACATGGTGCATGGCGCTCAGGTACTCGCGGGCCTGGGCAATGCGGTGGTCAATGAACGCGTCGGCCACCTCCAGGGGTAGGCCCAGGTCGGCAAAACCAGCGTTGAGTTTTTTGAGGCTGACCGCCAAGCCCGCCAGCGCGTCCTGGTAGCCCTTGCCCTCGGCGAACAGCGCGTAGATGCCACGCTCGCCGGTTTTTTTGTGCTCCAGCAACTGGTTGGTCACCCCCGAGTAGGCCGACACCACGTAAATGCGCCCGTAAATGCGCGACTTGTCGTGCAGCATGATGTGGCGCAGCACATCGGAAAAAGCGGACATGGAAGTGCCGCCAATTTTTTCGACCGAGAGTTTGGAGGAGGTAGCGTCTGACATGGACAGGCTCGTCTGGGCGAGGTGGTGGTTGACGTTTGGGCGAGTGGGGCGCCGACACATGGCGCCTGCGGTAAACCCGGTATTGTCCATCACACCGCCCTTGAATGGGCTTGGGCCAGCGCCGTCAACCAACCATTCCCGCTTGGCGACTGCGGCGCGAGCGGTTTTGTCCACTGGCCGGTAGGCGTCTCTCACCCCGCCGCCAGCATCCCCCGCTTTTCAATGAAAGCAATCACCTCGGCCAGCCCGGCCTGGGTTTTGAGGTTGGTCATCACAAAGGGCTTGAGGCCTTGCGCGTTGGTGCGCATGCGGATGGTGTCGGCTTCCATCACGGCCAGGTCGGCGCCCACGTAGGGGGCCAGGTCGGTTTTGTTGATGACGAACAGGTCGCTCTTGGTGATGCCGGGGCCGCCTTTGCGGGGGATTTTTTCGCCCGCTGCCACGTCAATCACGTAGATGGTCAGGTCGCTCAGTTCGGGGCTGAAGGTGGCGGCCAGGTTGTCGCCGCCGCTTTCCACAAACACCACGTCGGCGTTGGGAAACTGTTCCAGCATGCGGTCGATGGCTTCCAGGTTGATGGACGCGTCTTCGCGGATGGCAGTGTGCGGGCAGCCGCCGGTTTCCACACCCACGATGCGCTCGGCATCGAGCGCGCCGCTCACGGTCAGCAGGCGCTGGTCTTCCTTGGTGTAGATGTCGTTGGTGATGGCCACCAGGTCGTACTGCGTGCGCATGGCTTTGCACAGCATTTCAAGCAGGGTGGTTTTGCCCGAGCCCACGGGGCCACCAATGCCCACCCGCAGGGGAGGGAGCTTTTTGGTGCGGTTGGGGATGTGGTGCAGTGCAGTGGTCATCGTAACAATTGATAGCAAACTATTGAATATTTATAAGCTTAAAAGCCATATTTATTCATAAAAATTACAAACCCGCAGCGCTCAGGACCTGAACAGCCTGGAGTACTGCGTTTCGTGCTGTGCCGACAGGATGGCCAGCATGGGGCTGAAGGCCTGGCGCTGGTCGTCGGGCAGGGCGATGGCGCTGTCCACCGCCGCTGGAATGGCTTGCAACAAGCGGGCCAATATGCGCTGGCCGCCGGTCTGGCCCAGTGGCACGGCCTTGATGGCGGCTTGCGCCATGTTTTCGGCCCAGCCAAAGGCGCAGGCCAGCACGCACTCGCGCACGGGCGCGGCGGTTTGTGCGGCGGCCAGGGCAAACGCCACGGGCCAGGTGGGCGGCAGGGCCTGGGCGAAGGCGATGTGGTCGGGCAGGCTCGTTGGCTCGGTTTCGTCAACGGTGGGCAATTGCCGCAGCCACTCCAGCAGCGAGCGCCCGGTTTGCTGGGTTTGCTGGCGCAGTTCGCTGGTTTCGCGGGTGGTCAGCACCCAGTCGTTGAGGGTGGTGATGCGTGGCAGGTCGTGGGCGCGCCAGGCGGCCACGGCCTGGGCCACCACGGGCAGGTCAGACCTGGCCTGGCTGAGGTGCAGCTGGTCGGCCAGCCAGTCGCTGGCCTCGGCTTCGTTGCGGATGTGGCCTTGGTCCACGGCCGCCTCCAAACCTTCCGAGTACGAAAAGCCGCCCACGGGCAGCGCGGGGGAGGCCAGCCACATCAGCTGCAGCAGGCTGGTGGCGGGCAGGGGCTGCGCGGCTTGCATGCTCAGTGGTGGTGGCCGCAGCCAGGGCCATGCACATGGGGTGCGTGGGTGGGCTCGTGGGGAGCAGGGGATGCGGAGGTGGGGGCACCCACCACCGCCACGCCGATGGGTTTGCCGCGCGGGGTGGGTGCTGCGTTGGCCGTCTCCGGTGCCGCACTTTGTGCATGTGCATGTGTGGCTTCGTGGCTGTGGCCGTGCCCATGGTTGCAGGCTTCGGTGTGGACATGCGCGGGGGCGGCCGGGGGGTGTGCGTGGTCATGTGCGTGCCCGCCATGCCCATGGTCGCCATGGGCTGAGTAGGCGCCGTTTTCTGGCTCGAAGGCTTCGTTCACCTCGGTGACGATCAGGTGCATGCGCGCCAGCATGTCGGCCAGCACATGGTCGGCTTCTATCTTGAGATGGTCGGGCTGCAGCTCGATGGGCACGTGGCGGTTGCCCAGGTGGTAGGCGGCGCGGGTCAGGTCAAACGGGCTGCCGTGTGCCTGGCAGTGGGTGATGCGCAGCACCGGCTGGGGTGCGGCCAGCACTTTGATGAAGCTGCCATCTTCGGCCAGCAGCACGTCGCCCCCGCGCACGGGGGTGCCACGGGGCAAAAACACGCCCAGGGTGCGGCCCTGGCTGTCGGTGGCGTCAAAGCGGCTTTTCTGGCGCACGTCCCAGTCGAGTTCGACGGTGGCTGCCCGTTTGAGCAGCACAGCGGCCAGGCCCTGGCCTTGGGGAATGAGTTTGGAGCAGGTGAGCATGGGCAAAAGCACCAGGGTAAGAGGGGAGGGGGAACCCGAGGGACACAGCAAACGGGCATTATTGCGTCGTTGCCTGCGCTGCCCCCAGCAGCAAGTGTCATGCCGACGGGTGTAAGAACCTGTGCCCTTGGCCCGACCCATGTCCAAATGCCAACCGTGCCCCAAACACCCAAAAGGACGATCCCATGAACCCCAAAAAAGCCGGCCTGGCGGTGCTTGTTGCCGCCCTGGTGGCCGCTTACCTTGCGTTTGACCTGGGGCGCTACCTGAGCCTGGACTACCTCAAAAACAGCCAGTCGGCGTTTGCGGCGCTGTATGCCGAGCGACCTTTGGCTGTGGCCGCCGGGTTTTTTGGGCTGTATGTGCTGGTGACGGCAGCGTCGTTTCCGGGTGCAGCCATTCTCACGCTGGCGGGAGGCGCAGTGTTTGGGCTGGGCTGGGGGTTGTTGCTGGTGTCGTTTGCCTCCAGCCTGGGGGCCACGCTGGCGTTTCTGGCGGCCCGCTTTGTGTTGCGCGACAGTTTGCAGGCCCGCTTTGGCAACCGCCTGGCCGAGATCAACCGAGGCATTGAAAAGGATGGCGCGTTTTATCTGTTCACCCTGCGGCTGATTCCGGTGGTGCCGTTCTTTGTCATCAACCTGGTCATGGGCCTCACGCGCATGAGGGCGGCCACGTTTTACTGGGTCAGCCAGGTGGGCATGCTGGCGGGCACGGCGGTGTATGTGAACGCGGGCACGCAGCTGGCGCAGCTGGACTCGCTCCAGGGCATTCTCAGCCCGGGTTTGCTGGGATCGTTTGTGCTGCTGGGGGTGTTTCCGCTGCTAGCGCGCAAGCTGGTGGCTGCCGTTCAGCGGCGCAAGGTGTACGCCCGCTGGGCGGCGGTGCGGCCCAAGAGCTTTGACCGCAACCTGGTCGTCATTGGCGGTGGGGCGGGGGGGCTGGTGTCGGCCTACATCGCGGCGGCGGTCAAGGCCAAGGTCACGCTCATTGAGGCCCACAAAATGGGTGGCGACTGCCTGAACTACGGCTGCGTACCCAGCAAAGCCCTGATCAAAAGCGCCAAACTGGCCCACCAGATGCGTCATGCGTCACGCTACGGCCTGAGCGATGCGGCGCCCACCTTCAGCTTCAAGGCCGTCATGGCGCGGGTGCACGCCGTCATTGCCGCCATCGAGCCGCACGACAGTATCGAGCGCTACACCGGCCTGGGCGTGGAGGTGCTGCAGGGCCACGCCAAGATCATCAACCCCTGGACGGTGGAAATTGCCCTCAACGGCGGTGGCAAGCAGGTGCTGACGACACGCAGCATCGTCATTGCCGCGGGTGCCCGGCCCTTTGTGCCGCCCCTGCCGGGGCTGGACGAGGTGGGCTACGTCACCAGCGACACGCTGTGGGACACCTTTGCCAGGTTGGACGAGGTGCCTCGGCGGCTGGTGGTGCTGGGGGGTGGCCCCATTGGCTGCGAGCTGGCGCAAAGCTTTGCCCGGCTGGGCTCTGCGGTGACGCAGGTGGAAATGGGCGCACGCATCATGGTGCGGGAAGACGCCGAGGTGTCTGCCCTGGCTGAGCAGGCCCTGGCAGCCGACGGCGTGCAGGTGCTGACCGGCCACAAGGCCTTGCGCTGCGAACGCGTGGGCACGGCCAAGGTGCTGGTGATGGAGCACCAGGGTCGGGAAACGCGCATTGAATTTGACGAACTGCTGTGCGCCGTGGGCCGCGTGGCCCGCCTGAGTGGCTATGGGCTGGAGGAGCTGGGTATTCCCACCACCCGCCCCGGCGGCGGCACCATTGACACCAACGAGTACCTGCAAACCGTGTACCCCAACATTTACGCGGCGGGCGATGTGGCCGGGCCGTTCCAGTTCACGCACACGGCTGCGCACCAGGCCTGGTACGCGGCGGTCAACGCGCTGTTTGGCGAGTTCAAAAGCTTCAAGGTGGACTATTCCGTCATCCCCTGGGCCACCTTCATTGACCCCGAGGTGGCCCGCGTGGGCCTGAACGAGCAGGAGGCCACCGAAAAAGGCATTGCCTACGAGGTGACGCGCTACGGCATAGACGACCTGGACCGCGCCATTGCCGACAGCGAGGCCCACGGCTTTGTGAAGGTGCTGACGGTGCCGGGCAAAGACCGCATTCTGGGCGTGACGATTGTTGGCACCCACGCCGGCGACCTGCTGGCCGAGTACGTGCTGGCCATGAAGCACGGCCTGGGGCTGAACAAGATGCTGGGCACCATCCACACCTACCCCACCCTGTCCGAGGCCAACAAATACGCCGCCGGCGAATGGAAGCGCGCCCACCAGCCCCACGCCCTGCTGGCCTGGGTGCGCCGCTTCCACGACTGGAAAAGAGGCTGAACCACCATGAACCACACACACCAAGCCACCGCCATGCCACGCCGACAGGCATTGAGGTTAATAGCAAGCTTTCCTTTATTGATAAGCGCTAAGCCGGTTTTTTCTCAAGAAAAAACCGTGTTTGACCACACTTACCCCGCCTGGACCGCGTTGTTGGCCCGGCATGTGCGCTGGTTGCCCGACGGCAAGCAGTCGCGGGTGGACTACGCAGGCCTGGCCGCCGAGCGCGCTGCGCTGCAAGCGGTGCTGGCCGAGTGGTCTGCCGTTGCCCCGGCCACCTTTGCCACCTGGAGCCAGGCCCAGCAAATGGCGTTTCTCATCAACGCGTACAACGGCTTCACGGTGGAGCTGATCCTGACTGGCTGGCCGGGGCTGAAGTCCATCAAAGACCTGGGCTCTGTGTTCCAGTCGCCCTGGAAAAAGCGGTTCTTCAGCCTGCTGGGCGAGCCGCGCCACCTGGACTGGATCGAGCACGAGCAGCTGCGCCCCCGTTACGCCGACCCCCGGATACACGCGGCTGTCAATTGCGCCAGCATCGGCTGCCCCGCGCTGCGGCCCGAGGCCTTCACAGCTGCAAAGCTGGACGCGCAACTGGAAGACGGCATGCAGCGCTTCATGGCCGACCGCACCCGCAACCGCTTCGCCAACGGCCAGCTGGAGGTGAGCCAGATTTTCAAGTGGTTCCGCGAAGACTTTGAGCAAGGCCATCGCGGCTTTGCCCGGCTGGAGGACGTGATGGCCCGCTACGCCGACCAGCTCACCGACAGCCCGGCTGAGCGCGAGCGCATACGCGCCAAGTCCGTGCCCATTGCCCATCTGGACTACGACTGGTCGCTCAATGCCGTGGGGCGCTGACGTCGTGTGGATGGCGCGCTGAACACGGGGCCGGATAATACCCAGGGGAGCATGTCAGCCGGGGTGCCTGGCGCGTGTGCTCCCCCTGTGCCCATCCGTCCACCAGCCCGCCAGCCCAGCCGCATGCTTGGCGGCTGTCGCCTTGCCTCCTTGTTGCCCATGACCGGTTCCACCCCTGCCAAGACCCTGATTTTGTTCAACCACGACTGGGACCAGCTGGCCCACCAGCGCCTGGCCGGGCAGTGGCCGCACATCAGCGCCGGGTTTGACCTGTTCACCTTCCCCAGCAACGCCCACCTGGTGTGGTTCGACATGGAGCGCTTTGTGGACCGCTGGGCCCATAAGGCCGCACGGCTGGGCCTGGGGGCGGTGCACTCCAACCACGAGCAGTTTGGGGCGCTGGCAGCCGCCTTGCTGGCCGAGCGCATGGGTTGGCCTGGCACCCCGGTGAACGCGGTGCTGGCCTGCCAGCACAAGCTGTACGCACGCGAGGTACTGCAGCGCGTCGCCCCCGAGGCCACGCCTTGGTTTGCCAGGTTGGACGCGCACTACGGCGGCCCCGTGCCCGATGGGCTGAGTTACCCCTTGTTTGTCAAACCGGTCAAGGCCGCGTTTTCGGTGTTGGCGCGCACGGTGGACAGCCAGGCCGAGTTACACCGCCACACCCGCTTCGGTGCGTGGGAGCTGTGGGTCATTCGCCACCTGGTGGAGCCCTTCGAGCGCATTTCCCGCCAGCGCCTGCCCGGGGCGGGCACCGCCCACAGCCTGATGGTGGAAGAGCCCATCTGCGCCGCCCAGTACTGCCTGGACGGCTATGTGTTGGGGGGGCAGCTCACCCCGCTGGGTTGTGTGGACGTGGCCATGTACCCCGGCACGGAGGCCTTCATGCGCTTTGACTACCCCAGCCGCCTGCCCCCGGCTGTGCAGGCCCGAGCGGCGGATGTGGCGAGGCGGTTTCTGGCGGCGGTGGGCTTCACCCACGGGCTGTTCAACATGGAGTTTTTTTACGATGCGGCCACCGACCGGCTCGCCGTCATTGAATTCAACCCCCGCCTCGCCGCCCAGTTTTCAGACCTGTACCAACGGGTCGATGGCATCAACCTGCACGCTATCGGGCTGGCGCTGGCCCACGGGCAAGACCCGGCCCAGGTGCCCCGCACCGCGCCCACGGCCGGCGTGGCCACCAGCTTTGTGTACCGCAGCTTTGACCCGCAGGCCACTGTACCCATGCCTGATGCGGCCTGCCAGCAGGCCTTCGCACAGGCTTGGCCCGATGCCTTGCTGCTGACCTTCCCGAAGTCGCGCGGCTCCATCGCGCGCGACTTCAAGTGGCTGGGCAGCTACCGCCACGGCATTGTTCACCTGGGCGGTCGCGACGAGGCCGACCTGCGCCAGCGCTGCGAAGCCGCCAGTGCCCAGCTGGGCTGGGTGGCGCCGTATGCGGACCTGCAGCCACACCTGCCCGGCGCCGGGGCTGCTGCGGCGGGTACACCGCTGGCAGCTCATGCGGCCGTGGCTGCCGGTGCATCCATGGCGGTGGAACCGCGGGCCCCTGCCAGCAGTCCCAGCAACGTTGGCCAATCGGCCTATCCCTCTGCCACCCCCTGACCGGAGCTTTGTTTCATGAAACCCTCAGCCTCTTACCCCAAACTGGCCACGCTGGTGCTGGCCACCAGCGCTGTGGTGATGCTCAGCGGCTGTGGCGCCATGCTGGCGCAAAACCCCAGCTCTTCATTCACCCCGGTGAACGCGGTGGCCGCCGAGCCGGAGAGCCGCCTGCTGCTCAAAGGGGCCGACGTGGTGGCCTACTTCACCCAGGGCCAATACGTGCAGGGCAGCCCCGAGTTCCGCAGCCAGCACCAGGGGGTGGACTTTCGCTTTGCCAGCGCTGAGCACAAGGCCTTGTTTGACCAAAACCCCGCGCAGTACCTGCCGCAGTACGGCGGCTACTGCGCCAACGGCATCGTGTACGGCATTCCGTGGGGGGGCGACGCCGACACCTGGAAGATGATCGACGGCAAGCTCTACATCTTCGGAGGCAAAGCATCGCAAGAAGCCTTTGAGCTGGACACTGCAGCCAACATCGCCCTGGCCCAGCGCTACTGGGACGGTGAGGTGAAGGGCAGCAACAGCTTCATTCAGCGCGGCAAACGCCTGGTGTTCAAGGTGCCGCACTACCAGAGTGGCGAGCAGCTGGCCCAGGCCGTGGCTGCGGCCAAGGCCACTGGGGCTGCTCCCACCAAGCCTTGAGATTGAAATTTCATGAGAAATTGGCTTTCAGCGCTTGATTTAATTGGGTTGACAGCTATTCTTTTAAAGAACAGCGCGCGATTCAGGGCATGCGAACCAGGGAAACCAGCAAACCCACCACCGCACAGACCGCAATCACCTGCACCACGCCGCGCTTGAAGCGAATGAGTGCCACGGCAGCGGCTACCGCCATCAGCGCAGCTACCCAGTCAAACCGTCCTTCAAAGCCTTGCGGCCACCACACGTGGTACGCAAAAAACAGCGCCAGGCTGGCAATCACGCCCACCACCGCTGCCGTGATGGCCGTCAGTGGCGCGGTGAAGTGGACGTTGCCGTGGGTGGACTCCACCAGCGGCCCACCGGCCAAAATGAAAATGAACGACGGCAAAAACGTGAACCACGTCACCAGCGTGGCCGCCAGGGCACCCGCCCAAAACACAGCGTCTGGCCCCAGCAGGGCCTGGGTGTGGCCTCCCACATACCCCACAAACGCCACCACCATGATGAGCGGGCCGGGTGTGGTTTCGCCCAGGGCCAGGCCGTCGATCATTTGCGTGGCCGTGAGCCACCCAAACTGCTCCACCGCGCCCTGGTACACGTAGGGCAGTACGGCATAGGCCCCGCCAAACGTCAGCAGCGCGGCTTTCGAGAAGAACCAGCCCAATTGGACGAACGTGTGGCCCCAGCCCACGGTGGCCACCAGCACACCCATGGGCACCAGCCACAGCAAGGCACCCACCACCGCCACCAGGCCCAAGCGCGACCACCAAAAGCGGGTGTGCTCGGGCGTGGGCGTGTCATCGTCAATCAGCGCTGGCCCCAAGCGTTGGCCCGATGCCGCGTGCCCACCACCCGCCTTGAACGCACCGGGTTCCCACCTGCCCCACGCATAACCCACCAGCGCTGCCACTGCCACGATGGCCGGAAACGGCACGTTGAACAGGCCAATGGCCACCAACGAAGCCAGCGCCAGCGCCCACAGGCCAGGACTGCGCAGCGTCCTGCTGCCGATGCGGTGCGCCGCTTGCAACACGATGGCCGTGACCGCAGGCTTGATGCCGTAAAACAGCCCGGCCACCAGCGGCGTATCGCCAAACGCCAGGTACACCCACGACAGCCCCACCAGAATGAACAGCGAGGGCAGCACAAACAGCACACCCGCCACCACACCTCCCCAGGTGCGGTGCATCAGCCAGCCAATGTAGGTGGCCAGTTGCTGGGCCTCAGGGCCGGGCAGCACCATGCAGTAGTTCAGCGCGTGCAAAAAACGCTGTTCGGAAATCCAGCGGCGGTTGTCGACCAGTTCCCTGTGCATCAGTGCAATTTGCCCTGCTGGCCCACCAAAACTGATGAAACCCAGCTTGAGCCAAAACACGAATGCCTGCCAGAAGCTGACAGGCGCAGGCGACGGTGGCACCCGTGCGTCGGGTGAGTGGGTGGGCTGGCTCATACGGTTTTCCCCTGAAGGCTGAAGCTGGACAGCAGGCCGTCGAACACACCACACGCGCTGGCCAGCAAGTCATCGTCGTCAGCAATGGCGCTCCGTAGCCCCGCCAGGACGGCCTCCACACCAGCCGCTTCGGGAGGCTGCACGCCACCCGCATCGAGGTGGTGGACCAGCTGCCCCAAGCGGGCGAGGGGGCTTAACGGACTCGGGCTCAAGCCAAAGCTGGCCACCATCACCTCGAACGACACCAGGCCTGCCGTGTGGCTGAAGGTGGCACCGTCAAAGTCAAAACCCAATGCGCCCGCCGGGCAATCGGCCACGCTGTCCAGCCACAGCAGTTGGGCCTGCGGGTCGATGAAGCGGCGAATCAGCCACGCGCAGGCCAACCTGTCCACCCAGGGACGCCGACGTGTCGCCCACACGCAACCCGAAAAATCAGCCGGGTTGCGAGGGGTGATGTCAGCGGCATTGCCATTGGCGTCGTGTGGTTCGTCTGGCGACAGGGTGCGGGCCAGTGCCAGCTCCAGACGCTGTAACGCGGCCTGGGTTTGGCGCTGGGCTTCGTCTGGGAAAAAGTCGATGTCCACCAGCGCCCCAAATGCTTTTCGCAGCTTGCGCGCGAGCTTGGTGGTGTCGGCCAGGTTGTGGGCTGACAGCTCAGCGTGGGCCTGCATCAACTCGGCAAGCAAGCTGGCGTGGTCGCCGCTGCGGTCAAACAGAGCCACTGGGTCCAGGCCATCGGGTGCTTCTGTGCGCATGACCCAGGCGGTGCCGCCACCTTCGCGCACTTCGTTGGCCACCGCTGCCAAGGCTGCCGTGCAGGCTTCACGCTCGGGCATCAGGTACACCCCGTCACGCAGCACCGCTGCCCCTGAGGACTTGAGTGCCCGCCAGGCGCGCTGGCGCACCGTGGCGTTTTCGGTAGGAAGGGTGGTGACCAGCAACAACCAGTTGTTCATGACAATTATTCTACTGGTATGTAGAGTATGTATTGAAAAGTTGTTGTGGGCTATCGCCACGCCGGGTGAATGGTTGGGTGAGTGGTGGGCGTTTGCCTATACTTGTTTCATGCCGTTTCGCCACCAAGCCCTCATCCTCATCGCCGTGATGTTCTGGCAGGCGTTGTCGTGGGTGGTGCCTTTCACCGTGCAGGAGCAGGCCCAACGGCTTGCCCACCTGGTGATGCACGAAGAGGTGGTTGACCACCACCACCACGATGAAAGTATCCACGTACAAGACGTGGGCACCGAGGCAGCGCACTTTCATGCAGATGGTGGCAGCCAACCCGTTGGCCTGGCCGCTGACAAAGCCCCGTCGCTGCTACCAATGACCGCGTCGTTGCCACCCACCTTGGTGTGCTGGCCGCCGTCGGTGTGCCTGGATGGGTTGTTGCGCCCCCCACAAGCCGCAGCCTGAGTTTTTTTGTTGACGGGCACCCGTGCGCCATGCACGCGGTTCGCTCGTTTCCCTCGGGCTGGTCCCTTGGGGTTTCCTGTCTGCCACGTCCAGACAGGCGGGTTTTCGAGCCCCTGTCCATTCATTCACCCATTGCTCAGGTCATCACATGACAAATTTTGATTTTTCGCGTTACCGAGCGTTTGCGCTGGCGATTCTTGTTGGTGCGTTGCCGGTCATTGCGTTTGCCCACGGTATTTCAGAGGAAGACCGCATCCGCATGCTGGAGGCGGGCTACATCCACTACATCGGGCTAGGTGCCAGCCACATGCTCACGGGCTATGACCACCTGCTGTTTTTGTTCGGGGTGGTGTTCTTCCTAACCACGTTCAAGGACGTGGCGAAGTTTGTGACCGTCTTCACCATCGGCCACTGCATTACCCTGATCTTTGCCACCTACTACAAGATCACCTGGAACTACTACCTGGTGGACGCCATCATCGCGCTGAGCGTGATGTACAAAGCCTTTGACAACAACGGCGGCTTTCAGAAGTACTTCCAGGTGGCGTCCCCCAGCCTGTTGGGGGCCGTATTTGGGTTTGGGCTGTTGCACGGTTTTGGCCTCTCCACCCGTTTGCAGCAACTGCCGCTGGGTGACGACCCGGTGGCCATGCTGTGGCGCATCCTGAGCTTTAACGTGGGTGTGGAAATTGGGCAGATTGCTGCACTGACCGTCATGGTGGGCGCGCTGGCGCTGTGGCGCCACAGGCCGTCGTTCAAGCGGTTCAGCTACGCGGCCAATCTGGGGCTGTTCTATGCGGGCTTTTACCTGCTGTTCGTGCAACTGCACGGCTACCAGCACGACAGCCACCCGGATGACTTCCGCTTTCCCGCAGCCGAGCACCGCCATGCGCACGAAGACCTCGATGTCGAGAAGACCGAGGACGCCAGCCGCAGCGGCCTCTGATTCCAATTCCCTCACCCTGCGTTCACTTTCCCAATTCAAGGAACTCTCATGAAAAACCTGATCGCTATGTCTGCACTCGTCTCCACGCTGGTGTTCGCACCTCAAGCTATGGCTGGTGAAGGCGGCAGTTGCCACTTCCATGGCAGCAAGCCTGCGACTGAAGGCATGGTCAAAGACTGCGCCGAGCAGCGCCGGGCAACGCTCGTCAAAGGCGGCAAGCTCGACGCATCGTGGACATCGGCCCGGCAAGAACCCATCGAGCTGGTCGATGGCAAAAAGGGCAAAGAGTGGAAGGTGCGCTACAGCAACCCAGCAGTGGCCGACAAAACGAAGCAAACGCTGTTCATCTTTTTCTCGCACAGCGGCAACTTCATTGCGGCCAACTTCACTGGCCAGTAAGCGGTGAGCCACGGGCGGTTGAACCCTGTGGTCAGGGGCGGTGTGCTGGCTTTGCTGGCCGCCGCTTTGTTTGGCCTGAGCACACCGTTTGTCCAGGCATGGGGCCAAGGTGTGGGGCCGTTCACCACGGCTGCATTGTTGTACGCAGGTGCCGCACTCATTGCGGTTTTTTTGCGCAAACCCAAAGATCGCGAGGCGCAGTTGCAGCCTGGCGATGCCCGGCGGCTGCTGGCCATGGCATTGTTCGGCGCAGTCATTGGGCCCGTGGCGCTGGTCTGGGGCTTGCAGCGCACCAGCGGTGTGTCGGCCTCGCTGATGCTCACGCTGGAAGCCGTGGTCACCGCGCTGCTGGCCTGGCGGCTGTACGGCGAGACCGTCGACAAGCGCGTGGTGCTGGCCATGGGCACCCTGCTGGTGGGCGGCGTGGTCCTGGCGCTGGATCAGGCGTTTCAGGGTGGTGTTCAACTGATGGGACTGTTGGCTGTGACGGCGGCCACAGTGGCCTGGGGCATTGACAACACGCTCTCCAAAGGTGTGGCTGACCGTGACCCAGGGCAGGTGGTGCTGGTCAAGGCGGTGCTGGGGTTGTCGGCCACCGGGCTACTGGCCTGGTGGCGTGCGGAGCCCCTGCCCGCAGAGTTGCCGATGGTCATGTTGCTGCTGATCGGTGCGTCCGGCTACGGGCTGAGTTTGCGGTTTTACTTGCTGGCACAGCGCGCGTTCGGTGCGGCACGCACGGGGTCGGTGTTCGCGTTTGCACCGTTCATTGGTGCAGTGGCAGCCTTCGCACTCGGCGAAAGGACGGTGTCACCCTACCTGGCCCTGGGCGGCTTGCTGATGCTGATGGGTGTGCTGTTGCATCTGGCGGAATCGCACGCCCACGAACACGGGCATGAGTGGCTGGAGCACGAACATGCCCACCGCCACGACGACGGGGACCACACCCACAGCCACACCTCCATGCCCTCAGGGCCGCACAGCCATTGGCACCGCCACGACCCGCTGACTCACACACATGCCCATGTGCCCGACATACACCACGGCCACACGCACTGAGTGGATCGTGTGCCGTGATAGTTAAGACCAAATGTGTGCCTGAAGCTTGAAATTATTGGTTTGACCGCTACAAAATAATCAATGCTTGGCAGGTGCCGTGACCTTGGCGGCAGCGTCGAATCCGCCTTTGGCCTTCCACTCTTCCATGCCGCCTTGCAGGATGCGCAGGTTGTCCCAACCCGCCACACGCATGGCAAACCCGGCCTGGGCCGACAGGCTGCCGGTGTTGCAGTACACGAGCACCGGTTTGTCTTTGGGGATGGTGTTGCGTTTGGCCAGAATCTGGCGCCAGTCCATGTTGATGGCACCGGGGATGTGGCCTTTGGCAAACTGGCCTGCATCGCGTGCGTCGATGATGACCATCTTTTTCCACTCGTCGGCCGGAATCTGCTCGGCAAATATCACGCCGCCGCCGTAGTCCACAAATTCCAGGTAGCCCTCCATCTCGTCGATGACAACGGCCTTGTTGGCCCAGGCGGCAGGGGCAAATGCGGTGGCGGCGGCCAGGGCGGTGATGGTCAGCAGTCGTTTGAACATGGCAATCTTTCTGTGTTGAGTATGTAAATATAAGCACGCATCAATGTTTTGTGCATCCGGTTCAACCCGGTGTGACGTGGTCAGGGTGGTGGGGTCCAGTCTCGCCGGTTGATGGCGTAGCCTTCGTTGGCTGCCACAAAGGGCAGGCGCAGCATGCCGCCCAGGCGAGCCACCTCCTGCGGGTCGCCGTGGTCGCGTATGCCAATGGTCATGCCCTGTTGCCCGGCGCGGGGCTGCTCGCGGTAGGTGCCCAGCAGGCGGTCCCACCAGGTGAGGTTGAAGCCGAAATTGCAGTTGCTTTCATCGTCTTCCACCGAGTGGTGCACACGGTGCATGTCGGGCGTGACCATGAACCACCGCAGCACCCGGTCCGCTCGGGCAGACAGACGGATGTTGCCGTGGTTGAACATGGCGCAGCTGCTGAGCAGCACTTCAAACACCATCACAGCCAGTACCGGCGCTCCCAGCAGCACAATGGCTGCGAACTTGATGCCCATCGAGAGCCCGATTTCCATCGGGTGAAAACGCGCACCGGTGGTCAGGTCGTAGTCGAGGTCGGCGTGGTGCACACGGTGCAGTCGCCACAACGCGGGCACGGCGTGCACCATCACATGCTGCAGCCACACCACAAAGTCCAGGGCCACCACGGCCAGCAGTACGGCGGCCCACAGGGGCGGCTGCCACACGTTCAATACGCCCCAGCCCTGCGCACTGGCCACTGCCGCCACGCCCACGGCGGCGGTGGGAAACACCACGCGCAGCAGCACGGTGTTCAACAGCACCAGCCCCAGGTTGGCGCGCCAGCGCACGGCGCGTGGCAGGGTCAGTTCACGTTGTGGTGCGGCCAGTTCCCACAATGCAACGGCCAGAAACGTGAGCGCAAAAGCCCCCAGGCGCACGGCCGTTTCGTGCTGGCTGACCCAATCCGCGATGGTTGGTGTGTCCATGGGTATAGCTATAAAGTCAATACAGAAAAGCGGTAGGGGCCAATTTCATTCAGAAATGTCAGCCGCCAGCGGCAACCCAGCCGCTTGCCATTCGCTCACCCCATCCAGCAGCTTCGCTACGCGAAAGCCACGGGCGTTCAGCAACTGGAAAGCCTCTTCTGAAAACAGGCAGAACGGGCCACGGCAGTACGCGACGATGGTTTTGTCGGCGGGCAGCTCGGCCAGTCGTTGTTCGATTTCGTCCACCGGCATGGACCGTGCAAACGGCAAGTGGCCCACGGCGTATTCGGCCGGCGGGCGCACATCGATCACCACCACATTGCCCAGGCGGGCATGCTCCATCAGGGTTTGGCGGTTCAGGGTGGTGAGCTTGGCAGGGTCGGCCACCATCTGGTCCAACGCCAGACGCAGCTCCAGCAGATGCTCTTCCGCCACTTCGCGCAGCTTGACCCACAGGCCTGCCACGTCGGGGCCGGAGAGTTGGTACACCATGTACTTGCCCTCGCGTCTGGCCGAGACCAGACGCGCTTCTTTCAGTGCCTTCAGGTGTGCGCTGGTCAGTTTGATGTCGATGGACAGCTCGGTGGTCAGCGTCTCCACGGTTTTTTCGCCCTGGGCCAGCAGTTCCAATATCTCCAGCCGTTTGGGGCTGGACACGGCTTTGCCAATGCGAGCGACTTGTTCGTACAGCAGGTCTTTGAGAGCGCGTTTGTCCATGCTAACATTCTAACGAAAATTAGAATAAAGAAAGAGACATGTTGAAAATGCCTGAGCGCAAACACCTGCTGGCGCTGCTGTTGTCGGTGGGCCTGCATGTGGGCGCTATCTGGGGGCTGACCCATGCGCTGTTGCGTGCGCCCGCGCCGTCCGAGCCACCGGCCGAGCCCGTCGTGATGGTCGAGGTGCCACCACTGGACGTGCCGCTCCCACCACCGCCCCCGCCAGAGGCACTTCCTTCTCCTCCACCTTCACCTCCACCGCCCAAGCCCCTGGTGCCAGTGGCACCGCCCGATTTGCCCCTGCCGCCGCCCGCCGACGACCGCCCGCGTGCTTTTCAGGAGGCACCCCCAGCTCCCACGGCTGAAGACTGGGCGCTGGCGTCCACCTACACCCTCAAAAACAGCAAGCGCTACCGCCACACCTGGGGCCAGCAGGTGCGCAGCATGATGGGCACCGCGTATAAAGGGGCGGACCAGGGCGTGGTGCGCTTTCGCATCGAAATCGCACCGAATGGCACCCTGGTGGCCCTGACCACCCTGTGGAGCACTTCGGACAAAGCCGAGGCACTGGCCCGACAGGCGGTGCAGCAGATGCCGCCCCTGCCGCCTACGCCCAACGGCAAGCCGCTGATCTTCGAGAAGACCATTTCCTTCCAGCCGTTCGATGCCGACGTGCCGCCCGTGTACAAGAACGACTGCCTGCCCGACCCACCCAGTTACGGCAACCGGTTTGCATGGGATGGAAAGTCGGACCCGGCGCAGGCGCAGGCCGAACCGGAGCGCGAACCGCCATTGAGCCCGGAAGAAATGGCCGAGTGCCTGAAGCAATTGCCCCAAGACTCGATAGAGGCCGAAGCCGCCCATGACCAGCGGCAACTGGAACAGTGGGCTTCGGAAAAACTGAACCGCACCGAGGTACCCAGGCCAATACCCGCCGGGCGTTGACCGTGCGCCGGGCCGACCGACTCAAACGCCTCGCGCCAGCCGCAGCCCGGTGAATTGCCACCGCGCATCGGTGGGGAAGAAGTTGCGGTAACTGGGGCGAACGTGCCCAGGCGGTGTGGCCCACGAGCCGCCTTTGAGCACCATCTGGTTGACCATGAACTTGCCGTTGTATTCACCCACCGCACCTGCCCAGGGCCGGTAACCGGGGTGAGGCAAATAGGCACTGTTTGTCCACTCCCACACGCTGCCGCCCAAGGCCATGGCGTGTGCAGCGGCGTGTTCCCACTCGGCCTCGGTGGGCAGGCGCAGGGCTTCGCCGGTTTGTGCGCCCAGCCAGCGCGCATAGGCATCGGCCTCGAACCAGCACAGGTGTGTGGCTGTGGCGTGTGGGTTCAATGGCACGCGCCCGTGCAGGGTGAACACCGTCCAACCATCCTCGCCGTCGCACTCCCAATACAGCGGGGCCCTGGCACGCTGGGCGCGCACCCAGTCCCACCCGGCCGACATCCACCAGCGCGGGTCGGTGTAGCCGCCATCGGCCACAAAGGCCAACCACTCACCCTGCGTCACCGGGCGGTTGGCCAGTGCGTAGGCTTGCAGCCACACGGGGTGGCGCGGGCTTTCGTTGTCAAAGGCAAAGCCGCTGCCGCTGTGGCCCATGTGCGCCAGCCCTTCGGCGAACTCTGTCCACACCAGGGGTGCGGCAGGGCCAGGGAAAGGCTCGGCATCTGGCGAGTAGGCGGGGGCCAGCGGGTTGCAAGACAGCAGGTGTTTGATGTCGGTCAGCAGCAGTTCCTGGTGCTGTTGTTCGTGTTGCAGGCCCAGTTCCACCAGTTCGGCCAATTCGTGGGAGATAGGGGAGGTGGGCTGTTGCAGCAGGCCAGCCATGCGTTCGTCCACCTGCGCACGGTAGGCACGCACGGTGGCCAGGTCAGGCCGGGTGATGAGGCCGCGCTGCGGGCGCGGATGCTGGTCGCCCACGGCCTGGTAGTAGCTGTTGAACAGCACCCTGAATGCGGAGTGAAACGGCTGAAAGCCTGGCTCGAAGCGCTCCAGCACAAAGGTCTCGAAGAACCAGGTCACATGGGCCAGGTGCCACTTGGTGGGGCTGGCGTCGGGCATGGACTGCACCTGGCAGTCGGCATCGCTTAAGGGGGCGGCCAGCGCCAGGGTATGGGCGCGAACATCGGCGTAGCGTTGTGCCAGGGGGGTGGCAGTGTTCATGGGGCAGGCGAAATCAATGGCGGATGGCGGGCAATCAGCGTGTCATGACACGGCGCGAGAGGTGGCTGGCTGCGTCCACCATGGCCACCATCAACAGCATGGCGGCCAGGATGGTGGCGGTTTTGTGCATCTGGAACAGGCCCATGTGAAAGGCCAGCAACTGGCCCAGGCCGCCCGCGCCCACCACCCCCAGCACGGCGGCGGCGCGGATGTTGTTTTCCCAACGGTAGAGCGTATAGCTCATGAGCTGGGGCAGCACCTGTGGCAGCGTGGCGTACCAGAACACCCGGCCCGCAGGCACACCCTGCACGCGCAGTGCATCGGCGGGCCCGGGCGGTGCGTTTTCAATGGCCTCGGCAAACAGGCGGCCCAGCACGCCAGTGGTGTGCAGTGCCAGCGCCAGCGTGCCTGCAAACGGCCCCAGACCGGCAGATATCAGCAGCAGTGCCGCCCACACCAATTCAGGGATGCTGCGCAGTGCGTTCAGCAGCAAGCGCGTGAAGGCCTTGGCTTTGCCTGCCGGAGCCACAACCGCGTGTTGGGTGGGCGCGTGGCTGGCTGGCAGGGCCAGTGCCAGCCCGGCCACCGCTGCCAGCAGTGTGCCCAGCACCGACATGGCCAGCGTTTCCCAGGTGCCCACCAACACTTTGTGAACAAAGGGGGCAGACAGGTCGGGCGGGAAAAACTCCGCCACAAACCGGCCCATGCTGGCCGCAGCCTCCAGCGACAGAAACTGTGCCCACTGCAAATCCAGTGACCAGAAGCTTGCCACCACCAGCACCAACAGTCCGGCAGTGAACCAGCAGGCTTTGCAGCGTGCATCAAACAAGGGCGGGGGCAGCTTATAAGGCTGGTTGGCGGCTTGCGGCTTTTTCATGCTGAGTCTCGCTTCGTGCATCAATTCAGCCGAATCAGCCGAGGGCGCGGCGCAGCCATGCGCTCACGCGGTCGGCCAGCGCCACCAGGGCCATGAACACCAGCAACATGCTGGCCACTTCACCGCCGTTGAACATCTTCATGCTGTTGTCCAGTTGCTGGCCGAGGCCACCTGCACCCACAAAACCCAGCACCACCGATGAGCGGATGGCACATTCCCAGCGGTACACGGTGTAGCTGGTCAGCTCGGCGGCGCTGGTGGGGAGCAGGCCGTAAAAAAAGGCTTGCAGCCGCCCGCTGCCGTTGTGCAGCAGGGTTTCGGTGGGGTGGGTTTCGCTGCTTTCCAGGATTTCTCCGTACACCTTGCCCAGCATGCCGCCATACGTCAGGGCGATGGCCAGCACCCCGGCGGTGGGCCCCAGGCCCACCACACGCACAAACACCAGTGCCCACACCAGTTCAGGGATGCTGCGCAACACAATCAGCAGCCACCGCACGGCCTGGCGTACCGCATACGGCAGCGCGGCCATGCGGCCCGACAGTGCGGACACCGACAGCACCCGCGTGTTCACCAGCGTGAGTGGTATGGCAATCACCAGCGCCAGCGTGATGCCTGCCGTGGCCATGGCCACCGTGCGCCAGGTTTCTTTGGCCACCATGGCCAGAAACTCGCCGCTGTGGGCCAGGGGCCAGAAGCTGGCGATGAACTGGCCGCTGATGCGCAAGTTGTCTGGCTCCAGCAGCACCCAGGGTTTGAATTCGGTGGCCACGCCCAGCGGCCACAGCAGCAGCACGCACAGCAACGCCCAAGTGAGGCGGCCCATCCAGGCCGGGTCGCGGTCGGGCGCGCGCAGGGCCGATGTAATCACGGTCGTGTTCATGGGACGGCGTTCACGGAGCTGCATTCATGGAATTGCCTTGGGTGGCTAGGCTTCAGCGGCAGTGCATCACCACTGGCTGCGGCGCGAGGGCGGGTGCCTCCGCAAGGGCGACCGGCGGCTCACCGCGCAACTCGTGCTCGAACTGGTCATACAGCTTGGCCAGACGTTCGGGCGTGACTTGGGCTGCGGGCAAATCAAACGCCACTGCGCTGTTGCGCATGCCCACCACGCGGGGGAAGTGGGCCAGGGCCACGTCCACCTGGTGCAGGGTGGCCACCAGCGTCACGCCGCGTTCCCGGGCGCCGGTGAGCAAGGTGGAGACGGCCTGGCGGGAGCGGGTGGGGTCCAGTGCTGACAGCGGTTCATCAATGAGCCACAGCCGCGCCGGGGCCAGCAGGCCTCGTGCCAGGCCGACGCGCTGGCGTTCGCCGCCGCTCAGGCGGTCCACACGTTCAAACAGCTTGTCGCCCAGGTCGAACCGTTCCAGCGCGTCAAAGGCTGCGGGAATGTCGGCCGGGTAGAACAGCGAACGCAGGCTGTGCCACAGCCCCATGGCGGGCAGTCGGCCCGCCAGCACGGCTGTGACCACGCGCTGGCGCGGGGGCAATGGCGGCACCTGCGGCGCCAGAAACAGTTGGCCGCGCAAGCGCTGCAGCGCGGGTCTGGGCAACTGCCAGGGGTTTTGGCCCCCCAGCGCCAGCGTGCCTCTGGTGGGCGGCAACGCACAGGCCAGCACCTGCAGCAACGTGGTTTTGCCTGCGCCAGACGGACCAATCACGGCCACTTGCTCACCAGCAGCCAGGTGCAGGTTCAGGCCAATGAGTGCCGGGGCCGCACCCGGGCGCGCCGCTGGGTGGCGGGCGGCCAGGTCGGTCAGCCGCAGGTCCAGTCCGGTGAAACTCACAGCAGCCCAGCGCTGCGGGCGGCGGTTTCCAGGCCCTTGTAGTTGGAGGGCTGGGTGGCGATGTAGCGGGTGGCGCGGTTGAGCCTCAGAATTTCAGCGTGCTCGGGGTTGGCTGGGTCCAGGGCCAGCAGCGCGGCTTTCACCTTGGCCTGCATGTCGGCAGGCATGTCGGCGTGCACCGACCAGTTGTAGTTGAAGTAGCCGGGGGTGGTGTAGAACACGTCCACCGCTTTGGTGTCCACCTTGTTTTCGTTCACAAACTTCTTCCACACCGTGATGTCGAGTGCGGCAGCGTCCACCTTGCCACTGACCACCGAGGCAATGGTGGCGTCGTGCGCGCCGCTGTAGGCAATGCGCTTGAAGTCTTTTTCGGGGTCGATCTTGGCTTCCAGCAAAAAGCTGCGGGGCATCAGGTGGCCCGATGTGCTGCTTTGCGAGCCAAAGCTGACCTGTTTGCCCTTCATGTCGGCCAGGGTCTTGATGCCCGAGTTGGTCTTGGCAATGAACACCGACTGGAACTTGGTGTCTTCTTCACGCTGTGCCAGCGGAACAATTTTGCCGCCCGAGCGCAGGTTGGCCTGCACATGGGTAAAGCCGCCAAACCACACCAGGTCCACCTTTTTGTTCACCAGGGTTTCCACCGCAGCGGGGTAGTCGCTGACGGGGGTGAACTCCACCTTCACGTTCAGCGCTTTCTCCAGGTAAGTGGCCAGCGGGGTGAACTTGCGAATCTGCTCGGTGGCGGCTTCTTCGGGGATGGTGGTCACGCGGAACACGCTTTGGGCGTGCAGCGCCGGATGTAGAAACGCGGCGGCGGACAACAGGGCGCAAGACATCAGGGCGCGGCGGGTGCGGGAAGGGGACAGGCTGAGCATGGGGAACTCCGGGTGTAAATTGAAGATGGGAAGGGCGGAACGCTACGGAGATTAAACCGCGCAGCGGGCTGTGGGCCGTGTTTGGGGTTTTACCGCAAACCCGACTGTGGTTGACTTGGCCAAGGGCACACGGCCATGAGAACCCAATCTGTTGGAATACCATCCGCCAATGATTCGCCCCGTGTCACCCGCCTGTGTGGTTTGAATGATTGAAGCGCAACCGCTGGTCCCATCCCCACATACCCTTGCCGTGTCAGCCCGCTGCGACGCACGCACCAAGCGGGTGGTGGTGAAGCTGGCCAACGGCGCTTCTTTTGCCTTTCCACCGCATTTGGCCAAAGGCTTGACGGATGCCCAGGCAGCAGATTTGGCGGTGATTGAGTTGTCGTCGCTGGGCACGGGCTTGCATTGGCCCAGGCGGAATGTGGACCTGACCGTAGAGGGTCTGTTGGTGGGTGTGTTTGGCAGCAGGGCGTGGATGCGGCAGCACGCCGCCAAAGGCGGGCGGCCCAGAAAGACCGTGGCATTGCACGGCGTGCAGGCCATGCGCGCCAAATTCGAGGCTGCGCTGGCGCTGGTGCCCGATGTGGAACCTCGCGACCCGCAAGACCGCCGTTGACTCCTTTTTACCGCTGACCATGATCCTGCAACCCAAACCTTTCATTCTTTACACCAGCGAAGACGGTCGAAGCCGGGTGCAGCTGCGGCCCGACCAAGGCACGGTGTGGCTGACGCAGCTTGAAATGGCCGAGCTGTTCAATGCCACCAAACAGAACATTTCTCTGCACTTGAGAAATATCTTTGAAGAGGGAGAGTTGCAGGAAGCTGCAGTTGTCAAGGAATCCTTGACAACTGCAGCCGATGGGAAGGCCTACCGAACCAAGCTTTACAACCTCGACGCCATCCTGGCTGTGGGCTATCGGGTGCGATCGTCGCGTGGGGTGCAATTTCGGCGCTGGGCCAGCACTGTGCTGGTGGAGTACCTGAAGAAGGGCTTTGCCATGGACGATGAACGGTTGAAAAACCCTGACGGCCGCCCAGACCATTTCGACGAGATGCTGGCGCGCATCCGCGACATTCGCGCGTCGGAAAAGCGGTTCTACCAAAAGCTGCGTGACCTGTTCAAGTTGGCCGCTGATTACGATCCCACCGATCAGGCCACCCAGCAGTTTTTTGCGGCTGTGCAAAACATGCTGTTGCACGCCGTGACGCAACACACGGCGGCTGAACTCATTCTTGCCCGGACAAACCCGGCTGATGCTTATTTTGGCCTGCTGACGTGGAAAGGGGCCCAGGTGCGCAAGGCCGACATTGTGGTGGCCAAAAACTACCTGACTGAGGACGAAATAGACACCCTCAACCGGCTGGTAGTCATCTTCCTGGAAACGGCGGAACTGCGTGCCAAGCGGCAAACCATTACCCACATGAACTTCTGGCGCGAGAACGTGGGGCAGATCATTGTGGCCAATGGTTTCCCGCTGTTGAGCGGGGCTGGTACGGTCCGGCACGAGCACATGGAGCAGCAGGTGGCTGAGTGGTATCTGGGTTACGACCAGCAACGAAAAGCCTATGAGGCGCAAGCAGCAGACGCACAAGACGACGTTGAATTGAAGGCGCTGGAAAGCAAACTGAAGCACCGCAAATGAGCAGCCAAATGACCCCCCCCAAACAACCCACCTTCCACCAGCTGTTCACCACCGACCACGACGCGGTGCGTGCGGAGCTGCTGGCTGGACTGACGGCGCCCACCGCCTACACCGCGCCGAAGTTTTTGTACGACGCGCTGGGCTCGCGGCTGTTTGAGGCCATCACCGAGCTGCCCGAGTACTACCCCACCCGCACCGAAGTCGCCATTTTTGAGCGCCACGGCGCGGCCATGGCGGGTGTGGTGCCAGCCGGGGCCACGCTGGTGGATCTGGGCGCTGGCAACTGCCACAAGGCGGCCAGCCTGTTTGGCACGCTGCACCCCAGCCGCTACGTGGCGGTGGATATTTCGGTGGATTTTTTGCGCAGCGCGCTCTTGCTGTTGCAGCGCCAGCACCCAGCCATGGACATGGTGGGCCTGGGGCTGGACTTTTCAGCAGGCCTTGCCCTGCCGCCCCATGCCATGCCCGATGCAGTGCTGCCCGGTCACAGCCCCCGCGTGGTGTTTTACCCCGGCTCCAGCATTGGCAACTTCACGCACGAGCAGGCGCTGGCGTTTTTGCACAGCGTGCACACCGCATGTGGCCAGGTGGCGGACAGCGGGCTGCTGATTGGGGTGGACCTGGTGAAAGACACGGCCGAGCTGGAGGCTGCGTACGACGATGCGCTGGGTGTGACCGCCGCCTTCAACCTGAACCTGCTGCTGCACATCAACCGCACCGTGGGGACCGACTTCAATGTGCGCGAGTGGCTGCACGTGGCGCTGTTCAACGCGGCAGAGTCGCGCATTGAAATGCACCTGCAGGCCCGCCACACACTGACCGTGCGCTGGCCGGGTGGCGAGCGCACCTTCACCGGGGGCGAACGCATCCACACCGAAAACTCCTACAAATGGACGCTGCTGAGCTTTCAGGCTCTGCTGGCCAACGCGGGTTTTGCTGCCAGCCAGGTGTGGACGGACGAGGGCCAGCGCTTTGCCGTGTGCTGGGCGCGGGCGCAGTGACCGCGGTTTCAGTACCTGGCCACCGCTGCCGACCGGAACCCCGCGAAGATGTCGCGCCGCTCGGGGGTGAAGTAATTTCTGTAGTGAACATGTGCCATACCATAAGCGGTAGAGGCGCAAAAACCTTTCAAAACTGGGCCGCCATCAAACCACGGGGCCGAATAGTCGCGGTAGGGGTGGGGCGCAAAACCGGGGAAGGGCGCGAAGGCGCTGGCCGTCCATTCCCACACCTCACCCCAGCCAAAGCCGGGCGCTGTTTTCGCAGCGCACACCCATTCGGCTTCGGTGGGCAAGCGGCGGCCCGCCCAGCGGCACCAGGCCAGCGCGTCGGTGTGGCTGAGGTGCACAGCAGGGGCGGTGTCGTCCAGCGGCTGCCATTGGCCCCAGTGTCGGCTTTGCCACTCGCTGCCTGTGCGGCGCACATGCAGTGGCAGGCGGTGGCCGGTGGCTTGCACAAAGGGCAGGTAGCGCGCCCAACTCACAGGCGCGGAGTCGATGTCGAAAGCGTCCAGCGCCACCGTGTGGGCGCCCAGCTCGTTGTCAAACGCAAAGCCGGGGCCGTTGTGTCCGAGGGTGACGGTTTGTGCAGGGATGTGCACCGGCCCGTGGTCCACCGCGCGGGGTTGGGTGTGGCCCAGCGCCCATTCGGCGGGCAAGGGCACGTTCAGTGCCTGGGCCATATAGACCGAGGCCTCGTTGTGCATGTCCTCATGGGCCAGTACCAGCCGCCAGAAGTACAGGTCGCTGTCGCTGGGGCCTGCCAGCGCCAGCAAGGCCAGGGTCTGGTCCAGCACGGTGTTCAGGTACGCACGCGTGTCGGCCACGCTGGGCAGGGGAAGGTGCCAGCGGCTGGCGTGGGGCACCTGGCTGGAGTTGTACAGCGCATCGGCGTTCGCCAAGGCAGGTGCCGGGCGGGCGTGGTCGGGCTCGCAGGCGGTGCCCAGATGGCGCTGCTGGTTGCGCCCCACCCACCACTCCTGAAACCAGCCCACATGGCCCAGCTCCCACAGGGGCGGGTTCAGCTCGGGGCTGTAGGGTATGAGCAGGTCGGGCAATGCCTGCGCCCAGGCATCGGCCAGGGCCAGGGTGCGCTGTCGGCTGTGGCGCAGGGCGTGGGCCAGTTGGCTGGCATCCATGCGGCGGAAACTGGGTTGGTTCATAGGAACGGTGTGCAATGCCCACAAATGTGAAGCCAAACAAAGGCGGCCGGGTCGTCATCGTCAGCCCCGCGCTGGCCGATGCCAACAACGGCAACTGGCAAACCACCCGGCGCTGGCAGCGCTTGCTGTCCGCGCACCATTCTGCCCGCATCACCCGGACATGGCCGGATAGTTCGCCCGATGCTTTGGCCACCCCAGACGACGTGATGCTGGCCCTGCACGCCCGCCGCTCGGCCCCCAGCATTGCAGCCTGGGCGCAGCAGCGCGGCAGCCAGGGCCTGGCCGTGGTGCTGACCGGCACCGACCTGTACCGCGACATTGCCACCGACGCCGACGCCCAACAGTCGCTGGCGCTGGCGCAGCGGCTGGTGGTGCTGCAGGCGCTGGGGCCGCAGGCGCTGCCCGAGGGCTTGCGGGCCAAGACGCAGGTGGTGTTCCAGTCCACCACCGCCCGCGTCACACTGCCCAAAACCTCCCGTCACCTGCGTGCCCTCATGGTGGGCCACCTGCGCGAAGAAAAAGACCCCCACACCCTGTTGGCTGCTGCCCACCTTCTGAGCCATGCCGACGGCGTGCTCATCGACCACATTGGCCTGCCGCTGGATGCCGCTTTGGGTGCTGCCGCCCTTGCCACCGCCGCCGATTGCCCGCACTACCGCTGGCTGGGCGGCTTGCCGCATGCTGCCACCCGCTCCCGCATCCAGCGTGCGCATGTGCTGGTGCACCCCAGCCGCATGGAGGGCGGGGCGCATGTGCTGATGGAGGCGGTGTGCAGCGGCACACCTGTGCTGGCCTCGCGCATTGCCGGCAACGTGGGCATGCTGGGTGCGGACTATGCGGGGTACTTCGAGCCCGGCAACGCCGCGCAGCTGGCTACCCTGCTGCGCGAGGCCAGGGCCACCCAAACCCAGCCCAGCGGCCTGCTGGCCCAATTGGCGGCGCAATGCGCGCTGCGAGCCCCCTTGTTTGCGCCCACTGCCGAGCAGCAGGCGCTGCTGAACCTGGTGCAATCTTTGCACCACCCCCACTGAAAGAACCACCGAATGCAAGCGACTGATCAACCCGTGCTGCGCGACATCGTGCTGATTGGCGGCGGCCACAGCCACGTGGGTGTGCTGCGCCGCTTTGGCATGAACCCCGAGCCAGGGGTGCGCCTGACCGTCATCTGCACCACGGTGGACACGCCGTATTCGGGCATGTTGCCGGGCTACATCTCGGGGCACTACAGCTTTGACGAGGTGCACATCGACCTGCCCAAGCTGGCCGCCTTTGCCGGTGCCCGCTTCTACCAGGACGAGGTGGTGGGGCTGGACACCGCCAACCGCCAGGTGCTGTGCCGCACCCGCCCGCCTGTGGGGTACGACGTGTGCAGCATCAACGTGGGCTCCACCCCGCAGGTGGCGCGCGTGCCGGGGGCCGAGGCCCATGCCGTGCCGGTCAAACCCATTCTCAACTTCAATGGCCGCTGGCTGGCCCTGCTGGAGCGGGTGCGCCAGCACGCCGGGCCCACCACCATTGCGCTGGTGGGCGGCGGGGCAGGGGGCGTGGAGCTGACCTTGTCCATGCAGTACCGCCTGCGGGCCGAGCTGACGGCACTGGGCCGCAACCCCGACGAGCTGGTGTTTCACCTGTTCACCCGCGACACCGAGGTCATGCGCACCCACAACCCCTGGGTGCGCAGGCACTTTGCCCGCGTGTTGGCCCAGCGTGGCGTGCACCTGCACACCGGGGCCGATGTGGCGCGGGTGGAGGCAGGCAGCCTCACCACCAGCGCCGGGCACACCTTGCAGGCCGACGAAATTGTGTGGGTCACGCAGGCAGGTGGCCCGCAGTGGCTGAGCACATCGGGCCTGGCGCTGGATGACAACGGCTTTGTGAAAGTGGACGAACACCTGCAAAGCACCCAGCCCAATGTGTTTGCCGCAGGTGATGTGGCCGCCTTTGGCCCCCGCCCCCTGGAAAAAGCCGGTGTGTTTGCCGTGCGCATGGGCCCGCCGCTGGCCGACAACCTGCGCTGCGCTGTGCGCGGCGTGCCACTGAAGCCGTACAAACCACAAAAGCACTGGCTGGCGCTCATCAGCACCGGCGACAAGCACTCGGTGGCCTCGCGCGGCCCAATCGGTTTTGCAGGCGACTGGGTGTGGCGCTGGAAGGACCACATCGACCGCGGCTTCATGAAGCGCTTCAGCCAGTTTGGCTCCATGAGGGAGATGGCCGATCGGCGCGGCAATGCCCTGGCCAGTTACCTGCCGCTGACGGCCGACGAGTCCGCACAGGCGATCTCCGCCATCGCGATGCGCTGCGGCGGCTGCGGGGCCAAGGTGGGTGCGACCGTGCTGCAACGCGCCTTGGGCAATCTGCACCCGGTTGACCGCGACGACGTGCTGATTGGCCTGCACTCACCCGACGATGCCGCCGTGGTGCGCGTGCCCCCAGGCAAGGCCATGGTGCACACGGTGGACTTTTTCCGGGCCTTCATTGATGACCCGTTTGTGTTTGGCCAAGTGGCGGCCAACCACGCGCTCGGCGACATCTACGCCATGGGCGGCGAGCCCCAGACAGCCACCGCCATCGTCACCGTGCCGCCGGGGCTGGAGAGAAAGGTGGAGGAGCTGCTGCTGCACATGATGAGCGGTGCCATGCAGGTGCTCAACGCCGCCAACTGCGCCCTGGTAGGCGGCCACACCGGCGAGGGCAAAGAGCTGGCGCTGGGCTTTGCCATCAACGGCCTGGTGGACGACGACATGCACGCCGTGCTGCGCAAAGGCGGCATGCAGCCGGGCGATGCGCTCATCCTCACCAAACCGATTGGCACCGGCACCCTGTTTGCCGCCTACCCACGCGCGGCCAGCCTGGGCTTTTTCAAAGGGCGCTGGGTGGCGGAAGCGTTGACGCACATGGTGCAGTCCAACCAGGCGGGTGCCCGCATCCTGACCGCGCACGGGGCCACCGCCTGCACCGACCTGACCGGCTTTGGCCTGCTGGGCCACCTGGTGGAAATGACCAAGCCGTCGGGCGTGGACGCTGAACTGTTTCTGTCGGCAATGCCGGTGTTGCCCGGCGCGGAAGAATGCGTGGCCGCTGGCATCAGCAGCTCGCTGGCCCCGGCCAACGTGCGCCTGCGACGCGCGCTGCGCAATCAGGAGGCGTTTGTGGCCCACCCCCGCTACCCATTGTTGTTCGACCCCCAAACCGCAGGTGGCCTGCTGGCCAGCGTGCCGCAGGCGCAGGTGGATGCGTGTGTGGCCGAGCTGAAGGCGGCGGGGTACGCGCACACGGCTGTGATTGGGCGCGTGCTGCCGCAGGGCGATGCGGTGGAGAGTGTGGGGTTGGTGGGGTGATCTGTTGAGCGGGTGGCTCAGCTGGTTGCCCTTGTGTTTTCCGACAAGGCTCGGGCTGGTTTGTTGGGTGTAAATATGAATAAAAAGTGCCTCTGTCGTTTTAATTAATTGGTGTTGTAGCTATGGTACTTGCACGGATTCGGGGCTGTGTTTAGCCGCCGCCAGATGGTGTTCTTTTTTGGATGGGTAGCCACTGACCGGCTGTTGTCGACCCTCTGGAGTCACTCAGTGTCGGAAAAGTATTGACCGCAGTGCAGCGATTGCCGTCAGTCGCGGCGGGGATCTGGGGTCACAGTACCTGGCACGAAGCCGTCATCGGCTCACCCGGCTGCGTGACAGCACCAATGGCTGGTATCGAGGAACTGGAGTCATCCAGCCAGGGCGGTCTGCAGGTTGCCCCGCCAACTCGCGATCGAATGTCAGTTGCTCAAGAGGCCGAACTCACGCTCTCGACCCCTAGCTGACGCCAATGCAGGCCGACAGCAGCAGTGCCGCGAATGCTCCGGCGGGTGCCGCTGGGCTTCTGCACGCTGACGGTCGTGAATCGGCTGTTTGACAAGGGGTCCGGCGCTGGCCTGAGTGGCGGCTGTAGGGGGTACTGCGGTCATGAGAATGTGCCGATGTCGCGGACGACTTCAACTATTGGGGAATAACTCAGGCTAACCCAGACAATACCGATGTTCGAGCCCGACCTCGACATATTGCTCGGTTACACGACTGCAATCTGCCGGTACAGTTGTCGTTCCCGGTGTGCATTTCTGACCACGCAGTATCCGGTCAGATGTTTATCTTTGAGCGTGGGCCCAGCGAAGTGCGAGGGGTTCATGTGAACCAAGCAAACCGAAAGACCACGATGGATTCATTCAAGCGCATTCTTGCAGTCACCGATCTCTCCACACCAGCCCGCCATGCAGCGCAGCGGGCCGCTTTGGTCAGCCTCGGTACTCCGGGCGATTTGGAGCTGCTGCATGTTGCTCAGCTCGCACCGCTGGCACGAATGCGCAGGTTGATTAGCACGGTCACATCCAACTTCGAACAAGAAGTCCTTGAGGCCGCTGAGAGGAAACTTGGCGAAATCGCCGCTGCATTGGAGGCGCAATACGGTGTTAAACCCAGTTTTCGTGTGAATCAAGGCAGCTTGCTTTCAGAACTGACCAGAGAGTCTGATTCGTTAAAAGATGGCTTGCTGGTTTGCGGTGCCCGTGGCGAAAGCGTTGTCAGGCACTTCGTGATGGGCAGTACGGCGTTGCGACTGCTGAATTCTGTTTCCTGTTCGATTCTCGTGGTCAAGCAGTTGCCGCATGAACCATACCGAAAGGTGCTGATCCCTGTTGACTTCTCACCATCGTCGCGGCGCGCGGTCGAGCAAGCCAAAGGCATTGCCCCCAATTCTGTCTTCACACTTTTGCACGCTTTTGAGGCGCCTTTCGAAGGGCATCTTCGTTACGCCAGCGTGGACGAAAGCACAATCCAGCACTATCTGGTGGCAGCAAGGAACGACGCGCAGCAAAAGCTTCGAGAGCTGAGGGACGAAGCGGGTCTAAGTACAGAGAGGTGTAAGCTGCTCGCAGTGCACGGCAACCCGGTACTGAGCATCACCCAGCACGAAGTGGAGCTGGACGCAGACCTGATAGTTATTGGCAAACATGGGGAGAGCTTGCTGGAAGATGTCATTCTCGGCAGTGTCACCAAGCATGTGTTGACCGAATGCCGGTGCGATGTCCTTGTAGCTGTTTGAACGCTTCTTCAGTGTAGGCAGATAAACCACCTGAGGTCGCTTCCTTGCTCTTCGATATCCGCCTCATCGGGGTCTGAGTAGTTTCTCTAGCGCTGTCGACCGTCTTTCAATGCCGCTCTGCGCATCGCCTCCGTCGGGGCATTTTTGGCGAACGACAAGCCCACCGCAGTGATCGCTATTCCTTGATGCACACGTTGCACCACCAACTCAAACTCCCCCATGGCCACGCGATCGCCAACAACAGGGCGACCCCTGAGCCGTTCGCTCATATAGTCACCAACTGTCAATGACGGATCGAGCGTGGAGTGGTCATGCAGGTCATAGACGGCGGCCAAGTCCACCATTCTTGCCTGAGGGTCAACGGACAACTCGCCGAAGAACTCGATTTCGTTTGCCTCCCTGCTCTTGAACTGGGCAAACAGCCGATCGAGGTGGGGGATGAGCGCCGGGGGTGCAAAGATGTATATGAGGTCGTCTGGCTGGGGAGGCCACGCCGTCTCAGCACTGATCAGTTGACCATGTCTGACCACGAGGGCGGCATGTGCACCTTTCGGCAGTGTCGTCACGTTGGCCAGCAAGGGACTTGCGGGAAGTACGCGATAGACCAGCAGTTCGTGGCCAGGGTTTCCGGGCATTTCCAGTTCGATTCGCTCCAGAGGCCCGGCTTCGGACGGCACGATGAGCTTGAGCCATTGGGCAGCTGGCTTGATGGTCCAGCCTTGGACCAACAGCGAGGTGAGCACCATGATGAATGCAACATTGATGAAAATGTGGGCGTTCTCCACGCCCATCACCGAAGGCAATATCCCCAGCAGGATGGACACCGCTCCCCGGAGCCCGACCCACGCGCTGAAGGTGACCGTCCCCCGGTCAAGACGAAACGGAAGAAGGCACAACACCACTGCAAGTGGACGACCGACCAGAATCAGGAATAGGCCCAGCACCAACGCGGGAAGCAATACTTCACCAAATTCCGAAGGGGTCACGAACAGACCCAGCACAAGGAACATCACAATCTGGGCCAACCACGTCATGCCCTGTTGATAGCGGCGCAGCTTCAGCGCTCCTTTCATAGGTCGGTTGCCAGCAACGATGCCTGCCACGTAGACGGCCAGAAAACCGCTGCCACCGTAATGGGCGGTGATCGCAAAGACACACAGGGCGCATGACATCACGAGAATTGGATAGAGCGCCTCCTCCAGAGTGACCCGGTTAACGATTTCCACGATGAGGAAGCCGCCCATGAGTCCCGCTACCATGCCAAGACCCATCTGCAAAGCGAAGCTCTGCACGAAGTTGCCAACCAAGCCACCACTCTTGTCGGAAACGATCATCTCAATGAAAAACACGGTCAGGAGAATGGCCATCGGATCGTTGGAGCCCGACTCCACTTCCAGCATCGAGCGCACACGCTTGTAGATCTTGACTCCACCGGTGCGCAGCAGGAAGAACACGGCAGCGGCGTCGGTTGAGCTGATGATGGCCCCCATCAGCAGTGCATGCAGCCATGAAAGTTCGAATAGGTAGCGAGCAGCTACCCCGACAAGCACGGTGGTCAAGAGGACGCCGACGGTTGCCAACAGAAATGCCGGGGCTGCGGCCCGCTTTAGTGTCTGGGTGCGGGTGCCGAAGCCCGAGTCGAAAAGGATGATGGCCAACGCCACACTGCCCAAAAAATAGGCAACCTGAGCATCATTGAAGACGAGCCCCAGCCCGTCTTCCCCGGCGATCAGTCCTATGCATAAGAACACCAGCAACAAAGGGGCGCCGAATCGGAAAGCAATGACACTGGTGAGCGTCGACAGCCCAACCAGGCCGGCGCCCACGAGTATTGCAAGATTCATCCATTCCATGGTGAAGGGTGTCCGGGCTTTGGCAGCAACCTGCAGGTTGCAGAGTCAAGAAGGGCGGCAGAAAACGCCTAAGGTGAAAGTAACGAGCAACGCAATTATTCCTGAATGATTAGCCGCACTGCGGCTCCAGTGATCTTGGCTCGCGGGCTCTTGGTGGCACGCCACGGAGGATGGCGTAAACGTCACTCTCCCGCGGTTGTCAGGTGAGCGGCCGGTTTATGAAGTGCTGCTGCCTTTGGCGTCTCAGCTTGCCCAATGACTGGTACCTGCGCCTGCGATCGCACAAGGCCATGACCACGAAAGTCAGTAACCAGCCTCAAGCGACATTCGATTTTTCATGTTCGGCAGTGCAGCGAGGCTGTGTGAAAACCCTCTCCCAGCCCGCATATGAACTCGGTAGAGTTCACAGACATATTGGACACGGGGGTCAATATGTCGAGATACATCGAAGGTCAGGACAGGCAGCAGGTCACGTTGTTGCCGGAGTGCCTGGATGACTTCATTGCAGAAGACAACACGGTTCGGATGGTGGACGTCTTCATCGATGAGTTGGACCTGGTCGGTTTGGGTTTCGATGGCGCAAAGCCGGCTGCAACGGGCCGGCCTTCGTATCACCCCTCGGTGCTGTTGAAGCTCTACCTGTACGGGTACCTCAACCGCATCCAATCCAGCCGCAGGCTGGAGCGCGAATGCCAGCGCAACGTGGAACTGATGTGGCTGACCGGCCGCCTCGCACCTGATTTCAAGACCATCGCGGACTTCCGCCGCGACAACGGCAAAGGCATTCGCAACGTCTGCCGTCGCTTCGTGATGCTGTGCCGCGAACTGAAGCTGTTCACCGACGCCGTCGTGGCCATCGACGGCAGCAAGTTCAAGGCCGTCAACAACCGCGAGCGCAACTACACGCCAGGCAAGATCGAGCGCCGCGAACGTGAGTTGGAGGAGAGCATCCAGCGCTACCTGGATGCCTTGGAGACTGCAGATCGAACGCAGCCAGTTGAGATGCAGGCAAAGACCGAGCGCCTGCAGGGCAAGATTCAAAAGATGCGCCAGCGACTGCAAGACCTTCAAGTCGTCAAGGCGCAACTGGAGACGGTGCCTGATCGGCAGATCTCCCAGACCGACCCTGACGCACGAGCCATGACCACCCACAGCGCCAAAGGCACGGCCATGGTGGGCTACAACGTGCAGACAGCGGTGGACACGAAGAACCATCTGATCGTCGCCCACGAGGTCACCAACAACGGTAGTGACCGTTCACAACTCAGTGCAATCGCTTTGGCTGCACGTGATGCGATGGGCAAGCGCAGATTGATGGCCATCGCTGACCGCGGCTACTACAACAGCATGCAGCTCAAGGCTTGTGACGACAGTGGGATTGCAGCGCTTGTGCCCAAGCCCATGACATCCAATGCGCGGGCCGAAGGCCGGTTCGACAAGACAGATTTCATCTACATCGCTCGCGACGACGAGTACCAATGCCCTGCGGGCCAGCGGGCGATTCGCCGTTTCAGCCGCGAAGAGGCTGGGCTGCAGATCAGCATCTATTGGTCCAGTGCCTGCCCTGGCTGTGCCATGAAGGCGCAATGCACAACAGGCGACTACCGACGCATCAGGCGATGGGAGCATGAGGAAGTCATGGACAAGGCCCAGCAACGGCTGGACCAGATGCCCAACGCCATGACGGTGCGCAAAAGCACCGTCGAACATGTGTTCGGAACAAGTCATGGAGGTTTCAGTAAGCACACACGGCCTTATCAAGACGCGAAAGCGCGGTTCAGCGAGTTGCTGGATGCATGCAACCACGCACCCGGACGCGTCGGTGAGCGCCAAACGGGTGAAAAAATCTGGTTGAACACAACCATGGTCATGGGTGTATTCCTGCGTGGCTTGGATGGGCGCCTACTTCGCCAGACAATGCCTGCATGCCATTGCCCAGGACGTCCATCATGTCAAACAAGCCCGTGCCCAACCCCATTCAACGCCGCCGCCTGTTGACGGCAGTGGCCGCTGCCGGTGCCAGTGGATGGCTGCCGCCTGCCTGGGCGCAAACCGCTGGGCGAGCGCCGCTGGCGCTCACGCCCAGGCAGTCTGAGGGGCCGTTTTACCCTGTGGCCCTGCCTGCCGATTCAGACGCCGACCTGCTGCGCAACGGCATACGCAACTACCGCCCCAACCAGGTGGCCTGGGTGGAAGGCGTGGTGAAAGACCCAGAGGGTGCCCCGGTATCGGGCGCAGTGGTGGAAATCTGGCAGTGCGACGAAAACGGCCACTACCACCACCCCGGTGACGGCAACCGGGCTGACCCTGCGTTTCAGGGCTTTGGCCGCGTGACGGTGGGTGCAGACGGGCGCTACCGATTCAAAACCCTCAAGCCCGCGCCCTACACCGGGCGCACACCGCACATTCACTTCAAGGTAAAGCTCGGCCGCCACGACCTACTGACCACCCAGTTGTATGTGGCCGGTCACCCCGGCAACCCGCAAGACGGCTTGTGGTGGCGTTTGTCGGCTGCTGACCGGGCTGCGCTGAGCATGCCCTTTGTCCCTGATGCCACCACCGGTGGCGTGCGGGCCGAGTTCCCCTTGGTGGTGATGGCATGAACCTGCGCGATCACCCATGAGCCAACCGCCTGCCCCCCGCTCCTGCCCCGGCATTGCGCAGACTGCTGCCCACCCCGCTTCGGGCAAGGCCCGTGTGGGGCCAGGCAGGTGGGTCTGGCCGCTGCTGCTGGCCATGGCGCTGGGGTGCATGGTGACCTGTTGGTGGGTGTGGGAGCCGTCTTCGTCGGTGGGCCATTTCCAGCAGTTGCAACAGTGGCAGGTTGAGTTGGCGCGGCTGCATGCCAGCTACCCGCTGGGGCTGGCAGCGGCCTATGTGGCGGTGTTCACCGGGCTGACCGCGCTGTGTCTGCCGGGCTGCGGGGTGCTGCTGCTGTTGGGTGGGGCCACGTTTGGGCTGGTGTGGGGCAGCGTGTTGTCGCTGGTGGCGTCCACGGCAGGGGCCACGTTCACCATGCTGGCCGCCCGCCATGCCTTGCGGCCCTGGGTGGCCAGCCGCTTTGGGCCGCAGTTGGCGCGGTTTCAGGCAGCCACGTCGCAAGACGGTGGGCGCAGCGGGGCGCAGTATTTGTTGTCGCTGCGGTTGCTGCCCGTCATTCCGTTTGTGCCGGTCAACCTGATGGCGGGTTTGACAGGCTTGCGCACGCGCACATTTTTTGCCGTCAGCCTGGTGGGCATGTTGCCGGGCACGGCGGTGTATGTGCACGCGGGGCAGGCGCTGTCCCAGGTGGGCAGCCTGGACGAATTGTGGTCGCCTTCTGCCATGGGGGCTGTGGCCCTGCTGGGCGTGCTGGGTGTGCTGCCGCTGGTGTGGCGGTGGCAGGCGGGGCGGGCCAAGCGCCTGACCGGTCCTGAACGTTCTTGAGCGAACCTGAGCGATCCATGGCGCCCCCATGCCTCAGCACCCGAGTTGGCTCCGCTGTAGCCTGCTAGACCGCCTGCTGCGCGAGCCTTTCGGCCGCGTGGTTGCGCAGAAACAAAGTGGCCTCGGTGGCAGGCAAGGGTTTGCTGTAGCGGTAGCCCTGGAGAATGTCGCAGCCGTGGTGCAGCAGAAAGTCTTGTTGGCCTTGGGTCTCGACGCCTTCGGCCACCACCTTCAGGCCCAGGCTGTGCGCCAGCGTGATGGCTGCGCTGCTGATGGTGGCATCGTTGTCATCGGTTTCGATGTCTTTGACAAAGGCGCGGTCGAGTTTGAGCGTCTGGATCGGCAGCAGCTTGAGGTAGGCCAGGGACGAGTAGCCGGTGCCAAAGTCGTCAATCGCCAGCTCGGTGCCCAGGTGGCGCAGGTTGCCGAGTTGCTCGATGGCCCGTTGCGGGTCGTCCATGGCCACCGATTCGGTCACTTCCAGCTCCAGTTCACCGGCGCCAAGTCCGTGCTGGTGCATGAGCATGCGCACCAGTTGCGGCAAGTCAGGGTTGCGCAGCTGGTGTGCCGACAGGTTGACGGCCATGCGCAGCCCATGGGCGCCGGCAGCTTTCCAGAGCGCCAGCTGGCAGCATGCCTCCCCCAGCACCCAGGCGCCAAGCGCATCGATCAGACCGGTTTCTTCGGCCATGGGTATGAAGGTGTCCGGTGGCACCAAGCCTTGGTGGGGGTGTTGCCAGCGAACCAGGGCCTCGAAGCCGCAAATGTGGCGATTGCAGCCATCGATTTGCGGCTGGTAGTGCAGCACGAACTCCCGCCGTTCCAGCGCTGTCTCCATGTCCTGTTCGACTTGCAAGCGGTTCCTGGCGTCCAGGTTCATGGCTGCGCTAAAAAACCGGTAGGTGTTTTTGCCTTTTGACTTGGCGGCCGACATGGCCATGTCGGCGTACTGAATCAAGGCCTTGCTGTCGTTGCCATCGGTTGGGAATGTGCTCACACCGATGCTGGGGGTGGTGCGCAGCTGGTTGCCTGCATAGGGAAAGGAGTTTTCCAGCTGCTGCGCGATTTTGGCGGCGATGGCGGCACCGGCAGCCATGGCCGAGTCCACCGCTGTGAGAACAATAGCGAATTCATCACCCCCGATGCGGGCCACGATGTCGCTCTCGCGCACGGCGTTGCGCAAACGCTGGCCCACTTCAATCAGCAAGGCATCTCCGGCCTGGTGGCCGAGCCCGTCGTTGATGGACTTGAATCTGTCCAGGTTGATGACCAAAACCACCACCTCCACCCCCATACGCTGGGCGCTGAGCAAGGCCTGGTCCAGCCGCTGCATCAGGCTGGTGCGGTTGAGCAGCCCGGTGAGTGGGTCCTGGTGGGACAGGCGGTCGATGCGCGCCTGGATAGCCTTGTGCTCGGAGAGGTCGCTAAATGACGCAATATGGTGGGTGATGTCTCCTCGGGCGTTGCGTACCACCGAAATCTTCATCCACTTCGGGTACACATGGCCGTCTTTGGCACGGTCCCACAGCTCGCCCTGCCAGTGGTCGGTTTGGCGCAGGGTGTTCCACAGCTCCAGGTAGGTTTCGGGTGGGGTGCGTTGGGAGGCCAGGACGCTGGGGTTTTTGCCGCGCAGTTCTTGCAGCGAATACCCGCTGATGCGGCTGAAGGCGTCGTTGACAGTCACGATGCGGTTGTTCGCATCGGTAATAACGATGGCTTCGTTGCTGAGGGTAAACAGCTTGGCGTGCAGGCGCAGGGACTGCTCGGCCAGCACGCGCTCGGTGATGTCTTGGGCCGTGCCGTGTGAGGCGATGGGTGGGCCGTTAGGGTCGGCGTACTGGGTTTCGCAACGCTCCAGCACGTGCTTGATGCGGCCATCGGGCAGCAGCAGGCGGTGTTCAATTTGGTAGGGGATGCGGTTCGTGACCGAGTCGGTGTAGGCCTGGTGCACCCTGTCGCGGTCGTCCGGATGAACCAAGTCCAGAAACGCTGGGTACGAGGGGACAAAGGAGTCCGGGTCCGTTTCAAATAGGCGGTGAACTTCTGCCGACCACTCCAGATGCTGGCTGCGCAGGTCCAGCGTCCAGGAGCCGACCTTGGCAATCCGCTGTGCCTGTATGAGGGCATCTCGGCTGCGTTGCAGCTCGTCCTTGGCCCGCTTGAGTTCGGTGATGTTGGTGTGTGCAACCACCGTGTGTGCCGGGTTGACGCGGCAACGCGTCACTCGGGCCAGGAACCAGCGCTGCTCTTGCGGGCTGTGGCAGGGGTATTCGAGCGCAAAGGTCTCGGCATCGCCCTTCAGAACCCGGCGCAACCCTGCGGCCATGCGCTGGGCCTCCTCGCTGTAAGAGCCGGTGGCGCTGTCGCAAACCGTCAGGTAGTTGGCACCGATGCAGTTGTAGTGGCCACAGGCTTCCCCCTGGTTGGCGGCAGAGAAGGCTTGCCAGGCGCGGTTGATGGACAGAATGACGCCGTTCTGGTCCAGTGTGCAGATGTGATCGACGAGCGAATCGGACACATACAGGCCCCGCATGCCCTGGTGGATGGTCGCAGGCGCACCGGGGGGTTGGGTGTCGGGGCAGGGGCGCATGGTGGCATCTCGGTGTCCGGGGTGGGCATGGCCGACCTGTCGGGCCGGTTAACAGCAGGTTAGGGTGTGGGATGCGGTCGGCGTGGCAGTCACTCAGCCCAGCCTCTCCCGACCCCATGGGTAAGGTACCACAACCAGCAGGGGTATTCCAGCTAGGGGAAGTCCTCATCAAAGAGTGTGGATTACGGCGGCCAGACAAGGCCCGACAGGTGGTCCCTCAGAGCGGCAAGCCAGTGGGCTGACAGTTTCCGAGGGCGCGGGTTCAAAACAAAAAATACCGCTGCGCCATGGGCAGCACGCTGGCGGGCTCGCACGTCAGCAGTTCGCCGTTGGCTTTGACGCTGCGGCTTTGGGGGGGCGATGTCCATGACCGTTGCACGAAAGTGGTTCTTGGCATCCCAGGCTGCCAGCGCGTGCGCGCTGAGTTGCAAAAAAACGTGATCCATAGTTAAGGTGCGGGTGGTTCTTGACGCTGGTCGGGGGCTGTCTCTACACTTGACGCAGTGCACAGTAATACTGCGCTCGAAACAAGGAGACTCTTCATGGCGGCCACCACGCTTCGCGCGTCGTACACATTTTCTGCACCCGTTCTCCAGCGCTTCAATGCGGTGGTGCCCCATGGCGAGCGCAGCCGCGTGATGGAGGAACTGATGAAGCAAGCCCTGGCTGCCCGCGAGGCAGAGCTGGAGCGAGTAGCTGAGGCATTCATGACCGATCCGGCTTTTGCCGAATGCCGTGATGACGAAAGGCTGTGGGATGCCACGGTGGCCGATGGCCTGGACAGTGCAGCCTGATCGGTGTCATTCATGGAATACAAGCGTGGGCAAATTTACCAGGTCAATCTGGAACCCACCAAGGGCAGTGAGCAGCAGGGCATTGCACGGCCTTGTCTCATTTTTTCGATCACACCCCTGAACGTCAAGTTGCGTCAGGTGGGTGTCGTGCCGCTTTCTACCTCTGCCAAGGTGTTGCCGCCGGTGGTGGTGGGCGTGCCCTCGGCAGGGCCAGACTCTGTGGCCTTGTGCCACCAGTTGCGCACCATCGACAAGATGCGCATCGGCAAGTGTCTGGGCGAGATGTCACCTGCCGACTTGGTGGCGGTGGAGTCCGCTGTGCGGCAGGTCTATGGGTTGTGACAGGCGTGCCTACCCGAGCGACATCAAGGCGTTCATGGAGTTTGTTGGCATTCAGTCTCCTGAGTGCTCAAAACAAAAAATACCGCTGCGCCATGGGCAGCACGGTGGCGGGCTCGCACGTCAGCAGTTCGCCATTGGCTTTGACGCTGTAGCTTTGGGGGTCGATGTCCATGGCCGGGGTCAGGTCGTTGTGCACCATGTCGGCTTTGCGCACCTGGCGGATATTTTGCACGGTGCTTATTATTTTTTTAAGAGCAAACTTGTCTTTCACACCAAGCGCAAAAGCACTTTTTGATACAAAAGTAATGCTGCTTTGCGTCAGGTTGCTACCGTAGCTGCCGAACATGGGGCGGTAGTGCACCGGCTGCGGGGTGGGGATGCTGGCATTCGGGTCGCCCATGGCGGCCAGGGCGATGGTGCCACCCTTCAGCACCAGCGCGGGTTTCACGCCGAAGAAGGCGGGCTTCCACACCACCAGGTCGGCCCACTTGCCCACTTCCACCGAGCCAATTTCGTGCGCCATGCCGTGGGTGATGGCGGGGTTGATGGTGTATTTGGCGATGTAGCGCTTCACGCGCCAGTTGTCGTTGCGCGGGTTGGCTTCCACCGCGCCGCCCGGCAGCGTGGCGCGCTCGGGCGGGGGTGCCAGCCAGCCGCGCTGCTGCTTCATTTTGTCGGCCGTTTGCCAGGTGCGGATGACGACTTCGCCCACGCGGCCCATGGCCTGGCTGTCGCTGCTCATGATGCTGATGGCACCCAGGTCGTGCAGGATGTCTTCGGCGGCAATCGTCTCTTTGCGGATGCGGCTTTCGGCAAAGGCCAGGTCTTCGGCAATCGAGGCATCCAGGTGGTGGCACACCATCAGCATGTCCACGTGCTCGTCCAGCGTGTTGATGGTGTAAGGCCGGGTGGGGTTGGTGCTGCTGGGCAGCACATACGGCTCGCCCACCATTTTGAGAATGTCGGGGGCATGGCCGCCGCCCGCGCCCTCGGTGTGGAAGGTGTGGATGCAGCGGCCCTTGATGGCGGCAATGGTGTCTTCCACAAAACCGCTTTCGTTCAGCGTGTCGGTGTGGATGGCCACCTGGGTGTCGGTTTCGTCGGCCACGGTCAGGCAGTTGTCGATGGCTGCCGGGGTGGTGCCCCAGTCTTCGTGCAGTTTCAGGCCAATGGCGCCAGCGTCGATCTGCTCGCGCAGCGCGGCGGGCAGGCTGGCGTTGCCTTTGCCCAGAAAGCCCAGGTTCATGGGGAAGGCGTCTGCGGCGCGCAGCATTTGCTCCATGTGCCAGGGGCCGGGTGTGCAGGTGGTGGCAAAGGTGCCGGTGGCGGGGCCGGTGCCGCCGCCCGTCATGGTGGTGATGCCGCTGGTCAGTGCTTCTTCGATCTGCTGCGGGCAGATGAAGTGGATGTGGCTGTCCATGCCCCCGGCGGTGACGATATTGCCCTCGCAGCTGATGATTTCGGTGCCGGGGCCAATGACGATGTCCACGCCCGGCTGGGTGTCTGGGTTGCCCGCTTTGCCAATGGCGACGATGCGGTGGTCTTTGAGGCCGATATCCGCCTTGACGATGCCCCAGTGGTCGATGATGAGGGCATTGGTCATCACCGTGTCCACGGCGCCTTCAGCCCTTGTCCGCTGGCTTTGGGCCATGCCGTCGCGGATGGTTTTGCCGCCGCCGAACTTCACCTCTTCGCCGTAGCCTCCGGCTTTGAGGGTGTGGTCGGCTTCCACCTCGATGACGAGCTGCGTGTCGGCCAGGCGCAGGCGGTCGCCGACGGTGGGGCCGTAAATCTCGGCATAGGCTTTTTTGGACATTGTGGCCATGCGTGGCTCCAGGTCAATTTGATAGCTGCTTGCGCTTTACTATCAAGCGTAAAGTGCCAAAAAGGCTTGAAAAAAGTTCAGAGGGCAAGGCGGCTGATCAGGGCGGGTGCCCCGTCACACCGCACCCATCACCAGGCCGCGAAAGCCGTACACCTTGCGCTCGCCAGCCAAGGGCACCAGCTCTACGGTGCGTTGCTGGCCGGGCTCGAAGCGCACCGCCAGGCCGCTGCCGATGTTCAGCCGCATGCCGTGGGCCGCTCCACGGTCAAAGCCCAGGGCCGAGTTGGTCTCGGCAAAGTGGTAATGCGAGCCGACCTGTATGGGGCGGTCGCCGGTGTTGGTCACCACCAACGTCTGGGTGGGGCGGCCGGGGTTGAGGGTGTGCTCGCCCTCATCGACCATGAATTCGCCGGGAGTCATGGCCGCCCTTTCCACAACCACACCGCCACCACGGCGGCGGCGCCCAGCAGCAGGCCCAGGGTGTCGCTGGCATGCCAGTGGCTGCCGTTTGGCAGGCCATGCCCGTCGTGGGCCCAACTGCTGGCGCTGTGCAGTGCCAGCCAGCCCAGCGCCACGCGCGCCAACGCCCGTGCGTGGGATGAAGCGGTGCGCGCCAGGGTCAGGGCTTGGGAGCTTGCCGTGGGAAGAGGGGGTGTCTGCATGGGTGTCTCCTGCTTGAAAGCGGTGAAAGGGTGTAGGCGTGAGCCTGGCGTGGGTCTGCGCCGGCAAGCGCTCACACAATGGGCTGGTGGACGGTGACGAGTTTGGTGCCGTCGGGGAAGGTGGCTTCTACCTGGATGTCGGGAATGATTTCGGCAATGCCGTCCATCACGTCGGCGCGGGTCAGCACCTCGCGGCCTGTGCTCATGAGCTGGGCCACGGTTTTGCCATCGCGTGCGCCTTCCATCACGGCGGCGGAAATCAGGGCCACGGCTTCGGGGTAGTTCAGCTTCAGTCCACGTGCCTTGCGCCGCTCGGCCAGCAGCGCGGCGGTGAAGATGAGCAGCTTGTCTTTTTCCCGAGGAGTCAGTTCCATATCGTTTCACTCATTGCTTGTTTTGTCAGCTCGGGGCGACCGGCTGTGCCGATCTGACCCGAGGAGTCAGTTCCATATCGTTTCACTCATTGCTTGTTCAACCAGCGATCAGCTCCGTGAGGCGTTGCCTTTCGTGTCAGAAAGATCAAGCAATAGCTGTGCCACCACTGGTGCGGATGGGGCCTTGGTTTTGGTTGGTGGACCGCCCGCCAGTGCGCTGTAAGCCTGAGCGGGCTCGGGGTGGCGACAATATGCTGCACTGCAACATAACGACGGACATCCGGTCCTGTGGCCTGGCGCTGTCGCGAGGTCACCGCTGGGCAACAGAGGCTAACCACAAGCCGCCGTCAAGCCGCAAAGATGCCGCCGGGGAGGGCAAATAGGCTGCCGAGACCCCGGCTGGTGTGGTGGTTTTCGGGGTTTTTGCCCTGTTCTGGCACCATTTTTTTTAGCATTCTTTGCAGGCTGCCCATCTGGCAAACGCATCAGGAACCCATGGCCCATCCCCGTCAATCCCGCATCGACTCCCTCAGAGACCAGGCCCAGCGCGCCATGGCCGAGCTTGGCCCCAGGCTACTGCCCGCGGCCACCGATGGCATGGACCTGCCCCGCCTGATGGAGGAGCTGCGCATCTACCACGAAGAGCTGGAGATCCAAAACGACGAGCTCTCCGTGGCCCACACCCGGGCGGATTCGGCCCGCACCCGCTACCAGCTGCTGTTCAGCGTGTTGCCCATGCCGGCTCTGGTGGTGGATGTGTTTGGGGTGGTGATGGAAGACAACGACTCCTGCCAGGACTGGCTGGGGCCCACCCGCAAATACCAGCACCACGATCTGCGCTTTTCGCAGGCGCTCAACCGGCACGACCGCCCTCGGCTGTCGCGCTTGCTGGCCTCGCTGGAGCCCATGCGCAAAGGGTTGCTGACCAACCTCAGCCTGACCACGTTTGACCAGAAGGAGCGGCAGGTCGATGCCCACATTGCCCGTTTGCCCCAGGACTTTCATGAGGATTCCCGCTTTTTGGTGGTGCTGCTTGACCGCAGCCTGGAGTCGGCGCGGCTGGCCGAGCAGGGCCTGTTCAATGCCTTGCTCGACAGCAGCGACGACCTGATCTACGCCACCGATGCGATTGGCCGCATCATGCTGGCCAATGCGGTGTTTCTGGGGGTGTTGGGGCTCTCACGGGACCGGGTGCTGGGTCGCAAGCTGTCCGAGTTCTGGCCCACCTCCCACCTGCCAGCCTTGCAGGCGAGCGAGCAGCAGGTGATGCAGCGGGCCCAGCCCCTGAACACCACCGAAACCCTGCAGTGGCAACAGGGCCAGTCGCCCATGGTCATGGCGGTGCGCAAGTTTCCCATCCGCAACCGCAAGGGGGACTGCATCGGTGTGGCCAGTGTGTGCCGCGACATCAGCGCCGAGCAGCAGCAGATCCGCACCCAGCGGATGGCAGAGCTGGCCTTTTTCCATCTGCCCTTGCCATCGGCGGTGACGGACCGGGAGGGGCGGGTCATGAAGGTCAACGCAGCACTTGAAAAGCTGGGTGGCTTCTCCGATGCATCGCTTCAGGACCGCTCGCTCTACACGCTGTTTCACAGGCCCTTGCCCGACTGGAGCTACCAGGACGTGTGGGACCAGTTGCTGGACCGAGGCCAGTGGGAGGGCGGCGCCGACCTGCGCCGGGCCGATGGCCGCCGGGTGGTGGTGCAGGCCACGGTCAGCCGCATGCCCACACCCGACGGCGAGGGCTTTGCCGCCTTGTGGCTGATGTCGCCCGTCAACTGTCCTGCAGTCGCTTGAGTTCGTGCGCCGACGTGATGTCGATGCAGCTGATGACCACGCCCCGTGCCTGGGACGAGGGCACTCGGTAGGGCTGCATCTTGACCAGGTAGTGGCTCCCCTGGGGGCCCGGCACGTCCTTCTCGACGGGCTGGCCGCTGTGCAGTGAGGCACGCAGGTCGTCCATGAAGCTGGGGTAGTCCAGTGCGTGGGTCAGGTCCTCCAGCGGGCGGCCCACGTCGCTGCTTCGGAGCCGAAACACCTGGGCTGCTTGCGGGCTGAAGCGGGTCAGGTGCAGCTGCTCGTTCACAAAAACCGTGCCTGAGGAGGACACGCGGGTCAGGCTGTCGAGGTCGGCATTGAGGCGGTTGAGGATGTCGATTTTTTCCTGGAACTCGGCGTTGACGGTGTTGAGCTCCTCGTTCACCGACTGCAGCTCTTCGTTGGAGCTTTGCAGTTCTTCGTTGGAGGCCATCATTTCTTCGTTGATGGCCTGCAGCTCTTCGTTGGAGGTTTCCAGTTCTTCGATGGTGGCTTGCAGGCTTTCGCGGGTGACCGCCAGCTCGTGCTCCAGCAGTCCGATGCGCTCGGTGGTCTCCATGCCCACATCCACTGGCGCGCGGGATTCGTGGGTGTCCCAGGAGCGCACCACCTCAAAGGCCAGCACCGTGAGGTGCTCACCGTCCACCTCGCCCACTGGCCAGGCGCTCAGGCGTAGCTGCACCTGGTGGCCCGCCTGAGCGCTGCTGTTGCCGCCGGGCGCAGGGGGCAGTGTGACCCGCACCACGTCGGACACGGCGCCGGTGTGTTCCCGTGCCGACTTGAACAGCACTGCGGCCGCCACCGGCACCAGGGGCGGCGGCAGCAAGCGGTGGATGTCCAGGCTGGCCTGTCCTTCACGCATGCTCAGGAACGGGTGCACCTCGCCGTAGGCATGCACCATTTCGTGGCTGCGGTTGACCAGAATCGCCGCTGGCGGGGCAAAGGCTTTGAGCAAGGTGGCATAGCCCTCGTCCACCTGGCCCCGCACCAAGTGGCTGTGCAGCGGTGCTGGGCTGGGGCGGCGCACCGTGCCCACCAGACCGGCGGCACCGCCGCTGGTGCGGCTGAGCTCCAGCGGCACCGAGGTGGGGCGCACCAGCTTCCAGAGTTTGTGGTGGGCCGATACGGTCTGAAAGTCTTTTTGCACCTCACCCAGCGACTCGCTGGACCCCAGAAACAGGTAGCCCCCTGGCACCAGGGCGTACTGCATGCGCCGCAGTGCACGCTCCTGGGCGCTGGTGCGAAAGTAAATAAGGGCATTGCGGCACACCATGAGGTCGATGCGGGTGAAAGGCGGGTCGCTCAGCAGGTTGTGCCTGGCAAACACCAGGCACTGGCGCAGCTCGGGTTTGACCACCAGGCGTTGGTGGTTGCGGGTAAAAAAACGTGCCAATTGCTGCTCGGACACCTCGGCCCCTATGGATTCGGGGTAGGAACCGGCTGCCGCTGTTTCAATGTTGACCTGCTCGACATCGGTGGCGAATACCTTGAGGCTTGGCCAGTGCCTGGCTTGCTCGAAGGCCTCCAGAAACAGCATGGCCACTGAGTAGGCCTCTTCGCCGGTGGACACGCCAGCGCACCAGACCCGAATGGTTTGCCCCGCCTCCTTGCGGGCCACGATGTCTGCCACTGCATGGGTCATGAGTGCGTCAAACGACTCGGTGTCCCGAAAAAACCCGGTCACCGGTATGAGCAGCTCGCGCCGCAGGGTCAGCACCTCGGCCCGGTCCCGGTGCAACAAGCTCAGGTAGGCCTCGATGGAGGGCGCCTGCAGCACCGCCATGCGCCGCTCGATGCGCCGCATGACCGTGGCCGGTTTGTAGTCTTCAAAGTTGATGCCGCCCATTTGCAGCAGCAGGTGCAAGATGCCCGACAGCGCAGCATCGGGCCCCATGCGGGAGTCGCGGTTGTGTTCGGATGGGGCCTCCCGATCGCGGGTGAGCGGTTGGTGGCAGATGTGCGCCAGGATGCGCTCACCCATGGCTTCGATGGGCAGGATGGCATCGACCAGCCCCGTGGCAATCGCGCTGCGCGGCATGCCGTCAAACTTGGCGCTGTCTGGGCTCTGGGCCAACAAGAAACCACCCGCTTCATTGATGGCACCCGCCCCGCGCGATCCGTCCGAGCCTGTGCCCGACAGCACCACCCCTACCGCATGGTCTCCCCGGTGGGTGGCCAGTGACTGAAAAAACACATCGATCGGCAGTGTCAGCGTGCGGGGAGGTTTGGCGCTCAGACGCAGCCAGTCGCCTTCCATGCGAAGGATGGCGCCTGGCGGGATCAGAAACACCTGGTTCGCGGCAATGCGCACGTCGCTGTCCATCATCACCACTGGCATGGAGGTGTGGCGCGCCAGCAGGCTGGCCATCATGCTTTTGTGGTCGGGCGAGAGGTGCTGAATCACCACAAACGCCGCACCCGGCTGTGCGGGCAGGCTGGCAAAGAGTTTTTCCAGGGCATCCAGTCCCCCCGCCGACGCACCGATGGCCACCACGTACAGCGTGGGATCAGAGACGGTGGTGGGTGCAGGGGGCACCGGCATGGGGGATGGAGTGGGCATGGTCGGCAGGGGTGGTTGGGCCGCAGTTTGGCCACAGCGCGCTGGGTGGGTGAGTGTCTTTGCGCAGTGTGGCAGAACCCGGGAGGTGCGCCACTGGCATGAAAGCTGCACCCTGTGCAGCGGTGAACCTGCCAGCCCCCCATCCAGCCCCACCGGTGCAGCGCATCATCAAGGTGCGGCGTGACTACAACGCCTGGGTGGCCAGCGAGACCATGGAGGACTATGCGCTTCGCTTTACGCCATCGCGTTTCAGACGCTGGTCGGCCTGGCGGGTGGCCAACACAGCCTTCGGTGCGTCGTCTTTTCTGATTCTGGAGGCCGTGGGCGCCACGCTGCTGGTGCAGTACGGCTTTGTCAATGCGTTTTGGGCCATAGTGGCCACCGGGATCACCATTTTTCTGGCGGGCCTGCCCATCAGTGTGTACGCCGCCCGCTATGGGGTGGACATGGACCTGCTCACCCGGGGGGCGGGGTTTGGGTACATCGGCTCCACCGTCACTTCGCTGATCTACGCCAGCTTCACGTTCATTTTTTTTGCGCTGGAGGCGGCTGTCATGGCCTATGCGCTGGAGCTGGTCTTTGGCCTGCCACCGGCCTGGGGCTACCTGGTGTGCGCACTGGTGGTGCTGCCGCTGGTTACGCACGGGGTGTCGGCCATCAGCCGCTTGCAGGTATGGACGCAGCCGGTGTGGCTGGTGCTGTTGGTGGTGCCGTATGTGGCGGTGTGGTGGCATGAGCCCGAGGCGTTCACCCGTGTCATGCACTACGGTGGTGAGCACGGTGCCGGTGCGGGCTTTGATTTGCACCTGTTTGGTGCTGCTTTGACGGTGGGCATCGCGCTCATCACCCAAATGGGGGAGCAGGCGGACTATTTGCGCTTCATGCCCGCACCGGTACCGGGCGGGCCGGGTCAAGGTCGGCGTTCTCGGGTGGGGTGGTGGGCGGCGGTGGTCATGGGTGGGCCGGGCTGGGTGGTGCTGGGCGTGGCCAAGATGCTGGGCGGCGCGGTGCTGGCGCACCTGGCCATTACCCATATGGTGCCGCCCGAGCGGGCTGTGGACCCCAACCAGATGTACCTGGCGGCCTACGAATACGTGTTTGGCCACTACGGCTGGGCGGTGGCGGCGACCGCGCTGTTTGTGGTGGTGAGTCAGCTCAAGATCAACGTCACCAACGCCTATGCGGGCTCGCTGGCGTGGAGCAACTTTTTCTCGCGCCTCACCCATAGCCACCCGGGGCGGGTGGTGTGGGTGGTGTTCAACACCCTCATTGCCCTGATGCTGATGGAAATGAATGTGTTCCAGGCCCTGGGTCAGGTGCTGGGGCTGTACTCCAACATCGCCATTGCCTGGATCATGGCGGTGGTGGCCGACCTGGTCATCAACAAGCCGCTCGGGTTGTCACCGAAGGGCATCGAGTTCAAGCGGGCGCACCTGTACGACATCAACCCCGTGGGGGTGGGGGCGATGGTGGCGGCCTCGGCGCTGTCGTTTGTGGCGCACCTGGGCTTGCTGGGCCCGCTGGCGCAGGCGTTCTCGGCGCTGATTGCGCTGGTCACGGCGCTGCTGGTGTCGCCGCTGCTGGCCTGGGCCACGGGGGGGCGCTACTACATCGCAAGAGAGCCTGAAGCCCCCACACTTGCGCCTGACGGCGCTGCGCTGCCCCCCGGGGGGGCTGACGTGGCTGGCGGCGCTTACCTCGGCCACCGCCTGCAGCGCTGCGTGATTTGCGAGCGGGCGTACGAGGGGCCGGACATGGCGCATTGCCCCGCCTACCAGGGGGCCATTTGCTCGCTGTGCTGCACGCTGGATGCCCGATGCGGCGACCTGTGCAAGCCCCAGGCCCGGCTGTCGGTGCAGTGGTCTGCGGTGCTGCGCCGGGTCATGCCCAGGCGCATGTGGCCCTACCTGGATGCGGGGCTGGCGCACTACATCCTGCTCATGGCCGTCATGGCCCCGCTGCTGGCTGCTCTGCTGGGCCTGTTGTACCGCCAGGAGGTGCGCGGCTTTGCCCAGGTGTATGCGGCGCTGCTGCTGGTGCTGGGCCTGGTGGCCTGGTGGCTGGTGCTGGCCCACCAGAGCCGGGAGGTGGCGCAGCAGGAGTCCAACCGCCAGACCGAGCTGCTGATGCAGGAAATTGCCTCCCACCGCCGCACCGATGAGCAGCTGCAACAGGCCCGCGAAGCCGCTGACCTCGCCCGCGAGGCGGCAGACCACGCCAGGGTGGTGGCCGAGCAGGCCAACCAGGCCAAGACCCGCTACATCAGCACCATCAGCCATGAACTGCGCACGCCGCTCAACAGCATTCTGGGGTATGCCCAGATGCTGCACGAAGAGGTGCGTGACGGGCAAGGCGACAGCGGCGATATGGCCCCGCACCGTGCGCAGGCCATCAAGGTCATCCACCGGGGGGGCGAGCATTTGCTGTCGCTCATCGAGGGCACGTTGGACATTGCCCGCATCGAGTCGGGCAAGCTCACGCTCGATACCCGGCCCATGGCTTTTGCCGATGGCCTGCAGGAAATGGCCAGCCTGTTTGAGCTTCAGGCCCGGGCCAAAGGCCTGGCCTTTGCGTTCGAGGCCAGCACCCGGCTACCCGCCACGGTGCGCGCCGATGAAAAGCGCCTGCGCCAGATCCTCATCAACCTGCTGGGCAATGCCGTCAAGTTCACCCAGCGGGGGCGGGTGGTGCTGCGGGTGTCCCATGCCCGCGAGATGGCGCAGTTCGAGGTGGTGGATTCCGGCCCCGGCATGTCAGCGCAGGAGATCGAGCGGGTGTTCGAGCCTTTTGCCCGGGGCAGTACCGCCGCAGGTCAGGCCCAGGGCACAGGCCTGGGCCTGACCATTGCCAAGATGCTGACCGACCTGATGGGCGGCGAGCTGACCGTGAGCAGCCAGCCGGGGCAGGGCACCACGTTCAAGGTGCGGCTGTTTCTGCCCGAGGTGCACGAAGACAGCTGGGGCCGCTCGGCCCCGCCAGGACCGGGACCGGGACCGGGCGCGGGTGAGGGTGGAGACAGCCGCGCTGGCGGGCAAAGCGGTGTGGCGGTGGCAGCTGCGACAGCCGGACGGGGCAAGCAGCCCCGCACGGGCTACCGGGGACCGCGTGTGCCGGTGCTGGTGGTGGACAACGAGGAGTCCGACCGCGAGCTGCTGCAGCGCTGGCTCAGCCCCCTGGGCTTTGAGGTGCTGCTGGCCACCAGCGGTCACGACGCCTTGCGCCTGCTGGCCAACGGCTACCGCCCCCGTGCGGTGTTCATGGACCTGGCCATGCCTGGTATTGACGGCTGGGAAACCCTGCGGCGCATGGCAGCCATGGGCCTGCGCGACGCCGACGGCGGCGTGTCCTGTGCCATTGTCTCGGCCAACGCCTTTGACCAGGTGCTGGACAACGACGTGGGCATCACCCCGGCGGACTTTTTCGTCAAGCCGGTGCGGCGCGACGACCTGCTCGACTGGCTGGGTCGCCGCCTGGGCCTGAACTGGGTACACGGCAGTGGTGGCCTGGCCGCTGCGGCAGTGCCATCCCTTGGTGGTGCCAACACCACAGTGCCGGGGCAGGCCGCCCAGTCGCTGCTGCGCTGCCTGCCCGATGCCACCACCCGCGAGGCCTTGCTGCACAGCCTGCGCCTGGGCCATGTGCGCGGCGTCGAGCGGCACCTGGCCCTGCTGTTGCAGGCACAGCCTGGGTGTGCGCCTTTTGTGGCGCAGGCCCGCGACATGCTGCGGGAGTTCCAGCTCGACGCCCTGGAGCGCTGGCTGACCGATGACCCAACCCCACCGCCTCGTGGCCTGCCTGCGTGACGCCGCCTCGACCCCGCCTTGACCTCTGCCTTGACCCCCGCCTTGACCGTGCCCCCGACCATGACACCGACCGCTGACTTATCCCGTCCCTCCACCGTCGTGCTGCTGGTGGACGACGTGCCCGACAACGTGGCCATGCTCCACGACGCGCTGGACGACGCTGGCTACACCGTGCTGGTGGCCCTGGACGGTGAAAGCGCTCTGCGCCGCGCCCGGCAGGCCCTGCCCGACGTGGTGCTGCTGGATGCCGTCATGCCCGGCATGGATGGCTTCGAGGTGGCCCGCCGCCTGAAAGCCGACCCGGCCACCGCCCACATTCCCATTCTGTTCATGACGGGGCTGACGGACACCGAGCACCTGGAGGCAGCATTGGCCGCAGGCGGGGTGGACTATGTGACCAAACCGGTCAAGCCGCGCGAGGTCATGGCGCGCATGGGTGTGCACATCCACACCGCGCAAAAGGCCAGCCAGGGCGCGCGCGAGCGCCACCAGGCCCGCAATGCGCTGGATGCGTTTGGCTACGCCACCATCACCGTGCGCACCACCGACGGCCGTCTGCTGTGGGAAACCCCGCTGGCCCGCGAGTTGCTGTTGCGTTACTGCGGCACCCAAAGCCCCATCACACCCGAGCCGGTACTGCAGTGGCTGGAGCGCGTGGCCAGCCAACATGCCCACGGTGCCTGGCAGGGGGTGGAGCCGCCACGGCTGACGCTGCCGCAGGGGCCGCGCCGCCTCCACTTCCGGCTGCACAGCCAGGTTGGAGAAGGTGAGGGCGATGGCGACTGGCTGGTGGTCATGCAAGAGAGCAACGACACCAGCGTGATCGAGGCGCTGGTGCAGGCGTTTGGCCTGACTGCGCGCGAGGCCGAGGTGCTGTACTGGGTGGTGCAGGGCAAGATCAACCGCGACATCGCCGACATCGTGGGGGCCAGCCCGGCCACCGTCAAAAAGCACCTGGAGCGCATCTTGCCCAAGCTGGGGGTGGAGACCCGCACAGCCGCGGCTGCCATGGCCATCAACCGGGTGCGGCAGTTGCAGCCAGGTGGCAGCTAAATTTTATATAAAATACCAGTTTTTCGCTTATATTTAATAAATAGTTTGCTATTATTTTTATCTTCTGCTGGTGTCTCGCCGCCACTCCCACGGCGGGGTGGGGCGCGGCTGTGACCACAGCCCACGGCCGCTGGCCTTGGCGTTGCGCTCCATGTCTTCCAATTCGGGGCGCTGGTTGTGGGTGCGGTACACCCAGGCATCGCCGCGCCTGACCAGTTCGGCGTTCACATCGGTGTCGCCGCAGCGCACCTGGCCCACGGTGCGGCCATAGCGGTCGCGGTCGTCCACCGCGATGTCGGCCTGGCGGCCCAGACACAGCGAGGCCAGGGCGGCCCGGCTGCGGGTGCCATGGGCTTGGTCGCTTTCGGGGGCGTCTATGCCGCCCAGGCGAATGCGGTGCTCTTGCACACCCACCAGCAGGGTGAGGGTGTCGCCATCCGCGACGGCAATCACCCGGCCCTGCAGGCGATCTGGAGTGACGCTGCTGGTGGTGTCAAAGCCCAGCCACCCAGCCAGCAGGCTGGTGATCACCCCCACAACCAGGGCGATGAGTTTGCGCTCGCTCAAACGGTGCTGGGGCCCGTCTGCTCGGGTTCGTTGCCATTGGTGACGGCTGGATCCGCCTCAGCTTCGGCCTCGGCGTCGGCTTTGGCCTTCGCCTCGGCCTGCGCTGCGGCCGCTGCCATGGCTTGCACACGCGCCTGGGCGCGCTGCAGCGTGGCGGCGGCCTCGATGGGGTGCAGGCCGTAGGCGTCGGCAAAGGCGTTCACGCTTTGGCCACTGGCTTCAAAGGCGCGCAGCAGGGCCTGCTCGCGGGCCAGGCGGCTGCCCAGTTCGGCCATGGCGGCATCCAGAATGTCGTTGGCCGCTTCGTCTTTGCCGCGCACCAGGGCGGCGTAGTCGCCGGGGGGCAGGGCAGAGTCTTCTGCTGCTTTCAGGATGTGGGTGTACACCTGCTGGCGCACGTCCTCGCCGGTGCGGGCGTGGCGGCGGCGGAAGGTCTCCAGCAGCGAGTGGTAGCGGTGCTCGGGGGCGACGGCTTCCACGGCCTCACCCGCCAGGTTGTGGCGCGCCTGGCCCGAGGCCATGGCCAGCAGGTAGCGGGTGGAGCGGGTGTACAGGCCCAGGGCGGTTTTGAGGGCGTCTTTCTCGAACGCATCGGGATGTGCCGCCATCAGGTCGTGGAAGATGCCGCGCTTCAGTGGCAGCGCGTTCGCCCCAAACAGCGTGGGTTCCAGCTCGGCCAGTTGCTTGAGCACCGGGTGGGAAGGGCCTTTGGGCGGCTGTGGGGACTGGGGCGCCTGGCCCTGTTTGCCCCTGCCGCGCGCGCCATGGCGGTTGCCGTTGTTGTTGCGGCCACGGGGGGCGGGGCGGTCCGTGCGCTCAGCCGATTGGGTGGCGGGTGGCGAGGCATCGGACGGTGCCGTCTGGGGGGGCTGGGCGGGTGCGGCAGTGGGTTGGAGGTCGGCGGGGTGGGAGGCTGTGTCGCTCATGGATCTGCTGGGCACTGGAGGCCGTGGATATAAAAACCAAACCGCCGATCATGCCAGTCTTGCCCTGTGGGGCGAAATACCGGGTGGATGGACGGGGGGGCTGGCGGTTCAGGTGCCGTTGTTCAGCAGGCTCAGCATCTGGGCCGTCAGTTCCTGGCGGGTGGCGTACAGGTCGGGCAGCAGGGCCTGGGCTGCGTCCGCTTGACCCTGTGCGCGCAGGTTCACCATGGCCTGCGCTTGCCGGTGGATGGTCTGGTGGAGTGTGTCCACCTGGGTGTAGCCCGCATGCGATCCGTGTCGCTCGCGCCCTTGATGGCGCAGCCAGCGGCCAAACTCGCAGGTGTTGGCGTCCAGTTCTGGCGGCACCGAGGACCGGTCGGCCAAGTGGGTTTCCAGCAGGGTGACCCAGGACCGCATCTCCACCACACCGGTCAACAAAGGCAAATCCTCACGCTGGGTCATGCGCAGATCTTTCCAGCTTGGCTCGGGCCGCCACTTTGCCGCAAAGTCTGCCAGTGCGTGGGCGGGCATGGGCCGCGCAATCGCATAGCCCTGGCCCCAGTCACAGCCCAGGCGCAGCAAAAACTCCCCGTGTGCCACGGTCTCTACCCCTTCGGCAATCGCCTGCATGCGAAACGCCTGTGCCAGCCCGAGCACACCCTCCAAAATCGCCATGTCCTTCGGGTCGTCCAGCATGTTGCGCACAAAACTTTGGTCAATCTTGAGCAGCGCTGCCGGCAGGCGACGCAGATAGGTCAGCGACGAGTGGCCGGTGCCAAAGTCGTCCAGAGAAAAGCCCACCCCGATGTTGCGGCAGTCGTCCATCAGCTGCGAGACCCGGGCGATGTCATCCAGTGCCCTGGTCTCCAGAATCTCCAGCTCCAGGTCGCCCGGCCCCACCTGCGGGTGGCCCGTTAGCAAGGCCTTCAGGCGCGCCACGAAGTTGGGCCGCTGCAGGTGCTGTGCGTCGATGTTTACGCTCACTGGCACCTGCAGCCCCTGCGACTTCCAGTGCCCGACCTGGGCCATGGCAGTGTTCAGCACCCACTCACCCAGCTCAATGCTCAACTCACTGTTGTGCAGCAGAGGCAAGAACTCCCCCGGCAACAACAGCCCCCGCTCGGGATGGTGCCAGCGGATCAGCGCTTCCGCACCCACCAGCGCGCCCGTGCGCATGTTCACCTTGGGCTGGTAGTACAGCTCGAAGGCCTGGTCCAACAGCCCCTGGCGAATGGCCTCCAGGCCCTCGTGGTGGCCACGGACGATGCGGTCTTGTTCGTCATCGAACACATGGCAGCGGTTCTTGCCCGCCACTTTGGCCTGGTACATGGCCTGGTCGGCCTGGCGCAGCAGCTGCTCGGCATCCATGTCGGTGCGCTGTGGGTAAAAGGCCACGCCCAGGCTGGCCGAGACCTGCAGGCTGCGCCCCTTGATCACAAAGGGCTGGGCGGCGGCCACGCGCAAGCGCTCCAGCACCGGGGCGGCGGCTTCGGCGTCAGCCAGGTCGCCCAGGACCGCCACGAATTCATCGCCCCCCAAACGCGCCAGGGTGTCGCCGTCGCGCAGGGCCTGTTGCATCCGGGTGGCCACGGCCATCAGCAGCTGGTCGCCCATGTCGTGGCCGTGCTCGTCGTTGACGGCCTTGAAGCCGTCGAGGTCCAGGAACACCAGGCCCAACTGCTGGCTGCGACGCACGGCTTGGGCCATGGATTGGCGCAGCCGGTCGGCCAGCAGCACACGGTTGGGCAGTCCGGTGAGGGCGTCGTAGTGGGCGATGTGCTCCAGGCGGTGTTCGTGCTCCTTTTGTTTGGAGATGTCGGAGAACAGGGCGACGTAGCGCATGACCAGCCCGGCGGTGTTGCGCACGGCGCTGATGGTGAGCATTTCGGCGTACACCTCACCGCTTTTGCGCCGGTTCCAGATTTCTCCGCTCCAGCGGCCTTGGGTGGTCAGGGACTGCCACATCTGGGCATAGAACTCTTTGCCCTGGCGCCCGGAACTGAGCATGCGGGTGTGCTGGCCGGTGACTTCTGCGCGGCTGTAGCCGGTGATGCGGCTGAAGGAGTCGTTGACTTCGAGCACCACGCCTTCTGCGGTGGTGATCATGATGCCCTCCAGCGCGTGGGTGAACACGCTGGCGGCCAGCAGCAGCTTTTCCTCGGCGGTTTTGCGCTCGGTGATGTCGCGGGCATAGCCCACGGTGCCAATCACTTGCTGATCGATGCGCACGGGGGATTTGTAGGTTTCCACCCAACCCTTTTGCCCGGGACCGTCTATCGGTTCTTCCATGGTTTTGGGCAAGCCGGATTGCAGCACCTCGTCGTCGTCGCGCCGGTAGGCGTTGGCCAGGGCGGTGGGCCAGATGTCGAGGTCCGATTTGCCCGCCAGCTCTTCGGGGTGGCTGGCCCCACTGGCGTGGGCAAAGGCCTGGTTGACCGCCAGGTAGCGGTTGTCGCTGTCCTTGAGCCAGATGAGGAAGGGGAAGTTGTCCAGCACCGCCCGCAGGTACTGCTCCCGTCGCTGCAGTTCATGCGCGCTGCGCTGGCGCTCGGTCATGTCGCGGCCTATGCCCAGCACCCCCATCAGGTTCCCCTGGGTGTCGAACATGGGGGTTTTGGTGGTTTCCACCCATTCGCTGTGGCCGTCACTGGCAAAGGTCAGCCACTCGTCGTTGACGGTGGGTCCTCCTTTTGACACGGCCAGCTGGTCGTGAGTCCGGAAGAACTCGGCCAGCTCGGGCGAGACGAAGTCGGCATCGGTCTTGCCCACAATCTCGGCCTCACTGGCGCCGTAGAGCTGCTCAAACCGAGGGTTGCAGGCCAGGTAAACCCCGTTCGGGTCTTTGAGCCAGACCAGATCGGGAATGGTCTTGATCAGGCTTTTGAGGGTGTGGCGCTCCTGGGCAAGGGCCGCTTCCATCTGCTGGCGCTCGGTGATGTCGGTGAGCAGGCAGTGGGTGTGCAAGGCATTGCCCTGCTCGTCGCGGGCGATGCGGCCGTTCACCTGCCACAGAAACCGGCTGCCGTCTTTGCGCACCATTTCAAACACCGGGCCGTCGGTGAGCCCGGTGGACTGAAACCGGGGGAATTCGCAGGCCAGGGTCTCTTGCGAGGTGTCGGCGATGAAGTCACCGATGAACCTACCCATCACCTCGTGTCGGGTGTAGCCCATCTGGGCCTGCCAGACGGCGTTCACTTCCAGGATGTGGCCCCCCATGTCCAGCGACTGGTAAGCCAGCGGTGCCTTGTCAAACAGGTCGCGCATGCGGGCTTCACTGGCTTGCAGGGCGGCAGCAGCCAATTCGTGCTCGTGGACCTCGCGCATCAGGCGTGGGGTGTGGGTGGCCAATGCCCCATAGACCGACAGAATGATGTCGATCAGCGATTGGGCGGAGGTGGCCACCTGTTGCGCCGCGAGTTCCTTGGCGGCGGCCATGTCAAGCCCCTGCTGCAGTCCGGTGACCAAGTGGGCGAGGTGTCGGTCAGCTCCAAGGATGTGCGACACCAGCCACCGGGCCAGAAAACCCAGCAGGGTTTCGGCCAGTTCTGCCAAGGGGCGGCTTTGCAGCTCCTGTTTCAGTTGCGCAATCTGGTCAAAGAACTGGCTGTGGCTGGCTCTGTGCGCGACCTCCAGCGGGTCCTGGGGCAGGTATTGGGCCCAGATCGCTTCTTCATCGCGGAAGTGGTGGGTGGCGTACTCGGTCAGCTCCTGCAGGATGTGCTGTAAACCAGGGCCATCGGGCGCAAACACCAGGCGACTGGCCAGCTCGTTGAGCATGGCCAGCAGTTGGCGGTGCTGGGCATCGACAGCCGGAAGACCGGTGTTGAAGTGGTCGTTCCAGACAAAAATATTGACGTGGGTGTTCATGGTGCAGGCAATCTCGGGTGGCAACGGGGCAAGTGCTCTGGTCCATTCCCTGTCGCGGTCATGCGCACATGCTCCCCGCCTGCGTTGGGCGGTCATCTGACCGGTTTGCCGGGGCCGACTCGGATGCTCCAGAGTGGCCACGCTGAAAATTGGGCGCGAATATACGCTAAAGCACCGACCACCGATGTCAAAAGCTTTCCCAATCACCCTCATCATCCCGTGAGGTGACCGGCTTGGGTGGCGGGTTTCGGCCAGGCTTGGCGATGGGTGCCGCGGTCAGCTTGGGCGTGGCAGCAGCGCCTGGCCGGGCAGCGGCTGATGGCAAAGCTTGGGGAGTGGTTGCAGGGCGTTTGGCCTGGGTTTGCACCGGCGCGGTGCTTTGGCGGTGTATTTTGAAGACCGACACCACCTGGACCAGGTCTTGTGCCTGGTTCTGGAGGCTGGAGGCCGCTGCCGCCATCTGCTCGACCAGCGCGGCATTTTGCTGCGTTACCTGGTCCATCTGGGTCACGGCCTCGCCCACCTGAACGACGCCGGCAGATTGTTCGCTGCTGGCTGCACTGATTTCTCCCATCAGGTCGGTGACGCGCCGGATGCTGGAGACCACTGCGGTCATGGTGGTACCCGCCCGTTCCACCAGGGCCGAGCCTTCTTGGACCCTGGTCACGCTGGTGTTGATGAGGTCCTTGATTTCTTTGGCGGCTTGCGCGCTGCGACCAGCCAGCGAGCGCACCTCGCCCGCCACGACCGCAAACCCACGGCCTTGCTCACCGGCGCGGGCTGCCTCGACCGCAGCGTTGAGCGCCAGGATATTGGTCTGGAAGGCGATACCGTCGATGACGCTGATGATGTCGGAAATTTTGCGTGATGCGTCGTTGATGCCCTTCATGGTCAGCACCACTTCACCGACTACCTCGCCGCCTTGGATGGCCACTTCCGAGGCACTCATGGCCAGTTGGTTGGCCTGGCGGGCACTGTCGGCGTTTTGCTTCACGGTGGCACTGAGTTGCTCCATGCTGGCGGCGGTTTCTTCCAGCGCGCTGGCTTGCTGCTCTGTTCGGGCCGACAGGTCGTGGTTGCCTTGGGCGATTTCGGCGCTGGCGGTGGACACACTTTCCGATCCCTGGTGCACGCTGCTGACCACTTTGAGCAGGCTGGCTTGCATGGCTGCGAGCGACTTCAGCAGTTGGGCGATTTCGTCGTTGCCCTCGGGTCGAATGGGGTGCGTCAGATCGCCGTGGGTGACGGCGTCGGCAGCCAGGGTGGCCTGTTTGAGCGATCGGGAAATGCCCAGGGTCAGCGCCAGACCGAAGAGGGCGGCAAGCAGCACGCCCACCAGCACCGACGACACCGCCACCCATTGGATGGTGGTTTGGCGGGCCATCGATGACTCGTACAACCGCTTGCCTTCGGTCAACTGGAGTCGCGTGAGTGCTTCAATGCCCGTTTCGACGGGCGTGAAAAGTGGCTTGATTTTTTCGACGATCAGGACTTTGACGGCCTGCATGTCATCGGCCCTGAGGGCAACGACCGCGGGTTGCAAGGCTTCTTTGACAAGGCGTGCCCGGTCCTCGGCAAATTTCTGGGCCACCTGGGCTTCCTCGGCGGTCATGGCCGTGCTGGCGTAAGCCTGCCAGACTGTGCTGATGGCCGTGATGTTGGCCTCAACCTCATTGGCCGCGGCATTGATGGTCTCGGGCACAGGCCAATTCAGTGCGCTGGTGATGGCCAAGCGGTTGCGCAGCAGCAGCCGATTGATTTCGGCGATCTGGGTGGTCGGCACGGTGCGGTCTTCGTACACCGTTTTCAGCGCGGCATTGGACTGGTTGATGCCATACAGACCAGTGCCGCCCACACCCACCAGCAGCGCTGACAGGAAGGCCACCAGCAACAGCAGCCGGGTGGAGATTTTGAAATGGTTCATGAGGAAAGGGAAATGGGTCGGGAGTGCCCCCGCAGGACTGAGGCACAGAACGTCCGTGGAGGATATGGACAGATACGCCCCGGGGCATTGGGAATGACCCTTGTGCCGAGTCGCCTGTGTTGCACCGCCGCATACGCCATGCGGCGTACAGACGCTGCGGCCAATGGTCCCTAAATTTCAGCCATCCGCTGGGGGCTGTGGCCGGTGGCAACACCTGCCACCGACGCCCACCGCACGGATGTTTGCCACCCTTTCCACCCCTCCGTTGGCCCTTGTCTGTTTCTCTGTTTGACTGTTTGGAGTTCTTCACCATGTCACATTCCGCTCCCCGCCGCTTCACCCTCAAAACCCTGTCGGCCGCCGCTGTGGTGGCTTCGCTGGGGTTCACTGGCTTGTCTGCCCACGCGGCCGATACCATCAAGGTGGGCGTGCTGCACAGCCTGTCGGGCACCATGGCCATTTCCGAAACCGTGTTGAAAGACACGGTGCTGATGGCCATTGACGAGATCAATGCCAAGGGCGGCGTGTTGGGCAAGAAGCTGGAGCCTGTGGTGGTGGACCCCGCTTCCAACTGGCCCCTGTTCGCCGAAAAAACCAAGCAGCTGCTGGGCCAGGACAAGGTCAGCGTGATCTTCGGCTGCTGGACCAGCGTGAGCCGTAAGTCGGTGCTGCCCGTGGTGGAGGAAATGAACGGCCTGCTGTTCTACCCTGTGCAGTACGAGGGTGAAGAGTTGAGCAAAAACGTGTTCTACACCGGTGCCGCGCCCAACCAGCAGGCCATTCCCGCCGTGGAGTACCTGATGAGCAAAGACGGCGGCAGTGCCAAGCGCTTCGTGCTGCTGGGCACCGACTACGTGTACCCCCGCACCACCAACAAGATCCTGCGTGCCTTCTTGAAGAGCAAGGGCGTGGCCGACAAGGACATCGACGAAAAGTACACCCCCTTTGGCCATTCGGACTACCAGACCATCGTGGCCGACATCAAGAAGTTCTCTGCCGGTGGCAAAACAGCTGTCATCTCCACCATCAACGGCGACTCCAACGTGCCCTTCTACAAAGAATTGGGCAACGCCGGCCTGAAGGCCAAGGACGTGCCGGTGGTGGCCTTCAGCGTGGGTGAAGAAGAGCTGCGCGGCGTGGACACCAAACCCCTGGTGGGCCACCTGGCCGCCTGGAACTACTTCATGAGCATCAAAAACCCGACCAACACCGAGTTCATCAAGAAGTGGAGCGACTACGCCAAGGCCAAGAACATCCCCGGCCACAAGGACAAGCCCCTGACCAACGATCCGATGGAAGCCACTTACATCGGTATCCACATGTGGAAGCAGGCGGTTGAAAAAGCCAAGTCCACCGACGTGGACAAGGTGATTGCCGCCATGGCGGGCCAGACCTTCAAAGCGCCTGGTGGCTTCACGTCCAAGATGGACGAGAAAAACCACCATCTGCACAAGCCTGTGTTCATTGGCGAGATCAAGGCCGACGGCCAGTTCAACGTGGTCTGGAAGACCTCCGGCCCCATCAAGGCCCAGCCATGGAGCCCATTCATCGAAGGCAACGACAAGAAGAAGGACGAGCCAGAGAAGAAGTAAGGCAGGCCGAGCCACCCGCGCCGTCCTTTTGTTCAAGCCACGCCCTTGCCCGGCGTGGCTTTTTCACGTGGGCCCAACTTGCGGGCAAAGCAGACAATAATGCGCGGCTGTGCGGCACCTGCCGGGTGGCATGCCCAACCAGACAATGGAGTGCGAACCATGAAGATGACAGAAGAGGCCATGCTTGCGCTGGACGCCAACATTCCCAAGTTGGCCAGAGGTGCCTTTGAAAGGGCCTACTTTGATGCCCTGACCCAAAGTGGCAAAGTCATGCGCGCCATTAACGGCCAACTGGTGGAAACCTATGCCGACGGTACCGAGCAGGTGCTGCGCGCCATCCATGCACCTGTGAAAGTGGCGGTGGGTACCAGGCTGACGCGCCAGTTCACTGCCAAATGACCCAGCCTGTTCCCCGTTTGCGCATGTTTGCAGGCCCGAACGGATCGGGCAAAAGCACCCTCAAGGACCGCTACCAGCAGTCCGCTGGCATTGCTCAACGCTGCGGTGGCCTGTACAGACCGCGCCTACGTGTTCGACAACTCTTGCGACGATGCGCGGGTGCTGGTGGCCGAAGTGACCGAGGGCAATGAGTTGGAAATGAAAACAGACCTCATGCCCTACTGGTTCAAGACCGCTCTTTGGGACAAATTCGATGGCGATGCAGTGGCATAGATGTACTCGGCGGGTATAAAAAAAGATAGCGGTTGTCACGTTGTCCGGCCCCTGTAGGCGGGCGGCACAGATCAACCTCACTGCCGTGTCAGGCGGTGAACCGCCATCCGCCAGGAGCTGATTACTTCCCCGAAAAATGCCATTTCCATCCCCCACCACAGTCGCACACCGCGGGGCTGACGCAGCACCTGCCCCGCCCGACCACGAGGAGTCGGGCACTTGCGTGTTCGCGGACGTGCACCTGAAGGTGGGTGACACGGTCTACCTCGATTTTGCGGGCGCAAAGGCCCATGGCCGCGCCAGTTCGACGGTGGTGGGTTGGCGGGAGGGCATCAGCGTCATGCTGACGCAACCGATGGCGGCTGACAAGCCGCTGCAGCTTTTCGAGGGCGAAAGCGTGACCTTGCGTGTGTTCACCGGACGCTGCGCCTTTGCGTTCAAGGGCCTGGTGCGCAAGGTCAACCACTTGCCTTTTCAGTACGTGCACCTCAGCTTTCCCCAGCATGTGCATGCCGTTGAAATTCGCCGCTCACCGCGCAGCCGGGTTGGTATGCCGGCTACATTCAGCGTCGATGGCCAGCCCATGGGGCAGGGCAACATTGTTGACCTGGGTGCTGCCGGGGCACTGCTGGACACTGGGCAGGTGCTGGACATGGCGGTCAGGGAGTTGCAGCTGAGCTTTGCGTTTGAGTTGCACGGCGTGCCCGTCTCTCTGGACCTTCACGCCCGAATCCTGGGTATGAAGGGCTACGCCGGTCAGGGCCTGCAAACCAGTGTTCAGTACCGTTTGGAGTTTGACCAGCTCAAACCCAATGACCGCCTGGTGCTGTCCAGCCTGGTCTGGTTTCAGTTGTACGAGCACCCTGACACCATCGTCTGAGCGCGGGGCCGGTCTGCCCACCTGCCCACCTGCACACCTGCACACCTGCACACCCACCCTGATCCGCCCCGTACGCCACACGGCGTATTCCCGCCCGATGCTGCACTGCACACAATCGACCGCAGTCCACCACTTGGGAAACGCACATGCGCACAGGTTCACCAGGTTTCAGAAGCCTAGCGGGCTTCATTGCTTCGTTTTGTATAGTATTTAATGCATATGGGTTAAGCCAAGAGTCGGCAAAAAGCTTGTCAATTGGCGACACCGACGACCGCGTGGCTGCCATTGGTCGCGTGCTGGTGGCCGAGCCAGACGATGCCACGGCCGCGTTCATTCGGGCGCTGGTAGACGATGCGGTCAAAGTTTCGGGCGAGCGGGTGTTCATCGTGCGCGATGGCGTGGGTACCGACCCCGTCAGCGGCCAACCCGTGACCGTGCCCGACGATGCCGAAGACGTGATGAACAACAACCGCCTGCGCGGCGAGTTGGACATCGCGCTGGCCGCCATGCGGCTGTTGTCTCCCGATCTGGCCAAGCGCCGCGACGCCGTCGCCCGGTTGACCGCCGAGCCCAGCGCCGTGCTGCTGCCTTTGCTGGACAAGGCGCTGGCGGCCGAGCCGGATGCCAGCCTCAAGGCCAGGCTGGTGCTGGCCCGTGAGGCTGCGCTGCTGGGCAGCGATGACGCTGCGCAGCGTCTGCAAGCGGCCAAGGCCCTGGCGGCCAGCAAGACCCCAGCCACCCAGTTGTTGCTGAACCAGCGGCTGGCCGAAGAGGCTGACCCCGCCGTCAGGTCCGCCATCACCGCCAGCCTCAAGACCATCGCCGACGGGCTGGTGTGGGGCGAGGTGCTGGGCACCTTGTTCACCGGCGTCAGCCTGGGGTCGGTGCTGCTGCTGGTGGCGCTGGGCCTGGCCATTACCTATGGGCTGATGGGCGTCATCAACATGGCGCACGGCGAGCTGATGATGATTGGTGCCTACGCCACCTATGTGGTGCAGGGCCTGTTTCGCAGCCACCTGCCCGAGGCGTGGTTTGACTGGTACCTGGTGGCTGCCTTGCCCGTGGCGTTCGGTGCGGCGGCGCTGGTGGGTGCAGCCATGGAGCGCGGGGTGCTGCGCTTTTTGTACGGCCGCCCGCTGGAGACGCTGTTGGCCACCTGGGGTATCAGCCTGGTGCTGATGCAGCTGGTGCGCAGTCTGTTTGGGGCGCAAAACGTGGGTGTGGAAAACCCCGCGTGGATGAGTGGCGGTGTGCAGGTGCTGGCCAACCTCACGCTGCCCTACAACCGCCTGGTCATCATTGCATTTGCGGCGGCCGTGCTGCTGGGCATGGCCTGGCTGATCGGGCGTACCCGCCTGGGCCTGTTTGTGCGGGGTGTGACACAAAACCGCCCCATGGCCAGCTGCATGGGTGTCAACACCGCCCGCATCGACACCTACGCGTTTGCCCTGGGCTCCGGCATTGCCGGGCTGGCCGGGTGTGCGCTCAGCCAGGTGGGCAATGTGGGGCCAGACCTGGGGCAGAGCTACATCGTCGATGCGTTCATGGTGGTGGTGGTCGGCGGCGTGGGTCAGCTGGCCGGGGCGGTGTATGCCGCGCTGGGCCTGGGCATGGCGAGCAAGCTGCTGGAGGGCTGGACCGGTGCGGTGCTGGCCAAGATTGCCGTGCTGGTGTTCATCATCATCTTCATTCAAAAGCGACCTCAGGGCATTTTTGCCATGAAGGGCCGTTCTGCGGAGGCCTGACATGGCGACCCCCACCCCAAATTCCACCCCGACCATGACAACCGCTCTGCCCACCGACCTGCCTGCTGCCCAGCCTGCTGCCAAGCCCACTCCTGCGGTGGATTTGCCCGTGCGTCCGGCATTGCTCAGCCGCAGCGGCTGGATGGTGTTTGGCGCGGCCCTGCTGGTGGTGTGCGCCCTGGCTCCGGTGCTCAACCTGCTGGTGCCCGAGGGCAGCGTGTTCCACCTGAGCGACTACGGCGTGGCGCTGGTGGGCAAGATCATGTGTTTTGCCATTTGCGCGCTGGCCATGGACCTGATCTGGGGCTACACCGGCATTCTGAGCCTGGGCCACGGCTTGTTTTTTGCGCTGGGTGGCTACGTCATGGGCATGTACCTGATGCGCCAGATTGGCCGCGATGGCAACTACCAGAGCGACCTGCCCGACTTCATGGTGTTTCTGGACTGGAAGGAGCTGCCCTGGCACTGGGCCCTGAGCGACAGCTTTGCTGCCACCGTGGTGCTGGTGCTGGCGGTGCCGGGGCTGGTGGCTTTTGTGTTTGGCTACTTTGCGTTCCGTTCGCGCATCAAGGGGGTGTACTTCTCCATCATCACCCAGGCCATGACGTATGCGGCCATGCTGCTCTTTTTTCGCAATGAAACGGGCATGGGGGGCAACAACGGGTTCACCGACTTCAAGCGCATTTTGGACATGCCACTTGCCACGCCCACCATGCGGATGGCACTGTTTGTATTGACCGGCCTGGCGCTGCTGGGCTGCTACCTGTTTGGGCGCTGGCTGGTGGCCAGCAAGTACGGGCGGGTGCTGCAGGCCATCCGCGATGCGGAAACCCGCGTCATGTTCAGCGGCTACAACCCCTTGCCCTACAAGCTGAGCATCTGGGTCATCTCGGCCATGATGTGCGGGCTGGCCGGGGCGCTGTATGTGCCGCAGGTGGGCATCATCAACCCCAGTGAAATGAGCGCGGCCAACAGCATTGAAATGGCGGTCTGGGCGGCGGTGGGGGGCCGCGCCACCCTCATTGGCCCGATTGCCGGAGCCTTCATTGTCAATGGAGCCAAAAGCTGGCTCACTGTCACAGCCCCTGAGTACTGGCTGTACTTTCTGGGGGCGTTGTTCATTGCGGTCACGCTGTGGTTGCCACAGGGGGTGGTCGGGCTGGTGAAGAGGTTCAGAAACACCCCGCCATTGACGCCAGACGCTCAAGCCGCAGCCTCAGCCTCGCCTGCGGGGGGTACCGACGCTGCTGTTGCCGCCACCTCGACGGGAGGCCGCCCATGACCCCCGATCTGATGGAGCAAGGCGCACAGCGCCGCGCCGCCATGGCCCAGGCCACGGTGCCTGGCCAGACCGAGTCGGGCGGGCGGGAGGCCGGTTTTGGCCGTGTGCACACCCCCGGCGAGGTGGATGTGGCGCACGGGCGCATTCTGTACCTGGAGGACGTGAGTGTCAGCTTTGATGGCTTCAAGGCCATCAACCACCTGAGCCTGGACATTGCACCCGGCGAGCTGCGCTGCATCATCGGCCCCAACGGCGCGGGCAAAACCACGATGATGGACATCATCACGGGCAAAACCCGGCCCGACAGTGGTACGGTGTTTTTTGGCTCCACCATCGACCTGCTGCGCCACCGCGAGGCCGAGATTGCCGAGCTGGGCATTGGCCGCAAGTTCCAGAAGCCCACGGTGTTCGAGCACCTGACGGTGTTTGAGAACCTGGAGCTGGCGCTCAAGACCAACAAGCGGGTGTGGCCGTCCATGACCTTCCGGCTGGACAGCGCACAGCGTGACCGGCTGGCCCAGGTGCTGCACACCATCCACCTGGCGCCCAGCGTGTCGCGCCTGGCAGGCTTGCTGAGCCACGGGCAAAAGCAGTGGCTGGAGATCGGCATGCTGCTCATGCAAGACCCCAAACTGCTGCTGCTCGACGAGCCGGTGGCGGGCATGACCGACGAGGAAACAGAGCGCACCGCCGAGCTGTTTCTCACCCTCAAAGGCCAGCACAGCCTGATGGTGGTGGAGCACGACATGGGTTTTATCCGCACCATCTCCGACATCGTGACCGTGCTGTGCGACGGCGCTGTGCTGGCCCAGGGCACGCTGGACCAGGTGCAGGCCGATGAGCGGGTGATCGAGGTGTATCTCGGTCGCTGAGCATTGAAAAAACAGTAGCTGTAATTGCTTGTCAATCAAGCTCTTGAGGCCAAAAAAGCTTAAAAAATGCTAGACGTTCAACACATCAACCAGTACTACGGTGGCTCGCACATCCTGAGGGATGTGAGCCTGCAAACCCAAGTGGGCAAGGTCACGGTGCTGCTGGGCCGCAACGGGGTGGGAAAAACCACGCTGCTCAAAAGCCTGATGGGGCTGGTGCCCATCAGGAACGGGAGCATCGTGTTCAACGGGCAAGACATTTCCAAGGCCACGCCCTATGAGCGCGCCCGCGCGGGCATTGGATTTGTGCCGCAGGGTCGCGAAATTTTTGCCCGCCTGACCGTCCAGGAAAACCTGGCTATGGGCCTGGCCCACAAGCCCGCCAGCACACCAGTGCCGCCGGAGTTGTTCGAGCTGTTCCCGGTGTTGAAGCAGATGCTGCACCGCCGGGGGGGGGACTTGTCGGGTGGACAGCAGCAACAACTGGCCATTGCCCGCGCCCTGGCCGCCGGCCCCAAGCTGCTGGTGCTGGATGAGCCCACCGAGGGCATTCAGCCCAGCATCATCAAGGACATTGGCCGCGTCATCCGCATGTTGGCGGACCGGGGGGACATGGCCATTTTGCTGTGCGAGCAGTACTACGACTTCGCGCAGGAGCTGGCCGACGACTACCTGGTGATGGAACGCGGCGAGGTCATTGCCCGGGGCCCGGGCAGCGAAATGGAAGCCAAGGGCGTGCGGCAGCTTGTGGCGATCTGAAACTTAAAGCGAAATACCCACTTTGCGCTTGCTATAAATGGATAGTTTGCTATCTATCAAACAATTGCTGAGCGCAGGCTGCGCCACAGCTGCTGGTGCTGCCAGTCAGCGGCCCAGGCTTGTAGCTGTTCTGCGGGCATGGGCCGGGCAATGCCGTAACCCTGTCCCAGGTGGCAGCCCAGGCGCAGCAGCGCTGCAGCGTGGGCCAGGGTTTCTACGCCTTCTGCAATCACGGGGCGGTGGAAGGCGTGGGCCAGGTACACCACGCTTTGCACAATGCCGTGGTCGTCGGCGTCTTGCAGCATGTCGCGCACAAAGCTCTGGTCAATCTTGATCACGTCCACCGGCAGGGTGCGAAAGTACGCCAGCGACGAGTAGCCGGTGCCAAAGTCGTCCAGGGCAAAGCGCACGCCCAGCGCGCGGCACTGGGTCATGACGTGGGCCGCCGTCGCCATGTCGGCAATGGCAGCGCTTTCCAAAATCTCCAGCTCCAGGTGGTGGGGGTCCACGCCGGGGTGCTCGGCCAGCGAGCGTTGCAGAAAGTTGAAAAAACCGGGCTTGAGCAACTGGTGCCCGCTGAGGTTGACGCTGATGCACAGGTCATCGGGCAGGCTGCCTGGTGTGTGCTGCCACTGGTCGAGCTGGTGCAGCGCGGTGCAGATGACCCATTCGCCCAGGTCAATTTCCAGCTCGCTGTCTGCCGCTTGCCACAGAAATTCACCCGGCGGCAGCAAACCCCGCTCGGGGTGTCGCCAGCGCATGAGCGCTTCTGCGCCCACCACCGCACCGGTTTCCAGGTCCACCTTGGGTTGGTAAAACAGCACCAGCTCGTTGTCGGCCAGGGCGGCGGCCAGGCGCAGCTGCTGCTCGCGCTGGGCCTGCACCTCTCGGTCCTGGGCCATGTCGAACAGGTGGTAGCGGTTGCGCCCCGCTTGCTTGGCCCGGTACATGGCCTGGTCGGCGTGGCGCAGCAGGCTGTCGGCATCGGACTGGTCGGCTGGGTACACCGTAACCCCCACACTGACCGAGACCACCACGTGCTCGTTGCCCAGGGCCACGGGTTGCTGCACCGCAGCCAGCACCCGCTCCAGCACCAGTTGCCACTCGGTGGGTTGGCCCAGGTCTGTCAGCAGCAGCACAAACTCGTCGCCCCCCAGTCGCGCCAGCGTGTCGTTCCCCCGCAGAATGGCTTGCAGCCGCGACGTTACCTGGATGAGCAGCTGGTCGCCCATGGCATGGCCCAAGCGGTCGTTGACGGGCTTGAAGTCGTCCAGGTCCAGGTAACACACGGCCAGCGACAGATCGGTGCGGCGGGCCCGCTCCACCGCCTGGTTGAGCCGGTCGGCCAACAGTCGGCGGTTGGGCACGCCGGTGAGGGGGTCAAAGTAGGCCAGGCGGTCCAGCTCGGCCTGGTGGGCCTTGATGTGGCTGATGTCCGAGAACACGATGACGTGGTGGGCTGTGTCTGCGTGGCTGTCTTGCACCGCCGTGGCCGACATGGCACACACCACGCCAGGTCCCCAATGCCGCCGCAGCACCACCTCGCCCTGCCAATGTCCCTGGCTGGCCAGGATGTCGGGCATGTGGTGCAGCACACCGGGTTCGGTCGCTGCGTTGGCGTCCGTGGCCCCGGCCAGTGACTCCAGGCGCTGGCCCAGCGCGTGGGCGCGGGGTATGCCGGTGATGCGGCTGAACGCCGGGTTGGTGTTGACGATGTGCTGGTGCCGGTCGGTGATGATGATGCCGTCGTAGCTGTTGTTGAATACGCTGGCGGCCAGGTGCAGGCTGTCTTCCTGCTGCTTGGCGGTGGTGATGTCGCGCCAGATGCCCAGCGCCTCGGTCTCTCCATGGCGCTGTCCCAGCACCCGCACCTCGTCCTCAAACCAGCGGTAGCTGCCGTCGGTCAGCCGAAAACGGAACGCATGGCGCAGCTCCTGGGCCTGGTGCAGCTTGCGCATGGTTTGCGCAGCGGCGGCAAAGTCGTCGGGGTGGAGGTGGGTGCGCCACCATTGGGGGTCCAGTGCCTGTTCGGGGGTGTAGCCTATGAGCCGGCGGATGTTGCCCCCCACCCAGGTGGGCCGGGTGTGGGGGCCGTTGACCGCCAGGGTATAGAACATGACGGGGCTGGATTCCATCAGGTAGCTCAGGCGTTCGGTGGCCTCGCTGAGTTCGCGTTGGTGGGTTTGCAAGGTTGCCTGGGTCAGCAGCAAGCGGCGGCGCTGGAGCACCAGGCCCATGGTCAGCAGCATGGCCAACACGCTGACCGTGCCCACCACGGCGATCCAGACGCTGAAGCGGTTCCAGACGTCGGCCAGGTTCAGCTCGGGCACGCGGTCAAAGGGTTCCATGCGCACGTTGCGCATGGCTTGTTCAACGGGTGCGTAGTCGGCCGGGATGGTGAACCCGTAAATCTGAGCCGCCTTGGCGGCGGCGTCACCGGGGCGCAGGGCCATCAGTTCGTGTGCCACCTGCTGGCTGATGGCGGGGTCCACATGCGACACCGCCACCAAGGGCCACTCCGGGTACAGCCGGGTAGATGCCCTGAACATGAAATTGGGGTGACTGATGGGGTTGATCACCGCCAGCGCACCAGGTGCCAGCTTGCCCTCGCGCTCCATATCTTCCAGCACGCCTGTGCGCACAAAGCCCGCGTCTGCCCGGCGCTCCAGCACCGAGGTAATGACTTGGTCCACCGGTTGCAGCGTCTCCACCCACTCGATGCCGTCCAGGTTCACCCCTGCGGCCACCAACTCGGCGGCGGGTGCCATGTAAGTGCCCAGGTAGTGCTTGCCCGCAATGGCAATCCGGCGCTTGGACAGGTCGGTCAGTTGCTGCAGGTCGGTGCGGTCCGCCCGCCGAACGATGACGCCGCCAATGCCGTGCACCGCAAGGTCGCCTTGGCGCATGACCATGGTGGCCAGCGCCCCTGACAGACTGCCGTGCTCGCGTAGCTTGACGAAGTGCGTGGGGTTGGTCAGGACAAAGTCCACCTTCTGGTTGATGAGGGCGGTTTCCAGCTCTTCGTTGGACAGCGGCACCACCTGGACGTGCAGGCCCGGCAAGGCCTGGCTCAGGTAGTGGCCCAGCGGCGCGAAGCGCTCCTCCATGATCGGTTTGGGCCGAAAAGCGAACACGCCCAGGGTGAGGGTGCGGCCGTGTTGGGCCTGGGTGGATGCAGCCGGTCGATCAGGGGTGATGGGTTCCAGGGCGAGGGCAGCGCCCGACAGCCCCAGCAGGGTGCCCACCACCAGCCCCAGGCGGAGCCAGCTGGCGAGGGAACGCGCCCCGGCTGAGCAGCCCATCCACGCCCACGCCCCCAGGCTCATGCCCAGGCTGCGCCACAGCGCCAGCGTCTGTGGTGGGTGGGTGCAATGTGGGCCTGGCATGTCGGGGGGTACCTCTCCTCTGGCACAGAGGGTGCCCGGTAGCCGACCCTGTGTGTGGGCGGAGTCTAAACCGACCAGATGCGGGGTGGGCTGGCCTGCAGTTGCCAGGCTGCGTGCCGCAAAGGCCCCCACAGCAGTTGCAGCAGGTTCATGGCGGGTTCTACCAGCGGTGCCAGGGCACGCACCACCAGCACATGGGGGTTGGGGCAGGTGGCAGCAGCGCTGCCTGCCAGGCTGTGCTGACCGATCACGTCGCGCACGGTGTGCAGCAGGGCTTCGCGCCGTGCGGGCGGCATGGGGCTGCCACTGGCCAGGTACATGGTGGCCAGGCAGCGGTGGCCAGCCAGACCCATGGCAGCCTGCTGCAGGCGGTGGTCCTGGCCGCTGATGCGACTTTCTTCCAGCCAATGGGCAGGCCAGTGGATGCGCTGGTGCAGCTGGCCATGGTCAAACGCCTGGCCCGTGGCTGGCAGGCCCAGTGCGGTCACTTCCCAGCCCAGCAGCTCGGCATCGGGGGCGATGTCCAGCGTCAGGTGGTTGCGCGCCTGGCAGCCGGGGTGGGCAATGGTCTCCAGCGGCAGCCACTCCAGCCTGGCGCCAGGGCGCAGTTGCAGCTTCACTCGCTGGGTGGCTGCTTCACCATCCGATCGGTAAAAGCGGGTGGCCCCCGGTGTGCTGACCAGGGCATGGGCGCCGGGCTGCACCTGCACCTGCACGTCCAGGGTGTCGCCAGCCACCAGGCCACCCGGTGGGTGGACGAGCACGCTGTGGCACACCCCGTTGCCCTCTGGGTACAGGCTTTTGAGCACCCGCAGCGGGCCGTCGTGCGCAAACCGCAGCAGCGTGCGGTCGTCCTGGCGCCGGTAGTCCAGGTTCAGTTGGGCGTTCCAGGGCATGCGGCGGACAGGCTCAGCGTTGCCAGAAGTGGCGGTGGGTCTCGACCAGGGTGGCTTCCAGCCCGGGCACTGGGCCGGTGATGCGCAGGGGCTTTTGCCCGCGTGCCACCACCTCCCGGCAGGGCAGGCTGAGGGTGGGGTTGTCGGGGTGGTTGCCGGTCAGGGCCAGCAGGGCTTCTTCGCTGGCCCCGTACACAATGTGCCCAATGTGGGCCCAGTAAATCGTGCCGGTGCACATGGCGCAAGGCTCAAAGGTGGTGACCAGTGTGCAACCCCACAGAAAGCTGGCTGGGTAGTTCAGCGAAGCCGTGCGTGCCAGCGTGGCCTCGGCGTGGTGCACTGTGTCAATGTTGCCTTGCTCGGCCAGCACCGTCTCCCCATCGGGCGCCACCAGCAGCGCGCCAAAAGGGTGGCGGCCCATGGCCATGGCCCGACGGGCCACACCATCGGCACGCAGCAGGTGGCGCTGCAGCTGGTCGGGGGTCAGGCCGGGGTGTTGGGTCTGTGCCATGGCAAACCTTGCGGGCTTATTCGCCCTGCGAGCCACGGTGGGCCCAGCCGGTGGTGTGCTTTTCAATAAAGCTGAACAGCTCGTACATCACCATGGCCATGGCGCCCACCACCAGCAGCCCGCTGAAGGCCAGGCCCATTTGCATGGACGATCCAGCCGAAATGAGCAAGTAGCCAATGCCCTGGTCAGAGGCCGTCATTTCAGACACGGTGGTGCCCACAAACGCGAGCGTGATGGCCACTTTGAGCGAGCCAAAGAAGTAGGGCATGGAGCGGGGCAGGCCTACTTTGGTGAGCACATCCCAGCGCTTGGCACCCAGCACGCGCAGCACGTCTTCCAGCTCAGGTTCCAGCGTGGCCAAGCCTGTGGCAATGTTGACCATGATGGGGAAAAAGCTGATGAGAAACGCGGTCAGCACCGCAGGTCCCACCCCAATGCCAAACCACACCACCAGAATGGGCACAAAAGCGGCCTTGGGCAGGGCGTTGAAGGCGGTCATGAGCGGGTACACGGCCGCATAGGCCAGGCGCGAGCTGCCAATCAGAAAACCCAGCAACACACCCACCACGATGGCAATGCCAAAACCCACCATCGTTACCCAGAAGGTGCGCCAGGCATGCCCGGCAATGGTGGTGCTGTGCTCCAGGGTTTGCTCCCAGATACGAAGCGGGCTGGGGAAGATGAACTCCGACACATTGAATGCCGAGCAAATAATTTGCCACAGCGCCACAGTGGCCAGCAGCAGCAGCCACGGGGCCCAGGCTTCTTTCTGTTTTTTGGTCATGACGGGCTCCGTTGCTTATTGGGTGATGGCTGCGGACGAGCCTGTTTTGCGCATGGCTCCGATGTGGCCGCGCAACTCGTGCACGATGTCGGTGAACTCTGGGGTGTAGGTCACCTCCAGGTCACGGGGGCGGGGCAGGTCGATGTGGCGCTGCACCACAAAGCGGCCTGGGCCCTTGCTCATGACATACACCGTATCAGCCAGGAACACGCTTTCGCGCAGGTCGTGCGTCACCAGAATGACGTTGAATTTCTGGGTCGCTTGCAGGTCGCGCAGGGTGCACCAGAGTTCTTCGCGGGTGAAGGCGTCCAGCGCGCCAAAGGGCTCGTCAAGCAACAGCATCTTGGGCTCGTGAATGAGGGCGCGGCAAATGCTGGCGCGCTGCTGCATGCCGCCCGAGAGCTGCCACGGAAATTTCTTCTCCATGCCGCCCAAGCCCACACTTTCAAGCAAGGCACTGGCGCGGGCCTCGTACTCTTTGCGCTTGGTCTTGAACTGGCTGCGGTGGGGCTCGACGATTTCAAGCGGCAGCAGCACGTTGTCCAGCGTGGTGCGCCAGGGCAGCAACGAAGGCGCCTGAAACGCCATGCCCGAGATTTTGAGCGGCCCGTTGACGGCCTGGCCGTCCACCACAATCTGTCCGCGTGTGGGCTTTTTCAGGCCGGTGGTCAGCTTCATGAAGGTGGATTTGCCGCAGCCCGAAGGCCCCACGATGGCGATGAACTCACCCTGCGACACCCGCAGGTTGATGTCTTCCACCGCAAAAATGCCTTTGGCATGCAGTTCGTCGTTGTACGCCAGCCAGACGTTTTTGAATTCCACAAAGGCCGTCGGTGGCGGGAAAGGGGCAGGTGTGTTCATACGGACTCCGGGGCGGGTGGGCGTGTCGGGCCACGCCATGCCTGTTCCAGGCGGGGTTTGCCAAGAAAAAGGCCAGCCGCCCAGCGGTGCCGGGCACCGGGCGATCTGGCCTGCTGGCGGCGGGTGCGCCCAGGCTTATTTTTTGGCCTTGGGGAGGATGTCGAGCACGGCAGCGTCGGGCATCGCTGAGCCGTCCCACACGGCTTTGACGTCCACGCGGGTTTTGGTTTTGTAGGCGTCTGACACCTGGCTGGCCATCAGGGCCATGCGGCCGTCATTGATGCGGCCAAAGCCTTCGCGGCGTGCGTCGGGGCTGGCCACCACGGAGTCAATGGCCAGCTTGAGGCGGCGGGTTTCCAGCGCGGTGTTGATGATGCCGTCGCGTTCTTTGACCACCGCAATGGCAGCCTCAGGGTTGGCAATGACCTCTTTGGCGCCCTTGGCGAATGCGGCCAGAAACGCTTTGACGGCGGCCGGGTTCTCTTTCAGCATCTTGGGCGAGGCGATGATGGCGTTGCCATACAGCTTGACGCCGTTGTCGGCAAAGGGCATGACCACGATGTCGGCATTGGCCACGCCGCGCGCTTCCAGGTTCAGGATGGAGGTGAACGAGAAGCCGGTGATGGCGTCCACATCGCCCCGCACCAGCATGGTTTCACGCAGGGGTGGGTCCATGGCCGTCCAAGTGACGTTGCTCACACCGTTGGCCTTCTCGAAGATGGGGAAGGCTTTGCGCCCGGAGTCAAACACCGGAGCGCCCAGCTTTTTGCCGCTGAGGTCAGCGGGGGTTTTGATGCCGGACTTTTTCAGGGCCAGTACCGCAGCAGGCGAGTTGTTGTACACCATCATCACGGCCACGGGCTTGTTGGGCGCGTCCGGGTTGTTGGCATGGAACTCCATGAGCGCGGCCATGTCCGCGAAGCCCATGTCGTAGGTGCCCGAGGCCACACGGGTGACGGTGGCACCGGAGCCGTTGCCAGCGTCAATGGTCACGTCCAGGCCTGCGTCTTTGAAGTAGCCCTTGGCAGCAGGCTGCAAAAACAGGGCAGAGGGCCCTTCAAAGCGCCAGTCGAGCTGGAACTTGATGGCTTTGTTCTGTGCATGGGCGACACCCGCAGCCAACAACCCGGTCAGGGCCAACACGGCAGAGGTGGTTTTGAGGAAATGGCGCTTGTGCATGCGAGAACTCCTGGGTAAATCGGGACAACAGTGAACGGAATGGCTGGGCTGAATGCAAGCGCCGTGCCAAGGTGGCGATGCCGGATGGCTTGCAACTGCTCCGGGATGTATTACATCCCATGCCTACCCCTGCAACTGAACACAGAGTGGTATACAAAATTGTTCACCATGCGGTGTGCAAAAGACATCCCGGTTTACCCCAGCCCCAAGGCTGTGCACACCAACGGGGCCAACCGACCCATCGCATGCGCCATGCGGGTGCCTGTTGGCCCTGGGCTTCTTCGGTGGTGGCACGGCTTTGGTGCGCGTGCCACTGCCGCAGAGGGTGGTCAGCGGACCTGTCAGCGGTTTTTGACGGCCCCGTGCGCGGCGGCCAGTGCTGTCATGTTGAGCACCCTGCGCACCGTGGCCGAGGGTGCCAAGATGTGCACCGGTGCGGCCGCGCCCATGAGCACCGGGCCAATGGTCACGCCGTGGCTGTTGGTGGTTTTGAGCACGTTGTAGAGGATGTTGGCCGAGTCCAGGCTGGGGCAAATCAACACGTTGGCAGAACCGCTCAGGGTGGTCTCGGGCAGGTAGGTTTTGCGCACGTCCTCGCTCAGGGCGGCGTCGCCGTGCAGCTCGCCGTCGCATTCCACCTCGGGGTGAGCGGCCACGAACAGGTCGCGGGCTTCACGCATTTTGCGGGCCGATGGGCGCATGCTGGAGCCATAGCTGGAGTGCGACAAAAAGGCGACCTTGGGCGGCAGGCCAAAGCGCTGCACCTGCTCCACCGCCATGGCGGCTATCTCGGCCAGTTGCGCGGCGCTTGGGTCGTCGTTGACGTAGGTGTCGGCAATGAACAGGGTGCGCTGCTCGGTCATCAGCACGTTGAGCGCTGCAAAGTTGCTGGCGCCAGGGGCCACACCCAACACGCTGCGGATGCGTTCCAGGTGGGTTTCGTAGGTGCCCACCAGGCCGCACAGCATGGCATCGGCATCGCCCAGCGACACCATCAGTGCGGCAATGAGTGTGTTGGAGCGGCGCACGGCGGCTTTGGCCATGTCGGGTGTCACGCCGTTGCGGCCCATCAGCTTCTGGTAGTGCTCCCAGTAGCGGCGGAAGCGCGGGTCGTCTTCGGGGTTCACGTTTTGGAAGTCCACCCCCAGGCGGATGCGCAGGCCCGCCTTTTTCAGCCGCGCCTCGATGACGGCGGGCCGCCCGATGAGGATGGGGCTGGCCAGGTTTTCGTCGATGACCATTTGCGCCGCGCGCAGCGTGCGCTCGTCTTCACCGTCGGCATAGGCCACGCGCTTGGCGTTGGTGGGCAGGGCCTTGGCGGCGTTAAACACCGGCTGCATCAAGATGCCGGTCTGGTACACAAACCGGGTCAGCTCCTGGCGGTAGGCGTCCATGTCGGCAATGGGGCGTGCGGCCACGCCGCTGTCGGCGGCGGCCTGGGCCACAGCAGGTGCAATGCGCAAAATCAGGCGCGCATCAAAGGGCTTGGGTATCAGGTACTCGGGGCCAAAGCTCAGTTCCTGCCCGGCGTAGGCGGCGGCTACCTCGTCGCTGGTTTCTTCTTTGGCCAGGTCGGCAATCTGGCGCACGCAGGCCAGCTTCATGGCTTCGGTGATGCGGGTGGCCCCGCAGTCCAGCGCGCCCCGGAAGATGTACGGAAAACACAAGACGTTGTTGACCTGGTTGGGGTAGTCCGAGCGGCCGGTGGCCATGATGCAGTCCGGACGCACCGCCTTGGCCAGTTCGGGCCGAATTTCGGGTTCGGGGTTGGCCAGGGCCAGGATGATGGGCTTAGGGGCCATGGTTTTGACCATGTCGGCCGTCAACACCCCGGCGGCCGAGCAGCCCAGGAACACATCGGCCCCATTCACCACATCGGCCAGGGTGCGCTGCTCGGTGGTTTGGGCGTAGCGGGCTTTGGATTCGTCGTAGCCACCCGGGCGGCCTTGGTAGATGACACCCTTGGAGTCGCACACATAGATATTGCCGCGGCTGGCACCCAGGCCCACCATCACGTCCAGGCAAGCCAGAGCGGCGGCACCGGCACCCGAGACGGCAATCTTCACGTCGCCAATCGCTTTGCCCACCAGTTCCAGGCCATTGAGCAACGCTGCGCTGGAAATGATGGCGGTGCCGTGCTGGTCGTCGTGGAACACGGGTATGCCCATGCGCTCACTCAGCTTCTTTTCAATGTAAAAGCACTCGGGCGCTTTGATGTCTTCCAGGTTGATGCCGCCCAGGGTGGGTTCCAGCGCGGCAATCATGTCGATGAGTTTGTCGGGGTCGCGCTCGGCCAGTTCGATATCAAACACATCGATTCCGGCAAATTTCTTGAACAGGCAACCCTTGCCTTCCATGACGGGCTTGCTGGCCAGTGGGCCAATGTCGCCCAAGCCCAGCACGGCCGTGCCGTTGGTGACCACGCCCACCAGATTGCCCCGGCTGGTGTAGTCGGCGGCTTTGGCTGGGTCGGCGGCAATTTCCAGGCAGGGGTAGGCCACGCCGGGGGAGTAGGCCAGGGACAGGTCGCGCTGGTTGGTCAGGGCTTTGGTGGGGGTGACCGAAATTTTGCCGCGCGTGGGCAGGCGGTGGTAGTCGGCGGCGGCATCGCGCAGGGCCTGCTCGGCGGGGGACAAGGCGGCGCGGGTATCGGGGGCGGTCATGGAGTCTCCTGGGCTGTTGTGCGTCACAAGGGAGACAAATCTACCGCATTGCCTGCGCCCTGTTGACTGGGGCGTTCCACAGGGCGGCCGGTGTCTCTGGCCCAAATGGGGCCTTGGGTGGCGCCGCAGGTGGGCCGGATTGCACATGCCGGAATGCGTGGGCGGCTCTGCCGACCATCGGGGCATGCGATGGGGTTGTTTCACATGGCGCACAAGGGTTGCGTCAGATGACAGGCTTAAGATGTTGCGTGGTGCGCCGACCGCCTGTGCACCACCGCACATCCCCTTACCCCACAAGAATGAGGACAACCATGGCTACCGCTCCCTCCAAAATCATCTACACCCTGACCGACGAGGCTCCTTTTCTGGCCACCTGCGCGTTTTTGCCCATTGTGCGCACGTTCACCGAGCCTGCGGGCGTTCAGGTCGAAGAGGCCGATATTTCGGTGGCTGCCCGCGTGCTGGCCGAGTTTCCGGAGTACCTGAAAGAAGAGCAGCGGGTGCCCGATACCCTGTCCGAGTTGGGCCGCCTGACGCTCAAGGCCGACACCAACATCATCAAGCTGCCCAACATCAGCGCATCAGTGGGGCAGCTGATGGTGTGCATCCGCGAATTGCAGGCCAAGGGTTATGCCATTCCCGACTACCCGGAAGACCCCAAAACCCCTGAAGACAAAGCACTCAAGGCCCGTTACGCCAAGTGCACAGGCTCTGCCGTCAACCCCGTGCTGCGCGAGGGCAACTCCGACCGCCGCGCCCCCCGCGCCGTGAAAGAATTTGCCCGCAAAAACCCCCACTCCATGGCTGAGTGGAGCCAGGCGTCGCGCTCGCACGTGTCGCACATGCACCATGGCGACTTCTACCACGGCGAAAAGTCCATGACGATGGACAAGCCCCGCGAGGTGAAGATGGAGCTCATCACCGCCAGTGGCAAAACCATCGTTTTGAAGCCCAAGGTCGCCCTGCAAGACCGCGAGGTGATCGACAGCATGTTCATGAGCAAGAAGGCCCTGTGCGAGTTCTATGAGAAAGAAATCCAGGACGCGTACAAAACCGGCGTGATGTTCTCCCTGCACGTCAAGGCCACCATGATGAAGGTGTCGCACCCCATCGTGTTTGGCCACTGCGTGCGCATCTTCTACAAAGACGCGTTTGAGAAGCACGCCAAGCTGTTCGATGAGTTGGGCGTCAACGTCAACAACGGCATGGTCAACCTGTATGACAAGCTGGCCACACTGCCCCAGTCGCTGCGCGAAGAGGTCATCAAAGACCTGCACGCCTGCCACGAAGGCCGCCCCGAGCTGGCCATGGTGGACTCTGCCAAAGGCATCACCAACTTCCACTCGCCCAACGACGTGATCGTGGACGCCTCCATGCCCGCCATGATCAGGAATGGCGGCAAGATGTGGGGGGCCGATGGCCGCCTGAAGGACGTGAAGGCCGTGATGCCCGAGTCCACCTTTGCCCGCATCTACCAGGAGATGATCAACTTCTGCAAATGGCACGGCGCATTTGACCCCCGCACCATGGGCACGGTGCCCAACGTCGGCCTGATGGCCCAGCAGGCCGAGGAGTACGGCTCGCACGACAAGACCTTTGAAATCGCTGAAGACGGTGTGGCCAACATCACCGATATCAACACCGGTGAGGTGCTGATGAGCCAGGACGTGGAGGCCGGTGACATCTGGCGCATGTGCCAGGTCAAAGACGCGGCCATCCGCGACTGGGTCAAGCTGGCCGTCACCCGCGCCCGCAACTCGGGCATGCCCGTGGTGTTCTGGCTGGACCAGTACCGCCCGCACGAAGCCCAGCTCATCACCAAGGTCAAGATGTACCTGCACGAGCACAACACCGCCGGGCTGGACATCCAGATCATGAGCCAGGTGCGTGCCATGCGCTACACGCTGGAGCGCGTCGTGCGCGGGCTGGACACCATCAGCGCCACCGGCAATATCCTGCGCGACTACCTGACCGACCTGTTCCCCATCATGGAGCTGGGCACCAGTGCCAAGATGCTGTCCATCGTCCCGCTGATGGCCGGCGGCGGCATGTACGAAACCGGTGCAGGCGGCTCTGCGCCGAAGCACGTGCAGCAGCTGGTCGAAGAAAACCACCTGCGCTGGGACAGCCTGGGCGAGTTTCTGGCGCTGGCCGTCAGCCTGGAAGACTTGGGGCTGAAGAAGAACAACCCCAAAGCCAAAATCCTGGCCAAAACACTGGATGCCGCCACCGGCAAGCTGCTGGACAACAACAAAGGCCCCAGTCCCAAAACTGGCCAGCTTGACAACCGGGGCAGCCAGTTCTACCTGGCCATGTACTGGGCGCAGGAGCTGGCTGCACAGACCGACGACGCCGAGCTGGCCTCGCGCTTTGCCCCCCTGGCCGAGCAACTGACGGCCAACGAGCAAACCATTGTGGAAGAGCTGCGCGCTGTGCAGGGCCAGCCGGTTGACATCGGCGGCTACTACCTGGCCGACAAGGAGAAGGTCACCGCCGTGATGCGCCCCAGCGCCACCCTGAACGCGCTGCTGGCTTCGGTGTAAGTCTTCGCTGCATGGACGGCGCATCCGCCGCCCATCTGCCCCATCGGGGTGGGTGGGCGGCGTTCTGGTTAAAAAACATATAAAAATGCCAGCTACCGCTTGTGTTGATTGAATAGTTAGCTATATATATTGGTTAGGGGTTGGTATGTCGCTGGGCGTGTGGTGGTTGTTTGTAGGCATGACCTTTGTGGTGTCGGCCACGCCGGGGCCCAACATGCTGTACGTCATGAGCCTGAGCGCGCGCCTGGGTGTGCGCACAGCGGTGTCGGCCATGGCCGGGTGCATGACGGCGCTCCTGGCCATGATGACCCTTTCAGCCGCAGGGCTGGGTGCCTTGCTGCAAAGCTTTCCTGCGGTGTTTGATGCGCTGCGCTTGGCCGGTGCTGCCTACCTGGCCTACCTGGGCGTCAAGTGCTGGCGCACCCCGGTGCAAGGCCCAGACGATTTGCCCGCCGTTGGTGCCGAAAAACACTTGCCCTTGCCACCCAAAGCCCAGCAGCTGGTGCCCAGCCGCTGGGCCGTGTACCGGCAGGGGTTTCTGGTAGCGGCCAGCAACCCCAAGGCCATTTTGTTTGCGGCGGCGTTTTTTCCGCAGTTCATCCACGCCGACCTGCCCAAACTGCCTCAGTTTGCGGTGCTGCTGGCCACGTTCACCGTGATTGAGGTGGGCTGGTACTTCGTGTACGCCGTCAGTGGCAAACAGCTTTCGGTGTACCTGCAGCGCGCCGCCATCATGCGGCTCTTCAACCGGGTCACCGGCGGTGCATTTGTGGGCTTTGCCGCCCTGATGGCCACCACCAAGAGCTGATCAGCCGCCGCCCCACCATGGAGCGCCGCCCCTGCTGCCCCGTGTGCGAGCGCCCGCAGCGCACCTGCTTGTGCCCGTGGGTCAGGCCGGTGGCACATCGCACCGAGGTGCTGATCCTGCAGCACCCCCAGGAGGCACACCACGCCAAGAACACCGCCCGCTTGCTGCACCTGAGCCTGAGCCGCAGCCACCTGCTGGTGGGCGAGTGCTGGGCCGAATCCACGCTGGCCCAGGTGGGCCTTGCCCCATTGCCCACCTGGCTGCTGTACCCCGGCGTGGGCCCTCAGGTGCGGCCAGGTGTTGCACCCGCCACTGAACAGCTGTCAGCCACTGAGGTCGAGCCTGGCACTGAAGCTGGCGCTGGCATGGTGCCTGTGTCGGCCGTGCACACCTTGACCGATCCTCCACCGCCCCCCAGTTGTCGGCTGGTGGTGCTGGACGCCACCTGGCGACACAGCCGCTCCATGCTCCACCGCAGCCCATGGCTGCAAGGGCTGCCTCGCTGGTCGCTGGACCATGTGCCTGCTTCCCGCTACGCCATCCGCAAAGCCCATCAGCCCGGCCAGCTGTCCACTCTGGAAGCAGTGTGTGAGGCGCTCGCTCGGCTTGAGGGTGATGCCCGCCGCTTTCAGCCACTGCTGGTTGCCTTTGACGGGTTTGTGGCCCGGCACCTGGCCTTCAGGCCCGCAGAAGATCCTATGGGTTCATAGGCCAAGGCGACGTCAGAGGCTTTGTCGCAGGCTCGACCCCAGCTTTGTGTCTTTTTTGCTGGACAGGCTGCTACGCCTCAAGCCTTGTGATCAGACTCGGCCAGCAGCTTTTCCACAATGGGCTTGGTCACGTCCACCGAGTCTTGCTGGCCAAAGCGTGCTTCTAGCCGCGTGATGCCCCTGGAGAGTGCGGGGGCCAGTTCGGTGCTGGCCTGCTCCAGGCTCAGTTTTGACTTTTGCAAAGCTGCCAGCAGCTCCAGGTGCGAGCCTTTCGCGCCATGCACCAGTAGGGTGTAAAACAGGCTGCGCCGTATGCCAAGGTGCGCGGCCACTCGGTTGCCCAGCTGGCGGCCAGAGCCGGGGCCCAACTGCTTCCATGCGAACACGGCAAGGCCCAAAAGGAACGCAACGCCCATGAGTGCGGCTAAGTAGATCAAAACGTGGCCTGACTGGTAAAAGGGTGAACCGCCTGCGGGAAGCTTGCACGGTAGGGGGTGGTCGGCACAAGCCAAGCGCCCACTTGGGCTGCCTGGCTGGCCAATGACCTGCGGTCATCGGGGTGCTGCCAGCTGTAGGTGTAGTCGCCGCTGTTTATGCGGTGATTGTGATGGGGATTCGCCGCAGGGGGAAGGCGGCCAGGCTTATGGCTGTTTCTGTGCGCACCCTTCAAGGCTTGGAACAAGGGCGATAGCAAACCGGCGGGGCGGCGCGAACTCTGTTGGCTTTTGGTTTCCGCAAACGGCCATCAGCGGCCGTTGGCTATATTGGCTAGCAGTCGTCCAGTATTGAACTTCAGCGGTGTGTGGCACCTGCGCGCGTGCGTTGTAACGGCAAGTTAGAAGCGGTTGCCTCAAGGCGCTCTGCCAGCCAGACTTTGATAACAGACTGCCGTGTAACCCCCAGTTTGCTGGCTTCGCGATCCAGCGAGTCAACCATCCATGTTGGAAAATCGACATTCACTCGCTTTTGCTCTTGCATCACGCGTTTGGCCTTGGACAAGTCCAAAGAAGCCGTGATGTCGACGTCCTCATCAAACTGTTGCTCGAACTCTTTAGCTTTCATAAAGTGCCACCTCTTCTGTGCGTGCGCGCCGCACGGATATCAATCGGACATTGGCCCCTCGATAGGTGATGACGGCCGACCAATGCTTCCCCTCAAGCAGCCCTATCACCAGATACCTTGGTTCATCCTCCGTTTTTGCCGGGATTTCCAGCAGCATCGGGTCGTTCCAAAGACCCTGCGCCTCGACGAAATCGATACCGTGTTTCGTGCGATTGGATTCGCTCTTTGCGATGTCAAATTCGAACGGTTTCATGGTGTATAAACTATACCTTAATTGGCATTGATACAGCAACTGACTTGAATTTCCGGGCGACCAATTTGCGGCCTACGGGCGAATGACTCCCCTGGGCCGCCAACAGCTATTCCCCACCCGCCATCCCAAAAGCAAAAACCACGCAGTGCCTGGTTTTTTTGCGCGTTGGTTGCCTCTATCGCTCGCCCCCCAACAACTCCAACAAAACCCGCGCCACCACCTTGGTCGCCCGGCGCAAATCGGCCAGCTCCAGGTGCTCATCCGCCCGCTTGGCGTTTGACTCCCTCACCGTCCTCGGCCCCGCACCGTAAATCACGCCCGGAATCCCGTGTTCGCCGTACAGGCGCACGTCGGTGTACAGCGGGGTGCCTACGGCGGGGATGGCCTCGCCGAACACCTGCTGGCCGTGCTGCTGGATGGCGGCCACCAGCGGCACGTTGCCGGGCAGGGGTTTCATGGCGTGGGCCAGCAGCATGCGGCGCACCTCCACATGCAAGGTGTTGCCGCCGCGCGGCGGGTTGAAGCTGGCGGCAGCGGCTGCAATGGTGGCACGCAGGCTGGCTTCCACCTCGGCGGGGTTTTCCTCGGGAATCATCCGGCGGTCGAGCTTCAGCACCACTTTGCCGGGTATCACGTTGGTGTTGGTGCCGCCGTTGATGAAGCCGATGTTCAGGTAGGGGTGGGTGATGCCTTCCACGCCAGACTTGACGTGCAGGTAGTCGCGGTTGAGCGCATACAGCGCGGTCATGATGTGGGTGGCACCTTGCAGCGCGTCGGTGCCGCTGTCTGGGATGGCGGCGTGGGCCATGTCGCCTTGCACGGTCACTTCCAGCTGCAGGCAGCCGTTGTGGGCCACCACCACCTGGTAGCTGAAGCCAGCGGCAATCATGAGGTCGGGCTTGGTGTGGCCGTGTTTCAGTAGCCAGCCGGGGCCGACGTTGCCGCCAAATTCTTCGTCGTACGTAAAGTGCAGCTCCACGCTGCCTTGCAGTGGCAACTGGTTGGCTTGGGCCACGGCTTCCAGGGCGCGCAGGGCGTAGGTGAAGGTGGAGAAGTCGCCCTTGCTCACTGCCGTGGCGCGGCCGTAGATGCGACCTGTTGCGTGGTCGCCCACGACCTCGCCGCCGTAGGGGTTGTGCGTCCAGCCTTCGCCGGGGGGCACCACGTCGCCATGGACGTTCAGGGCAATGGTTTTGCCGCCCGCACCTGGCGTGCCAAAGTGCCGCCTCACGATGAGGTTGGTGATGGTTTGCAGCCCCTCGGCCTGCACCTCGGCAGCGGGCACGTCAAAGCGCTCTGCGGCGTAGCCCATGCCTGCCAGTAGCTCGGCGGTGCGTTCGGCGTGTGGGGTGTTGTTGCCGGGGGGGGTATCGGTGGGCACCCGAACCAGCTGCTGCAAAAAATCCACCTGTTCGTCAAAGTGGGCATCTACCCAGGCGTCGAGTTGGCTGAAGTTGGCAGTAGCGATGGCGGGGCTGGCGGGCGTGGTCATGGCAGGGTTTGTGGGGTTTTGCGGGGTGTGGGTGGCTGAGTGGGTTTCACTATTCAATAGCTGACTTCGCTTATGTATCAAGCTCTAGGTGCCTAAAAAGCTTGAAATCAGCTGGTGGCCAGTTGTTGCAGCAGAAGGTGGGCAAAGGCGTCCACGGCGAGTTGCATGTCGTCTGCCGTGGAGCTTTCCAGTGGGTTGTGGCTGATGCCACTGTTTTCGCCGCGCACAAACAGCATGGCTTGGGGCATGGTGTCGTGCAGCTTCATGGCATCGTGCCCCGCGCCGCTGGGCATGCGGTGCACGGGCAAGCCGGTGGCGGCCACGGCCTGCTCCCAGCGCGCTTGCAGGGCGGGGGCGCTGGGCGCGGCACTGGCGCGCATGGTTTCTTCCAGGCTGAAGCTGACGCCCCGGCGGGTGCAAATGGCTTGCAGTTGTTGCAGCACGTCGGCCTCTACCGCATGGCGCTGTGCATCGTTGGGCGCCCGAATGTCGAGGCTGAAGCGGCAGGCCCCCGGCACCACGTTGATGCTGCCGTTGGGCACGTTCAGCTGGCCCATGGTGGCCACGACACCTTCACCATGCTGGGCGTCTTGGCCTGCACGGGCTTCGAGGTACAGGGCCAGCTCGGCCACGGCGCAGGCTGCGTCGCGGCGGCGGGCCATGGGTGTGGTGCCTGCGTGGCTGGCCTGGCCTGTCACTTCGCCCACATAGCGCACGCTGCCGTTGATGCTGGTAACCACCCCCAAGGGCAGGTTCAGCTCGTTCAGCACCGGGCCTTGTTCGATGTGCACCTCGACAAAGCCCAGGTACTGTGCTGGATCGCGGCGGCAGGTGGCGATTGCGTCCAGCGTGGCGGGCAGCCCGGCGGTTTGCATGGCCTGGCGCATGCTGATGCCGTCGGTATCCAGTTGGTCCAGCCACGCTGGGTCGAAGCTGCCGGTGAGCGCGCCCGAGCCCAAAAAGGTGGCCTTGTAGCGCTGGCCTTCTTCCTCGGCAAATGCCACCACTTCAATGCCAAACGGCAGGCGCTTGCCTTCCTTGTGCAACTCGCGCACGCAGGCCATGGGCACAAAAATGCCCAACCGACCGTCGTACTTGCCGCCGTTGCGCACGCTGTCGTAGTGGCTGCCTGTCAGCAGTGTTTTGGTGGCAGGGTCGCTGCCCTTGTAAATGCCCACCACGTTGCCCACGGCGTCGATTTCCACATTGTCAAACCCGCAGCCGCGCATCCAGCCCGCGATGTCTTGGGCACAGGCGCGGTGCGCGTTGGTCAGGTAGGTCACGGTCAACTGCCCCAACTCGGCATAGCCGGGGTCGGTGTGTCGGGCCAACTGTTCCTGCCAATCCCAAACGTCCTGGCCCAGGGTGGGCTCAAGACCAAACTTGTCGTTCAGCCTGATTTCGGCAATGCGGTGGATGTTGCGGATGCACTCTTGCAGCTCAAAGTCGGGGTGGCCGTGCACGCGGCGCTGGAGGGTGGCAATGATGTGTTGCTTGCTCAGCCCCACGCCACGCGGCCCGCGCACCGCCAGGATGAACGGCCAGCCGAACTTGGCGTTGTAGTCGGCGTTCAGTTTCTGAATAAGAGCAAACTCTTCATGGCTGCATTGCGTCAGGCCCGCTTTTAGTTGCTCATTGGTCGATTCCGCTGTCAGCGTGTGGCTGACCATGGCCTTGCCCGCCAGCTCGGGGTGGGCGCGGATGAGGGTTTTCTTGGCCTCGTCCCCCGCTTCGTCCAGCACCACGGTGAGCGTGTGCTTCAGGTGCGCCAGCGTTTTGAACGGCCGGTGGGCCATGGCTTGGCCCACGATCCAGGGGGTGTGCTCGTACAGGCCGTCGAGCATTTTGGCGGCCACGTCGGGCGGTGCGGTGTTGAGACGGGCCAGTGTGAGCGGTGCGGATGATGAAGATGCCATGGTGGTGGGTGCAGGGTGCGTGGCCGTGGGGGGTGTTGGGGGGCGGCAAAACGTCAGCCGGGGAAGGGGTGTACGGCTTTCCAGTGCCGGGCAATGTCGATGCGCCGCGCCACCCACACCTGGCTATGGGCCTGGATGTGGTCCAGAAACCGCTGCAGCGCGGTGATGCGCCCGGGGCGGCCCAGCAGGCGGCAGTGCATGCCCACGCTCATCATCTTGGGGGCGTTGAGTCCGGCCGAATCGCCTTCGGCGTACAGCACGTCGAAGGTGTCTTTCAGGTACTGGAAGAACGGGTCGGCGTGGCTGTAGCCCTGGGGCAGGGCAAAGCGCATGTCGTTGCAGTCCAGGGTGTAGGGCACGATGAGTTGGGGCACCACGCTGCCATCGGACTTTTGCACCTTCATCCAGAAGGGCAGGTCGTCGCCGTAGTAGTCGCTGTCGTAGGCAAAGCCGCCGAAGTCGGCCACCAGGCGGCGGGTGTGGGGGCTGTCGCGGCCGGTGTACCAGCCCGCGCCGTGCAGTTGCTGGCCGTGGTCGCCGGTGAGGCGGGCCAGGGTGTCCATGGCCAGGCGCATGTGTTCGCGCTCTTCGGCTTCGGGGGTGTTCTGGTAGTGGATCCACTTCCAGCCGTGGCAGGCAATTTCGTGGCCCAGCTTCAAAAATGCGGCAGTCACGTCGGGTGAGCGCTCCAGCGCGCTGGCCACGCCAAACACCGTCAGCGGCAGGCCGCGTTGTTCGAACTCGCGCAGGATGCGCCACACCCCGGCACGCGATCCGTACTCGTAAATGCCTTCCATGCTCATGTGCCGTTCGGGGTAACTGGCGGGGTTGAACATTTCAGACAAAAACTGTTCGGAGCCCGCGTCGCCGTGCAGCACGCAGTTTTCACCGCCTTCTTCATAGTTCAGCACAAACTGCACCGCCACGCGGGCACCGCCGGGCCACTGGGCGTGGGGCGGTTTGGCGCCGTAACCGGCCAAGTCGCGGGGGTAGGGGGCAGTGGTGTCGTAGACCTGTTGGCCCCCACACTCATTGCATTCGCTGCCCCCCGAGGGGGCTGTTCCGCCTTGGGACGGCCCGGCGGCGGAACGTGGGTTGTGTGTGTTCATGACAAAGCCATGGAAATGTCGTTGCTGGGCAGCTTGCGGTCGAATTGCAAGCCTTGTTCCACGTGTTGCAGGTGCTCGGTCATCAGTTGCACGGCCAATGTTTCGTCTTTGGCGGCCATGGCTTTGATGATGTCGGCGTGTTCGTCGCTGGAGTGTTCTGCGGCCGAGGTGCTCTGGTACATCAGGGTGATGAGGGCGCAGCGCGAGATCAGGTCGCCCAGCAGCTGGGCCAACACGGCGTTGCCCATCAGTTCGGCCATGCGCACATGGAAGTCGCCCAGCAGCTCGGTGCGCCCGCTCACGTCTTGTTTGGCCAGAGCGGCTTTTTCCTGGGCGACATGGGCCTTGAGCGCTTTGATGTGGGCGGGGGTCATCTGGCGGACAAACTCGCGGGTCATTTCCGTTTCCAGCATGCGGCGCACCGCAAACACCTGGCGGGCCTCGTCGGCGGACGGTGTGGCCACAAAGGCGCCGCGCGCAGGTTCCATGCGGATGAGGTGGTTGCGCGCCATCTGGTACAGCGCCTGGCGCACCAGGGTGCGAGACACGCCAAAGTGGTCGGCCAGCTTTTGCTCGGCCAACTTGGTGCCGGGGTGCAGGCGGTGCTCAACAATGGCGCGGGTCAGCGACTCGACGATGCGCGCGGTGGCAGATGTGGCTGCCTCATCGGTCACCTGGTCGCTGGCACCGGTATTGCTTGTGGATGGATGGTGTGGCTGGCTGGGCGTGGTCATGGGGCCATCATACGCAGAAAAACGTTCTGTCAGCAAAAAGTGTATACACTTTACGGCTTTGCGCCCGGTCGTCGTCCGGCTGTCGTGCGCTGAGCACAACCTGTCACGGAGCCTTTCATGGGATTGAGTACACATGTGTTGGACACCATGCACGGTTGCCCTGCTGCGGGCATGGGCGTGTCGCTGTACGCCACCACCGGCGGCAAGGCGGAGCTGCTGCAGCGCCTGCATCTCAATGCGGATGGTCGCAACCCCAGCGGCCCCTTGCTGGACAACACCACGCTGCGGGTGGGCACCTACAGGCTGGTGTTTGATGTGAAGGGCTACTTTGCCGCACGCAACGTGCCTTTGCCTGAACCCAGCTTTCTGGACCAGGTGAGCCTGGACTTTGGTGTGGCCGATGTCTCCCAGCACTACCACGTGCCGCTGCTGGTCAGCCCCTGGAGCTACTCCACCTACCGGGGGTCCTGACCCTGCAGGGCTCCTGGGGCCGTGCACAGCGGCGCAATGCCAGCCCCCATGGCCCCGCGAAAAACCCTGTGCCTGCCACGCGGTTTGAAAAATAAAATTCACCCCTTCACCCACAGTCCCATTACCCCCACGCCCCACCATGACCCAAGTCACCAACACCGTGCGCTTCGTGCTCGACGGCCGCATCGTCGAAGCCCAGGGCAAGCGCCGCACTACCACCGTTCTGGACTATCTGCGTGAAGAGTTGCACCGCACCGGCACCAAAGAAGGCTGCGCCGAGGGCGATTGCGGTGCGTGCGTGGTGCTGGTGGGCGAGTTGAATGCGGCGGGCGATGGGGTGGACTACCTGCCGGTGAATGCCTGTATCCAGCTGTTGCCCAGCCTGGACGGCAAGTCGGTCAAAACCATCGAGAGCCTGAAAAAACCCGACGGCACGCTGCACCCGGTGCAGGACGCGATGGTGAAGTGCCACGGCAGCCAGTGCGGCTTTTGCACACCCGGCATCGTCATGAGCCTGGCGCATGTGGTGCAGGTGGTGCCTGGCCGGGGCCAGGGTTTGAGCCGTGGGGAAATCAGCGATGCCCTCAGCGGCAACCTGTGCCGTTGCACGGGGTACCAGCCCATCATCCAAGCCACCCAACAGGCGTGCAGCACCGCGCTGGCGACCGACCCCGCCAGTTTGAAGATTGACAGCAGCGCCGATGTGCCGCTGCTGAAAGAGATCAAACGCGCCACGCACCCCACCTACAGCCTGGACGGCGAGATTGTGGTGCAGCCCGTGGTGCGCACCAAGAAGGGCAGCGAGTTCGTCAGCCCCGCCACGCTGGCCGAGGTGGCCGACTACCTGGTGAAAAACCCCGGCACCACCTTGCTGGCCGGTAGCTCTGAAATTGGGTTGCAGGTCAACAAACAGTTCGCCCGCCCCGGCCACATTTGCTACCTGGGCAACGTGGCCGAGCTGAAGGCCGTGGCCGAGGGCCCCAAGGCCTGGCGCATCGGGGCCATGGTGTCTTTGGAAACCGTGTTGGCGCTGGTGAAAGATGTCTTGCCCGACTTTGCCGAGGTGCTGCGCCGCTTTGGCTCGCCACCCATCCGCGCCACCGCCACGCTGGCAGGCAACATTGCCAACGGCTCGCCTATTGGTGACAGCATGCCTTGCCTGTTGGCGCTGGGCGCCACGCTGGTGCTGCGCCGGGGCGACAAGCAACGCACCGTGGCGCTGGACAAGTTCTACACCGGCCAAAAGCAAACCGTGCTGCAGCCCAGTGAGTTCATTGAGGCCATTGAGTTGCCCAAACCGACTGCGGGGCAGACCTTCCGTGCCCATAAAGTGAGCAAGCGCTTCGAGCAAGACATTTCAGCCACCTGCTGCGCCATGTCGTTCAGCCTGACCGGCGGCAAACTGAAAAACGTGAAGGTGGCCTACAACGGCCTGGCCCCGTCGCCCTGCCGTGCGCCCAAGCTGGAAGCCGTGCTGGAAGGCAAAGCCCCTGCTGACGTGACCACCGAGGCGCTGGACGCGGCCGTTGCCGCCAGCTTCATCGCCCGCGACGGCCTGCGGGCCACCTGGGCCTACCGCTCGTTGGTCGCCCGCAACCTGGTGCTGGAATTTGTGGAAGACGCAGCCGAAGCGCAGTCTGCACACACCCTGGCCACAGCCTGAACCCGGAGAACACCATGAACGCACCCACTCCCCTCCAAGTGCTGGCCCAGGCAAACCAACAAGGCCAAGACATCATTCACGAATCGGCCACGCTGCACGTGACCGGCGAGGCCACCTACACCGACGACATCCCCGAGCTGCGCGGCACGCTGTACGCAGCCCTCATCACCTCACCTGTGGCCCACGGCGAGCTGCTGGGCGAGGGCATTGACCGCGAAGCCATCCTGCGCGAGCACGGTGTGGTGGCGGTGTACACCGCCAAAGACATTCCGGGTGAAAACAACTGCGGCCCCATCATCCACGACGACCCGTTTCTGGCCGATGGCAAGGTCGAGTTCTTGGGCCAGGCCGTGGCCGTGGTGGTGGCGCGCGAAATGCTGTACGCCCGCGAAGCCGCCCACAAAGCCAAGGTGCAGGTGCGCGAGCTGCCCGCCATCCTGACCGTGGAAGAAGCCATGGCGGCCAACAGCTTTGTCATGCCCGCCAAAGGCATCGTCCGTGGCGATGCCGCCTCGGCAATAGCCGCCGCTCCCCACAAAGTGAAGGGCACCACCCGCACCGGCCAGCAGGAGCAGTTTTACCTGGAAGGCCAGATCACCTACGCCGTGCCGCGTGAAGACGGGCAACTGACGCTGTATGTGTCCACCCAGCACCCCGACGGCAACCAGCGCGAAGCCGCTGCCGCACTGAACCTCACCACCAACGACGTGGAAGTTATCTGCCGCCGCATGGGCGGTGGCTTCGGTGGCAAAGAGGGCAACGCCAGCATCTTCAGCCAGAGTGCCGCGCTGGCGGCGTTCAAGCTGCAAAAGCCGGTGAAGCTGCGCGTCAACCGCGACGACGACATGCGCATCACCGGCAAGCGGCACGATTTCCGCATCGACTACGAGGTGGGCTTTGACGACAACGGCCGCATCCTGGGCGCGGACATCATCCTGGCCTCGCGCTGCGGCTACAGCATCGACTACTCCGGCCCGGTGAACGACCGCGCCTGTTTGCACATCGACAACTGCTATCACATCCCCGCACTGAAGCTGGTCAGCCACCGCTGCAAAACCAACACGCAAAGCGCCACAGCCTTCCGGGGCTTTGGTGGCCCGCAGGGCATGTTCGGCATCGAGACGGTGATCGAGCAGATTGCCAACACGCTGGGCAAAGACCCGCTGGAAGTGCGCCGCCTCAACCTGTACAAAGACCCGGCCGTGTCTGGCGACCCCGCCACCATGACCACCCAATACAACCAGCTGATTGAAGACTGGGTGGGCGACAAGGTGATCGACCAGGTGGCCGCCAGCGCCCGCTACGACCAGCGCCGTGCGGAAGTGGCCGCCTTCAACGCCACCAACAAACGCCGCAAGCGTGGGCTGGCGCTGGTGCCGCTGAAGTTTGGCATCAGCTTCACCGCCACCATGCTGAACCAGGGCGGTGCGCTGCTCAACATCTACATGGACGGCTCGGTCAGCGTCAACCACGGTGGCACCGAAATGGGCCAGGGCCTGAACACCAAAATGGCCCAGGTGTGTGCCGACGGGCTGGGCATTCCGGTCAGCCGCGTGCGCGTGACCGGCACCGACACACAAAAGGTGCCCAACGCCTCGGCCACCTCGGCCTCCAGCGGGGCCGACATCAACGGCGCGGCCATCATGAACGCCACCGCGCAGATGCGCGAGCGCCTGGCCCCAGTGGCCGCCCGCATGCTGGGTTGCGATGCCAGTGATATTGAATTTGTAGCTGACCACGCAATTGATAAAAGCGCAATAGGCCAAAAAGAGGCCAAAAAAGTGGCCTGGCCCGCCCTGGCCAAGCAAGCCTGGCTGGACCGCGTGGGCCTGTCGGTTACGGGCTTTTACATGACCCCCGAAATCAAGTACGACTTCGCCACGCTGAATGGCAAGGCGTTCTACTACTACTGCTACGGCGCGTCAGTGAGCGAGGTGGAAATCGACACCCGCACCGGCGAATATTGGGTGAAAGCCGTGGACATCGTCCAGGACGTGGGCCAGAGCATCAACCCCGCCATCGACAAGGGCCAGGTCGAAGGGGCCTACATCCAAGGCATGGGCTGGCTGACCATGGAAGAGTGCATTTGGGATCTGCACGGCAATGCGCAAGGTAAAGGCAGGGGCAAGCTGCTCACCCACGGCCCCAGCACCTACAAAATCCCGGTGGCAGGTGACGTGCCCGAGCACTTCAACGTGGCGCTGTTCGAGAACCAGAACACCCGCCCCACACCGTTCCGCAGCAAAGCCACTGGCGAGCCGCCGCTGATGCTGGCGCTGTCCACCTTCTTCGCGTTGCGCGACGCGGTCAGCGCCACGGCCAACCACACACAGGTGGTTCACATGGATGCACCGGCCACGCCCGAGCGGATTTTGATGGCGTGTGAGGCGCTCAAGCGCCCCTGACTACCGATGGGGCTGGCCGCCTGCTTCAGCAGGTGGCGCGTTGGTTGCCTTTGCAACTGGTCGCTGGCGGTTTGGCGGCCGGGCGCCGGTTGGGTTGGGGTGTTGCCCTGGCTGCCGCCACGGGGGACGCCACCGGTGGGTTGGCCAGCCGGGAGGCGCGTGATGGCATCTCGCCCAATTGGCCCTCGGTCAGGGTGTCGAGTTGAAAGCGCCCGCTGCGGTCCCACAGCCACGTGTCGGTGTAGGTCACGCGGCCCAGCGCGGGCGATACCGGGTAGGGCGCAGCCTGGCGCACCGTGCGCTCGATTTCGGCCATCACCTCTGGGGCGTGGTTGGGCGCTCGCATCCAGCTCAGGCCACTGACCTGGCCCCGGGTGTCCACATGCACCTGCAGCACCCCAACGGCGTAGAGCAGCGGGGGCATTTTCCCCGTGTAAATCCGGTCGCGGTTGCGGGCGTAGAGATGGCCGGCGGCATCGGTCCGGTATTCGCGGGGTGTGCGCGCCTGCGAGGGCGCTCCGCGCGGGGTCTCGTCCACGGGTGGCGGTGGCGGGGCAACGATCACTGCCTGCGGAGGCGGTGCGGGCACGGCGGGTGGCGGTGCCGGTGGAATGGGTGAGGCGCAGCCAGCCAAAATGGCCGCGCCCACCACGGGCAGGCTCCAAAAGCTGGAGCGGGTGGCACGGGTTTGGGGAGTTTGGGTCATGTCACAGGTGGCAAAGGGGTCATGTGGAACTGCGCCGGGTGCGGGCATACTGGCCCGCGTTGCCCTTGGCCATCGCCCCGGAAAGTGGGACAGGAACCGGGGCAGCGTGGTGCAGCAGCAAGCAGTGGTCAGGTGGCATGGGAGTAGAGATTTTGAACGATTTGTCGGTGTTGTTGGCGCGCCTGGCGCAAGAGCCCGCGGTGTTGGTCACGGTGGCGCAGGTACAAGGCTCAGGGCCGCGTGAGCCGGGGGCGTGGATGGCGGTGTTCGCCAGTGGCCAGGTGGGCACCATCGGTGGCGGCAACCTGGAGTGGCAGGTGGCGGCGCATGCCCGCTCGGCGCTGGCCGGTGCGCCTTTGCAGGTGCAGCAGCGCCATGCGCTGGGGCCTGCGTTGGGCCAGTGCTGCGGTGGTGTGGTGCATGTGGCGCTGCGCCCGGTCACGGTGCACGATGTGGTGGCGCTGGGCACCGAGCTGGCACCGCCCCGCCCGCCAGTGGCCCTGTTTGGCGGTGGGCATGTGGGGCAGGCGCTGGTGCGTGCCCTGTCGCCCCTGCCGGTGGCGCTGACCTGGATCGACAGCCGCGACGGGATTTTTCCCGATGAGGTGCCCGCATGGGTGTGCTGCGAGCACTCTGACCCGGTGCAGGCCGCGGTGCGCGATCTGGCCCCCGGCAGTGCGGTGCTCATCATGAGTTTCAGCCATGCAGAAGACCTGGATGTGCTGGTGGAGTGCCTGCTGCGCCAGCGCCACCAGGCCGACCTTCGATGGATAGGGCTGATCGGCAGCCGCACCAAGTGGGCGAGCTTTCAGCACCGGCTGGCAGCGCGCGGCTTTGAGCCGGCTGAGTGGGCGCAGGTGGCCTGCCCCATTGGGCTGCCCGGCATTGTGGGAAAGCAGCCCGCGGTGGTGGCTGCTTCGGTCACGGCACAGTTGTTGCAAGTGTTCGGCCTGTGAGCTGAGGCTGCCACACAGTTGCCTCAGTCGGCACAGACACAGGCATAGGCATAGCCACCGCTGCTGGCACAGGCAGCGTGCCGTGGTCAGCGCCTGGCCACTCGAACTGTATACACTTTGTTTTTGGTCGCAGCGGTGCGATGGACAGATTGCTGGTGCGCCCGGTGGGGCCACCAGACCGCGACCCGACAGTGGCTCACAGCGCCCGCAGTGGTGAGTCCTTGGGAGAACCGCTTTGGAAACCTACCTGCTGGATTGGGCCAACCTGCTGCTGCGCTGGGTGCACGTCATCACAGCCATTGCCTGGATTGGCTCGTCGTTCTATTTTGTCTTTCTGGACAACAACCTGATTCGGCCCACTTCGCCCGACTTGCTGGAAAAAGGGGTGGACGGTGCCATCTGGGCGGTGCACGGTGGCGGGTTTTACAACCCGCAAAAGTACATGGTGGCGCCCAAAAAAATCCACACCCACCTGCACTGGTTTTACTGGGAGAGCTACTCCACTTGGCTGTCGGGCTTTTTTCTGTTTGTGCTGCTGTACGTGTGGAATGCGGGCACCTACCTCATCGATAAATCGGTGATGGACTGGGCCCCGCCCACAGCCGTCGCTGCGGCGCTGGCGTTTTTGGTGGTGTTCTGGCTGTTGTACGACGGCATTTGCCGCGTGTTCGGCTTTCGCAAGCATGGAGACGCCATCGTTGGTGCGCTGGTGTTTGGGGTCATTGCGTTGGCGTCGTGGCTGGCCACCGAGCTGTTTGCCGGGCGGGCGGCCTTCTTGCTGGTGGGCGCCATGATTGCCACGGCTATGAGTGCCAACGTGTTTTTCTGGATCATTCCGGGCCAGCGCAAGGTGGTGGCGGCCATGGGTGCGGAGGTCAAGGTGGACCCGGCCTCGCTGGCCATCCATGGCAAGCGGGGCAAGCAGCGCAGTGTGCACAACACCTACTTCACGCTGCCCGTCATTTTTGCCATGCTGAGCAACCACTACAGTTTTTTGTACACCCACCCGCACAACTGGCTGGTGCTGGTGGTCATGATGCTGGCGGGTGCGGCCATTCGCCAGTATTTTGTGCTGCGCCATGGGTACAAGCTGGGGCGCAACCGCTACCCGTTGCCTTACGCGGTGGTGGGCGTGCTGCTGGTGCTGGCCACCATAGTGGCCATGGCACCCGCCCCCCGGCCCGCGCCGGTGGCTGTGCCCGCCAGTGTGGGGTATGCCCAGGTGCAGCCCGTGCTGGCCCAGCGCTGCTACCAGTGCCATGGTGAGCAGGTGCAACTGAAAAACGTTCGCCTGGACCTGCCCGAGGCTCTTCAGCTGCACGCCCAGGCGGTGTACCAGCAGGTGGTGGTGACCCAGCAAATGCCCATGAGCAACTCGACGGGCATCACCCCCGAGGAGCGGGCGCTGATCGGGCGCTGGTTCGAGCTGGGTGCGCCGGTGCGCTGAGGGCGTGTATCGTTTGAGCTTTTTCAGGGGGTAGTCGGCTTGTTGGTTGATCCTCGTCTGCTGCGGTCTTTGACCTGGCGCTATGTGCTGGCACTGTCTTTGGTGGCGATGGCCAGCACGGGTGCGTGGATCAGTCTGCACCTGGTGATTGACTCGCAGGAGAGCACGGCCGCGCTGGTCAACGTCAGCGGCCGCCAGCGCATGCTCAGCCAACGGACTGCCATGCTGGCCATGGCGCTGCTGCGCGACCCCATCAAGGCCCAGGCCGACATGGCGCGCGCCGTCTCTCTGATGGAAAGCTCTCACCTGGGCCTGACCGAGGGCAATGCGCAGCTGAATTTGCCCGCCACGCTCTCAGACACGGTGCGTGGTCTGTACTTTGGCCCTCAAGGCCGGCTGGACCGCGAGGTGCGCCGCTACCTGGGCCTGGCCAGGGACTGGTTGGCCGTGCCAGAGGCCGAGCGCCACCCGGACCACCCCACACTGCTGCTGCTGGTGGCCATGGCCAGAGGCGATTTTCTGACGCAGCTCGACGCCATGGTGGGCCAGTACCAGCGCGAGGGGGAGGCTGCCATTGCCCGCCTGCGCTCGGTGGAAACCACCATCTGGCTGTTGACGCTGCTGCTGCTGGCGCTGGAAGCCGCCCTGATTTTTCGGCCCATGGTCGGCCAGGTGCGCAGGGCCGTGGACAAGCTGGAGCAAGAGCGCGCAGACCTCATGACCCACCAGCGCCACCTGGAGGCAGACGCCGCTGCCCACCACCGCTCGCTGGCCGACCAGTCCCGGCAGCTGGACGACAACCAGGCCCAGCTAGCCACCCAGCTCACCGAGCTGGCCCGGCGCGAGCATGCCCTCGACTGCCTGGAGCAGGGCATTCTGATTGCCGCACCCGACCGCCGGGTGCAGTTTGTCAACAAGGGCTTTGAGCGGCTCACGGGCTACCGGCGTGACGAGATCATGGGCCGCAGTTGCCGCCTGTTGCAAGGTGGTGATACCGATCCGGTCATGCAGGCCGCCCTGCGCGACGCGGTGTCTGCGGGGCTGCCGTTTCGGGGGGCCATTCTCAACTACCGCAAGAACGGCCAGCCCTTCTGGAACCAACTGGCCATCGACCCGATTCGGGGTGCCAACGGGGACATGCTGGGGTACGTGGGCATTCAGTTCGACATCACCGACCAGAAGCTGCGTGAGCAAACCTACTGGAAGGACGCCAACCACGATGCCCTGACCGGTTTGCCCAACCGGCAGCTGTTTCGGGACCGCTGGCAGCAGGCGCTGGCCCTGATTCAGCGCCATGAGCGCTGGGGAGGCCTGCTGTTTGTGGACCTGAACCACTTCAAGGCTTTGAACGACGCCCATGGCCATGAGTTCGGCGACGGTTTGCTCAGGCAGGTGGCACAGCGCATGCTGGCCCTGGTGCGCGAGGCTGACACGGTGGCGCGGCTGGGCGGCGACGAGTTTGCGGTGCTGCTGTCTGACTTGGGTGCAGACCAGAAGCAGGCGCTGGCCCAGTTGTCCACCATCCAGGCCAAGCTGAGCGACCGGCTGGCCCAGCCCTACGAGCTGACTGTGGCCGACCCGGCCCACCCCACGCTGCGCTGGAGCCGGTCGAGTGCGGCCATGGGCGGCGTCGTGTTCAGTGGGCAAGACACCGAGCTTGACCAGTTGCTGCACCGCGCGGACCAGATCATGTACCGCATCAAGCGTGCAGAGCGTCCGCACGCTCCATCTCCGCCACCCTGAGGCGCCCGCCGGGTGGGGGTGGCTTGAGGGCAGTGAAGCTCAGCGTGTGCCCTGTTGGCGCAGTTTGTCTTTTTTGCTGGGGCGGCGACCCTTGATGCCGCCAGCCGGGTCCAGTCCGCCAGTGGCGTTGGACGTGGCGGGCAATGCTGGCTGCACGGGTGGCGCGGCCAAGAGCCGCTCATCCGTTGCCGGGGTGGGCTCAAAGCCCCCCACCACCTCCACTGGCACGTCCAGGCTGTGGCGCTTGACCAAAAGTTGCCAGTGTGCCGAGGCCTCGGGCGTGACAAAGCTGACCGCCAGACCCAGTGCGCCCGCGCGCCCAGTGCGGCCAATGCGGTGGGTGTAGTCGTCGGCGCTGCGTGGCAGGTCGTAGTTGATGACCACGGGCAGCTCGGCAATGTCCAGGCCCCGCGCGGCCACGTCGGTGGCCACCACCACCCGCACCCGGCTGAGCTTGAAATCGGCCAGCACCTGGGTGCGCTTGCCCTGGCTCAGGCCGGCATGGAAAGGCTCGGCACTGATGCGCGCCTTGCGCAGCTTTTCAGAGACGATGTCGGCGGCGTGCTGCGTGGCCACAAACACCAGCACCTGCCGCCAGTGCTCGGTGTCCACCAGGTGGCGCAGGAGTTGGGTGCGCTCTTTGGGGTCTACCGCCACGGCGCGCTGCACGATGTCGGGTGCCGACTCGGCCTGCGGCAGCACCTCGATGAGCTGCGGCTCGCGCAGCAGCCCATCGGCCAGGGCCTGTACCTCCGGGGAAAACGTGGCCGAGAACAACAGGTTTTGCCGCTGACGCGGCAGCAAGCGTTCGATGCGCGCCCATTCGTCCGCGAAGCCCTGGTCTAGCAGGCGGTCGGCCTCGTCCAGCACCAGCGACTGCACCCCGTCCAGGGTCAGCGCATGAACAGCCAGCAGGTCCAGCAGCCGCCCTGGGGTGGCGACCACCACATCGGTGCCGCCCCGCAGGCCCAGCATCTGGGGGTTGATGGAGACGCCGCCAAACACCACGGTGACCCGCACGTCCAGCGGCAAGCGGTTGGCCGTCTCCCGAAAGGTGGTCCCGACCTGTGTGGCCAGCTCCCGGGTGGGCACCAACACCAGCACCCTGGGCTTGCGCGCCACCGCCCGCATGGGGCGGCTGTGCGGCATGGCTGCGGCCGAGGGGGCAGCGGTGTCCAGCAGCCGGTCCAGCAAGGGCCAGGCAAAAGCGCCGGTTTTGCCAGAACCGGTGGGGGCGCATACCCGCATGTCCAGCCCGCGCAGCACCGCAGGAATGGCCTGCGCCTGTACCGGGGTGGGGGATGCGGGCGGTTTGAATGGCAGGGCGGCCAGCAGCTCGGGCCTGAGGCCCGTGGTCGAGAAGGACGGGGTGGGCATGGTGTCTGGTGGGGCAGGGAGGCCCTGGGTGCATGAGGGATGGTGGGCGTTGGCCGACGCTGGTGGGCGGGCAAGGGGTGGGAGTGTAAGGCGGCGCACCGGGCCGGGATCGCACCGCCATGGCCCACGCTGGGTGGGTGCAGGGGCAGGGGTAGGTGTGGCACGGAGGCTGTGGCGCCCATAATCGATGCTCTGAAACCAAGGTTGCCATGAGAAAAAATTACCCCCTGCGCCCCGAAGGCAAGCACCCGGACCGGGTGCTCGAAGCGGTCAAGCACGACATCCGCAAGTACATCAAGCGCCAGCGGCGTACGCCGCCACCCGAAGGCGCCGACTTCTGGGACTTCGACTGCAGGCTGGGCCCTGACAAAGACAACGCCGAGGCGCTGCACGCTGCACAGCTGATGCCCACGCTGGACGCGCTGGCCAAGGCTGGTGCCCCTGCGGCCTATGTCGAGCTGCTGCCCAAGCCCGGCCACTGGCAGCGCAGCGCCGCTGCGGCGGCAGGCACCCATGCCGATGCCGATGCTGATGCCTCGGCGCGTCCATCGCCGCCACCTGTGCCGGATGCTGGCGAACCAGTGGCAGTACCTGCCGATGAGAAATATACATAAAAATGTGCTTTAACGCTTGTATTTATTGAATAGTTAGCTATTTAATTTTACGTATTGAAGGAGATTTTATGGGTTTGGAAGCCATTGAGTTCACCACCGGGGCAGACCCGTCTGCCCCCCCGGTGGCCAGTGTGGTGGTGTTGCACGGCCTGGGGGCCGATGGCCACGACTTTGCACCCATTGCCCATGAGGTGGACCTGAGCGCCATCGGCTCGGTGCGCTGGGTGCTGCCCCATGCCCCGGTGCGCCCCGTCAGCCTCAATGGCGGCTATGCCATGCGGGCTTGGTACGACATCTACCCGCCGCCCAGTGCCCCAGGGGTGCCCCGGCGCGAAGACGTGCCTGGTCTGCGCGCCGCCTGCCAGCAGGTACAGGCCTTGCTGGACCGTGAGGTTCAGCGGGGTATTCCGGCCCGGCGCACGGTGCTGATGGGTTTTTCCCAAGGCTGTGCCATGGCCCTGATGGCAGGGTTGAGGGCGCCACAGCGCCTGGCGGGTGTGGTTGGCCTGTCGGGCTATTTGCCGCTGGCCGACACCACTGCCCAGGAGCGCAGCATCGCCAATCAGCATGTGCCCATTTTCATGGCGCATGGAACGGGCGACAGCGTGGTGCTGCCCGAGCGCGGCATCGCCTCCTGCAGGGTGTTGCAAGACCTGGGCTATGCCGTCGAATGGCACGGCTACCCCATGGAGCACTCGGTCTGCGCGCAGGAGGTGGCCGAGCTGAACACCTGGCTGTTGCGGGTACTGGCGGCGTAAACCCTCGGGCGGTGGGCCAAGCGCCCCGTTTGCCCGACGCTGCCAGTCTGTCTTAATGTGGCGGTAACTCTGTGGCCGGTAACGTGTACTCCTGCCAGTATGTTCTGGTGATCCAGGAGAGCTTTTCGTGAAGTCCACATTGAACCAGTCCGTTCCTACCCGCCGCGTGTTCATCATGCAAGTCGCGGCCGCCTCCAGCATGCTGGGCGTGGCAGCTACCGCACAGGCTGCCCCCCCCATGGTGGTGGAGACCGACGCCCAAGCCATGAGCCTGGGCTACAAGGCCGATGCCACCAAGGTGGACAAGGCCAAGTACCCCAAATACGCCGTTGGGCAACTGTGCAGCAACTGTGCGCTGTACCAGGGCAAAGCCACCGATGCAGCGGCTGGCTGCGGCATTTTCCCGGGCAAGCAAGTTGCCGGTAAAGGCTGGTGCTCGGCCTACGCCAAAAAGGCCTGATCTCGCCCTGTGCGGGTGGCTGGGGTAGCATGCCGACCAACGCCCCAGCCACTGCCACAACCCCGTGGCTTGCGAACCTTGTGTTCGTGCTGAGGGCAGGAATCCCTCATGCGACAACTTTCCAGTGCCGGTCAACTGGCCCTTCAAGACATTGCCCAGCGCCACGGCTTCAGCACAGAGGCTGTGGCCCATATGCTGGACGCTGTCATCTGCGGTAACGGCCACATGGCCCAGTTCAACCACGCCGAGTTCAGTGGCTCTGGTCAGTGGATGTCGGGCGGCATGACCATGGTCTCCGACATGTTCAACAACCACCTGAAGGGGCGGGTCGATAGCCTATGCGGCGAGCTGGCGCTGCTGGTGGCCAACCAGCCCGATCTGGTGCAGACCGGCAGTTTCCAGTCTCAGTCCCAGGGGAGCGGTTGGACGGGCTATTTCTCGGTGCAGTCCCAAGACAGCGGCTGGCATGCCCGCCACTCCGACCCCTACCAAACTGGCAGCAGCCTGTTTGAACCGCCACCCCCCGACTGGTGGGGCCCTGAATTGCGCTGGCCCACCAGCACCGGTGCCCAAAACTCCAGCCGCTACGCCTACTTTGCCCAGGCCTGCCGCCTGGCCATCGAAGAGAACGGCACCGTCACCATCTATGACACCCTGGACCACCAGATTGGTGGCTTCTCGCAGCAGCAGTCTGGCGGCGCGGGCATGACCTTCAGCAGCCAATACGGCCAGGTGGCCGTGACGCAGTTGCCGGTGGTGTCGGTCAATGGGCGGGCACCACAGGCAGCAATGTCGCCGCAGCCAGATGCGCTCGCCTGGCAAGCCCCACCGTCCATGCCCGTGCCAGAGGTACACAGCGGCGGCGGACAGCCCCAGCGCCTGGCGACCGGCGCCGAGGCCGACATTTTTGCCACCCTGGAGCGGCTCGCTGACCTGGCCCGCAAGGGCGTGCTGACCGACCACGAGTACCAAACCAAAAAGGCCGAACTTCTGGCCCGCCTTTGACATGACAGACCCCCAACCCGCTGCCCACAGCGGCACCCTAGCCCCAGGCGAAGCCACCTACCTGACGGCGGCGCTGTACCGTTTCGTCAGCCTGCCCGACTGTGCCCAGTGGCGCGATCCGTTGCAGGCTTTTTGTGAATCTCACGGGGTCAAAGGCACTTTGCTGCTGGCACCCGAGGGCATCAACGGAACCATTGCCGGGCCTGAGGCCGGTGTGCGGGCGGTGTTGGCCCACCTCAGGTCTGACCCGCGCCTGGCTCAACTGGCCCACAAAGAGTCGTGGAGCCCACACCCGCCCTTTTATCGGATGAAGGTGAAGCTGAAGCAGGAAATCGTCACCCTGCGCGTGCCTGGCTTGGACCCCACCCAAACGGTGGGCCAGTACGTGAAGCCCCAAGCGTGGAACGCCTTGCTGGCCGACCCGGATGTGGTGGTCATCGACACCCGCAACGACTACGAGGTGGCGGTGGGTACCTTTCAAGGGGCCATCAACCCGAACATCAAGACCTTCACCGAGCTGCCCGCCTGGCTGGATGCCCAGCCGGGGCTGGAGGCCGCAGCGCCTGGTGAAAGCAAAAAAACCAAGGTGGCCATGTTCTGCACCGGTGGCATCCGCTGCGAAAAGTCCACCGCGCTCATGAAAATGCGCGGCTTCGACGAGGTGTACCACCTGGAAGGCGGCATCCTGAAGTACCTGGAAGAAGTGCCGCCCGAACAGAGCATGTGGCAGGGCGAGTGCTTTGTGTTTGACGAGCGCGTGAGCGTGGGCCATGGCCTCAAACCCGGCCCGCTGGAGCTGTGCCGCGCCTGCCGCTGGCCGCTGACCGAGGTCGACAAAACGTCGCCCCACTACGTGAAGGGCGTGAGCTGCGCCCATTGCCACGACCAGACCACCCCCGAACACAAAGTCAACCTGGCCGAACGCCAGCGCCAGACCGAGCTGGCACAGGCGCGGGGTGAGGTGCATGTGGGCGCGCGCATGGCCAGGCGCGAGCACTGACCGCCACTGGCCTCGATCGCAACGCGCCCTGATCGGTCCGGGCCCTGCGGCGGCGGTGCCAACAGCATCAACCGGCGAAGCGTCTCGTGCAGCAGCCCGGCTGGTGACGTGTGGTTGAGGGGTTCACAGCGGTGTCACGGGCGCCATGCATAAGTGGGGTTTGTTCGCTCCCCGGTCTGGAGAGCGCGTCAACCCTCCTGTCAGGTGCCCTATGCCCCAAGCTTCCCGCCGCCAATTTGTCATTCGCCTTGCTTCCGTGTCCGCCGCGTTGGGGGCAGCCCCATGGCTGACCGCTTGTGGTGGCGCAGACGATGGAGAGCAGCCTGCGTTCCAGTACGGCGTGTCCAGTGGCGACCCCTTGGCCGACCGCGTGATGCTTTGGACACATGCCCAGGTTCCAGGTCAGAGTGGCGATGTGGCGTTGACCTACGAAGTGGCCACCGATGCCACCTTTGCCACCCTGGTCAGCAGCGGAAGCGTCAAAGCCACGGCATCCACCGGCCACACCGCCAAGGCCGATGCCACCGGCCTGGCTGCGGGCAAAGACTATTTCTTCCGCTTCCGCTCGGGCAGCACCATCTCCCCCGTGGGGCGTACGCGTACCCTGCCGGCCGCAGGTGCATCCAGCTTGTCGATGGCGGTGTTCAGCTGCTCCAACTACCCGGCCGGCTACTTCAACGTGTACGCAGAAGCCAACAAGGCCGCGCCCCAGTTTGCGGTGCACCTGGGGGACTTCATGTACGAGTACGCCGCCGATGGCTACGCCAGTGCCGATGCCAAAACGCTGGGCCGCGTATCGGACCCTGCCAACGAGTGCGTGACCCTTGCCGACTACCGCAAACGCTATGCCCAGTACCGATCGGATCCGGACAGCAAGGTGTTTTTCGCCAGCCTGCCACTGATTGCCGTGTGGGACGACCATGAAGTGGCCAACGACACCTACAAAGACGGTGCTGAGAACCACTCATCAGCCACCGAAGGGACCTTTGCAGCGCGCCGCGCAGCCGCGATGCAAGCCTGGCACGAGTGGATGCCCGTGCGTGCGCCCGATGCGAACAACCTCATGAAGATCTACCGCAGCTTCGACTTCGGCGGCCTGGCCGCGTTGCACATGCTCGACACCCGGGTGATCGGGCGCGACAAACAAGTTGAATTTGCCGAACTCCTCAACCCCGCCACCGCCGCCACCGCGCAGGCCACATTGTTGTCACCCAGCCGCAGCATCATGGGCGGCGCACAGCTGCAGTGGTTGCAGGCCCAGCTGGCAGCCTCCAAAGCCACCTGGCAGGTACTGGGGCAGCAGGTGCTGATGGCGCGCATGGAATTTCCGGTCAGCATCCTGACGCACCTCAACCCCGACAACACCAGCCCCGCCGCGCTGGCGGCGGGGCAGACAGCCATTACCGAGTACCTCACGGCCAAAGCCACTGCTGCGCAAGCCCCCGCCATGCTCACCGCCGCACAGAAAGCATTGCTCGACCCCAAACTCAACCCCAAGCTGGGCTACAACCTCGATGCGTGGGACGGCTACCCGGTAGAGCGCGAAATTCTGCTGTCAACCGCTGCCCAGCTGGGCAAGAAGCTGGTGGTGCTGGCCGGTGACACACACAACGCCTGGTGCAGCCGCCTGACGTTGGTCAACGGCACCGTGGTGGGCCAGGAATTTGCCACCAGCAGCGTGAGTTCGCCCGGCTTTGAAGAATACCTGGCGGCCATCCCACCAGCCCAAACCAAGCAGATCTACGAAAGCGTGGTGGATGACCTGCGTTACGCAGACACCTCGCGTCGTGGCTTTTTGCTGATGCGCTTCACGCCCACCGAGGCGAAGGGCACGTACCACTTTGTGAGCACGGTGAAGTCGCGCATGTACACGGTGGATACCAGCACCTCGTTGTCCTACGCAGGCTGACGCCAGCCAGCTTGCCGCCCCGTCCTCTGATCAATGGAAAACCATGCGCCCCGTCGCCACAGCCCGCACCCGTGGTCCAAAGCTGCTGGTGTTGCACAGCGTGGCGTTCTGGTGGTGTCCACACAGAATTCGGTGCGCATGCCGCAGATCACCAGCTCGGCAGTGCCGAGTTGCGTCAGCAACTACAGCAGGGGTGCGCAAAAACGAATCAGGCGTGGTTTTGCGTACCCGCGGTCCAGTGGCCTCATCCGCCTTCAGCCCTGTGGCCAGGTGCCAGCCGTGTGTGCTGTGGGCTAGGTAACCCCTGGGAGGAAACCGCGGGGAGTACCAGTTGGGGCGGGCTGGTACGTGGCTATGGGGATTGATGTGTGTCTCGACTCCGGCGGAATGTTCGCTATCGCACTGACTGAAGCGGATAGGTGCTGCAACGTATGGGATGCCACCCATAAAACGTATCAGCCAGCGCCGCTTTGTCCAACGAATAAATCGACAACTGACAAGATGCCATGTTGATGGTCGGTTGAATCACCCCCCGGAGTCGCTGCAAATGAGCTTCGTAGCCGGTGCGGACAGCGACTGGTCGGTTATGGATGCCTCCCACGTTGCGGACAAACTCGCTGTCGACCTGGGAACGGGAGTTTCTACCCAAACGGCCGCTCGACGGCTCACCGAGATTGGTGCCAACGACTTACAAGCCACAGCCAATGTGGCTGAGCGGGGCGCGCAGGGGAGCGGGTGGCTGTGGGCCGGGCGCCATCAGGCCTCACCCTTCAATTCAACGCCCAAGAAATGACATCCAAACCAACGCCCACTGACATCTCGGCCACGCGCTGCCGCCCCTTGGCGCTGGCCACTCTGCTGATCGTATTGGGCCTGCTGGCTTGGCAGCTCTCGGATGTGCTTTTGCTGATGTTCGGCGCGGTGATCGTCGCTGTGGCCTTGCAGGCCTTTGCGGTACCGCTGCAGCGCTTTCTGCGTCTGAACCACCAATTGGCTGTGGCCGCCGCCGTTGTGCTGACGTTAACCGTGCTGGTGTTGGGGTCCTGGCTGATTGGTGACCTCCTCGCGGCGCAGAGCGCGGACCTCACCCGGCGCCTGCCAGAAGCCAAGGCGGCACTGATGTCCTGGGCCCGTGGTCAGTCGCTGGGCAAGGCTGCGCTTCATGTCTGGGACGGCATCAGTGCGCAAGACCTTCCATGGGCAAGTGTGGCCAATGCCGCCACGCGCACGCTCGGTGCTGTCGGCAGTATCGGCCTGGTGCTGGTGCTGGGGGTGTATCTAGCGGCCGACCCACAGCTTTACCGCCGTGGTGTGGTGCGGCTGGTGCCGCCCGCTTGGCGCGAAGTCGTCGATGGCGCCCTGCTTGCCAGCGGACAGGTGCTGTCACGCTGGCTTTTTGGCCAGAGCATTTCGATGCTGTTCGTAGGCTCGGCCACGGCCATCGGCCTGGCCGTGCTGGGTGTACCGCTGGCGGCGACCATCGGCGTCATCGCTGGCGTGCTGGCTTTTATCCCGTTTTTCGGCCCTATCGCATCGGGCATCCTGGCCGTGCTGCTGGCCTTCACCCAGGGACCGACACAGGCCATGTACGTGGCAGGGCTGTGCGTAGCAATCCAGCAGGTAGAAGGCAATCTGTTGATGCCCTTCGTGCAGCGTTGGGCAGTCAACCTGCCCGCCGTGCTGGGAATCATTGCAGCTGTGATCTTTGGCCTGTTGTTCGGGTTGGCGGGCGTGATCCTGGCAACACCCTTGATGGTCGTGTTGATGGTGATGGTCGAGAAGCTGTATGTCGAAGCAGTTCTCGAGGCGTAACGGTGTGACGGGTCCTTCACCCACAACACCTCCGAGAACGTCGATCCTGGGGGATTGCTTCAAATCCTATCCCTGCGTTGCGGCGCTGCAGCGGTCCGAAAAGTACCTCAGAACAGGGGTTTGGCCGTCTTGACCACGTAGAGCGTGTTCGCATCCGCCTTCCCGGTGTGCAGCAGCTTCTGACGGACACCCCCCTGGCCATCGGGTTCGATCGCGAAGTCATCGTCGTTGATGATGCCGATCGTATTGGCATCTATAACCCAAAGGCCTTCCATCTTGTCATGTGGATACTTCTGTCCGGCGACGGCGTCATAGACCAATGTTTTGGCGACGGGTTTGATCCCCTGTGCGGCCAGTGCAGCCCATCCAGGCGAGAAATCGGTTCCCACAGCCGCATCTTTGATCACCTGTTCCAGTGTCTTGCTGCTGAGCAGCAGTCCAGTGGATGCGTCGCGCACGAGTTGCCCCCCCGATGCGCTAACCAACGCAGTGTTGCTGCCATCCACATTCGTTGCGCCAGCCAGGTCGATGCTGTAGATGTTCTTTCGAATCGTGCCAGTGTCGCGGCCGAAAAATTTGGTGTCTCGTTCGATCACCAAAAACTTCGTGGCGGAAAGTGCAACGATTTCAGAGTTGGCCAAACCTGCCGCGTCTTGTCGATAGAGATACTGCGCCACAGCACCGCTGTCTACATTGATGGTGACGATACGGGTGATGTCTGTCGTGCCAGCTGCAGTGCGGTTTGGGTTGTAAAGGTTTGACTGCATGATGCCGACCAGCGTTTTGCCGTCGGGCATCACGGCCAAACCCTCCATGCCGCGATTCGGCCAGCGACGTGACAGCTCGGCTGGCAAAACCCGACCTGCTTTGTTGCGTGTATCCGCCACAAAAGGATTGATGCGCGCAATTTCGCGGCCATCCGCATTGAAATGCACCATGTGTGGTCCGTACTCATCGCTGACCCAGAACGTACCGTCTGCCATCGCAACCAAACCTTCGGCATCCAACCCACTCTCGTCAAAACCCGTTTGGCCGTCGCTGTCAGGGTCAAGGGCAACGACACCACCGCCCAAGAGGTATGGCGTTTCGCCTGTGGAACCGAAGCTCTTGTTGGGCAACCCGGAAATCGCCCGGCCATTCCTGTCGCGCAACAAAGTGGATTTCACAAGTTCGACCTGACCTTGCGCGTTGAGCCTGAACAGTCCCAGGCGGGGGGTGTAGTCGGGGCTGACAAATATGATCCCCGATGGTGTGACGCCTGCGGCGGTTGCAGCGTTCGGACCGCGGTCGGTGAGTGCATAAAAATGGCCGGGCAGTGTTGGGTGCTTGGCCATGGCCGAGCCGAAACCACCATTGCGCACTTCCGTTCCGTTGGCCAACTTCGCCAACTGGGTGTAAGCCAAGGTTGCGCCTTCTGGGCCCGGGTAGGTAAATTCGTCACCGTCTGAGCCGCCGCACGCGGATAGAAGAGTTGTTGCGGCGATTGCGATGGAAGCCAATGACAATGAGCGCATGCGTGTTACCTGATTCAGTGAATGGAGGTACACGGTAGCTTGCCGGTGTTTCAACCACGTGACATGCGTTTGCTGTACCCGCTGCTTGTCGGAACAGACGCGATGACGACAACACCCGATGCAGCGGACGGTGTGCGATCCATCAGAACTGCATGTGATCAAGGTCATACCCGCCATCGTGCATTCACCGTCACCGAATCACCCCAAAATAACGGCGCGTATCGAAATGCAAACCTTAACTACAAGGAGACACACATGGGCCACATGATTTCGTTTCAACGCCCCGACGGGCAAACCGTGAGCGGCTACCTGGCTGAGGCCACCAACCCCGTGGGCGCATTGGTGGTCATCCAGGAGTGGTGGGGTCTGAACGATCAGATCAAGGGCGTGGCCGACCGCGCTGCCGCCGCAGGCTTCACCGCGCTGGTGCCCGATTTGTACCGGGGCAAGGCCACGGTGGAAGCCGAAGAAGCCCACCACCTCATGGACGGGCTGAACTTTGGCGAGGCTGCTGGCCAGGACATTCGCGGTGCGGTGCAGCACCTCAAGTCACTCAAGCTGGGCAGTGGCAAGGTGGGCATCACCGGCTTTTGCATGGGCGGCGCGCTGACGCTGCTGGCGTCCACAATGACGCCCGAGGCCGATGCCGCCGTGGTGTGGTACGGCATGCCCCCGCTGGAATACGTGGATGCCACACAAATCAAGTCCCCGTTGATGGCGCACTGGGCCATGCAGGACCAGTTTTTTGCCATTGCCAACGTCGATGCGCTGGATGCCAAGCTGGCCGATGCCGGTGTGCGCTACGAGCCCCACCGTTACCTGGCCCACCATGCGTTTGCCAACGAAACGGCCCAAGGTGCGGCACGCTTGCCTGCCACGCAGTACGACGCAGCATGGGCCCAACTGGCATGGGACCGCAGTATGCGGTTTTTGGGGCAGCACCTGGGCTGACCAGGCCCTGCCGCGCTAACAGTTGGGACGCCGGTGGTCGGCGGTGTGGGTGTCGCGGTAAGGCATCCCGGTGTCTCGCAGGGCGCGGTGTTTGGTCACCCGCCCGGCCATGCGTTGGCGCCACATCCTGAACGAGCTTGGGCGCAGCTCGCGGCGCATCAGCCTGACCACCGCTGACTCGTTCAATCCGAATTGCTGCTCAATGGTGTCGAACGTGGTGCGGTCTTCCCAAGCCATCTGGATCACGCGGGACACATCGCCTTCCATCAGGCTTGGCGGCGGGCTCATGGCGCTTCTCCAGACGTTTCTCTCGGCGCGTCACCTGCAACATTCCCTGGCACTTTGCGCACCAGTTCAAAGTCCGGGTGCTGCCCGGTCAGCAGCAAAAACATGGCGAACACCGGGCCTTGCATGTGGCGGTCGTCGGTGGGGCTTTCCAGCGCCTGCCAGGTGCGCGACTGCAGGCCACCCCGGCTACCGGTTTGCAGCGAATAGCCCATCAGCTCGGCGGCCTGGGCCTGGTTGAGCCCAGCGGCCAACCGGGCAGCCTTGAGTTGCTCGCCGCTGGGCGACGGCATGTTCAGTTGTAGGGGCGCGGGTGCAGCAGGTGCAGTAGGCGCACCTATGGGCTTGGCGTTGGACATCGACATGGCGTGGCCTCACTGCGCTTGCAGTTTGTCTTGCGTGCGGGTGTCAAAGTCGCTGGCGTCGTGCCGCTCGTGCAGCTGGTGGGCCAGCGGGCCGGTGGCGCGGTTGACCATGCGGCCGCGCTGCACGGCGGGGCGCTTGGCAATCTCGTCGGCCCAGCGGATGACGTGGGTGTATTCGTGCACCGACAAAAATTCGCCAGCCTCGTAAGTCAATCCTTTGACCGTGGCACCGTACCAGGGCCAGGTGGCGATGTCGGCAATGGAATAGTCGTCACCGGCCAGGTAGCGGTTGTCGGCCAGGCGGCGGTTCAGCACATCCAGCTGCCGCTTCACTTCCATGGCAAAGCGGTTGATGGGGTACTCCATCTTGGTCGGTGCATAGGCATAAAAATGACCAAAACCACCACCCAGGTAGGGCGCGCTGCCCATTTGCCAGAACAGCCAGTTCATGCACTCCACCTTCTGTGGCCCCACGGGCAGCAAGGCACCAAACTTTTCAGCCAGGTACAGCAGGATGGACCCTGACTCGAACACGCGCACGGGCTCGGGGCCGCTGCGGTCCATCAGCGCGGGGATTTTGGAGTTGGGGTTCACATCCACAAACCCGCTGCTGAACTGGTCGCCCTGGTGAATGCGGATGAGCCAAGCGTCGTATTCAGCGCCGGTGTGGCCTAGGGCCAGCAGCTCTTCGAGCATGACTGTCACCTTCACACCGTTGGGCGTGGCCAGCGAGTAGAGCTGCAGCGGGTGTTTGCCCACCGGCAAAGCCTTGTCGTGTGTGGCACCGGCAATGGGCCGGTTGATGTTGGCGAACTGGCCGCCGTTGGCTTGATCCCAGGTCCAGACGCGGGGAGGGGTGTAGTCGGTGGGTGTGGTCATGTCACCAGTGTAGGCAGCCCATGTGGCCGGTGCGGGGTGTTGTGCTGAATGGGCGACAATACCTGTGGTTGAATTTTATTTAAAAAGTGGCTTTAGCGCTTGATTTATATATATAGTTAGCTACTTTATTTAATGGAGCTTTGATGGACATTCAAACGTGGTTGAGGGACTACTGGCCCATGCTTGCGCTGGTGGCGTGGTTTGGCTACAAGTGGTGGAACTCTCGCCGGGTGGCGGCCATGCTGCCCGCGCTCAAGGCGCGTGGGGCCTTGCTGGTGGATGTGCGCTCGGTCGGGGAATTCGCGGCGGCCAGTGCCCCGGGCACGGTGAACATTCCGCTGGGCGACCTGGGCAAGCGCCTGGCGGAAATCCCCAAAACCGCCCCCGTGGTGGTGGGTTGCGCCAGCGGCACCCGCAGCGGCATGGCCAAGATGCTGCTCAAGAAAAACGGCTACCCCGAGGTGCACAACATCGGCGCCTGGACCAAGTTCCTGTGACACCGCCCGCCACCAGCTGCGCGGGTCGCGTGGCGGTCAGTGCGCTCCGTTGGACGGCGGACTCTGGCGCTTGGGGCCGGGTTTGGCGTTGCCCATCCAGGCGACCAGCGAGTAGCGCATGGCGTCCTCCACCGACATGTCCATGGGCTGCAGCCAGCTGCGCGGTGCGAACACGGTGTAGCCGCCAATCATGTAGCCCATGGGCAGGTACACCGCCACATGGGTTTGCAGGTTGTCGTCCACCGGCAAGCCAGCCAGCGACCGGCGGGTGACCAAACCCACGATGGCCAACTCGCCATCGGGCGACTTCAGCAGCACCACCTGTTGGGCGTCCTGCTCGTGCGGAGAAAAGTAGTCGGCAAAACTCTTGAGCGATGAGTAGATGCTCTTGACCAGCGGCAGGTTGGTAAAGGGCAGCTCAATCCAGCCCAGCAGCCGCGACATGAAGGGCTGAGACACCAGAAACCCCAGCAGCACAATGGCCACGCCGCCCAGCACAATGCCCAGCCCAGGCAGGTAAAACTGGCCGATGATGGGCCTGAGCATCTGCATGGCCACGCCCTCCAGCCAGGTGATGAACAGGTACAGCACATAGATCGTCAGTCCCACCGGCAAAAACGTGATCAGGCCGCGAAAAAAATACATGGACAGGTGTTTCATGGGCGCATTGTCGGGGTACGGAGTCAGGTAGAAGGACTTGATGGGGCGGTCTCTGCACTCAACCGATTGGCCATGCCTGGCGGGTCATTGACACGCCAAGCATGTAGGCCAGCATCAGCAAGCTGACCACATAGCCCACCGCTCGGTAGCGCCCGCTCCCAACGGCCCAGTGCGCGCAAAATCCGTACACCACCAGCGCGATGAGTTTGCCGGCCAGCCAACCGTGGTGCAGGGGGTTGTGGTGCATCAGTGCCCACAGGCTCAACCCGCTGATGCCCAGCAAGCCGTAGGCGACAAACACCATGGCCAGCAACCGCAGGTCCATGCGCCATTCGGCATCGAACAGGGCGGCCAGACCGCGCACGGCAAAGGTCGCCACGATGAACCAGGCAATGTAGGCATGCAGTTCCACCATCTGCACATAAAACCAATCCATGGGGTGTCTCCTTTTGGGCAAGTTTGTGTCGGTGGACATGGTAGTTGACCGCTGACGCCAACCCGGTGAGCAGCTGCCTCAGGGGTGGACCGGGCATCTGTTGGTTGGGGGCAAGGTGCGGCCCGCAATGGCCTGTGCCTGCTGGTTCGGCTCCTGCACCAGCCACCCGACCACCCAGCCACTCAGCCACTCAGCCACTCAGCCAGCCAGCCAGCCAGCCAGCCAGCTACGTCGCCAGTTCCAGGGCCAACTGGTTGTGCCGCTCCACCAGTGGGCCCAGGTCCAATGTGGCCAATTGGCCTTCGCGCACCACCACTTTGCCGTTGACCACGGTATGAGCCGCCTGCGGGCTGGCGCACAGCAGCAGGCTGGCCACGGGGTCGTGCACCGCGCCACCGGCAAAGCCCAGGGTGTCCAGTTTCCACAGCACCACGTCGGCGCACATGCCGGGCGCGATGTGGCCGATGTCGTGGGCGCGGCCCAGCACCTGGGCACCGCCCCGGGTGGCCAGGTGCAACGCGTCGCGGGCGGTCATCTCGGCTGGACCCAGGTCGCAGCCGAAAAAGGTGCGTCGCTCGCCGGTGGCGGGGTCGATGCGGGTTTCAGGGGGCTGCAGAGCACGGCCCACGCGGGCCAGCAGCAGGGCCTGGCGGGCTTCGTTGACCATGTGGGCGGCGTCGTTGCTGGCGCTGCCGTCCACGCCCAGGCCCACGGGGACACCGGCGTTGAGCATTTTGCGCACGGGGGCAATGCCGCTGGCCAGCCGCATGTTGCTGCACGGGCAGTGGGCCACGCCGGTGCGGGTGGCGGCAAAGAGGCTGATGCCTTCGTCGTCCAGTTTCACGCAGTGGGCGTGCCACACATCGGGGCCCAGCCAGCCCAGGTCTTGTGCGTACTGGGTGGGGGTGCAGTTGAAGGTTTCACGGCTGTAGGCCAGGTCGTGGTCGTTTTCGGCCAGGTGGGTGTGCAGGCGGGTGCCGTGTGCGCGGGCCAGCTCGGCGCTGAGGCGCATGAGGTCGCGGCTGACGCTGAAAGGGCTGCACGGGGCCACGGCTACGTTGACCATGCTGCCGTGTTCGGTGCGGTGGTGCTGTTCGATCAGGCGCTGCGTGTCTTTCAGGATGGCATCTTCGTTTTCCACCACGTTGTCGGGCGGCAGCCCGCCCTGGCTCTTGCCCACGCTCATGCTGCCGCGCGTGGCCACGAAGCGCATGCCAATCTCTTGCGCGGCGTGGATGCTGTCGTCCAGTTTCACGCCGTTGGGGTAGATGTAGAGATGGTCGCTGCTGGTGGTGCAGCCGCTCAGCAGCAGCTCGGCCATGGCGGTTTGGGTGCTGACGTGCACCATCTCGGGGGTGAGCCCGGCCCAAATGGGATAGAGCCCACGCAGCCAGCCAAACAGCTCGGCGTCCTGCACCTGGGGAATGGCGCGGGTCAGGCTCTGGTACATGTGGTGGTGGGTGTTGACCAGGCCGGGGGTGACCAGGTGGCCCTGGGCGTTCAGGGTTTCACCCCGGCCAGCAGCCACGGCGGCGGCATGTTCGGCGGCCAGGGCAGGGGGCAGATCGGCAGCGGGGCCAACCCAGGCTATGCGGTGGCCGCGGATGAACACGCTGGCATCGCGCAGCTCGGTGCCATGGCTGGGGTTGGCGTGGTCGAACGTGGCGATGCAGGTGGCGTTGTGAATGAGCAGGGTGGTCATGGCAGTCGGGGTTGTGCGGTGCACAGTCCAGGGATGTCTGTTGGCCATTGTGCAGCGCACAGCGGTGCGCAAGGCTTTCAGCCTGCCACGTCCACGGTGACTGGCCCTGCAGGGGGCGCAGGCGCCTGCGCCTGACGCACGCTGATGCCGTCGGGCGCCAGCTTGGCATCATGCTTGGCCAGGGCGGCCTGGTTGGCCACGTCCTCTGCCTGAAGGCGCAGCCCAGAGGCCACGGTGACCGCTCCAATCGCCAGTGTGGTGCACGGGAAAAAGCGCTTCACGCCGTGGCGGTCCTCGGCATGGATGCCCCCGACCAGTCGCGCAGACTCGTCAAACAGGCCCAGGGCATGCAGGCGGAAGTCGTCAATGATGAGTCGGCAGCGCTCGGCCCAGTCCGTGCTCTGGAACAGGACAATGAAGTCGTCGCCCCCCACATGGCCCACAAAGTCGTGCTGTGGCGCGCAGTGGCGGGTCACGATGCTGGCGGCCAGGCGAATCATTTCGTCCCCGCGCCAGTAGCCATACTGGTCGTTGAAGGGTTTGAAGTGGTTCAGGTCCACATAGGCCGCCACAAAGGGCGAGCAGGTGTCCAGCAGGCGCTGGATGTGCTGGGTGATCGGGATGTTGCCTGGCAGAAACGTCAGCGGGTTGGCATGGCGGGCCGCCTCGATGCGTGCCTCGGTGACCGAGCGCACCAGCTGGTCGCCCGTGCCCAGGCCGACGTAGCGACCGTTGTCGGTGACGATGAAGCCGTCGGCCAGGTAGCGCTGGTCCTGAGAGGTGAGTATGCCCACCAGCTCTTCCACATCGAAGTCGCGCTCGATGATGCGCGGGTGCAGGTTGGCGTGGTGCAACACGGGCTTGCGGCCGTGGATTTCCCGGTAGTACAACCGTGCGAAGTCGCTCATGAAGCCCTGGCGGTTGATCAGGCCCAGTGGCCGGTCCTGCTCGTCCACCACGGCCAGGGCGTGCAGGTCGGGATGGCGCTGAAACTCCTCGGCCACGTCATCGAGGTGGTCGCTGGGGCGCAGCACTGGCGCCGAAATGACGGCCATGTTGCGCATGATGCCCGGGCGTGCAGGGTGCTGCAGCTGGGGCATCACCGCCACGCGGCAGTCGGCCAGCACCGCCGCCGCTTGTGCCAGCACCTGGTGCTGGGGTGGCAGCTGTGGCCGACCCAGAAAATAACCCTGACCGTACCTAAGCCCCATGTCGCGCAACACACGCAGGTCGTCACCGGTTTCGATGCCTTCGGCCAGCAGTGCTGTGCCGAAGACGTTGGCAATTTCCCGCACCGCCCGCACCACCTGCAGCTGGTCGGGGGCGCGGCTGATGCCTTGGGCGAAGTACTTGTCGATCTTGACGAAGTCCGGCCTGATTTCGGACCACAGCCGCAGGCTGGAGCGACCATCGCCAAAATCGTCCAGTGCCAGCTGCAGGCCCATGGCGTGAACCGTTTTGGCCACATCGCGCAGTTGGGCCATGTCGTTGACACGCTCGTGCTCGGTCAGCTCCAGCACCACATGGCGGGCCTTGACCCCGTGGCGCTGCAGCAGGTCAGCAAATGCATTGCCCTGCGGCTGGGTGCAGGCGTGCACCAACGCATCGGCGCTGACGTTGATGAACAGCCGCCCCGGGTTGTTCGACTGTCCCCACTGGGCCAGCGCGGTGTCGACACAATGCAGCTCAAAGGCCATCATCACGCCCTCGCGGTGGGCCAGGGCCAACAGGGCATCGGGTGACTGAAAGGGGGTGTCCGTTGGCCCCCGGATCAGGGCCTCGTGCGCGAAAACCGTGCCCTCGGTCAGGTCGGCAATGGGTTGGAACACGCAGTGCAGCGCACCACTGTCCATCAGCCGGCGCAGCTGCCCTTTGCCTCGCGCCTGCCGAGTGAGGTGGTGCAAGGGGGCGGTACGGGCCTGAGGCAGAAGTGGCAACATGGCGGCAGGCTACCCGGCGCCTGTGACGATTTGGTGACAAATTTGGGTCAGCTACCAGGCCATGGGCGCCGTCGCACCATGCGGCGGTGCTTGCCACTGCCGCCGGGGCGGATGCTGGATCAATGGCTTTTGGCGGTGGTTGCTGGCAGGGACATCTGCTATTATTTTTGGTAAATTATTATCAAATAAATAGTAGCATTAAATACAAACAAATTAAGCGATAAAGAACATTTTTTGAGTTAAAAAATGCCAAATTTTTCTGCAAATATTTCCATGCTTTTTACCGAGCACCCGTTTCTGGACCGCTTCGAGGCCGCCGCCCGGGCAGGCTTTCGGGCGGTGGAGTTTCAGTTCCCCTACGACCACCGGGCCACGGACATCAAGGCCCGCCTGGATGTCCACGGCCTGAAGCTGGTGCTGCACAACCTGCCCGCCGGCAACTGGACGGCGGGCGAACGCGGCATTGCCTGCCACCCGGCACGCATGGCAGAGTTCCGCGAGGGCGTGCAGCTGGCGCTGGAGTACGCCGCCGTGCTAGGTACGCCGCGCCTGAACGCCTTGGCAGGCATCCAGCCCGCTGACGTGAGCGACCAGACCGCCCGAGCCACTTTGCTGGCCAACCTCAAATTTGCTGCTGACAAACTGGCCGAGCGCGGCATCCAGCTGCTGATGGAGCCCATCAATACCTTTGACATTCCAGGCTTTTTTGTCAATCGCACACCGCAGGCGCTGTCCATCATCCGCGACGTGCACGCCATGGGCAGCCGCAACCTGTTCCTGCAGTACGACATCTACCACGCCCAGCGCATGGAGGGCGAGCTTGCCGCTACCCTGCAGGCGGCCATGCCCCACATCGCCCACATTCAGGTGGCCGACAACCCGGGTCGGAACGAGCCCGGCACCGGCGAAATCAACTACCCCTACCTGTTCGCCTGGCTGGACCGCGTGGGCTACACGGGCCACATCGGTTGTGAGTACAAGCCGCAGGATGCAGCGCCCGGCGGCACCCTGGCAGGCTTGGGGTGGTTGGCTGCGCCGGGTGGCACGCAGTGAGTCGCCCACTCCCGGCCACTGCTGCTGCTGCTGCTGCCGCCGCAGGCACCCCCCCATGCCCCACCTCAGACCCAGTCGGCTTCCTGCGCCACCTGTTCGACGTGGCCGTGGCGCGCGCCCTGCCGCTGCACCACACCGCCGCATGGCTGCCAGTGCCGCCCGACCCGGCCAAAGGCCGCACCCTGGTGTTTGGCGCAGGCAAAGCCGGTGGGGCCATGGCCCAAGCCGTGGAAGCCCTTTGGGCTGGGCACTGCCAGCGCCACGGCGTGCCGGGTGCCCCCATCAGTGGCCTGGTGGTCACCCGCTACGGCCACACACCACCCAGGCCAGAAGGGTTGCCCCAACTCATTGACGTGGTGGAAGCCGCTCACCCTGTGCCCGACCAGGCTGGCCAGGATGCCGCCCGACGCATCCTGGCGTTGGCCTCCGGCCAGGAAGGCGCGCCGCTGACCGAGCACGATCTGGTGCTTTGCCTCATTTCAGGTGGTGGCTCGTCGCTGCTGACCCTGCCCGCCGATGGCCTGACCCTGGCCGACAAGCAGCACATCAACCGCCAGTTGCTGGACAGCGGAGCCGACATCACCCAGATGAACTGCGTGCGCAAACATCTGTCGGCCATCAAAGGCGGCAGGCTGGCCACCGCGTGCCACCCGGCCCGGGTGGTCACGCTCACCATCAGCGATGTGCCGGGTGACGATGTGAGCGTGATTGCCAGCGGCCCCACGGTGGCAGATGCCACCACCTGCGCCGATGCACTTGAAATTCTGCAGCGCTTGGGCCTTGATGCACCTGCGCCGGTCGTCCAAAAGCTCGCAAGCGGCGAGTTGGAAACCCCCAAGCCTGGCGACCCCCGCTTGAGCCGCTGCGACACCCACCTGATCGCCACGCCCCAGCAAAGCCTGGACGCCGCCGCCCAGGCCGCGCGCAACGCAGGGCTGAATGCCTACATCCTCAGCGACGAAATCGAGGGCGAAAGCCGCGAGGTGGGCAAGGTGCATGGCGCGCTGGCGCGCAGCACCGCCCAAGGGCGTTCAGCGTTCCAGCCCCCTTGCGTCATCTTGAGCGGGGGAGAAACCACCGTGACCCTGCAAGCCCGCAGGCTTGGCGCACCCAAGGGCCGGGGCGGCCGGGCAGGGGAGTTCTGCATGGGCCTGGCCCAAGCGCTGCAGGGCCACTCCGGCATCTGGGCGCTGGCGGCTGACACCGACGGCATTGATGGCGTGGAAGAAAACGCTGGCGCCTGCGTCACCCCCGACATCCTGGCCAGAGCGGCCGGCATGGGTCTGAAGCTGACCGACCACCTGGCGCGCAACGATGCCTACGGATTTTTTGAACCGCTGGAGGCCTTGGTGGTGACTGGTCCCACCCACACCAACGTCAACGACTTTCGGGCGGTGCTGGTGTTGGGGTGAGGCTGGTCAGCAGGGCCACCGCCTGCTCGCGCCAGTGCTGCATGGCGGCCATGTAACCTTCCCACACGCAGCCGTTGCAGCCTCGGCCGCAGCAGGTGGTGGGCTCTGGCGGCGGGGGGCGCAGGCTCAGCCGTGCCCGGTACAGCTGCTGGCCCAGCACCCATGCCACCGCCTGTGCGCTCGCGGCATCGGTCAGTGGCAGTGTGTGGGCGTCGTGCGCTGCAAAACGCGGTCCGGTGCCGTTCTTGCCCGCCACCTGGTCAAAAAACATGGCGGTGGGTCGCACCCACAGCTGGTCATGGCCAGGGGTCGTGTCGGGGCCGTACAGGGCCCGGTACACCGCCATGCTTTGCAGGGTTTCGCTGCAGCGAACGGTGTACAACACCTCGTACCAGCCGCCTTTGTGGTGCTGGTACAGGCCGGGTGGCAGGGCGCTCAGGGCTGGCAGGTCGGCAGGCGTTGCCGGTGTGGGCTGCAGTGGCTCGGGGCTGGGGGTAGTCGGTACCGTCAAGTCGGTGGGCCTCTCAGTGGGCCGCTGGCAGCAGCAAGGTTTGCATGTGCGCCAGCACCTCCGCGCTCACCAGGCGTGCCTGGGCCAGTTGGGTCTGGGCCTCGCCCGCCAACCCTTTGGCATGCAGCTGGCATGCTTGTGCAGCCAGGGCGTGCAAACGTTCATGGGCTTCGCACAGCTGCGCGTAGCTGGCAGATTGGCCATGACGGGCCTGGCCCGCCACGGCCAGCCAGTGGCCCAAATGGCACTCGGTGGACACAAGCGGCGGCGGTTGGGTGGCGAGCTGGCCCAGGTGGTCGGTCAGCGCCTGCATCCAGGCCCGGTGCTGCACCGTGGCCACCAGCAGGGGGCGGTCGTCTCGGTCCAGCACGGTGGTCGCCCGCCACACCGCTGGTGGTTGCCAGGTGTGTATCCAGTCCACCATGGCCTCTCCTGGCATGGGCCGGGCAACACCATAGCCCTGGGCATGGCTGCAGCCCAGCTGCAGCAGCAAGGTGCCGTGTTCGAGGGCCTCCACGCCTTCGGCAATGACCTCTTTGTTAAATGCGCTGGCCAGGCCAATGACACCTTCCAGAATGGACAGGTCATCCGGGTCGTCGAGCATGTTGCGCACAAAGCTCTGGTCGATCTTGAGCTGGGCCACCGGCAAGCGCTTGAGGTAGGTGAGCGACGAGTAGCCCGTGCCAAAGTCGTCCAGCGAAAACGTGACCCCCAACTGGCGGCATGCCCCAATGATGGCCGAGACCCGCATCACATCGTTCAAGGCGCTGGTTTCCAGCAGCTCCAGGTCCAGCAGCTGGGGCTTGACCCGTGGGTGCCTGGCCAGGATGGCCTGCAGCCTGGTCATGAAGTCGTCGCTTTGCAGGTGCAGGGCACCCACGTTCACGCTCACGGGGATGCACAGGCCTGCCGCTTCCCAAGCCTCCAGCTGGTGCAGCGCGGTGTCCAGCACCCACTCGCCCACCTCAATGGACAGGGGGTGGTCCTCAATGACCGGCAAAAACGCCGCTGGTGCCAGCAGCCCGCGCTGGGGGTGTTGCCAGCGGATGAGCGCTTCCGCCCCCACCACCTCGCCGGTGTGCATGTTGACCTTGGGCTGGTAGTGCAGCACAAATTCTCTGGCCGCCAGCGCGGCGCGGATGCGGTCCAGGCTCTCGTGGAGCCCACGCACCGTGCGGTCTTGCACATCGTCAAACACGTGGTAGCGGTTTTTGCCGGCGATTTTGGCCTGGTACATCGCCTGGTCTGCCTGGCGCAGCAGCTGGTCGGCATCCACATCTTCGGCCTGGGGGAAGAACGTCACGCCCACACTGGCCGACGCACGCAGGGTCAGGTCGCCAGACACCACGGGCTGCGCTGCGGCTGCCAGCAGCCGACTGAGCGTGGGGGCAGCGGCGTGGGCATCGGGCAGATCCACCAGCACCGCCACAAACTCGTCGCCACCCAGGCGTGCCAGGGTGTCGCCCTCACGCAGCATGTGCTTCATGCGCTTGGCCAGATCAATCAGCACCTCATCGCCCACCTCGTGGCCGTGGGCGTCGTTGATGGCCTTGAAGCCGTCCAGGTCGATGTAGGCCAGGGCCAACAACCCGCCCCGGCGCAGCGTCAGCGCCAGCGCCTGGCGCAGGCGGTCGCCCAGCAGCACGCGGTTGGGCAGGTTGGTCAGTGCGTCAAAGTGGGCGATGTGGTCCAGCTGGTTCTGGTAGTTTTTGGTGGCGGTGATGTCGCTGAACATGGCAACGTACTGGCTGGGTTGTCCCTGAGCATCCAGCACGGTGTTGATGGTCAGCATCTCTGCGTACACCTCGCCGTTTTTGCGGCGGTTCCAGATCTCACCGGTCCAGGTGCCGTTGCGCTTCAGGCTGGCCCACATGGCGGTATAGAAGGCTTTGGTTTGCCTCCCGGAGCTGAGGATGTTGGGGTTGCGGCCCACCACCTCTTCGCGGCTGTAGCCGGTGATGCGGGTAAAGGCATCGTTCACGTCCACGATCAGGCCATCCAGGCCCGCGATGGTGATGCCCTCGCGTGCGTGGGTGAACACGCTGGCTGCCAGCCGCAAGCGCTCGGCAGCGCGCGCACGCTCCTGCATCTGGGCCTGGAGCAGGTCCCGCTGGCGTTCCACGGTCTGGCGCAGGCGCTCGCGTTCCAGCAGGTTGCGCACCCGCTGGCGCACCGTGACGACGTGAAAGGGCTTGACGATGTAGTCCGCAGCCCCCAGGGCCAATCCCTCTGACTCGGACGTGGCTTCGTCCATGCTGGTGACAAAAATGACCGGTATGTCCTTCCAGTGGGCGTGTGCCCTGAGGCGGCGGCACACCTCGAAGCCGTCCATGTCGGGCATGAGCACATCAAGCAGGATCAGGTCGGGCGCTTGGGTGGCAACCTCACGCAAAGCCTCCTCGCCAGACTGGGCCATACGCACCGCGAACTCTGGGCTGAGCGCCTCTTGCAACAGCTGCAGTTGCAGTGGGTGGTCATCGACCAGCAGCACGCATTGGGTGGGCTGGGTCATGGGGTGTGCGATTGGGATTTGGGGCAGGGTGAACGGTTGCTGAGTTGTAGCACGTTCACACCTGCAGAGACACCACGAAGCCCCTACTGGCGGTGGTGGTGTTCCCAACGTGGGCCGGTCTACTCTACACGCCCCAGACCACGTCTTTGCCCTCGGCGGCGCTTTCTTTGAGCATGGTGATCAGTGGGGCGGCGCGCTGGCGCAGGCGCACAGGGTCTGTGATGTTGCCGTCGGCGTTGCTTGGCTCCTGCCCATCGGCCGCTTGTGCAGCCTGCGCTTCCAGGGCTTCGCTGTCGGTGATGGCCTGCTGCAGCGCGGCAATAGCCCCGGGAATTTGCGCCACGGTGATGATGCCCTGCGGGAGCACTTCTTTGCCCATGAGGGTGAGCATTTGCTCGCCGCTGGCTTGCAGCATGACGGTGTCGGCAGTGGCTTGGGATTTGAATCGGTACAGCATGGAGGGTCTCCTTTTTTGGGTGATTGAATGACTCCATTTTGCGCCTGTCCGGTGAGCCCCTTGGGCAAGTCCAAGAGCCCGCTTGCCTGAGCCGCCACATCGGTGGCCAAGGGCTGCCGCTGTGTGCCAGGGGCAGCGATGGTGCGCCAAGCACCGCCATGGCGCACACGCGGCTTGGGTTTTCATGTGTATGCAATTTTGGTGCGCCAAATGGGTGGAGGCGGGTGAGCGTGTGTGGTTTTCCGCCACTGCCAGTGGCTAGTAGAAGTTGGCACGGATGCTGCGTAGCCAGCTTGTTTGGCGCTTGGGCCGCAGGGGCTGGGCGCAAACCCCGGGTCGTTGGGCCCGGTCCGTATCAACCTATTTGGAGTAATCATGAAAAAAACGATGGTGTGTCTGGCCGCTGCGGCTTTGTGTGCCGGTGTGCAGGCGCAAACCACGGTGCAACTGATGGGCCTGGCCGATGTGTACGTGGGCTCCATGCGCTACGCAGGCGATGCGAAGCAGTCGAGCGTTGTTGGCACCAGTGGCATGACCACTTCATGGTGGGGCATGCGCGGCTCGGAAGACCTGGGCGGTGGCCTGAAGGCCAACTTCGCTTTCTCCAGCTTTGTGCGCTTGACCGATGGTTCTGCCGGCCGGTTCAATGGCGACACGATGTTTGCCCGCGATGCCAACCTCAGCCTGTCGGGCGGCTTTGGTACGGTGTTGGCCGGCCGTGGCCTGGCCCCCAACTTCTTGCCCACCGTGGCATTCAACCCCATTGGCGATTCATTCACCTTCTCGCCTTTGGTGTTGCACAACAACCAAAATTTTCTTGATGGGCGTTTCCCGCGTATCAATCCGTCTGACACTGGGTGGTCCAGCCAAGTGCTCTACACCACGCCCGACATGGCGGGGCTGAAGGCCAACATTCATTACCAACTCGCGGGTGTAGCAGGCAAGAAAGACGTGGGTGCCAACCTGATGTACTTCAAAGGCCCCGTGGGCCTGACGGCCTACATCGAGCGTGACCAGCTCACCAACCCCACGGTGGCTGCGTTTAACGATGGATCTACCAAAACCGTGTGGATGGTGGGTGGCAGCTACGATGCAGGCATAGTCAAAGCCTTTGCGACTCTGGGTGAGTCCAAAACAAACCTGTCTGCTTTAAAGCAAAAGACCTACTCACTGGGTGCCTCTGCCCCCCTAAGCGCCAGCGGAAAGCTGTTGGCGGGCTATGCAAACAGCAAGGTCAACACGACGGGCATCAAGCGCCAGACGCTCACTGTGGGCTATGACCACTTCCTGTCCAAGCGCACCGATGCTTATGTCATGGTCATGTCCGACAAAATCACCAACAAAACCAGTGGCACCAGCGTGGGTGTGGGCGTGCGCCACCGTTTTTGATGCGTTGAGCCTTTGAGCCGCTGCGCTTGAACTCGCTGAAGGCCGACATCGTGCGGCCTTTGCTTTGTGCGGTCTTTGTGTGGCGTTGTGGCTGGCCTTGGGCGGTTCTGCGTGTGGCTCAGCGCGCAGCAGGCAGTGGCTGCTCCAGCAGGCGCTGAATCAGGGGGTGAGCGACTTTGCGCTCGGTGCTGATGGCGTAGTAGCGCTCCTCCACACCTTCGCAGCGGCCGAGCAGGTGTACCTGGTGGTGCTGGAGCAGGTCGGGCGCCAGTGCCAGGGTGGCGGGGAACACGCCCAGGCCGCTGCCCCCGAACGTGGACAGCAAGGCACTGTCTTCAAATTCCCCCACGATGCGGGGCGACAGCCCTTGTTTGGCCAGCCACTGGTCAATGGCCTCTCGCACCGCCACATGGGTGGTGGGCAGCAACACCGGCAGATTCTGCAGCGAGGCTGGAAAGTCCGCATGCGCTTGCTCCCACAGAGGCAAGGCACCGTACCAGCCCATGACCGACACCCCCAGGTGGTGGTTGTGGACCTTGAGGTGCGGATGGAAAGGCGCGGGGTGGTCGGACAGCACCACGTCCAGCTTGTGCACCGCCAGGTCGGCCAGCAGGTCTGCCATTTCGCCTTCGTGGCAGAGCAGGCGCAGGTCGGGCACATCGAGCACGGGGCGCAGCAGGCGCTGCACCTCCAGCTTGGGCAGTCCATCGGCAATGCCCACTGCCAGGCGCACCGCAGGGGTCTGGGCAGCGGTGCGCACGGTGTCGGGCAATGTTTGGCCGAGTTGGAAAATATGCTCGGCCTCGCGCAGCGCGACCCGACCGGCCTCGGTCAGCGCCAGGCCGCGCCCGGCGGGTTTGAGCAGCTGCGCCCCCAGATCCCGCTCAAGGATGCGCACCTGGGCACTCACGGTTTGTATGGCCATGTTGAGCCGCTCGGCCGCTCGCGACATGCTGCCCTCTTTGGCCACCACCCAGAAGTAGTACAGGTGCCTGTAGTTGAAGGCAAGGCTCATGGGGTGTTTCCTTTTTCAGCTGAAAGCGTATTGAAGATCAGTGATTATCTGATTGTTACAGATGATCGACGCGGCTATCGTTCGCCAGCGTTGTGTGTGCTGCTGTCTGTGCGGCGGCGAGGCACAGCGCCCGCATCCTCCCCACTATTTCTTTCTGAAGGCTTTGTCCCATGCACTCCTACCCTCTGAACAGCCCCCAGTCTGCCGCTCGTGTGCTGGCTGTGGTGGTGTTGGCCGATGGCCATTGCTCCCAAACTGAGTTGGCGCTGATCCGGGCCCAGCAAGCCACCACCCAACTGGGGCTGACAGCCGATGCCTGGGAGTGTGTTGTCCGGGACTTTGTGGACGATCTGATGCTGGCCTCGCGCAGCGAATGGACAGGCGCAGGCCGCATGGACGCCCACACCAGGGAGCAGCTTCTGTCCGAGGTGACAGACCCAGGTCTGCAGGAGCGGCTGCGCGCTCTGGCCCGTTCGGTGGTGCTGGTGGATGGGCATGTGACCGACGATGAACTGCTGGTGCTGAGCACCATGGACCGCCTGTGGCAACGGCCTGTGGCGATTTCCCAGGTAAGCGCCCCATCGGCAGCACGGCCCTTGGCAGCCTGATGGCCGCTTTTGTGTTTGACCGGGAGCAAATTCATGAAAACTTTGGTGTGGCTGTTGTGTGCATTGTTGGTGGCTGTGTGGACGGGCACAGTGGTGACCTTGCTGGCGCTGACGGAGTGGGTGTTGGCGGCGGTGTCGGCGGGCGCGGGCGGTGATGCGGGCGCGGCGGCAAGCGCCGCATGGGGAGATGCCGTGGGCCGTGCCATGGCCGATCTGAGTCAGTGGCCGGTACCCACTTGGCTGGCCCCGTGGATAGACACTGCAGGTTTGGAGGCGCTTGCCACCACCATGTTGGGTGCGTTGCAGTGGATGGGTCAGGTGTGGCCCGATGTAGGCAGCCTCATGGCCTGGCTCACCCCGCTGGCTTGGGTGGCCTGGGGCCTGGTGGTGCTGATGCTGCTGGCGTTGGCCGCTTTGGTGCACTGGTTGCTGAATCGGGCCGCTGCGGCCACGTCAATGGCCGCTGCGGGGGAGACCGCAGGGCCAGGGGCTCGAGTGGGCTGAGCACATGGTCGAGCCCATACCCATTGGGCTCAGCACATCTTCACGACGATGTCGTGCAAGGTGTTGGCGCAGTGGGCCATGCGGTCGGCACCGTTGGAGAGGTGGCGGTAGATCTCCCTCCGTTTGAACATCTGGATGTAGTCTTCGCCCTGGAACAGATCGGCCAAGGCCCGGCGGTAGCACTTTTCGACGCGGCGCTCGGCCTTGCGGGCGGTGTCGGCGTCGGCGGCGGCATCTGCCGGGGTTTTGGCCAGTCGTGCGTAGCCCAGTGCCAGGGCGTCGGTCCCCAGCTTGATGTGCAAGGCCATCTCCAGGCAGTGCTTGTCGGGCGACAGGGCCAGCACCTCCATTTCGCTGACGGTGGTTTTGCAATAGTTCACGACGTCGTCCATGTCCATGATGGCGCGGTACAGGTCTTCGCGGTCAATGGGGGTTGCGAATGCCTCGTTGAGCACGTGCAGGTTGCGCACCTTCACCCGATCGGCCTGGTGTTCGTTTTGCCGAATCTGGTGGCCAATGGCTGGGTCTGCACTTTCCATAAAGTCCACCAGCAAGCCGGTGGTGTGGGCCACTTGCTGGCATTGTTCGGTGAGCATGCCGAAAAAATCCGGCGAGGGCGGAAACACCCGCCGCACCAGGCGGCCCAGCAGCGAGGGGCTTGGTAAAGGCTTGTCCTGGTGTTTGCTCATGCGTGTCCCCCCATCCACAAATTGACCAACGCGTATGCCTGAACCGCCACCAGCGCCGCACCCGGCATGGTGACCACCCAGGTGGTGGCAATGTCACGCGCCTTGGCCCAGCGCACAGCGCGGGGCCGTTCCGAGGCACCAATGCCCATGATGGACGACGCCACCACATGGGTGGTGGACACCGGCGCACCCATGACCGATGCCCCCATGATGACGACCGACGAGGTCAGCTGCGAGGCCAGCGCATGCACAGGCCGCACCCGGTAAATGGCAAAGCCCAGTGTGCGCACAATGCGCCAGCCCCCCGACAGAATGCCCAGCGTCAGTGCTGAGGCACAGGCCAGCATCACCCAGCCCGGCACCTCGAAGCTGGGAATGAAGCCGCCCAGCAGCAGCACCAGGGTGAGCATGCCCATGCTCTTTTGGCCATCGTTGGCACCATGGGCAAAGGCCAGGCCTGCGGCGGTGAACAGCTGCGCGGCGCGCAGCCTGGCGTTGGCGGCAGGCCGGGCCGCCCGCAGCAGGGCCGCCATGAGCCGGTGCAGACCAAAACCTACCCAGAAGCCCAGCAGCGGCGACAGCAGCAGTGCGGCCAGTACCTTGGTCACCCCGGTGACACGGCCTTGGGTCAGCTCGCCAAAGCCCCAGACCACATGGTCCACACCCACTGCCACCACGACAGCACCCGCCAGACCACCCACCAGGGCGTGCGAGGACGACGACGGAATGCCTGTCCACCAAGTGACGAGGTTCCACACAATCGCGCCGAGAAGCCCGCACAGCATCACCGACAGCGACAGGGTGGGCGGCAGGTCCTGGAGTTGCACCACCGAGCCAATGGTGTTGGCCACCGCAGTTCCGCCCAGCAGCGGCCCCAGAAACTCGAACACACTGACCACCAGCACCGCTTGCACAGGGGTCATGGCCCGCGAGGCAATGACGGTGGCAATGATGTTGGCGGCGTCGTGAAAGCCGTTGGTGTAGTCAAACAGCAGCACAACCAGCACAGTGACCATGGTGAGCAGCAGAAGGGTGGACATGGGTGGCGGTGGCGGGTGAGGGCTGCGATGGGAGGGGTGGGCCCAGGGGGCATGGTACGCCTGTTCAAACCCCAGTTCGGGTAGGGTGGCACGGGTGGTACATTGCCCAAACCCAAGGCAGGCGGATGGACCAGCGGCCCGTGGCAGCGCCCGGCGCCTGGTGCGAGGTGGTTCGTGTGGCACGGCTCTTGCCAGCCTTGTCAGGCCTCACTCAGGCAGGGTGAGTAATTGTAAAGTAAATAGCAAACTATTGTTTATATACAAGCGATAAAGCCTATTTTTATTGATAATTTATGACGGTACCTGACCCCATCGCCTCTGTTGACCAGGCGCAGCCCCCGCGCCTGGAGTTGCGCGGCATCACCAAGCGTTACCCCGGTGTGGTGGCCAACCACCGGGTGAGTCTGGTCGTTCGGCCTGGCGAAATTCATGCGGTGCTGGGCGAAAACGGTGCGGGCAAATCCACCCTGATGAAGGTCATTTACGGCTCGGTCAAACCCGACGAGGGCGAGGTGCTGTTCAACGGTAGGCTGGCGCATGTGCGCAACCCGCAAGAGGCCAGGGCGCTGGGCATCAGCATGGTGTTTCAGCACTTCAGTTTGTTTGAGGTGCTGACGGTGGCCGAGAACGTCTGGCTGGGCCTGAGCCGGTCGCTGTCGCTGGCCGAGGTCAGCGCGCAAATCCGCGACACGGCAGCCCAGTACGGGTTGGACATCGAACCCGAGCGCCCGGTGCACACCCTGAGCGTGGGCGAGATGCAGCGGGTGGAAATCATCCGTGCGCTGCTGACGCACCCTCAACTGCTCATCCTGGACGAGCCCACCTCGGTGCTGACCCCACAGGCCGTGGACAAGCTGTTTGTGGTGCTGCAGAAACTGGCGGCGCAAGGCTGCAGCATTTTGTACATCAGCCACAAGCTGCACGAAATTCGGCATTTGTGCACCGCGTGCACCGTGTTGCGTGGCGGCGAGGTCACGGGGGTGTGCAACCCCCAGCGCGAGACCAATGCATCGCTCAGCCGACTGATGATTGGCGCCGAACCGCCCACACTGCAGCTGCGCGACAGCGCAGCTGGGGAGTCGGTGCTGGCGGTGCGTGACCTCAGCCTCAGGCGCGCCGACCCGTTTGGCACCGACCTGGACCACATCAATCTGGAAGTGCGCGCCGGTGAGGTGGTGGGCATTGCGGGGGTGTCGGGCAATGGCCAGGGCGAGCTGTTGCGTGCTCTTTCGGGCGAAGACCCCCGGGCGCCATCGGGGACGGTGTGGCTGCATGTGTCGGCCCATGCCCGTGCCCAGGTGCCGGTGTCGGCCCGGGGCAAGGCGCACGACATGGGTGCCTTCAGCCCCGCCCACCGACGCAAGCTGGGCCTGCACTTTGTGCCCGAGGAGCGCCTGGGCCGTGGGGCGGTGCCCACGCTGGGCCTGGCGCACAACCTGTTGCTCACCCGGCGCGAGTCGGTATCGGGGCCGCTGGGCTGGCTCAAGCTGTCGGCCTTGCGCCAGCAGGCGCAGTCCATCATCGCGCGCTACCAGGTCAAGGCGGGTGGGCCGCAGGCGGCGGCCAAGTCCTTGTCGGGCGGCAATTTGCAAAAATTCATTGTGGGCCGCGAGATTGAGGCACAGCCCGCGCTGCTCATCGTCAGCCAGCCCACCTGGGGGGTGGATGTGGGGGCAGCGGCACAAATTCGCGGGGCCTTGCGGGCGCTGCGGGATGCGGGCTGTGCGGTGCTGGTGGTCAGCGAAGAGCTGGATGAGCTGTTCGAAATTGCCGACCGCCTCCACGTCATGGCCAAGGGGCGGCTGTCGCCATCGCTGCCCCGGGCCGATGCGACGGTCGAGCGCCTGGGCGAATGGATGTCCGGCCTGTGGGAACCGAACCCGGCTCCCGCTCCAGTTGCAGCCCGTGGGGGGGTGGTCCATGCTTAAGCTCGAACCCCGCCCACAGCCGTCGGCGCTCTGGAGCTATGCCTCGCCGCTGCTGGCGCTGGGCATCACGGTGCTGCTGGGTGTGGCCTTGTTTGTGGCGCTGGGCAAAGACCCGGTGCGCGGCTTGCAGGTATTTTTCTGGGAGCCCATCAAGAGTGGCCACGCCCTGAGCGAGTTGATGGTCAAGGCCACACCCTTGCTCATCATTGCGCTCGGTCTGGCGGTGTGTTTCCGCTCCAACGTCTGGAACATAGGAGCCGAGGGTCAGTTTGTGGTGGGTGCCATTGCTGCCGGTGGCGTGGCCCTGCTGGCCGATGCCCAGAGCAGCCGCTGGGTGGTGGCGATCATCCTGGTGGCAGGGGTGCTGGGCGGCATGGCCTGGGCGGCGGTGACCGCCTGGCTGCGTGACCGCTTCAATGCCAGTGAGATTCTCGTCAGCCTCATGCTGGTGTACGTGGCGGTGCAGTTGCTCAACTTTCTGGTCTATGGCCCCTGGAAAGACCCTATGGGCTTCAACTTTCCCCAGACCAAAACCTTCGAGTCGGTGACGCAGGTGCCGCGCCTGTTCCAGGGCTCGCGGGTCAACATCGGGCTGGTGCTGGCGCTGCTGGGGGTGGTGGCACTGTGGGTGTTTTTGTTCCGCACCTACGCGGGTTTTGCCCAGCAGGTGGGCGGGCTCGCCCCGGCGGCGGCGCGCTATGCCGGGTTTTCGTCGCGCAAGGCCCTGTGGCTGGCGCTGCTGACCAGCGGGGGCGCAGCAGGCCTGGCGGGGGCGCTGGAGGTGGCAGGCCCCATTGGCCAGCTCACGCCCTATGTGCCCGCAGGCTACGGGTTTGCCGCCATCATCGTGGCCTTTGTGGGGCGGCTCCACCCGGTGGGCATGGTGTTTGCCGCGGTGCTGATGAGCATGTTTTATATCGGTGGCGAGTTGGCCCAGTCTCGTCTGGGCTTGCCCAAGTCCATGACCGGGGTGTTCCAGGGGTTGCTGCTGTTCACGCTGCTGGCCTGTGACGTTCTCATTGCCTACCGGTTGCGGTGGGTCAGGTAAACCGGAGCCCCTATGGATTCCTACGCACTTTTGTTGGCCGCCACGCTCAATGCAGGCACGGTGCTGGCCATTGCCTCTTTGGGCCTGCTCATCAACGAAAAGGTGGGCATTGTCAACCTGGGGGCCGAGGGCATGATGCTGTGCGCCGCCTTGGCGGGTTTTGCTGCGGTGGTGCACACCGGCAGTGTGTTGGCGGGTTTTGTGGCGGGCATGGCAGCGGGCGCGCTGCTGGCGGCGCTGTTTGGGGTGCTGGTGATCTGGCTCAACACCAACCAGTACGCCACTGGGCTGGCACTCAGCCTGTTCGGCGCGGGCTTTTCGGCCTTTGCCGGCACGGGCTATGTGCAGGCCAGGCTGCCCGAGCAGGCGCAGTGGGCCATTCCGGTGCTGGGTGACCTGCCCCTGGTGGGGCCCGCACTGTTTCGCCACCACCCCATGGTGTACCTGGCCATGGCCCTGACCATGGCCCTCATCTGGTTGCTGTACCGCACACGCACTGGTCTGGTGCTGCGCAGCGTGGGCGAAAGCCCCGAGTCTGCCCATGCCCTGGGCTACCCGGTGCGGCGCATCCGCCTGGCGGCGGTGGTGGCCGGTGGGGCGCTGTGCGGTTTGTCGGGGGCCTACCTGTCCACGGTGTACACACCCCTGTGGGTGGAGGGCATGGTGGCGGGCAAGGGCTGGATTGCGTTGGCCCTCACCACTTTTGCCACCTGGCGCCCGGCACGGGTTTTGCTGGGTGCTTACCTGTTCGGCGGTGTGACCATGCTGCAGTTCCATTTGCAGGGCGCTGGGGTGAACGTGCCCAGCCAGTTTCTGACCATGATGCCTTACGTGGCCACCATCGTGGTTCTGGCTCTGATCTCGCGCAATCCCGCCTGGATTCGGGTCAACATGCCTAGCAGCATTGGCAAGCCTTTTTACCCTGGGGGGTGACCGATGGGCCTGGCGGGTGCTCCGGCCAATGCCGTGCCCACGCGGGCCATAATGGAATTGAATGCAGCTGCACCGGCATGGTGCGCCTGCCAGATTTGAGTTTTCGGTGCCTTTTCTTTTCAACTTCTTTCGCTGTTCTCAGGAGTCTTCATGATCGACCCATCCAAACGTTCCCTGCTTCAGGTGGCGGCCGTCACGGCGCTGGCCTCTGCCGTGCTGATCGGCTGTGGCAAGAAAGAGGAGCCAGCCGCTCCCGCGCCTGCACCTGCTGCAGCCCCCGAGCCCGCCAAACCCGAGCCGCTGAAGATTGCCTTTGCGTACGTAGGCCCTGTGGGTGACGGTGGCTGGACGTTCGCGCACGACAACGGCCGCAAAGCGGTGCAGGCCGAGTTTGGCGACAAGGTGGTGACCAGCTTCGTGGAAAGCGTGCCCGAAAGTGCCGATGCCGAGCGGGTGATCCGCGACATGGCTGGCCAGGGCAACCAGCTGATTTTTGGCACCACCTTTGGCTACATGGAGCCCATGCTCAAAGTAGCGGCCGACATGCCCAATGTGCGGTTCGAACATGCCACCGGCTACAAAACCGCGCCCAACATGCGCACCTACGACAGCCGCACCTACGAGGGCGCGTACATGGCCGGTGTGATTGCCGGGGCCATGACCAAGGCCAACACGCTGGGTGTGGTGGGGTCCATCCCAATTCCCGAGGTGATCCGCAACATCAACAGCTTCACGCTGGGTGCGCAGTCGGTCAACCCCAACATCAAGACCAAGGTGGTGTGGGTGGGTGAGTGGTTCAACCCACCAAAAGAAACCGAAGCCGCCACTTCGCTGATCAACGGCGGTGCGGACGTTCTGTTCCAGAACACCGATTCGTCTGCGGTGCTGCAAACCGCCGGCAAGATGGGCAAGCGCGCCTTTGGCTGGGACAGCGACATGTCCGCCTACGATCCCAAGGCCCACCTGGGCTCCGCCGTCATCAACTGGGGCCCTTACTACATCAAGGCTGTGGGCGATGCGCTCAATGGCACCTGGAGCACCGGCTCGGTGTGGTGGGGCGTGAAAGAAGGGGCCATCGACATGGTGGCCATCGCCGACGATGTGCCCGCCGACATCAAGGCCAAGGTGGACACGATCAAAGCCGGCCTGAAAGATGGTTCGTTCACCATCTGGAAGGGCCCCATCCTCGGCCAGGACGGCAAGGAAGTGGTCAAGGCTGGTGAAGTGGCCGACGACGCTTTCATGAGTGGCATCAAGTTCTACGTCAAGGGTGTGGAAGGCAAAGTGCCCGGCGGCTGATCGCCCGGCAGTTTGTTGACCCACCCACCAGGCTGCCCGGCTCGACAAGCGGGGCAGCCTGTTCTTCTTTTGGAGCCCGCCAGCATGACCGACGTGCCCACCTCTGTCCAATCTGCCGCTGACCTGGCCCGGCGCATTCCCAAGGCCGAGCTGCACATCCACATTGAAGGCTCGCTGGAGCCCGAGCTGATTTTTGCGCTGGCGCAGCGCAACGGTGTGGCGCTGACTTACTCCAGCGTCGAGGCGCTGCGCGCGGCCTATGCCTTCAGCGACTTACAAAGCTTTCTGGACATCTACTACGCCGGGGCGAGTGTGTTGCTGCACGAGGCCGATTTTTTCGATATGGCCTGGGCCTACCTGCAACGCGCCCATGCCGACAACGTCGTCCACACCGAAATCTTTTTCGACCCCCAGACCCACACCGCACGCGGTGTGCCCATGGCCTCGGTCATCTTGGGCCTCAAGCGTGCCTGCGACCGGGCGCAGGCTGAGCTGGGGCTGAGCAGCCACCTCATCCTTTGCTTTTTGCGCCACCTGAGCGAGGAAGATGCCTTTGCCACGTTGGAGGCCGCCATTCCGTTGCGCGAGCACTTCATCGGCGTGGGGCTGGACAGCAGCGAGCTGGGCCACCCGCCAGAAAAATTTGCCCGGGTATTTGCCCGCTGCCGCGAACTGGGCCTGCACACCGTGGCCCACGCCGGTGAAGAAGGCCCGCCCGAGTACATCTGGCAGGCGCTGGATGTGCTCAAGGCCGAGCGCATCGACCACGGTGTGCGCTGTCTGGAAGACGCTGCCCTGGTCGCCCGCCTGGCCACCAGCCGCATCCCGCTGACGGTGTGCCCGCTGTCCAACCTCAAGCTGTGCGTTGTGAGCAGCCTGGCCGACCACCCCATGAAGCGCCTGCTCGATGCCGGCCTGTGTGCCACCGTCAACTCCGATGACCCTGCCTACTTCGGTGGTTACTTGAACGAGAACTTTTTGCAGACGGTGCACGCCCTGTGCTTGAGCGCAGCCGATGTGGTGCAACTGGCCCGCAACAGCTTCGAAGCCAGTTTTGTGAGCGCTGAGCGCCGGGCAGAGATGATTCGGATATTGGAGCAAACTATTGTTCCCCATCAATCGTAAAGTGGCAAAAAAGCTTTAAAAAATTTCGGATGGTGCCTGCCTTTCGTACAATCCACGGCCCGCCGGTGCTTCCCCAGCGGGCCATTTCATTTGTCGGAAGCCATGTAGAGGACCACCATGTACAAAAACCTCGCAGCCGCGCTCGCGGCCGCCAGTTTTTCTATTTCCCCCACCGCATTCGCCCAGAGCCAGGGCCAGACCGCCCAGGTGCCAACCCAGGCCGCGTTTGTGTACGTGTCGCCCATCACCGAAGCCGGCTGGACACGCCAGCACGACGACGCCCGCAAGGCCGTTGAAGCCGCGCTGAACCCTCCCGGCCAGCCCCCGCAGGTGACCACCCGGTTTGTGGAGAACGTGGCCGAGGGTGCAGACGCCGAGCGCGTCATCCGCGACCTGGCCCGCAACGGGGCGAACATCATCTTCACCCCCAGCTTTGGCTACATGGAGCCCACCCTCAAGGTGGCGGCTGAATTTCCAGGCGTGAAGTTCGAGTCCATCACCGGCTACAAAACCGCGCCCAACGTGGCCGTGGCCAATGCCCGCTACTACGAGGGCCGCTACCTGGCGGGTGTGGCCGCTGGGCGGCTTGCCATGCAGGCGGGCTACGTGGCGGGGTTTCCCATTCCCGAGGTGATTCAAGGCATCAACGCCTTCACGCTGGGCATGCGCTCGGTCAACCCCGCCGCGCAGGTGCGCGTGGTGTGGCTGGGTGAGTGGTTCAACCCGCCGCGCGAGCGCGATGCCGCCATGACGCTCATGAACCAGGGGGCAGAGGTGCTGGCCTTCCACACCGGCTCCACTGCCGTCATGGCCGCCGCCCAGGAGCGCGGCAAACTGGCCGTGGCCTACCACTCCGACATGCGCAAAGCCGCGCCCGATGCGCAGGTGCTGGCCATCACCCACCTGTGGGGCGATTACTACGCCCGCCGCGTGCAGGCCGTGCGCGACGGCACCTGGGCCACCAGCCGCCTGTGGGGTGGTGTGAAAGAGGGCATGGTTCGCGTCGATGCCTTTGGCCCCAAGGTGCCCGCTGCGGTACAGACCGAGGTGCTGGCGCGCCAGAAGGACATTGCTGCGGGCAAGCTGCACCCCTTCCAAGCCAAGGCCGTGGTGCGCGACAACGAAGGCCGCGTGGCCATTGCCGCCGGGCAGATACTGAGCGACGAGCAGATTCTGGGCATGAACTGGCTGGCCGAAGGTGTGGTGGGCAAGCTGACCCGCTGACCCCCGCAATCAAGCCCACCCAAACCGTCCGTGCACCACACCGCCATGAACGCCTACCGAGCCGCTTTGCTCCGCTTCGACGACGCTGGTCAACCCCTGTGGGAGGCCGACGGTTTGCTGCTGACCGCACCCGACGCCCATGGGGTGGAGCGTGTCGTGGCCAGTGGTGCCTACACCGCGCTGGCCCACCGGCTGGCCGAGCCGCAGGCGCAGGGCGTGCAGGTCACGCACTGGCCAGGCAAAGTCATGGCCCCGGGGTTTGTGGACATGCATGTGCACTACCCGCAGATCGACGTCATCGGCTCACCTGCCGATGGCTTGTTGCCCTGGTTGGAGCGCTACACCTTCCCCACCGAGTCCCGGTTTGCCGACCCGGCGCATGCGGCGGCCGTGGCCGAGGTGTTCACCACCGAACTGCTGCGGCATGGCGTAACCACCGCACTGGCGTTTGCCACCTCGCACCCGGTGTCGGTGGATGCGCTGTTTGGCGCGGCCCAGGCGCGCGGCATGCGCCTGGTCACAGGTCTGTGCCTGATGGACCAGAACGCCCCCGATGGCGTGCGCAACCAGGCGGCGGCAGGCGGCGGGCGCGACGCCACCGAGCACAGCCTGTGCGAGTCAGAGGCCTTGATCGGGCGCTGGCACGGGGTGGACCGGCTGGGGTACGCCATCACACCGCGGTTTGTGCCCACCTGCTCGGACGCCCAGCTGCGCGGCGCGGGCGAACTGGCCACCCGCTTTCCGAGCGTGTGGGTGCAGTCCCATGTGGCCGAAAACCGCGACGAAGTGGCCTGGGTGCGCGAGCTGCACCCCACCGCCCGCAGCTACCTGGACGTGTACCACCGCTTTGGCCTGCTCAGAGAACGGGCGGTGTACGCCCATTGCATCTACCTCGACGCCACCGACCGTGTCCTGCTGCGCGACACCGGTACTGCTGCAGCCGTCTGCCCCACCAGCAACCTGTTTCTGGGCAGTGGATTTTTTGACTTTGCAGCGGCTCAGGCCATGGGCTTTGCCCATGGCCTGGCCAGCGATGTGGGCGGTGGCACCTCGTTCAGCCCCTTTGAGACCATGAAGGCCGCGTACTTTGTCGGGCGCATGGCGCTGGAGCAGGGCGGCGAACTCAAACCCGGCCTCAGCCTCTCGCCAGCCAGGCTGTGGTGGTTGCACACCGCCGGTGCGGCGCAGGCGCTGGGCCTGGGTGGTGTGGTCGGCAACCTCAGTCCGGGGTCCGAGGCCGACTTTGTGGTGCTCGATCCCTGCGCCACCCCGTTGCTGGCCCGGCGGACAGCGGCGGCCACGACGCTGGACGAATGGCTGTTTGCCATGGTGGTGTTGGCAGATGACCGCGCCATTGAACACGTACACCTGGCGCTGCCTACAATTCGCTCACAACCTGAGAGCACACCATGAGCATCAAGAGCGACAAATGGATACGCCGCATGGCCGAGCAGACCGGCATGATCGAACCCTTCTCACCCCACCAGGTGCGCGAGGCCGACGGCAAAAAGATCATCAGCTACGGCACCAGCAGCTACGGCTACGACATCCGTTGTGCGCCTGAATTCAAGGTGTTCACCAACATCCACAGCACCGTGGTGGACCCCAAAAACTTCGACGAAAAGAGCTTTGTCGATTTCCACGGCGACAGCTGCATCATCCCGCCCAACAGCTTTGCGCTGGCGCGCACGGTCGAGTACTTCCGCATCCCGCGCAATGTGCTGACCATCTGTCTGGGCAAAAGCACCTACGCCCGCTGCGGCATCATCGTCAACGTCACCCCCTTCGAGCCCGAGTGGGAAGGTTATGTGACGCTGGAGTTCTCCAACACCACCCCCTTGCCCGCCCGCATTTACGCTGGCGAGGGCTGCGCGCAGGTGCTGTTTTTCGAGAGCGACGAGGTGTGCGAGGTCAGCTACAAAGACCGAGGAGGCAAGTACCAGGGCCAGGTGGGCGTGACATTGCCCCGCGCCTGAGTGGCCTCATGGGCAGCGACAGCAAAGCCGATGGAGCAACGCCACTAGAGGGTGTGGTGGCAGCAGGTGCCGTGATGGTGGCTGCCGGGGCGCTGGGTGCGGCCCAGGCAGCGGCGGGCGGAGGGAGCCGCCTGCTGGCGACCCTGTGGCACATGGCCCAGGTCGCGGTGTTGGTCACCGACGCACAGTTGCGCATCGTTGCTGTCAACCCCGCTTTCGAGCAACTCACAGGCTATGCCGAGCACGAGGTGCTGGGCGCCAAGCCTTCGCTGCTTCAGTCCGGCTTGCAGCCTCACGCCTTCTATGAGGCCATGTGGCAGGCGCTGGGTGCGCACGGTGTCTGGCAAGGCGAGATCACCAATCGGCGCAAAGATGGCACCCACTTTCATGAGTTTTTGAAAATCCAGGCCATTCGGGCAGACGAAGGTGGGCAGGTGCGGTGCTATGTCGCCACCTTCAACGACTTGACCCTGGAAAAGGCCGCGCAAAGCCAGGCCCAGCACTTGGCCAGCCACGATTTGCTCACCGGCCTGCCCAACCTGTTGCTGATGCGCGACCGGGCCGGGCAGGCCATGGGGCAGGTGGGCTCTGGCAGCTGTGTCATGGCGGTGATGCTGCTGGATCTGGACCATTTCAAGGCCATCAACGATTCGTTGGGCCAGGCCGGCGGCGATGAACTGTTGCGCCAGATTGGCCACGCCCTGTCAACCGGGGTCACATCTGCAGAAACCGTCAGTCGCCGGGGGGGGGACGAATTTGTGGTGCTGTTTCCCAGTGCGGATGCCACACTGCTGCCGCAGATGGCACAACGGGTGCTGGTGGCCTTGGCCGATCCGTTCGCGGTCAATGGGCGCGAGGCAGTGGTGTCTGCCTCGGTGGGGGTGGCGGTGTACCCGTCGGACGGAGCCGATTTCGACACCCTCCTCAGCCATGCCGAGGTGGCGATGTACCAGGCCAAGGAGTCCGGGCGGCGCTGCATAAGGTTTTTTACCGACGACATGAACCAGGGCGCCCGTGGGCGCATGGATTTGCTCAGCGATCTCTCCCGCGCGGTTTCAAGGGGTGAGTTGCGGCTGCATTTCCAGCCGGTGGTCAACCTGGCCAGCAGCGTGGTGGTGGGGGCCGAGGCGCTGGTGCGCTGGGAGCGCCCCGGGGTGGGGCTGGTGCCGCCCGGTGAGTTCATTGCGCTGGCCGAGAGTTCGGGCCTGATCATGGGCATTGGCCAGTGGGTGCTGAACGAGGCGTGCCAGCACCTGGCGCGCTGGCGGAGCATGGGGCTGGGGCATCTGCACCTGGCGGTCAATGTGTCGGCCATGCAGTTCCGCCAGGGCCAGCTGGAGCAGCAGGTGTCCGATGCGCTGGAGCGCTCGGGCTGCGACCCCAGCCGCCTGGAGCTGGAGCTGACCGAATCGGTGCTGATGGTGCGCCCTGACGAGGTCATGGCGGTGATCCGCCGCCTCAAACAGCGCGGGGTGCAGCTGTCGATTGACGACTTTGGCACGGGCTACTCCAGCCTGGCCTACCTGCGGCGGCTGGCGGTGGACAAGCTCAAAATCGATCAGTCCTTTGTGCGCGACCTGACCATAGACCCCGACGGCGCAGCCATCGTGCGGGCCGTGATTCAGATGGCCCGCTCGCTCGGCCTGAAAACCGTGGGCGAGGGGGTGGAGACCCAGGTCAACCGGCGTGCGCTGCAGGTGCTGGGCTGTGACCTGGGGCAGGGCTATTTTTTTGGCCGTCCCATCGGCGTGGCCGATTTCGAGCAGGCAGCGTTGCGTTCCAGCGCTGTGGCCGCTTTGCCCCCCTCGGGCCTTGGGGCAGGTGGGCGTTTGGGCCTGCGTGGGAGCGGGTTGGGGTCCTGATGCCGGGCGCTGCGGCACCCGGTTGGACCGAAGTGAGACAATAGAAGGCAATGAGCGACTCTTTTTCCCAACTCTCGCTGGCGCCCGCGCTGGCACGTGCCGTGGCCGAAATGGGCTACGAATCCATGACACCCATCCAGGCACAGGCCATTCCTGTGGTGCTGGCTGGCAAAGACGTGATGGGCGCCGCCCAGACCGGTACCGGCAAAACCGCTGCCTTCTCGCTGCCGCTGCTGCAGCGCATGATGAAGCACGAAAACGCATCCACTTCCCCCGCCCGCCATCCGGTGCGGGCCCTGGTGCTGCTGCCCACCCGCGAACTGGCCGACCAGGTGGCCCAGCAGGTGGCCCTGTATGCCAAGTACACCCAGCTGCGCAGCACGGTGGTGTTTGGCGGCATGGACATGAAGCCACAGACCGCCGAGCTGAAAAAAGGCGTCGAGGTGCTGGTGGCTACCCCTGGCCGTTTGCTGGACCACATCGAGGCCAAGAACTGTGTGCTCAACCAGGTGGAGTACGTGGTTCTGGATGAGGCCGACCGCATGCTCGACATCGGGTTTTTGCCCGATCTGCAGCGCATCCTGAGCTACCTGCCCAAGCAGCGCATCACCTTGCTGTTCTCCGCGACGTTTTCTCCGGAAATCAAGCGGCTGGCCGGCAGCTACCTGCAAGACCCGGTCACCATTGAGGTGGCGCGCTCCAATGCCACCGCATCAACAGTTGAGCAGCGCTTCATTGGTGTGACCGACGACGACAAGCGCCGCGCCATTCATTACGTGCTGCGCGAGCGGGGTTTGAAGCAGGCGTTTGTGTTTGTCAACAGCAAGCTCGGTTGTGCCCGGCTGGCCCGCTCCCTGGAGCGCGAAGGCCTGAAGACCACCGCCTTGCATGGCGACAAGTCGCAAGACGAACGCCTGAAAGCACTGGAGGCCTTCAAGAGCGGAGCGGTTGACCTGATGGTGTGTACCGATGTGGCGGCCCGTGGCCTGGACATCAAAGACGTGCCTGCGGTGTTCAATTTTGACCTGCCCTTCAACGCAGAAGACTACGTCCACCGCATCGGTCGCACAGGCCGTGCGGGCGCCTCTGGCTTGGCCGTGTCGCTGGTGTCGCCCAGCGATTCACGCCTGCTGGCAGACATCGAAAAACTCATCAACATCAAGGCTGAGGTGGAGCCTCTGCCGCTGGAGTCGGCGGGTACACCCCCGGTGGGTCGCTACAACGACGGCCAGCGCCACTGGGGCCGTGACGACGAAGCCCCGCGCGGTGCGAGTGCATCGGCCCCGCGCACAGGCGCCCGTGCCGGTCCCGACAGAACAGACGACCCTGCAGCGGTGCGTTCTGCCCGGCCACCTCGGGTTTCCGACGGCCGCTGGGGGGGGCGCAAGGTGCCAGCCGACCCGTTCTTTGACAAGCCTTACGAGCCCAGCACCGCGCCTGCAGCCCCTGCGAACTGGGAGGCTGATGCCCGCGCTGTGCCGCGCGGCATCTCGGCCAACATCAAATCGCGCAAACGCACGGCCGCGCTGTTCCGGCCCCCCGCTCCCGAACAGGTGGCACCACCCGTTGCGCCGGTTGCGCCCGAGAGTGTGCCCACTCTGGAGTCGCCCGAGGTGGTTAACCCGGCACTTGCGCCTGCGGACAACTGACCTGTACGCGGGTCAGGTCGGCGGCCGTCTCGCCTGGCGTCAAAGGCCGCAGCTCGGCGGCTGTGAGGCAGCCACCCCACACACAACCAGTGTCCAGCGCCAGCACATCGGCACGCTCAACGCCACGCAGCGTGCTCCAGTGTCCAAACGCAATTGGATGGCCTGCGCTCAAGCGGCCTGGCACATCAAACCACGGCATGTAGCCCGCAGGGGCAGACTCCCCGTTGTCTTTGGTGTCGAATTCCATGGTGCCTTGTGCATCGCACAGACGCAGCCTGGTCAGGGCGTTGACGATCACCCGCAGCCGGTCGTGCCCGGTCAGGTCGTTGCGCCAGGAGGCGGGCTCGTTGCTGTACATGGTGTTCAAAAATCCGCGGTGGTCCGCACCGGCCATGGCGGCCTCAAATTCTGCTGACAGGGCCAGCGTGGTGGCCACCGTCCACTGCGGCAGCACACCGGCGTGCACCAGCAGCCATCCGTGGACCAGGCGTGCCAGTGGCTGGTGGCGCAGGGCCTCCAGCAGTGCAGGGGCATCGGGTGCCTGCAGCAGGGGTGCCAGGGTGTCTTTTCGGTGGGCGCGGCGCACACCGTGGGCCACGGCCAGCAGGTGCAGGTCATGGTTGCCCAGCACACATTGGGCAGAGCTTCCGCAGGCTTGTACCCACCTCAGCACCTCCAGCGAGGCAGGCCCCCGGTTGACCAGGTCCCCCAGCAGGTACACCGTGTCGCGGCTGGCCGAAAAGCCCACTTCGTCGAGCATGCGCTGCAGTGGCGCCATGCAGCCTTGTACGTCGCCAATCATGTAGGTGGCCATGGGTCTGGGGTGTCCTTGGGTTCAGCGTGAGGGCAGGGAGTTGGTGGCAGCGGCGGCGGTGGCAGCGCTGGGGCGGTGGTCGTAAAGCCATTCTTTGAAAGCCTGTGTGGCTGCCGAGAGCTTTTTGCCCTTGGGATAGACGACCAGCCAGCGCCGAATCAGCGGGAAGCCCTGTACGTCCAGGGTCACCAGTTCGCCCAGGGCGAGTTCGGACACCACGGTGGTGGCCGACAGCACCGCCAACCCCAGGCCACCCGCCACGGTTTGTTTGATGGCTTCGTTGCTGCCCACCTCCAGCCGGTTTTTCATGGTCATGCCATGGGCGGAGAAAAAGCGCTCGGCGGTCAGGCGGGTGCCTGAGCCGGGTTCGCGCAGGATGAAGGGCTCGTCTGCCAGCCGCTCGGGTGGCACCTGCCGCTGTCCCACCAAGGGGTGGTTGGGCGGTGCCACCAACACCAGTGGGTTGTCGGCAAAGGCCTCGCACACCACGTCCATCTGGTCGGGCGGCTGGCCCATGATGTAGAGGTCGTCTTCGTTGTTGGCCAGGCGCTGCAGCAGGTTTTCTCGGTTGCCCACAAACATGGCGACATCGATCCCGGGGTGTGCGGCGCAAAAACCGCCCAGCAGCTTGGGCACGGTGTACTTCACTGTGGTGAGGATGGCCAGCTTGAGGCTACCGCGCTCCACCCCCTGCAGGGCGGCCAGGTCTTGGCTCAGGCGCTCCAGCCGGTTGTCGATGTCGCTGCACGCATCAGCCAGGGTGCGCCCGGCCGCGGTGAGATAGATCTTTTTGCCCAGTTGCTCGAACAGCGGTTGCCCGACCGTTTCAGCCAACTGCTTGACTTGCAGCGACAGCGTGGGGGGCGACAGGTGCAGCGCCTCGGCGGCCCGGGCAAAGCTGCCGTGGCGGGCCACCGCCAGAAAGATGCGCAGCTGGTGCAGGGTGGCGTGGCGCAGATTCATTAGATAAAAGTAAAAGATAACAGTAAAAACATTTTACTTTTATTTAATCTATAAGCCACCAACAATACGCACCAGTTCAGAGCAGTTCACGCCCACACATGGCGCGCTTTGGGCACCAAAGTGATTCAACCGCACAACCCGAACAGGAGCAAGCATGGCCACCAAAACCTACAACGCCGGTGTCAAAGAGTACCGGAGCACATATTGGGAACCCCACTACACCGTCAAGGATACCGACGTCCTGGCGTGCTTCAAGATCACGCCCCAGCCCGGCGTGGACCGCGAGGAAGTGGCCGCTGCGGTGGCCGCCGAGTCTTCTACCGGCACCTGGACCACGGTGTGGACCGACCTGCTGACCGACCTGGACTATTACAAAGGCCGCGCCTACAAAATTGAAGACGTGCCTGGCGACGACACCTGCTTCTACGCCTTTGTGGCCTACCCGATTGACCTGTTCGAAGAGGGCTCCATTGTCAACGTGCTGACCTCTCTGGTGGGCAACGTGTTCGGCTTCAAGGCCCTGCGCGCCCTGCGCCTGGAAGACATCCGCTTCCCTATTGCCTACGTCAAAACCTGCGGTGGCCCACCCCACGGCATCCAGGTCGAGCGCGACCTCATGAACAAATACGGCCGCCCGATGCTGGGTTGCACCATCAAGCCCAAGCTGGGCCTGTCGGCCAAGAACTACGGCCGTGCGGTGTACGAGTGCCTGCGTGGTGGCCTGGACTTCACCAAGGACGACGAAAACGTCAACAGCCAGCCCTTCATGCGGTGGCGCCAGCGCTTTGACTTTGTGCAAGAAGCCATCGAGAAGGCCGAGCGCGAGACCGGTGAGCGCAAAGGCCACTACCTGAACGTGACCGCCCCCACGCCCGAAGAGATGTACAAGCGCGCCGAATACGCGAAAGAAATCGGTTCGCCCATCATCATGCACGACTACCTCACCGGTGGTTTCTGCGCCAACACCGGCCTGGCCAACTGGTGCCGCGACAACGGCATGCTGCTGCACATCCACCGCGCCATGCACGCTGTGCTGGACCGCAACCCCCACCACGGCATCCACTTCCGGGTGCTGACCAAGTGCCTGCGCCTCTCGGGTGGCGACCACCTGCACTCGGGCACCGTGGTGGGCAAACTGGAAGGCGACCGCGCCTCCACCCTGGGCTGGATCGACATCATGCGTGACGAGTTCATCAAGGAAGACCGCAGCCGTGGCATCTTCTTTGACCAGGACTTTGGCTCCATGCCCGGCGTGATGCCCGTGGCCTCTGGTGGCATCCACGTGTGGCACATGCCCGCGCTGGTCAACATCTTCGGTGACGACTCGGTGCTGCAGTTTGGTGGCGGCACGCTGGGCCACCCCTGGGGCAATGCCGCCGGTGCGGCCGCCAACCGGGTGGCGCTGGAAGCCTGTGTCAAGGCCCGCAACGAAGGTGTGGCCGTGGAGAAGGAAGGCAAAACCGTGCTGATGGACGCTGCCAAGCATTCGCCCGAGCTGGCCATTGCCATGGAGACCTGGAAAGAAATCAAGTTCGAGTTTGATACTGTGGACAAGCTCGATATTGCACACAAATGAGCCTAAGCGCTTGATTCATAAGCATAGATAGCTATTGTTTTTAAGGAATTCATGATGCAAGACTATTCATCCCGCCTGTCCGACCCTGCCAGCCGCAAGTTCGAGACCTTCTCTTACCTGCCCGCCATGAGCACCGAAGAAATTCGCAAGCAGGTTGAGTTTCTGGTGAAGAAGGGCCTGAACCCCGCCATCGAGCACACCGAACCCCAGTACCTCATGGACTCCTACTGGTACATGTGGAAGCTGCCCATGTTCGGTGAAACCGATGTGGACAAAGTGCTGGCCGAGTGCGAGGCCTGCCGCCAGGCCAACCCCGACAACCATGTGCGCCTGGTGGGCTACGACAACTTCAAGCAGTCGCAAGGCGCGAGCATGGTGATTTTCCGCGGCAAAACCGTGTGATGAACCCCGGGCAGGCTGCCACCCCTGGCCTGCCCACCCTGCCTTGAACCTGCCACCCGCGGGACCAAGGCCCTGGCTCCAAGCGCCCCGTGCCTGTGCAAAAAGGGCGTTTGGAACCTGGTGCAACACAACCTGCATGGAGACTGGCATGAGCAACGCCCTAGACGCCTACCGCGTCACGAACGAGCCCTACTACCGCCCCGTGGCCGACGAGGTCGAGCTGTACGAAGCCGCGTACTCGGTGCGCATGCCCATGATGCTCAAGGGCCCCACCGGTTGCGGCAAAACCCGATTTGTGGAGTACATGGCCTGGAAGCTGCAAAAGCCCCTCATCACCGTGGCCTGCAACGAAGACATGACGGCTTCCGACCTGGTGGGGCGTTTTTTGCTCGACGCCAACGGCACCCGCTGGCAAGACGGCCCGCTGGCCACCGCCGCCCGCCACGGTGCCATTTGTTACCTGGACGAAGTGGTCGAGGCCCGGCAAGACACCACTGTGGTCATCCACCCCCTGACCGACAACCGCCGCGTGCTGCCGCTGGAGAAAAAGGGTGAGCTCGTCAGGGCCCACCCCGATTTTCAAATCGTCATTTCCTACAACCCCGGCTACCAAAGCCTGATGAAGGACCTGAAGCAGTCCACCAAGCAGCGCTTCGGGGCCCTGGACTTCAACTACCCTGAGCACGATGTCGAAACCGAAATCGTGGCGCACGAAACCGGTGTCACCACCGACGTGGCGGGCAAGCTGGTGTCAATTGCCGAGCGCGCCCGCAACCTCAAGGGGCACGGGCTGGACGAAGGCATTTCCACCCGCATGCTGATATATGCGGGCAGCCTGATTGCCCAGGGCGTGGCCGCACAGGCCGCCTGTCGGGTGGCGCTGGTGCGCCCCATCACCGACGACCCCGACATGCGCGACGCCCTCGACGCCGCGGTGGCCACCTTCTTCTGAACGGGTCCAGCCATGTCCATCCATCTGGATGATCAGGCCGAATGGCTGCTGGCGCTGGAGCCCGAGAGCCAGGTGCTGATGCGACACGCCTGGCCCGATGCGGCCAAGGTGTTTTCTGCCCGGGGCCTCGACAACTACGCCAAAGGAGCCGTGGCCCTGCGCGGCCTGGGCAAAGGGCCGGGGCTGGTGGGCGCGTGGATTGACTCTGCGCCCCAGGTCGCCAAAGAGGTGGGCGAGGATGTTGTGGGCGAGCTGGCCACATCGGCCCTCATGCTGGCCTCCAAAACCTCAGGCGCGGTCATCGAGCTGATGCTCGGCACCGCGCCCACCGCCGCCCGTCGCCTGGCCGACGGCACGTTGTTTTTGCAGTACCTGCAGTTTTTAAACACCACACTGGCCCAAGCCCCACGCGGCGTGCGCCCCATGCTCGACAAGCTGGACGTGCTGCTGGGCCAGCTGACGCTGGGCGGTCTGCGCCGCTGGGCCACCTGGGGGGCGCACGCCCACCGCACCAACTACGAAGAGCAAATCAGGTACTTCGGGCTCAACTCCAAAGAGTCGATGGCCGTGCTGCAAAACGAGCGCAAAGGCACCTTGCTGGTGGACGTGCAGCGCCGCATCAACATGTACCTGCGCGCCCTGTGGGGCCGCGACTTTTACATGCGCCCCACGGCGGGCGACTTTGAATCGCGCGAGGGCTACAAGCCCTTTGTGGAGGACTACCTCATCCACCTGCCCGACGCCTACGACGCGGTGCAGACCGACCGGGGCACCGTGCCCGCCACCGAGCTGTACCGCGCGGCAGCGGCTCACGCCGCAGCGCACCTGGTGTACACCCGCCAGCCCATGTCGGCCGAATCGCTCAACCCGTGGCAGTTGGCGGTCATTTCGCTGGTGGAAGACGCGCGGGTGGAGGCCCTGGCCTGCGCCCAGTTTCCGGGCCTGCGCGCCCTGTGGGCCAACCTGCACACAGCCCAGCCAGAAAACGGCCGCACCGCAGGTGACTACCTGAACCGCCTGGCCCGCGCCCTGGTGGACCCAGCCTACGTGGACGACCACCCCTGGGTGCAGCAAGGGTGCGCCCTGTTTGCCCAGGTGCGCGAGCGCGTGCTGGCGCACCCGCACGACAACACCGTGTCGTGGGAAGTGGGCGTGGCCCTGGCCCACAGCTTTCGGGAGCTGGTGGGCCTGCCATTTCAGCCCCGCACCGACGTGCAAACCGCTGCTTACCGCGACGACAACCGCTACTTTTGGGCCTTTGAGGTGTTTGATTTCGACCAGTCCACGGCCGCCGGGTACGACACCGTCAAGCAGGTGCGCAAGTACGTCAACCTGATGGAGTTTGCCAACGAGCTGGATGTGGAAACCGCCGGGGACGACGCCCAGGAAATCTGGGTACTGGGCACCGAGCTGTTCCCCTACGAAGACATGGGCGTGTCGTTCAATGCATCCGAGGGCCGCGAGCCGGTGATTGACCCGGTGCACTACCCCGAGTGGGACCACCAGATTCAGCTGGAGCGCCCCGCCTGGGTCACCGTGCAAGAGCGCCACCCCAAGCCGGGCGACCCTGCGGTGGTGAACGGCATCGTGGCCGAGCATCGCCGCCTGATCGGGCGCATGAAGTATTTGCTGGACGCCATGCAGCCCCAGGGCGTGCAGCGCATCCGCAAGCTGGAAGACGGCGACGACATCGACATCAACGCCGCCCTGGCCTCCATGGTGGAGCTGCGCATGGGTCAGCAGCCCGACCCGCGCATCATGATGCGTTCGGTGCGCAAGGTGCGCGACATTTCGGTGATGGTGCTGCTGGACCTGTCGGAATCCACCAACGAGAAGGTGGCCGGGCAGGACTACAGCGTACTGGACTTGCAGCGCCAGGCCACCGTGCTGCTGGCGGACGCCATCCACAAGATCGGCGACCCCTTCGCGATTCACGGTTTCTGCTCGGACGGGCGCCACAATGTCGAATATTTCCGCTTCAAGGACTTCGATCAGTCTTATAATGAGCTCCCGAAATCGCGCCTGGCAGGCATGAGCGGCCAGCTATCGACGCGCATGGGCGCCGCCATTCGCCATGCCGGGCATTATCTGAAGCTGCAGAAATCCGCCAAGAAGCTGCTGCTGGTCATTACCGACGGCGAACCTGCGGACGTGGACGTGCGCGACCCGCAATACTTGCGTTTCGATACCAAGAAAGCCGTGGAGGAGATGGCACGTTCCGGCGTGACCACTTTCTGCATGTCGCTCGACCCGCGAGCGGATCAATACGTCTCCCGGATTTTCGGGGCCAAGAACTACATGGTGGTGGACCATGTGGAACGGTTGCCTGAAAAGCTGCCGCTACTTTATGCAGGGCTTACACGATGACTCAACAAACTTATGTCGGTATCGATCAGGACACCAACGCTGGCCTGACCCATCTTGGACGCATGGTGCGCGACGCCTGGGTATTCGGCATCCTGCCCGAAACGGAAACTTGCGCGGGCTGGGATTCCGCGAGGATGCAGAACCTGTACGAGCAGGTTTATGCCGCCTGGGAACCCTATGCACATCTGCCCAGCAGGCTACCGGAAGATCTGCGCGAGCGACACACCCAGTTTTATGCCCAAGCCATCACGACTGCCCGTGACGAGGGATGGGATCCAGAACTGGGCGAGGACGAATAAGGGAACGGCAGTTTACCGCAAAGGACGCAAAGGCCCGCAAAGGAAAGCAAAAGAGCAGAGCATTCCTTTCCTCGATTTTTCGGATGAACCATCGGTGGTCCATATATTTTGTTTTACCTCGCGTACCTTTGCGTCCTTTGCGGTTCAAGAGCCTTTCTGGATAAGGTTGTGCCACAGGATTCCCATGTTATTTCCATGCGCATGGACGGGTTGCCATAATTTTCGGGTAGATTGTCCGTATTTTGCGCAGCCTTGAGGAGATGAACGATGAAAAAGCCGATCCAGGAATTCAACAAGTGGCTGCTCTCGCTGGTGGAGCACCTCGGCCTCCTGGTCATCGCCATTGCCACGGTGTTTGCCATGGGCAGCGAAGTCATGGTCATGGTGCGCGCGGCGCAGGTGACCCTGGCCGATCTTTTGCTGCTCTTCCTCTATCTGGAAGTACTGGCGATGGTCGGGCTGTATTACGGCACAGGCAAACTGCCGGTGCGTTTCCCGCTGTATATCGGCATGGTGGCGCTGGCGCGCTACCTGATCCTGGACATGAAAGCCATGGACGACTGGCGCATGCTCGCGGTCAGCGGCTCGATCCTGATGCTGACGCTGGCGGTGCTGCTGATCCGTTTTGGCCATGTCCGCTACCCGTATCCGGGCGACGAGCAGGCAGCAGAGTTGCGCAACACCATGAAAAACTGAACTGAGACCTTTGGAACCTTGCCATGACTACACCGATGTATCAATCCAGCATCCATAGCCTGCCCCTGCTCAACCGCGGCAAAGTGCGCGACATTTATGCCGTGGACGATCAACACCTGCTGATTGTCACCACCGACCGCCTGTCCGCCTTCGACGTCGTGCTGCCCACGCCCATCCCCGGCAAGGGCGAAGTGCTGACCGCCATCTCCGACTTCTGGTTCGACCGGCTCAAGGATATTATCCCCAACCAGCTCACCGGCATTCCGCCCGAAACGGTGGTCGCTCCGCAGGAACATGATCAGGTGCGGGGCCGTGCCATCGTGGTGAAGAAGCTTGCGCCCCTGCCGATCGAGGCCATCGTGCGCGGCTACCTGGTCGGCTCGGGCTGGAAGGAATACAAGGCGAACAGCAGCGTCTGTGGCATTCCCCTGCCCGAAGGATTCAAAGAAGCCGACAAGCTGCCGGAACCGCTATTCACGCCTTCCACCAAGGCGGCAGCGGGCGCCCATGACGAAAACATCAGCTACGAAAAGGCCGAGGAACTGCTCGGCAAGGAACTGGCCGCCCAGGTGCGCGACGCATGCATCACCCTGTACAAGGAAGCCGCCGCCTATGCCGCAAGCAAAGGCATCATCATCGCCGACACCAAGTTCGAGTTCGGCCAGGACGCTCAGGGCAAACTCTATCTGATCGACGAGGCGCTGACCCCGGACTCCTCGCGCTTCTGGCCCGCCGATCAATACCGGCCCGGCAGCAACCCACCCAGCTTCGACAAGCAATACGTGCGCGACTGGCTGGAGGCGAGCGGCTGGAACAAGCAAGCCCCTGGCCCGGAACTGCCGCCGGCAGTCGCCGCCAAAACCGGCGAGAAATACCGCGAAGCGTTAAAGCGTCTGACGGAGAGTTAACGATGAGTCACATCGAGAAACTTGTCGACGGGTTCAAGCGGTTCCGCAGCGACAATTATGAAGAAAATCACGCCCTCTTCGACCGTCTCACCAAGCAGGGCCAGTCTCCCAAGACCATCGTGGTGGGGTGTTGCGATTCCAGGGTGGATCCCGCCATTGTGACCGACTGCGACCCCGGCGATTTGTTCATCATTCGCAATGTGGCCAATCTGGTGCCGCCGTTCGAAACCAGCGGCAACTATCATGGCACCAGCGCAGCGCTGGAGTTCGGGGTGCGCATTCTGGAAGTGGAAAACATTATCGTGCTGGGGCACGCCCAATGCGGCGGCATTCGGGCATTGCTGAACCAGGCGCCGGGCGCTGAACCTCAGGAAGGGTTTGTTTCCAGCTGGATGAAACTTGCCAGCAACGCGCGCAACCGTGTGTTGTCCCGGATGCACGGAGAATCCATGGAAAAGCAGGCGCGGGCCTGCGAGCAGGAGGCCATTCTGGTGTCCCTGGACAACTTGCTGACTTTTCCCTGGATTCTGGAACGGGTCGCGCAAAAAAAACTGGCGCTGCATGGCTGGTATTTTGATATGGAGCACGGGGAATTGCTGCGCTACAACCCCAACAGCAACCGCTTCGAAGCGTTTTCCTGATCCAGGCAAGCAAGGAGGAAACACCGTGAAACGTACCCTGTTATTTCTAGCCGCCAAGCTCATAGCCAGCGACCAGTGGCTGGGACACAAGCGCCTGTTCATGACTCACCCGCCGCTGGATGAGTGCATCGAGGCGCTGCCCAACAGCGCCGGGGCATAACGGGCATGCGGAGCGCGGCGTGAGCGATCGGAAGCAACACACTCAAATCAAAGCGGCGGCGCGGCTGTTGCGCGCGGGCGGGGTGGTCGCCTTTCCCACCGAAACCGTGTACGGGCTGGGCGCGGATGCCACCAATCCGGAAGCCGTGCGCAAGATATTCGAAATCAAGGGGCGGCCGGCAGACCATCCGCTGATTGTGCATAT
>JAUYTN010000038.1 GCA_030695205.1 Burkholderiaceae bacterium | reverse complement strand
GGCCTATGAGTTCATCCACACCGCCGTCCAGAGCTGGATCGGTGGCATTCGCCCGCCCAGCCTGGTGCCCGAGCACATCCACCTCCATCACCCCGCTTGACGCTGAGGTCCTTGCCGTTGGGGGTACCTGAACAGATACGCTCTGTGAACCAGAAGTGGAGGATGGATTGGGCTTGCATAAGCAATGAGCTAGTTCAGGTGATATCTGTGCCCATATCTTCTTTCAGGAAGATCGTTACTCGTACAGCATCACACCGTCGGATTTAACCCAATACGCATAACTTTCTTCATCGCCACAGGAGTGCTTCTTGACACCCGACGAGTACTCTGGGTTGTAGTACTTTGGTTGTGTGTAATACACCTCATGCCCACGTTGTATCGCGCGAATCGCCATTGCTGCGGCATGTGGCTTTGGTCCAAAGGGAAGAAGCAAAACTGGTCCGTCAACTCTGCTATCTTCAGTACAAATAATGTCATATACGCGAGACATATCCCGGGCGTCAACCCGGCGCGGTGATTTCTCCCCAGGGCTTTGATCGCTAAATAGCTGCTGCATCAAATCCCAGTTTCTCTGATAAGCGGGATTAGAAGAGGGGAACGGGAATATGACTTCCATTGGTGTTTTTCCTCCGAACTGTTGTTCGAGTTCCTGAACATCAAATGGAAGATATCCGATGCTTGCAATAAATAACATCGGATCTTGTTCCGAATCGGTTTGCTGAGGCATCATGCCCGGCAAGCCCATCATTGGATTCAATTCGGCAGCTAAGGGGCTTTCTGAATATTTCTCCGGCAACGAATATCCAATAACGATGTCTTTCAGTTGCTCTGCTTCAATGGCAAAACGCAGTAATGGAAAAAAAACGGCTTTTGGTAGGCATGAGATGTCTAATATTATTCGACTTATTCCGGAGTTCAAAAGATTTTCAAAGCCTTTTCTAATTCCAGCCAAATTTCCCAGTAATGGATGCTCTTCAACTGTGTAGGTCCAATTTGGGAGTCGAGACAATTTTTGTTCATTCTTTGAGATTTTATCGAGAATAATTGCGGCAGCAGAGGATCGTCGGTTATGAAACTTAAACCAAAGACTTTCTGCGGACAACATGTCACATTGTCGAGAAACTGCATCGAATCGGTCCTCAAATGAAAGACAACCGATGAACCCCCATTCATCCTGATTAACTTCACAGAGAGCTTTGCGAACTAAATTCCAAGGCCGTTTCATTCTGATTAATCACCTTTTGAAAATAGTGACATTTGGTTTGAGTCCAAGTTGCCATTTATTGTTGGCTCAATTTTCAAGGAAACGCCCCAAGTACCTTCGGACAATTGATTTGCTAGCAAATGCATAACTTCAATTGCAGTTGCATAAATTGGTTCTTTGGTGTGAATATGCGGAATACGATAAAAGGGTGAAGAAAGTGGTGCTAGGTACCACTTTCTTCTTTCTTTTTTGTCAGAGGTCTTTGTTGTATGAGCGTAACTAACTAGGTCTCCAAAGTCACAACACAAATTGAGCAATGCTTCCAATTGAGGGAAGCGCGCAAGATCTTCCACGGAAAGAGAAAAACCGTTGTGACCAGGGTTGGACATACTCATGTCAGTGGCTAGCTTTCGCCGAAACCAATGAGCTAGTGCCAATACAATTTTCTGACGAGTGCTGCCGTTATATCTTTGTGGTGAAATCTTCTCGACCCACATGCGACTTGCATCAAATATTCCACTGGCTTGCACCTGAGGTGGAATAGCGCTTGGTTTCAATTTCGAATCAAATTCAAACTCTTCAGTTCTCATCCATGCTTGCCAAACATGCTTGCATATTGTTATGAATCCCAATGTATTGCCGCCGCTAAGTTCCAATATATCGTCATCTCCCGACCAAATCATCCTCTGCCCGGCAGCGGCGGCGATCTGTGATAACGCCAGCTCGTTGCGCTCTTTTCGCCACCATTTTTTTGAGGTGCTTTCCCACGGTAATGGATAAAATTCATGATTCTGAATAAGACTCTGCTTACCCTTTTGTTGGACCCAAGCTTCTCCGAATTTGGCAGAAAGCGGATCACGCTTCACAAGTTCATTCAAAAATGTTTTCCATGCAGCAGGCCAATCTGTATTGATTCTTAGAATTCGCTCTGGTGATTTTCCAGCATAAAGACGCGCTAAACTTCCGCGATCCAATGGTTTGCCGACAAATTCGCGAAATGCCTCTTTGGCGAACTTGGAGTGTCCGATATAGCCTGCCGCTTCCAACCTTTTCTGGAATACATCACATGCGAGTGCGGGGAAATACCATCTTCCAGTTTCATCGCGTTTTAAGATCAGATCGATGTCTTCGACAATGAAGTCCCGTGTTTCCTCAAGAGGTTGGCTGGCTCCAAACATTTTGAGTTCGCTACTCCACGCGTATGAACGGGTACCAATTCGGTATGAGACTCTTCCGTCGCGTAGCCCCAGTGCTCTGTTTACCACTTGCCTGAACAAACCGCTCATTTCATAGTGGTCTTCAATTTGATATAGCTCTTCAAGTTGATCTACAACGGCAATGACATTTGTCTTCGCAGAGATAAAAGCCATTTCCTTTAGAACTCCTGCAACCTCCGAGAGAGGCTCTCCAATTTCAGTCCTTGTTTCCAGTACTCTTTGAGGAAGATCACGATTTAGACTGAAATACCCACGGTAGTCGGAAATTCGCTGGTCGATCATAGAAACCAGTTGATCAAAGGTCTTAACCCCTTTGAGGCCCCCCATCCAAGATCCGCTTCCCGAGATTCGCTCTGCTAAGCCGTCTAAGTCGTATTCCACTAAGCTAACACCGCATTCAGTCCTCAAATTTTCCTGTGGCGTGGTGCAAAGAAGTTTTAAGTTTACTAGCAATGAGCGAACTAAATGATGATTAAAGTAATCTCCAAAAGAAAAAGCAAGACTGCGTTTTTCGTCTTCAGTTGATGACTGCGATAAGCGATGCGCTATGTCGTATGCACGCACTCGTGTCAAGTTGATCTCTGCCGAAATAAAGGTGAGATTTTCTTTGGGAACCGGGAAAGGTTTCTTTTCCCGGGCATATGCTATGCGAGTATCCAGCTTAAAAAGGGACAACAGCATTGTCTTTCCTGACCCAGGCGTGCCTTTCAGAATCACGTTCCCTCGGTCAAACAAAGACATCACTTGCTTCACTAGTTCTGGACTAAAGATACGGACGAAGTCATCAGCGGCGATGTGCTCTGTCAGCGGTGATTCCGAAAATGGGTTCTTGGTCGGTTTTTTCACTTTTTCTTCGCCCTTCCAGATCTTGGGAAAAGAGGTGTCCAAGCACCACTTATTCCTTGGGATTCCAAATCAGCATGAATTGGATTAACGGTGTTATTAGGACAATTCGTGTAGAGCACGACAAGATATCCTTGATTTTCGGAGAATTTAGCCTGCTCATACCCATAAGGATGGCTATCCGTCGTAATTTGCGCATAGTTAGAAATTAAGCGTCTCTGCATGGTTTTCTCATCAGCTTCGCCAGCTTGAGCATCCGCACTCACTATGAAATTAGAGTCCAACCAAATCACGGGTGAGTAAGTGAGATTTTTGTGCTTGGTGGCGAGTGCACTGAACTTTGCATGCCCCCTCTTGCCAATGATTAGTGGGAGTATAAGAACAGGTAATCCCAAGGACGCTGCAAATTCAATTGCATCTGTCGCCTGATTTCCAGATCCCACAAAGTCCTCCAGCAGAACGATTCTCTCAATATTGGCATCGGCGAGGTACTTTTTGATCTTGGCCTTATCACCGAATTTTTCAAGTGATCGCCAGTCTGGGAAGTAGTCGGGTGTCTCAATATGATTGAAGTGCCGGAAGGAATTGATTCGGAAGCTATCGGTGATTGGGCAGCACCATGTTTTTTTTAACAAAACTTCAACGGTCATGCGAGTTGCTTTGGAGGCCGGGTTTCCGCCAACGTCCTCTGCGACCCAGCCCCACAAGTTCGTTTCGAAAGCAACTCGGAATAACTCTTGAAATTCCGAAGATCCTACAAAGAATATGTGATCGACGAACCGAAATGCATCCCATCGGTCATCATCAGACTGCCAGTTTCGCAACCAGCGATCAAGACGGCCTAAAAATATACGATCTGTAAGAGGTTCGTCTCTTAAGAGTGGTTCATATGCGGTGAATAGCTGTCGAGCGTAAAGACTATAGCGATTGACTAATTTTGAACATTCTTCTTCCCGTGAAATTTCTTCTTTCCATTGTTCAAACAGAAGGGGCATAAATTTAGTCCAGAAGTAGTGTTCTGAGTTGTTCGGCAATTGTCCTTGCAAATTGTGGTGGTACAGCGTTGCCGATCATTTTATATTTCTCCACTTCTGGTCCGGTAAACTCGAATGAATCTGGAAATGTTTGAAGGCGGGCTGCTTCCCGGACAGTAAGACCACGATGTTCTGTGGGGTGTAGAAAATATTTCGGATTTCCGAAATAAGTGTCAACTGTGTAGCTGATGTTGTCCCAGTTTAGTCTGCGATATTTCCCATTAAATGTATGGGTCAAATCAACATATTTTTTGTCGATGCGGCGTACATAATTTTTAGTCAATAAATTTTTTATTGTAATCTGTGTGCTAAAGCCAATGTATTCTGAAAGTGTAGAGACACTTACGGGGTCTGCATCGCCGAAATCGCGTCGTCTTTCAAGTCTGCGTAGGCGCAACATTGCGTCTAAAACGCTATGCTCTTTCTGTGTTATTTCCCCAAATACTTCAGGTATCTGCCAGGTGTGAACGTTTCTAACGCCTGCTCTTACATTGCTTAATTTCATGCCAGGACCTATCTTGTTTGCAATTAGAAAGTCCTTTGAAGTTGTGGGTAGTAGACGCTTGGCGTGATCGGGAGTTGTGCTTGTGAGGCCAGACAGGGCTTGTCGCACATTCGCTTTCGCAGCGTTACCAACTAAATCAATATCTGATCGAGAAGCTGTCCATCCCACAAGAACTACACGCGTTCGATGTTGCGGAACACCGAATTCTGAAGTGTCTATTTTGATGGTTTTCGTTCGAAAACCATTGGCTCGTAGTGTCGCATTTGCCTTCTCATGATGTTTGGCCAAGTCACCGTACAGTAGACCGGGTACGTTTTCCATCACTATTAACTTTGGACGGACAGAGATTGCTATTTCAACGAACCGTGCAATATGGCTGTTGCGTGGGTCATCTAGCCGACGTTTACCAGCCAGTGAAAAACCTTGGCAGGGCGGGCCGCCGATTACAACGTCGTATTCAGTTGAACCGAAGTCAATAGGTTGGGTGAGGTCGCCTTCAACTGCGACTCCTGGCATATTGCGCTGGTGCGCTGATACTGCAAATTTGTTGTGGTCAATTGCAGTTTGGATGGAGTAGCCAGCATTCGCAAAGCCTAGGTCAAGACCTCCACAGCCGGAATATATGCAGAGGGTCCTTATCGGAGATCTTTTTGTCATTGACTGTTAACGACCCCAACTATCCTTCAACCCCACCGCCAAGTTAAACACCGGCTTCCCCGCCGCATGGTCCACCCGGTCGGCCACAAAGTAACCATGCCGCTCAAACTGAAACTTCTGGTCAGGCTGCGCATTCGCCAATGAAGGTTCAACAATCGCGGTCACCACCTTCAGGCTGTTGGGGTTCAGGCTTTCCAGAAAGTCTTTGCCGCCTGCGTCGGGCTGGGCGTCCACAAACAGGCGGTCGTACATGCGCACTTCGGCGCTCACGCCGTCGGCCACGCCCACCCAGGTGATGGCGGCTTTCACCTTCACGCTGTCTGCGCCGGGGGTGCCGCTTTTGGTGTCGGGCACAACGGTGGCCAGCACTTCGGTGATGGTGCCGTTGGCGTCTTTGGTGCAGCCGGTGCACTCAATGACATGGCCGCCCTTCAGGCGCACCTTGTTGCCAGGGAACAGGCGCTTGTAGCCCTTGGGGGGCACTTCTTCAAAGTCTTCCCGCTCAATCCACACCTCTTTGCCAATTGAAAAGTGGCGCACAGGGTTTTCTGCGCCCTCAACAGGGTGGGGCAGGGCGGGCAGGGTGCAGGGGTCCAGGTAGGCCGCGCCGCCTTGGGCTGCAAACACCTCGTCCCAGTTGGTCAGCACCAGTTTCACGGGGTTCAGCACGGCCATGCCGCGGTGGGCTTTCAGCTCCAGGTCTTCGCGCAGGCAGCCTTCCAGGGTGCTGTAGTCAATCCAGCTGTCGCTTTTGGTCACGCCAATGCGCTCGGCAAAGGCTTGCAGCGCGGCAGGGGTGTAGCCCCGGCGGCGCAGGCCGACGATGGTTGGCATGCGGGGGTCGTCCCAGCCGTTGACCTTGCCTTCGTTCACCAGCGCGGCCAGCTTGCGTTTGCTGGTGATCACGTAGGTCAGGTTCAGGCGGGCAAATTCGTACTGCTTGGGGGCGGGTGCGGCCAGCAGGCCGCCCACGACCTGCCCGTCAGGTCGTTTCGTCGTTTCGCACAGGCGGTCCATCAGCCAGTCGTAAAACGGGCGTTGGTCTTCAAATTCCAGCGTGCAAATGCTGTGGGTGATTTGCTCCAGCGCGTCCTCAATGGGGTGCGCAAAGGTGTACATGGGGTAAATGCACCATTTGTCGCCGGTGTTGTGGTGGGTGGCGCGGCGGATGCGGTAAATGGCCGGGTCCCGCATGTTGATGTTGGGGCTGGCCATGTCAATTTTGGCGCGTAACACCATGCTGCCGTCTGGGTGCACGCCGTCGCGCATTTCGCGGAAGCGGGCCAGGTTCTCGGCTGGGGTGCGGGTGCGGAAGGGGCTGTCCACGCCGGGCTTGCCAAAGTCGCCCCGGTTGGCGCGCATTTCGTCTGGCGTTTGTTCGTCCACGTAGGCGTGGCCGGCTTCAATCAGGTATTCAGCCGCGCGGTACATGAAGTCAAAGTAGTCGCTGGCCTGGAACAAATGGTTCTGGCCGTTGGCTTCCCAGCCAAAGCCCAGCCACTGCACGGCGTCCAGAATGCTGTTGACGTATTCGGTGTCTTCCTTCTCGGGGTTGGTGTCGTCAAAGCGCATGTGGCACACGCCGCCGTAGTCGCGTGCCAGGCCAAAGTTCAGGCAAATGCTTTTGGCGTGGCCCACGTGCAGGTAGCCGTTGGGCTCGGGTGGAAAACGGGTGCGGATCTTGGCCGGGTCCAGCGGGCCAGCGGCGTGGTGCGCGGCGTCGCCGGGGGTGCCTGCCCAGCGGCGCTGGGCGTAGGTGCCTTGCTCCAGGTCTTTTTCAATGATCTGGCGCAGGAAGTTGCTGGGCTTGGCGTCGGTTGCTGCGGCGCTGGCAGGGGTGGCGTTGGCTGAATTCATCATTTGATTCTAGGGGGCGGTGTGCGGGTGGGGCAGGGCCTGCAGGTTGGCCTGGGCCGTGGCCCTGAATGGGGCTGAAATGCGTTCGTCTGCGGCGGCGGTGGCCCAAAACTGGCGGGCCAGCGCCAGTGCCTGGGGCCACACGGCCTGGGTGGCGGCGGTGGGTTGCAGGGGGCGGACGGCCAGTTGGCGCTCGACCAGTTCGCCGCTGATGGGGGCGTAGAGCATGGGCAGCATGTCGTAGGCGGGTGACAGCCGCCACTGGTTGTGTTGCAGCAGCAGCGAGATGTTGCCGTGGTGGCGGTCGGTGTTGCCAATGAGGACGCCGTAGGCCTCCAGCAGGCAGATGGTGGTCACGTCGGCGGGGCTGAGGCGGTCTGTGCCGGCCTGGTCGGTGCGCAGGGCGGTGTCGGCCCAGTTGGTGCCCCGGCCTATGTAGTGCGCGTCGTACACCTCCAATGACACCAGGCCCAGCCGCCCGCCCTCGGGGGTGCGGTCAAACCGGCGGCTTTCCAAAAACACGCGGCCTGCCGCTTGCACGATGCGGCTGTGCGCGGCGGCAATGCCGGCGCTGGCCAGGGTGTGCAGGGCCAGGCATTCGCACACCAGCAGGTCGCGCCAGCGTTGGTCGGCAGGGTGGTCGCCTGCGGGGGAGAACTTGACCAGCACCGGTTGGCCATCGCGCACGGCGCAGAACTTGGGCTGCTCGCCCCCGGCCGATGAGCCGGGCAGCACGCTTGCAATGGCCTGGTGGGCCAGGCGGGGGTAGTCGGTGGCGGGGTCGGTGATGGTGGCGCCGGGCGATTGGCGGCTGAGGTAGCGGGCCAGGGCGGGCTCGCCCACCACCAGGTTGCCGGGTTGGTCGTCGCCCAGGTGGACGAGGGCTTTGAGGCTGTGCTCGTCGCTCCAGTGGTTGATGTGGGGGGGCAGCTCCAGCTCGGGGTGGGTTTGGGCAAAGGTGCGGCCCAAAAAACCCTGGGGCCGCATGTCTTGCAAAAACCAGGGCAGGCCGGGGTGGCGGGCGCTGAGGCCGTGGTGCTCTTGCATCCAGTAGCCACCGCCCACCAGTGGCACCAGGGTGCCAAAGGGGTGGGGCTGGCCATGGGCATCAATTTCGGCCACGGGCACGCGGGTGCCCACGCCCGCCACGGGGCGCGGCAGCAGGTAGCGCTGGGCGCGGGCGGCCCCCACCGCCAGCACCCGGCCCGCCGCCAGCAGCGGGCGCAGCATGCGCGAGACGGTGGGCTGGCTCACGCCCAGGCGCTGCTGCAGCTCGGCACTGGTGGCCACGCTGCCCAGCTGGCGCAGGGCGGTGAGCGCCGCATCGGTCAAGGGGTGTGGGCGGCTCATGTGGGGGTATTCTGTGGGGGTGGGCAGGGCTTGATGGAATACATACTGTGTGATTTCATACAAGCACCCAGCCTATTTTAAACAAGCGTAAAGGCACTTTTTTGTTCATTTTTCTCACGAAAATCTGAATGGATAGTGCCAGCGGCTTGCCATGCCACCACAAGAGGTTTGTTCATGTCCAGCGATTCATTGCCCAACCCAGGTGCCAGTGCAGCCGCCGTGTCGGCTGCGGGTGGCGGCGTGCCGCTGCGGGTGTCGCAGGCCGATGTGGCGGCCGCCGCCCAGCGGGGCGTGCTGACGCCCTTGCAGGCCGAGGCCCTGTGGCATGCCTGGGCCGACCCGGCCAGCCCGCACCGGTTGCCGGTGGTCACTGGGCTGTCAGGCGGGCTGCCGGATGGGCTGTCGGGCGGGCCGGGTGCCAGCGGGCCACAGCGCGGCGGGTCAGCCGCTGACGCCGGGGCGGTGTCGGTGCAGACGGCGCGGTTTTCGTTGTCGCATGTGCTGTATTACTTTGGCGGCATGCTGGTCATTGGGGCCATGAGCCTGTTCATGACGCTGGGCTGGGAGGCCTTTGGGGCCTGGGGCAGCGCGGCCATTGCGGGCCTGTACCTGGCCGGGGCGCTGAAGGCCGCCAGCCACCTGCAAGGGCGGGGGCTGAACATTCCGGCGGGCATTCTGGCCACGCTGGCGGTGTGCCTGGTGCCGCTGCTGGTGTGGAGCGTGCAGGTGGGCCTGGGGCTGTGGCCAGAGGGGGGCGACTCGTCTTTCAGGGCTTACCACCACCACATCAACTGGCGCTGGGTCACGCTGGAGCTGGCCACGCTGGCTGCTGCCGTGGCCATGCTGTGGGCCTACCGCCTGCCCTTCATGGTGATGCCGGTGGCCATCACGCTGTGGTACCTGAACATGGACGTGGCCCACGCCCTGATGCAAAAAGACGGCTTTGACTGGGCCTTTACCCGCGATGTATCGCTGGTGTTTGGCCTGGCCACCTGTGCGCTGGCGGTGTGGGTGGACCTGCGCTGCCGCCTGGCCACCGACCCGCGCGACCGGCAGGACTTCGCCTTTTGGCTGTACCTGTTGGGCGCGCTGATGTTCTGGTGCGGCCTGAGCCTGCGCGACAGCAGCTCGGAGGTGGGCAAGGCGCTGTACTGCCTGGTGAACGTGGCGCTGGTGTTGGGCGGTGCAGCCATCAACCGTCGGGTGTTCACGGTGTTGGGGGCGCTGGGCGTGGCCATTTACCTGGGGTATTTGTCGTCACGGGTGTTTCAGGATTCGTTGGGCTTTACCTTTGCCCTCACGCTGCTGGGGCTGGGTGTGGTGGCGTTTGGGGTGTGGTGGCAGCGGCATGAGCAGGCCATCCACGCGCGTCTGGCACAGTGGCTGCCCGCCGCACTGCGGCCCCTAGGGCACCAGCCCTTTTCAGCAACGCATTCCAGCCCACCATGAGTCACGTCCCCAACCGCATGCCGCTGATCGATGCCTTTAAGGCCGTGGCATCGCAACTGATTGTGTTGCACCACCTGGCCTTTTACGGCCCCATGTCTGATTGGATGCACCAGTGGGCCCCCGGCCTGGTGTCGTGGCTCAGCCAGGATGCCCGCATGGCGGTGCAGGTGTTTTTGGTCATCAGCGGTTTTTTGACCGTGCGGGCGCTCGCCCCCCAGGGGGTGCTGCTGGCCACCCAGCCGCTGGCCCTGCTGGGCAAACGGTACGCCACCATTGCCATGCCCTATGTGGCATCGCTGCTGGTGGCCATGGCCTGCACCTGGCTGGCCACGCAGTGGATGGTGCACAGTAGCCTGCCCGCTGAGCCCGAGCTGGGGCAGTTTCTGGCCCATGCGCTGCTGCTGCACAGCTTGCTGGGCATCGACTCGTTGTCGGCCGGGGTGTGGTACGTGGCCATTGACTTCCAGCTGTTTGCGCTGATGCTGGCGCTGCTTTGGCTGGGCCAGCGCCTGGGGGGCATGGGGCTTGGCCTGGTGCTGGTGGTGGGCATGGCCTCGCTGTATGTATTCAACCGCGATGCCGCGTGGGACAACTGGGCGCTGTATTTCTTTGGGGCCTACATGCTGGGCGCGCTGGCCTGGTGGTTCAGCCAGCGGCCGGTGCCCGGCTGGCAGGTGGCCGTGGTGCTGACGCTGGTGGTGGTGGCGCTGGTGCTGGATTTTCGGGAGCGCATTGCGCTGGCGCTGGCCGTGGCCCTGGTGCTGGGGCTGGCCCAGCACCAGGGCTGGTTGTGGCGCTGGCCCAGCAGCCCGGCGCTGGCCTACATGGGGCGCATTTCGTATGGGGTGTTCCTCATGAATTTCCCGGTCAGCCTGGTGGTCAATGCGGCCTTTACCCGGTTTGCCCCGCCCGATGTGTGGGTGCAGAGCGTGGGTGTGCTGGTGGCCTGGTTGGCCTGCGGGGTGGCGGGGGCGCTGTTTTTTCATGCGGTGGAAGAGCCGCTGCGCCGCTGGAGTGCCCGCCCGCAGGCGCTGCATGCACCCGGCTGGTGGTGGGGCGGCTGGTTACTTTCGGCAACGGTTTTGCTGGCCCTGGACTGAGCGTGGGGCTGTTTCTGCCTTGAAATGCGCAGGTGGGCGCCCTGGCGCGCCCCACTTTTCAAGGAGAACCCCATGCCTGACCTGCCCGACCTGCCACACCGTTCCCAGCGATCGGATGTGTCCCACCTGCGCGACAGCGCCCCGCTCCCGTACTCGGTCACGGTGCACGATGTGTCGCTGTGGCCCAGCTCTGGGCGCTTGATAGCGGTGGTTGCCCTGGCCGTGTGCGCGTGGCTGGGCCTGGTGTGGCTGCAGCCCGCGCATGCCAGTGGGGTGAGTTGGTCGATTGGGGTGCAGTTGCCGGGCGGCGTGGTCAACGCCCGCACCCATGCCCCGGTGGTGGTGCACCCGCAGCCTTACCCTTATGCCTACCCGCCTCAGGTGGTGTACCCGGCCTACCCGGTGTACGAAACCTACCCCGGCAGGCCGGTGGTGGTGCTCCCTCCGCATTCGCGCGGGCACAGGGGTGGGCATGTGGTCGGGCACGCTGGCGGGTACCCGTACCACGTCATGCCACCGCCACCCGTGGTGGTGTACCGCAGCCACCCGCCACGACACCCGCACCACTGGCATGAGCGCCGTGGTGGTGGCCAGGGGGGTGATGGCGGCAACCGCGGTGGCCGCCACGGCCACGGCGGCTACTCCGGCGGCGGCCCGCGCGGCTGGGGGCACTGAGGTCTTCCGGCTTTTCTTTGCGTTTCTCTGCTTTTTTGCACATCGCTTTGGGGTTGCGCTTGCGTTATGGCGACAGCAGCCGCCGCATTTCATCCGGCTGAGGCTGCACTTCGCTCCACGGGGGTGGCGGCCCGTCGCACAGCGGCTGCGCGGGCCAGCGGGACTGCCCACACTGCACACATCTTCAATTTTGTTGGGTGTGCGCCATGTTCCATGTCTCCTCAGACCGTACCGGTAGGTGCTTCGTTGCCAGCTCTGCTGGCTACAGCCACGCTGGCCACTTCTCCCGCGCCGTTGGGCGTGGCCTGGCCAGCTCAAGTGCCACGGCCTCACTGACCCTGGCCCTGGCTTTGACCCTTGCCCTGGCCAGCGCCATGCCCGCCCATGCGGTGCCCGATGCGCAGTTTCAGCCGGCCCAGGCCGTGTTTTTAAAGGCGGCAGATGGCGACAAGTCGGCGGTGGACGGTGCCGCCGCTGCCTTTGCCAGCCTGCTGAAGGCAGAGCCCGCCAACCCCGTGCTGCTGGCCTACAGCGGGGCCGCCACCAGCATGAAGGCCACCACCACTTTTCTGCCCTGGAAGATGCTGGCCCACGCCGAAGAGGGCCTGGCGCAGATCGACAAAGCCCTGGCCCTGCTGACCCCCGCGCACAACGCCCCCATGCAGCAAGGCACGCCCGCCGTGCTGGAGGTGAAGCTGGTGGCGGCCAACACCTTTTTGGCCGTGCCCGGCTTCATGAACCGCAAAGAGCGCGGCCAGCGCCTGCTGAACGAAGTGCTGGCCAGCCCGCTGCTGGCCACTGCGCCCGCCGAGTTTCGCGCTTCGGTACAAAAAGCCGCACAGGCCAACCAATTGGCTAAAAAATAAGAGCTTTTTTGCCAATTAGCGCCTGCTGTATATAGCAAGTCAGCTACATAAATACGGTTCACCATGCCCCCTTCATTCCCCCATTCCTCCCCGCCTTCATCACCCCCTGTGGTGGTCCTGCGCGGCATCCACAAAACCTACCGGCTGGGCGCACACACCATTCCCGCGCTGCAAGGCGTGGACTTGAGCGTGGCCCGTGGCGAGCTGTTGGCGCTGACCGGCCCATCGGGCAGCGGCAAAAGCACCATCCTCAACCTGTGCGGCCTGATCGACACGCCCGACAGCGGCGAGATCGAACTCAACGGCCAGCCCGTCAAGGGCCTGAGCGAGAACGCACTCACCCTGCTGCGCCGCGATGCGCTGGGCTTTGTGTTCCAGAGCTTCAACCTGGTGCCGGTGATGACCGTGGCCGAGAACGTGGACTACCCGCTGTTTCTGGCCGGTGTGCCCGCTGCCGAACGGCGCGAGCGCGTTGCCGACCAGCTGGCTGCTGTGGGCCTGTCCGAACACGTCCACCACCGCCCCGATGCCCTCAGCGGCGGCCAGCGCCAGCGCGTGGCCATTGCCCGCGCCCTGGTGAAACGCCCCAAACTGGTGATTGCCGACGAGCCCACCGCCAGCCTCGACTCGCACACCGCCGATCAGGTGCTCAACCTCATGCGCGAACGCGGCCACGCCCAGGGCGCGGCCTTTGTCATTGCCACCCACGACAGCCGCCTGACCGCCCGCTGCGACCGCGTGGTGGCGTTGTTGGACGGGAGAATCCAATGAAAGCCCTGACCGATCACCTCAGCGACAACCTCAAGTGGCTGGGCTTTGCCTGGCAAAACACCCTGCGCAACCGCCGCCGCTCGGCCGTCACCGCGTCCATTGCCGCGCTGGGCACCGCCGCCATTCTGCTGGCCGGGGGCTTTGCGCTCTACACGTACGAAAGCCTGGCCCAGGCGGCGGCCCGCGACAGCGGCCACCTGGTGCTGGCCACCCCAGCCCACTTCACCACCGATGAAGACGTGCCGCTGCAACACGGCCTGAGCGATGTGGGCCAGCTGCGCTCCACGCTGCTGGCCGATACCGCTGTGCGCCAGGTGCTGCCCAGGGTGGAGTTCAGCGGCCTGATCAGCAACGGCGACAAATCCACCGTGATGATGGCCGTGGGTGTGGACCCGGACAACGAGTTCGCCATCAAAGGCCCGTTCCTCACCATGAAAGAGGGCAGCGTGCTGGCCGCGCCCGTTGAAGGCCAGAGCGATGAGCCCGAAGTGATGCTGGGCGAAGCCCTGGCCCGCAGCCTCAAGGCCACCCCCGGCAGCAGCCTGACGCTGCTGGCCAGCACCACCGAAGGCGCGATGAACGCGATGGATGTGCGCGTGAAAGGCATCTTCAGCACCGGCGTGCCCGAGATGGACAAGCGCCTGGTCTATACCAGCGTGGCCACCGCCCAGCGCCTGCTGGTGACCGACCGCGTGACCAGCCTGGGCGTGTTCCTGAACATCATGGAAGCCACCTTGCCCGCCCAGGCCCGCCTGGCGGCCCAACTGCCCGGCCTGGAGGTGCAAAACTGGGAGCAACAAGCCGTTTTCTATCAGGCGGTAAAAGGGCTTTATAACCGCATTTTTGGCGCACTGGGCATCATCATCGGCGTGATTGTGGTGTTTGTGGTGACCAACGCCATGGCCATGGCCATCATCGAACGCACCCGCGAAATCGGCACCCTGCGTGCGCTGGGCACGCTGCCCGGCCAGCTGCTGCGCAGCCTGGGGCTGGAGGGCATGCTGCTGGGCGGCGTTGGCGCGCTGGTGGGTGCGGCGCTGTCGTTGGGTGTGTCGCTGCTGCTGTACGTGGTGCCCATGGAAATGCCACCGCCCCCCGGCCGCTCGGTGGGCTACCCGCTGAACGTGGCCATTGACCCCACGCTGTACCTGTTCACCATGCTGGCCATGGTCAGCCTGACCCTGATCGCATCCCTGGCCGTGGCCCGCAAAACCGTCCACATGCCAGTCGTCGATGCCCTGGCCCATACCTGACCCCCAAGCCGAGAACCGCCATGACCCCACGCCTTGCCACTTTGATTTTCACTTTGATTCCCGCCTTGATTCCCCCGCTGCTGGTCGCCAGCCTGGCTGGTCTGCCGAGCGTCCCGGCGCTGGCCCAGGACGTGTCCGCCATTGTCAAAGCCGCCGACCAGTACCGCATGACGGCCGACAATCTGCAGGTGGACACGCAGGTGCAACTGTTCAACGCCGATGGCGGTTTGAACAAGGAGCGCCGCTACACCGTGTTTGCGCAGGCGGGCCGCCAGTCGCTGGTGCTGATGCAAAGCCCTGCCGAAAAGGGCCAGAAGGTGCTGATGCTGGGCGACGACTTCTGGCTGCTCATGCCCAACAGCCAGCGCCCGCTGCGCATCACCCCCATGCAAAAGCTGCTGGGCGATGCCAGCACCGGCGACATTGCCACCCTCAGCTGGGCGGACGACTACACCGCCACGCTGGTGGGCGAAGAGGCGTGCGCTGCCACGGGTGCAGAAAAACAAGAAAAATTGGCCTATGTCGCTTTATCTGATTCAAAACATTGCTATCAAATCAGTTTGCAGGCCAGCCGCAAAGGGGTGACGTACCAGCGCATTGAGCTGTGGGTGGGCAAACAGCGGCGCGAGCCGGTGCGGGCCAACCTGTATGTGCAGTCCGACAAGCTGGCCAAGCAAGCCCACTTTGTGCTGGACAAGCCCGGCGCGGGTGCCGTGGTGAGCGACATGCTGCTGGTTGACCAGCTGGGCAACCAGAAGGTCACCCGCGTCAGCTACCTGAGCCGCAAGGAGCGCACCGTGCCCGCCGAGTGGCTGAACCCCATGTTTCTGGCACGCAACCCCAGTCTGGAGTGAACATGGGTGCTTTTCTTTCAAAGAAATTGCCCATGTTCACCGTGGTGGCTGGGGCAGTCGTTTCCGCAGGCGTGTCATCTGCCCAGGGTTTTGAAACCACCGGCCAGCTGCGCAGCACCTGGGCGGGGCGGCAGGCGGCTGGCAGCGGGCCGCTGGCGCAGGCCAATGCGTTGGTGCCGGGCGGGGCCTCTGTGCAGCCTTCGGCGGCCACGGTGCAGGCCGAGCTGCGCAGCGCGGCCAAGCTGGGTGGCGTTGCTGTCAATACCAGCGTGACCTTGCAGCACCAGCACCCCGAAGGCGGGCCAGGGCAGAGCGATGCCTGGGTGAACGAGGCTGTGCTGTCTGGCAGCCTGGGCGGTGCGGGCGGCGCGTCCCCCGGTCTGCTCGACGGCTGGAGCTGGAGCGCGGGTAAGAAGGTGGTGAGCTGGGACGTGGGTTACGCCTTTCGGCCCAACGACGTGGTGCAGCAGGAAACCCGCCGCACGCTCAGCCCCGCCACCTTGGTGGGCCGCCCGCTGCTGATGGCAGAGCACTTCAGCGCCGACACCGCCTGGAGCCTGGTGTGGGTCAACCCCACACAGGGCAAAGCGCTGACAGGCATCGGCCAATCTGCCGAAGAGGCCGCGCTGGCCGCCCGCGTGTACCAGCGCGCAGGCAGTGCCGACTGGCACGGCTTTGCCCGCTGGGGGCGGCGCACAGGGGGCAGCGTGGGCGCAGCGGTGTCGTGGGTGGCCAGCGATGCGCTGGAGCTGCATGCATCGGTGCGCCACTTTTCGCATGTGGATGCCTTGGCTGTGGCCGACACCGCGTCGCCTGCCTTACCCGCCCCACCCGGCACGGCGCTGCGCACCACCAATCCCTGGCAAACCGCATTGACCGGGTCAGGGCAGCAGGTGCTGGTGGGCGGCACCTGGACGGCGGAGAACCAGATCAGCCTGCTGGCCGAAGCCTGGTACGACGGCGCGGCGTTGTCAAAAGCACAGTGGGCGCAATGGGCCGCCCGCAACCAGGGCCTGCCCGCCTGGGTCGCGCTGGGCGCACCCACCCAGGCCGTGGCGGGCAACCTGGCCTGGCAGGGCAGCGCCTTCAGCGCAGCCAGCACGGGCAGCCTGCACCGCCAGAACCTGTACGCCCGCCTGAGCTGGACGCACGAGGGTTGGCAACCCGCACTCGATGTGCTCTACCACCCCGCAGACGGTGGCCGAATGCTCACGGCCAGCCTGGTGTGGCAGGGCGACCGGGTCAAGCTGGAAGGCGGCGTGCGCGTGAATGGCGGCCCCGCCACGGCAGTGGTGCGGCAGTTGCCGGTGCACAAGCAGGGGTACGTGATGGGGACTTGGGCGTTTTGAGGGAGATGGCGGTCTGCAGTGGTACAGCGGGACAACCGTGAACTTTTGCTTGTCCAATTTGAATTCAAAGCCTGACCAATTTGAAGTCAACTGCGCTTTCAAGCATTCCCGTGAGTCAGTTGACACTCGGTGTAGCCTTGCCAAGATGAATGCGCCCCTTTTGCCCGCCACCCCACCCCACGCCGTCTCCCGCCTGCGTACCGAGCGCCTGGCCCGCAGTGCCAAGCCTTTTCTGGCCCGGGGTGGTCCCAAGGGGGAGCGCTGCCCGGGTTGTAGGCTGCTGCCCAGCCATTGCCTGTGCGGCGTGCGGCCCGAAGTGCCCACGTTGGCGGGCGTGTGCTTGCTGATGGCCGACATCGAGCCGCTCAAGCCCAGCAACACCGGCTGGCTGATTGCCGATGTGGTGACCGATACCTTTGCGTTTTCCTGGGCCCGCACGGTCGTGGACCCCGCGCTGCTGGCGCTGCTGGCCGACCCGCAGTGGCAACCCTATGTGGTGTTTCCGGGGGAGTTTGTGGCCACCGATCGGGTGGTCACCACCTTGTGCGCCAGCGGGCCGCCTGTTGAGCAGGCGGGTCGGCCAGAGCCCGGGGGTGGGCGGCGCCCGCTGTTTGTGCTGCTGGATGCCACCTGGCAGGAGGCGCGCAAGATGTTCCGCAAGAGCCCCTATCTGGACCACCTGCCGGTGCTCAGCCTGACCCCTGCGCACCTGTCGCGCTACCTGCTGCGCCGCTCGCAGCAAGGTGGCCATGTGTGCACCGCTGAAGTGGCCGCCCTGTGCCTGGAGCTGGCGGGCGAATCCCAGGCGGCGCACACACTGGATGCCTACCTCGACGTGTTCACCCACCACTACCTGCAAGCCAAGCACCAGCTCGCCCCTGATTGGGCCGGCGATGCACACCAGCGGCTGCGAACCTGTGCGCGCGCCTGCGCCACTACCACCGACGGCCTGGCTGGCCCCACCGGGCTCTGCGCACCTCCCTGCGTACCTCCCTGCGCACCTGTTACCCCTTCAGAACACCCGTCAGAATCGCCCGCATGAAAGCACCACCCCGACTCCAGTCCCTGGTTGAAGAAGGCCTGATTGACACCGTGGTCCGCCAGCTCATGAGCGGCAAAGAAGCCATGGTGTACGTCGTGCGCTGCGGCGATGACACCCGCTGCGCCAAAATTTACAAGGAAGCCACCCACCGTAGCTTTCGGCAGGCGGTGGACTACACCGAGAACCGCAAGGTCAAAAACTCACGCACCGCCCGCGCCATTGGTCGGGGCAGCAAGTTTGGTCGCCAGGAGCAGGAGGCCGCATGGCAAAGCGCCGAGGTCGATGCCCTGTACCGCCTGGCCGCCGCCGGTGTGCGCGTGCCCCAGCCCTACAACTTTCACGACGGCGTGTTGCTCATGGAGCTGGTGACCGATGCCCACGGTGACGCAGCCCCCAGGCTCAACGACGTGGCCTTTACGCCCGAGGCGGCCCGCACCCACCACGCCACGCTGATGGGCGAGGTGGTGCGCATGCTGTGCGCGGGCGTGGTGCACGGAGATTTGTCCGAGTTCAACATCCTGCTGGCGCACACCGAGGAGGGCAGCGGCACCGATGTGCCCGTCATCATCGACCTGCCGCAGGCCGTGGACGCGGCGGGCAACCTGCACGCCCAGCGCATGCTGCTGCGCGACGTGGCCAACCTGCGGGCGTTTTTCGGGCAATTTGCGCCCGATTTGCTGGCCACCGCCTACGGCCCCGAAATCTGGAGTCTCTACCAGGCGGGTCTGCTCACCAACGACTCGGTGCTGACTGGCCGCTACACCCCCGTGGCCGGTGCGGTGGACCTGGGCAGCGTGATGCGCGAGATTGACGACGCCCGCCAGGAGGATGCCGCCCGCCGCTTGCGCATGGCGAATCCGCCGCTACGGTGACTGCCGCAGCTCTGCCCGCACCACCACCGCCAGCCCGGCCAGCACCAGCACCAGCCCTGCAAAAGCCAGCCAGCCGGGGCGTTCGCCCACCACCAGCACGGCCAGCACAAACGCCGTGACGGGCTCACCCAGCGCCAGGGCCACCCCAGTGGCACCGGAAATGTGCTTGAGCGCATGGGTAAACAGCAGGTAGGCCACGGCGGTGCCCATCACGCCCAGCCACACCACCACGGCCCAGCTGGCGGCTGACCCCATCACCAGCGGCCCGCCCAGCAGCCAGGCCATGGGCAGGGCCAGCACGGCGGCCAGGGCAAACACGGCAGCCGTCAGCACGCCCGCCGGGGCCTGGGCCACCAGGTGTTTGTTGACCAGCGTGTACACCGCATACGACAGCCCCGCCAGCAGACACAGGCCCAGCCCCATGGCCGTTGGGGCCTGGGTTGCACCGGGGCCAACCACCATCACCACCACCCCAGCCACCGCCAGGCACGCCCCCGCCCACCAGCCCAAAGGTGGGGCACGGCGGCTGATGAGGGCCTGCAGCAGCCCGGCCCACAGCGGCCCGCTGCCCAGCGCCACGGCGGTGCCCACGGCCACACCACTGGCCTTGACCCCGGCAAAAAACGCCAGGTTGTACACGCTCATGCACAGCGCGGCGGCCACAATCCCCGGCCACGGCAGCGCCGGGCGCGGGCGCACCAGCCAGGGCACAAAAAACAGCGCCGCTACCAGCAGCCGCAGCGCGCCCACCCAGTACGGGGACAGTTGCGCCGGGGCCAGGCTCTGCGCCGTGCCCGTGGTGCCCCACAGCAGGGCCGCCGTCAGCACCATCAGCACACCCCGCATCTGGTGGGTGTGGTGCGGGGTAGGGGATGCTGGCAGGGAAGGGGAGGGGGAAGATGAGGGTGTGGTCATTGGTGAAGGCCTTACTGGGGTCGCCCGGCGGCGATCCATTCGGTGGTGGTGCGCACGGTCAGGCGGTAGCGGGCGCAGTTGAAGGCTTCCAGTGTGTGCAGCTCGTCACGCAGCAGTTCGGCAAAGCCGGGGGCTTGCTGGGGTGTCAGGCCCAGAGTTTGCAGTGCGGCGTTCAGGGGCTGGCGTTCACGCACCACCAGGGCCATGGCCTCGTTGAGGTGCTCGCGGTGTTGCAACCGCAGTGGGTTGGGAATGCCCATGGATTCGAGGACCACCGCATATTTCTGGCATGAGCGTTGGTAAGTCCAGCTGAACAGGTCCACCGCCAGGGCCATGTCGCGCAGTTCGTACACCCCCAGCATGGCCTGTGCGTAGTCGTGCTGATTCACATCCATGAAGGACAGCGGCGCACAGTTATAGAGCATGAGCGGAATGTTGGCGCTCAGGCGGCTGGTGCGTTTGTTGCCGTCTTCAAAGGGTTGCAGGTAGGCCAGATGCACCCACAGAAAGAACGCTGCTTCCACCGGGTTGTTGATGAGGCGTGCCTTGTCGATGACCAGGTTCAGCATCTCGGACAGCAGCGAAGGTACTTGCGTGGGCAGGTACACGGTGCCGCTGATGTTGACCACCTTCTGGCGGATGCTGCCCAGGCTTTGGCTGTCAGCCAGCAAGTCTTGCATCAGCAGGGCGTGCAAGTTGCGCACCACGCTCAGGGTCAGCCCTTGTTCGGGCACGGCATCAACCATGAATTCGATGGCATTTTTGTGGTTGAGCAGCATGACGGCTTCGGTGTCGGTGCCCGATAAGCCTTGTTTAAACAGCTCTTCGGTGGCCAGCCGGGTGTAGGTGTTGCCCTCCAGCCGTGACGACGACCAGGACAGGTCAATCAGCAACTGCTCCAGCACTTTGCGGGCATACGTGCCTGCAGGCTGCTGGCCTTGCAGGCGCCCCTGGTTGGCCAGCGTTTGCGCCAGTGAGGGGGGCAGCAGAGCACTGTGGTTGGGCACGTAGTCATCTGCCAGACTGCGCTGGTAGGTGACGTGTGCGCGCGCAGCCAGAGGCCTGCTCAGGCGCCGGCGGAGTTGCTCGGCTGCGGTACTCCAAGCCGGATGGGCGGTATCGGCTGCAGATGGACTGGTTGAGGTCTGGGTGGCGGTAGGGGTGAGGGCACTGGCTTCGGGCAGCCGGTAGCGGGTGGCGCGCGATTGCCCTGTGCGCACCACTTGGCCCAGGCTGCAAAGCCGTTCCAGATGGCGCTTGACCGTGGCTGTACTCAGGCCGGTCGCCTGTGCGATCTGCCCGGAACTGATGCCTTGCGGGTGTAGGGCCAACAGCGCAGGCATGGCGTTGAGCAAGTCAGCGGAGGTGGCGACGGCTTGGGTGGCGGTGGGCATGGCTCAGTGTGTGGTGCAGCGCATGGGTGGCTGAATACCGAATTATCGGCTCACAAATGAGCTGCAATGAGCTGCAATGAGCCTATTTTGAGCCGCATTCGAGCCGGAATTTGCCAATTTGAGCCGAAATTGAGTTCGCCAAATGCTCACATCGCCCTGAACAGGTGCGCATACAGGCGGCTGACGGGAAGGCGGTGGGGGGGCTGATCGGGCTGGGTGTGCAGGTGCACCCAGAGTTTGCCCGCTTCGTCGCGGGTGGCGCGGGCTATTGTTTCGGCACGCACCACCGTGCCCCGGTGAATCTGCCAGAACTGCTGGGCATCAAGCTGGGGCAGCAGGTCTTTGAGCGGGGTGCGGATCAGCACTTCGCGGGTGGGGCAGATGACGCGCACGTACTTGTCGGCCGCCTCGAAGTACAGCACCTCGGCCACGGGCACCATCACCAGTGCGCTGCCCTGGGCGCCGGTGTGGCTGGCCTGGATGAGTGTGAGCCGGGTCGGTGCGGGGTTGTGCGTGGCCTGGGGTGCCAAGTCTGCCCCCGCCTGGGCCAGCAGGGCCGAGAGCTGGGCGAGCAGCGCCGGGGTGGGGGCGGTGCTGGTTGGGCTGGGCGCTGGGGGCGCCGGGGTGACCGTAGGCTTGTTGGACTGTGTAGCTGACTGTGCTTGCTGCGCGAGCGCTGAGGCCAGTTTGTGTGCTGTTTTTTTCAGCCGCTCGCGCTGCACGGGTTTGAGGATGTAGTCCACCGCCTGGGCTTCGAAGGCGGCCACGGCGTACTGGTCGTAGGCCGTCACAAACACCAGCTGCGGAAACGGGCGGCTGCCGTGCTCCGGCCAGGCATCGGCCAGCTCGGCGGCGGCTTGCAGCCCGGTGTGGCCGGGCATGCGGATGTCCAAAAACAGCACGTCAGGCTGCAGCTCCAGCGCCCGGCGCACGGCACTGTGCCCGTCGCCGACGGTGGCCAGCACGCGCAGTTCGGGCCACACGGCGGCCAGGTCGGCTTGCAGGGCGGCGGCGAGCAGGGGCTCGTCTTCGGCAATGAGGCCGGTGGGGGTCAGGCGGGGTGTCATGGGAAGTTTTACAAAGGAATTTGCACGTTTGCGCTTGTCCCTGTTGGTTTGTTAGCTATCAGCGTCAAACTGGCTGCAGGCCCGTAGGTGGTGGCCAGGCGTTCGCGCACCTGGGCCAGGCCAAAGCCGGTACCCGTGCTGGGGCTGGTGTTGGTGCCGGTGCTGGAAGTGCCGTGGGCGGCTGCGGTGCCCTGGCCGGTGTCCGACACCTGCAGGTGCAGGTGGCCGCCCAATGTGCTGCGAGTGGCGCTATCGGTGGGGTTGCCGGTGCGGCTGCGCCAGGCCCGCACGGCAATGTGGCCACCCGCCACGCAGGGCTCTAGCCCGTGGTGGATGGCGTTTTCCACCAGTGGTTGCAGCAGCAGTGGGGGCACAGGGATGTCGCGCAGCTCATCGGGCAGATCCAGCGTGACTTGCAAACGCGGGCCCATGCGAATGGCCATGAGCGCCAGGTAGTCGCTGAGCCGGTCGAACTCCTGGCTCAGCGGGTGGGCGCCGCTGCGCGAGGCGGTCAGTGTGCTGCGCAGGTAGGCAATCAGGTGGTCCAGCATGGCCTGGGCGCGGGGCGGGTCCAGGCCAATGAGCACGCGCAGGTTGGCCAGGGTGTTGAACATCATGTGGGGCTCCAGCTGGCTCTCCAGCAGGCGCAGGCGGGCCTCGGAGGTCTGGCGCTGGGTACGCTCCAGCTCGGTTTGCAGGTAGCTGCTTTTGCCGGCCAGGTAAAAGTACAGCGTCATGGCGCTGCCCGCCACGGCGGTGATGGCCAGCATCGCCCAGGCCATGCGCGGGTCCGCGCCAATGGCCCACTGCCAGCGCTGGCCGCTGTAGAGGCCGCCCACCACAAAACCCATGGCCGCACCGGTCAGCACCACGCTGGGCACCAGCACCACCGCCCGCCAGCCCCTGGGAAAGCCGCCGGGGTCGCTGGGCCGGGCCAGCCAGCGGGCACCGGCGTTCATCAGGCTCCAAATCGTCAGACCAATGGCGTGGGACACCACCAGCTGCACGTCCAGCGGCCCAACCCCTGCCCACCACAGCGCCAGGGCAATGCCGGTGTTGACGGCTGCGGTGATGGCCGCGCCTTTGAGCAGCGTACGCCGCGTACACAGCGGGCTGTTGGTGCTGGCCGGGGAGGCGGCAGGCAGCGGTGCTGCCCCTGGCCCCGGTGCCGGTGCCGGTGCTTGAACAGGCGCTGGTGCAGTGGGCAGCGGTTGGTGGACGGTGGTCATGGGGGCAGTGTAGTTTTCAGCGCGGGCCGGGCCAGGGCAGCCCGGGCTTGGGTGGCAGTGGGGGGGTTCAAAGGTGTTGGAGGGTGTTGCCGGGCCACGCCGGAGGCAAGGCCAATGCGACCAAGCGCAGATCGGACAGCGCCAAACGCCGCAGGCTTTACCTGAGCGACATCTGGGCTTTACCCGGTATTGACCCCGTGTCACAGCCGGTGCACGGCCTGCTTCCTACAATTTGCCCTATGAAAAAATCGATGTGGATGGCCTCTGCCGTGGTGTTGGCGCTGGCGGGTGGTGGTGCAGGCTGGTGGTGGACGCAGCAGTCCGACTCCAGCGCGGTGGCCTGGCGCACCGGCGTGGTGGAGCGGGGCAGCCTTCAGGCCACGGTGTCGGCGTCGGGTACGGTCAACCCGGTCACGCAGGTGTCGGTGGGCAGCCAGGTGAGCGGCCAGGTGCGCCAAGTACTGGTGGACTTCAATGCCGAGGTCAAGGCTGGGCAGCTGATTGCCGAGATCGACCCCGAGACCTTTGAGTACCGGGTGCGCTCCGCCCAGGCTGACTTGGACGCCGCCCGCGCCTCGGTGCTGACGGCACAGGCCAATGCTGCGGCCAGCCGCGCCGCCATTTCGCGGGCACAGACCGACCTGGCCGAGGCCCGCCGGGTGCACGAGCGCAACCAGCAGCTGGTGGCCCAGGCCTTCATTGCCCAGAGTGAGGCCGACCGCACCCGCGCCGTGATGGCTTCGGCCGAAGAAGGCGTCAAAGCCGCCCAGGCCCAGCTGGGGGTGAGCGCGGCACAGATCACAACCGCCCAGGCCATCGTGGCCCAGCGGGAGGCTGTGCTGGCCCAGGCGCGGGTGGACCTGGGGCGCACACAAATCAAGTCGCCGGTCAACGGCATCGTCATCAAGCGCACGGTGGAGCGCGGGCAAACCGTGGCCGCCAGTCTGCAGGCGCCCGAGCTGTTTGTCATTGCCCAAAACCTGTCGGACATGCAGGTCGATGCCAGCATCGACGAGGCCGATGTGGGTCGCATCCGCCCCGGCCAAAAGGCCACCTTCACGGTCGATGCCTTCCCTGGACAGACCTTCGAGGGCCAGGTCAACCTGGTGCGCAAGGCGGGGCAGAACGTGAGCAATGTGGTCACGTATGTGGCGGTCATTGCGTTCTCCAACGCCACAGGCCGCTTGCTGCCGGGCATGACCGCCAACGTGCGGGTGGTGACGGACGTGCGCGCCGACGCCCTCAAGGTCCCCAATGCCGCGCTGCGCGTGCGCTTGCCCGGTGTGGAGCCCGCCAAGGTTGATGCAAATACAGAAGCTAACAAACCAACACCATCAAGCGAAGAAGGCCAAAAAGACACCAAAAATGCCGGGCCAGCCGCCAGCGCAGCAGCCCCAGGTGTGGCTGCGGGTGGGGCGGCTTCGGCTGCGCCGGGTGCAGCGGCTGGCCCGGCGGGTGCGCTGGCCGAGTTCCGTCAGCGCCTGGTGACCGAGCTCGCGCTGGATGCGGCGCAGCGGCAGAAGGTGGACGCCATTTACACCGCCGCCCGCCCTGAGTTTGGCAAGCTGCGTGAGCTGCCTGAAGACCAGCGCGCCAAGGCCAGGGAGCGCGTGCTGGCCGACATCCGCGCCCAGGTGGGCGACGTACTCACGCCCGAGCAACGGCCGAAGTATGCCGCCCTGGTGGCCGAAAGCGCGGGACGCCAGACCACGCGTGGCCGCCTGTTTGTGCCTGGAGCCGACGGCAAGGCCGTGGCCTACGACGTGCGCCTGGGCCTGACCGATGGCACCAGCACCGAACTCATCGTGCCATCCGGCTCGTCGCTGGCCGAGGTGTTCAAGCCCGGGGCCACCGTCATCACCGGCCAACCCAGTGCGGCGGCTGGGGCCGCCCAGCCACCCGCCAGCCGCTCGCCGCGTATGCCGTTCTGAGGGCGCAGGCATGACAGCCCACACAGCCCCGGCGCTCATTGAGGTGAGCCGACTCACCAAGACCTACCAGCTGGGTGACCAGACCGTGCACGCGCTGGCCGGTGTCAGCCTGCGCATTGCCGAGGGGGAGTTTGTCGCCATCATGGGCGCGTCGGGCTCGGGCAAGTCCACGCTCATGAACATTCTGGGCTGCCTGGACGTGCCCACCACCGGCCACTACGCGCTGGCGGGTGAGGCGGTGGAGGGCATGTCCTCCGACCAGTTGGCCAGCGTGCGCAACCGCCGCATTGGCTTTGTGTTTCAGCAGTTCAACCTGCTGCCGCGCACCAGCGCGCTGGAGAATGTGGAGTTGCCCATGGTGTATGCCGGCATCAAAGCCGCCGAGCGCCACCAGCGCGCCCAGGCTGCGCTGGCCCGGGTGGGCTTGGGCGAGCGAACCGGCCACACGCCCGCCGAGCTGTCGGGAGGGCAGCAGCAGCGGGTGGCCATTGCCCGGGCGCTGGTCAACAGTCCGCAATTGATCCTGGCCGACGAACCCACCGGTGCGCTGGACACCGCCACCAGCGACGAGGTCATGCGCCTGCTGGCCGATCTTAATGCCCAGGGCATGACGGTGGTGCTGGTCACCCACGAGCACGACATTGCCGCCTGGGCCCGCCGAAAAATCGTGGTGCGCGATGGGCTCATCATTGAAGACACGGGGGTTGCCACATGAACTTCTACGCCGCCTGGCGCAGCGCCTGGAAGGCATTGGCCGCCAACGCCTTGCGCAGCCTGCTCACCATGCTGGGCATCATCATTGGCGTGGCGGCGGTCATCACCATGATGGCGGTGGGCCGGGGTGCCACCGAGCGCGTGCAAGAGCAAATGAAGGGCCTGGGCAGCAACATCATGCTGGTGCTCAACGGCGGCGTGAACAGCAGCGGCACCCGGCTGGGGGCGCAGAGCAACCAGCGCCTGACCGAAGAAGATGCCCTGGCCATGGCGCTGGAGGTGGCCGAGGTGCAGGTGGCCGCGCCCACCTCGCGCACCACAGGCCAGGTGGTGTGGGGCAATGCCAACTGGGGCACCAGCCTGTTTGGAGTGACCAACGATTACCTGGAGGCGCGCGACTGGCCACTGCGCTCTGGCCGCCTGTTTGACCCGTCCGAGGTGGACCGCGCGGGCAAGGTGGCCTGGCTCGGTACCACAGTGGCCCGCGAGCTGTTTGGTGACCAGGACCCGGTGGACCAGACCGTGCGGGTGCGCGGTGTGCCCGTGCTGGTGGTGGGTGTGCTGGAGTCCAAGGGCCAGAACAGCATGGGCCAGGACCAGGACGATGTGGTCATGATCCCGCTGTCCACCCTGCGCAACCGCATCTGGGGTGGCACCACCGCCAGCCGCCAGAAAACGGTGGGTGCCATCTCGGTCAAGGTGCGCGAGGGCCAGAGCATGGCGGTGGCCGAGGAGCGCATCAAAGAGCTGCTGCGCCAGCGCTTCAAGGTACAGCCCAACGCAGACGATCCGTTCAGCGTGCGCAACCTCACCGAAATTTTGCAGGCCCAGGAGGCGTCGAGCCGCATCATGACGCTGCTGCTGTCGGCCGTGGCCGGGGTCAGTCTGGTGGTGGGAGGCATTGGCATCATGAACATCATGCTGGTCAGCGTGACCGAGCGCACCCGCGAAATCGGCCTGCGCATGGCGGTGGGTGCGCGGGGCAAAGACATCCTGGCGCAGTTCCTGATCGAGGCCGTCACCCTCAGCCTGCTGGGCGGGGCGGTGGGGGTGCTGCTGGGCTTTGGGGCCACCTGGGCCGTGGGGCAGTTTGCTGGTTGGCAGGTGGCCATGAGCGCCGACGCCGTCCTGCTGGCCGTGGGCTTCTCGGCGCTGGTGGGGGTGTTCTTTGGCTACTACCCGGCGCGGCGGGCCTCGCGGCTGCTGCCGATTGCGGCGCTGCGGTACGAGTGAGGGGCGGGCGTGACTGCGACAAGTCAGCCTGATGTGGATACAGAAATCTGTACCATCCCGCCCATGAAAACCACCTCCAACCTCAACGATGCCTTGCTGCAAACGGCCAAAGCCGTTACCGCCCGGCAGCGTATCGGCCTGACCCGGCTGCTGGAGGAGGGGTTGCAGATGCGCTTGCGGGCCGCGCACGTGCTGCCGCAGGCCGATGCCGGTGTGCGCCCGCCGGTGGTGCTGCCGGTGTATGCCGGGCGCAGCGATCTGGCCCCGAAGCTGTGCGCAGGCAGCACCCGTGCGTGGCTGTATGCGTTGGACGCTGTGCCACAGGGGCTATAGGGGCCAGCCTCAGACTGCGGCCCCAGCAACTGACCCTGCTCCGTGAGCCCGAGAAAGCTTACCCATAGGCGACAACGACCTTTTTCGAGTAGCTGGCGCCCCACATCCTCACCCATATTGATTCTGTTTGTATGTTTCCCCGTTCCTCCGAGACCCCAGACGCTGTGGTTGCCCATGCACCTTGTGCTGCGCCCGAAACCCTGTCTGTGGCCACCTCTGCGCAGGTGCTGCGCCAGTTTCGCCAGGTGTTCAGTGCGGTGCGCAATCACTTCCATCAGATGGAAAAGCTGGCCGGTGTGGGGGGGGCGCAGGTGTGGGCGCTCAGTGAGGTGGGTCGGTCGCCGGGCCTGAGCATGAATGGGCTGGCCCGGGCCATGGACGTGCACCAGTCCACCGCCAGCAATTTGGTGCGCCAGCTGGTGCAGCGGGGGCTGGTGCGCACCGAAAAGTCCACGCTGGACCGGCGCAGCGTGTGCCTGCACCTGCAGCCCGCCGCCCAGGCGCTGCTGAGCCAGGTGCCCGGCCCGCACCAGGGACTGTTGCCGCAGGCGCTGGCCCAGTTGTCGCCACAGGCCTTGCAGCAGTTGTCGCAGGGCTTGGGCGAGCTGGTGCTGTGCCTGGCGGTGGACGAGTCGGCGGCCCGCACGCCCCTGGCCAATCTGTAGGTTGCTCCATTGGCCTCTGGGGCAGCCCCGGGGCACTCAGGGGTGTGGCCTTCAGCCCGGCTGGGTGCCAGGTGCTTCGTCTCTGGGCGGCACCATGGCGGCAATGATGTCGTTCATGCACACCGTGCCCAGGCGCTTGCCTTTGCTGTTGACCACGTCGGCCGCGTCTTTGCCCTCGGCACTGAGTAGGCGTGCAGCCTCTTCAATGACCAGGCTGGCGTCCACAGTGGGGCCTTCCACGGCGGGGCCGTCTTGCATGAGGGTGCGGCAGCGGATGACGCGGCCCCGGTTCACATCGCGCACAAAGCTTTCGATGTAGTCGTCGGCGGGTTTGAGCACAATTTGCTGCCCCGTGCCCTGCTGCACCACTTCGCCATCGCGAAGGATGGCAATGCGGTCGCCCAGGCGCAGTGCCTCGTCCAGGTCGTGGGTGATGAACACAATGGTCTTGCCAATTTCCTGCTGGATGTCCAGCAACACCGACTGCATATCGGTGCGGATGAGGGGGTCCAGCGCCGAGAAGGCTTCGTCCATCAGCAGAATGGGCGCGTCGTTGGTCAGGGCGCGGGCCAGGCCCACGCGCTGCTGCATGCCACCCGAGAGCTGGTTGGGGTAGCTGCTTTCGTAGCCTTTGAGGCCCACCCGCTCGATCCAGCGCAGTGCCTGCTCTTCGCGCTGCTTGGGTTTGATGCCCTGAACCTTAAGGCCGTACTCGGTGTTTTCCTGCACGGTCAGGTGGGGAAACAGCGCGAACTTCTGGAACACCATGGCCGTTTCTTCGCGCCGAAAGCGCTGCAACTGGCTGGCGGTCATTTTGACCACGTCCACCTGCTGCGCATCGTTGCCCACCAGCACCTCGCCCGAGGTGGGGTCGATCAGGCGGTTGATGTGCCGGATGAGCGTGCTTTTGCCCGAACCCGACAGACCCATGACCACCTGTATGCCGCCAGCGGGCATGTCGATGTGGATGTCGCGCAGGCCCAGCACATGGCCGTGTTGCTCGCGCAGCTCTTGCTTGCTCATGCCGTCGAGCACAGCGGGCAGAAACTTCTCGGGCGTGGGGCCAAAAATCTTGTAGAGCTTGCGAATTTGTATGCCCACCGCACGCGAGGCGTCGGTCTGGGCGGTGGTCGGGGTGTGGAGTGTGTGGTTGGTGGCTTCAGCCATGGACGACCTCCAGGTGCTTTTGCAGCCGCTTGCCGTAGGCCTGCGAGACGCGGTCCAGCAAAATGGCAATGCCCACAATGGCCAGCCCGTTGAGCATGCCCATGGTGAAGTACTGGTTGGAAATGGCCTTGAGCACCGGCTGTCCCAGGCCCTGTACGCCGATCATGGAGGCGATGACCACCATGGCCAGCGACAGCATGATGGTCTGGTTCACGCCCGCCATGATGGTGGGCAGCGAGAGCGGAATTTGCACCTGCCGCATTTTTTGCCAGGCCGAGGAGCCAAAGGCATCGGCAGCTTCCAGCAGGTCCTTGTCCACCAGGCGGATGCCCAGGTTGGTGAAGCGGATCACGGGCGGAATGGCGTAGATCACCACCGCAATCAGCCCCGGCACGCGGCCAATGCCCAGCAGCATGACCACCGGAATCAGGTACACAAAGCTGGGCATGGTTTGCATCACGTCCAGCATGGGTGTGACCACCCGCTGCAAGCGGTCGGAGCGGCTCATCAGGATGCCAATGGGCAAGCCCACCACCAGCGACACCACCGTGGCCACAAAGATCATGGCCATGGTTTTCATGGTGTCTTCCCACATGCCAAAGAAGCCAATGGCCGCCAGTGTCAGCACCACGCTGGCGGTGATGCGCCATGAGCGCGAGGCCAGCCAAGCCAGTGCGGCCAGCGCGGCCATGACGACGGGCCAGGGCGTCTGCGTGAGCACGCGCTCTGAGCCAATGAGAAAGTCACGCAGCGGTAGGAACAGGAGTTCCAGCGTTTCGCCGTGGTCGCGGGTGAATTGGCGGAATGCGCCGTCAATGCCACGGCGCAGGCCACTGAGGGCCTCGCCGCTGAGGGAGGGAAACTCTTTCAACCAGGTCATCCGGTCATCCATCAGAGGCTGGCCTTGACCTTTTCAGCCACCTCTGGGCTGACCCAGGTGGTCCACAGGTCGGGCTGGCTCTTCAGGAAGTGCTTGGCTCCGCCTTCGCCGGTGGCCTGGTTGTCGCTCATCCAGGCCAGCAGGCCGTTGACGGTGTCGTTGCCCCACGAGCGGCTGCTCAGGTAGGTGTAGGCCGGGCCGCCGGCTTGTTTGAAGCGGTCGGTCACGACGGTGTATACCTCAGCACGCGCCCAGTCGGTCTTGGTGGGCGTGGTGCACTCGGTCTTGACCATGCAGTTGTTCCAGGTATCTGTGTCGTGGGGCACGCCGGCGTCGAGCTTGACCATGTCGTATTTGCCCAGGATGGAGGTGGGTGCCCAGTAGTAGCCCAGCCAGCCCTGCTTGCGCTCATAGGCCTTGGCGATGGAGCCGTCCAGGCCAGCCGCGGACCCGGTGTCAATCAGCTTGAAGCCCTTCTTTTCGGCATCCCAGGCCTTGAACACGTTGCCCGTGGTGATCTGGCAGTTCCAGCCCGATGGGCAGTTGTGCACCGCCCCTTTGCCCTTGGTCTCGGGTGCGGGAAAGAGATCGGGGCGCTGGAGTGCATCGTCAATGGTTTTGATGCCGGGGTTCGCATCGGCCAGGTACTTGGGAATCCACCAGCCTTCCACACCACCGTCTTTCAGCGCCTGGGCGCCATAGTGCAAGCGGCCCTCTTTCACAGCGGCATCCAGGGGTTCGCGCACGGCATTCACCCAGGCCTCGGGGGCCACATCGGGCTTGCCCTTTTCCATCATGGCGGTCAGGGTAGGCATGGTGTCGCCCGGAATCAGCTCCACGTCACAGCCGTAGCCTTTGCTCAGGATGATCTGGTCGATGTGGGCCAGCACCTCGGCCGATTGCCAATTCATGTTGGCCACGGTCACGCGGCCACAGGCTACGGCGGGCGCAGCGGCTGCGCCTGCGGCGGCGGCAGGTGCAGGGGCGGCGTCTTCTTTCTGGCCACAGGCGGCCAGCGCCAGAACGGCGAGGGTGGTCAGGGTGAGTGCGAAGTGGCGTGAGTGGGTCATGCGAATACGTCCTTGTTGGGTGGGGTGTGGCCTTCCCTTGTCGGGAGTGGGCCAGGGCCGTGGGCGGCTGGATCAGCCTGCACACAGCTTGGGTGCAAGGTTTTTTTGGTGGTACGAGGCTTGAGTGAGTCAAGAACCCTGGCGCAGATGGCTGCGAAACTTCCCAAAAAGTGTTGCCTGATTGCAACTAACCTGCCGATTGTATTTAAACAAATGTATTTTTGTCAACCCCAAGCGCCGTTGTGCTCGCCCGTGGCCACCGCGCCAACCGGGCGCGGGTGGTCGGGTGGGCGGCCTGTGGGCGGCGGTTGCCTGCGCACAGGACGCCTACACTTTCGCCTTTTGCCTGCTACCCGCCACCTCCAGCGGAGGGCGGGGCACCTCAGGGACGCGTACACATGGACATTTCTTTGCTGATCAAGGCCGCCATCATGGGCGTGGTGGAGGGGCTGACTGAGTTTTTGCCCATCTCCAGCACCGGCCACCTCATCCTGGCGGGCAGTTTGCTGGGCTTTGTCGATGCCAAGGCCAAGGTGTTTGACATCGCCATTCAGACGGGGGCTATCTTTGCGGTCATCCTGGTGTACTGGCACAAGTTGCGCGAGACGGTGCTGGCGCTGCCCAGCCAGCGGGGCGCGCAGCTGTTTGCGCTCAAGGTGCTGATCGCCTTTTTGCCAGCGGTGGTGCTGGGCCTGCTGTTTGGCAAGGCCATCAAGGCCCATCTGTTCACCCCGACGGTGGTAGCTGTGGCCTTGATCGTGGGAGGCTTCATCATTCTGTGGGCCGAGGCCCGCCAGACCCGTGCCGACACCGCACCGCGCGTGCTCGATGTGGACGACATGACCCTCATGGACGCGCTCAAGGTGGGCCTGGTGCAATGCGTGGCCATGATCCCGGGCACCAGCCGCAGCGGAGCCACCATCATTGGCGGCATGCTGATGGGGCTCAGCCGCCAGACGGCCACGCATTTTTCGTTTTACCTGGCCATTCCCACGTTAATTGGTGCCGGGGCCTACAGCCTGTACAAAGAGCGCGCACTGCTGAGCTGGGCCGACGCCCCCATGTTCGGCGTGGGCCTGGTGTTTGCGTTTTTCAGTGCGTGGCTGTGCATTCGGTGGCTGCTGCGCTTTATTGCCACCCACAGCTTCAATGGGTTTGCGTGGTACCGCATCGTGTTTGGCAGCTTCATTCTGGTGTCGGCCCACTATGGCTGGGTACACTGGGCGGCCTGAGTGGCCAATAATGTTTATAGCTAACTATTTAGTAATATCAAGCGATACAGGCATTTTTTATTAAAAATCATATGACCACCCTGACCCGACGCACCCTGTTGCCCTTGCGCCTGCACATCCAGCCCAGCCGAGCCGACCACCGCCCGCTGGTGCTCTACCACGGCAAGCACTGCCCGGACGGCTTTGCGGCTGCGCTGGCAGCCTGGCTGTTTTACGAAGGCCAAGCCGAGTTCCGAGGCCTGGAGCACGGCGAGCTGACCACAGTGGCCGACTTGCCCGATGTGGCGGGTCGCACCGTGTACATCCTGGACTTTTCGTTGCCCGCCGAATTGCTGACCGCCATTGACGGCCAGGCCCAGCGCCTGGTCATGCTTGACCACCACCAGAGCGCCGCCGACAAGCTGGCGGGCTTTGAGTGCCGCTGCGGCGTGGTGCACTTTGACATGGGCAAAAGCGGTGCCCGCCTGGCGTGGGAGTTTTTCTTCCCCGACCAGGAGGTGCCCGCGCTGGTGGCCATGGTGGAGGACCGCGACATCTGGGCCTGGCAAATCGAGGGCAGCGCAGCTTTTTTGTCGGCACTCGACATGGAAGAGCAGGACTTTGCCCGCTGGGCCGCGCTGTCGCGCCTGAGCGGGCCCGAGCTAGACATGTTCATGGCACGCGGGCAAGCCATGGACGACAAGTTCCACCGCCTGGCCCAGGAGATTGCCGACAACGCCCGCCCGCTGGTGTTCAACGGCGAGCGGGGCCTGATGGTCAATGCCCCCAGTGCCTTCCACAGCCTGGTGGGCAACCTGCTGTCTGAAAAGTCGGGCACCTTTGCCCTGTGCTGGACCATTTCGGACAAAGGGCTGGTCAAGGGCGGGTTGCGGTCGGTGCGCGGCTACAGCGTCATTCCGCTGGCCGAGAGCCTGGGCGGCGGCGGCCATGCGCAGGCGGCAGGTTTTCGGATGGCGCCTGAGCGGCTGTTGGAGCTGCTGAGCGGTGAGTTTCGCGCCTGAAAGGGTGCAAGACTGAACGTGGCTTGACCGTGCCCACCGGGGTGGAGCGGGAACCTGCCCGCCGCCTGATGCTCCTACCCCGGTCTATGAACCAGTCGTCCGATACCCGCAGTGTGTTGTTGCCCCTGTCATCCTTGTTTTTAGGGGTGGGGCTGTTGGTGGTGGGCGTGGGCCTGCTGTTTTCGGTGGTCGGCCTGCGCGCGGGCATGGCGAATTTTTCCGGAATCACGTTGGGCCTGGTCATGTCGGCCTACTACGTGGGTTTTGTGGTGGGCACCTATGTGTGCCCGCTGGTCATTCGGCGGGTGGGGCACATCCGGGCGTTTGCTGCCATGGCGTCGGTGGCCTCCACCATGCCCATCTTTCATGCCATGTGGGTGGACCCTTGGTTCTGGGGTGCGTTGCGGCTGGTCACCGGGGTGTGCCTGGTGGGCCTTTACATGGCCATGGAAAGCTGGCTGAACACCGTGGCCCCTGCAGCGCAGCGCGGCAAGGTGTTTGGGGCCTACATGACGGTCAACTTTGTGGCGCTGGCACTGGGGCAGTGGCTCATTCTGGTGGGTGACCGGCTGGGCTTTGTGCCCTTTGCCATGGTGTCGGTCATGTTCTCCTTGGCCCTGATCCCCATCACCCTGACCGCTGTGGACGAGCCCGAGCCCGTGCCCGCGCCCCGCCTGAGCCTGCGCAACCTGTACAACGCCTCGCCGCTGGGCGTGGCCAGCGTGTTTGCCTCAGGGATACTGAGTGGCGCGTTTTTTGGGATGGGGGCGTCGTATGCCCAGGGCGTGGGGCTGGACGACTCCAATGTGGCGTCGTTCATGGCGGCCACCATCCTGGGTGGCGCCTTGTTCCAGTGGCCGGTGGGGCACTACTCGGACACCCACGACCGCCGCGTGGTGCTGGCTTGGGTCAGCACCGTGGCAGCGGCGCTGGCGGTGGCCGCCTACTTCGCACCACAGGTGTGGCCGGTGTCGCTGATGTGGATTGGCTTGGCCTACGGCGGCATGATCTTTGCCATCTATGGCCTGGCGGTGGCCCATGTGAACGACGTGATCGATTCCAGCCGCCTGTTGGAATTCACCGGGGGCCTTCTGTTGGTACACGGCGCAGGTTCTGCCCTGGGCCCTACCCTGGCCGGTTTGATGATGGACAGCCTCGGTGCGGCCAGCCTGATGCTGTTTTTTGCGGCCGTGCTGGTGGCGCTGGCACTGTTCACCCTCAAGCGCATGCGCGCAGCGGCGCCCATTCCCACCGAGGCCAAGGCCGAGTTCGTGCTCATGGGCGGCGGCTCGCAGGCGGTGCTCCAGATGGACCCGCGCGCCCAGCCGACCGATGACGATGCCAGCGCCCCGGCACCTGCCTCCGCCCAGCCCGGCTGAGGTGCAGGGGGCCGCGTGGCGCGGTGCGGCGGTGGGATCGGGTTGGCACAGCGTCCCGACGGTCACCACATCGACACCGCCGTGTTTCCGGATGCCGTGCAGGACCCGCCGCAGCGGTACTGGTCCACTACCCAGACGGGGGCCCCTGCTGGCCACCAGCTGGTGCAAGCGCAGACTTTTCTCGTCAAGTTCCTGCTGGGTGGGCATGGCGGGATGATAGTGCCCGCAGCACCTCACCGACCACTTGCGTTGTTTCAGCCGGTTTTTCCATGGGGAACAAATGGGTGCCTTCGATCATGCGCAGGCACTCGGGGTGCTGCTCGGGCTGCACCACCTTGCGCGTCATGGTCATGCCCACTTGCTGCATTTCTGCCGACTGGGTGCCGCCCACAAAGGCCACCGGGCACGCCAGCGGATGCTGGCGCAACTGGCGGTCGAGGTTGTGGGGCAGGGTGTTGTAGATGGCGGTTTCCACGTCGCGGTCAAAGCGCAGGGCGCGGTGGGTGCCCCCGTCGGGAACGGCTACGTCTTCGGTGCCGTGAACGATGTAGTCGTCCAGTACCTGGGGCGCCCACAGCTGAAATGCACGCTTGCTGCCAAAGTGTTCCCGGGCTGCGGCTTCATCGGGCCACTGGTGGCGGCGCTTCTTGCTCACCTTGCCGGGCGAGAGTGCGCCCACCACCTGGGTGTGCTTGGCCACAGCCAGGGCCTTGGCCTTCCAGCCTCCCAGCACGGGGGAGTCCAGCAGCACCACGCCGCTCACCCCCCGACCGCCCAGCTGCGGAAAGCGGCTGGCGCACATCAGGCTCACAAAACCTCCCAGCGAATGTCCCACCAGGTACACCGGGCCTGTGTGGTCTTGCATGGCGTGGATGGCAAAGTCGGCCAGCTGCTGCACCAGGTGTGGCCAGTTGCTGGTGACGGGGTAGCGGGGGTCGTGTCCCAAGCGGTCAATTACCGCTACCTCGTACCCTTGCACCTCCAGGCCTTGGGTCACCTGGCGGTAGGTGCCGCCCGGAAAGCTGTTGCCATGGCTGAAGACGATCAGCGGCCTCAAATCAACCGCTCCAGCTTGTTGGTGATTTTTTTCAGGGGCAGGCTGCGGGTGCTGTGGCACATCAGGGGTACATCGGTGGGGCTGCCGTCCCAGGTAGGGTCTTCGATGCTGTCAAACACCTCGCGCAACTTCTGGCCCCAGGTGCCGTGCAGCATCTGGAAGTAGGGGTTGTGCTCGTCGATGCAGGTGATTTTGTCGCTTTGCAGCGCATCCACTTCGTACAGCGCCATGTCCAGGGGCAGACCCACCGACAGGTTGGACTTGAGGGTGGAGTCCATGCTGACCAGCACACATTTGGCTGCTTCGTCCAGCGGGGTGGTGGGGGTGATGACGCGGTCAAGCACGGGTTTTCCGTACTTGCTTTCGCCGATCTGGAAAAACGGTGTTTCGTTGGTGGCTTCGATGAAGTTGCCCGCCGAGTACACCTGAAACAGCCGCATGCCCTCGCCCTTGATCTGGCCGCCGAACAGCATGGATACATTGAAGTCCACCCCGGCCGATTGCAGTGCTGCGCCGTCGCGCTGGTGCACATGGCGCACCGCCGAGCCCAGGACCCGGGCGGCATCGAACATGCTGGTGGCGTTCCAGATGGTCAGGGGCTCGCCGTCTTCGTTGTGGAGCTTTTCGACTTGCAGGATTTCGCGCACCGACTGCGAAATGCTCAGGTTGCCCGCCGACAGCAGGCACATGAAGCGGTCACCCGGCTTCTCGTACACGATCATTTTGCGAAAGGTGCTGATCTGGTCGAGTCCGGCGTTGGTGCGTGAATCGGACAGGAACACCAGCCCGGCGTTGAGTTTGACGGCGCAGCAGTAGGTCATGAGAAAACGATATCTTGATCAGCCATAAAGGTCAAAAGTGTAGGTGACTCACCGAGTGGCCATCTTCTTGAGCCGGTACACCCACTCCAATGCCTCGCGGGGGCTGAGGGTGTCGGGGTCGAGGCGGGCAATTTCTGCCTCCACCGCACTCGGCTCGGGCGCGGCGTTGGCAGGTGGCGGGGCGAACAGGTCCACCTGCTGCTGCTGACTGGCGCTTTGCGTCTCCAGGGCAGCCAGGGCGTGGCGGGCGTGGTTGACCACCGATGGCGGCACACCCGCCAGCTTGGCGACTTGCAGCCCATAGCTGCGGCTGGCGGGGCCGGGTTCGATCTGGTGCAAAAACACGATGTCGCCGCCGTTTTCCGCTGCGCTCACGTGCACGTTGAGCGCAGCGTGGTGGGTGGCAGGGAATTCGGTCAGCTCGAAGTAGTGGGTGGCAAACAGGGTGAGGGCTTGCACCTTGTCGTGCAGGTGTTTGGCGATGCTGCTGGCCAGGGCCAGGCCGTCAAAGGTGCTGGTGCCTCGGCCGATTTCGTCCATCAGCACCAGACTGTGGGCGCTGGCGCTGTGCAGAATGTGCGCGGCCTCCGTCATCTCCAGCATGAAGGTGGATTGGGCGTTGGCCAGGTCGTCGGCCGCGCCAATGCGGGTGTAAATGGCATCCAGCGGCCCCAGGCGGCAGCTCTGCGCGGGCACGTGGCTGCCCATGCTGGCCAGCAGGGCGATGACGGCGACCTGGCGCATGTAAGTACTTTTGCCGCCCATGTTGGGGCCGGTGACGATGTGCATGCGGGCCTTGGGGCCCATGGCGGTGTCGTTGGGAATGAAGGCACCGCTGCTGGTTTCGGCCAGGCGGGCTTCCACCACCGGGTGGCGGCCCCCGCGAATCTCTATGCCCGGTTGCGGCATGAACTCTGGCGCGCACCAACCCAGGGTGATCGAGCGCTCGGCCAGCGCACACAGCGCATCCAGCGCGGCCAGTGCGCGGGCCAGTGTGCCCAGGGCGGGCACGTGGGCTTGCAAGGCATCCAGCAATTGTTCGTACAGCCACTTTTCTCGGGCCAGGGCGCGCTCCTGAGCGCTCAGGGCTTTGTCTTCAAAGGCCTTCAGCTCGGGGGTGATGAAGCGCTCGGCGTTCTTCAGGGTCTGGCGGCGGCGGTAGTCGTCGGGCACCTTGTCCACCTGGCCCTGTGTGACCTCGATGTAGAAGCCGTGCACCTTGTTGAACTGCACCCGCAGGTTGGCTATTGCCGTGCGCTCGCGTTCGCGGGTTTCGAGGTCGAGCAGAAAGCCGTCGCAGTTGGTCTGAATGGCACGCAGCTCGTCCAGCTCGGCATCAAAGCCGTGGTTGATGACGCCGCCGTCGCGCACCAGCGCGGCGGGTTCGGGCAGTAGGGCAGCGGTCAGCAGCTCGGCGCAGCTGGGAGGCGGCTGTAGGTGTGCACCCAGCTGGCTCAGCAACGCCGGTAGCAGGGGTGCCGCCGTGGGAGCATGGCTGTGCTGTGTTCGTAAATTGTTGGCAAAAAGTGCCTCTTGCGCTTGCTGATATTGAATAGTCAGCTCTGCAATTTGCTGGGCCTGTTGCAGGGTGTTGCCCAGGGCCACCAGCTCGCGGGGGCGCACCTGGCGCAAGGCGGTGCGCGCGGCAATGCGCTCGGCATCGGCGCAGCGGCGCAGGGCGCGGCGCAGGTTGTCCAGCCCTTGGCCCTGGCCGCAGTCGCGCAGCCAGGCAATGGCGGCCAGGCGCTCGGTGGCGGCGCGGCGGTCGCGCTCGGGCTCCAGCAGCCAGCTTTTGAGGCAGCGGCTGCCCATGCCGGTTTGGGCGGTGTCGAGCAGGCTGAACAGCGTGGGCGCGGTGTCGCCGCGCAGGGTGTGCGTCAGCTCCAGGTTGCGCCGGGTGCTGGCGGGCAGGTCAATCAGGGTGTCGGGCCGGGCCACGCGCAGCTGGGTGGCGTGGGCCAGGGTACGGCCCTGGGTGTGTTCGGCAAAGTCGAGCAGGGCGCTGGCGGCGGCCTGGGCCTGGGTCAGGCCCTCGGCATCCCAGGCGTTCAGGCTGGAGGCCTGCAGCTGGGCCAGCAGTTTCTGGCGGCCCAGCTTGGCATCGAACTGCCAGGCCGGGCGCGGGGTCAGGCTCAGTCGGGTGCCCGATCCGGCCAGCAAGCGGGGCAGGGCGTGCAGCCGCTGCTCGAAGGCCGGGGTCACATCGGCTCCGTACAGCAGCTCGGTGGGGGCCAGGCGGGCCACCCAGGCTTGCAGCTCGTCGTCGGTGCCGTGGCCCGCGCTGCATTCGGCCAGGTGCACCACGCCTTGGGTCACGCTCATCCAGGCCAGGCCCAGGGTGTGGCGCGGCCCGGCGTGCACCGCCAGCAGCAGGGATTCGCTTTTGTCGCTCAGCAGCTCGGCGTCGGTCACGGTGCCGGGGGTGACGACGCGCATCACCTTGCGCTCCACCGGGCCTTTGCCCGTCACTTCGCCCACCTGTTCGCAAATGGCCACCGATTCGCCCAGCTTGAGCAGGCGGCCCAGGTAGGTTTCGACGGAATGGAAGGGCACGCCCGCCATCGTCACCGGCTGCCCGGCAGACTGGCCCCGCGTGGTGAGGGTGATGTCCAGCAGCCGGGCGGCTTTTTCGGCATCGGCCCAGAACATCTCGTAAAAATCCCCCATGCGGTAGAACACCAGCGTGGCTGGAAACGCCGCTTTGATGGCCAGGTACTGCGCCATCATGGGGGTGTGCCCCTGGGCTTGGAACTCAGCGGCGGTTGGGGCTGGGGTGTTGGGTGGCAAAGCGGCGGACATGGGGCGCTGGGGTTGGGCGGGTGGAGCGGCAGTAGTGGCGCGGGCAGTGCGGTGCTGCGTCTGCCGTTTGGGCAACAATGGACCATTCGGTGGCCCGGCGCCTCAGGGGCGCGTGGGCAGGAGGTCGCCATCATAGGCATGTCCAACGCGGGGGCTGACACATGGAAATTTCCATTCTCAAGGCAGGCGGCCGGGCCGATGTGTCGGACAGCTTGGAGCGTGCGGCGCTTTCGGCGGGTTGGCGCTACCGCTGGGTGGCCGACCTGGGCGCCTTGCGCGCCGCCTTGGCGGCTCAGCCTGTTGACCTGCTGCTCATTCACCACGTCCTGCCTGATGGCAGCGCATTTGACCTGGAGCCCGACCGCTGGCCCGGCCCGGTGCTGCTGACCATTGAGCCCGGGCAGGAGGCAGTGGCGGCCCGTGCGCTGGACTTGGACTTTGCCGACTACGCGATCGAAGACCCGGGGCCTGGCTGCGCCAACCTGGTGCTGGCGCAGGTCCGCGCGGCCTTGCGCCACCGCGACACCGCGCGGGCGCTGCAGCGGCGCATGCAGCTGCTCGATGCCATTGGCCGTGCGCAGAGCAGCTTTATCCGCACCACCGACCACCGTGCTGCGTTCAATGCCCTGCTCGACGACCTGCTGCTGCTGACCGGCAGTGTGTATGGGTTTGTGGGCGAGGTGTTTTACGACGCGCCCGACCGGCCCTGGCTGCGGGTGCAGGCCATCAGCAACCTGGCGTGGGACGCCTCCTCACGCACCGCCTACGAAGACGCCAACCGCCAGGGCATGGAGTTTCGCAACCTGTCCACCCTGTTCGGTGCCGCGTTGCTGTCGTGCGAGCCGGTGCTGACCGATGATGCCGCGACCGACCCCCGTGGCAGTGGCGTGCCCAAGGGCCATCCGGCGCTCAAGACCTTCATGGCGCTACCGGTGGGCCCGCGCGGTGGCTTGCTGGCCATGGTGGCGCTGGCCAACCGGGCTGGCGGCTACAGCCTGGGCGATGTGGCGTTTTTGCAGCCGCTGCTGGACACCATTGGCCAACTGGTCCAGGCACGCCAGTTGGTGCTGCAACAAGCCACCCTGGCCCAGACTCTGCACACCACGCTGGACAGCATCAGCCAGGGCCTGGCACTGGTCGATGCCTCGGACCGGGTGGTCCTGTTCAACCAGCGGGCGTTGGATCTGTTGGAGATGCCCCGCGAGCTGCTGGCCTCGGGGCCCACCCAACGTGAGCTCATTGCCTGGCAGCGGGCACAGGGCGCGTTTGGCCCAGACATGGCGCTGGTGTCCGACGCCCATGTGCGCGCCTACCTGAGTGACCCCACCGCCAGCCGCTTGCCCGAGAAGTACCAGCGCCGCTGCCCCAACGGGCGGGTGCTGGAGGTAGGCGGGCGCACTTTGCCTGACGGGCGCACTGTGCGCACCTTTACCGATGTGAGTGAGTTTGTCCACAGCCAGGAGGCCTTGCAGGCGGCGTCACATTTGCTCAAAGAGCGCACCGATTTGCTCGAAGCCACCCTCTCGGCCATGAGCCAGGGGCTGCTGGTGGTGGATGAGCAAGGGCGCATTCAAGTCCACAATGCCCAGCTGTGTGCCATGCTGGATGTTCCGGTCGGCCTGCTGCAGCGTCAGTCCATGCTCGGCGATCTGGTGGCGTTTCAGACCGAGCGTGGCGACTTTGGCGAGGGCTATGGCCTGGTCGACGCCCAGGGGCGCAGCTACGTGGCCTCAGGCGCTGCCCAGGTGAATGACCAGGTGCCACGCCGCTACATGCGCCGCACCCACCAAGGGCGTGTGCTGGAGGTGAAGTCCGATCCGCTGCCCCAGGGGGGCTTTGTGCGCACCGTCTCTGACGTGACCTCCTATATCGAAGCCACAGAAGCCGCCCGCGACAGCGATGCCGAGGTGCGTCGGCTCAATGCCACCCTGGAGCACAGCGTGGCCCAGCGCACCGCCGAGCTGGAGCGCTCCATGGGCGACATCGAGGCGCTGTCGTACTGCATTGCCCACGATTTGCGCGGCCCTTTGCGTGTGGTCAATGGCTATGCGGCCCTGATTGCGGCCGACGAAGCCGAACGGCTCAGCCCCGATGGGCTGGAGCTGTTCACCCGCATCACCGAGGCATCCCGCCGCATGGGCTGCATGATTTCCGACCTGCTGGAGCTGTTCAAGGTCGTCAGGGCGCAGCTGGAGCCCGTGCAGGTGGACATGGGTGCCCTGGTGCGCGAGGCGGTGCGTTCGCTGGCCGCATCGTTTGCGCGCACCACCATCGACGTGGAGGCCATGCCGCCAGCCCTGGGGGACGAAACGCTGCTGCGCCACCTGGTGTTCAACCTGGTGGACAACGCCCTCAAGTACTCCGCCCGCCATGACCAGCCTCGGGTCAGCGTGGGGTGGGATGCGGGCCATTCGGCTTGGCGGGTACGCGACAACGGAGTGGGCTTCGATATGGCCCATGCCGATCGTCTGTACGGCCTGTTCCAGCGGCTGCATGCCCCAGGTGACTTCGAGGGCACCGGTGTGGGGCTGGCGGTGGTGGCCCGCATCGTCACTCGCCATGGGGGGCGCATCTGGGCTGAGTCCAGCCTGGGCGAGGGGGCGACGTTCTGGTTCACCCTGGCTGCTGAATCGGCCAAGCCCGGTCAGGCCCAGGAGTGATGGGCGCTGGCCTGGGCGAGGCCCGGCGCTGCCGGGGCGTCAGAAGGGAGCGTCTTCACCCGAGGTTGGGGTGGGCTCTGTGGGTGTGGAGGGCGTGGAAGATGCGGATGCGGATGCGGATGCGGCCGCTGCTGCAGCTGCAGACGCCATCAGCGCAGCCTCAGGGGTGAGTGCCGCAGCGTCGGTGGCAGCAGCAGCAGTGGTGGCAGCAGTGGCGGATGGGGCCGTGCCTTGTGTGGCCTGGCGCACCGCGGCTTTGTCGCCCGCGCTGGCAAATTGGCTGTATTTGCCAATCACGCCCACCAGTTGGCCGTAGATGCGGGGGTTGGCCGCCAGGCACTCACCGGTGTACAAAAAGTCGGACTCGCCGGTGAAGTTGCCCACCAGGCCACCGGCCTCGGTCACCAGCAGCGCACCGGCGGCCATGTCCCAGGGCGAGAGGCCTTTTTCAAAGAAGCCGTCCGAAAAACCTGCGGCCACATAGGCCAGGTCCAGCGCGGCCGAGCCGGGGCGGCGCACACCGGCGCAGCGCGGCATCACGTCGCCCAGCATGGCCAGAAAAGGCTTCATGGCGTCGCCCGGCCGGAAGGGGAAGCCGGTGCTGAGCAGGGTGTCGCGCAGTTGGGTGCGTTTGGCCACGCGGATGCGGCGGTCGTTCATGTAGGCACCACGGCCCTTGGTGGCGCAATACAGGTCCTTGCGGCTGGGGTCGTAAATGACCGCCTGCTCCAGCTTGCCTTTGACGGCCAGAGCAATGCTCACGCAGTACACCGGAAAGCCGTGGATGAAGTTGGTGGTGCCATCGATGGGGTCGATGATCCAGACGTGGTCCGCACCGCCGTGTTTGCCGGCCTGTTCGCCCGACTCCTCGGCCAGGATGCCGTGGTCGGGGTAGGCGCTCAGCAGGGTTTCGATGATGGCTGCTTCGGCCATCTGGTCGATCTCGGTCACAAAGTCGTTGGTCTGCTTGGCTGTGACGCGCACAGACTCCACGTCGAGCGCGGCGCGGTTGATGATGGTGCCGGCGGTGCGGGCGGCCTTGATGGCCACGTTGAGCATGGGGTGCAGATTGGACGACATGGATTGTGTGAAGAACGGTGTGGGCCGCAGGATCGCGGTGACGGGCGGCTGGTGCAACGGCCTGCCCTGAGGGTGGGGCGGCGACAATGGGCGGCAATTTTACCCGGCACCATTCCCTTGGCCGCCATTTCACCCCCGCCGCGCATGAAAACCCGCTTCATCCTGATACAGACCAGCCACGCCGGCAACGTGGGCGGTGCTGCCCGCGCCCTCAAAACCATGGGCTTTGACGACCTGGTGCTGGTGGCCCCCCGCTGGCCCAATGTGCTGCGCCGCGAAGAAACCATACAGCGCGCCAGTGGTGCCAACGATGTGCTGGCCAACGCCCGTGTGGTGGACACCTTGGATGAGGCGCTGGACGGCATCAGCCACCTGTGTGCCACCGCCATGACGCCGCGCGACTTTGGCCCCCCCACCCGCAGCCCAAGGCAGCATTTCGAGCAGCTGCTGGCGCGCCAGGCCGGTGCCGACACAGGCTCAACCACCGATCCAGCCTCCGATTCAGCCACCAGCCCCGCGCCACTGGGTGTGGCGTTTTTGTTTGGCAGCGAGCGCTTTGGCATGCGCAATGAAGACGTCTACCGCAGCCATGTGTGCCTGAGCATTCCGACCCGGCCCGACTTCGGCTCGCTGAACCTGGCGGCTGCCATCCAGATCATTGCCTACGAGTGGCGCCAGGCGCTGGGCAGCTTTGAGTTGCCGCCCTCGGGCACACCTGTGGCGCAGCTGGCCAGTGCCCAGGCCGTGCAGGGCATGCTGGCGCACTGGGAGCAGGCGCTGGCGCACATCGGTTTTCTGGACCCGGCCGCGCCCAAAAAACTCATGCCCCGCCTGAACCAGCTCTTCAATCGGGCGCAGCTGGCCGAGGAGGAAATCCACATCCTGCGCGGCATTGCCAAGGCCATGCAGCAGACCCAGCCCATCAACCGCACGCCCAGCGGTGCCTGAGCCACACCCCGCCCGCTCCACCTGCCGGGCTTTGCTACCCTTGCCTGTATGTTCCAACGATTGCGCTCCGACATCCAATGCATTCTGGACCGAGATCCGGCCGCCCGCAGCCGCTTCGAGGTGCTGACCTGCTACCCCGGCTTGCATGCCCTCATCCTGCACCGGCGCGCGCACTGGTGCTGGACGCACGGCTTCAAGTGGCTGGGGCGCTTCATCTCGCACGTCTCCCGTTTCCTGACTGGCATCGAGATTCACCCAGGGGCCACCATTGGCGAGCGGGTGTTTTTTGACCATGCCATGGGCACGGTGGTGGGCGAGACCGCCGAGATTGGCGACGGCTGCACCATCTACCAGGGCGTGACCCTGGGCGGCACCAGCCTGTACAAAGGAGCCAAGCGCCACCCCACGCTGGGCCGCGACGTGGTGGTCAGCGCCGGGGCCAAGGTGCTGGGCGGCTTCACGGTGGGGGATGGGGCCAAGATCGGCAGCAACGCGGTGGTCATCAAACCCGTGCCCCCAGGGGCCACTGCGGTGGGTATACCCGCACGCATCCTGCCCTCCAAAGACGGTGCCAGTGCCGACACCACGCCCGAAGCGACCAAGTTCACCGCCTATGGGGTGACGCAGGAAGACGACCCGGTGAGCCAGACCCTGCGCGGCCTGATCGACGGCGCGGGCAGCCACGAGCACCAGATAGCCCTGCTGTGGCAAGCCATTGAAAAACTCAGCGACAAGCGCCCCTGCGCACCCGCCGACTGCGTGCCCCGTGACGCCCAGCGGGTGGAGCACTTCGAGAGCGACAAGCTCAATGAGTTGGTGGGTAAGTAAGTCTATATTAAGATAGCAAACTATCTATATAGATAAAACTTAAAGTGCCAAAAAGTTTAAAATTTTTGGTGTTTAGACCGATGTTGCGCGGATGGCGCTTTTGGGCCTGAACACCTTGCACACCTCGGGTCGCGTCTCCAGGTAGGGGCCACCAATGAGGTCGACGCAGTAGGGCACGGCGGCAAAAATGCCAGGCACCAGCTGCTGGCCTTGTGCGTCCTTCAGCCCTTCCAGCGTTTCGGCAATGGATTTGGGCTGGCCCGGCAGGTTGATGACCAGGCTCTGATGGCGCACCACGGCCACTTGGCGCGACAGGATGGCGGTGGGCACAAACCGCAGGCTGATCTGGCGCATCTGCTCGCCAAACCCCGGCATCACCTTGTGGGCCACGGCCAACGTGGCCTCGGGCGTCACGTCGCGCAGGGCGGGGCCTGTGCCGCCGGTGGTCAGCACCAGGCTGCAGCGCGCGGTATCCACCAGCTCGGTCAGCGTGGCGCTGATGGTGGCTTGGTCGTCGGGGATAAGCCGCTCTACCCAGGTGATCGGGTTGAGCAAGGCCCGGCCCAGCCAGTCCTTGAGTGCGGGCAGCCCCTGGTCGGCATACACGCCAGCGCTGGCACGGTCGCTGGTGGAGACGATGCCTATGGTCACGGGGTCAAAGTGGCCGGGGCTGGCGGTGTCGGTGGTGCTCATGATCGGGTGGTGGCAAAGGGGTCAGTGCGTTGCTGCGTCCGGGTCTTCGCCGGTGGTGGACAGGGTGGCTTTGACGATTTGAAAAATCTCGCGGTAGGCCTTGCCGTGGCGAACGGCGGTGCCCTGGCTCTCGGGCGGCTGGGGGGTGGCCTGGGCGTCTTTGCGTGCCTGGCGAATGAGCGCACGCAGGTGCTGCGGGTCGGTCTCTGCGCCAGGGGTCTGGGCCGCCAGCGCCAGCCAGTCGGTCAGCGCCGCGTCGTCGGCCACCAGGCGGTCGCGCCACTGCTCGGCTTGGTGCAGGGCGAGCTTGTCTTCGGCGCTGCCTTTGTGCTGAAAGTCCAGCGCGGCTTGCGCCGCTGCCAGCGTCTCGGGTTCCAGCAGGCGCATGAGCTTGCCAATGAACTGCATCTGGCGCCGCCGCCCCTCGAAATTGGTGATGCGTTTGGCGTCTGCGATGGTGTCCATGAGCTTGTCGCTCAGGCCCAGGCCGTTGAGCAGGTCGGCTCGCAGGGTCAGCAGCTGCTCGCCCAGGTCTTGCAGCTGGTCGCTCTCGCGTTTGAGGTCGGTTTTGCTTTTCTCGGTGGTGCCCTTGAGCTCGGCTTTGAGCTCCAGGTCGAGTTCACTGCCCTCGGCCACGAAGTGGCCTTTGACGTAGTAGCCGCGTTTGGGTTTTCTGGACATGGGGTGGGAAGGTGGTGCCCGGCTGGCCGCCCATGCGGCAAAGGCAGGGCGGGCTGTCGGGGCTGGGGGTCGAAAGTATCATTGTCGCCGACATGAGCACAACCACCCCCTCCAAGCCCCGGGCCCAGGCCCGACGCACCCCCACCCCAGCGGCGGCCTCTGTGGCAGCGGCCGGTCCCACAGGCAACCAACCCGATGCCGGGTTTCAGTACAGCCGTGCGCATTTTCAGTCGCTGGTGGAGGCCGCTCTGGCCCACGCCAGGCAACTGGGGGCCACCGACGCCGGGGCTGAAGCCTCCGAGGGCAGCGGCCTGAGCGTGTCGGTGCGCAAGGGCGAGCTCGAAAACGTGGAGCGCAACCGCGACAAGTCGCTGGGCGTGACGGTGTACGTGGGTGACCGCCGAGGCAACGCCTCCACCTCCGACTTTTCGTTGGCCGCCATTCGCCAGACGGTGCAAGCCGCGTTTGACATTGCCCGCTTCACCGCCGAAGACCCCTTTGCCCGCCTGCCAGACCCCGAAGACGTGGCCACCGACTGGCCTGACCTGGACCTCTTCCACCCCTGGGCCGTCACGTCCGAGCAGGCGCTGGCGCTGGCCCAGGAGTGCGAGGCAGCGGCCTTTGCCACCAGCAAAAAAATCACCAACAGCGAGGGCGCGGGCGTCTCGGCCCAGCAGTCGCACTTTTTTATGGCGCACATGCGCGGTGGGGTGTTTGACGTGGCGGGTGGCCAGCCCGGTGTGTTTGCGGGCGGCTATGCCAGTTCGCGCCACAGCCTGTCGGTGGCGCCCATAGCGGGCAAGGGCGCCAAGATGCAGCGCGACCACTGGTACAGCTCGCAGCGCGCCGCTGCCGACCTGGCCAGCCCGCAGGCTGTGGGCCGCTACGCCGCCGAGCGCGCACTGGCCCGCCTCAATGGCCGCAAGCTGGCCACCACCGAGTGCCCGGTGCTGTTCGAGTCGCCGCTGGCAGCCGGGCTGCTGGGTGGGTTTGTGCAGGCCGTCAGCGGCGGGGCGCTCTACCGCAAAACTACCTTCCTGGTGGACTCCATGGGCAAGCGGGTGTTTCCGCGCCACATCGACGTGGTGGACGACCCGTTCATTCCCAAAGGCAAAGGCAGTTCGCCGTTTGACAGCGAGGGCGTCAAACCCCAGCAGCGCAAGGTGGTCAGTGCAGGGCGCGTCAAGGGCTACTTTCTGGGCAGCTACTCGGCCCGCAAGCTTGGGCTTAAAACTACTGGCAACGCCGGTGGCTCGCACAACCTCACCCTCAGCAGCCGCCAGACGCAGCCGGGTGACGACCTGCCCGGCATGCTGCGCAAGCTGGGCACTGGCCTCTTCGTCACGGAGCTGATGGGTCAGGGCGTGAACTACGTCACCGGCGACTACTCGCGCGGTGCGTCCGGCTACTGGGTAGAAAACGGCGTGATTGCCTACCCAGTGGAAGAAATCACCATCGCTGGCAACCTCAAGGACATGCTCAAGGGCATAGAGGCGGTGGGGGCAGACACCTACACCTACGGCGCCAAAACCGTGGGCTCCATCCTCATCAACCGCATGAAGGTCGCGGGCAACTGAGCAGACGCTGGCCGAACGCACCCGGCCAGTGGCACCGACCTGACCCCACCCCACCATGGCCGTTGCCTATGAACTGATGGCCGTGGGCGCGGCTGCCTGCTGGGCGCTGGGCAGTCTGAGCTCGGCCCCCGCCTCCAGCCACCTGGGGGCGGTGGCGTTTTCGCGCTGGCGCATGCTGTTTGCCTCGGTCTTGCTGGGCACGCTGGCCTGGTGGCAGGGCGGCTGGCAGCGCTTGCCGGTGGATGGCCTGTGGCTGCTGGCGGTGTCGGGCTTGGTGGGCATTTTCCTGGGTGACAGCGCCCTGTTTGGCTGCATGAACCGCCTGGGCCCCCGCCGCTCGGGCGTGCTGTTTGCCTGCCATGCGTTGTTTTCGGCGCTGCTGGCTTGGGCTTGGCTGGGCGAAACCTTTGTGGGCCAAGCCCTGGTGGGTGGTGGCCTGCTGGTGGCGGGGGTGATGATGGCCATCGTCTGGGGCAAGCGCCGCGACGAGGTGCATGTGTGGGAGCAAGTCAAAGGCCCGCTGTGGGTGGGGGTAGCCCTGGGCCTGTTGGCCGCGCTGTGCCAGGCGGTGGCCACGCTCATGCTCAAGCCGCTCATGGCCACGGGCACCGTGGACCCGGTGGCTGCCTCGGCTGTGCGCATGGCCACGGCCCTGGCTGCCCACAGCCTGCTGTGGCTGAGTGGTTGGCGCACTGCCCGCTGCGCCCAGCCCATGACCTGGGCCATGCTGGGCCGCACAGCCTTCAATGCCGCGCTGGCCATGGGCCTGGGCATGACGCTCATTCTTACCGCGCTGCAAGGCGGCAAGGCCGGGCTGGTGGCGGTGCTGTCGTCCGTGACGCCGGTGCTGGTGCTGCCGCTGCTGTGGCTGGTGTACCGCCGCCAGCCTGCGCCGGGTGCCTGGGCGGGGGCCGTGCTGACGGTGCTGGGCGGCGCGGTGATCCTGTTGCGCTGAAATTTCAAGCCAAAAATGCCTTGAGCGCTTGACGGCTATAAGTAGTTTGCTATTTAATTATTAACGTAGCAAACTGTTGAACGTCAATAAGCGCTGGGGCTTGTTTTTTCGCTTTTTTTGTCTGCTGGCCGACTCAACCCGCCAGCGCCGCCTTGATGGTGGCGGACACCTGGCCCATGTCGGCCTTGCCGCTGAACTGGGCTTTGGCGGCGCCCATGATCTTGCCCATGTCGCCACCCGTCAGGGGGCGACCCAGCTCGGCCGACAGGTTTTGCACCAGTGTGGCCACGCCAGCGGTGATTTCTTCGGCCGACAGGCGTGCGGGCAGGTAGGCCTGCAGCACGGTGATTTCGGCGCTTTCCTTGTCGGCCAGGTCCTGGCGCTCGGCCTTGAGGTAGGCCTCCACGCTGTCTTTGCGCTGCTTGATGAGTTTGTCCACAATCGCCACCACCATGGCGTCGTCCAGCTCCACGCGCTCGTCCACTTCCTTTTGCTTCATGGCGGCGGTCAGCAGTCGGATGGTGCCCAGGCGCTCGCTGTCTTTGGCGCGCATGGCGGCTTTCATGTCTTCGGTGATTCGGGCTTTGAGGCTCATGGTGTGTTCTTTGGAGAATTCAAAGGGTGGATTGTCTCGCAGGTCCGGGGGCAATCGCTGGAGGCGACCCATAGGAGCGATTGCCCACTGAATCCGAAAGCCGCCAATCAGTCGTCACCTGGCGTGTAGGGAATTGACAGCCCGCCGCTGTTAGGCAGCTCCAATACATGGGAAAAATGCAAGCATAAATTGCTTGCAATTGATTGCATTTTTTTGCTAGCATCAGTCTGGTGAACACCAAGCAACGCAAAACTCTGAAGGCTGTTTTCACCAAGCCCACATCACCTTCCATCGTCTTTGCCGACATTGAAGCACTGATCGTCGGGCTTGGTGGCGAAGTCCATGAGCGAGAAGGCTCTCGCGTCAAGATCCTTCTCAATGGCGAGCAATGGCGCTGCCACCGCCCCCACCCAGGAAAAGAAGCCAAGCGCTACCAGGTCGAAGAGGCTCGGGAGTTGCTGGAGCGAGTAGGAGTAAAACCATGAACACCATGACCCACAAAGGTTATACGGCCCGCATTGACTTCGATGAGCGAGACGACATCTTTGTCGGTCGTGTTCTCGGATTGCGGGCCATGATCAGCTTCCATGGCGAAACAGTGCGTGAACTCCAAAAGGCATTCGCCGATGCCATTGAGGACTTCTTGGCCGATTGCAAGGAACAAGGCCTAAAGCCTGAGAAGCCCGCGTCTGGGAAGCTCATGCTGAGGGTTCCGCCCGAAGTCCATGGAGCGGCTCTCGTGGCAGCCCAGGCCTCAGGCAAGAGCCTGAATCAATGGGCAACCGAGGTCATCCAGAGTGCGTCCCATGCGCATTGAAGTAGCGCAGCTGCCTCATCTTGGTGTACAGCGGTTGCTTATCCGTTTCACGGAAAACCGCACCTGGCAGATGCCGTTGATCATTCAACCCAGCATCGGCACCGAGTGTCACAAGCCCTGTTCCAGCGCCAGCAGCTCTTCCATGCGCTGGCGGCGGCGAATCAGCCGGGCTGTGCCGGGCTGGCCGTCTGCGGTGCTGGGGCCAACCAGCACCTCCGCAATCAGCGGGCGGCTGTTGTAGTTGCTGCTCATGCTGGCACCGTAGGCACCGGTGTCGTGGATCACCAGAAGGTCGTTGATGTTCGCCGGGGGCAGTTCGCGGGTCAGCACCACGCCGCCTTCGCCTTGAGTGAACACGTCGCCGCTTTCGCACAGCGGCCCGGCCACCACACTCGGGAACGTGGGGGCATCGGCGGGCAGTTCGCCGCTGGCGGGCAGCACGGTCATTTCGTGGTGCGCGCCGTACATGGCTGGGCGCATCAGGTCGCCAAAACCGGCGTCCACCAGGACAAAGTGCTGGCTGCCCTGGTGTTTGCTGGCGCGCACCTGGCTCAGCAGCACGCCTGACTCGGCCACCAGAAAACGGCCCGGTTCAATTTCCAGGTGCACGTCGTGGCCCAGGTGCTGCGCCACGGCCTGGCGCGCTGCGTCCCACAGGCTGAAGTAGTGCGCGGTGTCGATGCGGTCGCCCCCTGGCGTGTAGGGGATCGACAGGCCACCCCCGGCGGAAATGGCCTGCACATCGGCCCCCGAGGTCTTGACCAGATCGACCATGGCGCTGCACACCTCTTGCAGGTGGCTGTAGTCCACGCCGGAGCCAATGTGCATGTGCAGTCCCACCAGCGTCAGGCCGTGGTGCGCGACGGCGGCCAGCGCGGCGGGCAGCTCGGTGTGCCAGATGCCGTGTTTGGAATGCTCGCCACCCGTGTTGGTTTTGTTGCTGTGGCCGTGGCCGAAGCCGGGGTTGATGCGCAGCCACACCTCATGGCCGGGGCTGCGCTGGCCCAGCTGGTGCAGCATGTCGATGCTGCCGGCGTTGACCGGAATGCCGTGCGCCACCACCAACTCCAGAGTGGCCGCATCGATCAGGTCGGCGGTGAACACGATGCCTGATGCCCCTTGGGCATTGGGTGCAGCGGTAAAACCGGCGGCCAGCGCCCGTTGGATTTCCCCGGACGACACGGCATCGACCACCACGCCGTGCTCGCGCATCAGGCGCAGCAAATGGGTGTTGGAGTTGGCCTTTTGGGCAAAGCGGATGGTGTCAAAGCACTTGAGCTGTTCGATTCGCGCCACGATGGTGTCGGCGTCGTACACCCACAGCGGTGTGCCGTGGGTGTGGGCGAGTTGGCGCAGGGTATCGGGGCTGAACGGGGTGGAGGACAGGGTGGTGGCGGATGTGGTCATAGGGTGACAGTGTGCCTGCATTGGATCATTCTGAAAAATGCTTTAGAGTTGATTGATCATTCATTTCAGATATGCCATGAACCTCACCCACCGCCATATCGAGGTATTTCGGGCCGTCATGGTGTCGGGCCAGGTCACGCGGGCGGCCGAGGTGCTGCACACCTCTCAGCCCACCATCAGCCGCGAGTTGGCGCGCATGGAGCAGGTGCTGGGCTATGCGCTGTTTGACCGGGTCAAAGGGCGCATGCGCCCCACCGCCCGTGCCTTGGCGTTGCTGGAGGAGGTGGAGGCGAGTTTTGTGGGGCTGGATCGGATTGCGGCCCATGCGGCCTCGTTGGCGCGCTTCAGCCAGGGGCGGCTGTCGCTGGCCTGCTTGCCCGCGCTGTCGCAGGCCTTGGTGCCCGACGCATTGGCGCGGTTTGCAGCGGACGCACCCGAGGCCAGTGTGGGTCTGGTGCCGCTGGAGTCGCCCCAGCTGGGGGCGGCCCTCACGGCCCAGCGCCACGACCTGGGCCTGACCGAAGAATCCGCGCCCGAGGCCTGTGGCCACCAGCCGCTGGTGCGTACCCAGGAAGTGGTGGTGCTGCCCATGGGGCATGCCCTGGCTCAGCGGCGGGTGCTGATACCGACCGACTTCGAAGGGCTGCCGTTTGTGAGTCTGTCGCCTGCCGACCCATACCGACAGCGCATCGACGGGGTGTTTCAGGCGGCGGGCGTCCAGCGGCGCTGGGCGGTGGAGTCGGCCAGCGCCGCTTCGGTGTGCGCGCTGGTGCGCTCTGGCCTGGGGGTGGCGCTTGTCAACCCGCTCTCGGCACTTGCCATGGCCGATGGCCTGGTGCTGCGGCCCTTTGCGGTACCCATTGCGTTTGAAGTGCACCTGGTGTGGCCGCAGTGGCGGGTGGAGCATCCGTTGCGTGCGGCACTGGTGGCGGCGCTGCACGCCACCGCGCACGACTGGCAGCGGCGCCTGGAGGTGGTTCTGGCCACTGGCTGACCCAGTGGCTGGATCTTCGAAAGGATGCCCAGAAACGGCGAAACCCGCCTTGGCGTCCCAAAGGCGGGTTTCGGTACTCAGGTTCAGCCGTGCTGAAACCGAGTGGTCGGTGCAGTTAGAACAGCTTTTTGGGCAGTTGCATGCTGCGAACGCGCTTGTAGTGGCGCTTGACGGCGGCTGCCTTCTTGCGCTTGCGCTCTGCGGTGGGCTTTTCGTAAAACTCGCGGGCGCGCAGGTCGGTCAGCAGGCCCAGTTTTTCAATGGTGCGTTTGAAGCGGCGCAGTGCGACTTCAAAGGGTTCGTTGTCTTTAACGCGTACGGTTGTCATCAGTTAAGAAATTTCCATGGATGCGCTGAGTTGAAAGTGTGGGGAAGATCGGGCCTCACACCCAAGGGTCAGCAATTGTCCCCGTCTATCAGTTGATCAGGCCGACGGGGTTTTGCCAGCAAAGCCATGGATTATAGCTTTCTCGCCGCGAGCTGTACCGCGCTAACTGCCACAGGGGCAGGTCAATGCCCAGCCGCTGGCCAGTTGCCGGGTGATGTCTGCGGCGGGCAGGGCCTGGCAGTGCGGCGCACTCTGGCCGGCCCACAGGGGCGAGAAATCGCTTTGGCCCTGCTGTTCGGCGGCTGCACGCAGCGGAGCCAGGGCAGCCGTGGCCAGCGGAAAAGCCGGTGCCACGTCGGCCAGGGGGCCGAGGTCGTGCATGAGTTGGTTCCAGATGCCCCGGGCGGGGCGGCCGGTCAGCAGGCGGGTCAGCGCGGTTTGATGGCTGTGGGGGCCTTGCAGCGCCTGGCGGTGCACCTCCCGCGTGGTGGCCTCCGGGCTGAGCAGGTAGGCGGTGCCCACTTGCACGGCATGCGCACCCAACGCGCGGGCCGCGGCCACGGCCTGGGGTGTGGACACGCCACCCGCTGCAATGACCGGCACGCTGACAGTGCGCGCCACCAGCGGCAGCAGCGCAAACAGGCCTGCCTGGCGCGTCAGGTCGTGGTCCAGAAAGTGCCCGCGATGCCCCCCGGCTTCCAAGCCCTGGGCGATGATGGCGTCGGCCCCGTGGTCTTGTAGCCACCGCGCTTCGTCCACGGTGGTGGCGCTGGCAATCACCTTGGCTCCCCAGGTACGCACCTTGTCCAGCAGACGCGGCGCGGGCAAGCCGAAGTGAAAGCTCACCACCTCGGGTTTGAACTCGGCCAGCAGGTCGGCCGCGTCGTCGGCAAAGGGCAGGCGGCCTGGGCCGTTGTCGATGGCAGCCGGCTCCACTGCCCACGCCTGGAAGTGCGGTTGCAGGGCCCCCATCCACCGCGCCTGGGCGGCGGTGTCGGGCGCAGGTGGCGTGTGGCAGAAAAAATTCACGTTCAGTGGTGCGGTGCTGCCAGCCCGAAAGGCAGCCAGCTCGGTACGCAGTGCGGCGGGCGACAGCATGGCCGCTGGGATGGCCCCCAGCCCGCCCGCCCGTGCCACGGCCAACGCCAGCACATGGTCCTGCGCGCCGGCCATCGGGGCTTGCAGGATGGGCAAGGGCAGGCCGAACTGGCGGCCCAACCAGTGAGTGGGTTGGGTAGGTGCGGCACCGCTGGGTAAATTGATGGGGGGCAGGGCGGTCATGACAGATTCAGGTGGGTGACGACGAGGAAGGGGTGCGGATGGCTGCGGCTTCAATTCCAGGCCCAGCCAGTGCTTCAGCACACGCCTGCGCGCTCGACCATGCCCACTGGAAGTTGTAGCCGCCCAGCCAGCCGGTGATGTCCACCACCTCGCCAATGAAGTACAGGCCGGGCTGGGCTTTGGCTTCCATGGTTTGCTGCGACAGGGCCTGGGTGTCCACCCCGCCAGCAGTCACTTCTGCCTTGCGGTAGCCCTCGGTGCCGTTGGGCACCACCTGCCAGTGGTGCACCGCGTCGGCCAGTTGCAGCAAGGCTTTGTCGGGCACGTCGCAAATGGCGCGTTCGCAGGCGCTGGCCAGGGCGGCGGCCTGGGCACCAGATGGGTTGGCACTGCTCAGCAAGCCCGCGCAGGCCGCGTCGGCCAGGCGTGCGGGCAACCAGCGGGCCAGTTCGTTGGCGGTTCGTTTTTTGGAGGTGCGCTTGGCCTGCAGCAGCTCGTCGTGCAGGTGCACGTCGGGCGCGAGGTCGATGGTCAGCGCTTGGCCAGGTTGCCAGAAGCTGGAAATTTGCAATACCCCAGGCCCGGACAGGCCCCGGTGGGTAAACAGCAGGTCCTCCAGAAACTCCACCCGCTGCTTCTTTTCGCCAGTGGCCAAGCGCACCGGCAGGGCCACACCGGCCAGCGAGGCCAGCGGTTGCCATTGGGCTTCGTCAAACGTCAGCGGCACCAATGCGGGGCGTGTGGCAACCAAGGGCAGGCCAAATTGCCGCGCCAGCCGATAACCCAGGTCGGTGGCCCCGATTTTGGGAATGGACAAGCCACCCGTGGCCACCACCAGCGAGCGAGCGCGGACTGTGCCTTGCGATGTGGTCAATTCGTAGCATGAACGTGAACCAGAACAAGCGTCAGAGCCCAAAAACACCGTGTGTTTCACCTCGCAAGGCTGCCAGCGCGTCACCTGGTCGCCGCATTCGGCCAGCAGCATGCGGATGATGTCTTCGGCCGAGTGGTCACAAAACAGCTGGCCCTTGTGCTTTTCATGGAAGGCAATGCCGTGGCGCTGCACCAGGGCCACAAAGTCCTGTGGTGTGTAGCGCGCCAGCGCCGAGCGGCAGAACTGCGGGTTGTTGCCCAGAAAGTGGCGCTGCGGGGCGCGCACATCCAGGTCGCGGTTGGTGAAGTTGGCGCGCCCACCGCCCGAGATTCGGATTTTTTCGGCCACACGCGGGCTGTGGTCAATCAGCAGCACACGCAAGCCGCGCTTGGCAGCAGCTCCCGCGCAGAACAGGCCGGCTGCACCTGCGCCCAATATGACAGCATCGAATTCAGACATGCGCGGCAGTGTACGTGCGGGCGCTGTGCCAGCTGCGGGGTGCCCTTGCCGTGGCTTGGCGCGTACGGGCGGCTCATGGACCTGCCGCTGGGCAGGCCGTGGGCGGGTCGTTGGCGGCGATCAGCCGGTGCGGCGCACCACCTCGGCCGGGGAGCTGTGCTGCTGCAGGGCCAGCAGGCCGCCCATCACGTCGCCCACCACCATCACGCTGGGGCTGCCCAGTTGCTCGGTTTGCAAGGTGGCATGCAGGTGTTGCAGCTCGCACACCGCATGCCGCTGCTGAGGGAGGCTGGCATGCTGGACGATGGCCACGGGGGTGTGGGCCGGCAGGCCGGTCAGCAGCTCGGCCTGGATGTGGGCCGCACCGCCGACCCCCATGTAAATGACCAGCGTCAGCCGCGCCTGGTGGCAGGTGGCGGCCAGGGCGCGCCAGTCGGTGCCTTGGCTACCCGGCTTGGCGTGGCCGGTGACGAACACCACCCCGTGTGCGTGCTCGCGGTGGGTGAGCGGCACGCCCAGTGACGTCACCGCTGCCAGCCCCGCCGTGATGCCGTTGACCACTGTGACCGATACGCCCTGCGCCTGCAGGTGCTCCACCTCTTCGCCCCCGCGCCCGAACACGAACGGATCGCCCCCCTTGAGGCGTACGACCCGCTCGCCCGCCTGCACCGCCTGCACCATGAGCCGTTGGATGAAGGCTTGCGGGGTAGATTTGCAGCCCCCCCGCTTGCCCACATGCACCACGCGGGTGCCGGGGCTTGCCAGGGCCACCACGCCGTCACCCACCAGGTCGTCCACCAGCAGCAGGGTGGCTTGTTGGATGGCCCGCACGGCCTTGAGCGTCAGCAGCTCGGGGTCGCCAGGGCCAGCACCCACCAGGGTGCAGCTTCCTGGGGTGGGCTCAGCGGCGCAGCCAGGGGTGCAGGTGGTGGAAAGTGGGGGGGAGTTCGGGTGCATGGCGGTGGTGATGTTGGGGGTGGCGACGTTGGCGGTGACAGGGGGAGCGGGGGTGGAATCAGTGGTGCGCGGCAGCGGTGTTGCCACAGAGGCGGGCCAGCGCCAGCAGGTGCTGCACCTGCTGGGCAATGGGGGTGGGCACTGGGGTGGCACCAGCCAGCACGCTGGCGGTCCAGGCGGCAGTGGCGCTGGCATCGGGCGCGGGCAGCTGGGGCAGGTGCGCCAGTGGCCCGTCCTGCGCGGCCTGCAGCCGGGTGATGGTGCCGTTGACCAGACCGTCCATGGCGGGGGTGCGGCGGGCGTCGGCCACGGGTTCGCCTTCGGTGCCGCGCAGCAGCAGGGCGCAGGTGCGGGTCAGCGTCAGGGTGGCGGCCATGGACGTCAGGTACTCGGGGTGGGTGTAGCTGCTCACCACCACCGCAGGCCCGGCCACGGGTTGCATCAGCTTGACCAGGCTGTGGCCGGGGTTGCGCAGCCCGACCACACGGCGCACATCCAGCAGGCGGGCCAGTCCCGGTAACAGGCCTTCCGTCGGTTGGAACGACACCTGGCCGGGGGCAAGTTGGCTAGACCAATCGATAGCTAACTGTTCTTGATCAGCAAGCGCAGAGAGCACTTGTTGTGATGAAACGCGGCTGTCTTCGGTGGCGTGGCCATGCACCAGCACCGCCACGCCCTCTCGGGCCAGCAGCAGGGCCAGAAGGGGGGTGAGCACGGGCAGGCGGCGTGCCCCGTTGTAGCTGGGCAGCACCACCGTGGGGCAGCGAGGGTGGGCCAGGGGCTGCAGCCGGGCGTGTGTGGCATCCAGAAAGCCGGCCATTTCGTCGGCGGTTTCTCCCTTGATGCGCATGGCCAGGCAGAACGCACCCAGTTCCAGGTCGGTGATGCGGGCGTCCAGCACCTGGCCCATCAGGTCAGTGGCCTGTTCGCGGTTGAGCGATCGGGCGCCGTCCTTGCCCCGACCGATGTCTTTGATGTAGTGGCTGATGCTCATGGGGTGGCGATTGTGTGCTGTTGCAAACAACTTTGGGTCATAAGCTCACACACGGGCCGGCAGCTTCTGGGCTACCGAGGCCACCAGCCGCTTGAGCTCGGGCAGGCACGAGCCGCATTGGGTGCCGCACTTCAGGCTGGCTTGCAGCGACGCCAGCCGCTCGGCTGCGCTGCCCGCTGTGGTGGACAGGTGGGCCGCAATGGTGGGCTGGCTGACGTTGAGGCAGGTGCAGACTTGTGGGCCGGCCTGCAGCGCGGCCGAGGCCAGCGCATCGGGAGGTTGGGCACTTGGCAGCAGCAACTGGCGGCCATAGGCCTCGGCGGGCAATTCTTCCTGGAGCAGGGTTTTGATCCAGGCTTGTGAGCGGGTGTCGCCCGCCAGAAAGAAGGCCTCCAGCACCGCCGCCTCGGCGGGGGTGTCGTGGCCGCCAGGGCGGTACAGGCGAACGGCGCGCCGCTGCCCGTGCTTGGGGTCGCTGTAGCGCAAGGTGTTGGGGGTGTGCAGGCCCAGCAGGCGCTCCATGTCGTCGAGCAGGTGGGCGTCGGGGGCTTGGATGGCGGCGGCCCGAAACAGCACGCCCGAGCGCTCGCGGCCAAAGGGCACGCAGGTGGCAAAGGCAAACTGAGGCATGAAGGCGCGCAGGGCCAGCTGGGTGGTGTGGGCCACATCGGCGGGCAGCCAGGCCAGGCCCAGCAGGGTCCAGGGCAGGGCCGCCTTGTCGATGCGCACCGCTGCATGCTTGAACTCGGGCTGCTTGGAGGTGGGGCAGTGTGCCGAGGTGGTCAGCGCGTTGACGCCCGCCAGTACCTCGCCGCTCAGGCTCTGGCCGCTGAGGTACTCGCTGCCCCAGTGCATGGCCATGAAGACCTGGCCCAGGCCGAGCTGGTCGCAGGCTTCGGCAGGCACGATCACGCTGCCGCGGCGGCTGGTGACGCGTACCAGCTCACCCTCGGCCAGCCCTCGGCGGGCCATGTCTTGCGGGTGCATCTGGATGCTGGGCTCGGGTACATGGCCAAACAGGCGGCCCAGGGTGCCGGTGCGGCTCATGCCGTGCCACTGGTCGCGCAGGCGGCCTGTGGTGAGTGAGAACGGAAAGGCGGACTCGCGCTCTTCGGCCACCGGGCGGTGTGGCACGGCAGCAAAGCTGGCGCGGCCATCGGCGGTGGGGAAGGTGCCGTCTTCGTACAGGCGAACCTGCCCGCCCACTTGCCCTTGGGGCAGTGGCCATGGTTGGGGGCCTTGGGTGTCCAGCATGGGGTAGCTCAGTCCGGTGATGTCCAGGTCGCGGCCGCGTGTGCTTTCTCGGTGCTCGTTCCAGATGGATTCGGGCGTGCTGTAGGGAAACAGGTCGGGCCAGTGGGGTTGCAGGGAGGCTTGTAAGCGCTTTGCAAGCTGTGTGCCAATGGCCCAGTCGTGCCGGGGACCGTCGCCGCTGATGGGGCAGTCTGAGCCGCTGGCGCTAGCCAGGGGTGGGCGCACGGCGGTCCGTACCCGGCTGATGCAGCGCTCACTGTTGGTGACGGTGCCGTCTTTTTCGGCCCAGGTGGTGGCGGGCAGGAGCAGGTCTGCCCAGTCGGCTGTGGCAGTGGTGGCGTAGGCCTCTTGCACGATGACGAACTCGGCACGCGCCAGGGCACGGCGCACGGTGGCCTGGTCGGGCATGCTTTGCGCCGGGTTGGTGCACACGATCCACAGTGCCTTGATCTCGCCATCGGCAGCGGCCTGGAACATCTCGATGGCAGTTTTGCCCGGCTGGTCGGGCACGCTGGGTACTCCCCACAGCGCGGCCACTTCGGCACGGTGGGCGGGGTTGGCCATGTCTCGGTGGGCGCTGAGCAGGTTGGCCAGGCCGCCCACCTCGCGCCCGCCCATGGCGTTGGGCTGGCCGGTCAGGCTGAACGGTGCAGCGCCGGGGTGGCCTATCTGGCCGGTGGCCAGGTGCAGGTTGATGAGGGCGGCGTTTTTGGCGGTGCCGCTGCTGCTCTGGTTCAGACCCTGGCAGTACAGGCTGAGGGTGGGGCGGCGGCTGCGGCCGTCTCGCCCGGTGAAGGCGTTGGCGGCGTTGGTGTCGCTTGGCACACCATCCCAGGACACACCCGCCATCCAGCGGGCGGCGGTGAGGAGGTCTGCCTTGGGCAGGCCACACACCCTGGCCACATGGTCGGGGGTGTGGTCGCGCACCAGGGTTTTGAGTGCTTCAAAGCCCTGGGTGTGGGCGGCGATGTAGGCACTGTCCGTCCAGCCTTCCCACAACATGATGTGCAGCAGCCCGTGGAACAGGGCCACGTCGGTGCCGGGCTGCAGCGGCAGGTGCAGGTCGGCGCTGGCGGCGGTGTCGGTGCGGCGCGGGTCGGCCACGATGATCTTCAGGTCGGGCCGGGCTGCTTTGGCATCTTCCAGGCGGCGAAATAGGATGGGGTGGGCCCACGCGGCGTTGCTGCCGGCAATGAAGACGGTTTGCGCATGGTCCACGTCGGCGTAGCAGCCGGGTGGTGCATCGGCTCCCAGGGTGAGTTTGTAGCCCGCGACCGCACTGCTCATGCACAGGCGGGAGTTGGTGTCGATGTTGTTCGTGCCCAGCAGGCCTTTGGCCAGTTTGTTGAAGACGTAGTAGTCCTCGGTCAGCAACTGGCCGCTGACATAGATGCCCAACGCGCCTGGGCCGTGGTCGCGCACGGTGCCTGCCAGGCGCTGACTGGCCAGGTCCAGGGCGGCGTCCCAGCCCAGTGGTGTGGTGGGGCCACCGCGCTGCAGCCGCTGCAGGGGCTGCAGCAGGCGGGTCTGCCGCGCAATGGGGGTGCTGGCCGTTTGCGCCAGTGTGGCCCCTTTGGTGCACAGGCGGCCGAGGTTGGCGGGGTGGTCGGGGTCGCCTTGGACGCCCAGCACCTGGTGGCCATCGGATTCAATGAGCACGCCACAGCCCACACCGCAGTAGGGGCAGGTGGAGCGGGTGGTTTGTACGGGCATGGCGGGTGGGCTCCGGAAGCGGTGGGGGCGGTTGGGGCGAAGGTGGGGTTCAGGCGCAGCCCGAGCGGCAGGGTTTGGGTCCGGCGATGGGGCGGGTCAGGTCGGTGCCTAGGGTGGCGAGTTGGTCAGCGTCCAGCCACACCTGGCCAGCGTCCACCTTCACGGCAAAGGCGGGTGTGCTGCCTTCGTCGGGGGCGGCTGCCTGGCCGTTGCACAGACCAATGGTCCAGTTGTGCAGCGGGCAGGCCACGCTGTTGCCGAACACAATGCCCTGGCTCAGGGGGCCGCCTTTGTGGGGGCAGCGGTCGAGCAGGGCAAACACCTCGCCCGAGCTGTTTTTGAACACGGCCACATCCAGCCCCACGGGGCGGGCCACGCGCCGAGCGCCCAGGGTGGGGATGTCGTCAAGCGGGCAAACGGGTATCCAGGTGGTCATGTTGTACTCGATTAAATAATAGCTAAAAATTTATATATAACAAGCGATAGAGGCGCTTTTTGCTTGAAATACAGTCAGGTGGTCACGCTGGCATAGAGGCCGGTGACGCGGTCCATGACGCTGAGCAGGTTCTCGCTGGAGACGAACACGTCCGACATGGCTTTCTCCAGCCGGTTGCTGGACTGCATGCGCTGCAAGGCAGCGTCAAAAAACACCCATTGCGCGTCGGCCAGTTGCAGCTCGTCTCTGATGCGGGCGGTGGCCTCGGGGGCGTCGCGCAGCAAGGCCATGGCCGTGACGAACTCTGCCTTGGCCTTGGCCATTTCGGAGGTGCTGCGGTCGGTGTCCACCTGCAGGGTGGCGGCCAGGTAGAACTTGGCCATGCGCTGGCTGAGCATGCGCTGGCGGCCTGCCACGTTGACGAGTTTGCCCTCGGGCCTGGCCAGCACCGCCTCGTACTGGCCCGTGCCCTGATGCGCCAGGCCCAGCACCTGGGCGTCGAGCGCAAGCAGCGCGGCCGCCTTGTCCTTGCTGGGGACGTTGCCCACCAGCGCGGCTTTGTAGTCGGACCACACCGCCTCCAGCTGCTGGTAGGTGGCGCGCAGCTCGGGAGTGGGTGCATAGGCCTTGAGTTCAACGTGCTGGCGGTCAAACAAGGCCATGGAGGTGTTGAGCACCCGCTGCGCGGCGCTGGTTTCGACACCCTGCAACAGGGCCAGCCAGGCCTTGCCCATGCGCTGGCTGAGCATGCGCTGTCGGCCGGCCTTGTTGATGGCGTCACTCAGGTGGAGCACCTGGGCCTGCGTGGGCAGAGCCAGGGCAGCGGCAGAAAGTAGGAGGGTGCGGCGCAGCATGGGGCAACCCTTAGCGGCTGGATGAGAGTGCAGCCACCGCTTCGGTGTCTGCGGTCCCCACCAGGCCCGCGTCGGCGGCCAACACCACGGGGCTGAACTGGCGGGCGTCGACCGAGGCCTTGTCCAGCTCGAACCACGGGTCGGGTTCGCCGTCGAGTGCAAACTGCAGCTGCTCCCACAGGGCTTGGCGGCCTGCGTGGTCGTCGAGGATTTTTTTCTTGACGTAGTCGAGGCCCACGCGGTTGACCCAGTGCACCGTGCGCTCCAGGTACCAGCCTTCCTGGCGGTACAGCTCGCAGAAGGCACCGGTGTACTCCAGCACCTCTTCGGCGGTTTTCAGCTTGACGAAAAAGTGCGCCACCTCGGTTTTGATGCCGCCGTTGCCGGCCACATACATCTCCCAGCCGCTGTCCACGCCGATGATGCCCACGTCTTTGATGCCCGCCTCGGCGCAGTTGCGCGGGCAGCCACTCACGGCAAATTTCACCTTGTGCGGGGCATACATGCGCCACATGGCGCGCTCCAGGTCTTTGCCCATCTGGGTGCTGTCTTGTGTGCCCATGCGGCACCACTCGGAGCCCACACAGGTTTTGACGGTGCGCAGCGCCTTGGCATAGGCGTGGCCACTGGGCATGCCGATGTCTTTCCACACGGCCTGCAGGTCTTCTTTTTTCACGCCCAGCAGGTCGATGCGCTGGCCCCCGGTCACCTTGACGGTGGGTATGTTGTATTTGTCCACCGCGTCGGCAATGCGGCGCAGTTCGCTGGCGGTGGTTTCGCCACCCCACATGCGCGGAATGACGCTGTAGGTGCCGTCTTTCTGGATGTTGGCGTGGCTGCGCTCGTTGATGAAGCGGCTTTGCGGGTCATCCTTCGCCTGTTTGGGCCAGGTGCTGATGAGGTAGTAGTTGACGGCGGGGCGGCAGGTGGCACAACCGTTGGGCGTTTTCCAGTCCAGGGCCTGGAACACATTGGCAATGGTCAGCAGCTTCTGGTCCCTGATGGCTTCGCGCACTGCCTGGTGGCCGTGGCTGGTGCAGCCACAGATGGCTTTGGTTTTTGGGGTGGCCGAGTAGTCGCCCCCGGCGGTGAACATGATGAGCTGCTCCACCAGCCCGGTGCAACTGCCGCAGCTGGCGCTGGCCTTGGTGTGTTTGCGCACCTCGTCCAGGGTGAACAGGCCTTTGTCGCGGATGGCTTTGCAGATGGTGCCCTTGGTCACGCCGTTGCAGCCGCACACCTCGTCGGTGTCGGCCATGGCGGCTGCTTTGTTGTGGCCCTGGTGGCCCGCGTCACCGATGTTGCTTTCGCCAAACATCAGCCGATCGCGGATGTCGGTGATGCTGCGGCCATCGCGCAGCAGCTTGAAGTACCAGCTGCCGTCCACCGTGTCGCCGTACAGGCAGGCGCCCACCAGTTTGTCGTTTTTGAGCACCAGCTTTTTGTACACACCACCGTTGGGCGCGGTGGGGTCGGACATGACGATTTCTTCGGTGCCCTCGCCACCCTGGAATTCACCGGCACTGAACAGGTCGATGCCCGTGACCTTGAGTTTGGTCGAGGTGAGCGAGCCGGTGTAGCGCCCAATGCCGTATTCGGCCAGGTGGTTGGCCAGTACCTTGCCTTGCTCGAACAGCGGGGCCACCAGCCCGTAGGCAATGCCCCGGTGCGCGGCGCACTCGCCCACGGCGTAGATGCGCGGGTCGGTGGTGGTTTGCAGGGTGTCGTTGACCACAATGCCGCGGTTGACGTGCAGCTTCATGGCCTCGGCCAGCGCGGTGTTGGGGCGAATGCCCACGGCCATGACCACCAGGTCGGCGGCCACCTCGCTGCCGTCTTTGAAGCGCACGGCCTTGACCCGGCCATCGTCGCCTGCCACCAGCTCCTGTGTCTGAGCGCCCATCAAAAAGCCCATGCCGCGTGCCTGCAAGGACTGTTGCAGCATCTTGCCCGCCTGGGTGTCGAGCTGGCGCTCCATGAGGGTGGGCATGACATGCACGACATGGACCTTCATGCCACGCTTCATCAACCCGTTGGCCGCTTCCAGGCCCAGCAGGCCCCCGCCGATGACCACGGCGTGCTGGTAGGTGGCTGCCGCGTCGATCATGGCCTGGGTGTCCGCCATGTCGCGGTAGGCCAGCACGCCTTGCAGCTGGTTGCCCGGAATGGGCAGGATGAAGGGGTTGGAGCCTGTGGCCATGACCAGCCGGTCGTACCCGGCGCTGATGCTCTCACCAGCGGCATTGGTGGCATGCACCACGCGCTTGACGCGGTCCACACGGGTCACGGTCCAGCCAGCATGCAGGGTGATGCCGTGGTCGGTGTACCAGGCCCAGTCATTCAGGATGATGTCATCCATGGTCTGCTCACCGGCCAGCACCGGGCTGAGCAGGATGCGGTTGTAGTTGGGGTGCGGCTCGGCACCGAACACGGTGATGTCGTACAGATCGGGGGCGATTTTCAGCAGCTCTTCGAGGGTGCGCACACCGGCCATGCCGTTGCCAACCATCACCAGCCGTTGGCGCTTGAGGGGGGGAGGGGTCATGTCCATGGTCAGGCCGCCTTTTCAACGTGCGCTTGCCGGGTGTAGAGGAAGTCGATCACTGCCTTGCGGTAGCCCAGGTACTGGGGGCTGTCGGCCAGGGCCACGCGGCTGCGGGGGCGGGGCAGGTCCACGCGCAGCACCTCGCCAATGGTGGCCGCTGGCCCGTTGGTCATCATCACGATCTTGTCGGACAGCAACACGGCCTCGTCCACGTCGTGCGTCACCATCACCACGGTGCTGTGGGTGCGGGCGACGATCTCCAGCAGCTCGTCCTGCAGCTTGGCGCGGGTGAGGGCGTCCAGGGCACCAAAGGGCTCGTCCATCAGCAGCACCTTGGGCTCCATGGCCAGGGCGCGGGCAATGCCCACGCGCTGCTTCATGCCGCCAGAGATTTCGCCGGGGCGCTTGTGGGCGGCGGGCGTCAGGCCCACCAGGGCCAGGGCCGCGTTGGTGCGCTCTTTCAGTTGCGCCTTGCTCTCGGCGGGTGCGCCGGGGTTGCGTGTGCCAAACACGCGTTCGACCCCCAGGTAGATGTTGTCGTAGCAGGTCAACCAGGGCAGCAGCGAGTGGTTCTGGAACACCACCGCACGCTCAGGCCCTGGCCCGGCAATTTCGCGGTTGGCGCACAGCAGCACGCCTTGGGTGGGGGTGGTGAGCCCGGCAATCAGGTTGAGCAGGGTCGATTTGCCGCAACCTGAGTGCCCGATGAGGGCCACAAACTCGCCCTTGGCAATGGTGAGGTTGATGTCGCGCAGCGCCTGGAAGGGGCCCTTCTTGGTCTTGAAGGTCTGCTCGACGTCTTGGATTTCGATGAACTTGGTGGTCAGCGGGTCGTTCATGATTTCACCTCTTCAAAGGTAAAGGCTGAAGCCAGTTTGATGAGGGCAAATTCCAAAGCCAGCCCCACGATGCCGATCACGAAAATGGCGATGATGATGTTCTTGACATTGAGGTTGTTCCACTCGTCCCACACCCAGAAGCCAATGCCCACGCCGCCCGTCAGCATCTCGGCAGCCACGATCACCAGCCAGGCGGTGCCCACGGCCAGGCGCACGCCGGTCAGCATGTAGGGCAGCACGGCAGGGAACAGAATTTTGGTCAGGATCTTCCATTCCGACAGGTTCAGCACCCGGGCCACGTTCATGTAGTCCTGCGGTACGCGCTGCACGCCGACGGCGGTGTTGATGACCATGGGCCAGATGCTGCAGATGAAAATGGTCCAGATGGCGGCCGGGTTGGCCCCCTTGAACACCAGCAGGCCAATGGGCAACCAAGCCAGGGGCGACACAGGCCGCAGCAGGCTGATGAGGGGGTTGAACATGCGCCCCAGAAACGTGAAGCGGCCAATGGCAAACCCGGCCGGTATGCCCACCAGCGCCGCCAGCCCAAAGCCCACGGCCACGCGCTCCAGACTCATGAGCACGTTCCAGCCCACGCCCTGGTCGTTGGGGCCGTTGTCATAAAACGGGTCGCTGAACAGCTCAACCGCTTGCGCCCAGGTTTCCACCGGACCAGGAATGCTGCTGCCGGTGCTGATGGACACCAGCGCCCACAGCCCCGCCAGCAGACACAGGCCCAGCAGGGGCGGCACCACGGTCAGCGCCAGGTCGCGCCAATCGATGCGTGTGGCGGTGTTGGATTTCATGAGTTTTTGACCTGTATCGCTTGATGCAGATGGTTTCGTAGCTGCAGTATTTGCAAGCCTTGTGGGGATGGAAGGGTTGGAGGGGGGCGCAGACGCCCCCTCCAGTGGCCCGTGAAACACGGCACTGACCATGGTGGTTCTCCTTGAGGAGGTGTGGGAGGTGAGGGTGGGGTGTGGGCTGGGCTACGGGGTCAGGCCTTGACCTTGAAGCCGTCGGCGTACTTGGCGGGGTCTTTGCCGTCCCACACCACACCGTCAATCAGCTTGGACGTGCGCATGTCGCTCTTGGGCAGCGGGGTTTTGCTGGCAGCGGCGGCATCTTTGTACAGCGCAATCTGGTTGATTTGCCTGGCCACGGCGGCGTAGTCGGGGTGGCTCTTCAGCAGGCCCCAGCGCTTGTGCTGGGTCAGGAACCACATGCCATCGCTCAGGTAGGGGAAGTTGACGGCGCCGTCGTTGTAAAACTTCATGTGGTTGGGGTCGTCCCAGGTTTTGCCCATGCCGTTCTGGTAGCGGCCCAGAATGCGCTCGTTGATGGCATCCACACTGGTGTTCACGTACGCCTTGCCCGCAATGGTGTCGGCCATCTTCATTTTGTTTTGCAAGCCGCCGTCTATCCAGCGGCTGGCCTCCAGAATGGCGGCGGTCACGGCGCGGGCGGTGTTGGGGTATTGCTTCACGAAGTCGGCGGTGGTGCCCAGCACCTTTTCGGGGTGGTCTTTCCACACGTCCTGGGTGGTGGCCGCTGTCACGCCAATGCCGTCGATGATGGCGCGGTGGTTCCAGGGTTCACCCACGCAGAAACCGTCCATGTTGCCCACCCGCATGTTGGCCACCATCTGGGGCGGGGGCACCACGATGGACTTCACGTCTTTGAACGGGTTGATACCCGCGCTGGCCAGCCAGTAGTACAGCCACATGGCGTGGGTGCCGGTGGGGAAGGTTTGCGCGAAGGTGTATTCGCGGGGTTCCTTCTTCATCAGGCCCGTCAGGCCCTCCAGGCTGCCACCGCCTTTGTCAGCCAGCTTTTTGGACAGGGTGAGGGCCTGGCCGTTGTGGTTCAGCGTCATCATCACGGCCATGTCTTTTTTGGGGCCGCTGGTGCCCAGGTGCACACCGTAGATCAGGCCGTACAGCACATGGGCAAAGTCCAGCTCGCCATTGACCAGTTTGTCGCGCACACCGGCCCAGCTGGCTTCCTTGTTGGGGATGATCTTGACGCCGTACTTCTGGTCGATGCCCAGCACGCTGGCCATGACCACGCTGGCGCAGTCGGTCAGGGGAATGAAGCCGATCTTGACCTCTTTCTTTTCTGGGGCGTCTGAGCCTGCGGCCCACACGCCGCTGTGGCCCAGGCTGGCAAAAAAGGTGGTGGCCGCTACGGCAGTGCCTTGTTTGAGCAGGTCACGGCGGTTGAGTGCGGGCGCTGTGGCGTCGGGCTGGGTAGCGGTGGGGCGTGTGGGCTGGGACATGGTCGGCTCCTGGTTGAGATCAAAAAACTGAGGCGCAAAAAGCAAAACGGCGCCCACCTCTCGATCAGCCTGGGTTGACCGAGAGGTGGACGCCGTTGTCCGTGGGTCCTGTGGGACCAATCGCCTGAGCCGCCGTTGGCTCAAGCCGATGGTTAACCCTAAGCAGCAAGCGTGCCAACCCTAGCTATGCCGCTGTTTGTGTTCAAAAAAGCCCAGAGCGGTGCGCCAGCACCCTGTTCCGCGGGGATTTGCGTCGCACCGACGCCATTCGGGTGCGTGCGGCGGTGCACGGTGTTGGTGCGCAGGGTCACCGGGGCGGCAGCACGTCGGCCAGGGAGAGCAGGGCCTGGGCCACGTCGGGAATGCGGCGGCCCTGGTTCATGGCGGTCTGGCGCAGCAACTGGTAGGCGCCTTCTTCGGTGAGGGCCTGGCGGGCCATCAGCAGGCCCTTGGCCCGTTCGATGAGCTTGCGCTCGCCGAGGCTGGCGCGCACCCCTTCCAGTTCAATGGCCATGTCCTGCAGGCGCTGGGTCTGGGCATGCACCAGCTCAAGGATGGATTGGTCCAGCAGGGGTGCATGGGCCAGTCCTGCGCGGGTGGTGTCGGGCATGCTGCGCGGTACATCGGGCGTTGGCTCGTCAAAAAACCCCGATGCCCCTGGCGGGCTGCCCAGCTGGGTGATGGGTGCCACGTCGGCCAGGATGTGCCGCAGCGACTGCGATTGCAGCCTGGCCCACGGGCCCAGCTCGGCGCGGGCCGTGGCCACGCGTTCATGGCACAGGGCGGTCAGGCGGTCGGTGACATGGACCTCGCAGGTGCGCAGCGCGTCCATGCGTTGGGTGCACCCCTCGAACCAGCGGGGGCTGAGGGCAGTGTCCAGCGCACTGTTGGCCAGCGCCGTGGTGCCCACGCGGCGCAGCCGCTCGATGTCGGGGCCGGGCGCCATGCGTGCGGCGCTCAGGTCCAGCTCGGGCGTGTGGGTGGCGAACTGGCGGCAGACCTGGAAGCAGCGTTCCTGCGCATCAATGAGGTTGAGCCAGCGCTGTTGCGCCGTGGGACAGGCCACGCCAGAGGCCAGCATGGCCGAGCCAGTGGCCCGCTCCTGGCCAGCCAGTTCTTTGCCTTGCATCAAATTGAAGAGCACCACCAGCAGGCGGGACACGTCAGGGTCTGCAGCGCTGTCGGCGGCTTCGAACACCACCGCCAGCAGCCCGGCGATGAGCTTCACATACGCGGCGGTGCAGCGGGCTGCCGACCAGCGGCTGGCCGCCACCTGGTCGCGCAGCAGGGGCAGGGCATCCAGCCCCTGCACGGCGTAGGCCATGCGGTTGAACAGCCGGGCTCCATGGCCTGGCTCGCCCCTGGGAGTGTGCAGGTTCTCGTAGCTGGCGCGCAGGGCGTCTTCCAGCTGCAAGGCGTTGTGCACCTGGGCCAGCCAGGCAGCGTGGGCGGCATCGGCCCGAGACGCCAGGTACAGGCTGCTGAGGCCGCGCTCGCGCTGCAGGGCGTGGACCAGCTGACCGGTGGTGTCCACCAGCGCGCTGGTGTCGGCCAGCGCTTCGAGCTGGGCAATTTCGCAGTGCTTGGCAACGATGAGGAAATGAAGTCCGGAGATCATGAGGCGCAGTCCATGTCCGGAGTGCTGCAAAAACTGTTCCACCGCGCTGGCGGGGGTCTGCGGCGTGGGCAAACGTACACTCCCGCCCATGCTGATACTGGGAATCGAGTCGTCGTGCGACGAAACTGGCGTGGCCTTGGTGGAGACGGTGGGTGCTGCCGTGCCCGTGCTCAGGGCCCATGCGCTGCACAGCCAGATTGCCATGCACCAGGCCTACGGCGGAGTGGTGCCAGAGCTGGCCAGCCGCGACCACATTCGGCGCGTCCTGCCCCTGACCGACCAGGTGTTGGCCGACGCCGGTGCGGCCTTGGCCGATGTGGACCTGGTCGCTTTCACCCAGGGGCCAGGTTTGGCCGGTGCCTTGCTGGTTGGGGCTGGTGTGGCAGTGGCCTTGGGTGCGGCCTTGCAGCGGCCCACCCTGGGTGTGCACCACCTGGAGGGGCATTTGCTGTCGCCGTTTCTGAGTGCCGACCCCCCGAGCTTTCCGTTTGTGGCGCTGCTGGTTTCCGGCGGACACACCCAGCTGATGCGGGTGGACGGCGTAGGCCGATATGAGTTGCTGGGTGAAACCATTGACGACGCGGCCGGTGAGGCCTTTGACAAATCGGCCAAGCTGCTGGGCCTGCCCTACCCAGGCGGTCCCCACCTGGCCCGTCTGGCCGAGCAGGGCAACCCCACCGCCTACGCATTGCCCCGCCCGCTGCTGCACAGCGGCGACCTGGACTTTTCGTTTGCCGGCCTGAAAACCGCGGTCCTGACTCAGGTCAAGCGCCTGGTGTCTGCCCAGCTGTCGGGTCCGCTGTCGCCCCATGCCGCCGAGGCGCTGAGCGAAGCCGACAGGGCCGACGTGGCCGCCTCCACCCAGGCGGCGATTGTGGAGGTGCTGCTCAAAAAGTCGCTGGCCGCGCTGACCCGCACCGGCCTGACCCGCCTGGTGGTGGCCGGTGGGGTGGGGGCCAACCGCCAGCTGCGCATGCAGCTCAATGCCGCCTGCCAGGCGCGTGGCGTGCGGGTGCACTACCCGGAGTTGCACCTCTGCACCGACAACGGCGCCATGATCGCGATGGCCGCCGCCATGCGGGTACAGGCGCGGCTGTGGCAGCCCCCCGGACCAGGGGCCACCGCCAGCCACAGCTTTGCGGTGCGCCCGCGCTGGCCGCTGCAAGACCTCGGGTGCTGATGGTTCCGTCGCCTGGTGGACGATGGGCGTCGAAAAAATATATAAAATAGCGCTTATTCGCTTGCTAGGAAACAATAGTTTGCTATATGTATTTGTAATGCATAATTACGGATTTTGTTGAGTCCCCCGGCCCTCTGGGCTGGTTTTTTTTGGGTTGATCCATGAAACTTTTGATGTTGTCGGCCTTGCACCGCAGCGCCGCACCCCTGGTGCGTTGGGCTGCCCAGGTGCGCCGTTGTGTCGCTGCGGCCATCGTGGTGGCCGTGGCTGCCCCGCTGGGCGTGCAGGCACAGGCCCCTGCCGAGGTGGTGTTGCCCCCTGTGCGCCTGGCGCTGATCGAGGGGCTCTCTGGCCCGATTGCCAACGCCGGTGAGGCGGTTCACCGCAACCTGCAGTGGGCCGTGGAGCGGGTCAACGCCCGTGGCGGCGTGGCTGTGGCCGGGGGCAAGCGCCTCTTGGCGCTGGAGCGTTTTGACAGCAAGGGCCAGGCGGAGGAGGCTTTGTCGGCCCTGCGCTCTGCCATTGACCAGGGCATACAAATTGTGCTGCAGGGCAATTCCTCGGCCACGGCGGCGGCGCTGATCGATGCCATTCACAAGCACAACGAGCGCGACCCGGCCCGCCGGGTGCTGTTCCTGAACTACTCGGCGGTGGACCCGATCCTGACCAACGAAAAATGCAGCTTCTGGCACTTTCGCTTCGATGCCCACGCCGACATGCGCATGAGCGCCCTGATGAGCGTGCTGGCGCAGGACAAGGCCCTGCAAAGCATCTACCTCATTGGGCAGGACTACAGCTTTGGCCAGGCTGTGCTGCGCGAGGCCAAACGCCAGCTGGCCGAGCAGCGGCCCGATGTGCGCATCGTTGGCAACGAGCTGCACCCCATGGCCCGGGTGAAGGACTTCATGCCCTACGCCGCCAAGATCAAAGCCAGCGGTGCCCAGGCGGTGCTGACGGGCAACTGGGGCAACGACCTGACGCTGCTGGTCAAGGCCGCGCGCGATGTGGGCTTTGAGGGCAGCTTCTACACCTTCTATGGCAACGCACTGGGCGCACCGGCCGCCATTGGCGATGCGGGCGTGAGCAAGGTCATTGCGGTGGCCGACTGGTTCCCCAATGTGTCCGGTGCGGAGTCGGCAGCCTTCTACCGGTCCTTCCGCCAGCGCTTTCCCAAGCCTGAAGACGACTACGTGCATGTGCGCATGCAGCTCATGGTGGAGGCGCTGGCGCAAGCGCTGCAGGCCAGTGCTGCCAGGCACACGCCAGTAACCGCCGCAACCGCGCGCTTTCCCGGGCTGGACATCACTGCGCTGGCCCTCGAATTGGAGCGGGCCAGTGTGGGCATCGCCGGGCAGCAGGGCCAGATGCGTGCGGCAGACCACCAGTTTCAGCAGCCTCTGGTGGTGGCGGTGATGGACCGCCAGGGCCAGCCCGGCGTGGCCTTCGATGTGGAGGGCTCGGGTTATGGTTTTCGGGTGGTGCGCTCGGTGAGCGCCGCCCAGGCCGAGATGCCGCACAGCTGCCGCATGACCCGGCCCTGAGTGTTCCGGGCTTCTCCGTCGCGCCCCGTACCCGCCATGTGGTTTGACCCCATTTCTTTGTCCGAACTGGCCGACGCCGCCACCTTTGCACGGGGGTTGACGGTGTTCCGGGCTCAGAAGGTGCTATCGATGGAGTTACAGCCGCTGGCTGCCGACCATTGGCTGGTCAGCGGTTCAGTGCGGGGTACCCAGCGTGTGCCTTACGAGGTGACGGTGGATGTGCGCCTGATGCCCGATGGTCGGGAGCTGGACCGCTGGCTCAGCCACTGCAGCTGCCCGGTGGAGGTGCAGTGCAAGCATGCAGTGGCTCTGCTCCTCAAGGCTGCTTACCAGGCCAAACCCCCGCAGGGGTCTGGCAGTCAGCCAGGGGAGCAACCGCCATCCTCTTTGACCAGCCGCTCCGAGGCCAGCGGATGCAGCCACGAAAACCTGGTGCGCGAGCGGGCGTTGGCAGAGCAGCGCCGGGTGCAGTACCAGCAGGAACAAGCGGCCCTGCGCTGGCTGCGCCAGGAGAGCTTGCACATGACCCCCGGCAGCGCGGCCCGACAGCAGCAGCCGGGCACACGCACCGAGTACCCGCTGTACCTGCTGCAGGCTCAGGACTCGGCCGCACACCGCCCCGGTCTCCGGTTGTTTCTGGGCACTTCATGCCCCAAGGTCAAAGGCGGCTGGAGCAAGCCCAGGCCGGTGGGCCCCCGGTACTTCACCGCACCCAGCCACAACACCTTGGCTTCCCAGCTGGTGGTGAGTGGCTTGGACCGCGAGGCTCTGGAGCTGATGGCTGCGTTGCCAGCCAGCCAGCCATCGGCTTACTACCACTCCGCCAGTACCGACTGGTCCCTGGACGGTGTGGCTGCACCCATGGTGCTGCAGCGTGCGTCGGCCACCGGTCGCTTGTTCTGGCGGTTGGAGGGGGGTGGCCTGGGTCAGGCCATTCGCTGGGGGGAGGAGCTGGCGTTGGCCTGGCTCTGGGTGTCCACACCCGGCCCCACCCCCGACGAGCTGCTGTGGCAGTTGGAGCCCCAGTTACCCAGCGCCGATGCTGTGCTGTTTGCCAACCAGCCCTCCGTTTTTTACGTCAGCCTTGGCAGCGGCCAGTGTGGGCCGGTCAGGAGTCATGAACCGGCAGGCGCAGCCGACCCGGGCGCCGCCTCCCAAGCCCCGCATTCCGCCCCGATTGCCGGGTTGCATGGGGGATCCCAGGCGGTCCCGGGCGGTTCCGAGGTCAGTTTGCGCCACCTGCTGCAGGCGCCACCCTTGCCCCAGTCGCTGATGATCCAGCACCAGCACGATCTGCTCTCCCTCCTGGGAGAGGTGGCTCCAGTGCCACCTGCACTGCCCGAGCTGCGGCGTGTGGGCGGCTCGCCGGTGTGGCGGTTGCACTTGTCCAGGGTGGTGGACGACGGCAACGACCCCGACAGCAACGGGCTGGGCCTGCTCACCGCGCAGCTGGATTTCGACTACCAGGGCCACCAGGGGTGGTGGCCGCCGGGAGCCGGGCGCAGCGTGGTGCTGGAGCACCATGGCCAGCGTGTTTGGCTGACGCGCGATCTGGCCTCCGAGGGCGAGGCGGTTGCACGCCTGAACGGCCTGGGGCTGACCGAGTGGGTCGAGGGCATGTTTGCCCTGCCGCCCGGGGCCTCTCAGCTCCCGTGGTTGCAGTGGGCCGACGACGGGTTTCAGGCGCTGAGCGATGCCGGCTTCGAGTTGGGCATGGACGCCGACTTGCGCGACTGGGTGCGCGATGGTGGGGATCTGGTCGCGAGTATGTCGCCGCATCGCCCCTCTGGTGCCAGTGCAGGTGTGGGCACATCTGCCGACGCCGACGCCACCACGTCCCCATGGTTCGATCTGTCGCTGGGCCTGGAAGTCAACGGCGAGCGCACCAATGTGCTGCCCTGGCTGCCACACATCATTCGGCAAGTGCGCAACTTAGGGGGATCGCTGCCCGGTGCGCCAGACGCTCGCCCCGCACTGCCGCCGCACTTGTACCTGCCCGCGCACGATGGCGTGGGGTTCGTTCGGGTGTCCACCGCGCCGCTGGAGCCCTGGCTGCACGCCTTGTTGGAGCTGTTTGATGACAAGGGTGTGGACTTTGCCGCAGACAGTCTGCGCCTGTCGCGCATTGACGCGCTGCGCGCCCGTGTGGCCCTGGGCGAGGGCGTGACATGGGAAGGTGCGCAGCAAATCAGTCAACTGGCCCAACAGCTACAAGGCCAGGCCGAATTGCCCGCCACGCCCAAACCGGCCGGGCTGGTGGCCGACATGCGCCCTTACCAGCACCAGGGGCTGGACTGGTTGCAGTTTTTGCGCACCCACGGCCTGGCCGGCATCCTGGCCGACGACATGGGCCTGGGCAAAACCCTGCAAACCCTGGCGCACATCCAGTGCGAAAAAGAAGCCGGGCGGCTCGACCGCCCCGCATTGGTGGTGGCCCCGGTCAGCCTCATGGGTAACTGGCAGCGCGAGGCCGCCCGCTTTTGCCCCGGCCTGAAAACCCTGGTGCTGCACGGTGCCGAGCGCCACGAACGGGCCGACGACATGGCCCAGGCCGAGGTGGTGATTGCCCCGTATTCCCTCATGCACCGCGACCGCGAGCGCTGGCTGGCACAACCCTGGCACCTGGTGGTGCTGGACGAAGCGCAGAACATCAAAAACGCCGCCACCCAGTCAGCCCAGGTGGTGGGGGAGCTCAACACCCGCCACCGGCTGTGTCTGTCGGGCACACCCATTGAAAACCACCTGGGTGAAATCTGGAGCCTGTTTCACTTCCTGATGCCGGGTTTTCTGGGCAGCCAGGCCAAGTTTCAGCAGCGTTTTCGCCACCCCATCGAAAAACACGGCGACGGCCAGCGGCTGGCGCAATTGCGGGCGCGGCTCACCCCGTTCATTTTGCGGCGCACCAAACAACTGGTGGCGCACGAGTTGCCGCCCAAGGTGGAAAGCGTCATGTCGGTGGAGCTGAGCGGCAAACAGGCCGACCTGTACGAAACCATTCGCCTCAGCATGGAAAAAGCCGTGCGCGACGCGATTGCCGACAAAGGCCTGGCCAAGTCGCAAATCGTGTTTCTGGACGCGCTGCTGAAGCTGCGCCAGGTGTGCTGCGACCCGCGCCTGGTCAAAACCGCTGCGGCGGCCAAGGTGAAAACCTCGGCCAAGCTCGAGCAGTTGATGGAGATGCTGCCCGAGATGCTGGCCGAAGGCCGCCGTGTGCTGCTGTTTTCGCAGTTCACCAGCATGCTCAGCCTGATTGAAGATGAGCTGAAAGCGCGCAACATCCCCTGGGCCAAGCTGACAGGCCAGACGCAAAAGCGTGACGAGATGATTGACCGCTTCACCAGCGGGCAGGTGCCGCTGTTTCTCATCAGCCTGAAGGCCGGGGGCGTGGGCCTTAACCTGCCGCAGGCCGACACGGTCATTCACTTCGATCCGTGGTGGAACCCGGCCGCCGAAAACCAGGCCACCGACCGCGCCCACCGCATCGGCCAGACGCAAAGCGTGTGGGTCATCAAGCTGGTGGCGCAAGGCACCATCGAAGAACGCATTCTGGCCCTGCAAGAACGCAAAGCCGAACTGGCGAGGGAGCTGTACAGTGGTGCCACAGGGCGCAAGCAGCCTTTGTTCACGGAAGACGATGTGCGGGAACTGCTGCAACCCATGGCCTGACCGCTGCGTGCTCGCCGTTGGTGGGGTAGGGGATGGCTGGTGGGGTGTTCTCAGGGCGGCAGAGCGCCTCCATCTATAATTCTGGGCTGTTCGGTGCTTTGCCGAGCGGTTCACGCCCGTTGCGGTGCTGGCAGTTGCCAGGTTCTCTGCGACGGGTCGCTTGTTTTGTATAGGTATTTTCATGATCGCCAAATCCATCAAGGCCGACGTCGTCGCCTCCAACGCCCGTGCCGCTAACGACACTGGCAGCCCAGAAGTTCAGGTCGCGCTGCTGACCGCACGCATCAATGAACTGACCCCCCACTTCAAAACCCACGCGAAGGACCATCACGGCCGCCGCGGGCTGCTGCGCATGGTTAGCCGCCGTCGCAAGCTCTTGGACTACCTCAAGTCCAAAGACTCCAACCGTTACGTGGCGCTGATTGCCAAACTGGGTCTGCGCAAATAATTGCCGTGGAGCACACAAAACGCCTGAGTTAGTCGCCTAGCTCAGGCGTTTTGCGCTTCATTTCCCCACTTTTTCGGATGGTTTTGGCACGTCGCCCCCGCAAGTGCCGAGTGTTTCAAGATTGGCTGATGGCCAGTCTGCCCTGTGCGGCCGGGTTCCTGGCCGCGAACCGTATGCACACTGCCCAGAGCGAAGCTGTGTCATTCCAACAGTATTTTCCGTGAGTGCTGCTGGAATGGCATCGTGTTCTGAGGGGTGCATCCCACCAGCGGAGGCCGCGAAGTAGCGGTTCCGCTTTTCTTTCATCGCTACCCGACCATCGGGTCGAACACCACCAGGAGATGTCATGAGCATGTTCAACAAAGTTACCAAGTCCTTCCAATGGGGCCAACACACCGTCACCATGTCCACCGGCGAGGTGGCACGCCAAGCCAGCGGTGCGGTGATGCTGGATATGGACGGCACCGTGGTCCTGGCCACTGTGGTGGCCAAGAACGAAGCCAAAGCGGGTCAGGACTTTTTCCCGCTGACGGTGGACTACACCGAAAAAGCCTATGCTGCCGGAAAAATCCCCGGCAGCTTTTTCAAGCGGGAAGGCCGCCCCAGTGAGCTGGAGACCCTGACGTGCCGCCTGATCGACCGGCCCATTCGCCCGCTGTTCCCCGAAGGTTTTTACAACGAAGTGCAGGTCATCGTGCACGTGTTGAGTCTGAACCCCGAGGTGCAGGCAGACATTGCGGCACTGATTGCCACCAGCGCCGCCCTGTCCATTTCGGGTATCCCGTTCAACGGCCCCATCGGTGCCGCCCGTGTCGGTTACGTCAATGGTGAGTACGTGCTCAACCCAGGGCAGACCGAGCTGAAAAACAGCCAGTTGGACCTGGTGGTGGCCGGCACTCAGGCCGCCGTGCTGATGGTCGAATCCGAGGCGCTGCAACTCACCGAAGAGGTGATGCTGGGTGCGGTGGTGTTTGGCCACGAGCAAGGAAACATCGCGATTGCCGCCATCAACGAGCTGGTGCGTGACGCTGGCAAACCCGTCTGGAATTGGCAGGCCCCCGAGCGCGACGAGCCCCTGATTGCCAAGGTGGAAGCCTTAGGTGGCGAGAAACTGGCCGCCGCATACCAAATCCGCAACAAGCAAGCCCGCACCCAGGCCTGCCGCGATGCCTACGCATCGGTGATGGCAGGGCTGAAGGCCGATGGCGTGGAGTTCGATGCTGTCAAAGTCGAGAGCATGCTGTTCGACATCGAGGCCCGCATTGTGCGTGGCCAGATTCTGGCGGGTGAGCCACGCATCGACGGTCGCGATACGCGCACCGTCCGCGCCATCGAAATCCGCAACAGCGTGCTGCCGCGCACCCACGGCTCTGCGTTGTTCACCCGCGGAGAGACGCAGGCCCTGGTGGTTGCCACCCTGGGAACCGACCGCGATGCCCAGCGCATCGACGCGCTGGCCGGTGACTTTGAAGATCGCTTCATGCTGCACTACAACATGCCTCCCTTCGCCACCGGCGAAGCTGGCCGTTTTGGTACCCCCAAGCGCCGGGAGATTGGCCATGGCCGTCTGGCCAAGCGGGCGCTGATCGCTGCATTGCCCAGTAAGGAAGAGTTCCCTTACACCATGCGCGTGGTCTCCGAGGTGACCGAGTCCAACGGATCGTCGTCGATGGCGTCGGTGTGTGGTGGTTGCCTGGCGTTGATGGACGCAGGGGTCCCCATGAAGGCCCATGTGGCTGGTATTGCCATGGGCCTGATCAAGGACGGCAATCGCTTTGCAGTGCTGACCGACATCCTGGGCGACGAAGATCACCTGGGCGACATGGACTTCAAGGTGGCGGGTACCACCGACGGCGTGACCGCGCTGCAGATGGACATCAAGATCCAGGGCATCACCAAAGAAATCATGCAGGTGGCACTGGCCCAGGCCAAAGAAGCCCGCATGCACATTTTGGGCAAAATGCAAGAAGCCATGGGTGGTGCAAAAACCGAGGTTTCAGATTTCGCTCCTAAACTGTTCACCATGAAGATCAATCCCGAGAAAATCCGGGACGTGATCGGTAAAGGTGGTGCGGTCATCCGTGCGCTGACCGAAGAAACGGGCTGCCAAATCAACATTGAAGAAGACGGCACCATCACCATTGCCGCCACCGACGGGGCCAAAGCCGATGAGGCCAAGCGCCGCATCGAGCAGATCACCGCCGAGGTGGAAATTGGCAAGGTGTATGAAGGCCCAGTGACCAAGATTCTGGACTTTGGTGCGTTGATCAACCTGTTGCCTGGCAAAGATGGCTTGCTGCACATCAGCCAGATTGCCCATCAGCGCGTCGAAAAAGTCACGGATTTCCTGAGTGAAGGCCAAGTGGTCCGCGTGAAGGTATTGGAGACGGATGAGAAGGGGCGCGTCAAGCTGTCCATGAAAGCCCTGATCGACCGCAATGCTGACTCCGGCGAGCAGGCCCAGCAACAGCAGCAGTGACGCTGTTCGGCACCGGTCTAATGAGTACCACCATGCGTGCCATTGAAATCGCGGCGCCTGGCGGGCCAGATGTGCTGCGCCTTGTGGAGCGGCCAATGCCTGAGGCGGGTACTGGCGAAGTCCTGATCAAGGTCAGTGCATCTGGCATCAACCGTCCCGATGTGTTGCAGAGGCTGGGGCGCTATGCGCCGCCGGCCGGTGCATCCGATCTTCCGGGGCTGGAAGTCGCGGGTAAGATTGTCGATGGCGACGTGGTTGCCATGGCGGCGAGCGGTTTTCGCGTGGGTGATCGGGTGTGTGCGTTGGTGTCAGGCGGTGGGTATGCCCAGTACTGCGCGGCGCCCGTGCTCCAATGTCTGCCCATCCCGGATGGGTTGACTGAGATTGAGGCCGCATCGTTGCCCGAAACGGCCTTCACTGTATGGAGCAATGTCTTTGACCGTGCAGCTTTGGTTCGGGGGGAAACCCTTCTGATCCATGGCGGCAGCAGTGGCATTGGCGTCACGGCCATCCAGTTTGCCAAAGCCTCCGGTGCCCGGGTGTTGGTAACGGTTGGATCGGCAAGCAAGGCCAGAGCCTGTCTTGACCTGGGGGCTGACCATGCGATTGACTACCACGCGCAGGATTTCGTGCAAGAAGTCCAGCGGTTGACCGATGGACATGGTGTCGATGTCATTTTGGACATGGTTGCTGGCGCCTATGTGGCTCGCAATGTGAATTGCCTGGCAACCGACGGCCGCTTGGTCATCATTGCGGTGCAAGGCGGTATCCATGCAGAATTGGACGCTGGTGCTGTGCTCCGCAAGCGATTGACAGTGACAGGTTCCACCTTGCGTCCCCGTTCGGTGGCATTCAAGGGTGCGATTGCAGCAGCGCTGCGAAAGACCGCATGGCCGTGGTTGGCCAACCGACAGGTCAAACCTGTCGTCCATGCGGTGTTCCCACCCCACCAGGCCGCTAATGCCCATGCCCTGATGGAAACCAATGCCCATATCGGGAAAATTGTTCTGGACTGGTCGTTGGTACCCCAGAGTTGAGGAGATGAATCACATGAAAAAACTCATTGTTGGCAACTGGAAAATGAATGGCAACCTGACCGCCAACCAGGATCTGCTGGTTGCACTGGCAGGCAACCAGAACGTGGCATCTGGCGCATGCGACGCTGCGGTGTGCGCACCGGTCAGCTACCTGTTCCAGCTGAAAAATGTGCTGGAAACCACGCGTTGGATGTGGGGAGCCCAGGACGTGTCGGCCCATGATGCGGGTGCCTACACAGGTGAGGTCAGCGCTGGCATGTTGAAAGACTTCAATGTCCGCTACGTGCTGGTCGGCCACTCCGAGCGCCGCCAGTACCACGGCGAGTCGGATTCGCTGGTCGCAGCCAAGGCTCAACGCGCCTTGGCTGCTGGAATTACGCCTATTGTGTGTGTAGGCGAAACGCTGGCGGAGCGTGAGCGCGGTGAAACCATGGATGTGGTCAAGCGGCAACTGGCTGCAGTGATCCACGCGGTGGGGCACTGTGCGACAGAGTTGGTGGTGGCCTACGAACCGGTATGGGCGATTGGCACCGGCCAGACAGCCAGTCCACCCCAGGCGCAGGCGGTGCATGCAGTCCTCAGGGCCCAGTTGGTGGCCGCATGTGGGGAGCACGGAATGTCTTCCCGTATTTTGTATGGTGGCAGCATGACTGCAGCCAATGCCGCAGCCCTGTTGGCGGAAAATGACATCGATGGCGGCCTGATTGGCGGTGCATCGCTCAAGCCGACAGACTTTTCCTCTATTCTCTTTGCCGCATCTGCGGCCTGACAGACAAGCCACAAGGAGTAACGCATGAACTTTTTATCCACACTGATGCAGATTCTTCAAATCGTGTCTGCGGTTGTCATGATCGGACTGATTCTGGTGCAGCACGGTAAAGGCGCCGACGCCGGTGCAGCGTTTGGAGGCGGGGGCGCAGGCTCAGCCAGCTTGTTTGGTGCGAGCGGAAGCGCCAACTTCCTGTCCCGCAGCACTGCTGTGTTGGCCACTGTTTTTCTGGTGAGCACTTTGGTCTTGGCTTCGTTGGGCGGTGTCAAACCAATCACAGGCGGCAGTGTGTTGGAATCTGTTGCCCCTGCGGCTACCCCCGCAGCACCTGACGTGCCTCCAACGGGCGCTGCACAAATTCCAGCGAAGTAACAGAAACCGCATCTTGATTGGGGCCCGTCAGAGAGGGCCAGACGGGGTAGGGAAGGCAGGTTTTCCAGTTATAATTTAAAGCTCAGATGCGGAAGGGGCTACCCCTGGCAACTGAACATTCAGCCGACGTGGTGAAATTGGTAGACACGCTATCTTGAGGGGGTAGTGGCGAAAGCTGTGCGAGTTCGAGTCTCGCCGTCGGCACCAACATTGGATAATCAAGGCGCACAGGCGCCAGCGGAGCCATTGAATGGAGCTTGAACAGTATTTACCGGTTCTGATTTTCATTCTGGTTGGCTTGGCAATAGGGGTCATCCCTCAAGTGCTCGGGTTCATTCTTGGTCCGAACAGACCCGACGCAGAAAAGAATTCCCCCTACGAGTGCGGCTTCGAAGCGTTTGAAGATGCCCGCATGAAGTTCGATGTGCGCTATTACCTAGTGGCCATTCTCTTCATTCTGTTTGATCTCGAAATTGCTTTTCTGATACCTTGGGCGGTTGCCTTCACCGACATTGGAATGACCGGCTTCCTGGCTGGCGTGGTATTTCTGGCAATTCTTGTCGTTGGCTTTGCCTACGAGTGGAAAAAGGGCGCCCTTGACTGGGAATAAGGACAGGAGCCGACCATGATTGAAGGTGTATTCAAAGAAGGCTTTGCGACCACGAGCTACGACTCGGTGGTTAATTGGGCCAAAACAGGCTCTCTTTGGCCTATGACATTCGGGTTGGCGTGTTGCGCCGTCGAAATGATGCACGCTGCCACCGCGCGATACGATTTGGCCCGTTTTGGTGCTGAGGTGTTTCGAGCCAGTCCCCGCCAGGCGGATCTGATGATCGTGGCTGGCACGCTGTGCAACAAAATGGCGCCAGCGCTTCGCAAGGTGTACGACCAAATGGCTGAGCCTCGGTGGGTGTTGTCCATGGGGTCTTGCGCGAATGGCGGTGGCTACTACCACTACAGCTACTCGGTAGTGAGGGGCTGCGACCGAGTAGTTCCGGTGGATGTCTACGTCCCTGGCTGCCCTCCCACGGCTGAAGCCCTGTTGTACGGAATCATCCAGCTGCAGCAAAAAATCCGCCGTACTAACACCATTGCACGCGCCTGACACATGTCCCAATCGACCACAATGAGCGCCCCACATTCGTCCGAGGAACTCCGCGGACTGGTTGAATCCGTGCTGGGAAAATTCTCTGCCAAAGTCACTGACGCAAGGGGTGAAGTTACGGTTGGCGTGAGCGCCGCTGACTACCTGGCGGTGATGGAGTGTCTGAAGGCAGACGAACGCCTGTGCTTCGATCAGCTCGTTGACCTCTGCGGGGTGGATTATTCTGCGTACGAGGGGCGACAAACTATGGACAGGCGGTATGCCGTCGTTGCCCATTTGTTGTCAGTGCAACTCAATCACAGGGTGCGCGTGCGTGCTTTGTGCGAAAACGACGATTTCCCGCGAATCGATTCGGTGTGTGTCATTTGGTCGTCTGCCTCGTGGTACGAGCGAGAGGCTTTTGATCTGTACGGCATCGTGTTTGATGGGCATGAAGACCTCAGGCGGATACTGACCGACTATGGATTTATTGGTCATCCGTTCAGAAAAGACTTCCCGTTGTCCGGGCATGTGGAAATGCGGTACGACGCAGACCGTCAGCGTGTTGTGTATGAACCGGTTTCGATAGAGCCACGTGAAAACACTCCCCGCATCGTGCGTGAAGAAAACTATGGAGGTTTGCATTAAGTTGTCTTGATGCAATCAATCGCATGGCAGATATCAAAAACTACACGCTGAATTTCGGTCCCCAGCACCCTGCGGCACATGGTGTGCTTCGTTTGGTTCTGGAGTTGGATGGTGAAGTCGTTCAACGGGCAGACCCTCACATTGGCCTGCTGCACCGCGCCACTGAAAAGCTGGCTGAGCACAAAACCTACATCCAGTCGTTGCCATACATGGATCGTCTGGATTACGTGTCCATGATGTGCAACGAGCACGCCTACTGCCTCGCGGTAGAGAAGTTGCTTGGTATCGACGTACCGATTCGCGCACAGTACATCCGGGTGATGTTTTCTGAAATCACCCGGTTGCTGAACCACTTAATGTGGTTGGGTTCGCACGGAAACGATTGTGGAAGTTCGACCATTCTTATCTACGCGTTTCGGGAGCGCGAGGACCTGTTCGATATGTATGAGGCAGTTTCCGGTGCCCGCATGCATGCAGCCTATTTCAGGCCAGGAGGCGTGTACAGAGACCTGCCTGATAGCATGCCTCAATACAGCAGCAACAAAGTGCGCAGTGCCCAGGCCATCAAGGATCTGAACACCAACCGGCAAGGTTCTCTGTTGGACTTTATCGACGACTTCACCCAGCGTTTTCCAAAGTATCTTTCTGAGTACCACACCCTGCTGACTGACAACCGAATCTGGAAGCAGCGAACAGTGGGTATCGGCGTGGTGACACCGGAGCGTGCCCTCAGTTTGGGAATGACGGGGCCAATGCTCCGTGGGTCCGGCATCGCATGGGACCTGCGCAAAAAGCAGCCCTACGACGTGTACCGCCACATGGACTTCGATGTGCCCGTGGGTGTCACAGGTGACTGCTACGACAGATACCTGGTGCGCATGGAGGAAATGGCGCAGTCCAACAAAATCATTCGCCAATGTGTTGCTTGGCTGAGAAACAACCCTGGGCCGGTGATCACCGACAACCACAAAGTGGCGCCACCAGCGCGGGCCTCCATGAAGTCCAACATGGAAGAGCTGATTCACCACTTCAAACTGTTCACCGAGGGTTTCCATGTCCCTGAAGGGGAAGCCTATGCTGCAGTGGAGCACCCCAAAGGTGAATTCGGAATCTACTTTGTCAGTGATGGTGCGAACAAGCCCTATCGCATGAAGATCAGGGCACCTGGTTTTGCGCACCTGTCCGCAATGGATGAAATGGCTAAGGGGCATATGCTGGCCGACGCCGTGGCAATCATCGGAACCATGGACATTGTTTTTGGAGAGATTGATCGATGATCTCAAAATCCGTATGGACTCGTTGTGACAGCGAAACTGCGAAATACCCGTCTGATCAGCGCCAATCGGCTGTGATGGCTTGTCTGTCCATCATTCAAGATGAGTTGGGTTTTGTCAGCGTGGACAGTGAGCGCGAATTGGCGGCTTACTTGGGTATGTCGCCGATGGCCGTTCACGAGGTCACCACGTTTTACAACATGTACAACCAGCAACCCGTGGGCAAGTACAAGTTGAATGTGTGTACCAACTTGCCGTGCTTGCTGCGCGACGGGAAGGGGGCATTGGCCCACCTGGAATCCAAGCTGGGCATCAAGATGGGCGAGTCGACGCCTGACGGTTTGTTCACGCTGCAGCAAAGCGAGTGCTTGGGTGCATGCGCAGACGCGCCGGTGATGTTGGTGAACGATCGGCACATGTGCAGTTTCATGACCAACGAGAAGCTTGATGCGCTGGTCAGCCAGTTGAGCAGCACTGAGGTGAAGTCATGAGTGCATCCGAGGTGTTGGCGCAGTTCGCAGCGACAGGTGTAGAGACTTGTTTTCATGGTCGACACATCAACCCGCAAATCATGGCAGATTTGTCCGGTGACAACTGGCACCTGAACGACTACGTGGCTCGGGGTGGCTATCAGGCGTTGAAGAAAATCCTGGGTGCCGATGGGGGGCCTGGGATGACGCAGGACGAGGTTATTGCTGCGCTGAAAGAATCTGCGCTCAGGGGCCGTGGGGGGGCTGGTTTTCCCACTGGCCTGAAGTGGAGCTTCATGCCGCGGCAGTTCCCTGGTCAAAAATATTTGGTTTGCAATTCCGACGAGGGTGAGCCGGGTACCTGCAAAGACCGGGATATTCTTCAGTTCAATCCCCACATCGTCATCGAAGGCATGGCGATCGCTGCTTACGCCATGGGCATCAGCGTGGGGTACAACTACATCCACGGGGAGATTTTCGCCACCTACCAACGGTTTGAGGCGGCTATTGAAGAAGCCAGAGAAGCAGGTTGTCTAGGGTCTTCTATCTTCGGTAGCTCTTTCAGTTTTCAACTGCATGCCGCTCACGGGTTCGGAGCATACATTTGCGGCGAAGAAACCGCACTCCTGGAGTCGCTGGAAGGCAAGAAGGGGCAGCCCCGTTTCAAGCCGCCTTTTCCCGCCAGTTTCGGTCTTTACGGTAAGCCCACCACGATCAATAACACCGAAACCTTTGCCGCGGTTCCTTGGATTATTCGGAATGGTGGCGCGGCTTACCTGGCCTGCGGAAAACCCAACAACGGTGGTACCAAGATATTTTCCGTCAGCGGTGATGTACAGCGCCCAGGAAACTACGAAGTCCCTATGGGCACGCCATTTGCCAAACTGTTGGAGCTGGCGGGTGGAATGCGCCCTGGCCGCAAGCTGAAGGCTGTAATTCCCGGTGGTTCTTCCATGCCTGTTTTGCCAGCTGACATCATGATGAGCACCGATATGGACTACGACTCCATATCCAAAGCGGGCTCGATGTTAGGTTCTGGCGCAGTGATTGTCATGGACGACACACGTTGCATGGTGAATTGCCTGTTGAGGCTTTCCTACTTTTACATGCACGAATCCTGTGGCCAATGTACTCCCTGTCGTGAAGGTACTGGTTGGTTGTGGCGGGTAGTGAACCGCATCGAACACGGCCAGGGGCGCGCCAGTGACTTGGAGTTGTTGAATACTGTTTCGGACAACATTCAAGGGCGTACGATTTGCGCGTTGGGTGATGCTGCGGCCATGCCGGTTAGAGCCATGATCAAGCATTTCAGGCATGAGTTTGAGCACCACATCGCGAACAAGTCATGTTTGGTTTCGAACACCGTCAGAGAGCACTGAACATGGTAGATATCGAACTCGATGGTCAGAAGGTGTCAGTGGCACCGGGCAGCATGGTGATGCATGCTGCCGAGCAAGCGGGTGTGTACGTCCCTCACTTCTGTTACCACAAGAAACTATCCATTGCGGCCAACTGCCGCATGTGTCTGGTGGAGGTTGAAAAGGCGCCCAAGCCCATGCCGGCTTGCGCGACACCCGTGACGCAGGGCATGGTGGTCAGAACCAAGAGCGACAAGGCCATCAAAGCGCAGCAGTCGGTGATGGAGTTTCTGCTTATCAACCATCCTTTGGATTGCCCCATTTGTGATCAGGGGGGTGAATGCCAGCTCCAGGATCTGGCGGTGGGGTATGGTTCGTCTGGATCGCGGTACGAGGAAGACAAAAGGGTCGTTCCTCATAAGTCTGTCGGACCTCTGATTTCGATGGAAGAGATGAGCCGTTGCATCCACTGCACACGGTGCGTTCGGTTCGGTCAGGAAATCGCAGGGGTGATGGAGCTCGGAATGTCTCATCGGGGGGAGCACTCCGAAATCGAGACATTTGTCGGCCAAAGCGTTGATTCCGAGCTGTCGGGCAACATGATTGACCTGTGCCCCGTCGGTGCATTGACCAGCAAGCCGTTTCGCTACAGCGCACGGACATGGGAAATGTCCCGGCGCAAGTCCATTAGTCCACACGATTCCACGGGTGCCAATTTGGTCGTTCAGGTCAAAAACCATCGGGTAATGCGTGTGGTTCCCTTCGAAAATGAGGCCGTCAACGAGTGTTGGATAGCGGACCGTGACCGTTTTTCTTATGAAGCCCTGAATTCCTCAGAGCGACTTACTCGGCCCATGATCAAGCAGGGCGGCGAGTGGAAAGAAGTCACTTGGCAGGTTGCTTTGGAGTACGTGGCCAATGGTCTGCATGACATTGCAAAATCCCATGGGGCCGAGTCCATAGGATGCCTGGCCAGCCCCCACTCCACCGTCGAGGAGCTCTTCCTAGCGGCTTCATTGGTGCGGGGTCTTGGTTCAGACAACATTGACCATCGACTGCGGCGTTCGGAATTCCTTCCCAGTGGCTCTAGCCAGTGGCTGGGCACCACCATCGCCTCACTGTCCCAGGTGTCTCGTGCCCTGGTGATTGGCTCCAACTTGCGTAAAGACCATCCCTTGTTTGCGCTGAGGCTTCGCAAAGCTGTGCGCCACGGTGCGCGCTTGCACGTCTTGCACAACAGCCACAATGATTGGGCCATGTCAGTTGCGTCGTTTGACGTGCTTGACTCCAAAGACTGGACGCTTTGGCTGGCGAAACTTGCAGCGGCTGTGGCATCTTTGCAAGGGATTGATGCGCCTGCGGACATCAAGCCAGATGATGCGTCTTTGGCTGTGGCCGAGTCTCTGATGTCCGGTGATTCCAAAACCATATTGCTGGGGAATACCGCAGCCCACCACCCGGATGCCGAAACGCTGCTGACATTGGCCCATTGGATTGGCCAGAGGGTAGGTGCGTCTGTCGGTTATCTGTGTGAGGCAGCCAACACAGTGGGGGCACAGATTGTCAAGGCGCAGCCAGTGCGGGGCGGGTTGGATGCCGGACAAATGCTTTCCGGTGGTCTTAAAGCGGCCCTGCTGCTGCAGGTGGAGCCTGGTCGGGACACGAGCAGAGGTGAGCATGCTACTGCCGCCATTGCCAAGTCTCAGATGGTGGTCACCATGAGCCCGTTTCGGACAAACTTGGACTGCAGCGATGTGCTGCTGCCCGTGTCGCCGTTTTCAGAAACGGCAGGCTCATTTGTGAATGCTGAGGGGCGGTTGCAGTCCTTTCATGCGGTGGTCAAACCACTCGGGGAAACTCGTCCCGCATGGAAAGTGCTCCGGGTGTTGGGGGAAATGCTAGGGGTGGGGAATATGGCTTTTGAGTCATCCGCTGAAGTTCTCCAGGCCGCTTTGCCTGGTGCTGCGTCTGGTGAGTTGATTCCTTTGGGGCCAGTGGTCCCATCCCGGAAAACACCACTACAGATTCGTGCTGTCAGCGGTCAGCCTGTGTCCGTCGGCATGTATCAACTGGATCCCCTGGTGCGCCGCTCGCCGTCGTTGCAAGCAACGGCTGACGGCAAGGCGGCTGGTCTCTCGGAGACGTTCGCATGATTGATAGTATCTACAACGGCGGTCTGGGTCTGGTAGCGGCATCCTGGTGGACGGGCGCTGCCTGGCCCGTTCTTTGGATTCTTCTCAAAATTGTGGTGTTGCTCGCTCCTTTGATGGGTGCGGTTGCGTATCTGACCCTTTGGGAGCGCAAGCTGCTGGCCTGGATGCAGGTTCGTCTCGGTCCCAACCGGGTGGGTCCAATGGGTTTGCTGCAACCAATTGCCGATGCGGTCAAGCTTCTGACAAAGGAATTGATTCAACCATCCGCCGCTGCCAAGGGGTTGTTTGTGTTGGGCCCGGTGATGGCTATCATGCCGGCTTTGGCGGCTTGGGTGGCTATTCCATTTGGACCGGATGTGGTCCTGGCCAATGTGAATGCAGGCCTTTTGGTGGTGCTGGCGATTACCTCTATCGAGGTGTATGGGGTAATCATTGCTGGCTGGGCATCCAACTCCAAGTATGCGTTTTTGGGGGCATTGAGAGCCTCTGCTCAGATGGTGAGTTATGAAATCGCTATTGGATTCTGCTTCCTGGTGGTGGTTATGGTGTCAGGGAGTCTGAACTTGGTAGAGATCGTGGCTAGCCAAGGGAAGGGAATGGGTGCCGACATGGGGCTCACTTTCCTGTCATGGAACTGGTTGCCGCTGTTGCCGATTTTTGTGGTGTACATCATCTCTGGCATAGCTGAAACCAATCGCCACCCGTTTGACGTGGTCGAGGGTGAGGCCGAGATCGTGGCTGGCCATATGGTTGAGTACTCGGGTATGGGGTTCGCCATTTTCTTCCTTGCTGAGTACGCTAGCATGTGGTTGGTGTCTATCCTCGCCGTGCTGATGTTCCTTGGCGGGTGGCAGGCCCCTATCGACAGCCAGTTGTTCGCCTGGATTCCCGGTTGGATCTGGCTGGGAGTCAAGACGTTCTTTGTGGTTTCTTTGTTCCTGTGGGTAAGGGCGACATTCCCCCGCTTCCGCTACGACCAGATCATGCGCCTAGGCTGGAAAATCTTCATACCAGTGACCTTGGTTTGGCTTCTGTTGGTAGGTGCGTTGATGCACTCTCCATGGAATATTTGGAAATAAGGCGGAATCGTATGAGTGCTGCAACCATTGCTCCGTTTTCCTTCAGGGATTTCTTCAAGAGTTTTCTCTTGGTGGAGTTGCTCAAAGGTATGGCGTTGACAGGACGCTATGCCTTCAAGGGGAAGGTTACCCTCCAGTTTCCGGAAGAAAAAACCCCTTTGTCACCCCGTTTTCGGGGTTTGCATGCATTGCGACGTTACGAAAACGGCGAGGAGCGCTGTATTGCTTGCAAGCTGTGTGAGGCTGTGTGTCCGGCAATGGCCATTACTATTGAGTCGGATGTCCGGGAGGATGGAAGCCGCAGAACCACCCGCTATGACATTGACCTGACCAAGTGCATCTTTTGCGGATTTTGCGAAGAAAGCTGTCCTGTCGATTCCATCGTGGAAACCCACGTTTTGGAATATCACGGTGAGAAGCGGGGTGACCTGTACTTCACCAAAGAAATGCTCCTTGCGGTTGGGGACAGGTATGAACCCGAAATCGCCCGGGCCAAAGCGGCCGATGCGCCGTACCGCTGAGATTAATGCACCATGGATTACCAAACCGGTTTTTTCTATCTGTTCGCGTCGGTGTTGTTGTTTGCGTCGCTGCGCGTAATCACTGCCCGAAACCCTGTGCATGCTGTTTTGTACCTCATGCTGGCGTTTTCTCAAGCTGCCGCTATTTGGCTGATACTGAAGGCTGAGTTCCTGGGCTTGACACTGGTGCTTGTGTACCTCGGTGCAGTGATGGTGCTCTTTCTGTTCGTGGTGATGATGCTGGACGTCAGGATGGACCATGTGCGCGCCGGATTCTGGCGGCACGTTCCCACGGCGCTGGTTCTTGGTGGTTTGGTCGCAGCGCAGCTGGCAGTCGTCTTGTGGGCTGGTTTCCCCACGGTGACGCCACCGGTAGATGTTGTGGCAAGCGGAGATGCACCGGTCTCGAACACGCATGCGCTCGGACTGCTTCTGTACACCGAATATTTGTACCCTATACAGGCGGCTGCGGTGATTCTGCTGGTTGCTATGGTGGCCGCCATCGCGTTGACGCTGCGTCAGCGCAAAGACAGCAAGGCAATCAATCCGAGTTTACAAGTTAGGGTCCGCGCCAAAGATCGCATGGTCCTGGTATCCATGGATGCGGTACAGCCACGCGAGTCGGATGTTGCTGGCGCACAAGCCAAAGCCGGGGGAGCCGCATCATGATGAGTCTCACACTGGGACATTTTCTTGTGTTAGGTGCGTTGTTGTTCGCCATTTCTGTGACCGGTATTTTTCTGAACAGAAAAAACCTCATTGTGTTGCTCATGGCCATTGAGCTGATGCTGCTGGCTGTGAACATGAACTTCGTCGCGTTTTCGCATTACTTGGGTGATATGCACGGACAGGTGTTCGTGTTTTTTATCTTGACCGTCGCTGCAGCAGAGTCAGCCATCGGACTGGCTATCTTGGTCTTGCTGTTCAGAAACAAGGCTTCTATCAACGTCGACGAGCTCAACGAGCTCAAGGGCTGACTCCAGGAATTTCACTGACATGAGCACTACGTTATCTGCCGGTACCCTGCTGGCGGTGCCCCTGGCGCCGTTGGTCGGATCTTTGCTGGCTGGCATTTTTGGTACCAAGTTTGGCGGGAATTGGGTGGGTCGCCGTCTCGCCCATTCTTTGACCATCCTGGGGGTCGCAGTCGCCTTTGTGCTGTCGGTGATGACGTTCAGGGATGTTGCCCTGAATGGTGCCCGTTTCAACGAGACCATTTATGAATGGATGGTGGTCGGTGGTTTGAAGATGGAAATAGGCTTCATGGTGGACGGACTCACCGCCATGATGATGTGTGTGGTGACTTTTGTGTCGCTGATGGTGCACATCTACACGATCGGCTACATGGAGGAGGACGATGGCTACAACCGCTTCTTCTCCTACATATCGTTGTTCACGTTTTCGATGCTCATGCTGGTGATGAGCAACAACTTGCTCCAGTTGTTTTTTGGGTGGGAAGCTGTCGGACTGGTGTCGTACCTGCTGATTGGTTTTTGGTACAACAAGCCAACCGCAATTTTTGCCAACATGAAGGCATTTTTGGTCAACCGGGTGGGTGACTTTGGCTTCATTTTGGGTATCGGTCTCATCGTGGCTTACACAGGGTCTCTGAATTACACAGAGATTTTTGCAAAGGCCGACTCACTGTCTGCATTGACACTGCCTGGTACAGGGTGGATGTTGGTCACGGTTATCTGTATATGTTTGTTCATCGGTGCGATGGGCAAGTCGGCGCAGTTTCCGCTTCATGTGTGGTTGCCAGACTCCATGGAAGGTCCCACACCGATTTCGGCACTCATCCATGCCGCTACCATGGTGACAGCCGGTATTTTCATGGTGGCTCGGATGTCACCGCTGTTTGAACTCAGCGACAGCGCCCTCAATTTCATCCTGATCATTGGTGCCATCACGGCGTTGTTCATGGGGTTCATGGGCATCATCCAAAACGACATCAAACGCGTGGTGGCGTACTCGACACTTTCACAGCTGGGGTACATGACCGTTGCACTCGGCGCATCTGCATATTCTGTGGCTGTGTTTCATTTGATGACCCACGCCTTCTTCAAGGCCCTATTGTTCCTGGGGGCTGGTTCGGTAATCATGGGCTTGCACCACAACCAGGATATCCGTTGGATGGGCGGCGTGCGTAAATATATGCCCATTACGTGGATCACCTCGTTGCTCGGATCGCTCGCACTGATTGGCACACCGTTGTTTTCCGGTTTCTTCTCCAAGGACAGCATCATCGAGGGGGTCCATGCCAGTCAGTTACCAGCGGCAGGTTTTGCGTACTTTGCCGTGCTGGCTGGTGTGTTCGTCACTGCTTTCTACTCGTTTCGCATGTATTTCCTTGTGTTCCACGGCGAGGAGCGCTACCACCTCAATCCGGACGCTCACCATGGCCACGGACACGGCGATCATGGTGACTCCCATGGGGCCGACAAACCGCACGAATCCCCCTGGGTGGTGACCGTTCCGCTGGTGTTGCTGGCCATTCCTTCCGTGGTCATTGGGTTTATCACGGTCATGCCAATGTTGTTTGGCGACTTCCTGGCTGATGCCATCCATGTCAACCACGCTTTGCACCCTGCCATGCTCAAGCTGAAGGAGCTTATCCATGGACCCACGGAGTTGGCCATGCATGCCTTCGTGACCGCACCTTTCTGGCTGGCTCTGGCCGGGGTGGTTTCTGCCTGGTACATGTACATGATCAATCCGGCGCTGCCTGCGGCATGCAAAAAGACAATGATGCCCTTGTACACCTTGCTGGAAAACAAGTACTACCTGGATTGGTTCAATGAGCACGTGCTGGCTAAATCCGCGCGCGGTTTGGGCATCGGGCTGTGGAAAGGTGGTGACCAAGGTGTGATAGAGGGTGGCCTGGTCAATGCCAGCTGGAAGATCGTTTCTCTGGTGTCTCGCGCGGTGCGCTACATGCAGACGGGCTATCTCTACCACTATGCTTTGCTGATGATTGCGGGGCTGTTTTTGTTCCTGACGTATTTCGTCTGGCTCGCTAAGTAACGGGAAGAATTAAATGGGTCTGCTGAGCCTTGCGATTTGGATGCCGGTGTTCTTCGGTGTCGTTTTGTTGGCCATGGGGCGTGATGACCAGGCCAAGGTTGTCCGCTGGGTTGCTTTGCTTGGTGCAGTGGTCAGCTTGCTGGTCACCATTCCGCTCTACACCGGCTTTGCAACCGATACCGCGTCCATGCAGTTCGTCGAGAAGTTTGTGTGGATAGAGCGGTTCAGCATCTTTTACCACCTCGGTGTTGACGGTATCTCACTGTGGTTCATACCGCTGACAGCGTTTATCACCGTGATTGTGGTGATCTCCGCGTGGGAAGTGATCACGGAGCGTGTCAACCAGTACATGGGCGCGTTTCTTATCCTCTCTGGGCTGATGATCGGCGTGTTCAGTGCCTTGGATGGCATGCTGTTTTATGTGTTTTTTGAGGCAACCCTCATTCCGATGTATCTGATCATTGGTATTTGGGGTGGGCATAACAAGATCTACGCTGCCTTCAAGTTCTTTTTGTACACCTTGCTGGGTTCGCTGTTGATGCTGGTGGCCTTGGTGTACCTGTACCACCGCTCAGGCGGAAGCTTCGACATTGCGTCCTGGCACGCACTTCCACTGGACAAAAGCGCGCAAACCTTGCTGTTCCTTGCTTTCCTGGCAGCGTTTGCGGTCAAGGTTCCTATGTGGCCCGTCCATACATGGCTTCCAGATGTCCACGTCGAAGCACCTACTGGTGGCTCAGCTGTCCTGGCAGCAATCATGCTGAAGCTGGGGGCTTACGGGTTCTTGCGCTTTTCCATGCCCATTGCTCCTGACGCAGCCCACGAGTTGGCTGGGCTGATGATTGCGCTGTCGCTGGTCGCAGTTGTGTATGTCGGGCTGGTGGCCATGGTCCAGAAGGACATGAAGAAGCTGGTTGCTTATTCATCTGTGGCTCACATGGGATTCGTTACCCTGGGGTTCTTCGTGTTCAGCGACTTGGGCGTGTCTGGAGCAATCGTTCAGATGATCGCCCATGGGTTTGTGTCAGCCGCCATGTTCCTTTCGATTGGTGTTCTGTACGATCGCATGCACTCGCGGCAAATCGCTGACTACGGCGGTGTGATCAACACCATGCCCAAATTCAGTGCCTTTGCGCTGCTGTTTGTGATGGCGAATTGCGGGCTTCCAGGTACCGCGGGTTTCGTGGGTGAGTGGATGGTCATACTTGCCGCAGTCAAGGCCAACTTTTGGGTTGGGTTGCTGGCGGCCAGCGCATTGATCTTTGGTGCTGCCTACAGCTTGTGGATGTTCAAGCGCGTCTATCTTGGTGCGCCAGGTAACGACCATGTGAAACAGTTGGTGGATATCAACGCCCGAGAGTTTTTCATGATGTCGCTGTTGGCGGTCGCGGTGCTGTTCATGGGGGTGTATCCCAAGCCTTTTACTGACGTGATGAACACGTCTGTAGCGCACCTCTTGCAGCACGTAGCTGTATCCAAGTTGCCTTGATTTCCCTTTACCAGACACAAAACAATGATTGACAACCTGAGTTGGGTGGTTGCGTACCCCGAAATTTTGCTGCTGATCATGGGGTGTGTGATCACCCTGGTGGATCTGGGTGTCAAAACACCTTTGAGGGGTGTGACGCATGCGTTGACGCTGATGACCCTGGCCGGCGTTGCGATCCTGTGTGTGCTGTACGCCCAAACCGGTCAGACGGTCTATGGATTCGGGGGAATGGTGGTGTCGGACCCCATGGGCAATTGGCTCAAATGTTTTGCGAGCATCGCATTGATGGCCACGCTGGTGTACGGCCGGACCTATGCGGCGGACCGCGATATGTTGCGCGGCGGCGAGTTGTACATCCTATCGATATTCTCGCTGTTGGGCATGTTTGTGATGATCTCCGGGCACCACTTCTTGGTCTTGTACCTGGGGCTGGAGATGTTGACACTGGCCAGCTACGCCCTGGTGGCTTTGCGACGGGATGACGGGCGCGCCACAGAGGCGGCCATGAAGTACTTTGTTCTGGGCGCGATGGCCAGTGGTTTCTTGTTGTACGGCATGTCTATGTTGTATGGCGCCACTGGGTCGTTGGATATCGCCAAGGTGGCGGAGGTCATTGGGGCGGGCCAACACCAGCAACAGGTCTTGGTGTTGGGTGTGGTCTTTATTGTTGCCGGTTTGGCGTTCAAGTTGGGTGCTGTGCCTTTCCATATGTGGTTACCGGATGTCTACCAGGGGGCACCAACGGTGGTCACGCTGATGATCGGTGCGGCTCCCAAGCTGGCCGCCTTTGCCATTGTGGTTCGGTTGTTGGTTGAAGGTTTGTTGCCTCTGTCGGTGCACTGGCAGCAGATGTTGGTGGTGCTTGCGGTGTCGTCTTTGTTGGTGGGCAACCTGGCAGCCATTGCCCAGACCAACCTCAAGCGCATGCTTGCGTTTTCTACCATTGCTCAGATGGGATTCTTGTTGCTCGCGTTTGTGGCAGGCAACGTGGGTGGCGACTTCAGCAATGCCGCCAACGGCTATGGCAGCGGTATGTTTTATGCGGTGACCTACGTGCTGACAACTCTGGGTTCGTTTGGTGTCATATTGGTGCTGTCCAGACAGGGGCATGAGTCCGAAGAGTTGTCTGATTTGGCAGGGTTGAACCAGCGCAGTCCGTTTTTGGCTGCGATCATGTCGGTCTGCATGTTTTCGTTGGCTGGTATCCCCCCTCTGGTTGGGTTCTATGGGAAGCTGGCGGTGTTGCAGGCCTTGTTGGCGTCAGGCCAGTCCTTCTATATTTGGCTGGCGGTGTTTGGTGTGGTGATGTCGCTGATCGGCGCGTTTTACTATCTGCGCGTCGTCAAGGTCATGTACTTTGATGCGCCGCAGCAGACACAGGCTGTCCAGGCACCCACCGATGCGCAGGCTGTGCTGTCGGTCAATGGGTTGCTGGTGTTGGGGTTGGGGATTCTTCCGGGTGGCTTGATGACGCTGTGCATGCAGGCAGTTCTTGGTCTCTTTCCCTGATCTGGATACCACATGTCACTGTCTTCCTCGGTATGGCTGGTGATTGTTCTGGCCGTTGTTACCGCCAACCTCCCTTTTTTCAATGAGCGCCTGATGGCGGTTGGACCTGCCCGCGCCAACAAGTCGCTGGGCGTTCGGTTGATGGAGTTGTTGGTTCTGTACGGCGTGGTGGGCGGCATTGCCCTGGCACTTGAGCAGTCCGCTGGACAGATTTACCCCCAGCGCTGGGAGTTCTATGCCACCACTTTCACGCTATTTGTCACGCTGGCCTTTCCTGGCTTTGTGTACCGCTACCTGCGCAAACGGTGACGCACTGGCTGGCCCTGCTGACCAGTTTCGGTGGGTGAGCGCCTAGCGTTGGACCATGGGCCCGTCCGAACACCCCCCACTTCCTGGCGCCGCCGCTGATTTGCTGGAGCGGGGAGTCTCTCGTTCAGTGTTGCTCACTGGAGACTTCCTTACGGTTTTGCGGGACCACGCCCAGTTGCCCGATGGCTCCGTGGGTAAGCGTGAGTTTGTGGTGCATCCGGGGGCGGTGATGGTGGTTCCCTTGCTGGCCGACGATCGCGTGGTGATGGAGCGCCAGTATCGTTACCCGGTTGGGCGCGTGGTGTTGGAGTTTCCTGCCGGCAAACTCGATGCTGGTGAGGGCAGTTTGGCGTGTGCCCAGCGCGAGTTGCAAGAGGAAACGGGCTACACAGCTCGCGAGTGGGCTTTTGCGGGCGTGATCCACCCGGTGGTGTCCTATTCCACCGAACACATTGATGTGTGGTTCGCCCGTGGTTTGGCCTTGGGCGACCGGAATTTGGATACAGGCGAGTTTCTGGATGTGGTTACCTGCAGCGTGTCCGAGTTGGAGCTGGGGGTTCGCCAGGGTCAAGTGACCGATGCCAAGACCCTTGTCGGCTTGCTGTGGCTGCAGAACCACCTGTCCGGCCGCTGGTCCTTGGAGTGGTTGCCGGTCGATGACCCCAAGCAGGCGCAGCCCCGTGGCCCATGGGCGCCTACTGATCCTGGGGCGGCATCATGAAAGTGCTTGATCTGGCTTGTCCGAGCGGACACGTGTTTGAAGGCTGGTTCGCAGGGGAAGCGGATTTTCAGCACCAGCTTTCGACCGGATGGCTGACCTGCCCTATGTGCGGCAGCGGTCAAATCGCCAAACGGTTGAGTGCCCCGCGTTTGAACCTCTCGACGCCATCCTCCCGAGGTTTGCACGCCCAGCTGCCCGACGGTCGGGCCGGTGTGCCAGCCGAGCGCTTTCCTGCCACAGACGAGGCGGACAAAGCCACATCCATGCCAACCCCTGTGGCGGCCCGGGAAGCCGCGCAAATGGCTGGCTGGAACGCCCTGGTCAGCGCCGCATTGGGTGTCATGGCTGCGCAGGCGCAAGACGTGGGCGACCGGTTCGCCCGAGAGGCACGGCGCATGCACAGGGGAGAGTCAGAGGCCAGGTCGATTCGGGGCCGCACCACCGAACGAGAGGCTCATGAGCTCAGAGAAGAGGGCATACCTGTGGTGCAGCTGAACAGCTCGGATGACGGGCCCGGCGGCACCTTGCAGTAGGCCATCTGCCTCCCATCAGGCAAGGTTGCGAAGTTCGCGCAGAGCCACAGATACCGGCGCGAGATCCGGGGTCTGGGTGCTGATGGTCTGACGCAGTCGGTGCAACCGCGCGATGGGCCCAGCGTGGCGTTCCGTCCAGCTGTGCAGATCGTTGCCCTGGGACAGCAGTGAGCGGGTGATCTGGCTGGCGATGGCGTACACGTCGTCGCGCGCGCTGCTGCGGGCCTGGGTCTGCCACAGGGTATCGGTGGGCAGGCGCACAACTTCTGCGCGCCAGTGGGTGAGGCCCAGGTGGGCGTCGACCGCGAAGTACGCTCGGGCTGCCTGTTCCAGTGTGCCACCTGTGTCTTGTGACACATCGACCAGCTCCAGTGCGGGGAACAGGTGATCGAGCGCAGCTAGGTTGTGCGCCAGGTCGAGTTCGACGCCGGCGTCCATCAGCGCCTGCACTTCGGTTTTCCATTGTTCGCTGGCCTCTGGAGAGAGCCACTCGCCAAGATGGGTCCGCAGCTCGCGTGCGCCCGGCTGGTAGCGCTCAATCAAGGTTGGCAGATCGCTGCCGTTGGCGCACACACGCAGGATCCAGCGCGAGGCGCGTTGGGTGATCGTGGTCAGGCGGCTGAGCAGGTCAAGCTGCAGTGTGCTGCCCACCCGGTGGTCCAGCCCATCGATGCGGTCCCACTGTGCTTCCAGGTCGAAAATTTCGCGCGCCAGGGTGTAGGCACGCACCACATCGGCGGCGTTGGCGTTGGCCTCGTTGGCCACGTAGTGCACAAACGTGGCGCCCGCGCGGTTGAGCACCGTGTTGGTCACAAAGGTGGCAATGATTTCCCGCTTGAGCGGATGGGCCGCGATGGCCTCACCAAATTTCTCGCACAGCAAGTGCGGGAAATAGGTCTTGAGTGTCCGGTTGAAGTGTGGGTCATCCGGCAGGTTGCTCGCCATCAGTTCGTCAAACAGCCACATCTTGGCGTAGGCCAGCACCACGGCGCCCTCGGGCGCGGTCAGCCCTTGTTGGTGGACCCTGCGGCGCAGGATCTCGTCGTCGGTGGGCAGGAACTCGATCGCGCGGTTGAGCCGACCGGCAGCTTCCAGCGATTGCATCAGGCGTTGCTGCCCATCCAGCACATACAGCGGTCGGTGGCGAGCCACGTCTATGGATTGCGTCTGGTAGTAGTTGTCGGCCAGCACCAGCTGCGCCACCTCATCGGTCATGGAGGCCAGCAGGTCGTTGCGCTGCTTGAGCGTGAGGTCACCGGCCTCAACCACGCGGTCGAGCAGGATTTTGATGTTGACCTCATGGTCGGAGCAGTCAACCCCGGCGGAGTTGTCGATGGCGTCGGTGTAGATTCGCCCACCCTTTGCAGCGAACTCGATGCGGCCATTTTGTGTGGCACCGAGGTTGCCGCCTTCAGCCAGCACCTTGCAGCGCAGCTCGTTGCCATTGACCCGAAAACCATCACTGGCCTTGTCACCCACCTGGGCATGTGTCTCGAAGCTGGCCTTCACATAGGTACCAATGCCACCGTTGTACAGCAGGTCCACCGGTGCCAGCAGCACCACCCGCAGCAGTTCTGCGGGTGTGATCTCCACAGCCTCGGTGCCCAGCGCGGCACGCGCCTGCTCGGACAGCCTGATCGACTTGGCGCTGCGCGGGAAGACGCCACCACCGGCCGATATCAGTTCAGGGTTGTAGTCGGCCCAGCTGGAGCGAGGCAGCTGGAATAGCCGCTTGCGCTCGGCGTGCGATACCGCCACGTCGGGCGTGGGGTCGATGAAGATGTGGCGGTGGTCGAACGCCGCCACCAGTGCGATGTGTTCGGACAGCAGCATGCCGTTGCCAAACACGTCCCCCGACATGTCGCCCACACCTGCAACGGTGAAGCGGGTGGTCTGGGTGTTCACGCCCAACGATCGGAAGTGGCGTTTGACCGACTCCCAGGCGCCGCGCGCGGTAATGCCCATTTTTTTGTGGTCATAGCCCACCGAACCGCCCGAGGCAAAGGCGTCGCCCAGCCAGAAACCGTAGTCTGCCGAGAGCTGGTTGGCGATGTCGGAGAAGGTGGCTGTGCCTTTGTCTGCTGCGACCACCAGGTAGGGATCGTCCTCGTCGTGGCGCACCACCTGTTGCGGCGGCACCACCTGCCCTTGGACCAGGTTGTCGGTCACATCCAGCATGCCCGACAGAAATGTGCGGTAGCAGGCCACGCCCTCGGCCAGGTAGGCCTCGCGGTCGCTGGCCGGTGGTGGGTTTTTCACCACGAAGCCACCCTTGGATCCCACCGGTACGATCACCGTGTTTTTGACCTGCTGCGCCTTCACCAGGCCCAGGATCTCGGTGCGGAAATCTTCGCGCCGGTCCGACCAGCGCAAGCCACCGCGCGCCACTTTGCCGCCGCGCATGTGTACGCCCTCCACCCGCGGGGAACAGACCCAGATCTCGAACAGCGGCTTGGGCTCGGGCACGCCGGGCAGCTGGCGCGGATCGAACTTAAAGCTGAGGTAGGGTTTGAAACGTCCATCTGACGTGGTCTGCCACGCATTGGTGCGCAAAGTGGCCACCACACTGGCGTAGAACTGGCGCAGGATGCGGTCGTCGTCCAGGCTTTGTACGTCGCCCAGCAGCGATTCGATGCGGGCGCGGCGGTTGGCACGCTCCTGGTCACGATCCCCCTGGAAGGAGGGGTCAAACCGCGCTGCGAACAGCGCACAGATCTCCTCGGCGATGGGGGCGTTGTGGTTCAGCGCTGCTTCGATATAGCCTTGGCCAAAGGGCAGGCCGAGCTGCTTGAAGTAGCGGGTGTAGGCGCGCAACACCGTGATTTCGCGCGCGCCCAGGGTGGTGCTGAGCAAAAGCCTGTTGAGGTCGTCGCTCTCGACCTCGCCCTTCCAGGTCTGTGCAAACAAGGCCTCAAAGCGAAGCCGAATGGCCGAAAAGTCGGTGTCCGGTGCCATTTGCAGGCCAATGTCGTGCAGCCACAGCACAGGCGTGTCTGCACCACGGCCAATGCGGTAGGGGTGCTCGTCCAGCACGCGCGCACCCATGTGTTCAAGCACCGGCAGCGAGTCAGACAGCGCCACCTTGGTGGTGTTGTAGATCTTGAAGCGCAGCATGCCCTCGCCCGCATTGAGCGGTCGGTAGAGCTTCACCGCCAGCGGCTGATTGGGCGTGAGCCGGGCCAACACCTGGGCATCTTCCGCGCCCACTGCAGGGGAAAAATCTTCCCGGTACGCCGCTGAAAAAGCGGATGCAAAGCGGTGCGCCATGGCCAGACCCTCACCCTCACCCAGCGCGCGCAGCAGCTGCTGGGTGCATTCGTCCTCCCAGCGCTGTGCCAGTTTGGCGACACGCGCTTCCAGCGCGCGCAGGTCCACGTTGTTGGGCGCCAGCTCTTTGGCACGCACCAGGTAGTGGATACGGGCCAGCGGGCTGTCGGTCAGCATGGGGGTGAACTCAAGCCCCTGGCCGTCGAGCGTGTCCATCAGCTCCTGGCCGACTTTCAGGCGCAGCTCGGTGTTGTAACGGTCGCGTGGCACAAACACCTGCACCGACGTGAAACGCCCAAAGGGATCGCGCCGCAGCAACACGCGCGTGCGCTGGCGCTCCTGCAAGCGCAGGATGGCCAGCGCGTGTTCGCTCAAGGTGGCCTGGTCGATCTGGAACAGCTCGTCGCGCGGGTAGGTCTCGAAAATTGCCTGCAGCGACTTGGCCGTGTGGCTATCTGGCACCACGCCTGCGTCTTGCAGCACCTGCTGCGCACGCACGCGCACCTGCGGAATTTCATGCACCGGCGCCTGGTAGGCGGTGGAGGTGTAAAGGCCCAGAAAACGCGCCTCACCCACTACCTGCCCAGCGTCGTCAAAGCGCTTGACGGCGATGCAATCCAGCCACGCCGGGCGGTGCACGGTGGCGCGTGTCATGGCCTTGGTCACCAGCACCAGCTGGTCGGAGTCCAGCAGGCTGATTGCGCCTTCTGGCAGTCGGCTGAGGGGGGTCTGCACCTCGCCGCGCAAGATACCCAGGCCCGAGTCGGGAACAGCGGCCAAGGTCACGGTGTTGCCGTCGCGCGCAAGTTCGTAGTTGCGCGCGCCCAGAAACGTGAAGTGCTTGTCTTCCAGCCAGTTCAGAAAGGCTATGCCCTCTTGCTGATGGACCGATGCGATGGAGGTCTTGGCCGACTCCTGAGCCAGCTCGCGCACGCGTTCCAGCATGGGACGCCAGTCCTTCACCGCGCAGCGCACGTCGTTGAGCACGCTGGCCAGATCGGCTGCCAGTGCGGCCATGTCGGCCTCGCTGACGATACGGTCGCACTCGACAAAAATCATCGACACCACTTCCGCACCGACTTTGCGCGCTCCGGCTGCCGGTGACGCTTCACTGACGCGGCCCTGGTCGTCGCGCAGCACCGCCATCAGCGGATGGACGATCCAGTGGGCGGTGCGGCCGCTGCGGTTGACCGCCATGGTGACCGAATCGACCAGAAACGGCATGTCCGGGTGCACGATCTGTATCGCCGTGTGGTCGCTCACAAAGCCGTCCTCTGCCAAGCTCGGGTTGAACACCCGGATCTTCTCGAACTTGGGCGGGCGCACCGATTCGAGCAGCCGCCAGTGCGCATTGGCAATCGCAAACAGCGTGGCAGCGCCCCGGTTCTCGATCTCGCCAGGGTCTGTGTTGGCGAAATAGGACGGCACAAATGGAACCAGTCGCGCGGCATCGCTGCCCCCGTGTTCCTGTGTGTGCTGGATCAGCTCGGTGAGTGTGTGGGTGGGCATGTGGTGTCTCCTGTGGTGAGGCGTTTGGTTCTGGCGCGGGAGGATGTCTGGCGCCGCCTGACGGCCTTGCGGTGTTGTGGTCAGTTGACTGCTTGCACAAAGGCAGGGCGCATGGGCGTTCGGGCAGACCGGGTAGGTCGCCTGTCAGGCTGCGCGCACTGTACGGTGCACAGAGTTTCACGTCCAAGGCCACTTTGGCCCGCATCTATGCCTGAAATGCATAACGAGACGGACAGGTTGATGCCCTGGGGGGCAGTTCGGGTGGTGGCTCAGGACTGAAACTGCAAAGCCGCCAGGCCCGCATACACGCCACCCTGCGCCACCAGCTCCTGGTGTGTGCCCTGCTCAACCAGCCGGCCGTGGTCCAGCACCGCAATCACGTCGGCCTTTTGAACGGTGGCCAGCCGGTGGGCAATGACCAAGGTGGTGCGTCCCTGCATCGCATGCGCCAGGGCTGCTTGCACCATTTGCTCACTGTGGGCGTCCAAGGCGCTGGTGGCCTCGTCCAGCAGCAGCAGCGGTGGGTTTTTGAGGATGGCCCGCGCGATGGCTATCCTTTGGCGCTGCCCACCCGAGAGGCGAACTCCGCGCTCACCCAGGAAGGTGTCGTAGCCATCGGGCAAGCGGGTGATGAACTCGTCGGCAAAAGCCGCCCTGGCTGCGGCGTGGACCTCGGCATCGGTGGCGGTGGGCTTGCCGTAGCGGATGTTTTCCAGCGCATTGGCAGAAAAAATCACAGGGTCCTGCGGGACGATGGCGATGCGGTCGCGCAGCGTGTGCAGCGACATCTGCTGAATCGGTACGCCATCCAGGGTGATGTGGCCGCTGCTCGGGTCATAAAACCGCAAAAGCAGGCCAAATACCGTGGTTTTGCCTGCGCCGCTGGGCCCCACCAGGGCCACGGTCTGGCCAGGCCGGATGTCCAGGCTCACCTGCTGCAGCGCCGCGTCGCTGGGGCGTGACGGGTAGAAAAACTCCAGCTGGTGCAGGCACAAAGCGCTACCACCTGTGGGGGCTGGCACGGCCACCGGATGTTCGGGTGACCGTATGGGTGACTGCATGGCCAGCAGCTCCATCAGCCGCTCGCTGGCACCAGCGGCGCGCAACAGATCGCCGTACACCTCGCCCAGCACCGCCACCGCACCCGCAAAAATCACCACATACAGCGCTGCCTGCCCCAGCTGACCTGCCGACATCCGCCCCTCCAGCACGGCTTGGGTGCCCTGGTACAGGCCCCACAGCACCAGTGCCGCATTCGCAATGATGATGAAGGCCACCAGTACAGCGCGGGCGCGGCTGCGCCGGACGGCGGTCTCAAAGGCCTGCCCCGTGGCATCGGCAAAGCGCTGGGCTTCCCGGTCTTCGGCGGTGTGGCTCTGTACCACCGGTATGGCGTTGAGCACCTCGGCGGCCAGGGCGCTGGAGTCCGCCACCCGGTCCTGGCTGGCGCGGGAGAGCTTGCGCACCCGCCGCCCGTACCACATGGCCGGCGCCACCACCAGCACCACCAGCAGCAGCACCTGCAGCATCACCGCCGGGTGGCTCCACACCAGCATGGCCAGTGCCCCTGCTCCCATGAGCGCGTTGCGCAGCCCCATGGACAGCGAAGAGCCCACCACCGTTTGCACCAGGGTGGTGTCGGTTGTCAGGCGGCTGAGCACTTCACCGGTTCGGGTGGACTCAAAAAAAGCGGGGCTCTGCCGCAGCACATGGCTGTACACCGCATTGCGCAGGTCGGCGGTGACGCGTTCACCCAGCCAGCTGACCACATAGAACCGGGCAGCCGAAAACACCCCCAGTGCCACCGCCACACCAAACAGCTCGAAAAAATGGCCCCGCAGCGCCAGTGTCTGTTCGCTGCGGTCGGTGGGGAGCAGGCCGCCGTCAATCAGGTGGCGCAGCGCCACCGGAAACAGCAGCGTCGCCGCCGCGGCCAGCAGCAGCGCCAGGGCTGCCATCAGCACCTGCAGCCGGTAGGGGCGCACAAACGGCCACAAGCCGCTCAGCGATTGGGGGCTCTGTGGACGGTCTGGGGAAACAGATGGGGTCATGGGTGCGAGTGTGCCGATGTTTGGGCTGCGGGGTGTGGCCGGGGTGTAGGAGGTGTGGGGGCTTTTGCCTGCTGACGCCGACTCGGCGCCCGCGCAGGTGTAAGGTTTTGTCCAGGTCTTTGACAAAAAGACATCGCAACGAAAGGTTTTGTATGGAACGACGCACATTGCTCACCGCACTTTCTGCCTGGCTGGCAGGTGTCACTGCCCCGGCAGCGGCACAGGCCAAAGCGCCATTTCCCCTCCAAAAATCCGAGGCCGAGTGGCGCAAGCTGCTGTCACCCGCTGCCTATGCGGTGTTGTTCCAGCACGGCACCGAGCGCGCAGGCACCAGCCCTCTGAACGCCGAAAAACGCCCTGGCACCTACGTGTGTGCGGCGTGTTACCAGCCCCTGTTCGATGCGGCCACCAAATACGAAAGCGGCACGGGCTGGCCGAGCTTTTGGCAAACCCTTCCCCAGGCCATGGGCACGTCCACCGACTACAAGCTCATTTACCCCCGCACCGAGTACCACTGCTCGCGCTGCGGTGGGCACCACGGCCACGTGTTCAACGACGGCCCCAAACCCACCGGCAAGCGCTACTGCAACAATGGTGTCGCGCTGGCCTTTGTGCCCCAGGGCGACCCCTTGCCCGCGCTGAGGACCTGAGCCATGGACCTGTTCAACCATTGCCTGGCCTGGGGTGCAGCGGCCACCCGTCGAACGCGTTTGGCAGTCTGTGTAGCCGCTTTGGCTGGGTGGGGACTGGTGGGCTGCACCCAAGCGGCGGCACCGCCTGTGCAGCCAACCTCTGCGCCGGTGGTGGAGTCCGCACCCGTGGTAGACGGAAAGCCCATGGCCTACGCCGTGTTTGCCGGAGGCTGCTTCTGGTGCATTGAGGCCGACTTTGAAAAACTGCCCGGTGTGCGCGAGGTGGTGTCGGGCTACACCGCAGGCCGAACACCCAACCCCACCTACGAGGCGGTGAGTGCGGGCCACACCGGCCACACCGAAGCCGTGCGCGTGCTGTACGACCCGGCCCAGGTCAGCTACTCACAGCTGGTGGAGTACTTCTGGCGGCACATCGACCCCACGGTCAAAGACCGCCAGTTTTGCGACATTGGGGATCAGTACCGCAGCGGTATTTACTGGGGCAACGAGTCTGAGCGCCAGACGGTGGAGGCCAGCCGCGATGCGCTGCTGAAATCAGGGCGTTTTGCCACCATCCACACCGAACTGGCCCCTGCCTCGACCTTTTACCTGGCCGAGGACTACCACCAGGACTATTACAAGAAAAACGAACTCCGCTACAGCTACTACCGCCTCAGCTGCGGGCGTGATGCCCGCGTCAAACAGCTGTGGGGAAGTCAATAAAAATGTAGCTGAATAGTCAATATCCAAAAGCGATAAAGACATTTTTTATTAAAAATTTGGTGGGTGCGACCGGACATTGGCAGTCCGCTGGCAACAGGGCCGAACCCGTACGTGCGCACCGACCTGCGCCTGCGCCTACCCCAGCGTGCGCCACGCGCCGCCACCATGCCGAGCTGGCGTTCAACAAGCTGTGGGCCTTGCTGGTGCGGTGAGGGAGTACCCTCCGCCACCGCATTCCATATTCCCCACAATGTCCGTCAAACCCAAGCCTCAACACAACCATCTGCTGGCAGCCTTGATGCCCGAGGTGCAAGACCGTTTGTTCCCTTACCTGGAATTGGTACCGCTGCCGCTGCGTGCGGTGTTGTATGAATCCCGGCGCCCCATGCGCCACGTCTATTTCCCTACCGACTCCATCGTTTCGCTGCAATACCTCATGGAAAACGGGGCATCGACCGCGATCTCCGTGGTCGGCAACGAAGGCTTGTTGGGCATCACCCTGTTTTTGGGCGGCGAAAGCACGCCCAGCCGGTCGCTGGTGCAGAGCGCCGGTTTCGCTTACCGACTCCCCAGGCAGCGGGTGAAAGAAGAGTTCAACCGCCACGGCCAGCTGCTGTTGCTCATGCTGCGCTACACGCAGGCCCTGATCACACAGGTCTCGCAAACCGCCGTGTGCAACCGTCACCATTCCATCGACCAGCAACTCTGCCGCTGGCTCTTGCTGTCCATGGACCGCCTGTCCCACAACCATTTGACGATGACACAGGAGTTCATTGGCAACATGCTGGGCGTGCGCCGCGAAGGCGTCACCCAGGCCGCGCTGAAACTGCAGCAGCTCGGCGTCATTTCCTATTCGCGCGGATTGATCAAGGTGCTGGACCGGCCGACACTTGAAAAGCTGAGTTGCGAGTGCTACAGCGTGGTCAAAAAAGAAACAGACCTGTTGCTGAACTACCTGCCACAGCGCAGCGTGATCACCAATATCGATGCCATTCCCACTGTCGAGCTCATTACGGTGTAGCAAGCGGGGCTGACGCCCTGTGCCGACCCTCGCCAGCATGAAACGATCTGCATGGCTGCCACAGTGGCATCATGCTTGTCAAACGACGGAGACAAGCATCATGAGCAAAGCATCCTCACCGGTGCGGCGGGTCGGGCGCCGCCAGACCCAGCGGCCCAATGGGTCACAACAGCGTGTAACCTGACCCGGCACCGCCATGTCACTGGATACCGTCATTACCAGCAGCCTGTTGACACCGCCTCAGGCCACCGCGCACCGGGATTCCACGGCCCTGGTGCTGATGGGCGGCGGTGCCCGCACGGCCTACCAGGCAGGTGTGCTGAAGGCGCTGACAGCCATGCTGCGCCATGACACACCCGAGCGGGCGCCCCCATTCCCGTTTCAGCTGATGGTGGGTACATCGGCTGGTGCGCTGAACGTGACCTACCTGGCCAGCCAGGCACACAACGGTCTCGATGCCTTGCCCAAACTGGCCGATTTCTGGCAAACCCTGCGGTCCGAGCATGTGTACCGGTTGGACACGCCAATGTGGGCGCGTACCAACAAGCTGGTTGCTGGCTGGGCCCTGAGCCGACAGGTGCAGCGCCATCGCGCGCTGCTGGACAGCGACCCATTGGTCCATACACTGCACAACGCCATCAGCGTGAGCCAACTGGAGGCCAACCTGGCTCAGGGTGTTCTGGCTGGTGTGGCTGTCACCGCCTCCAGCTACAGCACAGGTGTGCACTGGACCTTCTGCCAGACCAGCCCGGACCACCCCAGCCGGCCCTGGGGACGTCCGGACCGCAGGGCCGACATGCAGCCCATCACCATCGAACACCTGATGGCGTCTTCCGCCATTCCGTTCCTGTTTCGGGCTGTGCCGCTGTGGGTCAATGGCCGCAAAGAGTTTTTTGGCGATGGATCGATGCGCCAGTCGTCGCCCCTGTCACCGGCCATTCACCTGGGTGCACGCAAAGTCCTGGCCATTGGCGTCGGGCAGCCCCAGCGCGCGGGCCTGGTGCGCCAGAGTGAGGACGAGCCCACCGCCGGCACCATTGCAGGCCACGCCATGGCCAGCGTGTTCAACGACACCTTGCAAACCGATGTGGAGCAGGCCCAGCGTGTCAGCCGCACCCTGCGCAGCCTGCCATCCCGGCTGACCGAGGCATTGCCCTACCGGCCGGTGGAGGTGCTTTCCATCCAGCCCTCAGAGTCCATGGACGAGCTGGCCTTGCGCCATGTGGGCGCCTTGCCCGCCAGCACGCGCGACATGCTGGTGGGCCTGGGAGCGCTCAGCACAACCAAAGGCTCGGTTGGCAGCGCGGCTGCGCTGGCCAGCTACCTGCTGTTCGAGCCACCCTTCGTGCGTGCGCTGATTGGCATGGGCGAGTTCGATGCCCACGCGCGGCGCGACGAATTGCTGGCGTTTTTCCGCCCGGGTGCAGCATGCTGAGTTTGCCGGTGTGCAACGGCCCCCAGGCCTGCCATGGATACCACTGGGCTGGACTGTACGACCCGATCAGCGCAGCAAGTGGTGGTTGAGAACGTCTGTCCGTGCAGTGGCCTACACATCAGTCGGGTAGAACCGCACGGTGTTGCGCCCAGCTGCTTTGGCCTGGTACATGGCCACATCGGCCCAATTGAGCAGGTCTTCCTGACTGGCCTGGTGGTTGACAAACACCACCACACCCATGCTCACCGAGCAATCGTGCTTGACCGTCTTCGGCGCAGACCCTGTGCGGGTCACCTTGAGCAGGTAGGGCGCATCCAGATTGAGCCGAATTTTTTCGGCAACCACACCCGCCTGTGCCCGCGACTCACCCATGTCCATACTCAAATTGCTCAACAGCACCACAAACTCATCGCCGCCAAAGCGGGCCACGGTGTCTGCTTCACGCACACAGCGGGTCAGGCGCACCGCCACTTCCTGCAGCAAAAGGTCACCCGCATCATGGCCATGGACATCATTGAGGGGCTTGAAGTTGTCAAGGTCCAAAAACATCAGCGCGCAGTGAAGGCCACTGCGCTTGCTGGCCGTCATCACCTGGTCCAGGCGCTCAAGCAGCAGACGCCGGTTGGCCAACTGGGTCAGCGTGTCGTAAAACGCCAGCTGGCGCAATTGCTCCTCCAGCCGCTTGCGCTGGGTGATGTCGCGCGTGACGCCCAGCAGATTGACAAACTCGCCTGCCTGGTTGCGGATGTCGGTCACGCTGACTTCGGTCCACACCGTGCCGCCGCCCTTGCAGGTTTGCTCCAGTTCCACCCGAAACCCGGTCACTGGCTGCCCGGCTTGTACCGACTCAACCGCCCGGCTCAGGACTTCGGCGGCAATGGGGGCACTGGCTGGGGCAAGTGCCTGATCCGGGGTTTGCTGCATCACCTCGGCGACGGAGTACCCCCGCAAGCGCTCCACGGACGGGCTCACATAGGTAAATCGTCCTTCCAGATTCATGGTCCAAATGACGTCGCTGGCGTGGTCGGCCAACAGCCGATGACGCTCCTCAGACAGAGCCAGCGCGTGCTGCGTTTCCTTGCTGAACGCCAAGGCCCGCTGCAATTCGCGGTTGTTTCGCCAGATGTACACCACCACCAGGCTCACCAAGGTCAGCAGGCCAAGCAGCACATAGACGCGGGTCCAGTCCACGGTGGGCTGGGCATCCAACAAAAAACCGTCAAAGTCATAGCCGCGCGGCAGCAGGCCCAGGTCGGCGTAGGTATCCGCAATGTGGCGCCAGCGCCCCGGGTTCATGTACCCCACCTCAATCAGGTCGGTCTGCATCAGAGACGCCATGCGCCCGGCCTCGAACAAAAAAAACTCTCGCGGGGTTTGACTGGCGTACTTGGCCACTATCAGATCTGCCATTTCTTGCGGGTGCGCCATGGCATATTGCCAGCCGCGCAAACTGGCAGCCCTGAACGCTTCAACCTCGCTTGGCTGGCGGCGGATGACTGATTCTGTGGTGAACAGGTTGTCGCCGTAAAAGTCTATTCCGATGGCACGCGGCGAATAGGTCTGGTAGGCCACGCCTCTTTGGTCGAGGAAATAGGGTTCATTGGTGACGTAAGCGGACATGGCGTCCACCTTGCCATCCACCAGATCCTGCGGATTGTGGCTGTGCTCGACCTTGCCCAGGCGGCTCGTTGGCAGGCCAACCTGGGTCAAAAAGGCCAGCAATTCCTCGGAGTGAGGTTCGATCATCACGCGCTTGTCCAGCAGGTCATGGATCGTTTGGGTAGGGGCATTGCCACGGGCAATCAACACCAGGGGGGAGTGCTGAAAAATAACCGCCAGTGCCACCACAGGGTGGCCTTGCTGGCGGGACAGCAACAGGTTGCTGGTGCCGACGCCAAAGGTGGCCTCCCCATTCAGCAGGCTCTGCACCACATCAAAACCTGGCTTGGCTTCTCGAATCTCCACCTGCAAGCCGACGTCCTGGTAGTAGCCCTTTTCCTGTGCGGCGTAGTACCCGGCAAACTGGAAGGCGTGACTCCATTTGAGTTGCAGCGATACCGGCGTCAATGCATGCGCGACTGACGCCATGCCCAGGCACCCGGCCAGGCAGGTAATTACCGCAACACAACGAGACAGGTGGCAAAGGTTTCGCATACAAGTGCGTATTCCACGCCATGGCGGACACGATTCCACGCTGATGGCGGACGGTGTTCCAGCGTGATGGCGGACAGTGTTCCACGCTGAAGGCGGACAGCATTCCAAATTGATGGCGGACACCTGAGGGTGTTCTGAGTGACCC
>JAUYTN010000037.1 GCA_030695205.1 Burkholderiaceae bacterium | reverse complement strand
AACCGCGTCTTCGACAGCCTCGACGCGCTCGAGGATCACCTCGAAGTCGCTCTGCGAGACTATGAAAACGACGCGCCATGCATCAAGTCCATCGTCGCATGGCCATGGATTATTGATGCACTATTGAAATAGAAATGGAATTACAGACTTCAATGAAATGACCCGTGCCGACCATGCAGTTCGTGCAACGAGTCCGATGTGCGATTCGAGCGCCGTTCCGCCTGTGTCAAATGCCAGCGCCTGGATGTCCATGCTGCTGTCTCCTGAAACGGGTAATCGGCTTTAGCCACCACCCCGATGTGTCTGCAGGTCAAAGCGTTTCTGGATGCGATAGCGCTCCGCATCGCCCAGATCGGTGTAGGTGAAACGCACCGCCAGCTGCGGGACCTCCAGCAGCGCCATGCGACGCGGCGGCAATGGCTGCCAGCTCAGCTCCATGCGCCCCTGCGGCCAGGTGGCCACATTGCGCTGTCCGGCCCCATCGGTCTGCAGCTGGGCATCGGGCAGTGCGCGGGGCAGCCAGGCCAACAATTCAGCGGCGGTGCAACCCATGACTCGCTCGAAGGTTTCTGGAACAAAAGTTGGGGTCATGGACTACCGGCTTTCAATCGACCTTGTAGGCCGAGAAACGCTCGTCCACCGTGGTGCCAAACGCGTGGTTGGAGTAGTTGCTGAGCACCTTCACCGACACCGCCAGCACGATGTAGAGCAGGTCGCGCTCCTGGTAGCCCGCTTCGAGAAACGCCTTGACGGCGGCTGGGCTGGGCTGGGCCAGGCTCTTGACCATCTCGGTGGCGACATCGAAGAGCGCCGCCAGCTTTGCATCGGGAATGGGCTGGTGACCGCGGATGGCCTGCAGCACAGGCGCCGGCACGCCCGACATCTTGTCCGCGATCATGCTGTGCGCCGCCGTGCAGTAGGTGCAGCCGTTGGTTCTGCTGACAGCGAGAAACACCACCTCCTGCTCGGCGGATGTGAGGCCAGATTCCTTGCGGAACAGCCCATAGCCGTGGAGGTAGGTGCTCAGCACGGCCGGTGCGTTGACCATGTTGGCGTACATGTTGGGAATGAACCCCACCTGCTTGAGCGCGGTGTCGAGGATCTCTTTCTGCGCGCCCTGGGCCTCTGCGTGGACCACGGGCTGAAGTTGCTGGATGTAGGGTGCTGACATGGTGGGAATGAGGTGAGTTTTTTCATCCAAATCTGACCCCTTGAGTAAGGTCTCCTGCTTGTTTTTTGAGCAAGAGGAATCAAGGAGTGATCAACGTGGGAACACTGGCAAAGATCCGCAGGATGTACCTGCGCGATGGCCTTCCAATCAAAGAGATCGAGCGGCGCACGGGCCTGGCGAGGAACACCATCAAGGCCTGGCTGCGCAAGGGCGAGATGGTCGAGCCCAAGTACCCTCAACGGGTCAACAAGACCAAGCTCGACGGCTACACTGAAACGCTGGCGACCTGGCTCAAGGCCGACCAGCACCGCGGCAAACGCGATCGCCGCACGGTCAAGACCCTGTACGAGGCACTGGCCGAGCAGGGGTACACCGGTGGCTACGGCCGGGTCGCCTCCTTTGCCCGACGCTGGCGAGAAGATCAGTCGGGCAAGGCCGGCAAGGCCGCCTTCGTTCCGCTGAAGTTTGCGTTGGGCGACGCGTTCCAGTTCGACTGGAGCACCGAGTACGCCTGGGTGGGCGGACTTCATCAGGCCTCAACCTGACGGCGCACCGCTGCGCTGCGAATCACTCGAGAAACACCGCCTCGATGGAGTCGGGGAAGCACTTGAGCCCGCGCAGAGTTCAAGCGCACCTGTAGTGGGTTAAATGGCCTTGATCAGCTCAGGCACTGCGGTGAACAGATCGGCCTCCAGGCCGTAGTCGGCCACCGAGAAGATCGGCGCCTCGGGATCCTTGTTGATCGCCACGATCACCTTGCTGTCCTTCATGCCGGCCAGGTGCTGAATGGCACCCGAAATGCCCGCGGCAATGTAGAGCTGCGGCGCCACGATCTTGCCGGTCTGGCCCACTTGCCAGTCGTTCGGGGCGTAGCCCGCGTCCACCGCGGCGCGGCTGGCGCCCAGTGCAGCGCCGAGCTTGTCGGCCAGCGGGGTCATGACTTCGTTGAACTTCTCGGCGCTGCCCAGCGCCCGGCCACCGCTGACGATGATCTTGGCGGCGGTGAGTTCGGGGCGGTCGCTCTTGGCGATTTCGCTGCCCAGGAAGGTGCTCTTGCCGCTGTCGGCTTGGGCTGCGTGGGTTTCCACGGCGGCACTGCCGCCGGTGGCGGCGGCCGGGTCGAAACCGGTGGTGCGCACGGTGATCACTTTGGTGGCGTCGCTGCTTTGCACGGTGGCGATGGCGTTGCCGGCGTAAATCGGGCGTTCAAACGTGTCGGCAGCCATTACCTTGGTGATGTCGCTGATCTGGCCCACATCGAGCTTGGCGGCCACGCGCGGGGCGATGTTCTTGCCGCTGGCGGTGGCCGGGAACAGGATGTGGCTGTAGTTGGCCGCAATGGCCAGCACCTGCGCGGCCATGTTTTCGGCCAGGCCGTGGGCCAGGTACTCGGCGTCGGCATGGATCACCTTGGACACGCCGGCGATCTGGGCGGCAGCTGCGGCAGCGCCGGCGGCGTTGTGACCGGCGATGAGCACGTGCACCTCACCCCCGCAGGCTGCGGCGGCGGTCACGGTGTTGAGCGTGGCGCCTTTGACGGCGGCGTTGTCGTGTTCGGCAATAACGAGTGCGGTCATGTTGTTGGTCCTCAGATCACTTTGGCTTCGTTCTTGAGCTTGTACACCAGGGCGGCCACGTCGGCCACCTTGATACCGGCACCGCGCTTGGGCGGCTCGCTGACCGTCAGGGTCTTGAGCCGTGGGCTCACGTCCACACCCAGGTCTTCGGGCTTGACGATGTCCATCTGCTTCTTCTTGGCCTTCATGATGTTGGGCAGCGTCACATAACGCGGCTCGTTCAGGCGCAGGTCGGTGGTGACGATGGCGGGCAGGCTCAGCGCCAGCGTTTCCAGGCCGCCGTCCACTTCGCGGGTCACGTTCACCTTGCCGTCCACCACCTCGACCTTGTTGGCGAAGGTGCCTTGCGGCAGATCGGCCAGCGCGGCCAGCATCTGGCCGGTCTGGTTGCAGTCGTCGTCAATGGCTTGCTTGCCCAGGATCACCAGGCCGGGCTGTTCTTTGTCCATCAGCGCCTTGAGCAGCTTGGCCACCGCCAGCGGCTGCAGCTCTTCGGCGGTTTCCACCAGGATGGCGCGGTCGGCGCCGATGGCCATGGCCGTGCGCAGGGTTTCCTGGCACTGCGTGACGCCGCAGGACACGGCGATGACTTCGGTGGCGATGCCCTTCTCTTTCAGGCGCACCGCCTCTTCCACGGCGATCTCGTCAAACGGGTTCATGCTCATCTTGACGTTGGCCAGGTCCATGCCGGACTGGTCGGCCTTCACGCGCACCTTGACGTTGTAGTCCACCACGCGTTTGACGGGGACG
>JAUYTN010000017.1 GCA_030695205.1 Burkholderiaceae bacterium | reverse complement strand
GGTGGTACCACTCCTTCCCATCCCGAACAGGACAGTGAAACGCCTCAGCGCCGATGATAGTGCGGATTCCCGTGTGAAAGTAGGTCATCATCAGGCTCTTACACCAACCCCTCAGCCCCCGCTTCGAAAGAAACGGGGGCTGAGGTCTTTCTGGTTCCTACTTTTAGGGCACAGTCACGCCACACGCCGACGGCGTGTCAGCGTTCCTTGTAGGCTGGTTTATTTGGTCTTGATAATCATGACGGGGACTGTGGCGTGTGTCAGTACCTTTTGAGCCACGCTGCCGAGGATCAGGGCTTCCAGTCCACGCCGTCCGTGCGAGCCCATGACAATCAGGTCGCAGGCTTCGGCTTTGGCCGTCTCCAGTATGCCGTCGGACGCGCTTCCGCGTTCGATGGTGTCACCGGTGAATGGCACGCCCTTGGCTTCACACATGCTCCGAATATCACCCAGCGACTCTGTGGCTGCGGCCTGCGCTTCAGACAGGTAGGCTTGTAGCCCGATAGCCGATGCGTCTCCGATGCCAATGAACGGGAATGGGTCAATGACGTAGATTCCAATCACGCTGGCCCCTTGGGTTTTGGCCAGGTCGGCGGCGACTTCTGCCGCTTTGTGTGCCTGAGCAGATCCGTCGGATGGAACGAGTATTTTTTTGAACATGGGTTGGACTCCGTAAATTGGCTGCAGATGGGTAATGGTACTTCGTTCATCCATCTGCCCGCCTCCATCGCCTTGCCTTGCAGCTTGGCCTGCGCTGCCGGATCTTCGTTGGCCGATCCCTGCGGTGCGGCTCCGCAAGCGTCGCCATTCCTTCGTATGACCGCCCGTTGGGCGCTTGTCCCCAGGCAGGCGAAGTGTGCGTCCGGTCTCTAGAATGCAGCGCTCCCATGTTGAAGATGCACCACATGTCAACCAATCTCAATTCTCCGGGCGAGCGTGCCGATGTTGTCCGTGAGGCTTTCGAGGGGGGGCAGACGGCCGCGGCGACTGTGGCCGACGGCACCATCCGCATCCGCGGGGCGCGCCAGCACAACTTGAAGGATGTCGATCTGGACATCCGCACCGGCGAGCTGACTGTGGTGACAGGGCCCAGCGGGTCAGGTAAGTCCAGCCTGGTGTTCGATACCTTGTTTGCCGAAGGGCAGCGGCGCTACGTGGAAACCTTCAGCGCTTACGCCCGGCAGTTTCTGGATCGCATGGACAAACCGGCGGTGGATCGTGTGGATGGCGTGCCGCCTGCCATCGCCATTGACCAGACCAACCCTGTGCGAAGCTCTCGCTCGACGGTTGGCACCATGACGGAGCTTAACGACCACCTGAAGCTGTTGTTCGCCCGCGGTGCCCAGTTGTTCGACCGTGTGACCGCGCAGCCCGTGCGGCAAGACAACGCGGCCAGCATTTTTGCCGAGTTGCTGCGCCGCGTGGCCGCCATCACCGTGGGCGGGGCGGAGCCCCGGTTGGTGCTTACCTTTCCTGTGGTGCTCCCAGCCGATGCGTCGGTCCAGGAGGTGGAAACTTGGTTGGCTGCCAGTGGTTACACCCGGGTGCAGGCTGAACGGGTGGTAGCGGTGGACGAACTGGGCGGTGACCGCGAATTGGCAAAGTCCACCAAATTATTAAAAAAAACTGCAGCAAATAAGCTATTAGATAAAAGCGAAAACGGTCAAAAAAGCATAAGAATAATGGACGTGGTGGCCGATCGCTTCCGGTTGGGCTATGTGGAGCAGGCCCGAGCGATGGAGGCGTTGGAGACGTGTCTGCGCCGAGGCCACGGGCAGGTGCGTGTGTACGCTCTGCCGATGGACTCTGTGGGCCCACAGGGCGGGGGCCTGACCATCGATGATGCTTCCGCTGAGCCAGAGGTTTGGGCTTTTTCTGCGAGTCTGCATTGCCCTGAAAGCGGCTTGGGCTACGCCCCCCCCACGCCTTCGCTGTTCAGTTTCAACTCCGCCCTGGGCGCGTGCGACGCCTGCCGGGGGTTTGGCCGTGTCATCGGCGTGGACTATGGACTGGTCATCCCCAACGACAAGCTCACCTTGCGTGCCGGGGCCATCAAGCCCCTGCAGACGCCCGCCTGGAAAGAGTGCCAGGACGACCTGATGCGCCATGCCGAGGCGGCTGGTATTCCCCGCGACACCCCATGGAACAGGCTCACCACCGAGCAGCAGCACTGGGTCAAGGCTGGCAGCCCGATGTGGAACGGGCAGTGGAACCAGCAGTGGTACGGCGTGGACAGGTTCTTCGAGTATCTGGAAACCAAGGCCTACAAGATGCACATCCGGGTGCTGCTGTCCAAATACCGCAGCTACACCGAGTGCCCCAGTTGCCACGGCGCGCGTCTGACAACCGAAAGCCTGTTGTGGCGCATGGGGACGAAGGCGCAGGCCGATGCGGTGCTGTCACCGGGTTTGCGCTTCATGCCAGCGGGTGTGTCGTGGAGCCGTGAGCAACTGGAAGCCTTGCCTGGTTTGGGGCTGCACGACTTGATGCAACTGCCGATTGAGCGGTTGCGGTCGTTTTTCGAGGCGTTGCAGGCTTCTTTGGCTGAAGGTTCTTCACACGCTGTATCAGGCGTGGGTGGCGTTGTCTCGCTCGCTGTGTTGAATGCGGGTGAGGTTTCTTCGCGCGCTGCGCCGCCAAGGGGTGAGCCGCCCTCCGCACACTGCGAGCAGAGATTGTCGGGCGGCTCACCCCTTGCCAGCGCGGACCTCGCTGGTGCAGCGTCGGAAAGCCAAAGCCACTCCGCACCGCCGGCAGGGCAGTCCGAATCCGCGTCCGGCACAGGCGCGCCAACCCGCAGCGCAGCGGGACGGTCTGGTGTGGGGGGTGACGATTTCTGCTCGCAGCATGAGGAGCACCCCACACCCGATCGGCACGCCACCACAACGGGCAGCCCAGGCGAAGCGAAAAGCCAAACAAAGCCAACCGGTGAAGCAAGGGCCTTAGACCTCCTGTTCGACGAAATCAACACCCGCCTCAAGTACCTGTGCGACGTGGGTCTGCACTACCTCACCCTGGACCGCCAGAGCCGCACCTTGAGCGGTGGCGAAGTTCAGCGCATCAACCTCACAACCGCTCTGGGCACCAGCCTGGTCAACACCTTGTTCGTGCTCGACGAGCCCAGCATCGGCCTGCATCCGCGCGACATGGACCGCATCAATGTCGCCATGCGCCGCCTGGTGACGGCGGGCAACACCCTGGTGGTGGTCGAGCACGACCCAGCCGTGATGCTCGCCGCCGACCGCCTGATCGACATGGGACCAGGCCCTGGCGAGCGCGGCGGGCAAATTGTGTTTGATGGCACGCCCGAGTCCATCCGCCACGCAGACACCCTCACCGGCGCCTACCTCGGCGGGCGCAAGCAGGTGGGCTTTGGCTTCAAGCGCATGGTGGCCGAGGCCACCCCGCGCCTGATTCTGGAGGGCGCGCGAGAGCACAACCTGCAGCATGTGACTGTGGACTTTCCACTGGGGCGCATGGTGTGCGTCACGGGTGTCAGTGGCTCGGGCAAATCCACGCTCATTCAAGACATATTGGCCCCGGCCCTGCTGCGCCACTTTGGTAAAACCACCGATGCGCCCGGTGTGCACGACCGTCTGCTGGGCGCCGAGCAACTGGCCGACGTGGTGTTTGTGGACCAGTCGCCCATCGGCAAAACCGCACGGTCCAACCCGGTGAGCTACGTGGGCGCATGGGACGCCATCCGCACCCTGTTTGCCACTGCGCCGCTGGCACAGCAGCGCGGCTACACCGGCAGCAAATTCAGCTTCAACAGCGGCGACGGGCGCTGCCCCACCTGCGGCGGTTCGGGCTTCGAGCACGTGGAAATGCAGTTTTTGAGCGACGTGTACCTGCGCTGCCCCGACTGTGACGGCCAGCGCTACCGCCCCGAGGTGCTGGAGGTGCGCATCGAACGTGCGCGGCTGGTGCCCGGTGCCGACGGGGCCACTGCGCACGAGATGGTGTCGATGAACGTGGCCGATGTGCTTAACCTCACCGTGAGCGAGGCCGTGCAACTGTTTGCGGGCGACCGAGAAGTGATCCGCGCCCTGCAACCCATCGTCGATGTGGGGCTGGAGTACGTGAAACTGGGTCAGCCCGTGCCCACGCTGTCGGGTGGCGAAGCGCAGCGGCTGAAGCTGGCGGGCTTTCTGGCCGAGGCGGCCAAAACCGGCAGCAAGGCCACGGCCAGCCGCCAGGCCGTGGCCAAAAAGGGCACGCTGTTTCTGTTCGACGAGCCCACCACCGGCCTGCACTTTGACGATATCGCCAAGCTGATGCGCGCGCTGCGGCGGCTGTTGGACGCGGGGCATTCGCTGGTCATCATCGAACACAACCTGGACGTGATTCGCGCCTCTGACTGGTTGATCGACCTGGGGCCGGAAGGCGGTGAGGGCGGTGGCCAGGTGGTGGCTCAAGGCACACCAGAGGAAGTGCGGCTGCACCCCACGTCGCACACGGCCAGGGCGTTGCGCGACTATGTGTTGGCGTTTGACACGGTACACGAGGTGAGGGAGGGGGCGGTGGCAGCCTATTTGGGCCGCACCACTTCACTCGCTGCGTCGGCAAGTGGCAAGCCGACCGCCACAGCCCCAACCGCTACCACACACGCCAGCCGAGGCGAAGCAAACCCAAGCGCGACTCACAACAGCATCCGCATCGTCAACGCCCGCGAACACAACCTGAAGGGCCTGAGCGTGGACATCCCACGCGGGCAGTTCAATGTCATCTCCGGGGTGAGCGGTTCGGGCAAATCCACCCTGGCCTTTGACATTTTGTTCAACGAAGGCCAGCGCCGCTATTTGGAGAGCCTCAACGCCTACGCCCGCAGCATCGTGCAGCCCGCAGGCCGCCCGGAGGTGGATGCGGTGTACGGCATTCCACCCACCGTCGCCATCGAACAGCGGCTGAGCCGGGGTGGGCGCAAAAGCACCGTGGGCACCACCACCGAGGTGTGGCACTACTTGCGCCTGCTCTACGTCAAGCTGGGCACCCAGCATTGCGTGCACGACGGGGCGGCGGTCAAGCCACAGTCGCCCGACAGCATGGTGGCACACATCATGCGTACTAGGCGGGGCCAGCACATCGGGTTGCTGAGCCCCCTGGTCATCGGCCGCAAAGGGGTTTACACCGAGCTGGCCGACTGGGCGCGTCCGCGTGGGCACACCCATTTGCGGGTGGACGGTGCGTTTGTGCCCACCGCCGGTTTTCCGCGCCTGGACCGCTTCAAGGAGCACACCATCGAACTGCCCGTAGCCGACCTCGTGGTGGGCCCGGACACCGAGGCCTTGTTGCGCCAGCAACTCGCGCTGGCCCTGCAGCACGGCAAGGGCGTGGTGCACCTGCTGGCTCCGCTGGACGGCTTGGCCGAGGCCATGACCGCCTCCACCGATCAGGGTTTGGGGGCTGGCATAGGCCAGGTGGAGGTGTTGTCCACCTTGCGTGCCTGCCCGGTGTGCAACACCAGCTACCCCGAGCTGGACCCGCGCCTGTTTTCATACAACAGCAAACACGGCTGGTGCCCCGACTGCGTGGGCACAGGGGTGAACCTGAGCCGAGACCAGCGCAAGACGTTGGACGATTCGGTGCGTGACGATCAGAACAAAGGGCGAGAACAGAGCTTCGCCGAGCCCGAGGTGGAGGACCTGAGCCACGAGGCCTGCCCCACCTGCCACGGCAGCCGCCTCAATTCCCAGGCGCGGGCTGTGAGTTTTGCTGGCGTGGGGATTGCCGAGGTGGCGGCTTTGAGTGTGAAAGATGTGCAGGCTTGGGTGGAATCGTTGGGTTCCACTGATGCTTCTGCGCTCGCTGCGTCGACAGGGGGCATGCCACCTCCCTTGAAACTGTCCGCGCGCGAAGCTGATATTGCCCGCGACCTGATTCCTGAAATTCTGGGCCGCCTGAGCTTTCTGCAGCAGGTGGGCCTGGGTTACCTCACGCTGGACCGGGGGGCACCCACGCTGTCTGGGGGCGAGGCGCAGCGCATCCGGCTGGCGGCGCAACTGGGCAGCAATTTGCAGGGCGTGTGCTACGTGCTGGATGAGCCCACCATTGGCCTGCACGCCCGCGATAACCAGATTTTGCTGGGTGCGCTGGACCAGCTGCGTCAGCACGGCAACACGCTGGTGGTGGTGGAGCACGATGAAGACACTATCCGCCGCGCCGACCACATCATCGATATTGGCCCCAGTGCGGGCAAGCGCGGCGGGCGGGTGGTGGCCCAGGGTTCGGTGGCGGATGTGTCGGCATGTGCCGACTCGCAGACCGGGCGCTATTTGCTACATGCCATGAAGCACCCTTTGCAGGCCAGACGAGCGGTAGATGGTGTTTTGGTTGTAAATTTTGGTATGGGTTCAGGCGCAAGTGCGTATGCCGACGCGGGGGTGGGTGCGCCAACGCTCAAGGCCCCCCCTGAGCAAGAAAAGTCTGCTCAGGCCGAAGGGGAGTCCGCTCCCGCATTCGGCACCGCCGCACCCACACGCAGCGCAGCGGGACGTGATGGGTTGGGGGGTGACAACTTCTGCTTCGCAGCGGCGGAACCCCCCAACCCGTCGCGGCACGCCACCAGTGTTGTTGGCTCAAGCGAAGCCAGTACATCCCCGGCCAGCGCGGGCAGCTCAACGCCAACCACCCCTTGCATCCACATCCAAGGCGCGCACCTGCACAACCTGCACCACGTCCGCCTCGCCGTGCCATTGCAACGCCTGGTGGTGGTCACTGGGGTCAGTGGATCGGGCAAATCCACCTTGGCGCGCGACGTGTTGCTGACCAATGTGGCCGCCGCTGTTGGCCAACGCAGCACCCGCGCCGGACGCGACCGCATGGACGCCGGGCATTTCCCCGCTTGGGTGGGCTGCCAGACGGTCAGCGGCTTCGAGACGGTGGACCGCGTGCTGGAGGTGGACCAGACCCCCATTGGCAAAACCCCGCGCAGTTGCCCAGCCACCTACATCGGTTTTTGGGACGCCATTCGCAAGCTGTTTGCCGAGACGCTGGAGGCCAAGGCGCGAGGCTATGCGCCCGGGCGCTTCAGCTTCAACACCGGCGAAGGCCGCTGCCCTTCGTGCGAGGGGCAAGGTGTGCGCACCATCGAAATGAGCTTTTTGCCCGACGTGAAGGTGCCTTGCGACAGCTGCCACGGTGCCCGCTTCAACCCCGAAACCCTGGCTGTGACCTGGAAGGGCAAAAGCATTGGCGACGTGCTGCAGATGGAGGTGGACGAGGCGGTGGACTTCTTCGCCACCATGCCCAGCATCGCCCACCCGCTGCAACTGCTGAAGGACGTGGGCCTGGGTTACCTCACGCTGGGCCAGCCCAGCCCCACGCTCAGTGGCGGCGAGGCGCAGCGCATCAAGCTCGTCACCGAGTTGAGCAAGGTGCGCGATGACATCACCCGGCGGGGCCAGAAAGCGCCCCATACCCTGTACGTGCTGGACGAACCCACCGTGGGGCTGCACATGGCCGATGTGGAAAAACTCATCCGCGTGCTGCACCGGCTGGTGGACGGCGGCCACAGCGTGGTGGTGATCGAGCACGATCTGGACGTGATGGCCGAGGCCGACTGGATCATCGACCTGGGGCCGGAAGGTGGTGCAGAGGGCGGGCGCATCGTAGCCGCTGCACCGCCCGAGGCGGTGGTGGCCATGGGTACCCACACGGGCGTGGCACTGGGGCCGGTGTTGGCGCGGGTGTGATGTGTTGGCCATCGGTTTGACGCAACCGGGGTTTCCGACGCGCCAGTGGGGCGATACTGGGGCATGCGGCGTCGTGGGTGCCTCGGATGTGTGAGTGTGTGCCGGACCGGGGCGGCGCGGCTTGGCTGTAACGAGTGCCCAACATGCCCAACATGTCCACCCTCCCTTCACCGACCAACCAGCGCCCTCCCCGTGGGCGTCGGCATCCGCTGCCCAGCCATGTGCCCCGAGCCGCCTATCGGCGCATGTTGGGCCTGTGGCTGCTGGCGGTGGCGGTGGCTTCGGCTGCGTCGTGGTGGTGGTCTGGCCGCGTGGCGCACTCCTATCTACAAGACCAACTGGTCATTGAGCGGCAGGCGGCACTGGTTGAGGCCAGCCTGGTGGCTGGCCACATCACCCAGCGCATGAGCCAGGTGGCTGGTGTGCCTCGTGCCATGGCACAAGACCCCGGCATTGTTCAGGCGGTGCAGCGCTACTGTGATGTGGCGGCGTATGCGGCCTTGCCTCTGGCCGACAAACAAGCCTGTTGGGCAGCAGACCCTCAGTTGGCGGCGTTGATGCACAGACTGGCCCGCCAGGTGTCGGTGTTCAATCTCAAGGTGCTGTGGGCGGCCAACGCCAGGGGTGATGTGGTGGCCGAAGCCCGTGCGAGCGACATGCCTGCGGTGCTGGGTCTGAATGTCTCTGACCGTGACTACTTCCAGGCCGCACAGCAGGGCCGCGATGGCCACCAGTTTGCGGTGGGGCGCCTGAGTAACACCATGGGCTTGTTCTTTTCCTCTCCGGTGGAGGTCGATGGGACGTTTGCCGGAGCGGTTGGCGCCAACCTGAACTTGGACGAGTTTTCTCCGCTGATGCAAGGCGTCCATGCGCTGCTGACCGATGAATTCGGGGTGGTGGTGCTGGCCTCCAACCCGGCGTGGGTCATGCGGGCCTTGCCGCAGGCGGCTGTGTTTGAACAGGCGCAACCTCTGGTGGAGGCGCGCTACAAGCGGGCGACGTTTGAACGGCTGGCTCTGGACGAGCTGCCACCACTGGCTGGGCAGACTATGGTCACCCTGGCGGGTGTATCTGGCCCGCTGCTGACAGCCTCGCGGCCAGTGGGTGCAGGCCTGCTTCAGTTGCACACCTTTCGGTCGCCAGATCGGATCGTCGCGGCCACACAGGTGGGTCGTTTGAGTCGGTTCATGGCTATCACGGCGTTGGCTGCGCTCGCGCTGGGCCTGCTGGCAGGGGCGAGTTTGTTCGCCGAGGTGTCGCGCCGCCAAAACCGCGCGCTGTACCGGCTCAACGCCCGGCTCAGCCGCCTGGCCAACACCGATGCGCTCACCGGTGCGACCAGCCGACGACAGTACCTGAAGCTGCTGGCCCTGGAGCTGGCACGGTCCAATCGACACGGTATGCAGCTGTGTGTGTTGAGCCTCGACCTGGACCACTTCAAGCGGGTCAACGACACCTATGGCCATGCAGCGGGTGATGCGGTGCTGCGGCACTTTGCCCAGGTGGTGCGTACCCAGTTGCGGCAAAGCGATGTGCTGGGGCGATTGGGGGGTGAAGAGTTTTCGGTGCTGCTGAGCCAGACGACGCCGCAGGGGGGGCTGCAGATGGCGCAGCGCCTGCAGGCAGCGGTGGCGGGGTCGATGGTGGTGTTCGAGGGCGAGCCCATCGCCGTCACCGTCAGCATCGGAGGGGTGCATTGGAGCGTGGGCCAAGCGGTGGCGGTGGACCACTTGCTGGCCGCGGCCGACGAGGCGCTGTACCGCGCCAAACGGGAAGGGCGCAACCGGGTGGTCTGGTACGGCGATCCTGATCCTGCGTCAGATGAGCCAAGCTGAGAGGCTGGTCGCTCGCAGCCATGTCCAAACCCATGCCCAAGCCCAGGTCGATCGTTGTCTATCTCCAGCCCGCTGCGCCACCCAAACCGCCCGAGGGGGCACCGTGCAACGGCTGCGGCTTGTGCTGTCTGGCAGAGCCGTGCCCCCTGGGGGTGGTGCTGTCGCGTCGCCGCCGTGGTGCCTGCGTGGCCCTGCGCTGGGACGGTGTGCAGCGGTTGTACCGCTGCGGGGCACTGACCGATCCGGCTGCCGTGCTGCCGCTGCGCTGGCCCTGGCTGGCCAGGCTGCTGCAGCGCCTGGCGCGGCGCTGGATCGCGGCGGGCCAGGGGTGCGATGCAGCGCTGGAGGCGCAGCCCGCCGCTGGGATCAGCGGTACCCACCCCGGGTAGGGGTCAAAAAGACTCCCAGTCGTCGCTGGCACTTTGGGCGGGCAGGGCGGGGGCGGCTGTGCGTGCGGCAGCGGTGGCTGTAGCGGCTTTTTGAGCGGACGCTGGAGCCGATGACGGACGGGCTTTTCTGGGCGCCGCAGCGGAAGGCGGGGCTGCGTTGCTCGGGTTACCCTCGACCATTTCGCGCAGGGTGCGGATCGTTTGGGTCACCCGGTGGCCCGCCTCGACAAAGGGGCTGCCGCTTTCCATCATTTGGGAAGCCCGCTCTGGGTGCCCTTGATTGATGGTGTCTGCCACCTTGCCCGCTTCGAGGTGGAATTGCCTGTGGTGGCCAATCAGCTCCTGGAACACCGCCACCTTGCCCCAGCGCTGCCCGCCGGGCCCGTGCACCCATTTGCCCAATGCGCAGCAGTCGTCACGGCGCAGGGTGTCGGCATCCAGCTTCTTGTTTTTGAGCACGGCATTGCGCAGCGTGACCCGCCACTGCTGGTGGGCTGCAATGACCTTGTCAAAGTCCACCTCGTCGGGGCGCAGCTGCTGCTCCTGTTTGATGCCCTGGCGGATGTCCACCGCATCGTCCTCGGCCAGGGTTTTGTCGCCCGGAAACAGCCTGAACACCCGAATCGAGTGGTGCACCACATCCACCTGTTCGTCCAGCGAGCGGGATGCGGCCGCCAGTTGCTCCACCATGGACGCGTTTTGCTGGGTGATGTCGTCGATGTGGGTGAGCGTTTGTGCAATCTGCGAGGTGCCCTGCAGCTGCTCGTTGGCGGCCAGGCGTATGCCCTCCAGCATGGCGGTGACGCGGCTGACGGCCTCCATGGACTCGTCCACACGGGCCAGGGCCTCGGCGGCGCGTTGGCTGCCGTCGCTGACCCGGCTGCGCGACTCCTCAATCAGCTGGCGAATCTCTTTGGCCGCAAGGGTGGTGCGCTGCGCCAGTGCGCGCACCTCGGCCGCCACGACCGCAAACCCCCGCCCCGCCTCGCCCGCCCGTGCGGCTTCCACCGCCGCATTGAGGGCCAGGATGTTGGTCTGGAACGCTACCCCCTCAATCACCTGGATGATGTCGCCAATGCGCTGCGACGACGCGGTGATACCGTCCATGGTGCTGGTGACCGCCTGTACCGAATCGTGGCTGCGCTTGGCCATGGTCAGCATCTCGTTGGCCAGCGCAGCCCCTTCGGTGGCGGCCTCGGTGGTTTGCTTGACCGTGCCGTTGATGCGCTCCATGGAGGACGCGGTTTGCTCCAGCTTGGTGGCCTGGGAGTCGACCCGTTGCGACATGTCCTCGTTGCCCATGGCGATTTCTTTGGTGCCCCCGCGCAGGTTGCCCACCTCGTGGCGCACATCGCGCACCACAGTGCGCACGTTCAGGCTCATTTGGGCCAGGGCTCCTTCGAGCTGGCCCATGATGTCGCCGTACCTCACCGACTGCACCTCCGACAAGTCGCCGGCGGCGATGCGGTTGGCTTTGCGCAGAATGTTTTTCAGGGGCAGGCCCACCATCCACCAGATCCAGAAGCCCGAGCCCAGAAAGGTGAGCAAACCGCCCACGGCACACACCCACAGTGGCATGCCCAGGGCCATCAGCAGCAGCGGGATGGCCGCTGGCCAAAACGCCAGCCAGAACAGCTGCTGGCGCATGGTGGGGGTCAGCCAGCGGCGCAGGGTGGGGACCAAGCCAGGTGCCAGCACCTTGCTGTGCCGCAAGCGGTGGCGCAACTTGCCCTGGGCGGCTTCTTCGCGCATGGTGGCGTAGAGGCGCTCACTGGCATCAATCTCCTCTTGCTGCGGCCGGGTGCGCACCGACAGAAAACCGACGATGGACTCGCCGTCGCGCACCGGGGTGGCGCTGGCCCGCACCCAGTAAAACCCACCGTCTTTGCGCCGGTTTTTGACCAGACCCGTCCATGGGATGCCCGCCTCAATGGTGGCCCACATGTCCCGAAAGGCCTCGGTAGGCATGTCGGGGTGGCGCACGATGTTGTGTGGCTGACCGAGCAGTTCGGTCTCCATGAAGCCACTGAGGCCCACGAAGGCTTTGTTGGCGTAGGTGATACGCCCTTTGAGGTCGGTGACGGAAATCAGCGTCATGTCCTCGGGGACTTTGGTTTCGTGTGCGGTGACGGGTTGGTTGTCGCGCATGGGTGTTCGCTCCGTGAGAGGCTGTAGCAGTGCCATTGTTGACCAGTATCGCCCCCTTGAGGCACTTGGCTGGCCAATACGCACCTCTGTCAAGACCCAGACAATGGCCACCCGTTGATGTGCATCAACCCATGGGTGTCCATGACATGCCGGGTCAGCCGGGGCTGGTCAGTCGGCCGTCCACCAGGACCATCTGGCGGTCGCAGCGGGCGGCCAGGCGGGGGTCGTGGGTGACGGTGAGGCAGGCGCTGCCGTGGTCGTGGTTGAACTCGCGCAGCAGGCCAAACACCTCGTCGGCGGTCACGGTGTCGAGGTTGCCGGTGGGCTCGTCGGCCAGGATGAGGCGGGGGCGCAGCGCCAGCGCCCGGGCAATGGCCACCCGCTGCTGCATGCCGCCCGAGAGCTCGCCGGGACGCTTGTGCGCTGCCGCTGCCAGGCCCACACGGCCCAGCAGCTCCAGCCCAAAGGCCTCGGCCTCGGCGGTGGCCTGGCCCGCTTCGATGATGGCGGGCATCATCACGTTTTCCAGGGCGGTGAAGGCAGGCAACAGGTGGTGGAACTGAAACACAAAGCCAATGGTGCGCCCGCGCAGCCGGGTGAGTGCGTCGTCGCCCAGCTGGTCGGCCCGCTGGCCCGCAATGGTCAGCGTGCCCGAGGTGGGCCGCTCCAGCAGCCCGATGATGTTGAGCAGCGTGCTTTTGCCCGAGCCCGACGGCCCGGTGAGCGAGACGAACTCGGCCTGTGCCAGCGACACGTCCACCCCGTGCAACACCTCGGCCTCTACCGGGGTGCCTTCGTTGTAGCTCTTGCGGATGCCTTGCAGGCTCAGAATATGGGTCAAAACTGCCTTCTTCGCTTTGCTTGTATGAACAATGCGCTATGGTTTGTTGTGGCTTCCGCCGGGTAGGGCGGCGCCTGTTGCGGTCTCGCCTATCGAGGCATCCAGCCGCTGCGCCGCCATGGGTTGGTAGGAGGCTTTTATACAGCGGGATGCCGTCTGCATGGCTCAGATCACGCCTTGCGCCAGCATGGCGTCGGCCACTTTGACGAAACCGGCCACGTTGGCTCCGTCGATGTAGCTCACGCTGCCATCGGCGCGCTTGCCGTATTTGACACAGGCGGCGTGAATGCCCTGCATGATTTGCAGCAGGCGGGCGTCCACTTCCTCGCGTGTCCACGACAGCCGCATGGCGTTCTGGCTCATTTCCAGGCCCGACGTTGCCACCCCGCCCGCATTGCTGGCCTTGCCGGGGGCGTACAGCACGCCAGCGGCCTCGAACGCCTTGGCTGCCTCGATGGTTGAGGGCATGTTGGCCCCTTCCGACACGCACAGCACGCCGTTGTGGATGAGGGTGCGGGCGTCTTCCCCGTCCAGCTCGTTCTGGGTGGCGCAGGGCAGGGCAACGTCAACCGGTACATGCCACGGGCGCTTGCCGGCTTCGAACCGCACGCCTGTGCGGGCGGCGTAATCGGCCACGCGGCCATAGTGGTGGTTTTTGACATCCATCAGGATGGCCAGCTTGTCGGGCGTGAAGCCGCTTTCGTCCACGATGGTGCCGCTGGAGTCGGACACCGTGACCACCTTAGCCCCCAGCGCCATCGCTTTTTCGACGGCGTATTGCGCCACGTTGCCCGAGCCCGACACCGAAACCCGCAGCCCTTCAAACGATTTGCCGCGTGTTTTCAGCATTTCATCGGCGAAGTACACCGTGCCATAGCCCGTGGCCTCGGGCCTAACCAGCGAGCCGCCAAACGACAGGCCTTTGCCAGTGAACACGCTGGATGCGTTGTTGGCCAGCTTTTTGTACATGCCCGCCATGAAGCCCACTTCGCGCCCGCCCACGCCAATGTCGCCAGCGGGCACATCGGTGTCCGAGCCCACATGCCTGAACAGTTCCTGCACAAAGGCCTGGCAAAAGCGCATCACCTCGCCAGGGCTTTTGCCTTTGGGGTCAAAGTCAGATCCGCCTTTGCCGCCGCCCATGGGCAGGGTGGTGAGCGCGTTTTTGAAGGTTTGCTCGAACGCCAGAAACTTGAGCACCGACAGGTTGACCGAGGGGTGAAAGCGGATGCCGCCCTTGTACGGCCCAATGGCCATGCTGTGCTGAATGCGGTAGCCCCGGTTGACCTGGACTTGCCCGTGGTCGTCCACCCACGACACACGGAACATGACCACCCGCTCGGGCTCGACGAGGCGGTCCAGCAGGCCCTGCTCGGCGTACTTGGGGTGCTCGGCAATGAAGGGCCATAGGCTTTCCATGACCTCGGTCACGGCCTGAAGAAACTCAGGCTGGCCGGGGTTGCGGGCTTCTACGTGGGACAAAAACGCGTGGGCAGAGGTGTATTTCATGGGGTTGCTCCAAAAAGATGCATAAGCCTATGCGATTTGCGCATGCCCACGTTTGATGACGCTCAATACCGGTGCGTTGTGCACATATTTGGCGTGGCTCGGTGCGGATTGGCCCCTGTGTGGTGCATTTCGTGGCCTGCTCACCCCGCTCAGCTGCGGATGGCCTGCACCGGATCCATGCGCGCAGCGCGTCGAGCGGGCAGGGCAGCCGCAGCCAGGCCCACCCCCATGGCGACCACGCTGGCCAGAATGACGAGGTTGGGGTCCAGCTCGGCGGCGAACAGGGGGCTGCCGTCTGGGCTTTTGTAAATGTACGAAAACACCGTCAGCAGCGTCCAGGCCAGGCCGCTGCCCGCTGCCGAGCCCACCAGCCCCACCAGCCCGCCCTGCAGCAAAAACACGGCCATGATGCGCTGCCGCCCCGCCCCCATGGCCCGCAAAATGCCGATTTCGCGCTGCTTTTGCACCACGCTGACCACCAGCACGCTGGAGATGCCCAGCGCCACGATGATGACCACGAAGCTGCGGATCAGGTTGTTGGACACGCTCTGGTTGGCCAGCGCCGTCAGCAGCCCGGAGTTGGTTTGCATCCAGCTCTCCACCGTCTGGCCGGTGCGCCCTTGCAGCTGTCGGGCCACGGCCTCGGCGCCGAACAGGTCGGTCACGGTCAGGTCGATTTGTGAGACGCCGCCGGGCACGTCCAGCAGGGTTTGCGCCAGCTTGAGGGAGACGAACACCCAGCGGCGGTTCAGGTCGCGGTTGCCGGTGTCAAACAGGCCGCTGATGTGCAGTGTCTCGGCCCGGCCGCTGGCGGTGGTGACCCGCAGCTTGTCGCCCACGGCCAGGCCCAGGTCTTTGGCCAGCTCGGTGCCAATCAGTGTCTGGGTGCCTTGCACCGCAAAGCGGCCTTGGGTCATGTAGCCGTCCATCTTCACGATGCGGCCATAGGCCTCGGGCACCACGCCCATGAGCACCACGCTTTTGTTGCTGGTGCCGCGCACCGCAAAGGCGGGGCCAGTCACCAGGGGCGAGACGGCCAGCACGCCGGGAGTGTCGGCGGCCAGGGCAGCGGCTTGCTCCCACTGGTCCACCGGGCGCAGCCGCTGGGCGCGGGGCTGGACGATGCGCGTGGTGGCGTTTTCAGTGTCTTTTTGGCCGTTAGCGCTTGCTGCGTTTGGGTTTTCAGCTACAGCTGATTCGTCGACTGGAGGGGGTGGGATGCGCGTTACGTCGTCGGGTGGGCGAATGACGATGTGGGCCTGCGAGCCCAGCACCCGGTCGATGATGGTGCCCTGCAGCTGGTTGATGAGCTGGGTGAGGAAGATGATGACGGCCACCCCACCCGTGACCCCGGCCAGAATCAGCACGCTCTGCATGCGCCCTTCGCGCAAAAAGCGCAGGGCGACCAGCAGCTCGAAAGGCAGCCAGCGGGTGGCCGCGCCAATGGCCGAACGGGGGGCGGTCATCGGCCCATGCCCATGCCGCCCAGCGGCAGCGGCCCGGCGCTGGCGGGCTTGACACGGTCGCCTTCGGCCACTTTTTCGGTGGCGGGCACAGCAAGGTCGCCCTCGGTCAGGCCACTGGTCACTTCCACCACGCCGGTGCCGCGCAGGCCCAGTTGCAGCGGGGTGCGGGTGGCCACGCCGTCTTTGAGCACCAGCGCCCAGGGGGTGGGGGTGTCCATGCCGCGGACGGCTCCGGCATCCACCACCAAGGCGTTGGCCTGTTGGCCCACGGTCATTTCCACCGACACCGTCATGTCGGGGCGCAAAAAGGCGGGCGGCTGCGGCACGCTCAGGCGAACGTCCACCGTGCCCCGGGCGGGGTCCACGGCAGGGCTGACCCATTGCAGCGCGGCATCAAAGCCCTGGCCGGGGTAGGCATCGGCCACGGCGCGGGCGGCCAGACCGGGAGCCATCAGGGCCAGGTGTTTTTCGTCCACAGCGGCGTCCAGCCGCAGGCCTTCGCTGCTGGCCAGGCTCAGCAGCACCTTGCCGGGCTGGGCCAGGCTGCCCGGCTCCACATGGCGCGCCAGCACCTGGGCGGCAATGGGGCTGGTGATGCTCAGCCGCTGCAAGCGGGCCTGGGCGGCTTCCACCGCGGCCTGGGCCTGGGCCAGGCGGGTGGCGGCCAGCACCACTTCGGCCCCGTGTGGCAGCTGGGCCTGGGCTTGGCTGCGGGCGGCGGCCAGGGCGCTGCGGGCGGTGTCCAGCACCCGGCGCGCATCGTCCAGCTTTTGTCGGGAATAGAAACCCTGGGCCACCAGTTCGGTGGCGCGGCGGTGTTCGGCCTCAGCGTTGCGCAGGTTGGCCTCGGCCTGGGCCAGGCTGGCGTTGGCCACAGGCGCGGCCACGGTGCTGAGCTGGCCCTGGCGGGCGCGGGCTTCGGCCAGGGTGGCCTGGGCCTGGGCCAGGGTGGCGCGGGCCTCGGCATCGCTCAGTTGCATCAACAGGGCACCGGCGGGCACGGTGTCGCCTTCGCGCACGGACACGGCCAGCACGGTGGCGGTCACTTCGCTGCCAATGTCCAGCCGCACCGGGGCATTGACCCGGCCTGTGGCCACCACGGTTTGTGTCAGGTCGGTGCGGGCCACCTGCACGACCTGGGCGGTTTTGGCCGGGGTGCGCAGCAGCGTGGCCGCCAGCACCAGCCCAATCAGCAGCACGCCACCCAGCAGCCAGCGGTTTCGGGGGGAGAGGGCGGTCAGGAAGTGGGGTGCGGGCATGGGGGGCAGGGTGGGAAATCGGGCGGAATGGCTCTGTCGGTCGTGATGGCATGTTACTGCCCGGTGGTGGCCGTGGCTGTGGGTGTGCCAGGCGGCTTGGGGTGTGTCGCTTGCCGCAGCGCCTGCGCCACCTCCTTCAGCAGCGCGGCTTCGTCATCGAACCGGTCGTGGGTGCCGGGCACGGCCAGCAGCCGCACCCGCCCGGGCGCAGCGCGCTGCACCAGTTGTTGTGCGCAGTCCGGGGGCACCACATCGTCTTGCAGGCCGTGGACCAGCAGGACGGGGCAAGCAATGCGCGAGACCGTGGCCACAGGGGCAATGTCGTTGAAGCGGTGGCCGATGACGTGCTCCACATAGCGGTTAACGGCCCAGCCCAGCGGCCAATATGGAACGTACCGAGCCGACAGCCAGCGGCGCATGACCTGCTCGGGGTGGGCAAAGGCCGACACGCTGACCACTGCCGCCAGCCCTGGCCGCTGCGAGGCGCACAGTAAGGCAGCGGCCCCACCCACCGAGTGTCCCAGGGTACACAGGCGCTGAGGGTCAATGCCCGGCTGCTGCGCCACCCAGTCCAGCCCGGCGGCCAGGTCGCGGGCAAAGCGGGGCAGCGAGCTGAAGGTGTCGCCATCGCTCAGCCCGTGGCTGCGGGCATCGGGCAGCAGCACCGCAAAGCCGGCTGCATGCAGGGCCTGTGCGATGGGCCACAGGGTGGCCCCGTTGCCCCCCCAGCCGTGCATAAGCACAGCGGCGGGTGCCAGCCCTGGTGTGGCGGGGGCGGGCAACCACCAAGCGTGCAGACTGCGGCCCCGTTCGGTGGGCACGCGCACCTGCGGGGGCAGGCATTGACCGGGCTGCAGTGGGGGAGGGTCGCACAGGCGCGCAGGGGTCAGGCTGCGGCGCAGCCACCACAAGGCCAGGGCCACCAGCCCAAGAAAGACAAGTAACCCCAAAGCAGCCAGGCCCAACCCTGCGCTCCAGTCCACGCCGGGGTTGGCGGTGGCCCAGGCGCGGCCGGTGGTGCCGACGGTCAAGTGGCTTCGGCGATGTGGGCCGCTGGCGCTGTGGGCTTCAGTGCTGGTGCCTGCGTTTGTGCTGGGGTTGCCCCTGCCGCTGTGGTGGCGGCAGTTGCCGTGCCGTGTCCACAGCTGTGGCCGCCGGCATCGTTGACCAGGTGGTGCGCCATTTGCTCAAAGGCCAGCACCAGCGCCTGGCGAAAGCCCTCGTCGGCCACCTGCTCGGTCAGGGCCAGGCGCATGCACAGCAGCCACTCGTCCCGGGCTGTGGGGCTGATGGTGTAGGGCGCATGGCGCATGCGCAGGCGGGGGTGGCCACGGTGCTGCACAAACAGGTCGGGGCCGCCGAGCCAGCCCGATAGGAACTCGAACAGGCTTTGCTGGCTGCCCGCCAGGCTTTCAGGGTGCATCTGTCGGATGCTCCAGGCCTCGGGCAGTTCGTCCATCAGCTCATAAAAGCGGCGGGTGAGTTGCTGCAGGGCGGGCTCGCCACCCAGCTTGTCGTAGGGGGTGTTGGGGGTGTTCATGGGGATGACGGTTGAAGTTGCGGTGAGGCCGTGGGCGGGCTGGGGAACAGACGGGGGGTCAGCTTCACGTACCAGGCCGCTGCCTGCACTTGCACGATGTAAGCCAGTGCAATCAGCAAGCCCACGTCGGCGCCTTGTGTGCCAAACACCGACATGGCGATGGCCAGCGCGATCGACAGGTTGCGCATGACGGTGCCGTACACCAGCGCGATGCCGTCGCCACGCGGCAACAGCGCGCGCGCCAGCCAGGTGCTGAGCGCAAAGTTGATGCCGTACAGCGCCAGCAGGGGCAGCAGCAGCGCCACGATCTGGGCGGGGTTGGCCAGCAGGTCGTGGGACTTCAGGGCCATGGACACAAACACAATGCCCAGCACGCCCAGTGTGGAGAACGGCGCGAACCTGGGCTTGATGGTGTGGTTGAAGTCGGCATGGCCATGGCGTGCCATCAGCACTCTTTGGGTGATGGTGCCCAGGACCAGGGGCAGGAACACCACCACCGCAATCTGCACGAACACCTGCCCCAGGGGCACGGACACCACAGTGCCCATCAGGGCTTGCAGGTACAGCGGTGCCAGCAGCGAACCCAGCAGCAGCCCCAGCACAGTCATGCGCACCGCAGCGGCCATGTTGCCCTTGGCCAGGCCAGTCCAGGAGATGGTCATGCCCGAGGTGGGTAACAGCGCCGTCAGCAGCAGACCCAGGCGAAACCAGGGCTGGTCCGGGAAAAACACCAGGCCCAGCGCATAGCCCAGCGCGGGTATCAGCCCGAAGTTGACGAGCAGGGCCAGGCCCTGGGTTTTCCAGCCCTGCAAGTGGCGCAACTCGGCCATGTTCAGGCTGACCATCATGGGGTACACCATGAGAAAGGTCAGCGGCAGGATGGCGGCTTTGAGCCACGCGGTTTCAGCGACGGCACCAAAGCCCAGGCCCGCCAGCATGGCCGCCGGGATGCTGAGCGACAGGTTCTTTTGTATCCACTGCAAGGCTGACCACATGGGGCGTGCTCCGGTTGGGTTGGGTGATTGGTGGGTGCGGGTCAGGCCGAGACGTTGCGCAGGGCCAGTGTCCAGGCCTGCATGGCGTCGTTGGCGGGTTTCATGGGGGCATCCATGAAGCTGATGGCAAAGTGCTCACCCATGTCGGCAATGCCGATGGAGCGCGGACGCACCGCCATGACCTGCGGGTTGGGCAGGGCGTGTCCGAAACAAAACACCACGTTGATGGCGGCCTGGATGCCTGGTGCCACCTCGCCACCGATGGCGCGGGTGTGCGCCAGGTGGTCGAACTCGGCAATGTAGGTGACGCGCTCGGTGCGGGCGATGCAGTCTTTGAAGTACGCCGCAATCTCTGCGGCACTGCCCAATGTGGTTTCGGCTTTGGCGATTTCGGCCACGGTGATGGGGTACTTTTCTTGGAAGTGCATGTGTTTCACGTCGGTGTGTCCAGTGGAGGTGAAAAGATGGGAAGACGCTGAGCGAGCGTCCGCGGGGTGGGCGGTGTGGCGAAGGGGAATGGCAGTCTGGGTGGGATAACCAGCCTGTTGTTCATGTTCTGTGCCACTGTGGCGGTCGGCAAAAAATGCCAACGTTTTCATAGGCTTGTGTGCCTGGTGGGGTGTGGGGTCAGTCAGGGCATGGGCCCTGCGGTGCCTGTCAGAACTGCCGTGAATGGCAGGTGTGTGTCAGGGCTGGCGGGTGTGGCGGGCACAGTTGCCACAGGACGCGGTGGCTTGGGTGCCACCGTGGCCCGAAGCCCTGGTGGCGCATGCCGTATGTAGATATGATTGTGTATGTATTTTTGAAGGAGCCTGCCGTGTCCCTTGCCACCGCCAAAGTGTTTACCACCGGCAACAGCCAGGCCATCCGCTTGCCCAAAGCGTTCAGGCTGGATGCAGAAGAGGTGTGGATCAGCAAATCCAAGGACGGCATCCTGACCATTCAGCCCAAGCCCAGGCCGGACGAGCTGGAAGCGTTTCTGGCCGAACTGCAGTCCATGCCCCAGACGGAAGAGTTTTTGTTGCCCCGAGACGATGCGCCGCGCCCCAGCCCGTTTGAGGGATGGGAGCCGTGATGCTGCGCTATCTGCTGGACACCAACATCGTCAGCTACTACCTGCGCCGAGCCTCGCCCGCGCTGGAACAGCGGGTCAATACAGGTCTGCGCGAGCGCACCATCGCCATTTCAGCCATCACCCGCGCCGAGTTGCGTTACGGGCAAATGGGCCTGCCCTCGCAAGACCGCCGCCGCCCGTTAATTGACAGCTTCCTGTTGCGGCTGCCCTGCATGGAATGGGGCATGGAAGCCGCCGACCACCACGGGGCGCTGAAACACGCGCTCAAAACACAAGGCACCCCCATCGGCGAAATGGACACCCAGATTGCCGCCCACGCCCTGGCAGAAAACCTCATTCTGGTTACGCACAACACCCGCCACTTCGAGCGCATTGCGGGGCTGGCGCTGGAAGACTGGATGGGATGAAGTGGCTGGTGGGAATGGTGCGCGGGCTGTTGATCGGCCTGCTTGTGTTTTCTGTGGTGGGGTGGTTGCTGGATTTATGAGGAAAAATGCCTTATTCGCTTTTTTGGTAAGCGTTTAAAGCTATTTTATTTGATTGATCTGAGTTGGTGCTTTGGAGTGGCTTGGGTTTTTCGATGGCGCTATCCTGAGCGGCTGCTTCTGACCCTGAGGAGCCATTGAGGCACAAGGTCCAAAGCCGTCGATCAGTCGCCAGTTAGCCGCCACAAGCCAATGAATCCAATGGGCTGGCCGTGCAGGTAGATGCGGAAACTTTGCGCTCATTTGCCAACATGTTCAGAAACGCCTCAACCTCTGCGGCACCCATTCCGCACGGATGCCGCATTTCGCCAATACGGTCATGCCACTGGATGAAAAACCGCACCCAATGCAGGCCAGCCTTCTCGGTGTTGAGGCTATAGTGAACGTAACGAATCCGCTTCCGCAACTGGTCCAGAAGCCGAGTGGAGCGCAAAACAGGCCTGCCGGGTTTCATGGTTTGTTTATACCTGTGTTTTACACTGTGTATCGTCCCCAAACCCAGGCGGCAAGCCATTTTCAGGAGGAAGCCGTGACCAGCATATCCCGCATCGTCCGTTTTATCCCGCAGGTTCTGCGGGATACATTACGTTAGAAGTGTTGCACCTTATTTTCACCACAGGGAGATTTCATGAAATACACAACAGTGTTGGCAATCCCCTTTGTCGCAATAGCCTTAGTCGGATGCGACAAACTGATTGAGTCAAAAGACAAGGGGATGGCTGAAATCAAGAAGATTGAGCAGCGTTGGCTTGATGGCGCCCAACTCGCGGGATCAACTGCCCGAATTGCACTAAGTCCCCAAGTTGCAAATTTACAGTCAATAAAGCGCGATCTTGATGGGGTTGTTGTAGGCAAATGCCTAGAAGAAGTCAAGGCTACTTTGGGTGAGTCGATGGAAATGACTATCAAGGGGTTTCTTGAATTCATGGGCGACAGAAAATACACTGCGGAACAAACCCTTGAGGAAGGAATCAAGAAACTTGGCGACTACAAGCAGGCAAGAGATAAGTGTTCAAAATAGTCGCGGATGGATTTTCCCGAAGCACTTCTAACACTGCGCCCCCGGGAATGCTGCGTGATAAAGCCGCGCAGCGCCCTTGAGCTTGGACGCTAGGTCTTTTTCACAAGGGGTTTTCATGTCATCAAAGGTCGAAGTCTTAGTCGATCCGAAAACTGGCGTAAAGGAACAAACATGGAACGGTTTTTCTTGGCCATGCCTATTGTTTGGTGTTTTTTGGTTCCTTTACAAGCGACTATATGGCTGGTTCGCCATAACGGCTCTGGCAGCGATCATCACGGGCGGATTGGCATGGCTAGTATTCCCTTTCTTCGCAAACGGTGTTCACCGTAGCAGCCTGCAAAAGAGTGGTTGGTTGCCAGAAGCTCAGGCCACCGAGTTCGTTGTTAGCCCTGAAACCCATGTACGCTGCCCAGACTGCAAAGAGCTCGTGCGCAAAGATGCAAGAGTCTGCAAGCATTGCCATGCCAAGCTTGTACCGCAGACCTAACCCTACGGTCGAGCGCGCGCCTTTCGGTCGCTGGACACTGCGCGAAAAGGCCGCGCAGCGCCGCTCACTTTCACGTTAGGCGTCTCAATTAAAACTTTCGGAGCGATCTCATGAACTCAGAAATACGCCGCGCACTGAAGGCACTGAGCGACGCAAAGTTGCTGATTCCAGAGTCGCTGAGCGAGCAAGTCAAGCGATTGTCGGATCTACCATCAGCCAGGAACCTCGCCGCTCTTCAAGAGTCATCGGCAGTTGCGCAGGCCAAAAGGCAACTCGACGAACTACAGAAATCCCCCGTACCCCCTATGCCATATCTAGAGCCCGTACGGCTGCCTCGCATTTCCGATTTCGAAGAGACAAATCACTTTCAAAGTGCTGGTGTCATGCTCCGACGATTGGCGGATTCGATTCTGGCGAACGACTCTCTCAGAAACGATGCGGCCAGATGTAATTGCACTTCTGAGTGGCGAGATACAAATCGAAGTCGAATCACTCGCCAAAGAGAGCTTTCACGGCATTCGTGTGGCGGGCAAGCTCGGTGGAGCTGACTGCGCCGTTCTCGCGCGTCAAGCAACACTTTCGACACTCTGCATTGCCCAGTCAATTATCCCGCCTGCTTCACCAAATAGGCCAATCGGATTCATCATTGATTATCAACCGTCATCCGCCTGAGACGCCTGCGGAATCTGATCCTTACCTATAATGCCACAATCCTATTCAACATCTAATACATAAGGTCTCAAATGGAACTCTTTCTCGGCTGGTTAATTCTTTCTAGTGTGGTGGCCTATATTGCAAGTTCACGCGGACGGCTAGCGTTGGACTATTTCCTGCTATCGGTTTTACTCTCTCCGCTTGTTGGTCTAATAGTTCTACTCACAAAGTCCAACCTAGCCGAAGAAGCGAAGAAGGCACGGATTCGACGTGAAGATCAGGATCGACAGATAGAGGCGCTCAAGTCCGCACAGAATATTGGGCCATCTGTTCACGCACCGGGGGAAGGAACTAGCTCGTCAAAACTAGTGGCTGACGAACTCGAAAAACTCGCTAATCTTCGTGACAGAGGCGTACTCACTGAAGATGAATTTCAGACTAGAAAGTCACTTCTCCTCGGATGAGATAAGTAGTGCGTAACGGCTCCTCACGTCGCACAACCGACCTCGGGATTCAGTTCCTGACGTGCGCTTCATATTCGCCCCCAACCGAGGGCGGTCAGAACACCCAACGCCACAAACTCAGGCACCCGAGACTCCAATCCAATCCTCCCCGCGCAGGCTGGATGATGAAATACTAAATAAAAATAGCCTACATCGCTTTACCTATAAGCGAAGTCAGCTACAAAAATTAATGCCTTCACGCCACACCTCCAGCCCGCAATCCCCCGCATCCCCACCCTCCCGTTCAAGTGGTGGGGCGGTTGGGCCGTGGGGGGCGGCGACGTTGTCGGTGGCGAGGCGCGCAGGCCGTGGGGCGGTGCGCTGACAAGCGCACGTCAACATCATGCTTGTCGCGGTTGTTTGAGCGGAGCGTTTGGCACAAACGCGCAGCGAGTTTCCGCGACGCGCCCCATGGCCGAGCACCGCAGCGCAGTCCGCGCAGCGGACCACCGGCACAGGAGCCGCCGCCCACGGCCCAGCCGCCACGCCACGGCAGCCCACCCCGCAGGCCTGCCAACCCCAGGCATACCCACAGCCCCGCAACAAAAACACTCAGTGCTTGGGCGCGTCGTCGTGCAGCTCTTCCCACCCGGTGATCATTGACTTGATGTGTGCCGTGGGCGTGTGGCCGGTGGTGGTCAGGTACACGTGCACGATGAAAAACACCAGCATCATGAAAGCGCCCGCTGTGTGCGCCCACGCCACCCACTCCAGCGGCAGCCAGTCCAGGCCGAGCTGGGGCCAGTAGGCGCGAAACAAGTACAGCAGGCCCGAGCCCCAGATCAGCGGCGACACCATGGCCAGCAGCGCCAGGTAGGCCAGACGCTGCAGCGGGTTGTGCTTGCGCTCGGCGGTTTTGTGGTATGGGTGCGGAGCGTTCACAAAAATGCCCCAGGCGTAGTAGCGCACCATGGCATCCACTTTTTTGAGGGTGGGCAGGTACTGCCTCCATTCGCCTGTCGTGAACTGCCAGAAGATGGTGAAGGCCCACAGTGTCAGCAGCATCCAGGCGGCCAGGGTGTGCAGGCGCACGGCGGGCTCGAAGCCCAGCACCGTGTAGCTGCCGTGCACCTCGAAGCCGGTAAACAGCATGGTGATGATGAGCGCGGCCTGTGACCAGTGCCAGAAGCGCTCGTAGCGCTTGAACAGGTAAATGCGTTTCACGCCATTGGCGTCCACAACGGTGGTGTTGGCTTGTGTCATGTGTTGTCTCCGTTCGGCGCGTTCAGTGGCGGGCTGTGGGGTTGCGGCGGCTGGCCCAGATGCGGCCCAAGGCATGAATCAGCACACCGGCCAGGGCGGCGGCCACTGCCAGCCAGCCCAGGCGGTCTATCCAGGGGTGGCTGTCTCGGGCGGGCATGTACACGCCTTGGATGGTATCTGTTCACCCCCCCCCTGAGTTTCATATCACGCACCCAAAACGATAGCGCAGGGGTTAAACTGATGGCATGCGCAAAAGCGATAGCACTCAAGCACCAGCTGGTCGGCTTGACCTACCCGAAACCGTTGAAGCT
>JAUYTN010000015.1 GCA_030695205.1 Burkholderiaceae bacterium | reverse complement strand
CTGATCCAGACCACCGGCTGCAACGACTGCCACACCCCCGGCTACATGCAGAAGGATGGCCAGGTGCCCGAAAGCGAATGGCTGACCGGCGACGCGCTCGGCTGGCAGGGGCCGTGGGGCACCACCTACCCCGCCAACCTCCGCCTGCTGGCGCACAGCCTGACCGAAGCGCAGTGGCTGGCCCGGGCCCGTCAGCCGATGCGGCCGCCAATGCCCTCGCCCAGCCTGCGCGCGATGACCGACGCTGACCTGAAGGCGATCTACCGCTATGTGAAGAGCTTGCCGCTGAAGGGTCCGGCCGCGCCGGCCTACGTGCCGCCCGGCGGCAAGGTGGCCACCCCGTATCTCGACCTGACGCCGAAAAACCTGCCGCCGGTGGCGACGAAGTAGGCGGCTTCAGGTCGATTGCAGGGCCAGTGGGCGATCGACGTTGAGACGGAAGCGCCCGCGCCCGGTTTTTTCCAGCGCGATCTGCGGACAGCGTTCGGCCAGCCGCCGTTGCAGCAGGATGAGGCGTGTTTCCAGGTTGTCGGCGAAGTCCGGCAGCGGCAGGCGCGGGTCGCGGCGCAGCTCGCGGTTGCAGAAATCGCGCCGGCCGCTCGCCAGGTGTTCGTTCAGCAGCGTCCACAAAATGCTGCCGGCCACGCCCTTTATCAAATAGCCGTTGTCGACGAACACGCTGTGGTCGTGGGCGAAGTAGCGTACCGCGAGCGGCGTGCCGCGGGGCTGCGTACGAGGCAGAGGGAGCGCCGCACTCTCCTCGTCGGGCAATGCCGCGATCCGGCTGACGAGCGCACCGAGGTGGCGGCCGTAGATCTGCAGCGCATCCTCGTCGGCGTGCCCGAAAAAGGCGTCGTGTTCGCTTTCGGCATAAAGCACGCCGAGCAGGCACTCACCGTCGACGACCGGCACCGCGATCTGGCTGTGCGCATCGGTCAGCACCGGCAGCGCGATGCGCGGCGTCGCCGGGTCGGCCACGCGCAGCGCGGCGTGATAGGTGTAGTCGCCGGTGCGGTGATTGATGCGGACCGGAATGCGCTCGCGCGCGGCGACGCCGATCAGACCTTCGCCCAGCGCGACCTCGGCGCCGACGCCCGAGGCCGGGTAGCCCAGGCTCGCCAGCGTGTAGAGCGCGTTGCCGGTTTCGTCTAGCATCGCCAGCTGCGCATGGCGGATGCCAAAGCCGTGCGTGAGCGCCGCCAGCGCGCGGTCGGCCAGCACCGCGAGGTCGTCGCACGTCCCCAGTTGGTCGAGCGTGCGCCGCAGCCCCAGCAAGGCATCCGGCCGTGGCGGTGCGGCCGGCAGGTGCGGATCGACGTTCTCGATATCAAGTACCTGGTAGACGTCGGCGCCGCGCAGCACGAACACCTTGTCCATGCCGGTCTGCGCCGCGATGCCGGCCAGCTGCGCCTTCATGTATTCGAACAGCGGTCCCGCGGTTTCGGTGCGCAGGTAGCGCACCCGCAGGCGGAAATGGCGGAAGCTGCCGGGTTCGATCACCTGCACTTGCGCGTAGGGATGCGCCAGCACGTTCTCGCGCGTTTTGCTGAAAAACTGGAACGACAGCGCCACGTGTGCGGCGTCGACATAATGCACCTGCGAGGCGTAGGCCACGTTCGGTATGCCGTCGGGCGAACAGGTCGACACCACCGCGGGCACTGCGCCGTCGAGGCAGGACCGCAGCGATTCGAGCGGGATCTTCATGCGCGCGCCAGCACGCGGCCGGCCTGCGGCCCGGGCGTCTGGTCGAACACGACCTCGGGCACGAAACGCAGACCCGTCAGGTCGTCGGCCGGCAGCAGCGCTGCGAGTGCCGTGGCCAGCTCGTCGCCGTAGCCGAGCGCGGCCAGCTCCGCGCCGAATCCAGCCACGCAGCGCGCGCTCGCCGCCCGGTGTGCGGCGGTCACCGCGACCCGTTCGGCGCGCGCCGCCTTCAGCTGCAGTGTGGCGTGCGTCGCCGGCCGGCTCGCCACCAGCGTGATCGCGCTGCCGGCGTCCAGCGCGTCGAGCACAGCGCGGCTGCGCACACTGGAAAGCAATACCGTCAGCGTGCGCCGGTCGCGCGCCACCACGATGCCCTGCGCGCGGCTCACGCACGGCCAGCCGTCGCGCCCGACCGCGCCGACGTTCATCGACAGCGGGCCTTGCAGGAAGGCGATCTGTTCGGGCGAGAGCAGCACGCTCATGGCATCAGGTACGGTACTCCGCGTTGATCTTCACGTAATCGTAGGAAAAATCGCAGGTCCATACCTTGGCATTGACGTTGCCGCGATTCAGCGCGACGCGCACGGTGATCTCGGCTTCCTTCATTACCGCCGCACCCTGCGCCTCGGTGTAGCTCGCGGCGCGGCCGCCGTTTTCGGCGACGAGCACGTCGCCAAGGTAGACCTTCAAGGTATTCACATCGAGGTCGCTCACGCCGGCATAACCGATGGCGGCGAGGATGCGGCCGAGGTTGGGGTCGCTGGCGAAGAACGCGGTCTTGACCAGCGGCGAGCGTGCAATCGCGTAGGCGATCTGCTTGCATTCGGCGCGGTCGCGGCCACCCTCGACGGCAATTGTCATGAACTTGGTCGCGCCTTCGCCATCGCGCGCCATCGCCTGCGCGAGTTCGATCGCGACGTCACTCAGGGCGGCTTTCAACGCGGCATAGTCGGCGCTGGCGGCATCGGTGACTTCGGGGTTGCCGGCCTGGCCGGTGGCGATCAGGATGAAGCTGTCATTCGTGGACGTATCGCCGTCGACGGTGACGCAGTTGAACGACACGTCGGCGACCTCCTTCACCATGCGTTGCATCAGCGCCGGCGTGATCGCCGCGTCGGTCGCCACGTAGCCGAGCATGGTCGCCATGTTGGGGTGGATCATGCCGGAGCCCTTGGCGATGCCGGTCACCGTCACGGTCTTGCCGCCGACCTGCGTCTGGCGGCTGGCGCCCTTGGCGACGATGTCGGTGGTCATGATCGCGTGCGCGGCTTCGCTCCAGTGGTTCGCCGCGAGATCGGCCTGGGCTGCGGGCAGTGCGGGCAGAATCTTGTCGATCGGCAGCGGCTCGAGGATCACGCCGGTGGAAAACGGCAGCACCTGGTGAACCTTTACCCCCAACTGCGCAGCCAGGGACTGGCACACCTCCAGCGCACGCTTGCGCCCTTCGGCACCAGTACCAGCATTGGCATTGCCGGTGTTGACCACCAGCGCCCGCACGCTGTCGCGCTGGGAGAGCTGCAGATGCTCTCGACAAATCTGCACCGGTGCCGCACAGAAGCGGTTTTGGGTAAACACCGCGCCGACAGTGGTTCCGGGCTCCAGAAGGACGACGGTCAAATCCTTGCGGTTGGACTTTCGGACGCCGGCCTCGGCAATGCCCAGGCCAACGCCAGGCACGGGAAACAGGCTTTGGGGCGTGGGCACATCGAGGTTGACAGGCATGGTGTGGCTCCAGATGGATGAAGGGGTATCAGGCCAGTTTGCCGTGGCAGTGTTTGTATTTTTGGCCACTGCCACATGGGCAGGGTTCGTTGCGGCCCACCCTGGGCACAGCAGCAGCAGCGGCTGCTACCGCAGCGGGACCACGCTGGGTGCGGGCGTCCACGATGGTTTCAACCTCGCCACTCTCGGTGGGTGCGGTGTAGGTCACGTTGGAAATCTGCTCGGCCTGCTGCTCGATGCGCTGCGCGGCATCGTTGAGCTGGTCGCTGGACTGCACCCTCACGTTCATCAGCACGCGCGTGACCTCATTCTTGACCCCATCGAGCAACTGCCCGAAGAGTTCGAACGCCTCGCGCTTGTACTCCTGCTTGGGTTGCTTTTGGGCGTAACCGCGCAGATGGATGCCTTGGCGGAGGTAGTCGAGCGCGCTGAGGTGCTCGCGCCAGTGGGTATCGATGCTTTGCAACAGCACCATCCGTTCGAAGGCCAAAAAGTTGGCCTCCCCCACCTGCTGGAGTTTGTCCTCAAACACCCGGTGAGCTGCCTCCACCACCTGGGCCACCACGTCCTCGTCGGTCAGGGTGTCTGCCGACTCAAGCTGCTGCTGCAGGGCAATGTCAACCGACCATTCGTCTTTGAGCACACGCTCCAAGGCAAGGAGGTCCCACTGCTCTTCCACGCTGTCAAGGGGGACGTACTGGCGGGTCAGGTCGGTGAAACAGCCCTCGCGCAGCGAGCGGATCTGGGCCTGAAGATCGTCTGCGTCCAGAATAGCGTTGCGCTGCTGGTAAATGACTTTGCGCTGGTCATTGGCCACATCGTCGTACTCCAGCAACTGCTTGCGGATGTCGAAGTTGCGCGCTTCTACCTTCCGCTGGGCGGACTCAATGCTGCGCGTCACCATCCCAGCCTCTATGGCCTCGCCTTCGGGCATCTTCAGGCGGTCCATGATGGCCCGCACCCGATCACCCGCAAAAATCCGCATGAGCGAATCGTCCAGGCTGAGGTAGAAGCGGGATGACCCGGGGTCGCCCTGGCGGCCTGACCGCCCCCGCAGCTGGTTGTCAATCCGGCGGGACTCGTGGCGCTCGGTTGCAATGATGCGCAAGCCGCCCAACGCCTTCACCCGCTCGTGGTCCTGTGTCCACTGCGCCTTGACCTCTTCCAAACGCTTGCTCTGCTGTTCTTCACCCAGGCTGGTGTCCTGGCGCACCGCCGTCATCATTTTTTCGAGGTTACCCCCCAGCATGATGTCGGTACCACGTCCCGCCATGTTGGTGGCAATGGTGATCATGCCGGGCCGACCCGCCTGGATGATGATGTCGGCTTCACGCTCATGCTGCTTGGCATTGAGCACCTGGTGGGGCAAGTTGGCCTGCTGCAACAGGTTGGAAATGATCTCCGAGTTCTCAATGGAAGATGTCCCCACCAGCACAGGCTGACCGCGCTCGTGGCATTCGCGGATATCGGCGAGGGCGGCGTTGTACTTCTCAGGGGTGGTTTTGTACACCCTATCCAGCTGGTCGTCGCGTCGGCTGGGCCGGTTGGGAGGAATGACCACCGTCTCCAGGCCGTAAATTTCCTGAAATTCGTAGGCTTCGGTATCGGCCGTGCCCGTCATCCCCGACAGTTTGCTGTACAGCCGGAAGTAGTTCTGGAACGTGATGGATGCCAGGGTCTGGTTTTCGGCCTGAATCGGCATGCCCTCCTTGGCCTCCACCGCCTGATGCAAGCCATCGCTCCACCGGCGGCCCGTCATCAGCCGCCCGGTGAACTCGTCAACAATGATTACCTCCCCCTGCTGCACCACATAGTGCTGGTCCCGGTGGTACACATGGTGGGCGCGCAAGGCGGCGTTCATGTGGTGCATGAGCGCAATGTTGGCCGGGTCGTACAACGACGCGCCTTCGGGCAAGAGCCCTGCACCCGCCAGCAGGCGTTCGGCGGTTTCGTGGCCCTGCTCCGTCAAAAAAATCTGATGCGACTTTTCATCCAGCGTGAAGTCACCCGGTTTGGTCACACCCTCGCCAGTGCGCGGGTCGGCCTCGCCCTCTTGGCGCGTCAGCTTCGGTGCGATCTGGTTGATGGCCAGGTACACCGCCGTGTGGTCGTCTGCCTGCCCGCTGATGATCAGCGGCGTGCGCGCTTCATCAATCAGGATCGAATCGACCTCATCGACAATGGCGTAGTTCAGCTTGCGCTGCACGCGGTCGGCCGACTCGTACACCATGTTGTCGCGCAGGTAGTCGAAGCCAAACTCGTTGTTGGTGCCGTAGGTGATATCGGCGCGGTAGGCTGCCTGCTTCTCGTCCCTGGACGTATTGGGCAGATTCATGCCAACCGTCAGGCCCAGAAAACCATACAGCCGCCCCATCCACTCTGCATCTCGGCTGGCCAGGTAGTCGTTGACGGTGACCACATGCACGCCCTGCCCCGTCAGCGCGTTCAGGTACACCGGCAGCGTGGCGGTCAGCGTTTTTCCTTCGCCAGTTCGCATTTCTGCGACCTTTCCCTGGTGCAACGCCAGGCCACCCACCAGCTGAACGTCGAAGTGGCGCATTTTCATGACGCGCTTGCTGGCCTCACGCACCACCGCAAAGGCCTCTGGCAGCACCGCATCCAGGGCTTGTCCGTCGGCAAGGCGTTGCTTGAACTCCTGCGTCTTCAGCTTGAGTTCGTCATCGGTCAAACGCTCGAAGCTTAGCTCCAGCGCGTTGATCTGCTGCACCGTTTTGCGGTAAGTTTTCAGAAGCCGGTCGTTGCGACTGCCGAAAATTTTGGTGAGGAAATTGGTCGCCATGCATGTATGGCCCCTGCTTGCCCCCAAGGCGGTGGCAACCAAAAGGCAGTTCGGTGAGGTGGGTAGTGGCCTGTGGGCTGCCTAGCAGCCAACCCCAGACCACCCGAGGTCAACTACGCATTTTACGACCTGCGACCAATCGACCCAGCGTGGCCAAATCAGCGCCCCGACTGCGCCCCTGCCGACTTGGTCACACGTGCGGCCGCGGACAACTGAGCCACCTTGGCTGCCTGGGCACCGGCGGTCAGAAACGTCTGCGGGTTTTGAGCCACCCCTGCTAGCCACACCTCAAAATGGAGATGCGGACCCGTGGACCGACCGCTGTTGCCCACGTCCGCAATCCACTGGCCACGCTTGACGATATCGCCCCGCTTGACCAGCACCCGAGAGGCGTGGGCATACCGCGTTATGAGCTCGTTGCCGTGGTCAATTTCCACCATATGGCCGTAGGCCGGGTGGAACTCGCTGACAACGACCACACCACCCGCCGCCGACAAAATCGGCGTGCCAATGTCCGCCGGAAAGTCCAATCCGGTGTGCATGGCCCTCTGACCTGTCAACGGGTCGACACGCCACCCAAAGCCGGAGCCCGTGGTCACGCCTGGAACAGGCTCGGCAGTGGGCAACATGGACGCTTTGATTTTGTCGCCAAACAACTTGGCTTCTATGTCTGACAGCCCGGTGAACTGCACCTCGGCATGAGTCTCCAAAGCCCGGATGGCCTCGCCCACAGTGGCCAATGACATGGTCTGCGGCGACACCAAAGCACCGCCAGCGGCCCCACTCGCCTTGAAGGACTCTGGAGGCAATCCAGCCAACGACGACACCCGCTCTCCCAAAGAGTCGAGCTGAACCAACCTCGCCTGCATTTCGCCCAGCTTGCGCGCCATGACGTCCAGGTTTTCTTTGAGGTAACGCTCCTGGCTTTCGCGCTCTTTGCTCGCAATCATCTGAACGATGGGGGTAATGACGGGCCAACCCTGCCTGGCCCCGTACACGAACAGGGCGTGGTACGTCAGCAAAGCAGCGAGGATCAGCGACAACGTCGCCGCGACAGCCAAACCCGCCAGATGCCAACCTGTGAGGTGGATGGGCTGTTTTCTCGCCAGCCAAGGGTCCGTGATAATCAGATGCACCTGAACTCCAATGACATCCATGGCCGATAGGCACACACCGCTTCAACCGTCCAAAAGCCTGCTGCAGGCAGCGGCATCGGCACCGGTTTTGGCCCAACTCAGCCGACTGATGGCCCAATCCAACGCCCAACTTCAGCTGGTGATGCCGCTGGTACCACAGGGCATCAGGTCCCATGTGAAGGCCGGGCCACTGGATGAATCCACCTGGTGCCTGCTGGTGCCCAATGGCGCTGTGGCCATCAAACTGAGACACCTCGCCCCGGAACTTGAGAAGAGGTTGCTCCACTCGATGGGGGTTAACGTGCAGATCCGCATCAAAATCAGCAAACCCGGCTGATGCACATGTGAATCGAGGGTGCTCCGATGAAGCGCTGACGGCGTCAACTGCTTACCCTGCAGTCAACACCCAACTGGTGCCGATTGTCTGACTCGAACAGACGACCTATCGCTTACAAGGCGATTGCTCTACCAACTGAGCTAAACCGGCATGCTGGAATTCTAACCCAGCTATTTCACCCGCCTGAGGGCTGCACGAGGCTTGCTGGGCCCATCCGGAGGAAGTGGAGCGGGCTCGGTGTCGCCAGAGGCTTCGTCAGACAGGGTCTTTCCACCGTCCACCACCGAAAAGCCGCGAACGGGCGGTTGCGGCACTGTGCCTTCGGCGTCCGTCTCTGCCTCATCCCCGGTGGGCTGCGTCGCTTCGAGAGGAAACGCCATTCCTTGACCGTTCTCACGGGCATAGATCGCCACCACCCGCCCCACAGGCACATAAATCTCCTGAGGAACACCACCAAAACGGGCCTTGAACTCGATGGCCTCATTGCCAATGAGCAACCCACCGGTGGCTTCGCTGGCAATGTTGAGCACGATCTCATCATTGGCAACATGCTGCATAGGCACCCGAACCGTGGAGTCAACAGCCACTGCAATGTAGGGCGTGAACCCATGGTCACTGCACCACTCGTGCATGGCCCTGATCAGGTACGGACGGGTAGATGGCAAAGTACTCATGGCACGCGCACGCAGTGGCCCATCACTTGCGCATCACCTTCTCTGAAGGCGTGAGCGCCTCGATGTAGGCGGGGCGAGAAAAAATCCGCTCGGCATATTTCAGCAAAGGGGCTGCGTTTTTGCTCAATTCGATGCCGTAGAAGTCCAGGCGCCACAGCAGAGGTGCGATGGCGACGTCCAGCATGGAGAAGCTGTCACCCAGCATGAACTTGTTTTTCAGGAACACGGGGGCCAGCTGCGTGAGACGGTCACGGATGTAGGCCCTGGCCTTTTCCAGCACCTTCTCATTGGACTTGCCGGTTTTCGACTCCAACACCGCCACCTGTGCAAACAACTCTTTCTCAAAATTCAGCAAAAAGAGTCGGACACGGGCACGGTCCACCGGATCACCGGGCATCAGCTGCGGATGTGGAAATCGCTCATCGATGTATTCATTGATGATGTTGGATTCGTAAAGGATCAGGTCGCGCTCGACCAAGATGGGCACCTGGCCATAGGGATTCATCACCGCAATGTCTTCGGGCTTGTTGAACAGGTCCACATCGCGGATTTCAAAATCCATGCCCTTTTCAAACAACACGAAACGGCAGCGGTGGGAAAAAGGACAGGTGGTGCCCGAGTACAAAACCATCATGGGAATGAATCCTTCAATGAAAAACAGTGGCGAAGCAGCTTGTACCGCCACGCCACTGTCGCAAGGCCAGGGAAACACCCCGACCGCTTAACCAACTTACTTGATGTCTTTCCAGTATGCCGCGTTCAGGCGCCAGGCAATGACCGTGAAACCTGCAAGGAACAACAGCACCCAAACCCCAAGTTGCACGCGAGAGTTTTGGCCTGGCTCAGCCATCCACTGCATGAATGCGACCAAATCGCCCATGGCATTGTCGTACTCTGCGGGAGACATCGTACCGGGTTTGACCTGCTCCCACCCAACCAAGCGCTGCGTGTCCTGCCCATGACTGGACACGGTTTCGAACAGGGGCTTGCGCTCGCCTTGCAGTTCCCACAACACATGGGGCATACCCACATTGGCGAACACCAGGTTGTTCCAGCCCGTGGGCTTGGTTTCGTCGCGGTAGTAGGTGCGCAGGTAGGTGTAGAGGTAGTCTGGTCCGGAGCCCATGCCACTGGCCCGCGAACGTGCCACCAGAGTCAGGTCAGGAGGGTTGACACCGAACCACTCCTTGGCATCTTTGGGGCTGATCGCTGCCTTCATGGTGTCACCCACCCGGTCGGTGGTGAACAACAAGTTTTCTTTGATCTGCTTTTCAGTCAGACCAATGTCGGTCAGGCGGTTGTAGCGCATGAACGCCGCCGAATGGCAGCTCAGGCAGTAGTTGACAAACAGCTTGGCGCCGTTTTGCAGCGCGGCCATGTCATTGGTTCGGTTGGGGGCTTTGTCCAACGGAAAACCGCCGCCCGCAGCCTGTGCACCACCCACCAAGGCCAGCACCAGGGAAAGCGCTGTGATGATTCTTTTCATAGTGTTACTCCACAACTCTTTCAATGCGCTTCAAAGGTCACACGCGTGGGGACAGGCTTGGACTCACCAAGTCGGCTCCACCAGGGCATGAGCAGGAAGAAACCGAAGTAGATCAGGGTGCCCACCTGCGACACCAACTCACCCACAGGGCTTGGCGGCTTGACGCCCAAGTAGCCAAGGATGAAGAAGTTGATCACAAACACGGCATACAACCACTTGTTCCAGCTGGGACGGTAGCGAATGGACTTGGCCTCGCTGTTGTCGAGCCAGGGCAGGAAGAACATGATGATGACTGCACCACCCATGACCACCACACCCCAGAACTTGGCGTCAATGGCCAGCATGAGGGCAGAGGCCACCACCGCACCACCGAGCACGCCCACCTTCACCGGCGCGGGCATCTTCCCCTTGAGCACCGCCAACAACGCAGCCAGCAGCACAATAGCCACCAGCACATACATCATTTGCGACGTCACTGCACGCAGCATGGAGTAGTAGGGCGTGAAGTACCAGACCGGCGCGATGTGCAAAGGTGTGGTCAGGGGGTCGGCTGGGATGAAGTTGTTGTACTCCAGAAAGTAGCCACCCAACTCAGGAGCGAAGAACACAATCGCGGAGAACGCCATCAGGAACACCGACACACCCAGGATGTCGTGCACGCTGTAGTAGGGGTGGAAAGGAATGCCGTCCAGGGGAATACCCTTTTCGTCTTTCAGCGCCTTGATTTCCACACCGTCCGGGTTGTTGGAGCCCACTTCGTGCAAGGCGATGATGTGTGCCACCACCAAACCCAGCAGCACCAGTGGAACCGCGATGACGTGGAACGAAAAGAAACGGTTCAAGGTGGCATCGCCGACCACAAAGTCGCCACGGATCAGCAGCGCCAAATCTGGACCAATGAAGGGAATGGCCGAGAAGAGGTTAACGATCACCTGCGCACCCCAGTAGCTCATCTGCCCCCAGGGCAACAGATAACCCATGAAGGCCTCTGCCATGAGCACCAGGAAGATGGCGCAACCGAAGATCCAAACCAATTCACGTGGCTTGCGGTAGCTGCCATAAATGAGGCCACGGTACATGTGGAGGTACACCACTACAAAGAATGCAGAGGCACCGGTGGAGTGCATGTAGCGGATCAACCAGCCCCACGGCACGTCGCGCATGATGTACTCGACCGACGCGAATGCGAGCGCCGCATCCGGCTTGTAGTGCATGACCAAAAAGATGCCGGTCACGATCTGAATCACCAGCACCAGCAATGCGAGCGACCCGAAAAAATACCAGAAGTTGAAGTTTTTGGGTGCGTAGTACTCGGAGAGATGCTCTTTGTACAGCTTGGACAACGGGAAGCGGTTGTCCACCCAATTCAGCGCCTTGACACCGAGCGCGGCGTCAGCGGGTACTTCTTTAAATTCAGCCATGTTGAACCTTATTTCGCTTGGTACGTAGGGAGCGCTTCCGGATCACGCTTTTTTGTCTTCACCGATGAGCAACGTGGTGTCCGACAGGTACATGTGTGGCGGAACCTCCAGGTTGTCTGGCGCGGGCTTGTTTTTGAACACCCGCCCGGCCACATCGAAGGTCGAACCGTGGCATGCGCACAAAAACCCACCCTGCCAGTCGTCAGGCAGAGACGGCTGAGGGCCAGGTGCAAGCTTGTCACCAGGCGAACAGCCGAGGTGGGTGCAAATGCCCACACCGACAAAAAACTCGGGCTTGATCGAGCGATGCTGGTTTTTGGCATAGGTGGGCGTAGGGTACGCGGTGCGGTCGGACATAGGGTCCGCCAACTCGCCATTGACCTTTTCCAAACCAGCCAATTGCTCGGGCGTACGCCGAAGAATCCACACCGGCTTACCACGCCATTCGACGGTGATTTTTTGGCCTGCAGGGATGGTCGAAATATCGACCTCCACCGAGGCACCGGCGGCCTTCGCCCGCTCGGATGGCGCAAAGGAACTGACAAAGGGCACAGCCACGGCGGCGGCACCCACCCCACCTGCGGCACAGGTTGTGATCAGCCAGTTGCGGCGACTGTTGTCTACGCTTGCATCGCTCATGTAGATCTTTCTTGGGCTTGGGACGAAGAGAACGACCGGATTGGTCAACCCTCGGATTGTAGTAAACCCTGAGGAACCCTCTGGAAGTAACAGAGTGTCACGATGGACTATCCCTCAGAGTGTGCGTGGTGCGGACACAGGGCTTCAGTTCCCCATGTGGCAATGCATTGCGCCGCCGGCACAGACGCTGGGTACCATAGACATTTGGGCTGGACAGGGGACCTGTCCACACACCGCTCGGCGTTTCGGGCTTTTTCAAATCAAAGGACTACCAAATGAACACATCGCGTATTGAATGCGTCGGCATCGTCGGCGCTGGCACCATGGGCAACGGCATTGCCCAAGCATGCGCCACCAAGGGCATCCGCGTGGTGATGGTGGACATCAACGAGGCAGCCGTGGCCAAAGGCATCGCCACTGTGTCATCCAGCCTGGATCGGTTGATCAAAAAAGAAAAAATCACGGCCCAGGACAAAGACGCAGCACTGGCGCTGATCACAGGCACCACCTCGTTTGACGAACTCAAGGTCGCTCAGCTCGTGATCGAGGCAGCAACCGAAAGCGAGCCGCTGAAGGTCAAAATCCTGCAGCAACTCGATGGGCTGCTGGCTCCAGAGACCATTCTGGCCACCAACACCTCCAGCATTTCCATCACCAAACTGGCAGCAGCCACCCAGCGGGCCGACCGATTCATTGGCATGCACTTTTTCAACCCGGTACCGATGATGGCGCTGGTGGAAATCATCCGGGGCTTGCAAACCAGCGACGACACCCACGACACCGTCAAAGCCATGGCCGAGCGCCTGGGCAAGACCCCCATCACGGTCAAGAATGCACCAGGCTTTGTGGTCAATCGCATCCTGGTGCCCATGATCAACGAGGCTTTTTTTGTGCTGGCCGAAGGTCTGGCCACCCCAGAAGACATCGACGCTGGCATGAAACTCGGCTGCAACCACCCCATTGGCCCGCTGGCTCTGGCGGACATGATTGGGCTGGATGTGTGCCTGGCCGTGATGAATGTCTACTTTGCCGAGTTCAACGACAGCAAGTACCGCCCATGCCCTTTGCTGAAAGAGATGGTGGCTGCGGGCTTCCTGGGCCGCAAGTCCGGCCGCGGCGTGTACACCTACTGCTGACCACCCAACCTGGACTGCCCTCATGAGCCCATTCGACTTTGATTTGTTCGTCATCGGTGGCGGCAGCGGCGGCGTGCGTGCCGCCCGCATGGCCGCCCAGCGCGGGGCGCGGGTGGCGCTGGCTGAGGTGCTGGGCATAGATGGCCTGGGCGGCACGTGTGTCAACGTGGGTTGCATCCCGAAAAAGCTGTACAGCTACGCCGCCCATTACGCCGAAGCCGCCGAAGAGGCCCATGGCTACGGGTGGGAAGGACCAGCCCCCACCCTGAACTGGCAGACGCTCAAAGCCAACCGTGCGCGTGAAATCACCCGCCTCAACGGCGTTTACCACCACTTGCTGCAAGGCTCCGGGGTCACAGTCATCAACGGGTTTGCCCGTCTGGAAGGGGAGCACGGCGTGGGCGTGGCCACCCTGAATGCCGATGGCAGCGCAGGCCACCAGTCCTTCACAGCCCGCCATGTGCTGCTGGCCACCGGTGGCACCCCCCATGTGCCGCATTTTGCGGGACGCGAACACGTCATCACCTCAGACGATGTGTTCGACCTGCCCGACTTTCCGCGCCGGCTGGTGGTGGTAGGCGGAGGCTACATTGCCTGCGAATTTGCCTCCATTTTCAATGGGCTGGGCGCGCACGTCACGCAGCTGTACAGGGGGGAGCAAATTCTGCGCGGTTTTGACGACGAAATCCGGCACTTTCTGGCTGCCGAGATGGCCAAGGCCGGTGTGGACTTGCGCCTGAATGCGGGCGTACTGGCCGTGGAGCGCCACAGTGACGGTCTGCTGGTTCGGCTGGAAGACGGCAACACCGTGGCGGCCGATGCGGTGCTGTACGCCACTGGCCGCCTCCCCAACGTCAACGGCCTGGGACTGGAGACAGCGGGCGTGGCCCAAAGCGGCCAGGGCGCTGTTCAGGTCAACAGCCACTACCAGACCAACGTACCGCACATCTATGCCGTGGGTGACGTCACTGCCCGCGTACAACTGACCCCGGTCGCCCTGGGCGAGGCCATGGTGGTGGTGGACCATCTGTTCGGCCCGCAAGCGGGCAAGCCGCCCCGAGCCATGAGTTATGAAGCCATTCCAACCGCCATCTTCACCCACCCCAATGTCGGTACCGTCGGGCTGAGCGAAGCCGATGCCGGGGCCCAATACGGCCAGGTCACGTTGTACCGCTCTGAGTTTCGATCGCTCAAACACACCCTGAGCGGCAGCACCGAGCGCACACTGATGAAGCTGGTGGTGGACACCGCCACCGACCGGGTTGTGGGGCTGCACATGGTGGGCGCCGACGCGGGAGAAATCGTCCAGGGATTTGCGGTGGCCATGAAGGCTGGCGCCACCAAGGCCCAGTTTGACGCCACACTGGGCATACACCCCACCGCCGCTGAGGAGTTTGTGACCATGCGCGAACCTGTCAAGGCAGGCCGATGACCATACACCTGCTGCCCGAGTTCACCGCCCCCACCCGCCACCGCGATGCCCGCGAGGCATTGGCGCAGGTCGATGCCATTTACCGCAGTGCCATCGCGCATTTGCGCAGCGCACTCAACCGCTATGTTCAGGGCGAGCTGGGCAGCGATGAGCGGGTACGGGCCCACTACCCGCTGGTGCGTTTTTTCGCCCCCCACAACCTGGCGTATGGCACGCCAGGGCGACTGAGCTACGGGTTTGTGGCTGGACCTGGCCGCTACGAAACCACACTGACCCGCCCCGACCTGTACGCCAGCTACTACCTGCGGCAGTTCGAGCTGCTGCTGCTCAACCATGGCGGCGAGATTGAAGTGGGCACCAGCACGCTTCCCATTCCCATCCACTTCTCATTTGCCGAACACGACCATGTGGAGGGCAGCCTCAATGCCCAGCGCAGGGCCTTGATGCGGGAGGTGTTCGACCTGCCAGACCTGGCCGTGATGGACGATGGCATTGCCAACGGCACCCACGAGCCCGGCCCCGGCGAGGCCCAGCCCCTGTCACTGTTCACCGCCCCCAGGGTGGACTACTCCCTGCAGCGGCTGCGCCACTACAGCGGCACCGCGCCCGAGTGGTTCCAAAACTTTGTGCTGTTCACGAACTACCAGTTCTACATCGACGAGTTCATCCAACTGGGGCGTGCCGAAATGGCCAAGCCGGACAGCGACTACGTTGCGTTTGTGGAACCTGGCAATGTGGTCACCCGCCGCATTGGCCTGGAGCACCAGGCGGGCGACGAACTGGGTCAGCCCCCTCCCCGGCTGCCGCAGATGCCCGCCTACCACCTGCTGCGCGCCGACCGCAGCGGCATCACCATGGTCAACATTGGGGTGGGGCCCAGCAATGCCAAAACCATCACCGACCACATCGCGGTGCTGCGCCCTCACGCCTGGCTGATGCTGGGACACTGTGCCGGCCTGCGCAACAGCCAGCAATTGGGAGACTATGTGCTGGCGCACGCCTATGTGCGCGAGGACCATGTGCTTGACGAAGAGCTGCCGCTATGGGTACCCATCCCAGCCCTGGCCGAGGTTCAGCAAGCGCTGGAGGCGGCGGTGGCCGATGTCACGGGTGTGCCCGGCTCAGACCTGAAAACTATCATGCGCACAGGCACCGTGGCCAGCACCGACAACCGCAACTGGGAGCTGCTGCCAGCGCGCAACGTACCCACCACCCCCCAGCGCCGCCTGAGCCAGAGCCGCGCGGTGGCGCTGGACATGGAAAGCGCCACCATCGCCGCCAACGGTTTTCGGTTTCGGGTTCCGTATGGCACCTTGCTGTGCGTCAGCGACAAACCGCTGCATGGCGAAATCAAACTGCCCGGCATGGCCAACCACTTCTACCGCGAGCGGGTGGACCAGCACCTGCGCATCGGCATACGCGCCGTTGAGCTGCTGCGCCAACAGCGCTACGAACAGCTGCACAGCCGCAAGTTGCGCAGCTTTGCGGAAGTCGCCTTTCAGTAGCGGCGCGCACTCACAGAACACAGTGTTCACCCATGGTCACGCTGGATATCACCACCATACTGAGCGTGACGGCGTTGAACCTGTTTGCGATCTCGGCCGCTTTGCCGCTGATCATGGGCAACACCGTCAGCCGCTCCGTGCGCTGGGTCCAAAGCAGCCTGCTCGCCCAGGCTGCGGCGTGGGTGTGCATCGTATCGGCCGAGTTTGTGTGGGACATGCCCTTGTCCGTGCTGGCCATGGTGCTGGCGTCGGTGGCCAACTACAGCGTGTACAGAGCGCTGCAGGGGTGGATAGGTCCCAGGCCAGGCCACCGGCTCCTGGTCATGACCTGCGTGCTGATGCCCGTGGGGTATGCCCTGAGTTTTGACCACTACGCGCTGCGGGTGGGCTGGGCCAATGCGGGGCTGGCCTTGCAACTGGCCATCGTGGCACGCGCCTCCCTGTGGCCAGTGCGCGAATGGGGCACCAACTGGCGACGGCTGCTGGCGGCGGTGTACGCCACCATGGCCTTGGTGACACTGGCACGCGGGGTTCTGGGAGCGTTCTTCACCGAGCTGTACCCCAGCTTCACCACGCCCCACCCCATCAACCTGTTCGCACAACTGGCTGCCAACACCGCCATGCCGCTGACCACCGTGGCTCTGCTGGTGGCGTGGCGCACCGAGATTGAAAACCGGTTGCGCACCCTGGCACTGACCGATGGCCTGACCAACTTACCCAACCGGCGGGCACTTGCCACCGCGGCGCCGCTGTTGTTGGCGCAAGCCCGGCGCGAGGGCTGGCCCGTTGCCCTGCTGATGCTTGATCTGGACCACTTCAAACAGGTCAACGACCTCCATGGCCATGAGGGAGGTGACCGTGCGCTGCAACTCTTCGCCGACGTGCTGCGCGGGTGCCTGCGAACCAACGACTTGAGCTGCCGCCTTGGCGGCGAAGAATTCATGCTGGTACTGCCCCACACCGATGCGGCGGGCGCCGAGCAACTGGATACGCGAATTCGGACAGAGCTGCTGGAACGCTCCAAACTCGAGCTGGGTTGGCCGGTGAACTTCAGCACAGGCCTGGCCATGTGCCACTTGACCGATGCCGACCCGCTGACAGCCGCAACCCAAGCCGCCGACCAGGCACTGTATGAGGCCAAGCGGTTAGGACGGGGTAGGCTGATGGCTGCCCCTCAGCACCCAACACCAACCAGCCCCGGTGTTGACGCTGCCATCACAACAGCAGGCCAATAAAATTTATAATAAAAAACCCATTTTGCGCTTGATTTAATTGAATAGCTAGCTACCAAAAATAATTTCAACTGCATCCTGAGCTGCCACACTGCCCTCGTCGGTGGGCACCACCCAGACCTCGATGGCGCTCTCGGGTGAGTGGATGGGGCATACCTCATCCCCAGTGGCTGCGGCGTTGGCGACAGCATCCATGCGCACCCCCACCCAGGCCAGGCGGGCGCACACATCGGCGCGCAGCTGCGTGTCGTGCTCACCAATGCCCCCGCTGAACACCAGCACATCCAGCCCCTGCAAACACGCCACCATGGCCCCCGATTCCCGCACCACCCGGTGGGTGAACATGTCCACCGCCAGGCGGGCCGATGCGCTGGTGTCGGCGCGCAAGCGCCGCATGTCCGCGGAGACACCCGATACCCCCAACAAACCGCTTTGTTTGTAAAGCAGGGTCTGCAGGCGGTCGTGGTCCCAGCCCTGCTCCAGCAGGTACAGCAACACACCCGCATCCAGGGCACCGGTGCGGGTGCCCATCATCAAACCATCCAAAGCTGAAAAACCCATGCTGGTGGCGCAGCTGCGGCCTTCTCGGGCCGCACACAGGCTGGCGCCGTTGCCCAGGTGAGCCATCAGCACCCGACCTCTGGACCGGGTGCTGTGGCGGTGCAAGGCGCCCATGAGGTACTGGTACGACAAGCCGTGGAAGCCATAGCGCCGCACGCCCTGCTGGGCCAATGCGGTGGGCAGGGCAAACAGGTAGTCCACCTCAGCCAGGGTGGCGTGAAAGGCTGTGTCAAAACACGCTACCTGCGGCAGGTGGGGAAAAGCCTTGGCAAAGGCCCGCACGCCCTGCAGGTTGTGCGGCTGGTGCAGCGGCGCCAGTGAGTTCAACAGCGCCAAACGGGCCAGCACCTCGTCGGTGACCCGCACGCTGGCGGCGTAGTCCTGGCCACCGTGGACCACCCGGTGTGCCACCGCCTCAATGGTCGGCAGGCCTGGCACCGACGCCAGCAACTGCCCCAGATGGGCCAGCGCCGCGCCGAACGCGTCGCTCTGTGCTGCAGCCAGGGTTTGCCGCTGCGGCTGCCCCTGAAACGACCACGTCACTTCGGGCTGCCCACCGGGCTCCAAGCCCTGGATGCTGCCCGAAAGCACACTGGCCAGCACCTGCGTACCCTGGCGCGGGTGCAAGGAAAACTTCAGGGTCGATGAACCGGCGTTGACAGCGAGTATGGCCATACCACCCCCTCAGACCGACCACTCGACCCGGGGATGGTCCCGGCGAGCGTTGTGGACCACCAGCAGCGCCAGGAGTGCAGAGGCGACGCGCGCACGCGGCCCGTCGGCGCGACTGGTCAGCGCAATGGGCACCCGCGCACCCAGCACCAGGCCGGAGCCTGTGCCACCTGCCAGGTACTCCAGCTGTTTGGCCAGCATGTTGCCCGACTCCAGATCCGGCACCGCCAGGATGTCGGCATCCCCAGCCACACACGACGCAATGCCCTTGATCTGTGCGGCATGGGCGGAAATGGCGTTGTCAAAGGCCAGCGGGCCGTCAAGCAAGCCGCCTTTGATCTGACCACGGTCGGCCATTTTGCACAGCGCCGCAGCATCGATGGTCGATGGAATGGCTGGATTGACCGTTTCAACTGCCGACAAAATCGCCACCTTGGGCTGCTCCACCCCCAACACCCGACAAAAATCGATGGCGTTTTGGATGATGTCCCGCTTTTCGGACAAAGAGGGTCGGATGTTCAGCGCCGCATCGGTGATGAGCAGGGGCTTGGGGTACAGCGGCACATCGAAACGGAACACATGCGACATGCGCCGCTCGGTGCGCAACGCGGGCAGGGCCAAAACGGCATGAATCAGCTCGTCGGTGTGCAGACTTCCCTTCATGATCATTTCCACATCCCCGTTGGCAGCCAGTTCGGCGGCCTTGTCGGCGGCCGCATGGCTGTGGGGCACAGACACGATCTCGACGTTGGTCAGATCCAGACCGGCCTCTTTGGCCAGAAACTGTATGCGGGTGGCCGGGCCAATGAGCACAGGAACAATCAGCCCATGGCGGGCCGCGTCCATTGCACCCGTCAGCGACTCGATGTCGCAGGGGTGGACCACTGCGCAACGGGCCGCTGCAATGTCATTGCCCCTGGCCAACAGCTCTTTGTACCGCGCCTCGGGATCGAACAGCTTGATTTCCGGCAGATTGGGCTTGGGCAGACGCACCTTTTGGGTGGGGGCCAGCACCCGCGCGGTGCCGTGCAACACCCGGTCGCCTTTCTGGTTGGTCACCAGGCAATCCAGCTCGACCCGTTTTTTGGCATCGTCTTTGGAGACCACCGTGGCCATGACGGCCAGGGTGTCACCGATACGCACCGGCTTGGTGAAGTGCAGCACCTGCTCCAGGTAGATGGTGCCAGGGCCAGGGAACTGTGTGCCCAGCAACGCGGAAATGAGCGCGCCGCCCCACATGCCATGGGCAATCACCCCATGGAACAGGGTGTCGTTGGCGTACTCGGCATTCAGGTGGGCGGGGTTGGTGTCGCCCGAGACAGCGGCAAACGCCTGGATATCGGCCAGCGTCAGGGTGCGCAGCAGTCGGGCGCTCTGGCCAATGCTGAGCTCGTCGTAGGTGATGTTTTCCAGCCACTCGGTGTGGGGTGTGGTGTTCATGGTGTTCCTTCAGGTAGGTTCAGGTGCGGGCGCATGGGGCGCCCGCGCGGGTCAATGGGCAAGGACAAATCCCTCAGGCCACCGCGTGGCAGCCGCCATCGACATAAATGGTCTGGCCCGTCATGCCCGACGACGCGTCGGAGGCCAAAAAGGTGCAAAGCTGTGAAATTTCGTCCAGCGTAACCAGGCGCTGCAGCGGGGCTTTCTGCACGGCATGGGCCATCAGCTCGTCAAAATGTGCAATTCCACGGGCCGCGCGGGTAGAAATGGGCCCTGGCGACACCGCATGCACCCGGATACCTTTGCCCCCCAGCTCCAGCGCCATGTAGCGCACCAGCGACTCCAGCGCTGCCTTGACGGGGCCCATCAACCCATAGTGGGGCACCGCCTCATCGGCCCCCAGGTAAGTCATGGCCAGCATGCTGCCGCCATGCGGCATGTGGGGTGCACACAGGTGGGCCAACTGGGCGAATGAGTGGCACGACACTTCCATGGCCCGGGCAAACCCGGTGCTGCTGCTGTCAATGACCCGACCGTGCAGGTCCTCCAGAGGCGCCCAGGCAATGGAATGCACCAAAAAGTCCAGATGCCCCATCTTGGCGACCGCGTGGTCCACCAGGCGCGCCATCTCGCCGGGTTGCTCGACGTTGCAAACCTGCAGGTCCATCCCCAGCGGCTCGGTCAGGGGCTGGACAAAACCCACAGCTTTTTCATTGAGGCAGGAAACCACCACCTCTGCGCCCTGCTGCTGGGCCATGCGGGCACAGCCCCAGGCAATGCTTTGCTCGCTGGCCAGCCCTAGGATGAGGCCTTTTTTTCCTGCCAGTCCAAACGGTGATGTGGTGTGAAGGGTCATGCAAGTCGTCCAAATGAAAAAAATCAACAACAACGGCCATGCAGACCTGCCGACAACGGCAGGTGGCCTGGCCAAATGAGAGCAGCGCCGCGTGACGCCGCCGTGTCAGGAGGGTGACCGGAAGGAGTCGAGATTGACCCCGTCAGCCCCAGGGCGGAAGCCGTCGCGCTGCAGGTGCTGCTCGGCCGTGGTCATGATCTCGCGGGTGGCGTCCAGGCCCACCTGTTCGACATAGGTTTTTTCCACGCCGTAGCGCAGCACCAGCAAGCCCCGCAGCTCTTCCCATTTGTAGGCCAGGCGGCGGTCAGAGCCCGAGCGGCGGTCCAGCCCTTTAAACGCAAGCTGTGTGCCAGACCGGCGATCCGTCGCCCTGGGCTTGGCCTGGGGTGGGGCCACTTGCTGAAACGACTTGCGCTGCATGACCTGCTGCACCTCGTGGTCAGACTCCAACGACACCCCCAGCGCAATGGCCAAGCGGGCGATGCGCGCATTGAGCTCCTCCATGGACCCCTCCATGCGGTGGAGTCGGTCATCAATGGCTTTGAGTTCAGGGGATGAATCAATCGACATAGCGCACCTTTACATAAACCCCAGGTGCGTCGCACAGCACTTGGGTGTCGTCGATGGTTGGCGGGGCCACGGGCGCACCAGAACGCGCCTTGAGCCACGCCGACATGGCCTCCCACCACGAGCCCTGGAACAGGGGAGCCTGCTCCACCCACTCCTGGGGATCGGTCCAACCATGGCCCTTGTCCACACTGGCCATCTGGTAGCTGCGGCGTGGATGGCCTGGCTCGGACACGATGCCTGCATTGTGCCCACCCGCGGCCAGCACAAATGTCGTGTGGGTGTCTGTCAGCAGGTGAATTTTGTACACCGACGGCCATGGCGACACGTGGTCGCGCAACGTGCCCACCACCATGAGCGGCGCCTTGATGTCCATGAGCGCCACACCCTCCCCCGCCACTCGGTAGTGGCCAGAGGCGAGCGCGTTGTTGAGGAACAGAGACGACAAGTACTCCGAATGCATGCGCTCGGGCAGGCGGGTGACATCGGCATTCCAGCTCATCATGTCGTTGCCGACCTCGTCCTGGCCCAGCAGGTAGCGGCGGGTGTTGCGTGACCAGATCAGGTCGCGCGAGTTCAGAAACTGGAAGGTTCCCGCCATGGCCTTGCCCGACAGATAGCCGGTTTTGGACATGTGCTCGCGCAGGGTTTTGAGCTGGTCATCGTCAATGAACACACCAAGCTCGCCCGGCTCACTGAAGTCGGTCTGCGCCGCCAGCAAAATGACGGACGCCAACTCCGGCAGGGCCCCGGCACGCACCGCGTCCTCGCGGCGGCGGTGCGGCGTGTGCTGGGCCGACTGCCGCTCCTTGCGGGCCATGGCCGCCGCCACAATCGCCAGGAACGTCCCGCCCAGGCAGTACCCCAGCGAATGAATGCGGGGTGCGCCGGTTTGGCTGTGGATGGCTGCCATGGCATCCATGACACCCATCTGCAGGTAGTCCTGCATGCCCAGGTCGCGGTCCGACTCGTCGGGGTTGCGCCACGACACGATGAACACTGTAAAGCCCTGCCCCACCAGGTAACGCACCATGGAGTTCTCAGGCGAGAGGTCCAGGATGTAGTACTTCATGATGCACGAGGGCACGATGAGCAAAGGCTCCGGATGAACCACCTCGGTGGTGGGGGTGTACTGAATCAGCTCGATGAGCCGGTTGCGAAACACCACCTTACCAGGCGTGACCGCCACATCCTTGCCCACCGCAAAGGGCAAGGGCTGCAGCCGATCTTCCTCATGGGCGGCGCGGGCCCGCTGGCGCTCACTCATGTCTTGCATGTAGCGCTGAAAGCCCTTGACCCAGGTCTGCCCGCCCGAATCCAGGCCGGACTTCAGCACCGTGGGATTGGACAACGGCCAGTTGGACGGCGACAGGGCATCGACCCCCTGGCGGGTGAAAAACTCCACCATGTGGCTGTGGTGGGGGGACACGCCATCGACCCGGGTGGCCTCGCGCCACCAGGCGTCGGTGGCCTTGAAGCCTTCGCGCAGCGCATTGAAGGGCCACTGGCCCCAGGCTGCATCCGCAAAGCGGGTGTCCTGGTCGGGCTTGGCGTCGGCCGAGACAGGGCTGAACGCGCCGCGCCAGGCCTGCACGCCCAGCTCAAGCGCCCGGTTGGCCAGGACCATTTGGCGCCCAGGCGAAACCGCCAGGTGCAAGGCCCAATCGGCCTGCGCCAGCGCCAGCGCAATGGGTGACAGGCCCATGGACGTCTCGGACAGCTGGGCATGAACCTTGTCGTCCAACACCTGGAACGCGCTGACCGGTGCATCGGGCATGGGGCTGGGGGTGTGAGCGGGCATGGGCATCTGACTCCAATACAAACAATGACAGGCACGGCCTACAGCCGCACGCGAAGCGCCAACTGTAAGGGTAACTACCAGTCTTGAACCAGAGGCAACCCTCTAGCGCTGGATTCATTTGACGTAAATCAATCGCCCCGTCTGCCAATGGAACGCTCAGGCAGCAGCCGAATCGGCCATGCACTCCCCCAGCCTGACCGACTGCCCAGGCACCCAGGTGGGGTTCCAGGACATGCCGCCACGGGGCCACAGCAGCACCACCGTAGAGCCCAGCAAAAAGCGGCCCATCTCCTCGCCTTGGGCCAGGTTCACCTCGCCTGAGGCGTAGTTCCATGTCTGGACATCGGGTCGGCGAGGCGGGTTGACGACGCCGTGCCAGGGAGTGGCCATGCTGCCCACAATGGTGGCACCCACCAGCACCAGCGCCAGCGGGCCATGAGGTGTGTCGAAGTGGCACACCACCCGCTCATTGCGCGCAAACAAGCCGGGCACCCCCCGCGCGGTAGCCGGGTTGACGGAGAACAGGTCACCCGGCACGTACACCATGCGGCGCAACTCACCGGCGCAGGGCATGTGAATCCGGTGGTAGTCCCGTGGGCTGAGGTAGATGGTCGCGAAATGCCCACCCTCGAAAGCCCCAGCCTCAGCCGCATCACCCCCCAAAAGGGCCGTGGTGGAGTAGCGGTGCCCCTTGGCCTGAAAAATCTGGTCACCGTCGATGGCACCCAGCTGACTGATCGCCCCATCCACCGGGCACACCCAGCGGGCAGCGGCCAATGGGCGTGCGCCGGGCTTCAGCGGTCGGGTAAAAAACGCATTGAAGCTGGGGTAACTGGCGGCATCGGGCGCTGCGGCTTCGGCCATGTTGACGCCGTAGCGGTCGATGAAGCGGCGGATGACCCAGGTGGTCAACGCACCAAGCTCTGCCCTCGCGAAGGCACCGGCCAATTGGGTGAGGGCCCGCTTGGGCAACAGGTACTGGGGGGCCACGGCCCAAACATCTGACACACACACTCCTTGGATGGTCCTGTGGAACTTGCGCTCGGCAGCGATGGGCACCGCCCTGTGGGGGCAGAATCAGGCGTCAAAACCACGGCCCAACCACGCGCACCACCGGACGCCCGGATTCTAGGGTGTGAATGAATCGCTCGGCCTCAGAACGTGCCGGCCTTGAAAACCATCAACACCATGCTGTCCCCGAAAGACGGCACATGGCTCCCGATGGGTTTGCCCTGGTCACCGTGCACGGTGGTGATACCCATCAGGCCCGCTTCGGGATTGGAGGCAAAGGCATTGCAAAGTCAGACCACCGAGCATCCCGGCATGGCGCCGGTTGCCTGAGCCCGCACACGGCTCAGCGCATCGGCATCAGCGGCATGGGCCTGAAAGTTGTCAAGCTCAAGCATCAGCTCCAAAGCACCGCGGTACACGTCAACAGACTTCACCCGGAGCGCCGCCGCCTGAACACCAACCACCCCCGCCAAGTCGGAGCCAGTCCACAGCTCAGCCAGGGCTGCGTCACCCAGATGCAAGGCGACCATCCAGAGATCGGGGTCAGCAAACACACTGCCCGACTGGTACACGTCGTAGCGCTGGCTGCTGTTGGCTCGCCGGTTGATACGGGCGGCTACGCCATCGAAACACCCGCGCAGGCACTTGCCGCTTGCATCGCTGTACAGCGTTGGGGTGTGCGCCACGATTTTGCAAAGCCCATGGGTGGAACTGATTTCCAGAACATAGCGCTCGAACTCCGGCCATGCCTGGGGCAGCTGCATCGTGCAGTACAAGCCCTGTGCGCCAGGCACCGGCACCAATGGAGTCAATGCGGACAACTCGTGCAGGCTCATGCCCGCCTTCAGGCCGAACAACTGCTCCAAACCTGACACGCCACACCAGGTGTCAGCGATCCAACGCTTGATGCGCTCTGTCATATGCACTCCCTGATTGCTTTGCCAGGCCGCTGCCTGTTTCTTGACAACCATTGTCTGCATGGTCACGATCGTGTCCATCCCCCACTTGGGGGATCGGGCTCCATGCGACCGACCCCCACCTCACCCCAACAAAGCCTGACCTGGCGCATTGGCAGACAATGCCAGCCCATGACATCCCCCATCCTTGACATCCAACACCTGACCAAGCGCTTTGGTGCGCAGACGGTGGTCAGTGACCTGTCGTTTGCGCTGGCGCCCGGCGAATGCCTGGGGGTGATTGGCCCCAACGGCGCGGGCAAAACGACCACCCTGCGCATGTGTCTGGGCCTGACCACGCCCGACCAGGGCCAGGTGGCCTTCCACGACCCGCTGGGTGGGCCAGTGCGTCACATGCCGCAGGACGCGCTGCCCATCAAGGCCCGCCTCGGCGTGGTAAGTCAGTTCGACACCCTGGACCCCGACTTTTCGTGTGCCGAGAACCTGCGCGTCTATGGCCGCTACTTTGGCCTGAAAGAAGCGGTGCTGAGTGAGCGCATCCCCAGGCTGCTGGAGTTTGCAGCCCTGAGCCACAAGGCCCAGGCCAAGCCGGGCGAGTTGTCGGGGGGCATGAAGCGCCGCCTGTCGCTGGCGCGCGCACTCATCAACCAACCGGCGCTGCTGATGCTGGACGAGCCCACCACCGGGCTGGACCCGCAGGCCCGCCACCTGATGTGGGAGCGTTTGCAGAGGCTGCTGGCACAGGGCACCGCCATTTTGCTGACCACCCACTTCATGGACGAGGCCGAGCGTCTGTGCAACCGCCTGCTGGTGCTGGACCACGGCCGCGCGATTGCCGAGGGCAAGCCCCGCGACCTGATTGCCCAGCACCTGGAGCCCGATGTGGTGGAGGTGTACGGCCAAGGCGCGCTGGCCCTGCGGGACGACACCGGGCTGACGCGGCACGCCGCGCGAACCGAGACCAGCGGCGAAACCCTGTTTTTCTACACCGCCAATGCCGCGCCCCTGCTGGCCGCTCTGCAGGCCCACCCGGGGCTGCGCACCCTGCACCGCCCAGCCAACTTGGAGGACTTGTTTTTGAAACTGACCGGCCGCCAAATTCGGGAAGGCGGCTGAAATATTGATTGAAAATGGCTTTACCGCTTACCAGCATTCAATAGTTTGCTATGTATATATTGTTATAGCAAACTATTGATACGCAATAAGCGCTGATTGGCTTTTTTGTTCAAATTTTCCGAGGCCTTACCAGACTGGCTGCCAACTTGGCGTTTGCCCTGGCAGCGTCCGTGTCAGCCGCCCTGGCCAGCGCCACGCCCATGCGGCGCTTGGTAAAGCTCTCGGGTTTACCGAACAAACGCAGGTCGGTCCCGGGCACACGCAGGGCCTCGTCCACACCATCAAACACGATGCCTTCGGCCTCCACGCCACCATAAATCACGGCGCTGGCGCCGGGGTTGCGCAGGCTGGTGTCCACCGGCAGCCCCAAGATGGCACGGGCGTGCAGCTCGAACTCGCTCTGGTGCTGGGTGCACAGCGTCACCAGCCCAGTGTCGTGCGGGCGGGGGCTGACCTCGCTGAACCACACCTCCTCGCCCTTCACAAACAGCTCCACGCCAAACAGGCCCAGCCCGGCGGGCTTGCCGTCCAGGCCCAGCCCCAGGTTGTCGGTCACGGTTTTGGCGATGTGGCGGGACGCGGCCAGCGCGGAGGGGTGCATGGCCATGGGCTGCCAGCTTTCCACGTAGTCGCCACTCACCTGCACATGGCCGATGGGGTCGCAGAAGTGGGTCAGCACCCGGCCATCGGCACCCAGGGCCCGCACGGTGAGCTGGGTGATTTCGTAGTCAAAGTCAATGAAGCCTTCCACGATCACGCGGCCGTGGCTCACGCGGCCACCGGCCATGGCGTACTCCCATGCCTTGGCCACGTCGGCCGGGCCGTCGATCTTGCTTTGGCCTTTGCCGCTGCTGCTCATCACCGGTTTCACCACACACGGGTAGCCGATGGCGGGCTTACCACCTGTGCCGTCGATGGCAGCTTGCAGCTCGGCCAGCGAATCGCAAAACACATAGGGGCTGGTGGGCAGCTTGAGGGTTTCGGCGGCCAGACGGCGTATGCCTTCGCGGTCCATGGTCAGGCGGGCGGCGCGGGCGGTGGGCACCACTTTCACCACGCCAGCGGCTTCCAGCTCTTCGAGCATGGGGGTGGCTATCGCCTCGATTTCGGGCACCACCAGGTGCGGACGCTCAGCCTCGATCAGTGCCTTGAGCTGCACCGGGTCACTCATGGTGATGGTGCGGCTGTGGTGCGCCACTTGCTGACCGGGGGCGTTGTCGTAGCGGTCGACAGCGATGGTTTCCACACCCAGGCGCTGCAGGGCGATCAGCACCTCTTTGCCCAGCTCGCCGGAGCCGAGCAGCATCACTTTGGTAGCGTGGGGGGACAAGGGGGTGCCAAGGGTGGTCATGCGGTGACTTTCGTGGGTGATTGAGACTGCACACCACTGTAAACCAGCCCCGATTGCGGACAATGTGGGCATGCACACCACCCCCGCCCTGACAGAGCCACCACCAGCCCCAGCAGCCGCACCTTCCCACTGGCGCGCCCCGCAACTGTCCATGCGCTGGTGGCCGGTGTGGCAGCGCAACCTGCTGGTGTGGAAAAAGCTGGCCATTCCCAGCCTGGTGGGCAACATTGCCGAGCCGCTGATGTGGCTGGTGGCCTTTGGCTACGGCCTGGGCGCACTGGTGGGCCAGGTGGACATGGGCACAGAGAAGGTGCCCTACATCTTGTTTCTGGCCAGCGGCAGCATCTGCATGAGCGCCATGAACGCAGCCAGCTTTGAGGCCCTGTACTCGGCCTTTTCGCGCATGCATGTGCAAAAAACCTGGGACGGCATCCTCAACGCCCCTGTGCGCCTGGACGACGTGGTGCTGGCCGAAATGCTGTGGGCGGCCTACAAATCGGTGTTCACGGTCACCGCCATTTTGGGGGTGATGCTGGCGCTGGGCATCAGTCACAGCCCAAAGCTGCTGCTGGCCCTGCCAGTGCTGGCGCTGGCGGGCGTCACCTTTGCCAGCCTGGCGCTGGTGTTCAACGCCCTGGCCAAGGGCTACGACTTTTTCACGTACTACTTCACGCTGTTTCTCACGCCCACCATGTTTTTGAGCGGCGTGTTCTTTCCGCTCAACACACTGCCCCCGGCGGTGCAGGCGCTCTCGCAAGCGCTGCCGCTGACCCATGCGGTGGCCCTGGTGCGCCCCCTGTTCATGGACCACTGGCCCACAGATGTGCTGCTGCACCTGGGCGTGCTGGTGGCCTACGCGGCGGTGGGATTCTGGGTGGCGTTGGCGCTGACGCGCAAGCGGTTTGCGGGGTGAGTGAAAAGAGCAATTGGTGGGGCACATCTCGGGCAATGGCTGCCACTTTCAAGGAGTCCAGCACATGCTGCGGCAGGCGCAATGAAATGGTTTTGGTGGTGGGCTTCAGGTTGAGCAGGGTAGCCTTCTTGGCAGCAGCCTGGGTGTGATGGCACACAAGGCCACCAAACGCTGAATCGGCTGTGTCGGCTACACCCGACACTTGGGTAAGTCTCTTACGCCCGCAAGGCGTCCACCGCCGAGCGCACCACCCCCTGCACGCTGCCGAAGTCTGCAAACTGGGCACGCAACCAGGTGGCGTGGTTGCCACCTGTGCCGGTCACGGCCTCCAGCTCGTCCAGCACCGCCAGAGAGTCCAGCGCTTGCAAGTGGGGTTGCAATAGGCGCAGGGTGGCCAGCACATCTTCACGGATGCTGATTTGCTTGCGGGTTTTGGGGTGAACCATGGTGCCGTCCATGCCAAAACGGCAAGCCTGGAACCGGTTGTAGTTGTAGACCAGGTAGTCGTCTTCTTCGGGCATGGGCTCGGAGCGTTCCAGCAGGTGTCGGCACAGCGCCTGCAGGTAGCACGCCAGGGCAGCAGCCCGCTGCACAGTCAGCGGGGTGTCGCACACCCTGAGTTCGATGGTCCCAAACTCGGGCTTGGGACGAATGTCCCAGTAAAAGTCCTTCATGGAGTTGACCACCCCTGTGGACTCCATTTTGGTGAAGTAGTTGGACGAGAAGTCGTCCCAGCTCAGGGTGAACGGCGCGCGCCCACTCAGCGGAAACGCAAACACCGAGTTCAGGCGGGATGAGTCAAACAGGGTGTCCACCCCTTGCAGGTACGGCGACGAGGCGCTCAGCGCAATGAAATGCGGCACATACCGGTTGAGCGAGTGCAGCAAAAACAGCGCCTCATCGGCACTGGCACAGCCAATGTGCACATGCTGGCCAAACACGGTGAACTGCTTGGCCAGGTAGCCATACAGGCTGCTGAGCTCCCGAAACCGGGGTTTGGAAAAAATACGCTGGTCGAACCAATGCTGAAACGGGTGGGTGCCCCCACCGGCCAGGTCAATGTTGAGACGGTCGCACGCGGTAATGAGGGTGTCGCGAATCTGTACCAGCTGCGCCAGCATGGGGCCGTGGTGGGTGTGTATGCCCGTGGCCACCTCGATCATGCTCTGGGTCATTTCGGGAGTCACTGCCCCAGGGAACGGCTTGCGGCCGAGCAGCTCCAGCAGGTCATCGGCGCTGCTGGACAGGTCAAAGTCGTAGGCGTTGACGATTTGCAGCTCAAGCTCGACGCCCATGGTCAGCGAGGCGGAGCTTGAAAAGGCTTCCAGTGGCATAGCGGGTTCTCTCAGCCTCTCAGCCGTCGGTAGGGGTTTGGGCCTCGCGCGCGGCCATCAGGGCGCGCTGGGTCACCACGGGGCCCAGCAGCTCCAGTATCAGCACCATGCCGGCCATGGCGGCCAGGGTGTTGGTGGCCAGGTCAAATTTCACCATTTCGGTCTGTGCCACCAACAGCACCACAAAGGCGGACATGGGGCTCAGGGCCAACCCGGTCATGAGGCCTTTTTTGACGGTGATGCCGCTGACCCGCGCCGTGGCAACGGTGACCAGGGTCTTGGCTGCGACGCGCACCAGCACCAGCACCGCGCCCAGCAACAAGCCATTGACCACGTCAGACCACTCCAGCACAGCGGCGATGTACACAAACAGAAACACCCCCAGCAAGTCGCCAGCGGTGCCAAAGTTGCGTTGGTTGTGCGTCAGATGTACCCGGCGCTCACGGGCAACGATGCCAAAGGTCAGTGCAGCCAACAACGGCGAGAGTTTGAGGCCATAGGCAGCGGTGGTGAGCAGGATCACCGACAGCACAAACACCACGCTGGCACCATCGGCCGAAGCGGCCCAGCGCCCCCGCAGCAAGCGGGGCATGGCAAACCCCAGCGCCCCACCCACCACCACCGATGTCATGAGCACATGCAGGCTGGCAAAAGCTGCGTGCCCCACATTGCCCGAGACATCCAGTGCCCGCGCACCCACCACCACCTTGAGCACCAGCACCGAGAGCAGGCAATTGATGGCGGTGAGGTGGACGATGCGCTCGGTCACCTGCCCCGCGCTGCGCAACTCGTGCACCACCCGCAGAATGCCTGCGGGCGAACTGGCCATGGCCAGCGAGGCAATCGCCAGGCGCACATGCAGGCCCAACTCCGGCCACCACCCTGTGGCGACAAACACCAGCCCAAAGGTCAGCCCCGACTCCAGCAACCCCGCCAGCAGCACCCAGGGGTTGGCCAGAAACCAGCGCAGGTTGATGCGGTAACCCAACTCAAACAGCACCAGCGACAGCGCCACCGTGGCCATAAATGGCAGGCCCGATATGTCGGTGGTCAGCCCCGGCAAATTCACGGCACCAGCCAGCATGCCCACAGCCACGTAGCTCGTCACACGCGGCAGGTGCCAGCGCTGGTACAGCATGTCAGCCAGCAACCACGCCACCAGCAGCACCAGCGGCCAGGCGATGCTTTGCAACAAAAATGACAGGTCGGTGGTGGTCATGCGGTGTCAGATGCCAAAGCGCCGGGTCAGTTCTTCCAGGCCCAGCTCTTGCAGCACCTGGGCCAGCCGCTCTTGCGCGCTGCGCTTGCCGCTGCCCACCTTGCTGGCCAGGATCAGCTCGTTTTTCATGGAGTGCTCCCAGCCCACCAGCTCTGTCACAGTGACGCTGTAGCCGTGCGCCTCCAACTGCAGGCAGCGCAGCACGTTGGTGATCTGACTGCCGAATTCACGGGTGTGCAGCGGGTGGCGCCAGATTTCACTCAAGGGATTTTTGGCCAGATTGAGTGCCTTGTGTTTGCGCAACACACCCGCCACCTCGGCCTGACAACACGGCACCAGCACCAGGTGGCGTGCCTGTTTGGCCAGGCCAAAGGCAATGGCATCGTCGGTGGCGGTGTCGCAGGCATGCAAGGCAGTCACCACGTCGATGTGGGCAGGCAACGCGGCACTGGTCATGCTGGCTTGCACACTCAGCGGCAAAAAATGCATGCGCCCAAACCCCAAACGCTGCGCCAGTTGCTGGGACTTGGCCACCAGCTCGGTGCGGGTTTCGATGCCAAACACCTGGCCCACGCTGCGCTGGCTGAAAAACCGGTCGTACAGCATGAAGCCCAGGTAGGACTTGCCCGCGCCGTGGTCGGCCAGCGTCACGTCGCCGCGTTCGTCCAGCACCTGCTGCAACAGCGGCTCGATGAACTGCAATAGGTGGTTGACCTGCTTCAACTTGCGGCGGCTGTCCTGGTTGAGCTTGCCCTCTCGGGTGAGGATGTGCAGCTCCTTGAGCAGCTCCACCGACTGGCCGGGGTGCAGCTCCAGCCCAGCCACTGGCTGCAAGCCCTGGCTGGCTGCAACGCCATGGCTGGAAGCCCGGCCAGGCTGGAGCTGGCGCGGTTGGCCTGCTTTGCCCGCACGCTGGGCCCCCGGGGGCTTGGATGGTTGGGCAGTTTCAGGCGGGCGGGGCGCTTGGGGTAGGCGGGGGTCAGAGGTGGTCATGGGCTGCATGGGTTCGGTCCATCATAGGTCACGGGGGAGGTCGGTTTGGGGGGCCAGCGCCTCTCGCAACTCCTGGCGCAACAGGTGCAACTCATTGCGCAGCTGCATGATGTCGCGGCGCAAATCCCGCTCGATTTGCCGCTCCTCCTCCTCCACCTCACGCTCGATAAAAATGGCTGCGAGCGAGGCAGTTACCAGCGACAGCACCGCCAGCCCCAGCAGCACCACCACCACCGAAAAGCTGCGCGAAGCCAGCGTGGTGGGCACCAAATCGCCATACCCCACCGTGGCTGCGGTCGTAAACGCCAGCCACAAACCATCGCTCAGGCTGCGCACCTTGGGCTCCAGCCACCAAAAGCCAACGCCGCCCAGCCACAAAATGCACAGTGCCAGCGCCAGCGAGTACAGCAGCCCACGCCGAATGATGTGAAGCCGCCGCTTGGAAGAAGGTGCCTGAGTCATGAGGGCGATTTTCAGGCATGAGCCCACCCCGACGTCCACCCCGACAATGGGACCATGCAAACCGACACACCCACCCACGCCTTCCAAACCCTGACCCCCGAGTTCGTGCTTGATGCCCTGGACAGCGTCGGCCTGTGTGGCGACGGCCGCCTGATGGCGCTGAGCTCCTACGAAAACCGGGTGTACCAGGTCCACCTGGACGAAGCCGTACAGGGTCACCGCACGGTGGTGCTGAAGTTTTACCGGCCCGAGCGCTGGAGCACCGAGCAAATTGCCGAAGAACACGCCTTTGCCGCCGAGCTGGCCGCCGCCGACGTGCCCGTGGTCGCCCCTCTCGCACTGAATGGGCAGACGCTGCACCACTTTGGCCCGTTCAGCTTCTCGGTCAGCCCCAGCAAAGGCGGCCGCCGCCCCGAGCTGGACGACTTTGAGGTGTTGGAATGGGTGGGCCGCTTCATTGCCCGCATCCACGCCGTGGGCGAGCAGCGGCCCTTCGTACACCGCCCTGCCTTGACCACCCAGACATTTGCCCTGGACTCGCGCGACTGGCTGCTGGGCCACCAGATGGTGCCGCTGGACATGCAGTCCCGCTGGGAAAAAGCCCTGGCACAGGCCCTGAACGTATTGAACACCGTGGCACCAGGCATAGCAAACTATCCATGCAAAACAAGCGAAAAAGCACAATTTGACTTAAAAAATGAGTGGGATACCTGCGACAGTGCCCAACCCAGCCCCCACCTGACCACCCTGCGCCTGCACGGCGACTGCCACCCCGGTAACATCCTCTGGACGCCCACCGAGCGGCCCGGCGGCGGCCCCCACTTTGTGGACCTGGACGACGCCCGCACCGGCCCCGCCGTGCAAGACCTGTGGATGCTGCTCAGCGGCGACCGGGCGCAACAGACCGTGGCCCTGAGTGCCCTGCTCGACGGCTACGAACAGTTCCGCCCGTTTGACCGGCGCGAGCTGGTGCTGATTGAGCCACTGCGCACGCTGCGGCAAATTCACTACAGCGCCTGGCTGGCCCGCCGCTGGGCAGACCCCACCTTTCCCATCAACTTCCCGTGGTTTGGCAGCAGCGACTACTGGGCCGGCCAGGTGCACCAGCTGGAAGAACAAACCGAGGCCATGCAGGAGCCGCCGTTGTTGGTGTGAAGGGCAGAGGGACGCGCTGGCAACCTGGCTGACACTGCGGACTCAGGACGTCGGTGAGCCATCGCTGGCGAGGTTCATGTCGGCTGCACTCGTTCAAATCTGGGCAGGTGTTGCCGTGTTCATCCGGCCATCACCACTTTGTGCATGGATGCCCTTGTGGGGGTGGCAAAGGCTTGTTCGGCCAGTTCGCGCTTACTTTGCAGCAGCAATTCGATTTCGGATGGTGTCAGCCGCCTCAGTTCGGGAGAGGTACCGAGCTTCTGATTCAGTAAGCGCGTCGAAGGAGTGAGCAAATCGCTCCACCCACCAGCGTTCAAGTTCTGCTCCATGTTTTTTCCTCAGTTCGTCAAGCCGCGTGGGCGAAAGTGCCAGTTTGGAAGAGTGGGGTTTTCCCGTCAAGCACACCGCTGCGAGCACCCGGCCTCCATTTGTCTCAATATAGCCCTTCAGGTTCGCAAGCGTGCCACCCATGCCGACAAAGTCATCAACCAGCACGTAGTCAACACCGGGCTGAACAACGCCGGTAAATTCGGCTTGCCGCGCCATGCGCGCGAAGCCGTCTGCACCGGTGTGGGCCACAACGTTCATTTGCGCCACGCCTACGTCGTGTGGCCAGTCCAAGGCTTTGCTGATTTCAACCGCAAAACTCTCGGGAATGGCATTAATGCCCTCCCGCTCATAGGCATGCGCGCTGACCAACACCGGGGTATGCCCTTGCAGCAAGTGCAGGAGAGCAAGGTTCATGGCATCACTCATTGTGGCGTTGACCAACGCTGTGGCAGCAGCGCCATTGCCGGACTTAGCGGCCCCATAAGCCGGGTGCTGTTTGACCGCCGACTCGCTGGCGTGGATCAGCACATCGGGAAAGTTGCCCCAAGGTGTACGCGGCGGTTGTGCGTGGCTGAACATCGTCCCTATTTTCCTACGCAAGGACGCCCCAGAAATCCAGCCGGGCCATCTGGTCTGGCCCGCCAATGCGTCATTGCTTCAAAAATCACGGTAGAAGTTTTCGTGTGGCCTCAACGCTTCCAGGTACACCAGGCGCACCGCGTCTTCGCGGGTGTGGTCCAGCAGTCAAGCTGGCCCTGGCTGCGAAATTTGTGCACCCAAATCTGGGCCTGGTCACCCTTTTTTTCTCGCCGACATCTGGGTTTTGCGCCACCGTGGCCACAGCAATGTCGGTCCAAGGCTCCGGGCATGGGGTGTGCGCCCCATGCCCATCACATTCACCCGCAGCGCAACCTCGGTTCAACGGTAGCGTTTGAACTCAATCTTGCGCGCCACGAACACGCCCTGCGCGTTCTGCGCGCCTTTGACTTCCAGGTACGCGCCGTTGGCCAGGTTGGCGGGGGTGCCGTCTTCGAATCGGGCGGCCGAGGCATCCACGGCCATGCCGTTGACCTTGAAACTGGACACCGACACAAAGTCGCTCACAAAGCCGTAAGACTCGTACTCAAAGCCGGTGCTGCTGGAGCTGCTGGAGCTGCTGGAGCTGCCGTTGGAGCTGTACCCCGACTTGAACTCCACCTTGTAGGCCTTGAACAGGTTGCCTTGCACCACGCCCTTGACCTCCAGCGGCACGCCAACCGCCAACTGGGCACGGGTGCCTTTGTCAAAGTACGCCGAGCTGATGTCCACCGTCACGCCGTTCATCACCACATAGCCCTCGGCGGTAAGGGCGCTGACTGCGCCATACAGCTCGTTGCTGTCTTTGTAGCCGTCGTTGTCGCGGTCATCGTTTTCCAGCTCCACCTTGCTGGCCAGCAACACGCTGCCATCCCATGCGCCTTTAATTTCCAGAAAATCGCCCGGACGGATGGTGCCCGCGTTTTTGTACACCGCCTGGGCCACATTCACCCGCGTGCCCGACACGGTCAGCACGCCGTTGACGGGTGCCGCCTCTGCCACGCCCTTGATCTTCAGGTACGAACCAGCCGCCACCGTGGTGCTGTAGCCCTTGCTGCCACCCACCCGCACCTCGCTCGCAGTCAGCACGCCGCCCGCCGGTGCCTGTGCAGCCTTGACGTTGACCAGCGCACCGTCAACCAGCACACCTGCCAGCGTTGCGCTACCGTAACTGACCTGCAGCGAGCCGACCTGGAAGGTCTTGGCCACTGTGTTCAATCCACTCAGGCGGCCCACCAGCCGATGGGTGCTGGCCGAATCTTCCTTGTCAATCAGCGTGGCCAACACCGTGTTGTCAGACTGCACGACGCCGTACACCTCCACCACGCTGCCCACGGTCAGCGACGCAAAACCAGCCACGTCTTTGTACGCCGTGGCCGGGGTGGCCTTGACCGTCATGCCCAGCACGGTGAGGGTCTGGCTCACGGCATCCAGGGCGGTGATGGGCCCGGTGGTACCGCGCAGCAGCGCCAGCGATTTGGCAGCGCCACGGGCAGTGGCGTCGTCGGCGGTGCCGTCCACACTGACCGTCATGCCCAGCGACAAATCTTGCAGGCGCACGGGTCGGCCATCGTCATCCGCCATCGTGGCTCCCACGGTGTCAAACCGCATGCCATTGACGATTACCGACCCGAAACCGCTGATGGGCCCCACGTACGTGGCGGCCACGCCAGCAGGCTGCTGTGTGATGGGAGCCGGACCTGGGACGGGATCGGCCCCACCGCCGCCACACGCCGCCAGGGCAAGCGCCGCACCGGCGGAAAGTATGAATCGAACAGGAAACGGCGTCAGGATTTTCATAGGTACCTTGGTTTAAAAAATGGGGTAGCAGGGCACGCAGACTGTCCCTGCGGGTGGCAACTTCAATGAACAAGCCACCCAAGCATGGTGCGCAACTTGCCCTTAACGGCACCTGAAGCGCGCGTTCAGGTGCCGTTCAGATAGCCCGGCTGCAGCCGCTCGGTCGCCCCCACGGGGCTGGACATTTCACATGCCGCCTGCCCCATGGCCTTGCGGACACGGGTCAGCGCGCGGCATGCGGTTTCAGGAGCCAAATCCAGCAAATGGGCGATGGCCTTCAACGGTGGCAGGTCTATCGAAGGGCCTGCCCTCTCAGCCCCCACAGCCCCAGGTTGGGACCGCACCATGAGGTGCAGAAAATGGCGGCACCGCTCGTCTGCCGAACCGGTGCGCAAGGCCAACAGTTCTGTGGCTCGCCGCTGGTGCTGGGACAGTGTGGCCTGCAAGCAACCAATGACAACACTGGGGTACGCCGTTGGCCTGATGACGCGCCACGAGGCGCGTACAGCGGTGAACGCAGTCATGCTCAGTTGCGTGGGTGGCTGACCCAGCCATTCGGTACCCAGCCAGTCGCCAGCACCAACCAGCAACTGGTGCTCGCGCTGACCCTGCACGGGATGGCTGAGCAACAGCAACCCGGATGAAACGCGCCCAACCAATTCGCCACCAAGCAGCACGGCCCGGTGTTCCCCCTGCAACATCGACCAGTTGTGACGCCGCATGGGGTGTTGGCGGCCTGCCCAGGCCACACGGTCTGATCGGGCTTGGTGTGCCATGGCGTTCGGGCTCATTGGGCAGCCAAGGTTGGCGACGGGGCCGAATCAGGCTCCATGGGCTCAATGTGGGTGGTGAGGTCCACGCCGGTCGCTGTCATCACGGCTTGCTCCAGTTGATCTGCCAGTGTGTGCGCCTGCAGCACCGTCCACTGGCCGGGCACGCGCAGCTTGACCGTGGCAAATGCCTGGCTACCCGATGCACGAGTTTTCAGGCCGGTGCACTGGCAGCCTGCAGCGGCGGTGGTGGTTTGAAGGGCGTGTTGCAACTGCGCCAGCTTGTCAGGGCTGAGGGCTTGGTCCAGCAGGCCGTGAATGGCACGTTGCACCAGACTCCCACCTTCGCGCAGGATGTTGAAGGCCACCAGGCACGCAATCAGCGGGTCAAGCCACAGCCAGCCGGTCAGGCTGGCAGCAGCCACGCCCAAAATGACACCGGCGGTGGTCCAGACATCGGTCATCAGGTGGCGGGCATCGGCTTCCAATGCCATGGAGGTGTGGCGGCGCGCCACCACAAACAGCACCTGGGCCACCAGCAGGTTGATCAGACTGGCCGCCACCGACAAACCGGTGCCCACGCCCAGGGCACCCAAGGGCTGGGGGTTGAGCAAGCGCTCCCCTGCGGCCAGCAAAATGGCCAGCGAAGCCAGAAAAATCAGCCCGCCCTCAAACGCCACCGAAAAGTATTCGGCTTTGCCGTGGCCGAACGGGTGCCGCTCATCCGCAGGCGACTGCGCAACCGACACCATCCAGAGTGCAAAGCTGGCACCCGCCAGGTTCACCAGCGACTCCAGCGCGTCAGACAGGTAGCCCACCGAGCCTGTCAGCCACCACGCGCCTGACTTCATGCCAATGGTCAGCAGCGCAGCGGCAACCGAAAGCAGCAAGGCCTGCCTGGGCGTGAACGCGGGCAAGCGACTCATGCCACTGGCCCCGTGCAGTTGCGGCACATGCCGAGCGAGCGGCTCACAGCTCCACCATCTCAAACTGGGCTTTGCCGACGTTGCACTCGGGGCACATCCAGTTGGCTGGCACATCGGCCCAGGGGGTACCGGGTGCAATGCCGTCTTCGGGGCGGCCTTCTGCCTCGTCGTAAATGAATCCACACACCACACACATCCAGGTTTTCATGGGGTTATCTCTTTAAACAATTCAGGTTTCAACTTCAGATTTGGCCACGCAGCACGCGGTCAGTTTTTGAACAGTGCCCACAGGCTGGGCCAGTCGATCAGGCCCTTGGGGGACTGGCTCCACTCCCAGGCAATGTAAGCCGCCACAGCCAACAGCAGCAGCACAGCCAGTGCGGTGTGGTTGTGTTTGGCCAGGTCAGGGCCACGGCCTTCGGTGCGCCCGGTGAGCATGGGCGTGGTCAGGTTTTTGCGGCGCCACAGGCTGATGGCCAGCAGGCCGCCCAAATGGGCCAGCACCAGGTACAAGAAGGCGTCGCCCACCCAGGCGTGCCAGTCGGTCAGGGCGTCGGGGCCCCACTCGTTGAAGCTGGCGTAGCCCGTGAGCGTGACGGGCACCACCGCCACCAGCATGCACACCACCGCCAGCGCCATCAGCAGGTTCTGGCCCTGCCGCCAGTTCACACTGGCCAGTGCACGGGCGCGACAGGCGCTGCGCAGCCAGTCGGCCCCACCGCTCAGCTTGGCCCACAGGGCCGACAGTCGGGCCTGCCGGGGGCCAAACAGCCCATACACCACCCTGAACACCAGCAACCCGGCCAGGGTGTAGCCCAGCGTGACGTGCAGCATGCGCCAGCGCTCGCCTTCAGCGGTGAGGTACGCGCCCAGAAAGCTGAGCGCAAACAACCAGTGGTACATGCGGGTGGCGGCGTCAATGACCCGCCGTGACGGCACGGGGCCAGCCACTGCCTGGGCGGCGGGGCGGGCCTGGGTGCCGAGGCCTGTGGCAACAGATGCGTTCATGCTCAATCTCCCTGAAAAGCGGTGCGGTAGCGTTCATCCAGCCCCTTGGGAAACCGAAGGCTTCTTTCGTCGAAGTTGCCCTTGTCGGCGGCGCTGTGGCAAGCGATGCAGTTGGCGGCGCTTTTGACGGACGCATGCTTCCAGACCTTGGGGGTGTCCACGTCGCGGTGCTCGCGCTCGAACCAGGCGCTGCGGGTGATGCGGTCGTCTGGCGGAGGAGTGGGGTCGCGGCGGACTTTTTTATAGGTGCCTGCGTTGGTTTGCAGCCAGGTGCTGATTTGCTGCACGGTGGCGGCATCCAGCGAGGCGTCGTCGCCATAGTGGTTATCCAGCGTGCCCATCATGCGTGTCCATGACGCAGCGGGCAGCAGGCCTGGCGGGTAGGCCAGGTGGCACGAGCCACATTCTTCGGTGTACACCTTCAGCTCGTTGCGGGGCTGCAGGTTGTTGCTGTCGGCATGGGCTGCCAGGGGCGCGGCCAGGGCCAGCAGGCCGCAGGCCAACCAGGAGGCCAGACCGGGATAAGACAGTGTGTGCATGGTGGGGCGCTCCGTCATTTCAGGTTGATCAGGTAGGCCATCACGTCGGCCTTTTCGGGGGCGGTGCATTCGCGTTTGAGCACGTCATTGCAGTTGCGGCGAAACCATTTGTCTGCCTTGGCCACGTCGGTGAAGGTTTTGGCGTTGAAGCTGGGGGCCAACGTGGGGATGACCTTGCCGGTGTTGGGGTGCTTGCCCTCTGTGGTGGGCGGCGTGTTGTGGCAAGAGGCACAGCTCCACTCGCCACCGTGGCGGCTGTTAAAGAACACCTTGCCCCGCTCGGCCGAGGCCGGGGCACCGGCTTCCACCGTCCAGCGCTTGAGCTGCTCGGCCGGGGTGGTGTCGGCAGCCAGCACCGGGCCACCCACCAGCAGCGCGGCAACCAGGGCGGCCATGCCGCGCAACCGGCGGGGGTGGCTGGCGCGGCGAGGTGCAGGGCGGGCAGCGCCGCCTGCAGCGGTGTGGTGCGCGGTGCGGGGAGCGGCGGGGGAAGTAAAAATGTTCATAAAAACTCCTGCAGAAAGGGTGGTGTTGAGCGAATGGGTCAAGTGTGTGATTTCGTGCTTGAACAGAGGCTGAAAGCGGCGTTCATGTGGCGTTCAGGAACCCACCGGCAAGACGTCATTCGGCTGGTCCATCCGCTTGCGGGCAGCCAGAAAGTCCCTGGGGCTGTTCACGCAATCCACCGCCAGCAGTTGGTTTTGTCGGTAATGCTCGACGCAAAAACGCGACCCGGACATGTCGCCAATGGGCACTGACTGGTCTGCACCCGCACTCAAACCCACCATTTGCAGCTTGTGTCCGTACTGGTCACTCCAGAACCAGGGCGTGGTGCCAAACGGGCGTCTCTGCCCCAGCAGTGCGGCAGCGGCGCCCTTGGCCTGCTCGGTGGCGTTCTGGACCGACTCCAACCTCAGCAGGCTGCCGTCGGGCTGCCTGCGCACGGTGCAATCTCCCGCTGCGACGATCAGCGGATCGGCAGTGCGGCTGCATGCATCGACCACTATGCCGCGGTCGCAAGGCAGCCCGGCTGCCTGCGCCAATGCATCGTTGGGCACGGTGCCCACGCCCACCAACACTAGGCCAGCGGGCAGCAACTGGCCGCTGGCCAACCGCACACCCCTGACCCACCCATCGGGGCCGGTCTCCAGTTGCTCTGCTGCTGCACCCAGCAGCAGTTGCACGCCGTGGCTGCGGTGCAGGTGGGCAAACCAGTCGGACATCACCGGGGCCAGTGCGCGGCTCAGCAAGCGGGGGGCAGCCTCCAGCACCGTGACGGCCACACCCATCGAACGGGCTGTCGCCGCCACCTCCAGCCCGATAAAGCCACCACCGATGACCACCAATGGCTGCATTTGCGCAGCACAACGGGCAAGGCCCTTGCTCAGCAGGGTGGCGTCTGCCGGTGAGCGAAGGGTGAGCACACCTGGGGCATTGGCACCCGGCAAGGCCAGTGTGCGGGGCCGTGACCCCGTGGCAAGCACCAGCCCGGCGTAAGGGAGCACCTCGCCGCTGCCCAGCACCACGTGGCAGGCCTGGCGGTCAATCGAGGCAACTGCCACACCGGTGCGCATATCAATTTGCAGACGCAACAGCTTTTCCGGGTCGCGCAGGGCAAGGGACGAGGCCGCCAGGTCGCCCAGCAGCCAGTCTTTGGACAAAGGCGGGCGCTGGTAAGGACCGCAGGCCTCGTCCCCCAGCAGGGTGATTGGCCCGTTGAACTGCGCTGCGCGCAAGGCCTCCGCCGCCGTCAGACCCGCAAGCCCTGCACCCACGATGACCACACCCACGGGTGCGGCCACGGCCTTGAGGGGTGTTGATGGGGGATGGGCCGGGTAGCGCAGTGAAGTGGTGGACATGGAGAGACAGCCAGGTGGGTTGAAGGTGCAGGGATGCTGCCCAGCCTGGGCTGTACCTGACCTGAAGCTGCCGTTCATCCCCTGTTCACCTGCGGCGGCCAAAAATCGGCACTTTCCGGCTTACCTGACCACGCACCATGACACTCATCACCACCTTTGTGACCTTCATTGCCCTGCTGGCCTGGGCTTGGGGCAGTGCCCTGTGGGCCCACGGCGCGGGCACCGACTCTGTGCCCTGGGCGGTGTACACACAGGCCTTCTACCTGAGCGGCGTGCTGGCTATCGGTCTGATGTCGCTGGCCATGGTGCTGGCGGTGCGCCTGACCTGGCTGGAGCGCCCCTTTGGCGGCATTGACCAGATGTACCGGCTGCACAAATGGACGGGCATTGCCGCTGTTCTGTTTGCGGCCATGCACTGGTTGCTTGAAATGGCTGACGACATCGTCAAGGCGCTGTACGGCCGCGCAGGCCGCCCGGCAGAACAGGCATACGGCGGCTGGTTGGGTGCCTTGCAAGATGTGGGCGAAGAGATGGGCGAATGGGCCATTTACGTGGCGCTGGCCATGCTCGTCATCACACTGTGGAAGCGGTTTCCGTACCACCTGTGGCGTCACCTGCACCGGGTCATGCCGGTGCTGTACCTGGGCGTGGCGCTGCATGCGGCGGTGCTGGCCCCGGCAGACTACTGGGCGCATCCCATCGGCTGGCTGCTGGCGGGTTTGCTCACCGTCGGCTCCCTGGCCGCCGGGTGGACGCTGACCGGCCAGGTGGGCCGCAGCCGCCGGTACGCGGCCACGGTGGTCAGCGTGCAAACGCCCACGCCCGGCGTGACCGAGCTGGTGTGCCGCGTTCAGGGTGCGTGGCGGGGGCACCAGGCCGGCCAGTTTGCGTTTTTGACGCTGAACTGGTTTGAAGGTGCACACCCCTTCACCATTGCGAGTGCCCCCCACGGGGACGGGTTGGTGACCTTCCAGATCAAGGCGCTGGGCGACTTCACCCGCCAACTGAGCCACCGCGCACAACCCGGCCAGCCCGTGACCATTGAAGGGCCCTACGGCCAGTTCAAACTGAGCCGCCAGCGCCGCAGCGCACGCCAGATATGGGTGGCAGGTGGCGTGGGCGTCACCCCGTTTCTGGCCTGGCTGGACAGCCTGGCCGAAGCCGCCCGGCAAGGCACCGCCGCGCCCGAGGCCGACCTGCACTACTTCACGCGCCAGGCGGCTGACGACCCGTTTGCCCGGCAACTGCACAGCCTGTGCGCCGCCGTGCCCAGCGTCAAGTTGCATGTGCATGAAAGCACCGTCGGGCTCACCCCCATGCCACCCGAGCAACTGGTGGCCGAGTCAGCCCAGGCCAGGCAACGGACCGAGGTGTGGTTTTGCGGCCCGGCAGGCCTGGGGCAACGGGTGCGGTCAGGCCTGAAGCACAAGCTGGGCTGGCGGCTGCGGTTCCACAGGGAAGCGTTTGAGATGCGCTGACGCCCCCAGACTGATGCCGTGGCGCCGACACAGCACCTGCTGCCAGCCACAGCCCGGCCCAGCCACCCCGCCCCGCGCTATCCTGCACCCACCAAGGACTTTTGATGCTGACCCACCCACACCCTGCCCGGTTTTTGCACGTGGCTTTTCTGCAACTTGGCCTGTGCCTGTGCCTGCTGGGCACCGGTGGGGCGGCGTTTGCCAGCGACGACGACGACCACGAACAGGCCCGCCAGGCAGTGGCGCGGGGCGATGTGCTGCCTCTGCGCCAGCTGCTCCAGCATCTGGACAGGCAGCGCCCCGGTGGTCACATTCTGGAGGTGGAACTGGAGCGCAAAGGTGGCCAGTGGGTGTACGAAATCAAGCAACTTGAGGCAGGTGGCCAGCTCGTCAAGGTCAAGCTGGACGCCAAAACCGGCGAACTGATCAAGGCCAAAGCGCGCAACCCATCACCAAAACCCACCCAGCCATGAACACACCCCCGGAGCCCGCATGAGAATCCTGCTGGTCGAAGACGAACCCTCCCTGAACCGCCAGCTCGACATGGCCTTGCAACACGCGGGCTACAGCGTGGACGTGAGCGTGAATGGCCGCGATGCCTGGGCACTGGGCGACGCTGAGCCGTTTGACGCGGTGGTGCTCGACCTGGGCCTGCCGCAAATGGACGGCCTGACCGTGCTCAAGCGCTGGCGCGCCGCCGGGCGCGGCATGCCGGTGCTGATACTGACGGCGCGCGACAACTGGCACGAAAAAGTGGCCGGCATCGACGCCGGAGCCGACGACTACCTGACCAAGCCCTTCCACACCGAAGAGCTGCTGGCCCGGCTGCGGGGCCTCATCCGCCGAGCCAGCGGCTTGTCATCCCCCCTGCTGGTGTGCGGGCCGGTGGAGCTGGACACCCGCACGGGCCGGGTGACGCTGGACGGGCAAGCCATTGCCCTGACCAGCCACGAATTCAAGGTGCTGGCCTACCTGATGCACCACCCCGGCGCAGTGGTGTCGCGCACCGAGCTGACCGAGCACATCTATGCCCAGGACAGCGACCGCGACTCCAACACCATCGAGGTGTTCGTGGGGCGGCTGCGCAAAAAGCTGCCTGCAGCGCTGATTGAAACGGTGCGCGGCCTGGGCTACCGGCTGGTGGCCCCGCCATGATCGGCCGGTGGTGGACAGGCCTGCGCGGCTCCTTGCAATGGCGGCTGCTGCTGGTCACGCTGCTGGGCATGGCCCTGGCGCTGCTGCTGACTGGCATCACCCTGTTCAACCTCTTCAGCGGGCATGTGCAGCGGCAGTTTCAGGCGGACCTGGAAGTTCAGCTGGAGCAACTGACGGCCCGGCTGGAGTTTGATGCCAGCGGCCAACCCGTGGTCGATGCCACCCAGCTGAGCGACCCCCGCTGGCTCAAACCCCTGTCCGGCCGGTACTGGCAGGTGGATGCCTATCCCCGCACCGTCAACGACGCGCCCGACACACGCAATGTGGCTGGCGTGCTGCGCTCGCGCTCGCTGTGGGACGAGGTGCTGGACTTGCCCCCTGACGTGGTGGCCGACGGTGCCACCCACCTGCACGAAATCGGCGGGCCCTCGGGCCGACCCTTGCTGGCCGTAGAGCGAACGGTGCGCCCGCCCGCACCCCACAGCAGCGCCTGGACGCTGGTGGTGGCCGCAGACGCCAGCGAAACCCAAGGTGCCATTCGGCGCTTTGCCCGTGTGCTGGCCGCCACCCTGGCCGTGCTGCTGGGGCTGCTGGGCCTGGCGTCGGTGGCGCAGGTGTGGGTGGGGTTGTCACCGCTGCGCGCCCTGCGGCAAGCGGTGTCGGCGCTCGACCAGGGCCATGAGGCCCGGCTGCGGGGGCGGTTTCCTGCCGAAATTCAGCCGCTGGCCGATGGCCTCAACCGCGCCCTGCAGCGGCAGGAAGAGGGGCTGGCGCGCGCACGCACGCAAGCTGGCAACCTGGCCCATGCCCTGAAAACCCCGCTGGCCGTTTTGCGGCACTCGGCCGATGCGGCCAGCCAGCCCGACCAACCGCTGGCCTTGCAGCAGGTGGGGCAGCAGATTCACGAGCAGGTGGCCAAAGCCCAGCAGCACATGGACTGGCACCTGCGCCGCGCCCGCTCGGCGGCGCACGCGGCGGGCATGCAACGGCCACGCTGCGCCTTGTTGCCCACCTTGCACGGCCTTCAGCGGGTGATGGACAAGGTGTACGCCCACCGGCAACTGCGCCTGTCGGTGGCCAGCGACGCAGCAGACCCCTGGGTACCCGTCGAACAGGAAGACCTGCACGACATGCTGGGCAACCTGATCGACAACGCCTGCAAATGGGCACAGAGGTGCGTGCACATTCAGGTGGACCAGGACGGCCACGTCAGGGTGGAAGACGATGGCCCCGGCGTGCCCGAAGCCCAGCGCTCACTCATGTGCCAGCGGGGTCAGCGGCTGGATCAGCACACCCCCGGCTCGGGTCTGGGCCTGGCCATCGTGGCCGAGCTGGCGGAGTTGTACGGTGCCCAGCTAAGCTTTGGTGCCAGCCCCCTGGGTGGCCTCAGTGCCCAGTTGCGCTGGAACGCCCGGCCCCGGTAGGCATTCGGCACAACAACAGGTGTGCCCGCGAAGGCTGTGGGCAAAGGCGGAGAACACAGCTGGTTTCATTATCATGGGCGCTCTTTTTTGTGTGCCCCGCATTCACCTCCCCCACTGAGCAAAGGTTTCCCATGCCCGCCTACCGTTCCCGCACCACCACCCACGGCCGCAACATGGCCGGTGCCCGCGCCCTGTGGCGGGCCACTGGCATGAAGGACGGCGACTTCGAGAAACCCATCATCGCCATTGCCAACTCGTTCACCCAGTTCGTGCCCGGCCATGTGCACCTCAAAGACATGGGCCAGCTGGTGGCCCGCGAGATCGAACGCGCCGGGGGCGTGGCCAAAGAGTTCAACACCATCGCCGTGGACGACGGCATTGCCATGGGCCACAGCGGCATGCTGTACTCGCTGCCCAGCCGCGACCTGATTGCCGACAGTGTGGAGTACATGGTCAACGCCCACTGCGCCGACGCGCTGGTGTGCATCTCCAACTGCGACAAGATCACCCCCGGCATGCTCATGGCCGCACTGCGGCTGAACATCCCGGTGGTGTTTGTCTCGGGTGGCCCCATGGAAGCAGGCAAGGTCAACTGGCAGGGCCAAACCTTGAAGCTCGACCTGGTGGACGCCATGGTGGCCGCTGCCGACAGCGCCGTCTCTGACGAAAAGTCCGACGCCATCGAACGCTCGGCCTGCCCCACCTGCGGCTCCTGCTCGGGCATGTTCACCGCCAACTCCATGAACTGCCTGACTGAGGCGCTGGGCCTGAGCCTGCCAGGCAACGGCTCCACCCTGGCCACGCACGCCGCACGAAAGCAGTTGTTCCTGAAGGCGGGCCGCACCATCGTGGAGCTGGCCAAGCGCCACTACGAGCAAGACGACATGAGCGTGCTGCCCCGCGCCATCGCCAACTTCAATGCCTTCGAAAACGCCATGAGCCTGGACGTGGCCATGGGCGGCTCCACCAACACCGTGCTGCACCTGCTGGCCGCTGCGCACGAGGGTGGCATCGCCTTCACCATGGCCGACATTGACCGCGTCTCGCGCCGCGTGCCCTGCCTGAGCAAGGTGGCCCCCGCCACCCAGAAGTACCACATGGAAGATGTGCACCGCGCCGGTGGCGTGTTCGGCATCCTGAGCGAGCTCAACCGGGCTGGTCTCATCCACGGCGACTGCCCCACCGTGCACAGCCCCAGCATGGCCGAGGCCATGGCCCAGTGGGACGTGACCACCACCACCGACGAAGACGTCAAAACCTTCTTCCGTGCTGCGCCCGGTGGCATTGCCACCACCATTGCCTTCAGCCAGTCCATGCTGTGGCCAGACCTGGACACAGACCGCGCCGAGGGCTGCATCCGCGACAAAGCCCATGCCTACTCGCAAGACGGTGGCTTGGCCGTGCTGTACGGCAACATTGCGCTGGACGGCTGCATCGTCAAAACCGCCGGGGTGGACGACAGCATCCTCAAATTCAGTGGCCGCGCCCGTATTTTTGAGAGTCAGGACGACGCAGTAGCCGGCATCCTGGCCGACCAGATCGTCGCAGGCGACGTGGTCGTCATCCGCTATGAAGGCCCGCGCGGTGGCCCCGGCATGCAGGAAATGCTCTACCCCACCTCCTACCTCAAGTCCAAAGGCCTGGGCAAAGCCTGTGCGCTGCTGACCGATGGCCGCTTCTCCGGGGGCACTTCGGGCCTGTCCATTGGCCATGCGTCACCCGAAGCCGCTGAAGGCGGCGCCATTGGCCTGGTGGAGGAAGGCGACACCATCGACATCGACATTCCCAACCGCACCATCAACCTGCGCATCTCCGGCGAAGCGCTGGCTGCCCGCCGCGCCGCCATGGACGCCAAAGGCAAGGCCGCCTGGAAGCCACTCCACCGCGACCGGGTGGTGTCCCCCGCCCTGCGCGCCTACGCAGCCATGAGCACAAGCGCCGCCAAGGGCGCAGTACGCGATGTGAGCCAGATTGAAAACAAGCAGTGACAGGCATCAAAAGGCATAGCTAACTATCCATACAGGACAAGCGCCAAAGCACTTTTTGTTGTTTTTTTGGCTGCGCAGGCGGCACCTACCGCCCGTTCAGCCGGGCGCGTGCTTGAAGTCCCGAACCAAAGCGGTCAGCGCTGGCTCGGGCAGGGGCTTGCTGATGAAGTAACCCTGAATCTCCGACGCACCCAGCGCCTCCATGAAATCGCACTGGCGCTGGGTTTCCACCCCCTCGGCAATGGTGGTGAGCTGCAGCGACTGCGCAATGGCCGTGATGGCGCGGATCACCGCCCGGTCGGTTTCTGTGTCGGTCACCCGCATCACAAAGGCGCGGTCGATCTTGATGGTGTCAATCGGAAAGCGCAACAGGTACTCCAGCGACGAGTAGCCAATGCCAAAGTCGTCAATGGCCACCTTGTAGCCCGCGGCGCGCAACCGGGTGAGCAACTCGATGGCGCGGTCAGGGTCTTGCATGGCCAGCCCTTCGGTGATCTCCAGCTCCACCAGGTGGCGCGGGGTTTGGTGGGCTTGGACGGCCGCTTCGATCTGGCCAAACAGCTCGTTGCCCATGAACTGCCGGGGCGAGAGGTTGATGGCCACACGCAGCGGCATGCCCGCGTCTGACCACACCTTGGCCTGGCGGCATGCCTCGCCCATGACCCAGGCACCCACCTCATGAATCAGGCCCATGTCTTCCAGCACCGGAATGAACTGAACCGGTGGCACCATGCCCCGCACCGGGTGCTGCCAACGCAGCAAACTCTCCACACCAACGATGCGGTTGCCCCGCAAGGCCATTTGCGGCTGGTAGTGCAAACAAAACTGCTGGCTCTGCAGGGCCTTGCGCAAATCCAGCTCCACATCCAGCGAGCCAAAGCTGCGGCTGGGGCTGGCCGATTGGGGTGCCTTGAGCGTCTTGAAGCCCTGGCTGCGCGCCTGTTGCTGGGCGTCCATGGCCTGGTTGATCAGCGGCTCGGGCTCCTGGCCGTGGTGCATGCTCAGCGTCCAGCCCGCGCACACCGAGACGAACACCTCCTGGTCATTGATAACAAAGGGCAAATCCAACGCCTGCAGGGTGCGCTGCAGCTTGTCCTCGGCCTCGGCCTCGCTGCGGCAGCGCAGGGCCAGACCAAATTCATCGCCACCCACCCGCGCCAGGCCCACATGGCCCGCACTGGCACTGGCACTCTTGAGGCGCTGCGCCACCTGGGCCAGCAGGGCATCGCCCGACGATTCGCCCAGCGCTTCGTTCACCCGGTTGAAGCGGGCCAGATCTATCCAGCCCACCAGCAACCCCGCCTGCGCGGTCTCGGGGGCAGCAAAAAAGTCTCGAATCTGCCGCACAAACAGGCGGCGGTTGGCCAGGCCGGTAAGCTCGTCGTGCAAGGCCAGGTAGTCCACCATGGCCTGGGTGTGGCGGGAGTCGGTCACGTTCTGGAAGGCGCCAAACACCCGCACTGGCTGCATGGGGTCGTCTTCTTCGGCCCGCTCGCCGGTCATGGTGATGATGCGCTCGCCCGCTGCCTCGCCATCGGGCAGGCGGAACTCCACATCCAGTTTGCCACCCGTTTCGCGCACCGCCTGGAAGGCTTGGCCCACCCGGTTGCGGTCAGCGGGGTGCACCAGAAACAGCAGATCCGCCAGGGTGGTGGGCAGCTGCAGGTCATCACCCAGCAGGTCGGTGGCGTCGTCCGACCACTCCAGGGTGTTGGCCTCGGCGTTCCAGTCCCAAAAACCCAGCCCGGCAATGCGCCGCGCAGCCGCCTGGCGCTGTCGCACACCGCGCAGCTCCCGGTTGAGCTGGCTGCTGCGCAGGGCATAGCGCACACGCTGAGCCAGCAGCGGAAAGTTGATGGGTTTGGTGATGAAGTCGGTGGCCCCGGCATTGAAGGCCCGCTCAATGGACTCCAGGTCTTCGCTGCCGGTGAGCATGATGATGGGTGTGGCATCGCCATCCAGCTGGCGAACCAAGCCACAGGCATCAAAGCCATTCATGCCCGGCATTTGCACATCCATGAGGATGAGGTCGGGCCGGTTCGCGGTGAAGGCCTCCACCCCCGCCTGCCCATCGGGCGCCAGCAACACCCGATAGCCCTGCTTGCTCAGCACCGCCTGCACCAGCTTGCGGGTGGTGGGGTCGTCGTCAACAGCGAGCAGGGTCGGCAGGCGCGTATCGGTAGGGCTCACGGCGTGTTTTCAGATGTTGGGTGCGAAACCCATTGTAGGCAGGCGCACCGGGCTACCCCGGTAGCCCTCCCAGTCAAGGCCGATTCACCCAAAAAAAATGCCCGGCAAACCTCGCGGCACACCGGGCATTTTGTATAGCTACAAGCGCTTTCTAACAAGCGATGAAGCCTATTTTCATATTAAATTTACACCAGCAGCGCATTCACCCGCTTCACGTAAGCGGCGGGGTCTTCGGGCAGACCGCCCTCAGCCAGCAGAGCCTGGTCAAACAGGATGTGCGCCAGGTCGTCAAAGTGGGCACCGCCGTCTTTGGCCGCGTCCAGCTTTTTCACGAGGGCGTGCTCGGCATTCACCTCCAGGGTGGGCTTGCTGTCGGGTGCCTTCTGGCCAGCAGCTTTGAGCATGCGGGCCAGTTGGTTGGACACGTCGCCGTCTTCCACCACCAGGCAGGCGGGCGAATCGACCAGGCGGGTGGTGACCCGCACGTCTTTGGCCTTGTCGGCCAGGGTGGCTTTGAGTTTTTCCAGCACGGGCTTGAAGGCCTCGGCAGCGGCTTCGGCTGCCTTTTTCTCTTCTTCGTCCTGGAGCTTGCCCAGGTCCACCGCACCCTTGGCCACGCTTTGCAGCGGCGTGCCATCAAACTCGTGCAGGAAAGACAGCGCCCACTCGTCCACCCGGTCGGTCATCAGCAGGACTTCAATGCCCTTCTTTTTGAACACCTCCAGCTGCGGGCTGTTTTTGGCACCGGCCACGGTGTCGGCGGTGATGTAGTAGATGGCCTCCTGGCCTTCTTTCATGCGGGCTTTGTAGTCGGCAAAGCTGACGCTGACGCCGTCTGTGGTGCTGGAGGCAAAGCGCAGCAGCTTGGCAATTTTGTCTTTGTTGGCAAAGTCTTCGCCCAGGCCTTCCTTCAGCACACTGCCAAACTCGGCATAGAAAGCGGTGTACTTGCCAGCGTCTTTTTCGGCGGCGGCTTTGTCTTCGGCGCTCAACACATCTGTCACGCCATCGGCGGCATCAGCGGTGGGCAGCTTGTCTTTTTTGGCCATGTCTTCCAGCATGGCCAGCACGCGGCGGGTATTGCCTTCGCGGATGGCTTTCACGTCGCGGCTCTCCTGCAGCAGCTCGCGGCTGACGTTCAGGGGCAGGTCGGCAGAATCCACCACACCCTTGACCCAGCGCAGGTAGCTGGGCATCAGCGCCTCGGCATCGTCCATGATGAACACGCGCTTGACGTAGAGCTTGATGCCCGCCTTTTTGTCGCGGTTCCACAGGTCTTGCGGGGCTTTGCTGGGGATGTACAGCAGCTGCGTGTACTCGGTGCCGCCTTCCACCCGGTTGTGGCTGTGGGCCAGGGGAGCAGCCTGGTCGTAGCTGATGTTTTTGTAGAAGTCGTCGTACTGCTCTTGCGTGATGTCTTTTTTGGAGCGGGTCCACAGGGCGCTGGCGGAGTTGACGGCTTCCCACTCGTCTTTGACGACGTACTCGCTCTTTTCGGAGTCCCAGTCCTCTTTTTGCATCAGGATGGGCAGGCTGATGTGGTCGGAGTACTTGCCGATGATGGACTTGAGCTTCCAGCGGCTGAGGTACTCGGAGGCATCGTCGCGCAGGTGCAGGGTGACGCTGGTGCCGCGCGCCGCGCGCTCGATGGCCTCCACCTCGAAGTCGCCGGTTCCGCCGCTGACCCAGCGCACACCTTCGGCGGCAGGCAAACCAGCCCGGCGGCTTTCGACGGTGATTTTGTCGGCCACGATGAAGCCGGAGTAAAAGCCCACACCAAACTGGCCAATGAGTTGGGCGTCTTTTTTCTGGTCGCCACTCATGCGACTCATGAACTCTTTGGTACCGCTTTTGGCAATGGTGCCCAGGTGGTCAATGGCCTCCTGCTGGCTCATGCCAATGCCGTTGTCGGTGATGGTGATGGTTTTGGCGTCCTTGTCGAAGGCGACGCGCAACTCCAGGGTGGGCGCGTCCTCGTACAGGGCTGCGTTGTTCAGGGCCTCAAAGCGCAATTTGTCGCACGCATCGGACGCGTTGGAGACCAGCTCGCGCATGAAAATTTCTTTGTTTGAATACAGCGAGTGCGTGACAAGGTGCAGCAACTGGGCCACTTCGGCCTGAAAAGAGAGGGTTTGTTTGCTCATGGTCAAGGTTGGCGAATGGGGTTTTTGAAGGGTTGCGAACGCAAGCACAGAGTGGTCAACCGGCCAGGCCAGGACCACACCAGTCGCACATATGTGCCCATTCGTGGGAATTTCAAGGCAATCCCAAGCGGCAAGCGCTGCATCCTGGCACCGGGCGGGTGGTTGCCCCTGTCGGCACCTAGAATCCGGACGCATGGATAGCCCTTTCGCCCCCATCCGCGCCAGCGATGTGCTGCAACGCAACCACGTCCAGGTTCTGGGCCAGACCGGGCCTGTGCTGCTGTATGCCCACGGTTTTGGCTGTAACCAGCACATGTGGGACCGCATCACCCCGGCCTTTGCGGCCAGCCACCGGCAGGTGCTGTTCGACTACGTGGGCAGTGGCCGCTCGGACCCGGCAGCCTTCAGCGTGCAGCGCTACAGCCAGCTCGGTGGCTACGCACAGGATCTGCTGGAGGTGTGCGATGCCCTGGGCCTGCGCTCGGGTGTGACGCTGGTGGCCCATTCGGTCAGCTGCAGCATCGGCATGCTGGCGGCCATTACCCGGCCAGACTTGTTCGAATCGGTGGTGATGGTGGGGCCATCGCCCTGCTTCTTGAACCACCCACCCGACTACCACGGCGGCTTCGAGCGCCAGGACCTGCTCGACCTGCTGGCCCTGATGGACCAAAACTACATGGGCTGGGCCAGCTACCTGGCGCCAGTGGTGGCAGGTGCGGGGGCAGACAGCAGCGTCACCCACGAACTGTCAGACAGCTTTTGCTCCACCGACCCGGTGCGTGCGCGGACATTTGCCGAAGCCACCTTTTTTGCCGACAACCGCCAGGAGGTGGGCCAGGTGCCCGTGCCCTGCCTGGTGCTGCAGCACCGGCGCGATGCCCTGGCCCCCTGCGCGGTGGGCGAGTACATGCACCGCCACCTGCCCCGCAGCACACTGAAGGTGCTGGAGGTGGCCGGCCACTGCGCCCACATGAGCCACCCGGCACTGGTGGTGGAGGCCATGCAGACATGGCTGGCCCGAAAGCCCGGCACCTAGAGGCAGCCACCCATGACCTGCCTCCAGGACATTCCCTGCCCAGTGCTGTTCACCGACCTGGAGGGCCACATGCTCGATGCGTCGCAGGACATGGTGGAGCTGGTGCTGGGCACGGGGCAGGCATGGCGCGGGCAACCCATGGAGCGCCTGCTGCCACCGGCAGGCCGTGCTTTTTTGCAAACCCACCTGTGGCCCACACTGCTCAACGGCGGGCGGGTGCGCGAGGCACACCTCAAGCTGCTGAGCCTGCAAGGCCAGCAGCTGCCCGTGCTGGTCAATGCGCGGCTGGTGCAGGACGGCGGGCCAGCCCATTGCATTTGGGTATTTTTTGTGGCCCACGACCGCAGCCGCTTTGAGGCCGAACTCATCCATACCCGCACCCAGGCACAGAACCTGGCCCGGGAGCTTGACCTGCTGAGCCAGACCGACCCACTCACCGGCCTGGGCAACCGCCGTATGCTCAAGAATGCCTTCGTGCGGTGGCTATCCGCCCAACCCGCCGGGGCGAATCACCCGCAGGCCCAGGCCGCGCTGCTGATGGTGGATGCCGACCACTTCAAGCACATCAACGACCGCTGGGGCCATGACGAAGGGGACCGGGTGCTGGTGGACCTGGCGCAAGCCCTGCGGCGCATCACACGGCGCAGCGACCTGGTGATCAGGCACGGCGGCGAAGAGTTCATTGCCTGGCTGCCCGATGCCAATCTGCCATCGGCCCAGCGGGTGGCCGAGCACATCCATGCGGCAGCCCGCACCATCGTGCCGGGACAAGGACCATCGGCCCTGACCGTCAGCATCGGGGTGGCACACACCGCAGCTTGGACGGGGCCAGTGAACCTGGATACCCTGGTGTCGGTGGCCGACCGGGCCCTCTACCTGGCCAAGGCGCAGGGGCGCAACCAGACAGTGCCGCTTGCCCTGCCCCACGCCCTTGCCCAGGCCCCATGGACTGCCCCTGCCGCCGCCAACCCACACCCCCCATGAACAAACCCCCTCCTGTTGGCCGCCTGCGCCAGCCCGCTCGTGCGGCCCGCCCAACCACCCCTGCCGAGGCAGCGCCGAGCCACTTCAGGGCGTCCGACCTGCGGGCGGCCGCGCAGCTGGCCACGCAGGCCACGCTGGGTGTGGTGAACATCACCGAAGGGGTGCACCAGTCGGTGCTGCGCACCCTGGGCGCCAGCAACCGGCGCGGCCCCGAGCGCACCACCGGCATCACTGGCATGGTGTACCGGGGGGTTCGCGGCGTCACAGGGCTGGTGGGCCGTGGGCTGGACGCCGCACTGGCGGGCCTGTTGCCCAGCCCGGCCCCAGGCTCGCCCCAGCACCCCGACAGCCCCGAGCGCGAACAGGCGCTGGCGGTGCTCAACGGGGTGCTGGGTGACCGCTTGGCTGCGGCCCACAACCCCCTGACGCTGGACATGGCCTTCAGGTTCAGCGCCAGCGCGTGGGTACCCGGGCAGCCCCTGCCCGCTGGTACCCACATCAGCGGCCATGTGCTGCTGACCGTCCACGGTCTGTGCATGAACGACCAGCAGTGGCTCTGGCAAGGCCACGACCACGGTGCCTGGCTTGCCGAGGCGCTGGGATGCACCCGGCTCAACCTGCGCTACAACAGCGGCCTGCACATCTCCGACAACGGCCAGCAACTGTCCGAGCTGCTGGAGCGCCTGGTGGCCACCTGGCCGGTGGCGCTGACACGCCTGACGCTGCTGACCCACAGCATGGGCGGCCTGGTGGCGCGCAGTGCGCAGGCGGCCGCTGTGCGCTCGGGCCACACCTGGCCCCAGCGGCTGAAGGACCTGGTCTTTGTGGGCACGCCGCACCACGGCTCACCACTGGAGCGGGCGGGCCATTGGGTGGACACGCTGCTGGCGGCCACCCCATTCACCGCCCCGTTTGTGCGGCTGGGCCAGCTGCGCAGCGTGGGCATCATCGATTTGCGCCACGGCCATGTGCTGCCCCAGGACTGGTCGGGCCAGGCGTCGCAACCCCGGGCCCTGGGTCGACACGCCGACACCCGCGCGCCGCTGCCGCTGCCCGAGGGGGTGAACTGCTTCGCCGTGGCCGCCACACTGGCCGGCCAGCGCAGCATGCTGGCCGACCGGCTGGTGGGCGATGGCCTGGTGCCCCTGCACAGCGCCCTGGGCCAACACGACAACCCGCGCAAGCGACTGCGGTTTGCGCCCGACCACCGACGGGTGGTGTACCGCACCGGCCACCTGGAGCTGCTCAGCAGCCCGGCAGTCGCCCGCCAGCTGCTCGCGTGGCTGGCACCGGCGGCAACAACACCAACACCAACACCAACGTCAGCGCCAGGGAGCACCTGAGCCGCTGGCCGGGTGTGCGGTTCAGAACCGCTCGTGGGCACCCAGGTAGCGCCACTGGCCCACGGGCAGGTTGCCCAGCGTGACCTTGCCCATGCGGATGCGCTTGAGCCCCACCACCTTCAGCCCGACTTGCTCGCACATGCGGCGAATCTGGCGCTTTTTGCCCTGGTTGAGCACAAAGCGCAGCTGCTCGGGGTTTTGCCACTCCACCTGCGCGGGTTTGAGGGGCTCGCCATCCAGGCTCAGGCCGTGGCGCAGCAGGGCCAGGCGTTCGGGCGGAAACACGGCCTGCACGTCGGTGGCGACGTCACCGGCGGTGGTGGCGTAGGTGACGCGCACCAGGTATTCCTTCTCCACCTCGGAGTCTTCCCCGATGAGCTGGCGGGCCACCCGGCCGTCTTGCGTGAGCACCAGCAGGCCCACCGAGTCGATGTCCAGCCGCCCAGCGGGTGCCAGGCCCTGCAGCTGGTGGTTGGCAAAGCGGATGCGGGCCCCGTCCTCCACCCAGTGGCTGCGGGGGTTGATGAGGGCGATGGCGGGCTGGTGGCCGTCCTCGGCCTGGGCGGACACAAACCCCATGGGCTTGTTCAAGAGGATGGTGACCAGGTGCTTTTGCTCGCCCTTGGCGGCCTCGGCCACCTCGATGCGGTCGCTGGCCTGCACCAGCATGCCCATGACGGCCACTTGGCCATTCACAGTGACCCAGCCTTTTTCTATCCAGGCATCGCCCTCGCGGCGCGAGCACATACCCAGCTCGGCCATGCGTTTGTTCAGCCGTGTGCCCTCGGCAGCAGCGGCCTGCGGGCGCAGGGTCGCCTCGGCGGCAGTCGCACGGGGGGCGCTGTGGGTGCGTGCAGGCAGGTCGGCCTGCAGGCGGGTGGCCGGTGGCGGGTAAGGCCGCGCGGCAGGGCCCGGGCTGGGGCGCGCTGGAGGCAAGGGACGGGTACGCTCCGCGGCAGGCTGGCGAAGCGGTGGCTGGGCCGAGCTAGGGGCTGACCTGAGTTCTGACCGAGCGGCCGGGGCCGGCTCGGGCGCGGGAGAGGGGTTGTTGAGCCGTTCCAGCGCCTGGGCGCGGCGCTCGCGAAGCTGTTTCTGGGCATCGCTCAGGCGCAAAGAGGGGCGTTCGGTCATTGAATAATATGTAGCTATAAAGCCTTGCGCATCAAGCGCAAAAGACCAATTTCGTTATAAAAATCAAGGGAGCTGGCGGTGCCAACGGTCGCAGTGATCGAGGAAGTCTGTGGCGGGCACCGGGCGGCTGATGTGGTAGCCCTGGGCCTCGTCGCAGTTGAGGCGCCGCAGTTGGTCCAGGATGGCGGCATTCTCCACCCCTTCGGCCACCACCGTCAGGCCCAGGTTGTGGGCCAGGTCGATGGTGGAGCGCACGATCTTGGCGTCGCTCTCATCGCTCTCCATGCCCATGACAAAGGACTTGTCGATTTTCAGCTCATTCACCGGCAGGCGCTTGAGGTAGGCCAGCGAGGAGTAACCGGTACCAAAGTCGTCGATCGACAGCTTGAAGCCCTGTGCAGCCAGGCGGTTGAGGGTGTTTTCGGCCCGCAAGGGGTCGTCCATGATGGCGCTTTCGGTGATCTCCAGACAAAAGCCGCTGGTCGGCACCGAGTAGCGCTCCAGCAGCACAGCCAGGCGGTTGGGAAACTCCAGGTCCAGCAGGTCGCGGGTGGAGAGGTTGATGGCAACGCGGACGGCTTGCCCGCCCTGCCCTGACTGCGCAGTCTGTCCGGATTGACCGGTACCGGGCGGTGGTGGCTTGGGTTGCCAGCTGGCCCAGTGGCGCGCAGCCTCTTCAAACATCCACAGCGTGAGCTGGCGCACAAAGCCGGTTTGCTCGGCAAACGGAATGAACATCATGGGGGGCACCAGCCCGCGCTCGGGGTGCTGCCAGCGCACCAGTGCCTCGGCAGCCACCACCCTGCCAGTGGCCACGTCAATTTTGGGCTGCAAAAACAGGCGCAGCTCGTGGTGCTCCAGCGCGTGGCGCAGATCGGTCAGCAGCGATAGGTTCTGGGCGCTGGAGGAGTCCAGGCTGGAGTCGTACAGCAGGGTACCCGCTGTGCGGGCCTTGGCGGCGTGCATGGCAATTTCCGCCCGGCTCAGCAGCAGGTCGGGCACATCGGCGTCACCGGGCCAGCTGGCCACGCCCATGCTGGCGCTGAGGTCCACCGTCTGCCCGTTGAGGGCCAGTGGCTGCTCGAAGGCCTGCGCAATCTGGCGGGTCAGCTGCAATGCGCCCTGCCCATCGGTGCGGTAGAGCAGCAGCCCAAACACGTCGCCACCCAGGCGGGCCACGCAGTCCTGTCCACGGCGCAGGGGCTGCTGCAGCCGGGTGGCCACCGCCCTGAGCAGCTCGTCACCAAACGCGTAACCGAGTACATCGTTCACATGCTTGAAGCGGTCGATGTTGAGCATGACAACGGACACCGGCACCGACTCGGCAGGGTGCAGCGTCATGGCGTCGATCAGCACCGCACGGAACTTCTCACGGTTGGGCAAGCCGGTGAGCCTGTCCCAGTAGGCCAGCCGACGCACCTCGGCCTGCTGAGCCGCCACGCTTTTGCGCATGTGGTCAAACGCACGGGAGAGCGTGCCCACTTCGTCGGTGCGCCGCAGGGCAGGCAGCGGGGCCTCGAAATCGCCCCCCTCCAGGCGCTGCACCGACAGCAGCAGGCGCTGCAGCGGGTGAGTGATGCGCCTGGCCGTCCACACGCTGCCTGCCGCAAACAGCGCCAGGCCTGCCAGGGTAATGACGAACAGCACCCACTGCAGCCGCACAAACGGGGCCAGCACCTGGTCCACCGAGCGCAGCAGCACAGCGCGGTTTTTGCCGTCTGGACCGTCGAGTGGCAACACACGGGTGACGTAGGTGTCGCCATCGAGCTGCACATCGGCATCGGTCCAGCGGGTGGGGGGCACCATGGCCAGGCGCTCGGGCACCAGGCTGGAGACCGCCACCTGGGGCCCGGTGTCGGTGTCGGTGAGCACCACCAGGTGCACATCGAGCAGGTCGTACATGTTCTGGGCCAGGGCCTGATCGATGGGAAAGCCCATCAGCACCCAGCCAATCACCAGCGGTGCCCGCATGGGCACCATGACGAACTGGTGCGGCAAATTCCCGACCCGCACGACCTGGCTGGTCTGGCCGGACTGGGCCAGCGAGCGGGCCACGCTGGCCAGCACGGCCTCATCAAGCGCATCGCCATCGGCATGGCTGATGGCGCGCAGGGCAATGTGGGCGTCGAACTGCGCAGTCACACGGGCACCGATGCGCGAGCCGTGGTTGTCCAGCGCGGAGCGTATGGTTTCCACGTCGGCCGAGTTGACGGCCGAGCGAAAGCCAAAGTCGGCCGCCAGCACGGATGCCCCCAGCTGCAGCTTTTCGGCGTTTTGCGCCAGCACGCGCAGCCACACCCGTTCGCCCACCACTAGTTCGTGCGCAATCTGGGTGCGTGCATTGGCCGAGATGTTGGAGCGGACCACCGAAAACCCGGCCAGCTGGACGATCAGCAGCAGCAGCAGCGACATCGTGACGATGCGGCTGACCAGCCCCATGTCGCGCCAGCGGGAGGCAAGGGACAAGCTCATGGCTGGAGCCCGCGCAGACCAACGCTGGCCTTGGCACCACCCGCACCCACCCGCAGAGGCTGGCTGGCCGCTTCGGCACCCGGTGGCAAGCGGCTGTGCCAGGTGCGCAGGGTGTAGTTGCCGGGGGGGACGTTGGGCAGCGTCACCATGCCACTGTCGGCCGTGGTGCCGTGGTACGGGGTGTCGAGCACCAGCACCCAGCCGACCATCTGGTCATGGATGTTGCAGCCCAGCACCGCCACGCCCGCGCGGTCAAACACCACCGGGTTGGCCGGTGTGCCGGTGTAGAGCTTGAGCTCGAAGGTTTTGGCCGGCGAAAACGAGTACACATGGTGGCGCACGGTGTCGCGGTTAGGGAACGCCACCGACGTGCCCTTGGTCACCACCAGCACGCCCGGCACAAAGGTCTTGTTGGCCTGGGCCATCTCGGCACCTTGCAGGGGTTTGGCGGCGGAAGCCGCCTGTGGCGAGTCCAGAAACACGACGGCCCCTGGCACAGGCTGCCCTGCAGCGTCCCGAACGCTCACCTCCACGTTGGCAGCCAGTGCCGCGCCCGACCACAACCCGACAAGCACAGTCGCTGCGGCGGCCAGAAACTGGCCTGCGGGCGTCATGGCTCGATGGCCAGCCCCAGCAGGGCCTGGCCGTTGCCCAACACGCCCTGGCGATGGGCCACGCCGGTGGTCAGGTCCACCCGGTACAGGGTCGTTCGCGGCTCTGCCGCCGTGCGCGCGGCCAGCCAGGCGGTGTTGCGCACGTCGGAAATATCGAATGCCGCGTCCAACAGCGGACCGGTGCCCAGCTCGCCCACGGTGCGCAGCACCCCGAGGTTGGGCGATTCGACGGGCACATCGCCTTCGCGGCTGCCCTGCGTCACCAGGGTGCCCAGCCGGGCGTCGATGGCGAAGTTGGTGGTGAGTTTGTCGTCGCGGGTGTTGTAGGTGTAGCCCGCCGACACCAGCTGGGGGCGCTGGCCGGCTTGGCGGTCGCCGTCGGCGTAGCGCAGGTCGGGGTCGGGCTGCACACCGTCCGTGGACGGGTCGAAGTCCACCACAGCACCGGTGTCCGGGTGCAGGCGCAGGTTCTGGCCTTCGTCACTGACCACCCGGATGCGGTCGGCCGCCGGGTTGAAATCCACCCCCCAACGCGTGCCACGCAGCGGCACAGCCAGGGGTACTTGAGCTCCTACGGGGTTGAGTGAGGCCGTGGCGGTGTTCACGGTGTAAAGCTTGCCGCTGCGCGACAAGGTGTACAGCACCCCTTTGGCCACCCGAAAGTCCATGCCCACCAGCTCATCGCCAGCAGCCAGCGCAATCAGCGGGCGCTCCGGTTCGACGATGTCGGGCCGCGAGGCCAACAACCGCACCAGCGTGCCGTGGCTGGTCACGGCCCACAGCACCTCGGGTGCGGGTTGGGCTGGCACAGCTACCTGCTGTTGTGGACCCTGTGAGGTTTGCGCCCCCAACCCTGCGCACGCCAGCACCACTGCGGCGGCTGCCCACACATGCCCCGCCACCCGACACACACCACCCTTGCGCATTGCTCACCTCCAAACTGCATCGACACCGAGCCGCAGGTGCGGCACGCACCCGCGCAACCGCGCCTCTCGTCACACTGTACCCGCTCCGGGGTGCCTGCCTGACCCATGCCATCCACACCCCTGCGCAGGGTCAGCCGCTGGCGCGGCCCACGAAGCTGCGCAGTGCAGGCAGGTCCAACACCCTCAGGCCGCCATACTCCACCCGAATCACCCCCTGCTCCTGCAGCGCGGCCAGAGCTTCGTTCACCCGCTGCCTCGACAGGCCCACCAGGTAGGCCAGTTCTTGCTGGGTGATGCGCAACACCTCCCCCACGCTGGGGTAGAGCACCGGGTTGACCAGGGTGGCCAGGCTGCGGGCCACCCGAGACTCAGGGTCACCCAGGCGGTCAATTTCGCGGGCAGCAATGAACTGCCCCAGGCGTTCATTGAGCTGCAGCATGACGAAGCGGTTAAAGCCCAGGGAGTGATCGATCAGCCAATGAAAGGTCTCGCTGGGCAGACCGGCCACACGGCTTTTGCGCAGCGCCTGGATGTTGTAGCGGTACACCTCGCGCTTGAGCACGGTGCCTTCGCCAAACCATCCGCCCGGCGCCACACCCGTGAAGGTGATGACCGGGCCCTGTGAGTCGTCGTTGCTCATTTTCAGCAGGCCGTCCACCAGGCCGAACCAGAAGCTGGCTCGCTTGCCAATGCGGCAAATGGTGTCACCCGGCAGGGCCTCTGTCACCATCAGGTCCTCGCAGGCACGCGCCCGCTCGTCGTGCGTGAGTGCGGGCAGCCAGGGCACAGCCCGCAGTTCCTCGTCGGTGAGCAAACGGGCACGTTCTCGAAGCGGAGTAATGGTCGTCATGGCGACAATGCAGCCCAAAAAACGTCAAAACTAGGGAAAGTCCTAGGAGGGATGACCCTCCAATTGTCGTCGCAACGACAACAAAACGTCAAACGACAGCCTACGATGCGCAGCAAATGCGTTAACGGGATATCGGTGAGCGTCACTCCAGACCCACCCGGCCCCCGAGCGCCACGCACATCAGGAGACGCCATGCGGAGTACTTTCCCCCAATTACTGTTGGACCACGCAGCCCAGCGGCCGACCGCTGCGGCCATGCGAGAAAAAGAATACGGCATCTGGCAAACCACCACCTGGGCCGACATGTTGGCCCTGGTGCGCGAGTTGGCCTGCGGCCTGCACCAGGCAGGTCTGCGCCGCCACGAACACATGATCGTGGTGGGCTCCAACCGCCCCCGCCTGTACGCCACCATGTTGGCGGCCCAGTCGCTGGGTGCCATCCCGGTACCGCTGTACCAGGACGCGGTGGCCAACGAGTGCGTGTTCCCCATCAACAACGCCGAGGTTCGCTTTGCCGTGGTCGAGGACCAGGAGCAGGTGGACAAGATGCTGGAGATCCGCGAGCAGTGCCCGCAGTTGCAGCACGTGTTCTACGACGACCCGCGTGGCCTGCGCAACTACGACGAGCCCGGTCTGGCGGCTGTGGACGAGTTGCTGGGTTCGGGCCGGGCGTTCGCCCAGGTGCACCCCCAGTTCTTCACCGACGAGGTGGCCAAGGCCAAGCCCGATGACGTGGCGGCCATGTTCTTCACCTCCGGCACCACCGGCAACCCCAAGGGCGTGGTGCACACCCACTTCACCCTGCTCAACCGTGCCGATGTGGGCGCCCGCTTCGACAAGCTCGGCCCCACCGACGAGGTGCTGGCCTACCTGCCCCCGGCCTGGATCGGCCAGAACATCTTCAGCTACGCGCAGTGGCTGGCCGCAGGCTATGTGGTGAACTGCCCCGAGTCGGCCGCCACGGTCACCATCGACCTCAAAGAAGTGGGGCCCACCTACTACTTTGCACCGCCCCGGGTGTTTGAGGGCCTGCTCACCAGCGTGATGATCCGCATGGAAGACGCGGGCGCCCTGAAGCGCAAGATGTTTCATTACTTCATGGACGTGGCCCGCAAGGTTGGCCCCCAGAAAATGGACGGCAAAACAGTGGGCTTTGGCGACAACCTGCTGTACGCGCTGGGCAACCTGTTCGTGTACGGCCCGCTGCGCAACACCCTGGGCTTTAGCCGGGTGCGGGTGGCCTACACCGCTGGCGAAGCCATTGGCCCCGACCTGTTCAGCTTTTACCGCAGCATCGGCATCAACCTCAAGCAGCTCTACGGCTCCACCGAGACTGCGGTGTTTGTGTGCCTGCAACCCGATCACGAGGCCCGCGCCGACACCGTGGGTGTGCCCTGCGAAGGCGTGGAGATCAAGCTGGCCGACAACGGCGAGCTGCTGGTCAAGTCCCCAGGGCTGCTGAAGGAGTACTACAAAAACCCCAAGGCCACCGCCGAGGTGCTGTCCGAGGACGGCTGGTACCACACCAGCGATGCAGGCTTTATTGATGCGCACGGTCACCTCAAAATCATCGACCGTGTGAAAGATGTGGGCCGTATCAAGGGCGGGGCCAACGACGGAGCCATGTTTGCCCCCAAATACGTCGAGAACAAGCTCAAGTTCTTCAGCCACATCAAAGAAGTGGTGGCTTTTGGCGACCAGCGCGACCGGGTCTGCGTGATGATCAATATCGACTTCGATGCTGTGGGCAACTGGGCCGAGCGCCGCAACCTGCCTTACGCCGGCTACACCGACCTGGCCCAAAAGCCCGAGGTGTACCAACTGATTAAAGAGTGCATTGAAAAGGTCAATGCCGACCTGGCGCAAGACACCTTGCTGGCGGGCAGCCAGGTCAGCCGCTTCCTGGTGCTGCACAAAGAGCTGGACGCCGACGACGGCGAACTCACCCGCACCAACAAGGTTCGCCGCGGTTTCATCGGCGACAAATACGGCGTGCTGGTGGATGCGCTGTACGGCAACAAAACCGAGCAGTTCATCGAGACCGTCGTCAAGTTCGAAGACGGGCGCACTGGCAGCGTCAGCGCCACCCTCAAGCTCGACGACACCCAAACCTTCGCCCCCGTCAAGGCTGCGGCCTGACCCGAGCCCGCACAACAGAGCACACCATGTCAGAGAAAAAAATTGGCGACGTCATCCTCGACGTGAAAAACATCAGCCTGCGCTTTGGCGGCGTGAAGGCCCTGACCGACATCTCTTTCAACGTGAAAGAGCACGAAATCCGCGCCATCATTGGCCCCAACGGTGCAGGCAAAAGCTCCATGCTCAACTGCATCAACGGCGTGTACCAGCCGCAGGAAGGCTCCATCAGCTTTCGCGGCCAGACGTTCAAACACATGAACAGCCGCCAGGTGGCCGAGATGGGCATTGCCCGCACCTTCCAGAACCTGGCGCTGTTCAAGGGCATGAGCGTGATCGACAACATCATGACCGGGCGCAACCTGCGCATCAAAAGCAACCTGTTGCTGCAGGCGCTGCGCATCGGCCCGGCCGAGCGCGAGGAAGTGGCCCACCGCGAAAAGGTCGAACACATCATCGACTTTCTGGAAATTCAGGCCCACCGCAAAACCCCTGTGGGGCAACTGCCCTACGGCCTGCAAAAGCGGGTGGACCTGGGCCGTGCCCTGGCCATGGAGCCGCAGGTGCTGCTGCTGGACGAACCCATGGCCGGCATGAACGTGGAAGAGAAGCAGGACATGTGCCGCTTCATCCTCGACATCAACGACGAGTTCGGCACCACCGTGGTGCTGATCGAACACGACATGGGGGTGGTGATGGACATCTCCGACCGCGTGGTGGTGCTGGACTACGGCAAAAAAATCGGCGATGGCACCCCCGAAGAGGTGCGCAACAACGAAGAAGTGATCAGTGCCTATCTGGGCACCAGTCACTGATGTCTGCACGCTAAACGGAGAAACAAGATGTCTTTTTTCATTGAAGCGCTCATCGGCGGCCTGATGGCCGGGATGCTGTACTCGCTGGTGGCGCTGGGCTTTGTGCTGATTTTCAAGGCCTCAGGGGTGTTCAACTTTGCGCAAGGGGCCATGGTGCTGTTTGCCGCCCTGGCCATGGCGCGGTTTGCCGAGTGGATTCCGCAGTGGCTGAACCTGGAGAGCAAGTTCCTGGGCAATCTGCTGGCCTTCATCGTGGCGGGCGCCTGCATGTATGTGCTGGCCTGGCTGATCGAGCGGCTGGTGCTGCGCCACCTGGTCAACCAGGAGGGTGTGACCCTGCTGATGGCCACGCTGGGCATCACCTACTTCCTGGACGGCCTGGGTCAGACCATTTTCGGCAGCGCCATCTACCAGATCGACGTGGGCATGCCCAAGGAGCCGGTGTTTCTGTTTGAAAACGTGTTCGAGGGTGGCGTGCTGATCAACCTGGAAGACGTGTATGCCGCCTGCATTGCTGCCGCATTGGTGGCCGCACTGAGCCTGTTCTTCCAGAAAACCAGCACCGGTCGCGCCCTGCGCGCCGTGGCCGATGACCACCAGGCGGCGCAGTCCATCGGCATTCCGCTCAACCGCATCTGGGTCATTGTGTGGTTTGTGGCTGGCATCACTGCGCTGGTGGCCGGCATCATCTGGGGCTCCAAAATTGGTGTGCAGTTCTCGCTGACCACCGTGGCGCTGAAGGCGCTGCCCGTGATCATTCTGGGTGGCCTGACATCGGTGCCAGGCGCCATCATCGGCGGACTCATCATTGGTGTGGGCGAAAAGCTTTCCGAGGTATTCCTGGGCCCCATGGTGGGTGGCGGCATCGAGGTCTGGTTTGCCTACGTTCTGGCGCTGGTCTTCCTGCTGTTCCGGCCCCAGGGCCTGTTCGGTGAAAAGATCATCGACCGCGTTTGATTTGAATAGCAAACTATTCATATTCAGCAAGCGCAAAAGCACTTTTTTATCAGAATTTAACAAGGCTGAACCATGTTTTACCGCGAGAACGGCCAGTTCAAAACCAACTACCGAACCGATCAGCAGATCTTCCCGATTGCCCAGGACCGCTGGGCCGTGCTGGGGCTGATTGCATTCGCCTTCATCGGCGTGCCCATGCTGGCCGATGAGTACATGTTCCGCGCCATCCTGATTCCGTTTGTCATCCTGGCGCTGGCCGCCCTGGGGGTAAACATCCTGGTGGGCTATTGCGGACAAATCTCGCTGGGCTCCGGGGCGTTCATGGCGGTGGGGGCCTACATGGCGTACAACACCTATGTCCGGGTGGAAGGTATGCCCCTGATCATCGCCCTGCTGTCGGGCGGGTTCTTTGCCACGCTGGTGGGTGTCGTGTTCGGCATTCCCAGCCTGCGGGTCAAGGGCTTGTACCTGGCCGTGGCCACGCTGGCGGCGCAGTTCTTTTGCGACTGGGCATTCAGCCGCATCGGCTGGTTCACCAACAACAGCTCGTCCGGTTCCGTGGCGGTGTCCAACCTGAGTCTGCTGGGCTGGCGCATTGACACTCCCGTCGAAAAGTACCTGTTCTGTCTGGGCTTTCTGGTGGTATTCGCGCTGCTGGCCAAAAACCTGGTGCGCGGCGCTGTGGGCCGCGAGTGGATGGCCATCCGCGACATGGACGTGGCCGCAGCGGTCATCGGCATTCGCCCCATGTACGCCAAGCTCTCGGCCTTCGCGGTCAGCTCGTTCATCATTGGTGTGGCCGGTGGCCTGTGGGCCTTTGTGAACCTGGGCTCGTGGGAGCCAGCCGCTTTCAACATTGACCGCTCGTTCCAGCTGCTGTTCATGGTCATCATTGGTGGCATGGGCTCCATCATGGGCAGCATGTTTGGTGCAGCCTTCATTGTGGTGCTGCCGATTTTCCTGAACCAGTTCCTGCCCTGGACGGGTGGCCTGGTCGGCCTGGACATCTCGACGGCACTGGTTTCTCACATCGAGTTCATGATCTTTGGCGCCCTGATCGTCTGGTTCCTGATCGTCGAGCCCCACGGGTTGGCCAAACTCTGGAGCATTGCGAAGCAAAAGCTCCGCCTCTGGCCCTTCCCCCACTGATTTCCGTTTGTGTGTGTGCGTTAACTTCTAGGAGACAACTGAAATGAAACTGAAACAAGTCGCTCTGTCCGCGTCGCTGGTGTGCGCGGCCGTGGCCTCCACGGTGATGGCCCCGTCTGCATTTGCCCAGGCCAAAGAGCAGTTCTTCCCCGTCTTGTCGGGACGCACCGGACCCGTTGCCCCCAACGCAACACCCTGGGCCAACGGCCACAACGATTACATGAAGCTCGTGAACGAGCGCGGCGGCATCAACGGGGTCAAGACCCTGGTTGAAGAGTGCGAAACAGGTTATGCCACCGACCGTGGCGTGGAGTGCTACGAGCGCCTCAAGGGCAAACACGGTGGCGCCACAGTGTTCCAGCCACTGTCCACTGGCATCACGTTTGCACTGACCGAAAAAATCCCCAACGACAAAATCCCCATGATCACGTCCGGCTACGGACGCAGCGACTCGGCCGACGGCGGCGTGTTCAAGTGGAACTTCCCGCTCATTGGCCACTACTGGGTGGCTGGCGACACCGTGCTGCAGCACATCGCCAACAAAGAGGGCGGCTGGGACAAGATGAAGGGCAAGAAAATTGCCGTGGTCTACCACGACAGCCCGTTTGGCAAAGAACTGCTGCCCATCATCCAGGAACGCGCGGCCATGCACGGCTTCTCGTTGCAACTGCTGCCAGTGCCAGCCCCTGGCGTTGAACAAAAGTCCATTTGGTTGCAGGTCCGCCAGCAGCGCCCCGATTTCGTCGTGATGCAAACCTGGGGCGTGATGACCGCAACCGCCATCAAAGAGGCTGTGGCAACGGGCTACCCGCGTGAAAAAGTGTTTGGCACCTGGTGGTCGGGTGCCGAGCCTGACCTGAAAGACGTGGGTGCAGGCGCCAAGGGTTACAGCGCGGTGATGATGCAGCACGGTGCCGAATACGGTTCGGCCGTGGTCAAGGAAATCCTCGACAAAGTGCACGCCAAAGGCCAGGGCACAGGCCCCAAGGAAGAAGTGGGCAGCGTGCTGTACATGCGCGGTGTGGTCGGTGCCATGCTCGCCACCGAAGGGGTGCGTGCAGCCCAGGAGCGCTTCGGCAAAGGCAAGGTCGTGACGGGCGAGCAGGCTCGCTGGGGCTACGAGAACCTGAACCTGACCCAGGCCAAGCTCGATGCGCTCGGCTTCAAGGGTGTGATGCGCCCTGTGTCCACCTCTTGCGCCGACCACATGGGCTCCGCCTGGACCCGTGTACACACCTGGGACGGCTCCAAGTTCACCTGGGCTTCCGACTGGCTGCAGGCCGATGAGCAAATCATTCGCCCACTGGTCAAGGCCTCGGCCGACAAATACGCTGCCGAGAAAAAGCTGACCCGTCGCGACGCCAAGGACTGCCAGTCCTGATGGTGAACCAGGTGCCTGGCAGCGAACCGGGGGGCCACAGCCCCCTGGTAAGCCACCAGGCCGGATGAACCCGCATCGACCGCTGCGAATCGGCGAACGGTCGATGCCTCATCCCAGCCTCGCGTGCGGGGCTGAGATGAGTCGAAAGGTCAATATGAGCAACCCCAACATCGTCATCAACGTCAACGGCATTGAAGTCATTTACAACCACGTCATTCTGGTGCTCAAAGGGGTATCACTGACGGTGGCGCAAGGCCAGATTGCTGCCATTCTTGGTGGCAACGGCGCCGGTAAAACCACGACGCTTCGTGCCATTTCCAACCTGCTCAAGGCTGAGCGGGGAGAAGTCACCAAAGGCAGCGTGGAGCTGCGGGGCGAGCGCATCGAGCACCTGACCCCCGCCGACCTGGTCAAGCGCGGTGTGGTGCAGGTGATGGAAGGGCGGCACTGCTTTGCCCACCTGACCATCGAAGAAAACCTGATGACTGGCAGCTACACCCGCACCGACAAGGGCGAAATTGCCGCCAATCTCGACAAGGTGTACACCTACTTCCCCCGTCTCAAAACCCGTCGCACCAGCCAGGCGGCCTACACCTCCGGCGGTGAGCAGCAAATGTGCGCCATCGGCCGCGCCCTCATGGCAAACCCCAGCGTGGTGCTGCTGGACGAGCCCTCGATGGGTCTGGCCCCGCAAATCGTCCAGGAGGTGTTTGAGATCGTGAAAGACCTGAACACCAAAGAAAAAGTCACCTTCCTGATTGCCGAGCAAAACACCAACATGGCCCTGAAGTACGCCGACTATGGCTACATCATGGAGTCGGGCCGCATCATGATGGACGGTACCGCCGATGACCTGCGCAACAACGAGGACGTGAAAGAGTTCTACCTTGGTGTGGGCGGTGGCGAGCGCAAGAGCTTCAAGGATGTCAAGAGCTACAAACGCCGCAAGCGTTGGCTGGCCTGATCGATCGAGAGCCTTGGAGGCTCGTCTTTGATTTTTTAATACTTTTCCCACCTCAACGCATGACTGGCGTGCGTTTTTAGCTATCATTTAAAAGACTCTGGCATGTCCCATTCTTTTGACGCACTCGAAACCCGCGATCCCGCCGTGCGTGAGGCAGCGCTGCTGGCGCTGCTTCCCACCCACTTGGCCCAGGCCCAGGCCCACAGCCCGGCGGTGGCGGCCCAGCTCGCCGGGATCGATGCCAGCGGCATCACCACGCGAGCGGCACTGGCCGCGCTGCCGGTGGTGCGCAAACACGAGCTTTTGGAGCAACAAAAAGCCAGCCGCGCTGCCGGGGGCGACGCCTTCGGTGGCTTTTCCACCATCGGGTGGAAGGGCATGCTGCGCCCCAAAGGTGCGCGCCGCGTGTACCAGTCTCCCGGCCCCATTTACGAGCCAGAGGGCGAGGCCACCGACTACTGGCGCAGTGCCCGCGCCATGGCAGCGGCGGGCTTTGAGCCCGGCGACCTGGTGCACAACACCTTCAGCTACCACCTGACACCCGGCGCCTGGATCATGGAGGCCGGGGCACACGCCCTGGGCTGCACCGTGATCCCTGCGGGCGTGGGCAACACCGAGCAACAGCTGGCGGCCATTGCCGATCTGCAACCCAACGCCTACGCCGGCACCCCCAGCTTCCTGCGCATCCTCGTTGAAAAGGCCGAAGAAGCCGGGCAAAAGCTCTCCATCACCAAAGCCATGGTGTCGGGTGAAGCCTTTCCGCCCAGCCTGCGCGACTGGCTGGGCGAGCGCGGCATCCAGGCCTACCAGTGCTACGCCACAGCCGATGCAGGTCTCATCGCCTACGAAACCCCAGCCCGTGAGGGCCTGGTACTGGACGAGGGCGTGCTGCTGGAAATTGTTCGCCCAGGCACCGGCGACCCGGTGCCCGACGGTGAAGTGGGCGAGGTGGTGGTCACGGTACTCAACCCTGACTACCCGCTGATCCGCTTTGGCACCGGCGACCTCTCCGCTGTGCTGCCCGGCCCCTGCCCCAGCGGGCGCACCAACACCCGCATCAAGGGCTGGATGGGTCGGGCAGACCAGACCACCAAGGTCAAGGGCATGTTCGTCCACCCTGGGCAGGTCAACGAAGTGGCCAAACGTTTTCCCGCTGTGGGCAAGGTCAGGCTGGTCGTCACCGGCGAAATGGCCAACGATCAGATGGCCCTGCACGTGGAATGCCCCGACATGAGCGACGAGCTTCGCAGTGGACTGGAAAGCACCGTCCGCGAGGTCACCAAGCTCCGCGCCACCATCGTCTCCTTTGCCCCTGGCAGTCTGCCCAACGATGGCAAAATGATCGAAGACGCGCGCAGCTACCAGTGATGCTGGCGGGTGTCTGCCGCAGCCCCGCGAGAACTAGAATCGAGCCATGCCAGACTCCCACGACCACGCGCACGACCACACCGAGTTCCAAGAGACACAGCCACTCAGGCAAGTCTTCAATGCAGAAACCAACGCGCTCATTCAAGGAGACCTTGGCGATGCAGGCTACGCGGTCAACACCCCTGCCGAGCGCCTGAAGCTCACCCAGCAAATACAAAACAGCCGTCAGGCGGCGGTGGTGGTCGTGGTCAACACCCAGGACCCGGCCAACCCTCATCTGTTGGCCAACTTCAACTCGAATGTGTTCGAGGTCAATGAAGAGGCTGGCACCATGGAATTTGACCTGCCCATGGCCGCACCCCACATTGGCAGTGGCTATGTGTTGCGTGGTTCGGCCAAGCTGCAGGGCGTGTTGCTGACCTTTGAAGCAGAAACCCTGGACACCCGTATCTCCAAAGACGGCAAAGAAAACGCCCTGATTGCCAAGCTGCCGCACACCATGCACCGGCTGCAACGCCGCGACAGTTTTAGGGTACCGGTGCCCAAAGGCACGGGGCTGGAGGTCAGCGTGGTGCCGGGGGTTCCGTACCTGGAAAAGGTGCATGTGCTGGACATCAGCTGCGGTGGCGTGTCGCTTCTGGTCAAGGCCCCGCCCGATGAAGTCCACGTCGGCATGCGCTTCAAGCAAGGGAAGATCACACTGACGGGCAATGGATCAACCAGCAGCTACGAAGCTGAAATGATCGTCAAACACGCCAGGCAGGCGCCACACGGCTTTGACCAGTTGGTGCAAAAGCCTGTTGCCAAACCCTCACGGCCAGCCTCGCCAGCAGCGTCTTTTCGGCAACAGGCCATGCAAGCGATGGGCGCCACAAAGCCGGTGGAACTGATTCAGCTGGGCATTGAGTTTGGCCGCATGCCCATGAGCCTGGACAAAGAGCTGGCCCGGTTGGTCAACGAACTCGCCATCACCCTGATGAGCCGGGTGCGGGACGAGTAAGCTTCGCGCTCGCCAGCCCAGCGATCAACCCCACCCCGGTGTGGGGATTGAAGGCCGTCAAGGCACCGCTTCGTGCCAACCGCCAGCAGCGACAACCTCCCGAAGCTGACGCTGCAGGAGGTTCTTTTGCTCACTTGCCCAAAATACGGGGTGTGATAAACACCAGCATTTCCTTGCGGTCTGTTTCCACCGACCGGTTCTTGAACAAATTGCCCACGTAAGGCAAGTCGCCCAGCAGCGGCACCTTGTTCTCCGACCGAATTTCAGAGGATTCGAAAATCCCTCCCAACATGATGGTGCCGCCGTTGTCCACAATGGCCTGGGTTTTGATCGCCTTGGTGTTGATGGCCACACCCTGGGGCAATCTCTCGCCCACACTGTCCTTGTTGATTTCCAAATCCAAAATAATTTGCCCATCGGGAGTGATTTGCGGCGTCACCTCCAGTTTGAGCACGGCCTTCTTGAACGCAAGGGTGTTGCCGTCTCGCGTAGCTACTACATACGGAATATCAGTACCTTGCTCGATCAGGGCCTTGACCTGGTCTGCTGTCATCAGACGCGGTGACGACACCACCGTACCTTTGCCCTCGGCCTCCATGGCCTGAATCTCCAAATTGAGCAGGCGGTTGGCCATGGGATTGAACAGCGTCATAGCAAAACTCGGAACAACCGTCGATGTGCTGCTGAGTGATTTCGCCGGCAAATTGACGAAGCTGGAATCCAGCGTGGCGTCAGACCCGTAGTACCCGGTTGAGTTCTGTGCAGCGCTGTAGCTGCTGCCAAAGGTAAGGCGGTTGCCACCGCCCACCGCAAAACCTGCATCACCACCTCTGAGTCCCCGAAGGTCTGCACCACCCAAACGCACACCGAGGGTTCGGCCAAACGAGTCATTGGCCTCCACAATGCGCGCCTCGATCACCACCTGCTGCACCCCCACATCGATACGCTCCAGCAAGGCTTGTACCGCCGTCAATCGCGACGGAATGTCAGTCACAAACAACTGGTTGGTTCTGGGGTCAGCCGACACGCTGCCTCGCACTGACAGCAAACCTGTCGAACCTGCTCCCGCTTGCGCGCCCTGCGCGGGCGCTGCAGCGCCCTGCCCACCACCCAAACGGGGCACCACATCGGCGGCTTTGGCAAACTTCAACTGGAACACCTGGGTCTTCAAAGGCTCCAGGCTCTCCACATTCACCTTGGCTTCCAGCTCCTGCTTTTCCTTGGCAATCAGCTCGTCTTTCGGTGCCACCCACAGCACATTGCCGGCTTTGCGGACGCCCAAGCCCTTGGCCTGCAAGATGATGTCCAGGGCCTGGTCCCAAGGCACATCCTTCAGGCGCAGGGTGACGGCACCACTGACCGACTCGGAGGTCACTATGTTGAAGCTGGTGAAATCCGCAATCACCTGCAACAGCGAGCGGATTTCAATGTTCTGGAAATTCAGCGAGAGCTTTTCTCCGCTGTAGCCCGGCTTTTCCGTGAGCTTGTTGGGGTCAACCTTGAGCTCTGTCACCTCCAGCACGAACTGGGTGTCGCTCTGGTAGGCGCTGTGCTCCCAGTTACCTTTGGGCTCGATGAGCAACTGCACGTTCTGGCCGGACTGTGTGCTCCTGACAAATTGAATGGGGGTACCAAAATCGGCCACATCCAGGCGTCGGCGCAACCCCTCGGGCAGCGCCACCCCCGAAAACTGGACCAGCAGCGCTTTGCCCTGCTGCTTGATGTCCACCCCTACTTGGCTGTTGGGCAGGGTCACAATGACCCGGCCAGCCAGTTCACTGGCCTTGCGAAAGTCAATGTCCTTGATGAATGGCAACTGCACCGCCTCCTGTGCCGTCACCAACGGCGACTCCTTGACCGGAACCGCAGTGGCAGTGACGGGCTGCAGGTAGAGAAACAGCACATTGCCTTCGATTTTGGCGTCGTAGTTGGTGCTTTGTTGCAAATTCAGGACCATGCGGGACCGATTGCCCGCCTGCACCACATTGACCGAGCGCAGATTACCTTTGGAAGAGGTCAGGGCCTGACGGGGCACATTGCTGGCGACTTCCGGAAAATCAAACGCGATCCTAGCCGGGCTTTGAACAATGAAACCCTCAGGCACAGCCTGGAGCGGCGCTGCAGTCTCGACGCGCACCACCTCCAGGCTGCCCTGGCTGGAGGTGGACACCGACTGGATGGAGTTTTGAGCGGCTGCATTGATACCTGTCAGGGCCAATACGCACCACAGAAACAGGCGAATCCTGGCCACCAACGGCCACCCTGTGGGCTGATACATGGGAATCCTGTGCGTCATTGGGTGCCTTCTTGAAGCTCTAAGGTTGTTTGTCGTTCGATCCACTCACCGGCTCCGTCCTGAACAATTTCCCGCAAAGTGACTGCATTTTCTGCGATAGCGACCACCTTACCGTAGTTTTGCCCAAGGTAGGCACCCACGGCCAGCTGGTACAGCAAGGCATCGATTTTGATCAGAGCCACTGTGCGGCCACCCCGTTTGAGCACCCCGACCATCTTGGCGGAATCCAACGGGAACGCCTCCAGTGGCTCCCTTCGGCGCTGCAGTTCAGCATCCAGCAGGGCGGACGAGGCATCGGCCCGGCCACCGCTGCCCGGGCTCCCACCGGTGAGTTTGGTGATGTCGAATGGGTCTGGCGACGAGGCCTTGGCGTAGGGTTCGGGCAAGAACACCTTGGGCGCTTCGATGGCAGTGACCCGGGGTTTGAGAGTGGCCCCCTGCTCGGCCATCCATGTATTGATATCGTCCGCGCTGGAGTCCGAGCAGGCGACCAGTGCGCAGCACGCGCACCCCACCAACACGCGAACAGCAGTGGACTGCACCACAAATGGCTGCTTCATTTCGTGACCGCCTTCTGCTGCGCGGCAATTTCATCCGCATCCAGGTAGCGGAATGTCTTGGCCACGCCCTCCAAGGTCAGCATACCGGCGCGGTCTTTGATGGGTGTCAGACCCAGGTCGTTGAGCGTCACGATGCGAGACAGGTTTGCGATGTCTGCCGAGAAGTTGCCCACGTCGTGGTAGCTGCCGGTGACTCGGATGGCGATGGGCAACTCCGCGTAATACTCCTTGACGACGACCTGCCCGGGACGAAAGACCTCGAACTGCAAGCTGCGACCCAGGCCCGCCTGGTTGATGTCGGACAACAGCGCATCCATTTCTGCTTTGCTCGGAAGCTGGCGCTCCAGCTGGTTGACGTACTGTTTGACCTGCTCCAGCTGCTTCTTCAACTCGCCCAGGTTCACTGCCTGACCAAGTTTGTCCACGTAGGCTGCTTTCAAGTCGATTTCTTTTTGCTGCTGAATGCTCAGTTCTTCACTCACGCCCTGGAACAGGGCAAACCACAGCCCCGCTGCCGCAGCCAAGAAAATACCGACCATCAGCGCAACCTGCGGGAAGATGGGCCACTGTGACGGGTCGTTGGGGTCGAGGTTGGAGAACTGCGACTTCAGCCGGACCTGCAAATCGGCAAATTTTTCGTTCAGTTGCGCCATGTTCATGTGGTTACCCTCTCGCAACACTCATTGCGCAACGCCGCCGGAGCTTGCGGCCGCCTTCGCTGCATCTGCGGCACGCTCAATATTCACCCTGAGGGTGAATGTGGCCACCCTTTTTTGCTCCCGGCTTGAAATGGCCTGCAGGGATGAAACGATTTCGACCAGCTCCGGGCGCTTGAGGTGGTCACTGCGGGACGAGAGATTTCTCAAGAATTCCGACACCCGTTCCTGCGACTGTGCCACACCAGAAACCAGCACCATTTGCCCTTCTTGCTTGATGCCCGTCAAAAACACGCCTTCCGGGGTTTGGGTCACGAGTTCGGAAAATAAATACACCGGCGTGTTCCGATCGGACTGCAGGTTCTCGACGGCTTCCTGCCGTGCTTTCAAGGCTTGGATCTCAGTTCGCAATCCAGCGATGTCCTTGATCTGCTCCTCCAACACAGCCGTCTGCTGTTCGAGCACCGTGTTTCGCTCCATCTGCGCATTGACCTGGGTCTGGTAGGCGTAATTGACCAGCACAGCCAACACGCATCCAAGCATGGCGGCCCCCAGCGCAGAGGCCGCGAACTGCTCCTTGCGCCGCTTGCGTGCCGCCTCCCGGTGCGGCATCAGGTTGATCAGAATCACTGGTAGAACCTCCGCAGCGCCAGACCGGTGGCAGTGAGGTAGGAGGAGGCTTCGCGGGAGATTTTCATGGACTTGACACCGGCGCCGGACTCCATGCCCTCAAACGGATTGGCCACCATGCAGGCAAACGAGGTTTGCTCGGTGACCTCCTGTGGCAAACCTGCCAGATTGGCACCTCCACCCGCCAACACGATGTAGTCCACCCGGTTGTTGGGCGAACTCGTAAAGAAAAACTGCAGCGCACGCGATATCTCCTGCGCCATGCTGACCACAAAAGGCCGCAAAACCGCTGAAGAATAGTCATCGGGGAGATCGGCCTTGCGCTTTTTGAGTTCCGCCTCGTCCACAGAGAACCCGTACTGCCTGGCGATCATGTGGGTAAGCTGGGAGCCACCAAATGCCTGATCGCGCTCGTACAGGGTTTCGCCGTTGCGGATCACCTGCACACTGGTAGACATTGCACCGATCTCGAACAGAGCCACCAGCGCGTCTTGGCCCCGGTTGGGCAAATACTCAACCAGGCGACAGGCGGCCATGCGCGAAGCATAGGACTCGATATCGACCACCACTGGCTTGAGGCCTGCGGCCTCGGCCAGACCCTGCCGGTCTTGCACCTTCTCTTTGCGGGATGCCGCGATCAGAACCTCCACATCGCCCGGCGACGACTCGCTGGCTCCGATGACACAAAAGTCCAGACTCACTTCATCCAACGAGAAGGGAATGTACTGATTGGCCTCCGACTCGACCTGGATCTCCAACTCGGCTTCCGAGAGGCCACTGGGCAGGATGATTTTCTTGGTGATCACCGCCGACGCTGGGAGTGCGAACGCCACGTTTTTGGTGCGGCTTCCGCATTTGCGCACCAGGCGCCGCACGGCTTCCGCAACCTCATCGAATTTTTCAATGTTGCCATCGACGATCCATCCCCGCTCCAGGGGCTCGAGCGCGCAATGCTCCAACACCAGCTGACCAGATCGGTTGCGCCCCAGCTCGACCACTTTGGCACTGGACATGCTGACGTCAACCCCCAGCAATGGCGCGGGCTCACGGGTAAACAAAGAAGCCAAGGCTGACAAGGACAACTCCTCTTGGGGTGCCGAACAGGTTGTCGACGCTCGTCAATGCTATCAGTAACTCAGCGCCCCTCCCAAGCCTTTGGACGTGTGGTGCGCGTCCGCCTGTTCGACGCGCACCACAGTGCTTGCGCGCAGCCCACCAGCCGACCTGTTTTGATGCCCTTTCCCGGGCAGACCCCTGCTTTTTATAATCGCCGCTCAACCAAGAAAGATGCAATGGCCGCCTCGGATCCGAAACCGCAACCCAACAAAGAGGCGAAGCCGAGGCACCAACGTACCCACTGGCTCATCCGCGGGCTGATGGCTGCGGCAGGTTTGGGGCTTGCAGCGATGTTGGGTCTGTTGATGGTGATTGCGGTGGCTCTGGCCATGGCCTACCCCAACCTGCCGGAAATCACGTCTCTGTCCGACTACCGCCCCAAGCTCCCCATGCGGGTTTATTCGGCCGAGGGAGAGTTGATGGCTGAATTTGGCGAAGAGCGCCGTGAGCTGACCGCCTATGCGGACATCCCCAAGGTCATGCGCGACGCCGTCCTGGCAGCCGAGGACGCCCGCTTTTTTGAGCACAACGGGGTGGACTACGTCGGCATGGTGCGCGCGGGGTTGGCCAACTTTGCCCGATCCAAAAGCCAGGGGGCATCCACCATCAGCATGCAGGTGGCCCGCAACGTGTACCTGAGCTCAGAAAAAACCTACACCCGCAAAATTTACGAGGTACTGCTGACCTTCAAACTGGAACACATGCTGACCAAGGAGCAAATTCTGGAGGTCTACATGAACCAGATTTTCCTGGGGCACCGGGCCTACGGTTTTGCTGCTGCTGCCCAGGCTTACTACAGCAAGCCCCTCAAAGAGATCACGGTTGACGAAGCGGCCATGCTGGCGGGGCTGCCCAAGGCCCCATCTGCGTTCAACCCCATCAGCAACCCCAAGAGGGCGAGAGCCCGCCAGCTCTACATCATCGACCGGATGCTGGACAACGGGTTCATAGATGAAGCGACCGCCCAGGCTGCAAAGGCCGCCCCCGTGCGAATCCGGCCCACCAGCCAGATCGCTCGCGTCAAGGGTGACTACGCAGCAGAAATGGTGAGGCAGGCCATCGTGGCCCAGTATGGACCAGATGCCTACACACGCGGCCTCAACATCACCACCACCATCCACAGTGCCGACCAGCAGGCGGCCTACCGCGCGCTGCGTGCAGGCCTGATGGATTTCGAGCGACGCCAACACTACCGGGGTCCGGAGAAATTTGTCACTCTGCCAGAGTCGCCGGCGGACACAGACGAAGTCATTGATGAAACGCTGGCCGATCATCCCGACAACGGAGAGGTGCTGGCCGCAGTGGTTCTGGCGGCCACTCCCAAACGCGTGGTGGTAACCCGCCAGGACGGCCAGCCCATTGAAATCACCGGCGAGGGCCTCAAGCCTGTGCAGTCCGGCCTGTCGGACAAGGCCCCACCCCACATCAAGCTGCGCCGCGGTGCGGTGGTTCGGATTCTGCAGTCCAGCAAGGGGCACTGGGAGTTGACCCAGCTGCCCGACGTTGAGGGAGCCTTTGTGGCGCTGAACCCACGCACAGGTGCGATCCGGGCCCTGGTGGGTGGGTTCGATTTTCAGAAGAGCAAGTTCAACCACGTGACCCAGGCGTGGCGCCAGCCGGGTTCAAGTTTCAAGCCCTTTGTGTACTCGGCCGCCCTCGAAAAAGGCATTGCACCAGCCACTGTGGTGTATGACACACCCCTGTTTTTCAGTGCCAGCGAGACAGGCGGCAAACCGTGGGAACCCAAAAACTACGACGGCACCTTTGAAGGCCCCCTGCCACTGCACACCGCTTTGGCCAAATCCAAAAACATGGTTTCCATCCGTGTATTGCAAGCCGTTGGCACACAGAGTGCGCAAGAATGGATTCAGCGCTTCGGATTTCCCGGCGAACGCCATCCACCATTCCTCACCATGGCCCTGGGCGCGGGGGCAACCACACCACTGCAAATGGCCACTGCCTACAGCGTCTTTGCCAACGGTGGGCACCTCGTCCCACCCATGCTGATCAGCAAAATCACCGACTCGCAGGGCAAATTGCTTTTGCAGGCTGAGCCACCCCCTTTGAGCGAGCAGACACGAGCCGTCGACGAGCGAAACGCCTTCGTCATGGGCTCCCTGCTGCAGGAAATTACCCGCTCAGGGACTGCGGCACGGGCGCAGTCCACGCTCAAACGCAGCGATCTGTACGGCAAAACCGGCACCACCAACGATGCGGTGGACGCCTGGTTTGTCGGCTTCCAACCCACTCTCACCGCCGCTGTGTGGGTGGGCTACGACACCCCTCGCAACCTTGGCAGCCGAGAGACCGGGGGAGGTTTGAGCCTGCCGATCTGGATATCGTTCATGCAGCATGCACTCAAAGAAGTGCCGGTCGCCGAGTTGCCCGTTCCAGCAGGCGTGGCATACATCAACAACAACTGGTACTTCGAAGAGTTTGGCCCCGATCAGTTCGTGCGAGAACTCGGTAGCGGCGCATCATTGACACCCGATGGGTCATCGACACCATCCTCGGTGCACCCCGACGAGCGCAACACCATTCTGGATCTGTTCAGGAACTGACCGAGGGGCTGAACACCAAGGAGTGGCCACTCTGCTCTGATGCCACCTCGCTGAGCAGAGAAAACAACTCCGCCTGTGTTTTGCCATCCTGCCAGTGGCCGTCTTGCCACTTGAAGTGAAAGCCGCCGCGCTGTGCCGCCAGCCAGATTTCCTGCAGGGGTTTTTGCAGGTTGACCACCACCTGGCTGCCGTTGTCAAAAGTGAGCGTCACCATCGCACCCACCCGCTGGTTGTCGATGTCCACTTGGGTCGTGTCGTTGAGGCGGTCGCACGCCGTCTCAATGGCTTGCAGCGCCCGCTCGGCCAGATCCAGATACTCGGTATCGGTCATTACAATTTCCGCATGTTGAAACAGATTGGAATTTTAGGTGGCTCGGCACCGGCTGACACCAACCCCGCTGGCCACAAGGCTTTTGGCCGAACCGGCAACGCCGTGGTCGGGTCTTGGATCCTGGGTGTGGCCATGTTGACGGGCTGCGGCCAAAAAGGTCCGCTGTATCTGCAGCAACCCGACCAGGTGGCACCCAAAGGCCGCGACGCTGCAGCCGCGACACCGACCACCACCCCAAGCGGGGGGGTGCGTGGCGCGTCCAGCAATTGATCGGTCGCTGCGCCGAATGATGCGGTACCACTCCTTAGCCCGAGCATCAAGTTTATTGGAAAGGTAGCAAACTTTTCAATATAGGCAAGCGCAAAGAGCCTATTTGTTCAATAAATTTGACGCTTGCACTTGGTACACACCCTCGCCAGGGGTGTGACCTCAGACAGCCGCCCTCAGAGCGAGCCGTAGCTGTGCAGTCCCGACAGGAACATGTTCACGCCAAGGAAGGCAAAGGTGGTGATGACCAGGCCCACCAAGGCCCACCATGCCGAGATGGTGCCACGCAGCCCCTTCATCAGGCGCATGTGCAGCCAGGCCGCGTAGTTCAGCCACACGATCAGGGCCCAGGTTTCTTTGGGGTCCCAGCTCCAGTAGCCACCCCAGGCATCAGCCGCCCACAGTGCACCGAGCACGGTGGCGATGGTGAAAAACGCAAAACCAATCGCAATGGCTTTGTACATCACATCGTCCAGCACCTCATAGCTGGGCAGCCGCGCGGCAATGCGGCCACGGGCGGCCAATATGCCCGCCACGATCAGGGCAGAAATACCGAAGTACACGAACCAGTAGCTGCTGCCGGCCTCAGCGCTGCTGGAGCGGAACACCATGGGCTCGAAGCACAGCACCACACCCAGGGCCCACAACGGAAGCAATTTGACCCAATTGGTTTCCTGGGCGTTCTGTTTGATCAGGTAGGCGAACGCCACCATCGCAGCAATGGCAAAGGTACCGTAGCCAACGAAGTTGGCAGGCACGTGGATCTTCATCCACCAACTCTGCAGGGCCGGGATGAGGGGCTGAATTTGGTGTGCCTCACGAACCACCGTGTACCAGAGCAAAAAGCCAACCGCTGCACTCACCACCAGCATGACAAACGCGCCCATCGACTTGGTGCGGTAAATATCTTCGTAGTACAGATAAAAGACCGCCGTCATCCAGCAAAACAGCACGAACACCTCGTACAGGTTGCTGACCGGAATGTGCCCGATGTCTGGACCCATCTGGTGGCCTTCGTACCAGCGCACCATGGTGCCCACCAAGGCCAGCACCACGGCTGCCCAGGCCACCCTGGAGCCAAGGGACTCCATGGCGTCGGCACCGGTGCGCATGAAAACCCCTGCCCAGTAAAACGCGGTGCTCATGAAAAAGAGCACACTCATCCACAGGATGGCGGACTGACTGGAAAGAAAATACTTCAACAAAAAGACCTGATCGGCCCTGGCCAAATCGGCGGCGCCGTTGACCTGGTACAACCAGATGGCCAGCAGCGAGAGCGCCGTGACGCCCCCCATGAGAACCTGCAGAGGCCTCCAGAACCAACCGATCCAGATCAGTGACGGCACAGTGCCCGCCAAGATGTAGCGCTCGTAGATGTCCATTGAGCCCCAATAGCGCATGAACACCGCCACGGTGGCCAGCACCATGGCGGCAGCAAATACCCAATCGGTCGCGTTGCGACGCGCAAAGTAGCCCCGGTGCAGCGTCAGCGTTTGGCCCGACTGAGGCTGAGCCGGTGAATTCAAAGTGGTGGTGTTCATTGGGATCAACCTTCAAGAAGACAACAGCAGCAATCGGGACTTGAGCTGGACAAATTCTTTGTCCACTTCCATGGTTTTGCGGTTGGTGGACAGCGCCAGGATGGCATGGGTTCCGCCTGCAGCCTCAGCTCCATCGACAGACGCTGCGGCTGGCGACAGCCACACCCACAGGCGGCGCTCACGGACATAGAGCATGGCAAAAACTCCGACGATCAGGAAAAAACACCCCAGGTACACGATGGTTTTTCCGGGTGCGCGAGAGACCTGGAACACACTGGCCTGCACCTGCTGGAAATCTTCCATCATGAAAGTCATGGGCGCGCGGTAGAAAAACGAATCGCTCAAGCTCAGCACCGACTGGTTCATGAAAGAGCGGGTGGCTTCGCTCTGCTGCATCGGTGCCAGGCCCTCGCGTTCACGCGCCAACTGATTCAGCTCGAACAGCACCCCGTTGAGAATGCGCACCAGCACCTCGCCTGCGCGCTCGCGCTCGGCCTCCGGGACATTGCCTTCCATGAACTGCGCCACGGCCTGCAGCCCCGCCAGCGGCACAGGTCCGCTGGACATGGTGGCCAAGACAGGGTCTACCCCGGCAAACAAATCGATCGCCCGCTGGGACGAGACAGACAGGGCCGCCACCAGATCGGGACGGTCCTGTTCCACCGCCGACTTGGCGTAACGGGCTACCGCTTCACGACGCATACCTGTATCGGCCAGGGCGGCCTTCAGGCGGAACCAGCCGTCAAGTTCATCGTTCTCGTCGGCGGGAATGCGCAGGTAGCGAAACGGCGTGTCCGTGGACTCGCGTTTGCCCAGCAGAAACAGCCGGTTGCCATCGACATCCACCGGCAGCATGTAGTTGTTGAACTCGGTGGCCTGACCGGAGGCGTCGCGCAGCTTGTAAGAGAAGCTGGGGCCTATGTTGCGCAACACCTTTTCGGTTGGGGTTTTGTTGGCTGCGCCCAGACGGCTTTCAATGGAGTGGCGCAGATCCACCGCACGCACATCCGTGCCCGACCCGGACGAATCTGCAAAGTTTTCCACATTGATGACCCGCAGCCCGGTGAATTCGATGGTAAGGCGCTCATCACCGTTGGTGAGGGCGCTGGAGCCCCCAATCACCCCTTCCAGGGTGAATGGCCGGGTGTTGGCCGCCATCGGTCTGGCCTTGAGGTGGATAGTTGAGCCACCGTCGTCAAAGCTCGACTGAAAAATCTCCACCCCTTTGAACTTGACCGGATGGTTCACCTCGACACGAGCCTCCCGGGTTTCGCCGGTGGCTTTGTCGCGCAGCACAATGTCGCTGGCAAACAACTTGGGCATGCCGGTGGAGTAGTAGTCCACCACAAACTTCTTCAGCTCGACCGAGAAGGGCAGCTCTTGCAGCAGCACTCCGGTGGGCTGGGACAAAATGGCCACATGGGCGTTGCCACCTTCGGTGACCAGCAAATTGCCCCGGAATGTCGGGTTGTTCAGGGGCAGGCGATGCTGCTCGGGCACGTCGGCAATCAGACCGCCGCCACTGAACACCGTTTTATCGTTCAGCCACATTTGTGCCCGAACGATCAGGTCGCCGTCCAGCAGCCCCCCAATACACACCAGCACAATGGCGCTGTGGGCCGCCAGGTAACCCAGCTTGTTGGCAGCACCAGTTTTGGCCGCCACCATCCAGCCCTGCCCGGTCGGTGTGTCACGGGGCTGTAGCTTGACCTTCCAACCGCTCTCCACCAGCACATGGCCAATCCGCTCGGCTTGGGCCCGCGCATCGGGCTCCAGGGTGGCTTGGGCATGGTGGCCAAAGGACTTCAAACTCTGTTCGCGGATGTTTTCCTTGTATGCCCGCAGATCGGCCAGAATTTTTGGGGTGTTGCGCGCAATGCACAGCGTCGTGCTGGTCACCAGAAAGGCAAGGATCAACAAAAACCACCACGCGCTGTACACCGAGTACAGATCGAACCGGGCAAACACCTCGGACCAGAACGGCCCAAACTGGTTGACGTAGTTGTTCATGGGCTCGTGCTGCTTGAGCACCGTGCCAATGACTGAGGCAATACAGATGACCGTCAGCAGCGATATCGCAAACCGCATGGACGACAGCAACTCCACCGCGTCGCTGACCCAGCGGCGCTGGCTGGGAACGTTCAAACCGTCAGTGGTCACAGTCATGCGAGAGTTCCGGAGCAAAAAAACAGAAACGGGCAATAAAAAAGGGCGGGTCTGTTGGCTGACCCGCCCGCTCTGAGAAACACAATATCGGGAAAGGTTCAACGTCAGAGGTCAATCTGCCATTGTCTCCCGAAATATTAACCAGCTCTTATATACCCTGAGCCCCTGAGGGATTGGGCGTCCGTCAAAGACTGGATCAGCGCAGCCCGGCGATGTAGTCGGACACCGCTTTGATTTCGCGGTCGTTCATCTTGGCCGCAATCATGGTCATTTGGGTGCTGTTTTTGCGGATGCCGTCGCGAAAGGCGACCAACTGCCCGGCGGTGTAGTCGGCATGTTGCCCGCTCAGGCGGGGGTACTGGGCAGGAATGCCCGCGCCGTTGGGGCTGTGGCAGCCCACACATGCCGCGATTTGGCGATCCGGAATGCCACCCCGGTAGATGCGTTCACCCAAAGCGACGGTGTCCTTGTTGGTGGCCACGCCGTTGGTGCCCTTCTGGGAGGCCAACCAGTAAGAGATGTTGCGCATGTCCTCGTCAGACAGGGATGTGGCGAAACCCAACATGATGGCGTTTTCGCGCTTGCCGGTCTTGAACTCATGCAACTGCTTGACCAGGTACTCCGGGTGTTGCTGGGCCAGCTTGGGGTTGACAGGCGTGGCGGAGTTGCCGTCGGCAGCGTGACAAGCTACGCACACCTGCCCGTACTGGGCCGCACCTTTGGCCAAATCAGGTTTGGCTGTCTGGCCGTTGGCAGCCAGAGAGGCCGCTGCGAGGGCAGCGGCGCCGAGATAGGTAACAAACAATTTCATGACGTGGGCGGATGGTTTGAGCGATGATGAACGGTCGAGCCGTGGAACCACTGCGGTGCAAAAAACCAGCGAATTTTACAATGCCGCTTTAACAAAGCACAGAATGACCCAGCCTTCCACTCCACCCATCGCCCCCAGCGACTCGACAAGCCCTTCAGACACCAAAATCGCCAGTGGCTGGATGCACACAGCCCGCTTTCTGACCACTGCCCCCCAGTTGGAACATTTGCCTGCGCTGCAGGTGCCTGAAATTGCGTTTGTGGGCCGCTCCAATGCAGGCAAGTCCACCTGCATCAACACACTCACCCAGCAAAAACGCTTGGCCTTTGCCTCCAAAACACCGGGGCGCACCCAAAGCATCAACCTGTTTGCACTGGGCAAACACAACCTGACGGATGCGGTGCTGGCCGATTTGCCCGGCTACGGTTATGCGGCCGTGCCCAAAGAGGCCAAGCTGCGCTGGCAGCGGGTGATGGCCAACTACCTGCGCACACGCCCCAACCTCATGGGCGTGGTCATGATGTGCGACCCCCGCCTGGGCCTGACCGAGCTGGACGAAATCTTGCTCGACGTCATCCGTGAACGGGTGGCCGATGGCCTGAAGCTGCTGCTGCTGCTGACCAAAGCCGACAAACTCACCCGCACCGAGGGGCAAAAGGTGCTTTCCATCACCCAATTGCAATGCGGGGGCGGTGAAGCCATGCTGTTTTCCGCCCTGAAAAAGCAGGGGGTTGACGAAGTCTCCCAGCGGTTGTGGCAATGGGCCCACCCGCCGGTGCCGCTTGGCCAAGACACCAGTGCGCCCAGCACAGCCGACGAAGCCCCCGCCCCGGTGGCACCACCCGGCCACAGCGCCTGACCACGGACCCACCACCAGTCGCCCGCACCCATGGACATCACCCACTGCAGTCACCCCCTGCCGCACGGCATCACCCTGCACAGCCGGGTGTCCGGGCCGGTGGACGGCCCGCTGTTGCTGTTGCTGCACGGGTTTCCGGAAGCTGCCTTTGTGTGGGACGACCTGCTGCGGCATTTTTCGCTGCCCCAGCACGGCGGCTACCGCTGTGTGGCCCCCAACCTGCGCGGCTACCCGCCCTCCAGCGCCCCCGACGACGTGGCGGCCTACCGCACCCGGCACCTGGTCTCTGACCTGCTGGCGCTCATACGAACAGAGGCTGGGCCATCGGGTCGAGCAGCGGCAGTGGTAGCACACGACTGGGGCGGAGCGTTGGCCTGGGTGCTGGCCGCTCAGCACCCCTCATGCATGGACAGGCTGACCATCATCAACGCCCCGCACCCAGCCACTTTTGTACGCGAGCTCCAGCAGTCGACCGAACAGCAAGCGGCCAGTGCCTACATGAATTTTCTCGCCCGCCCAGACGCACCCGAGCTGCTGGCAGAGAACGATTTTCGGAGACTGTGGGATTTTTTTGACCGCATGGGCGCCACGGACGGCCCCCATGCCTGGCTGACGCCCGAGCTCAGGCAGCGCTACCGAGAGAGTTGGTCACTGGGCTTGCGCGGTCCGTGCCACTACTACGGCGCGTCACCCATGCGGCCAGCCACCGCCGAACACAGCCACGCACAGGGCCTGGCCTTACCCGATGAGCTGTGCCGGGTAGAGGTGGCGACGCAGGTCATTTGGGGCCTTCAAGACACGGCACTGCCCGCGACACTGCTTGACGGCCTGGACGCCTGGGTGCCAAGTCTGCGGCTGGACAGGGTGGCCGACGCCACCCACTGGATCGTCCACGAGCAGCCCCAGCGGGTCATCGCCCTGATCGGCGACTTTCTGGCAGGCAGCCCACGCGCTCACCGCGCATAGGGCGACGCCTCACCGGGCGGGCGGGTCTTGAATCGCTGATGCACCCAGTAATACTGCTCCGGCATGTCCTGAATCAGCTGCTCCAACACCTGGTTCATGCGGCAGACATCCGCATGCAGATCGTTGCTGGGGTAGTTGGGCCACACCGGGCCCAGGGTGACGTCGTACCCCTGGGGCGTCATGCAGGTGGCCACCGACAGCACCTGCGCACGCCCCAACCTGGCCAGACGGGGTAACGACGTCAGGGTGGCCGCTGGTACGCCGAACAACGGCGCCCACACCCCATCGGCCAGACCGTGGTCCATGTCGGGCAGCAGATACATGGGGCTGCCCTCTCGAATGGCGGTACCCAGTGCCTTCATGCCCTGCCATTTGGCCACCACCAGTGGCTGGCCAAAGCGATTGCGGCCTTCGACCATCCAGCGGTCAGCCACCGGATTTTTCTGGGGGGCGTACAGCACACAGCATCGCCGGGGCTGCAACAAGGTCAGCGCGGTCCAGCCCGCATCCAGGCCCACAAAGTGCGGGGCAAACAGCACCACCGGGGTGCCTTGCGCCAGCGTTCCTGCGTCATCGACCAACCGCAGGCGCCCGGCCACCACATGGGCAGGCGCCTCCCACAGCCAGGCCCTGTCCAGCCAGGCTTGGGCAAACACCACAAAATGCGCCCGGACCTGCTGGCGGCGACGCTGCTCGCTCAGCCCGGGGAAGCACAGCCGCCAGTTGACCAGTGCGACACGGCGGCGGCGCCACACCACGGCATACAGCACCATGCCCAACAGCCACCCCAGGGCCCGCAGCCACGGCAGTGGCAGCCTGGCCAGCCCACGCATGACTCCGCGCTGCAAACGCTCCGACCACCCCTGGTGTGGCACCGGGGCATCGGCTTGCCCGGACGACCTCATGCCCGCCCCTCGCGTGGACCTTTGTACCGGTTGTAGCCCCACAGGTACTGGTCGGGCCGGGTGCGAATCAGGGCCTCCATCGCCTGGTTGATGGCGGCACAGGCAGCGACCGGCTCTTCGGGCAAGGCGTTGCCCAAGGGCTGCACGTGCACCACAAATCCCCTGCCCCAAGACAAACGCTCGCCCCAGGCCAGCAACACCGTGGTGTGGGAGGTGCGGGCCAAGCGGCTGCTGAGCGTCATGGTGTAGGCATCTTTGCCAAAAAACGGCACCCAAACCCCCTGCCCCATGGGCGGCACCTGGTCGGGCAACAGACCAACGGCCGCGCCACTTCTGAGGGCTTTGACCAGCTGCTTGACCCCGGCCAGGGTCGTTGGCGCGGTCTCCAGGCCTGGGCGCTGGCGAGACGCCTCAACAACCGCACGCAGCCCCGCCTGGCGCGGTGGCCGAAACAGCACCGTCATGGGTTTGCCCAGCGCAGCCCCCACCTCCTCGGCATAGGCCCGGGCAGTGATTTCGAAACACCCCAGGTGCGGGGTCAGGAACAACACCCCCTGACCCTGAGAATGGGCTGCATGGATGTGCTCCATGCCCGACCACCGCATCGGCACCGGTCTGCCCAACCACAGCCGCGGCAACTCCGCCACCATGCGCCCGGCGTGCGCCACCGAGGCCAGCGCATCCCGCCGGGACACGCCAGCCAGGGCCGCATGGGCAAGCAGATGTCGCCGGTAGGTCCGGGACATACCGAATGCCAGCCACCCCAGCGCCGCACCCAAGCCATGCAGCGCCCACAGTGGCCAGTGGCTCAGCACCCGAAACCATGCGCTCATACCATGCCCCGCCTGAACCAACCGCAGGTCCTTGACGCACGGGGGTCGGCACCCGGCAGACGCACGGGGGCAGCGACAGCCTGCCTGCACTTGCCGCGTCGTTCACTTCTCATGGATTGCCTGCATGTTCCGTTGGTTGAATGGTGGCTGTGGGCGCAAGGTCTGTGGCCACATTGCGTAACTGAGGGCCGCTGGACCGCCTAAAATGTGCCATCGCCGAGTTACTGAACAACTTGCGGGGCGATGTCGGGCCACTCTGGACCGACGGGGTGAGGCGCCAAGTGGCACAGCACCAACCCATTTCCGCTAAAGCGTTCGCCAGCGCTCCGGCACCAGGCGAAACGCCTTGTACCCAATCACGGAGTTTATTCACATGGCGAACGACTTTCTTTTCACTTCCGAATCTGTTTCTGAGGGCCACCCCGACAAAGTGGCCGATCAGATTTCCGATGCGATTCTGGACGCCATCTTCACCCAAGACCCCCGCAGCCGCGTGGCGGCCGAAACCCTGACCAACACAGGCTTGGTGGTGCTGGCCGGTGAAATCACCACCAACGCACACGTGGACTACATCCAGGTGGCGCGCGACACCATCAAGCGCATCGGCTACGACAACACCGAGTACGGCATCGACTACAAAGGCTGCGCGGTGCTGGTGGCCTACGACAAGCAAAGCAACGACATCGCCCAGGGTGTGGACCATGCGTCTGACGACCACCTGAACATCGGCGCCGGTGACCAGGGCCTGATGTTCGGCTATGCCTGCGACGAAACGCCCGAGCTGATGCCCGCGCCCATTTATTACGCCCACCGTCTGGTGGAGCGCCAGGCCCAGCTCCGCAAAGACGGCCGCCTGCCTTTTTTGCGCCCCGATGCCAAGAGCCAGGTGACCATGCGCTATGTGGACGGCAAGCCCCACAGCATCGACACCGTGGTGCTGTCCACCCAGCACCACCCTGACCAGAGCGAAACCGCCACCAAGATGAAGGACAGCTTCATTGAGGCTGTCATTGAAGAAATCATCAAGCCCGTGCTGCCTCAGGAGTGGCTACAGAACACCCGCTACCTCATCAACCCCACCGGCCGTTTTGTGATTGGCGGCCCGCAAGGCGACTGCGGCCTGACCGGGCGCAAGATCATCGTGGACACCTACGGCGGCGCCTGCCCCCACGGCGGTGGTGCCTTCAGCGGCAAGGACCCCTCCAAGGTGGACCGCTCGGCTGCCTATGCCGCCCGCTACGTGGCCAAGAACATCGTGGCCGCCGGTCTGGCCCGCCAGTGCCAGATCCAGGTGGCGTATGCCATCGGCGTGGCCAAACCCATGAACATCACGGTCTACACCGAAGGCACGGGCGTCATTCCCGACAGCGAAATCGCCAAGCTGGTGGAGGCCCACTTCGACCTGCGCCCCAAGGGCATCATCCAGATGCTGGACCTGCTGCGACCCATTTACAGCAAAACCGCCGCCTACGGTCACTTTGGCCGCGAAGAGCCCGAGTTCACGTGGGAGCACACCGACAAGGCGCAGCTGTTGCGCGCAGCGGCTGGACTGCAATGACACACCCACGCACCACGCCCCACCAGCGCCTGGGCACGGCGGTGTGTCTGGCGGCCCTGGTGCTGCTGGGCGGTTGTGCCTCGCTGAGTGAGGAGCAGTGCCGACTGGCGGATTGGCGACGCATTGGCACCGACGACGGCGCGCATGGCCACGCCGAATCCCGGCTGGCCGAGCACGCCGAGGCCTGCGCCAAGATTGGCATCCGCCCCGATGCGGCCCAATGGCGCGCCGGGTGGGACCAGGGGGTCTGGATGTACTGCACCCCGCAAGTCGGCTGGCGCGAGGGTTTGGCGGGGCAGGGCTACCAGGGCGTGTGTCGAGGCCGCAACGAGGCCGCCTTTGTGCAGGCCTACGAAGCGGGCCGGGAGATCCACAGGCTGCAGTCGCGCATTGACAACGCCCACCGGGAGCAGCAACACCTGCAGCGCCAGCTGCGCGAGGCCCCAAACGACAAAGCCCGTCAGCAGCTGCGAGAGCGCTTGCGCTCACTGGACTGGGAGCTGTCGCACCTGCGGCGCTCGCTGGGCCTGGCAGAACTCCAAAGCCCTCGCTATTAATATAATAATAAAATATTATGCTTTAAAAGCCTTCTACCGCTTAAATTTAAAGCATCAATTGCTACAAATTTATTCTGATTTTTTCAAGAAATCACAGGCGCAAACGCCCGGCGTAGCCCGTCATTTCCAGGTAGCCCTGGCCCACGCGCTGGCCGGTGCTGGCATTCAGCAAGGTGCTCAGGCCCTCCCAGTACACCGTGCCGGTGCTCTGGCGGCTGTCCAGCTCCTGGGCATCGAGGCTGGCCTGTACCTCGAAAGTGCCGGCCGGTGTCTCCAGCCGCCACCGCACCGGGTAGCGCGCCTGTGACTGCGGGCTGACCCACCAGCGCAGCGGCATCCAACGCAAATCATTCGGCCCAAAGTTTTGCACCTGGGCATCGCCCGCAGGCCGCCAACTGCCACCCACCCACACGGCCGATCCATCGGCCCGGCGCAACTGGAATGCGGTCAGCGCCGCGCCGTTGGCCAGGTTCATACCGATCCAGTCCCACCCCACGGCCTCGGGGTGCAGCAGCGACTCGCTCCACTCGTGGTCCAGCCAGGCGGTGCCGCGCACAGCGTCGGTTTGACCCTGGCGGCGCACCTGCCCCGATACCGCCAGCTGAGGCTGGGTGTAGTAGTAGCTGGCCTGCGCCGGGTCGGGTCCTTTGCGGGATGCGCCCGCGTCGCCCTGCAGCAGCAGCGGCTGGGTGGTGGTCAGGGTCAGGTCCAGGGCAAATGCATCGTCGGCCAGCCGGGTGTGGTAGGCACTGTGCCCACCCGGCAGGTCGCGACGCTCCAGGAGCCACCCACCCAGTTGCACGCCCGTGTCGGACAGGGTGGCGTGGTCGGGACGCACGGCAGGATCGCCATTCCAGCGGCCCAGCCGCTGCCCGTGCACATGTGTCTGGCGGGCTGGGTCGGTCAGGGCACCGTGGGCAAACAGCAGGTGCACGGGGTCAAACCGGCCCGGTGGGGGTGGGGCCGACGCCAACGGACCCACCGCAACTGGACGAGGTGGTGGCTCTGCCGCCACGCGCGACCGAAAAAACGTAACCTGAAACCCCAGCGCCTCGCCCGACTCGGTGCGCACGGCACCTGTGGCATACCACCACTCGGTGCGAAACGCCGGGTGGGCTCCGTGGTCTCTGGGAAACCGAAGCGGCAACCCCGGCCGCACCGGCGGCCAATCCGGGCTGAAACCGGGCACACCGGCGCTGGCCGGGCTGACAGCCCCCGCTCCCGAGGGCTGGCCACCGGCTGGCCGCGCCTGCACAGCACCTGCCCCCGTGCCCAGCGCCAGCCCGGCCGCTTGGGCCAGCGCTGCCTGCAGCCACAGACGGCGCCAGGGAGAGGGCCGCGCCATCACCAATCTTCCTTAACGGCGCGCACGGCCTGCACCGACACGGCCTTTCGGGCGCTCAGCCCGGCGGCCAGGGTGGCCGCCAGCAACACAGCGGCGCACAGCGCCAGCAGCCGCCCCCACGGAACCACCAGCGCCATGCTCCAGTGAAAGCTCTGCGGGTTGACCACATACACCAGCACCGCCGCCACCGCCAGGCCCAGTGCCACGCCCAGCACCACGCCTGCCGCCGTCCAGGCTGCGCCCTCGGCGGCCACCAGGGTGCGCACCTGCGCCCGCCCAAACCCCAGGTGGGCAAGCAGGCCAAACTCCCGCCGCCGCGCCAGCACCTGCGCCGAAAAACTGGCCACGATGCCAAACAGCCCAATGGCAATGGCCAGCACCTGCAAATAGTGGGTGACAGCAAAGCTGCGGTCAAAAATGCGCAGTGTCACGGCACGGATCTCGGCGGGTACGGCAAACTCCATCAACCCGGCACCACCCTCACCCACCAGGGTGCGCAACCCAGCCTGCACATCGGCCACCCGCGCGCCGGGGGCCAGCCACAGGGCCAGGTCGTTGGTGCGGCTGTCGCCCGTCAGGGCCACGTAGTCGCGGGCATCCATCACCACCGTGCCGAACTGGCGGGCGTAGTCACGCCAAACCCCCCGCACCAGCACCGGAACCAGCGCCGGCACGGGTGCCTGTTCAGATGGCTGTGCCGATGATTGCGCGGACAGCTGCGAGGATGGTTGCGCCGATGACTGTGTGGACGACTGTGCAGATCGGCCCTCTGCGCCGCCGCTCTGCGCCAGGGGCAGGCGCAGCACCGTTCCAGGCTGGGCCTGGTACAGCGCCACCATGGCCTCGCTCACGTACACCTGCGGCACATCGGCGGGTAAACCCGGTGGCACCGGCCCCTGCCACACCGTGCCCACCAGCGGCAACTGGCGGGCGGGGTCGGCCAGGGGGCGGGCCACCAGCGTCACCGGGGGCAGGCCGGGTGCCCAAGACAGGCTGCGCAGGCGCGAGGCCTCGGCGCGCAGCATACCCGGCAGCCGGGCGGCTTGCTCGGCCAGGCCGGGGGGCAGGTAGGCCCCGTCGCTGGCCACGCTGCGGGTGGCCGTTCGGGCATACAGGTCGGCCGGGAGCACCTGGTCCAGCCACTGCGTCACGCCTTCCCGAAAGCTGGAGACCATCACGGTCAGCGCCACCGCCAGGCTGAGGCTGGCCACCACACCGGCCACCGCCACCGTGGCGGCCGCACGTTCGTGGCGCGCGCGCGCCAGCGCCAGCAGCCAGGTCGCGCGCGTGGGCTCTCCGGCCCAACGCAACAAGCCAGCCACCACCCAGGGCACACCCGCCACGCCGCCCAGCAGCAGGCAGGCCACTGCGGCATACGCCGCCACCGGCAGCCCCTGCACGGGAGGCATCTGGGCCAACACCACACCCAGCACCAGCAAGCCGGGCGACACCGCCGGGTGCAATGCGGTGGCCTGCACGCCGCCCAAGCCTTTGAGCGCCTGCGCGGGAGCAAGCGCCTCCACCTGGCGGGCGGGCAACCAGCCTCCGGCCAGCGCCGCCAGCACCCCCAGCGCCCAAAAACCCAGCAACGCCGGTGCGCTGAGGTGCAACTGCGGCGACACCCCGGCGAAGTAGCCCGCACCCAGGTCGCCCGACAGCCAGCGCAGCGCCACCTGGGCCAGCGCCACGCCCAGCGCCACCCCCACACTGGCACCCCACACGCCCGTCAGGCCCGACTCGGCCAGCACCCAGGCGCGCCGCTGGGCGGCGGGCAGCCCGAGCACCCCCAGCAGCGCGAACTGCGGCATGCGCTGCGCCACCGACAAGGCCATGACCGAAAACACCAGGAACGTGCCCACAAACAGCGCCACCAGCGCCAGCACCGTCAGGTTGACGCGGTAGGCCCGCGACAAGGCCGTGGCCGCCTGCTCTTCGTCCTCGGGCGCGTGCCACCGGCCGGTGGCAGGCCACTGGTCGCCCAGTGCGGTGCGCACCTGGGCCACGGTGGCACCGGGGGCCAGCCGCACATCGACGCGGCTGAGCTGGCCCTGCATGCCCAGCCGCTGCTGCGCCGCCGCAATGTCCACCACCAGCAGTGGGCCGCCACCGGCACCCACCTGGCCAGCCAGCGTCCACGCGGTGGTGCCCACGCCCTGCTGGAGGTGCAAGGTATCGCCAGGCTGGGCGCCCGTCTGGGCCAGGGCAGCGGGGTTGGCAAACACCGAGTCGGCACCGAGCAAGGCCAGCCGCTCCTGGCCAGACGCCGCACGGGGCAGCAGCGTGGGGGCAACTGCCGCCACGGTGAGCCCGTCCACCCCCAGCACCTGCACCGCCACGCGCTGGCCGTTGCGCCCCGGCAGGTAGCTGCTGAACGCCACCACCGGGTGGGCGCTGCGCACCTGCGGCAACTGGGCCAATGCGGCAAACACGTCGTCGGCGCAGGCGGGTTCGCAGCGCAGCGAGGCATCGGGCTGGCCATTGGCCGCGCGCACGGCCGAGCCAAACTCTTGCAGCGCTGCCTCGTTGACGAGGTGCACCGACAGCCCCATGGCCACCCCCAGCGCCACAGCCACCCAAGCCGCCGACTGCCGCCACAGGTGGGCGCGCCACTCGGGCAGGCTGACGGCACGCAGCAGTTGCCACAGCAACCGGGCATCGACCACCCGGTTGGAAAACCAAGCAACGGAAAGGCTGGCAGACCGGTTGGCCGGGCGGGTCAGCGGTGGCATGGGCTGCGGGCTGGCATGGCCATCAGCCACCCGCCGCCACTGGCTCGGGCACCAGGCCGGTGGGGGTGAGGCGCAGGGTGCGGTCGGCCCGGCGGGCAGCGGCCACCGAGTGCGTCACCAACACCACCGCCGCGCCGTGCGCGCGCGCCTGGCCCAGCAACAGGTCAATGATGGCGGCACCGGTGGTGGGGTCGAGGTTGCCCGTGGGTTCATCAGCCAGGACCAGCGGGGGCGTGTGCACCAGCGCACGGGCAATGGCCACCCGCTGCAACTGCCCGCCCGAGAGGGTGCGCGGCATGCGCTCACCCAGCCCTTGCAGGCCCACTTGCGCCAGCACCTCATTCACCCGCGGTGGGTCGAGGCGGTTGGCCAGCAGCAGCGGCAACGCCACGTTCTGTGCCACGTTCAGGTGCGGCAGCACATGGAATGCCTGGAACACAAAGCCCAGTTGCGTGCGCCGCCAGCGGGCGCAGGCAGCCTCATCCAGCGCGGTGACGTCGGTGCTGCCGACCACCACCCGCCCGCCTTCCAGTGGCTCCAGCCCCGCCAGCGCATTGAGCAGGGTGGACTTGCCCATGCCCGACTCGCCCAGCACCGCCACCACCTCGCCCGAGGCTACCGACAAGTCCACCCCGGCAAACAGGGGCGCATCTGCAAACGACTTGGCCAGCTGGTGGGCGTGCAGCATGGGTGCAAAAATATCAATTAAAAACGGCTTTTACGCTTGATTTATATAGATAGTTAGCTATCAATTAGCCTCTACCTTGCGGAAGCTGTCGTGGCAGGCCTTGCAACTTTGCTGCACCTGGCTCACGCTGGCCTTGATGGCGTCGAGGTCTGTGCCCTTGGCCGCTTGCACCAGGGCGGCCACCTGCACCTCGAACGACTGCTGCGCCTCTTTGAACTCGCCCGGCTTGTCCCACACCGCAGGCTTGGCCTTGGTGGGCGGGTAGTTGCTGTCTGCCGTGAAGTACGCCCAGGGCTTGCTGGCCAGCTGCTCCAGCGCCACCGCACTGGCCAAAAACTCGGCAGCCTGGTAGTCCTTGCGGCCACGGGCAACCATGCCCATGGGCTCCAGGGTCTGCACCATCTCCTTGAACACCGCGCGCCGCTTGGTCACGGGCTGATCGGGGTGGGTATCGGGCGGCTCACCGCTGCAGGCCGACACGCCCAATGCCACCGCCACCACCAGCCCCACCTGCATACCCCAACGCTTGCTGATCATCCATTGCTCCAATGTTCCACGCCACACCAACCACACACGACCGCTGGCAGCCTGTCCGCCAGCCCAGCCGGGCATCGCCACAGCGGGCGGTCGGCAAAGGTGTCGATCATAGGAGCGCGGCTGAATACCCCCAGCCCAAGCCGAAAGAACCCGACAGAACCGGGCCACGGGCGTGGACCGACGTCTCCGAGCTCGCTGCTAGCGCGAGCGCAGGGTGCGGCTGAGCAGGATCACAGGCAGCAAACCCACCGCCACCAGCGCCAGCGCGGGCAAGGCGGCCTCACCCAGGCGCTCGTCGCGGGCGAGCTGGTAGGTCATCACCGCCAGGGTGTCGCTGTTGAAGGGGCGCAGCACCAGGGTGGCGGGCAGCTCCTTCATCACATCCACAAACACCAGCAGCGCCGCCGCCGCCGTGGAGCGGCGCAGCAGTGGCCAGTGCACCCGCCAGGCCAGCCCCCAGCCAGTGGTGCCCAGCATGCGCGCCGACTCGTCCAGACTGGTGGGAATGCGCGCATAGCCGCTGTGCACCGACTGCAAGGCCACGGCCACAAACCGGACCATATAGGCCCACACCAGCCCCAGCACCGTGGCCGTGATCCAGTAGCCCACCGAGGTATCGGGGGCCACCGCCTGCCACCAGCCCACCGGCAACAGCAGCCCTACCACCACCACCGCGCCCGGCACGGCATAGCCCAGCGCCACCACCTGAGACACCCCACGGCTGAAGCGCGCCAGCGGCCCCCGCCCAGGGTTGACGCGCACAGCAAGGGCCAGGGCCAGGGCGAGTGCGACTGCCAGCGCCGCACTCAGGCCAGCCAGCGACAGGCTGTTGCGCGCCCAGCCCAGAAAAGGCGTCCAGTTGAGTTCATCCCACCCACCCACCAAGGGGCGCAGCATGAACAGCACCGGCAACACAAACCCCAACAGCACCGGCGCACCACACACCAGCTGTGCCCACAGGGCGCGCCGCCCGGTGAGCACCACCGGCGCCGCCTCGGCCCCGCCAGTGCGCCCACCTTTGGACACCGCAAACCGCATGCGCCGCTGCGCACCCTGCTCCAGCCACAGCAGCACCGCCACCACCAGCAGCAGCACCGTGGCCAGCTGGGCAGCGGCCAGCCGGTTGTCCATGACCAGCCAGGCCTTGTACACACCCGCTGTGAAGGTCTGGATGCCGAAGTAGCTGGCCACCCCGAAGTCGGCCAGGGTCTCCATGAGGGCCAGTGCCACACCAGCGGCCACCGCCGGGCGGGCCAGCGGCAAGGCCACCTGCCGGATGCGGCGCGACAGCGGGGCCCCCAGCAAGCGGGCCGCCTCCATCAGCTGGCTGGCGCGCTCGCTCAGTGCGGTGCGAGCCAGCAGGTACACATAGGGGTAGAGCGAAAACGTGAACACCCAGGCGGCCCCAGCGGTGTTGCGAATTTCGGGAAACACCCGGCCTTGCCAACCGAACGCCTCCCGCAAACCCACCTGCAAGGGGCCGGAAAACTGCAAAAAGTCGGTGTAGGCATAGGCCACCACATACGCAGGCATGGCCAGCGGCAGCAGCAAGGCCCACTCCAGGGTGCGGCGGCCACGGAAGTCAAACAGCGTCACCGCACATGCGGTGCCCAGGCCCACCAGCGCTACCCCCAGCGCCACCACCACACACAGCCACAGCGAGGTGAGTGCGTATTCGGGCAGCACCGTGCGCGACATTTCGCCCAGCACCTGGGCGCTGTCGGCATTCCACTGCAGCCACGACACCGCCAGCGACACCACAGGAAGGGTCAGCACCGTGGCCAACAGGCCCAACAACAGCAACAAAGGCCAGCGCGACATGGGTGGTGGGGGGAAAGGGGAGTTGGAGAGCGAGTGGCCTGTCAATGAGAATTGTACGCATCCACCCACACACGCCTTGTGGCACAAGCCCTTGCCACCGGCCCCCGCGTCTGGCCTTGGCCCATACTCGACCCCTGACCAACACTGCCCGGCACCGACTCACGTGCCAGCGCCCCTCCGCCATGCCCGGCTACCTCACCAAGCACGAGAGCATCGCCATCGCGGGGGTGAACAACCTCGCCATCCGCTCCCTGAAAGACCACCAGCAGTTTGCCGACCCCCTGGGTGTGGCGGCTGCGCTGGGCATTTCGGCAGCCACCTGGCCACTGTTTGGGCTGCTGTGGCCGTCCGGCCAGGAACTGGCCGCCCACATGGCCAGCCACCCCTTGGTACAGGGTCAGCGGTTTTTGGAAATTGGCTGTGGCCTGGGCCTGGCCAGCCTGGTGGGCCACCGCCGAGGCTGCAACATGACGGCCAGCGATTGCCACCCCCTCGCGGCCGAGTTCATCCGTGAAAACCTGCGCCTGAACGGGCTACCCGACATGAAGTACCGCCACGGCCACTGGGGAGAGGGCGGGCAAGGCCCACACCCCGAAGGCCCCTGCGCCGCAGTGAGCGGTCGGTTTGACGTGATCATGGGCAGCGATGTGCTCTACGAGCGCGACGACAGCGGGGGCCTGGCGCGGTTTATTCAGCGCCACGCCGCAGCCACCGCCGAAGTCTGGATCGTGGACCCCCACCGCAGCAACCGCACCGCCTTCAACCGGCGCATGGAGGGCCACGGGTTTGAGCTGACCGAGCTGCGGCTGGACCGGCTGGCTTCTGCCAGCCACACCGCCTACCGGGGGCGCTTGCTGACCTACCACCGCCTGGCAGCGGCCCCCACTGCGCCCACGGTCACCCCTGCTGCCCAAGGGTCCGGCTTTTAGAATCGCGCCATGTTTTTGTCTGTCTCACAGTTGGGTGTGCGCTACCCCGGCGCCACCACCTCCGCGGTGGATGGGGTGACCCTGGGCCTGAAAGCCGGGGACATTGGTGTGCTGATCGGCCCATCGGGCTGCGGCAAAACCACGCTGCTGCGTGCGGTAGCGGGGCTGGAACGGGTCAGCGCAGGTGACATCGTTATTGCCCGTGAAACCGTCAGCAATGCCCACACCCATGTACCCGCTGAGCAGCGGCGCATTGGCATGGTGTTCCAGGACTACGCGCTGTTTCCGCACCTGGACATTGGCCGCAACGTCGGTTTTGGCCTGCACCACCTGCCCCCGCGCCAGCGCAGCGAGCGGGTGGCCGAGGTGCTGGCGCTGGTGGGCCTGGACGGCACCGAGTCGCGCTACGCCCACGAGCTATCTGGCGGTCAGCAGCAGCGGGTGGCACTGGCCCGTGCGCTGGCGCCTCAGCCCCGCCTGCTGCTGCTGGACGAGCCCTTTTCCAACCTGGATGTGGACCTGCGCGAGCGCCTGGCCCACGAGGTGCGCGGCATCCTCAAAGCCGCTGGGGCGACCGCGCTGCTGGTCACACACGACCAGCTGGAGGCGTTCGCCGTGGGCGACATGATCGGGGTGATGCGACAAGGCCACCTGCACCAGTGGGACGACGCGTACGCCCTCTACCACAGGCCAGCCACCCGGTTTGTGGCGGAATTCATCGGGCACGGTGTGTTTGCCCCCGCCCACATCCGCATGGAGCCCACCGGTGCCACGGTGCACACCCCCCTGGGGGCCCTGCAGGACGTGGGCGGGTGCCCACTCCCCAGCGCCTACCCCGATGGGCAATGCGACGTGCTGCTGCGAGCCGACGACATCGTGCACGACGACTCCTCACCCGTGAAGGCGCAAATTGTGCGCAAGGCGTTCCGGGGGTCGGAGTTTTTGTACACCCTGCGCCTGGCCACCGGCGAAACCGTGCTCACCCACGTGCCCAGCCACCACGACCACGCCATGGGCGAGTGGATAGGCATTCGTGCGGAGGTGGACCATGTGGTCACGTTCGCACGTGAAGCCGCAACCGACCACCCAGTGCGTTCGGTTTAAGCCAGGCCTCAGCTCGGTTTAAGCCGGGCCTCATGTCCGCCCGTTGAAATCCCCATCGGGGGTTGCGCTGGTGCAGCTTCCTACCGATGGAGGCATGTCACATGACCACAATTGCTCGCACCGCTGCACGCGCTGCGCCACACCCTTTTGGCCCACGCCTGCGCCTGGCTACGGCCCCAACACTCACGCTGGCACTGACCCTGACGCTCAACCTGGCCAGCGCGCAGGCCCAGACCCCCACATCCACCATCCCCAATGGCCGGTTGCTGGCCTCCAACTGCTTCCAATGCCACGGCACCAACGGCAATGGCCCCGGCTTTGACCGCCTGGCGGGCAAGTCGGCTGCCGACATCTATGGCGACTTGAAAGAGTTCCAGTCGGGCAAGGAGGGCAACGGCATCATGGCCAAGCACGCCCTGGGCTACACCGACGCGCAGTTGCAGGCCCTCTCGCAGTGGCTGTCCACCCAACGCTGAGCCTGGAGTCCACCATGCAACGACGCAACTTCCTGGCCCAGGCCAGCACCCTCGCCCTGTCATCCGGCTGGCTCAGCGCCTGCGGCGGCGGTGGCAGCACCGACACCGACACAGAAAACAACGGCACCAGCAGCGGCACGCCGACCACCTCCACCAACCCAGTGATCAGAACTCCGCCCGGCACGGCGGCCAAGTCGCGCGTGATTGTGGTCGGCGGCGGCATGGCCGGGGCCACCGCAGCCAAGTACCTGCGCCTGTGGGGCGACATGATCGATGTGACCCTGGTCGAGCGCCAGAGCAGCTACACCAGCTGCATCATGAGCAGCCTGGTGTTGAGCGGCCAGCGCAGCCTCTCCAGCTTGGTGTACGGCTACGACACCCTGCGCAGCCGTTACGGCATCAACGTGGTGCTGGGCGACGTGACCGCCATTGACCCCGTGGGCGTGAAGGTCATGCTGGCCTCGGGCCAGGTGCTGAGCGCCGACCGCATCGTGCTGGCCCCCGGCATTGAATTTGATGCCGTACCCGGCCTGGGCACGCCCGACCGCATGCCCCATGCGTGGAAAGCAGGCACACAGACCAGCCTGCTGGCCAGCCAGCTGGCCGCCATGCCCAGCGGGGGTACGGCCATTTTGACCATCCCGAAAGTCCCCTACCGCTGCCCGCCTGGCCCCTACGAGCGCGCTTGCCTGCTGGCCGACTGGATGAAGGTCAACAAGCCCGGCAGCAAACTGCTGGTGCTGGATTCCAATGCCGACTTCACCGCCGAAAAAGACAATTTCAGCCAGGCGTTCTACGGCCTGCACGCGAACGTGATTCAGTACGTGACCAACGCCGACGTGACGCAGGTGGACCCGGTGGCCATGACGCTGAACACCACCCAAGGCCAGTTCAGGGGCGATGTGGTCAACCTGATTCCGCGCCAGCGGGCAGGCAGCCTCATCACCGCCAACGGTCTGGCCAATGCCACCGAGGGCCGGTTTGCGGGGGTGGACGTGCTGAGCTACGCCAGCACCGTTTCGGGCGCAGGCAAGGTGCACATCATTGGGGACAGCAGCGCCACCACCCAGCCCAAGGCAGGCCACATTGCCAACCAGGAAGCCAAGGTGTGTGCCGACGCCATTGTTCGCCTGCTGGCCGGTGGCAGCCCCGATCCGGCCCCAGTGACCAACTCGGCCTGCTACTCCACCATCACCATGACGCAGGCGTCGTGGCTGACCGGGGTGTTTCAGTACCACGCGGCCAGCGCCAGCATGCAAGCGGTAGCGGCGTCCTCGGCCGCCTCGGTGGGCTGGAGCAGTGGCGACTTTCGCGACATGGGCACCTGGTTCAACGCACTGATGGCCGACACCTTTGCCTGATGGGGAAACCCCGTAGCTGGCTGGCGCACTGTCGGCCCCAGGGCTGGCGGTGTGCGCGACATCGGTCGACCGCTTAAGTGAGATTTCAGCAGCCGTTTCTAAAGTTGTCACCATGAGCACGCCAACCCCATCTGTCCACTCTGGTCCATCTCGGCGCTTTGTCCGCCCACGGGCAGTCATCAGACACACCGCCCTGTGGTGCATAGCCTCCACCCTGGCTGGTGCGGCCTGGGCCAGCACCCCCGGCGAGAAGGTGGTGTGCACCGACGCCCCGCGCTCGGCCTGGCTGAACGAGGCGCAGGCCCGCACCCACTTCGAAGCCCAGCGCTATGTGCTGGTGCGCTTCAAGGTGTCTCGCGGCAACTGCCACGAGTTTTATGCCATCGAACCCAGTGGCGCCGTGGTGGAAAGTTACCAACACCCAGTCACTGGCCAGACCGTGCGCAGCACCCGCATACCGCCACCAGACATCCCTACCCCCACTTCTGGAAAGCCGCGCCCATGAGCCACCCTTCCCCTACCCCTCCCTCCTTTCGGTACAGCACGGCCCTGGTGGCCATCCACTGGTTCATGGCCCTGTTGCTGGTGGCGGTCTACGCCTCCATTGAGCTGCGGGTGCTGTTCCCCAAAGGCTCTGAGCCGCGCGAGCTGATCAAAACCCTACACTTCCTGCTAGGCCTGGGGGTGTTGCTGATGGTTGCACTGCGGCTGGCCGCGCGCGTGAGCAGCCCACGGCCACCTCCGACAAGCCCTCCCGATCGCGATGTCTGGATGGAGCGTGTCGCCGCTGCCGGTCATGCAAGCCTGTACCTGCTCATGGCGAGCATGCCGGTACTGGGCTGGCTATCGCTGAGCGCAGCGGGCAAACCCATTGCATTCTTTGGCCTGCAACTGCCCGCCTTGATGGCGGCCGACAAAACCTGGGCACACGACCTGAAGGCCATGCACGAGACCCTGGGCACCGTGGGCTACTGGCTCATTGGCAGCCATGTGATGGCCGCACTTGGCCACCAGTGGGTGCTCAAGGATGGGTTGCTGAACCGCATGGCGCTGGGTCGCCAGGCGGCTGCGGGCTGACAGGCACCACCCGCTACCAAACGCTGTGGCAGCACGGCGGCAGCTACCCCACCACCCAGTGCCCGCCACAGGCGGGATGCGATGCCACCGTGACCACGCCCATGCAAGGGTGAGCGGCCATCACGCCACGATGTGCAGCCCGGCGTCGACGTAGATCACGTCGCCCGTCATGCCCGACGCAGCACCGCCCACCAGGAAGGCCACCACCCGGCCCACCTCGGCAATGTCCACCAGGCGGCGGCCGGGCGAGCGGTCCACGGCCATGTCAATCAGCTCGTCAAAGTGGGCAATGCCCGATGCTGCCCGGGTGCGCAGCGGACCGGGTGACACGGCAAACACACGGATCTCGCGCTCGCCCAGCTCGTGTGCCATGTAGCGCACGCTGGACTCCAGCGCGGCCTTGACTGGCCCCATCATGTTGTAGTTGCGCACCACCTTGTCGGCCCCGTAGTAGCTCATGGTGATGAGGGCACCGCCGGGGTTCATCATGGGCTCGGCCAGGTGGGCCATCTCGATGAACGAGTGGCAAGACACCTGCATGGCCTGCAAAAACCCGGTCTGCGAACAGTCCACGATGCGGCCGTGCAAGTCGGCCTTGGGGGCAAAGGCAATGGAGTGGATCACAAAGTCCAGCGTACCCCAGTGCTCTCGCAGGTGGTCAAACACCGCCTGCATCTGGCCGGGCTGCATCACGTCCAGCGGCAGCAGCACGTCGGCATCGATCTGCCGGGCCAGCGGCTCGACGTGGGGTTTGGCCTTGTCGTTGAGGTAGGTCAGTGCAATTTCGGCCCCGAAGGCCCGCAGCTTGGCCGCGCAGCCAAACGCAATGCTGTCGCCATTGGCCACGCCCACCACCAGGCCGCGCTTGCCCTTGAGCATGTCGCCGATGCGTGCGTTTTCGTCCCAGACTTTGGGCAGGGGGTCGTGCACCACATGCGGGGTGTCCGAGTGAAGGTCTGTAGTCATGGTTGGCACTCCGTAAGAAGAAAAAAGAAGACGTTGGATGTTGCCCCCCGGAAACGACGAAACGATGACCACTGCCCAAAAACAACCCACCCTGACACGAGCCTGCCACACAGGAAGCACAGAATTTTCTCGAGCACCCAATGAATTGTCTGAACCTATGGAGGCCCGGAAATGGCCAACGTTTTTGATTTTTTCGATCCCACCCGTTTGCACAGCGTGCCGCGTTTCGAGGGCGACGCAGCCCATGCCGTCAGTCGCGAGATGAAAAGTGTGGAGGGCGAAGTCCAATCTTCGTCGGCCATGCACCACATTCTGTCCACCGCCGCCTCCAGCCATGTGCAACGCATCAGCCGTGACCACGGACACCGCACCAAAAAGGGGGCCGAAAAGGTCCAGTCGCTGCTGGCCGATTTGTCAACCACACAGGCCCAGGGCAAGTTGTGGGAGGCGTGGGCCGAGTACCTGCGCGATGCCGCCGAGCGCGGCGTTCTGACCCTTGACGCCCTGCGCAAGCGCGGTGATATCTTTCTGTCACACGAGGAAGCAGGGTGCCCGCCCGTGCTGGTGTACGACCATGAGCTGGTGATGGATGGGCACGATTTGCCCCACCCCTCCAACTACATACTGCTGCGCATCTTGCCAACCGAAGGCATGGTGATTGACGACACGCGCCGCCCTTACATCGTGATTGACCCGCGTGCCGGGCATGGCCCCGGCATCGGGGGCTTCAAAACCGACAGCCAGGTGGGCGTGGCGCTGCGCGAGGGCCATCCGGTGTATTTCGTGGCTTTCCGGCGTGAACCAGTGCCGGGCCAATACATCTCCAGCGTCACCCGCTGCGAAGCCGCCTTTGTGCGCGAGGTGATGCGCCGCCACCCCCAAGCTGCCAAACCCGTCGTGATTGGCAACTGCCAGGGCGGCTGGGCCACCCTGCTGCTGGCGGCCACCAACCCCGACCTGACCGGCCCCATCGTCATCAACGGCGCTCCCGTGGCCCCGTGGGCAGGCAAAGTGGGCCAAAACCCCATGCGCTACAACGCGGGTGTGCTGGGCGGCACCTGGATACCCATGCTGCTGTCCGATTTGGGCGGGGGCATTTTTGATGGTGCCCACTTGGTGCAAAACTTTGAAATGCTCAACCCTGGGCGCACCCTGTTTCGCAAATACACCGACCTGTTCCGCGACATCGACGAGGGCGACACAACTTTTCTGGAGTTTGAAACCTGGTGGGGCGGCTTCTTTTTGCTGAACGAAGCTGAAATTCGCTGGATCGTTGAACAGCATTTTGTAGGCAACCGCCTGGTCAAGAACGAAGCCCGAATCGAGCCGGGCCGCCCAGTGGACCTGAAGGCCATACGCGCGCCCATCATTGTGTTTGCCAGCCACGGCGACAACATCACACCTCCCCAGCAAGCCCTGAACTGGATTGCCGAAACCTATTCGGACGTGGGCGAAATCCGCATCCGTGGCCAGCGCATCGTATACATGGTGCACGACCAAGTGGGGCATTTGGGCATTTTTGTGTCGTCGCAAATTGCCAACAAAGAGCACTCCGAGATGGCTTCGACCCTGAAAACCATCGAAGCCCTGGCGCCTGGCCTGTACGAGATGATCATCGAAGACATCATTGAAAAGGGCGATCAGAAGCACTTCACCGTGGGTTTTGTTGAACGCACGCTGGACGACATTCGCGCCCTGGATGATGGGTTTGAAGACGAGCGGCCCTTTGCCGCCGTTGCCCGCGCCTCCGAAGTTCAGGCCCAGCTGTATGACAGCTTGGTGCGCCCCATGGTCAAGGCTGCGGTCACGCCCACCACGGCTGAAATGGGCCGCGCATTCCACAGCCAGCGCCTGAGCCGCGCCCTGATGTCATCGCGCAACCCGCTGGTCAAACCCGTGGCCCAGGCAGCCGACCAGGTGCGCCAAACCCGCACCAAGGCGGCAGCCGACAACCCTTTTCTGGCCGCAGAAGCCTGGTGGGTGGAGAGCACCGAGCACCTGATTGACTTTTACCGCGATACCCGCGACATGGGGCACGAGCTGGCCTTTTTCTCGATGTGGGGCACACCATGGGCCACCAGTTTTGGCCGCACCCACGAAACCCGCCGCACCCTCAAAAGCGCCGATGAACTGCGTGGCCTGCCCGAAGTGACGCAGGCCCTCTACGCCATAGAGCAAGGAGGCTTTGCCGAAGCCGTCATCCGCATGCTGGTGCTGCTGGCAGAAAACCGTGGCCAGGTGCGCCGCGACCGCCTGGAGCGATCCAGCCGCATCCTGACCCAGTACGAGCCCTTCTGCTCGATGGGGGCGGCTCGCCGCGCTGCCATCATTCACCAGCAAACGCTGATTGCCAATTACGAAACCGAGCAGGCCATCGCTACCCTTCCCTCGCTGTTGCCCGACATGGCACAGCGCGAGCTGGCGCTGCAAGTGGTGCAGTACATCCCCGGTGCAATGGCTGAAATGGCACCCCACACCATCGCCATGCTGGAGAGTTTCCGCGAGGTGCTCGACCTGCCGCCATTGAGCGGCGATGTGCTCGACAACCCACTGGCAGAAGCCTGACATGCGACTGGTCAATCAAACCTTCAATGAGCTGCAAAAAGGTGCTGTGGCCGAGCTGCGCCGCCTGATTTCAGCGGATGACCTGTATGTGTTTGCCGCTGCATCGGGCAACCACAACCCCATGCACCTGACCGACAGCGACTTGAATGGCGACGGGCGCAACGAGCGCGTGGCACAGGCATGTTTGTGGCTTCGCTGATCTCTGCCGTACTGGGCACACAGTTGCCCGGCGCGGGCACGCTGTACCGCCGCCAGGTGCTGGACTTTCATGAACGCGCCCATGCTGGCGAAGAGCTGATCTGCCGCGTGGAGGTGCTGGACAAGCTGCCCGGTGGTCTGGTGCGGCTGGCCACCAGCGTGCGGCGCATGTCGGACGGGGCGCTGATTGTGGCGGGCGAGGCCGAGGTGCTGGCCCCGCAAACCAAATTCGAATGCGACGAGGTGGAAATTCCCGGCCTGATCGTGCAGCGCCACCGCCACTTTGAAGCCTTGCTGGAGCGGGCCAAACCCCTGCCCGCTTTACCCACCGCCGTGGTCTGCCCAGACGATGCCAACTCCCTGGGCGGTGCGCTGCTGGCCGCGAAGCAAAGCATCATCACCCCCATTCTGATTGGCAATACCAGCACCATTGTGGCCACCGCAGCCGCCATCGGCGCCGACCTGACGGGCATTGAGCTGATCGACGTGGACAGCGACCTGGCCGCCGCCGCGATGGCCTGCGCCCTGGTCCACGAAGGCCGGGCCGCTGCGGTGATGAAGGGCCATTTGCACACCGACGACTTGCTCAAACCCATGCTGGAAAAAGGCACGGGCTTGCGCGTCGGGCGGCGCTTGACACATGTGTTTGTGATGGACGTGCCCGGCCAGCCCGAGCCGGTCATGGTCACCGATGCCGCCATCAACATCGCCCCTGACCTGGCCACCAAGGTGGACATTTGCCAGAACGCCATTGACCTCGCACTGTCACTGGGCATGGAGCCACGGGTGGGCGTGCTCAGTGCGGTGGAGACGGTGAACCCGGCCATACAGTCCTCCATCGACGCGGCCTTGCTGTCCAAAATGGCCGACCGCGGGCAAATTCGCAATGGCCTGGTGGAAGGGCCCCTGGCCATGGACAACGCCGTGGATTTGGGCGCAGCCCGCACCAAGGGGCTCAAAGGCCGTGTGGCCGGACGCGCCAACATTCTGGTGGTGCCGGGGCTGGATGCGGGCAACATGCTGGCCAAACAATTGGCCTACATCAGCCACGCCGAGGGGGCCGGGCTGGTGTTGGGTGCCAAAGTGCCGGTGATTCTGAACTCCCGCTCCGATAGCCCGATGTCGCGGCTGGCGTCCTGCGCAGTGGCGGCCATTCACCACTTTGCAAGCTCTCCACCCACGCCATAAGGTCCAGCAGGCACATGACTTTGGCCCACTTACACCGCAATGGCGGCACCAACAGCGGCAGGCACGCCGACCACAAGGAAATGCCATGAAAGGCGCACTGAAACCCGAAGCGGCAGCCACCCTGATTCCCGAAGGGGCAAGCCTGATGATCGGCGGCTTCATGGCCGTGGGTACGCCCGAGCGCCTGATTGACGCACTGGTGGCCCGTGGCGTGGGCAAGCTGACCATCATCGCCAACGACACCGCCATGCCTGGCAAGGGCATTGGCAAACTGGTGTCGGCGGGTCTGGTGGCACGGGTCATCACTTCGCACATCGGCCTCAACCCCGAAACCCAGGCCAAGATGATTGCGGGTGAGATCGAGGTTGAACTTGTGCCCCAAGGCACCCTGGTGGAGCGCATCCGCGCCGGTGGCATGGGGCTGGGCGGGGTGCTGACCCCCACCGGCCTGGGCACCGAAGTGGAAATCGGCAAGCAAACCGTTGAGGTGCAAGGCCAGCGGTTTCTGGTCGAAACACCGCTGAAGGCCGATTTCGCCCTGATTGGCGCCTGGCAGGCCGATTACGTGGGCAACCTGAGCTACCTGCTGACGGCGCACAACTTCAATCCCGTCATGGCGCTGGCGGGCAAGGTGGTGATAGCCGAGCCCGAAAGCATCGTGCCCGTGGGGGTCATCCCGCCCGATGCCGTCAAGACACCCGGCGTGCTGGTCGATCACCTGCTGATTCGCGCCAACTGACGAGAGTACACACATGGACGCCAAAGAACGCATTGCTCGCCGCGTGGCGTGCGAAATCAAGACCGGCATGCTGGTCAACCTTGGTATTGGCCTGCCGTCGCTGGTGGCCAACTTCGTTCCGTCCAGCCTGGGCGTGTTTTTTCAGGCCGAGAACGGTGTGATCGGCCTGGGTGCCCGCCCGCCCGAAGGCATGGAAGACCCCCACCTGACCGACGCAGGCGGTGGCTTTGTGTCCGCCGTGCCCGGTGCAGCCAGCATCGACAGCGCCATGAGCTTCGGGCTGATTCGGGGTGGTCACCTCGACATGACGGTGCTGGGCGGCTTGCAGGTGGACGAACTCGGCCACCTGGCCAACTGGAAAGTGCCCGGCAAAATGGTGCCCGGCATGGGCGGCGCGATGGACTTGGTGACCGGGGCCGCCCGTGTGGTGGTGGCCATGCAGCACGCGGCCAAGGGCGAATCCAAAATTGTGCCGCGCTGCACACTGCCACTGACCTCGACCCGCCGGGTCAGCCTGGTCGTGACCGACCTGGCGGTGCTGGAGCCGACGGCAGACGGGCTGGTGCTTCGAGAACGCGCGCCTGGTGTCAGCGTCGCGGCCATTCTGGAGACGACCTCGGCGACGTTGATCGTGCCGGAGCACGTACCGGCAATGCAGCTGAATTGATGGCCCCAGCCCCATGCAGAACTTCAAAGCCGAAGATGGTGCAACGCTGGCTTTCCGGGATGAAGGCGAGGGGCTGCCCTTGCTCGCACTGGCCGGTCTGACCCGTGATCACCGGGATTTCGACTACCTTGCCCGCCATCTGCCGCATGGGGTTCGGCTGATCCGACTCGACAGCCGTGGCCGGGGCGACTCAGATTGGACGGGAGCCGGCACCTACACCCTGGCCCAGGAATCCAAAGATGCCGTGGCCCTGCTTGATCACCTTGAAATCGCGCAGTGTGCGGTCATGGGCTCATCACGGGGTGGCCTGCTGGCCATGGTCATGGCCGTCAACCACCCGCACCGTCTGATGGGTGTGTGTCTCAACGATGTTGGCCCCGTGCTGGAACGCAAGGGCTTGATCAGAATTGGCACCTACATCGGCACCCCACCTACGGTGCACACGCTGGAAGAAGTTGCAGACCGCATGCCATCGGTCATGCCCGGCTTCCACGGGGTGCCAGAGATTCGCTGGGCCGAGGAAGCCATTCGGCACTTCGTCCAGTACAGCGACCGCATCGGGCTGCCCTACGACCCCGCCCTGCGCACAGCATTTGACACCGCCATGGCCGCGCCAGCCACTGACGCCTGGCCACTGTTCGATGCGTGCGCCCACTTGCCCATGGCGTTGGTCCGGGGTATCAACTCTGACGTGCTTTCCGGCGCCACGGCGGATCAGATGCGTCAACGCCGCCCCGACCTTTTCTTTGCTGAGGTGCCCGACCGCGGGCACATTCCATTTCTGGATGAACCCTTGGCACTGAGCTGCATCGGCGCCTGGCTCGCCCGACTGCGCGAACAAACGCTCAGCGCCTGAACACAGCGTTGTCACTTTGAGGGCATTGGTTGCAAAGCGGGGCAAAAAGCCTCCCCGCTGAAGCCACGCGCCTCCACAAAAGCAGCCATTCGGGCTGTTGCGGCGGCACTGAATGGGCCAGAATGGTCGGACTTGGAACCATGATTTCAATGCCAACTCCGACAACTCAAAGAGACAACCCACCATGAACACCCCCACCACCGCTCGCCCGATTGGCCCTGTCAACGTCTTGTTTCTGTGCGCCCACAACCGGGTGCGCAGCCTGCTGGCCGAAGCTCTGCTGAACCACCTGGGCCACGGGCGATTCAGGGCCTACTCAGCAGGCATGCAGCCCGACCCGGCGCAGCAGGCCCACCCCATGACCATCGAGGCCTTGCAGCACGCGGGCGTCTCCACCGACGGCCTGCACAGCAAATGCTGGACCCAGTTTTCCGCCCCCGACGCACCCCACATGGACCTGGTGGTGACGGTGTGTGACCACACTGCGGGCGAGTCCACCCCCGACTGGCCTGGCCACCCCGCCAGTGCCCACTGGCACTACCCGGACCCGTCTGAAACCCAAGGCGACGCCGACGCGCAGCACGAGGCTTTTCGCCAGGCGCTGCACCTGCTCGGCCACCGCCTGACGCTGCTGATCAACCTGCCAACAGACAAGCTGGCCACGGCTTTCCAACCCTGACAGGCAGTGCCCGCCACAGCGAGCCACAGCCGGCACAGGCCAGCTCGGTCTGTACCTGCCGGTGACGGCGATGCCAGTAGCTGGGCTGGTTCTCATTGAGCACAGCGGGCAAAAGCCTCCTGTGTTGTGGGCTGCAGTTGCCAGCCCTGCTGGTGGCTGCACCTGGCCACCAGTGGGTGCTCAAGGTTGGGTTGCTGAACCGCATGGCGCTGGATCGAACGGCGGCGTTTGGCTGACAGGCAGCACCAGCCACGCCTGCATGCCACCGCCCTCACGGGCCGCCATGGACACCTGCCAGCCGTGGGTTCGGGCGAGCTCTTTCACGATGGCCAGCCCCAGGCCAGCGCCGCCCGCCGCCAGGCTGCGCGAGGCGTCCATGCGCCGAAAGGGCTCAAACATGGCCTCGATGTGTGCAGCCGGAATGCCTGGCCCCCGGTCCAGGACACCCAGCGCCAGGCCCTCGGGCCGCCACTGAGCCACCAGCTCCACAGGGCAGACTGGGGCGTAGCGCAGCGCGTTGTCCAACAAATTCCCCAGCGCGCGGCGCAGCGACAACGCCGGCAACATCCAAGGGGCATCCGCCACAGCGCCCATCGGACCCGGCATGGGCAAGGCCGACACCGACACGGACACCTGACACGCCGCTGTGGAGTGGTCGCGGGCCAACACATGCAACATGGGCACGATGTCCACCGGCTGGGTGGGCTCGCGCGATACACCCCGTGCCAGGTCCAGCACGTTGGCAATGAGCTGGTTCATCTGGTCAATATCCCGCTCCAACCGCTCTAGCAAAGAAGCGCTGGGCTGGGTACGAAGCAACTCCAGCGCCAGGCGCATGCGCGCCAGCGGGGTGCGCAAGTCATGCGACACCCCGGCCAGCAACAGGGTGCGGGCCGCAAGCAACTCCTGCACTTGGGTAGCCATCTGATTGAAACGCTGGCTGAGCATGGCCAACTCCAGTGGCCCATCCTCGGGGAGCCGGTCGGGTGTGTTTCCTTGCCCCACGCGGGTAGCGGCGTCCCTCAGGCGGGCCAGCGGCTGGGCGATGCGCCGGGCAAGTCCATAGGCCAGAACCATGGCAACCCCCAAACCCAGCAGCAGCGCCACCCCCACCGCCAACAGCGGCTGGCTGCCCATGCGCTCGGCCGACAGACCCACCGAGAGCTGCCGCCCTCCGGCAGGCACGCCCACCCAGTACCAGGCCTGCCCCGTGGCGTCCAAGGCCCGCACCAATTCATGCCCAGCACCCAGGCGCTCACGCAGCGACACACCCAGCAAAAAATAGTACGGTGGGTGCCACCCCTCCACCGCCGGTGGCAAAGGCCGCGCCGTGACCCTGAGCCCGTGCTGCGTGGCCAAGGCCTGCTCAAACACCGGGCGGGTCTCGGGTGGCAGCTCGGCCCAGGTCTGGGCAGACAGCACCAGCAGGCCCGCCAGATCGTCGGTGGCGCGCTGGGCCAACGGCCGCATGGCCAGGCCCACAAACAGCGCCAGGGCCAGCAACTCCATGGCCACCAGCGCCACCACCGACCACAGCATGTGCTGGCGCACCAGGCTGCGCCCTTGCAGCGCCGCCTGTGGTCCGTCAGCAGCGGCACTCACTGGCCAGCCCCCAGGGGGTTGAACAAATAGCCCTCCCCCCGCACCGTGCGTATGTACACAGGGTGGGCCGGGTCGGGTTCGATTTTTCGGCGCAGGCGGGTCACGCGGTTGTCCATGCTGCGGTCCAGGGCATCGCGCTCAAAGCCCTTGAGAAGATCCACCAACACATCGCGCGAGAGCACGCGGTTGGGGCGGCTGGTGAACACGTCCAACAGCCCGAACTCGGCCGTGGTCAGGGCCAACTCCTGGCCCGAACGCAGCAGCCGGTGGCCCGCCACGTCCAGCATGAATGGGCCAAACACCCGGCTGTGTGCGGTGCTGGCATCGGCCACGGGGGCAGACTGAGGAGAGGGGCGGCGCAGCAGCGCACGCAGACGGGCCAGCAGTTCACGGGGGCCAAAGGGTTTGGCGAGGTAGTCGTCTGCGCCCACCTCCAGACCAATCACGCGGTCCATTTCTTCGCCCTTGGCCGAGAGCATCAGCACGGGCACGGCGCTGTGGGCCTTCACGTGGCGGGTGAGCGACAAGCCGTCTTCACCTGGCAGCATCAGGTCCATCACGATGGCATCGGGCTGAGGCCCCTGCCCCAGTGCGGCGCGCAGGGCTATGCCGTCGGCCACCGCGCGCACACGGTAGCCATTGGCACCCAGGTAGGTAGCCAGCAGCTCGCGCAGGTCGGGGTCGTCGTCCACCACCAGCACCAGGGGCTGCGGGTGTTGGGTGGGCAATGGCGTGTTCATGGCGCGGGAGTGTAGTGAGCCCACCTGAAGCCAAGGCAGCTTCCCGGTGGGTTGATACACACCGACACACAACGCCACACGCAGGCACACAACCGCCCCAGCCCGACACAGCACGGCGACACAGCGGGCCGACCATTCACCCCATCGAATCCGCACCGAAGCCACCATGAAACACATCCACCCACTGCGCACCGCAACGACAGCCCTGGCGCTGCTGGCTTGCATCGCCGCCCCTGCCATGGCCCAAACCGCACCCCAGCATTGGCCTTGGGGCAGCGGCTTTGAGCGCCGCAACGCCACCGCCCCCACTGCTCAACCCGAACCGCTGCCCGTTGCCCCCGACACGGTAGCCGCCGTCGGCAACGGCGACGGCCGCCGCGGCAAAGCACAAGGTGGCGGTGCAGGCAGCACCGGGGGCGGGCGTGGCAACAGCGGCAATGGGCGCGGGCGCTGACCTTTTCTTTTTTTCAATCACTCAAGGACGACACCATGACACCGAACGCAAACCAACTGACCCGACTGGCAGCCGCCCTGTTCACTGCCCTGGCCCTGACCGCCTGCGGCGGCGGCGACGACACCGCCACACCCGCTGGCAACGGCGGCCCGCCACTGGTGGTGGACGCCGATGGCAACTCCACCTTCATGGCCACTCCACTGGGCACCCAATTGGCGGCATTGCCACTTCAGGTACTGAGCGAGGCCGAGCAAGCATCGCTGTTGTTCATGCGTGAAGAGGAAAAACTGGCAGGCGACGTGTACACCCGCCTGAACACCCTATGGGGACTGAAGGTGTTTGCCAACGTAGCGCGCAGCGAAAGCACCCACACCGAGGCGGTGCACCAACTGCTGCTGCGCTACAACCTGAGCGACCCCGCCGCCAACCTCGGCGCGGGCGTGTACGCCAATGCCACGCTGCAAGGCCTCTACACCCAGTTGGTGGCCAGCGGCAGCGCATCGGTCACCGAGGCCCTCAAAGTGGGCGTGACCATCGAAGAGCTGGACATTCTCGACCTCAACACCCAGCTGCAGTTGATAGACAACGAGGACATCCGGCTGGTGTACGACAACCTGCTCAAAGGCTCACGCAACCACCTGCGCTCGTTCTACAAAACGCTGGTGCAGCAAGGCGGCACGTACACCGCGCAGTACCTCACGCAGGCCGAATTCGACGCGATTGCGAACTCGGCCATGGAGCAGTGAGCCAAAAATTTCAACAAAAGTGGCCCTGACGCTTTTATTTATTTATGTTTTAGCTACACATTATTCTCCACCCGACAGCCAGTCGGTGCGGGCCACCAGCCGCAGCGCAGCAAAGTTCACCGTGCTGCTGCCCACGCCCTGAGCGGCGGCGGCACGCTCCCGCCCCAGTTCGGCGCTGAGTGTGATGCGCTCGCTGGGCTGCCAGGCCAGCAACACCGTCTGGCGGCTGGCGGGCTGGTAGGCACTCAAACCGGTTTCGGTGGCCAGCAGGCTGGCACCAGGGCCGCTCAGGCTCTGGGTGGTCCAGGCACGCTCCAGCCGCACACCGGTTTGCCAGCGTGGGGCCACGTCCCAGAGGGCTTGCAGCCACAGGCCACGGTTCTGGGCGCGGTACTGGCCCAGGCCGTTGGCCGACTCCAGGCTGCCTTTTTCGTCGCGCAGCCAGCCACTGGCACTGAGCATCAGTGGCAAAGCCACGGGCGACTGCGCCCCCGCCCACACCACGCTGGCCCCGGCCAGGGTGCTGCGCCCGGTGAAGCAGGCCACGTCTTTCAACGTGGCGTTGCATTCGGGTGCGGTGTGGCTGTGCCCGGCGTTGCTGCTGACGCTGCTGCCCCGCCGCTCGGGCTTGAGCCAGCCGGCAAAACCATCTACCTGCCACGGCCCCTGGCCCCAGCCCAGGTGAACCGTGGGCACCACCGGGCCGCTGTCGCCGCCCGGGAACACGCGCCCGGCCCACAGGCCGACATCGGCGCTCAGGCGGCGCTGGCCGGTGTCTTGCCGCCAGCCCAGTTGCAGGCCGTCGTCCATCCAGTCGCCGTGGGTGGCCATCTGTTTGGCCAGTGGCATCAGCGCAAAACGGTCGAAGTGGCCGCCCTGCCCTAGTGTCCCGCCCAGCGCGGGGCGCTGGCGGCCAGCGGTCAGCAGCCACCAGTGGTCGGCTCCATCGGCATCGTGCCGCGCCTGCACCCAGGCCGATTCAACGTGCGCCGTGTCGCTCCCGTGTTTGCCCACGGTCAGTTCGGCACCCAACATGTCGTTGATGCGCCAGGCAGCACCCACTGTGGCGTGCTCCAGGGCCAGGCTCTGGCGGTCGGTGCCAGAGTCGCCTTGCAGCAAAAAGCCTCGCAGGCGCTGGCTGGGCAGCTCTTTGTTGCTATCCAGCCAGGTCACGGCCGCAGCGGCGCTCAGGCGCACGCCAGGCTCGGGGGGCAGGGCGTCGTCGGCCTCGCCGTGGGCGTGGGCCAGGCCACAGCCGCACAGCAGCAAAACCGCCAGTGCCGCTTCACTGCGCCGGGAAGGGGTTGGAAAACTTGGGGTTGGTGACGAATTCATGGTCGGTCAGAGTTTTAAGGAAGGCGACGATGTCGGCCCTTTCCTGGGCATTGAGGTCGATCAGCGTGATGAGGTCGCTCTTGTTGGGGTGCAAGCGGCCATCACCTGCGTGCGGGCCACTGGTGATGTGGCGGCCCCCAGCGGCATAAAAGTCCAGCACCGCCTCCAGCGTGGGAATGCTGCCGTCGTGCATGTAGGGCGCGGTCAGCTCGATGTTGCGCAGACTGGCTGCGCGAAACAGCCCCCGGTCAGCGGCCTTGGCGGTGAACTCAAACAGACCCTGGTTGCCCTCGGGGAAGTTGCCCGTGCCACCGACGTTGTAGAGCCCCGTGTTGTGGAACGGGGTTTCCACCACCCGGCTGGCGGCGTGCACCACGTGGTCGTTGAAGTTGAAGCTGCCATGGCAATGGAAACACTCGGCTTTTTCACCCATGAACAGCGCCAGCCCACGGCTTTCGGCCGGGGTCAGTGTGGCCTTGCCCTGGGTGTACTGGTCGTATGTGCTGTTGCCTGAAATCAGGGCTCGCTGAAACGCCGATATGGCCTGGATCACCTGGCCCCAGCCCACGGGTTCGGTCAGGCCAGGAAAGGCGGCGGCAAACTTGGCCGGATACAGCGGGTCGGTGGTGATGCGCTGGAGCACATCGGCCTTGTTGCTGTCGTTCACGCCCATTTCCACCGGGTTGTCGCCAAACAAGGGCACTTCCATCTGCTTTTCCAGTGTGACCAGGCTGGGGTTCGCCCAGGTGAGGGTGGCGTTGTAGGCCACGTTCATCAGCGGCTGCGCAGCGCGGGGGTGCATGTCGCCGGTGGAGCCGATGGCCACCGCTTTGCCGTCGGTAAACGCTTTGTCCTGGTGGTGGCAGCTGGCGCAAGATTGCGTGCCATTGCCCGACAGGCGCTTGTCGTAAAACAAAAACCGGCCCAGATCCACTTTGGCGGTGCTCATGGGGTTGCCCTCGGGCACCTTGGGCACGGCAAAGCCGCTGGGCAGCTCCCAGGTCCAGTTGCCAGGGGTAAAGGTGGCCCCACCGCCGGGCGGAGGGGTGACACCGGCGGTGTCGGTCACGCTGGTGCCGCCACCACCACAGCCCGCAAGGGCCGCAGCGGCGGCAGCCAGCACCCAGGGTGCAAGCTGCCGGGGCATCATTTGGCCATTGCCCTGAACAGGGTTTGTGCCGCACCACCGTTGATGGGCAGACCGGTGCCGGTGCCATCGGCTTTCCAGTCGATGGCCAGGGCCTTGAACACGTTCAGGCACTCGGGGTCGGTACCGCCCGACATGCAACCTGTGGCCGCTGCCTGGTTGATGGTGACGTTGGTGCCGTCCAGCAGCGGCTTGATGTCCACGGCCACTTTCTGCGTGGACGGGTTGAACCCGGCCAGCTTGAATTCCATGCGGTTGGGCGCTGTGCAGCTGCTCACCTGCGTGCCAGTGGCGGGGTTGCCAATGCAGCCGGTGGAACCCAGGTGGAAGTTGAACGTGGGCGACGTCCAAGCAGGGTTGGTCACCTCGATCTTGGCGAACTTGCGGCCACCTTGCCAGTTCCAGGCCATGGCCTGGATATCCAGCGGGGCCTTGGTGGTGGTGGGGTTGGCCCAGTCGGTGTGGTTCATGGAGAACGGCACACCCATGGTCATCTTCACGCCGGTGTAGGTGCCAGCGGGCACGGTGCCTTTGACCACGGCATTGGTGCCTGTGGTGCCGGTTGCAGTGGGGCAATCGCCGGAGGCATTTTCCAGGTCCACCAGGGTGACGCTGTCAGAGCCAGCGGTGAAGTTCCAGCTGTCATTGGCGGGCAGTGTCAGCGGCACTTCCGCGCCGTCGGCGCGAATCATCTTGACCTGGGAGATGTAGAAGCGGAAGTCCTTCACGTTGCCGGTGGCGGCCGTGCTGCCCAGCCCGGTGACGGTGGAGCCGCAACCGATGGCGGTGTTGCCAGCCATGGCGGCAAACTGGATTTCGACGGCTTGTGGGCCGTCGTCACCGCCGCCACAGGCGACGAGGGATGCTGCGGCCACGGCCGCGAGGGTCAAGGAGGCAAAGGTACGTTGTTTCATGGTGATCTGATTCAAAAAATTGCAATGGAGGCTCGCACCGGCCCACGCCGCAACGCTTCCCACGTGCGGCGGAGAAGGCACCAGAAATGCGAAAAGGGGAATCCGCGCTCAGGCGGGTGGCGCGCGCATGGGGGCCATCAACAGCACCCGTGCTGCGTTGCTGGGCAGGTGGGCTTGGGCATCCAGGTTGAACGCCAGCCCACCCGCGGCTTGCCATGCAGGAACACCATGGCCGACAGGGCCGCCAAAGCCAGGTGGCACGGCCACATGCGCCATGGCCCACACACATGGCTGCGCCATGCCATGGGGTGAATTGGCTGGGGGCTCGCCGCCTTGGGCATCGCCCAGCGCCACCCACTGCAGGCCATTCGGCGTACAGATTTCGACCACGGGCCCAGCCGCCACGGCGGGCACCACCAGCGCACCCAGCAGCCCGTGCGTGGCAGCAAACACCGAGCACAGCAGCACCCAGCGCAGCCACCAGGCAGGGCGACGCGCGGTGTTGCCAACACGACAATTACAAGTCAAAAATGGCTCCAGCGCTTGATTTGATTGAATAGTTCACTATTGTTTTGTTCAATCAGTGGTGGAGCCCGTCGGGCTTGCCCGCGCGGCGCGGGGTTTGCACCCACACCGTCACCTCGCGCTCGCCCGCGCGCTGAAAGGTCAGGGTCACGGGAAAGCGGTCGCCGTCTTTCAGCGGGGCGGTCAGGCCCAGCAACATCAGGTGGTGGCCGTTGGGCGTGCCGTGGCGCAGGCGCACCTCGGTTTTGGCAGGCAGTTCGACGGCGGGCACGGCGCGCATGCGCATCACGTCGCCGTCCATTTCCATGTGGTGCAGTTCCACTGTGTCCGCCGCAGGGGTGCGGGCAGACAGCAGGCGGTCGGGTTCGGCACCGTTGTTCTTGATGGCGCGGAAATACACCGCACCCGTGGTCATGCCGGGCCGGGTGGGCGTGGCATAGGGATGGTCCATGACCAGCTCACCGAGCTTGAAGCCATGGGCGTGGGCAGGCAAGCACAGGTTGGCGGCCAGCATGGCTGCGCAGCCAAGGCGCCATGTCAGGGTGGCGGTGGTGGCTTGACCAGGGCGTGTGCCGCACCGGTGGGCATCCACACCGCGGCAGGCGGCCCCGCTGCGCCGTTTGGCGGGCTGACTCATGCCAGGGCACCAGATCGGCCTGCGGTGGCCAGGCGCTCGATGGCGGCGGCGGCTCCACTCCAGCGGGATGGGGCCTTGGGGCCGCTTTTGCGGCTGCGCGGAGGCAGCAATTGGGCCAGGGCACGGCACACGGTTTCGGACTTGGCATCCACCACCTCGGCCAGCACGCGCAGTGGGGGCAGGCTGTTGCGCACGGCATCGGCATCCGGCACCTGACCGCGAGCGGAGCCGGATGCTGGCAAATGGCCCAGCAAACGCAGCAGCTCGCCCAGGCGGGTGGCCACCTGGCCGGTGCGCACGCGGGCCATGTCGTGGCTGCGCTGGGGCTGTTGCAGCACGGCCTCAATCAGCCACTGCTGGCGCTGGGCCGCATCCACAGGGGTCAGCGGCTGCAGCACCACGTCATTGAAGGCGCTGGCGCTGAGCTGATAGGGCTCACCGCACAGCGACTCGAAGCCCAGCAAATCCCCCGCCTGCGCCAGCATGACCAGCACCGGGCCGGACGGTCCCACCTGGTCCAGCCGCACCAGGCCGGACACCACCCGCCACAGCCCACCTTGCTCTTTGGCAGCAAACAGCGGCGCCCCCGCTGCCAGGGCCAGCAACGGAGCCGCCGGGGGCGACCCGGTCGCGCAGACGGTGTGTGGTGGGTGAGGGGTGTGAGACATGGCGTCCTCCATTGTTTAGACTAAAAATGGCGTTTGCGCTTGCTGTGTATATCTTTACAGCTATACATTAATCAAACCGATCAGCGCAAACCGCTCAGGTACAACCGTTGGAGTTCGGCAAACTGCTCGGCGTTCAAAATCTGTCGCACCGCCTCCACACAGGTATTGCGGCCCTTCAGGTGGGCCACCTCCGCGTCAGCAATGCGGGCCATGAGGGCGTCGCGCTCAGCCTGGGGCTTGTTGTCCAGGATGGCCATGCGCAACTGGCCGCGCAGGTCCAGAATCTGCTTTTGCAACGCCACACGGTTGGGCATGGCCTGTTTGCGGTAGTCCGCCAGGGCCTGAATCTGCTCGGTGCTCAGCTTCAGGTCGGCCTCGTGCTTCATGGTCAGTGGCATCAGCTCAACCACCGGCAAAGCGCCATCGGCGGGGACGGATTTGGCCAGGGCCAGACCGGCACCAGCGGCCAGGGCCAGAGCCACGGTCAGGCTGCGTGCGAGTGTGGAAAGGTTTTTCATGGGAACTCCAATGGATCGAACACAGGGCCATGCGCCGGCCCCAACGCGCGGGAGCGGGCACAGCCACCCCCATACAAGTTGCAACAACGCTGGTGCTCAGCCGCTCAGTGCTTCATGCCACCGTGCTGCATGCCGGGGGCCATGCCCTTCATGGGGGCATTGCCACCGCCGAGCGCGGTGACGGGAGCGCTGACGTCCTGGGTGAAGCGTTTCTTGGCAGCATCCTCAAACACCAGGGTCAGCGGCACAGACTCGCCGCCTTTGACCTGCTGCTTCAGGTCCATCAGCATGACGTGGTAGCCACCGGGCTTGAGCTCCATGGTGCGTCCGGCAGCCAGGTCCAGGCCGGGAATCTGACGCATCTTCATCACGTCGTTTTCCATGGCCATTTCGTGGATTTCCACCACACCAGCCACAGGCGAGCTGGCAGACACCAGGCGGGCATCCTGGCTGGCGGTCAGGCGCATGAAGGCGCCGGTGGCCTTTTGCTGGGCCACGGTGCCGCGCACCCAGGCGTCTTCCACTTTGACGGTGGTCTGGGCCCAGGCAGAGGCAGCGGACAGGGCCAGTACGGCGGCGGCTACGCCCGATGCGGCCAGGGAAGTGAAGGAACGTGTGCTCATGAATTAGCTCCGGTGAGGTGAACAACAAAAATAGGCACCGGGCAAGCGCCCGGTGCCACGGGGTGATCAGGCGCCGCCCAGCAGTGCCCGGATGTCGTGGGCGTAGTCGTCGGCGGTTTGTTCGTGGCGCAGCGCCACCCGAAACCGCCCCTGCGGGTCAAACAGGTAGCTCAGGGCCGTGTGGTCCATGGTGTAGGTGCTGCCGGTGGGCACCTGCTTGTAATAGACCTTGAAGGCATCGGCCGTGGCCTGGGTGGCCTGTGCGTCACCGCGCAGGGCCACAAAACGGGGGTCAAAGGCGGCCATGTAGTCGCGCAGCAGCTCGGGCGTGTCACGCTCCGGATCCACCGTGACAAACAGCACCTGCAGCTTGGCGGCCTGCTCTGGCCCCAGCAGCTCCATGACCTGTGAGGCCCGGCTGAGTGCGGTGGGGCATACGTCCGGGCACTGCACAAACCCGAAGTAGAGCATGACCACCTGACCCTTGTAGTCGGCCAGGGTGCGGGGCACGCCGTTCATGTCGGTCAACGAAAAACCGTGGCCATAGGGCGCACCGGTCACGTCAATGCCTTTGAAGGGCGAGTTGCCCCCTGTCAGCTCTTTCAGGCGGTCACAACCGCTGAGCAACGGCAGGCCAACGGCCAGAAAACCGCCAACCGCCCGCAGATACGCACGGCGAGAACCCACCAAAGACTCACCCGGCGCGCGCGCCGAGCGACCCGAAGAAATCGAAGAAATCGAAATCTGAGGCATAAGCCCCCCTATCCAACACCACCTGAGACTGTGGACCCCGCCTCACCTGAAGCCCCAGGCAGCGCGGTCCACGCATGGACAAGTTCAGGCGAGCGAAGGGGGAGCGCGGGACTGCGCGCTGGCCCACACCGGCAGGAGGCGAGGTGCGTGCCAGAAGGCAGGGGGGAGCGGCACATGGCCGGTGGCGGGCAACACCGCCAGAGCTGGCACGCCGGGCAGGCCGGGCACAGGCGCGTGGGTGGCACACCAGCCGCAGTTGGCCATGGTGCTGCTGGCGGGGTCGGATGGATCGGTCGGGCCGGAGGGGTGTGCACCGGGCGTGGGCTGGTCGGCCACAGACAGCACCGAGCCGTCAGGGGCCTGCCGCACCCAGGCCATGCCAGAGACTGTGCACACCTCTACCCAGCCCTGCCCCGCCACGGTGTGTGCCACCACCGCATGCGACAGCACCGGCAGCAGGCTGCCCCACAGCACCGCCAGGGCGGCAAGCCAGGCAGTGAGTCGGCGGGTAAGGCGGCGGGCGAACATGCGGAGAAGTTTAGCAGCCGGGCCCGTCCACCGGGCCGTGCCCTGTGCCGGCCAGCGCTCTCTGCTCCCACTGCATGGCAATGTGTGCCACCAGGTTGGACACGCTGGGGCGACCCGTTTCCAGCACATGGTGGGCGACTTCGCGGTACAGCGGGTCCCGAACGGCGTGGAGTTCTCTGAGCTTGTGCAGCGGGTCGTCCACCTGCAACAGAGGTCGGGTGGTGTCGTGGCGCAGGCGCCGAAACAGCCCTTCGGGCGATGCCTTCAGGTACACCACCCAGGCATGGCGCCTGAGCACACGGCGGTTGGCCTCGCGCAGCACCGCACCACCGCCGGTGGACAGCACCACGTCCGGGCGCTGCACCAGCTCGGCCAGCGTGGCCTCTTCCAGGTCCCTGAAGGCCTGTTCGCCCTGCAGCTCGAAGCAGGTGCGGATGGAACAACCCAGGCGCTCTTCGATGACGTGGTCGGAATCGAGAAACGCCAGGCCCAGGCGGCGCGCCAGCTGCCGACCCACGGTGGACTTGCCCGAACCCGGCAACCCCACCAGCACAATGGAGCGGAAGACCTCAGCCATGGACACCTCCTGCGGCCGCAGTCGCCCCGCCATTGCCTGGCACCAGCAAGGCCGACACCGCCGAGTGCAGCCCCACGGCCCAGGTCCGCCGATCCTGGCCCTGTGGTTGCTGCACCTCACCGTAGCTCACCACTGCCTGCAAGCCCGAAGCACCCAGGGTACGCCACAGCGAGGCGACCAACGTGGTGTCCCCCGCATACACCGGCACCTCGCTGCGCTGCCCGGTGCGGTCATCGACATAGGCCAGACCCACCGGCTGCACCGGTGCGGGGGCAGACACCGCCGCCTGCAGCAGGTTGGCATGGAAAGGCAGTACCCCCTGCCCGTTGCCGGTGGTGCCCTCGGGGAACACCGCCACCACGTCGCCCTGGCGCAGCGCATCGGCCATGTGGTGCACCACGCGCATGGCGTCGCGCCGACTTTCTCGCTCGATGAACAGCGTACCCGAGCCACTGATGAGAGCCCCCAGCAGGGGCCAGCGCTTCACATCGGCCTTGGACACGAAGCGCGCAGGCGCTGCGGCGTTGAGGACCATGATGTCCAGCCACGAGATGTGGTTGGACACCACCAGCAACGGACCGGCGGCGGGCGGCGTGCCACACACCCTCAACTCCACCCCCATGATGGCCAACAGCTGCCGCGACCACGCCTGCACCGAGCCCTGGCGCTGCGCCGGGCTGAGGCGGTCAAAGCGGCGACGCAGCGTCCACAGCCCGCCCAGCACATGCAGCAGGGCACGCAGCGAGCGCCAGGCGGCGCGCAGTGGCGTCATGCGAAGGCCACCTGACCACCCACCAGGGTGGCGCGCACCACGGCGGGCAGCTCGGTGCCAGCAAACGGAGTGTGCCTGCCCTGGCTGCGCAGCGCATCGGGGCCGGGTGTCCACCAGGCGTTGGCATCGAGCACGCACACATCGGCCACGCCACCCTCGACCAACTGACCCGCGCTGGCCGACAGCGTGCCCAGGCTGGCACCCAGCACCCGGGCAGGCCCGTGCGTGACTGTGGCCAGGGCACGCGCCCAAGGCACAGCGTCGGCCTGTGCCCAATGCACGGCGAGCGAGAGCAGCAGCTCCACCGCGCTGGCACCCACCTCGGCCTCGGCAAAAGGCAAGGCCTTGGCGTCGTCGTCCACCGGGGTGTGGTCGGACACCAGCGCGTCGATGGTGCCGTCGGCCAGGGCGGCGCGCAGCGCGTCGCGGTCGCGCTGCTGACGCAGCGGGGGCGACAGGCGGGTGCGGCTGTCAAAGTAGCCCAGGTCCACGTCGATCAGGTGCAGGTTGTGCACGCTCACGTCGCAGGTAACGGGCAGACCCTCTGCCTTGGCCGCCCGCACCAGCTCGATGCCCGCCGCGCTGCTGAGTCGGCACAGGTGCACCCGGGCCCGGGTGCTGCGCACCAACTCGAAAATGGTGTGCAGCGCAATCAGCTCAGCCATGACGGGCACGCCCGACAAGCCCATGCGCGTGGCCAGCGGCCCGCTGGCGGCCACGCCCTTGCCCAGCCACGCGTCTTGCGGACGCAGCCACACGGTGTAGCCAAAGGTGGCAGCGTACTGCAGCGCGCGTTGCAACACCTGGGTGTTGACAATGGGCACCTCGGCCTGGCCAAAGCCAATGCAGCCCGCCTCGGTCAGCTCGACCATTTCGGTCAGCACCTCACCCGCCAGCCCACGGGTGAGTGCACCCAGCGGGAACACCCGCGCCTGGTGCAGCTTCTCGGCGCGGTGTTTGAGCATGTCCACCAGGCCGGGTTCGTCCAGCACGGGGTCGGTGTCGGGCGGGCACACCAGGCTGGTCACGCCACCGGCCACCGCTGCGGCCATTTCGCTCTCCAGCATGCCGGCGTGTTCCTGGCCGGGCTCGCGCAGGCGCACGGCCAGGTCCACCAGGCCGGGGGCGACGATGCAGCCGGTGGCGTCAATGGTGCGGTCAGGCACAAAGCCGCTGCCGGGCTCTCCCAGGCCGGGCTTGATGGCAATGATGCGCCCGGCCGCCACGGCCACGTCGCACGATTCGTCCCGCCCCGAGGCGGGGTCAATCACCCGGCCGCCGCTGATGAGGATTTTCATGTGATGTCCTGAATAAATTTTATGCTTTTTTGCCGCTTTACGCTTGCTGCATATAGATAGTTTGCTATCACGCAGAATGGCCTGCCACGATGCCCATCACAGCCATGCGCACCGCGATGCCAAAGGTCACCTGGTTAAGCACCACGCTGTGTGGGCCGTCCACCACCGCCGAGTCGATCTCCACGCCCCGGTTCACCGGGCCGGGGTGCATGACGATGGCGTCGGGCTTGGCCCACTGCAGCCGCTCGGTGGTCAGGCCGAAGCTCTTGGCAAACTCCTGGGATGAAGGCAGCAGCGCACCGCTCATGCGCTCGTTTTGCAGGCGCAGCGTCATGACCACGTCGGCCCCACTGATGCCTTCTTTCAGGTCGTGGCACACGCGCACGCCCATGGCTGCCATGTCGGACGGCACCAGGGTGCGCGGCCCCACCACGCGCACCTCGGCACAGCCCAGGGTGGTGAGGGCATGGATGTTGGAGCGGGCCACGCGCGAGTGCAGCACATCGCCCACGATGGCCACGGTCAGGTTGGCAAAGTTGCCCTTGAAGTGGCGGATGGTGTAGGCATCGAGCAGGCCCTGCGTGGGGTGGGCGTGGCGGCCATCACCGGCGTTGACCACGTGCACATGCGGGGCCACGTGCTGCGCAATCAGGTAGGGCGCGCCGCTTTCGCTGTGGCGCACCACAAAAATGTCGGCAGCCATGGCCGACAGGTTGGCAATGGTGTCGAGCAGGCTTTCGCCCTTGGAGGCCGAGCTGCGCGCAATGTCAAGGTTGATGACGTCGGCGCTCAGTCGGGTGGCTGCAATCTCGAAGGTGGTGCGGGTGCGGGTGCTGTTTTCAAAAAACAGGTTGAACACGCTTTTGCCGCGCAGCAGCGGCACTTTTTTGACTTCGCGATCGCTCACCGACACGAAGTTGGCTGCCGTGTCCAGAATGTGGGTGAGGATGTCTTTGGACAGGCCTTCGGTGCTGAGCAGGTGAATCAGCTCGCCGTGCTTGTTGAGTTGGGGGTTGCGGTGAATTTTCATATCGGGGCTCACTCGGGGCGGGCTATGCGGTCCACGGCAAAGCTCAGTCGGCCTTGCTCGTTGCAGGCCAGCTCCAGCGACTGGTGGGCGGGCAGGCTCAGGCGGGTGGCGGCCCAGTCGGCCTGCACCGGCAGCTCTCGGCCCTCGCGATCCACCAGCACCATCAGGTGCACACACGCCGGGCGGCCATGGTCAAACAACTCATTGAGCACAGCGCGCAGGGTGCGGCCGGTGTACAGCACATCGTCCAGCAGCAGCACATGGGCACCGTTCACATCAAAACCCAGTTGGGTGTGGGCAGAGCTGGCCAGCCCGCGCTGGGCAAAGTCGTCGCGGTGCATGACCGACGACACCACACCCGGCTGCCCCGCCAGGCCCAGGTCGGCCTGCAAACGCTGGGCCAGCCACACGCCGCCCGAGGCCACACCCACCAGCTGCACCGGTTGGGCCTGCGCGGCCAGCCAGCCGCGCACATGGGCCAGCATCGCCTGGTACAGCGACTCGGCGGTGGGTATGCCCCAAACGCTGTCGGCCGCAGCGCAAGGGGTGGGTGGGGCAGTGTGGTCTGGGTCGCTCACGGCAAACTCCTCAAAAATTGTTCCAGGATGATGCAGGCTGAGGCGGCATCGGCGTCTTTGGCACCCATCGATCGGGCCTCGGTGGTGCTGTAGCGCTCGTCCACCTCGTACACCGTCAGTCGGGTCCGACCGCGCAACTGGTTGGCAAACCTGCGGGCGCGCTTGGTGTTTTCGTGGGCGGCGCCGTCCGGATGAAAGGGCACACCCACCACCAGCGCGTCGGGCTGCCACTCGTTGATGCGCTTGATCACCTCCTGCAGCTGGGCTTCGCCACTGGCCTTGACCGTGGCCTGAGGGCTGGCGCTGTGGGTGATGCGGTTACCCGAGGCCACGCCGGTGCGCTTGAGGCCGTAGTCCAACGCCAGAAACATCTGGTGGCGGGCGGGCACCTCCACCGGATCGGCCAGGTTGGCTGGGGGGCCCATGTTGGGGGCTGTGGTGGGGGCCGTGCTCACGCGTGCCCCACGTCGGGTGAGATCATCCACGCCTGCAACCCCAGCAGGGCCAGCGCCGCGTCGTAGCGGCGCTCCACCGGGGTGTCAAAAATGAGGGTGGTGTCGGCAGGGACAGTCAACCAGCTGTTTTCGCCAATTTCCGATTCCAGCTGCCCCTGGCCCCAAGACGCATAGCCCAGAGACACGAACAGCTTGCGTGGCCCGTGCCCGCCCGATACCGCCTCCAGCACGTCGCGGGAGGTGGTCATTTCCAGCCCGCCGGGAATGGACAGGGTGGCGGCGTACACCGACTCGTCCCCCTCCCCCAGCGACTCGTGCAGCACAAAGCCCCGCTCGGTTTGTACCGGGCCGCCCTGAAACACCGGCTGCTCGGCCAAGTCGGCACGCTGCAGAGGCAGCTCCACCTTGTCAAAGAGGTGCCGCACCAGAATGTCGGACGGCTTGTTGATCACCAGCCCCAGAGCACCGCGCTCGCTGTGCTCGCACAGGTACACCACGCTGCGGCCAAACACCTCATCGCGCAATGCGGGCATGGCAATGAGGAAATGGTTGGTCAGGTTGGTGGGGGCAGAATCCATGGTCATCCGATCGATTTTACGGGCGGCACCCGCCGACATCTGGCCCATGCACCTCCATCCCCCCGCGCACTACGACCACGGACTGGTGTGGTTCCGCCGCGACCTGCGCGCCAGCGACCATGCCGCATTGGCCCATGCCCTCGGGCACTGTCGGCAGGTCTGGTGCGTGTTCGTCTTTGACCGCCAGATTCTGGACCCCCTGCCCCGGGCCGACCGGCGGGTGGAGTTCATCCGGGAATCGCTGGTGGACCTGGACGCCCAGCTGCATGCCTGGGGGCTGGCCAACGGGCAAGACGGTGTGCACCTGCTGGTGTGCCACGGCGACGCAGTGGCCGAAATCACCCGGTTGGCCCAGGCGCTGCCCGTGCAGGCGGTGTTTGCCAACCACGACGACGAGCCCGCTGCCCTGGCCCGCGATGCACGGATACGCGGCGAGCTGGCCCACCGGGGGGTGATGCTGCACACCTTCAAAGACCATGTGGTCAAAGAGCGCCAGGAGGTGCTGACCCAGCAGGGCAGACCTTTTGGGGTGTTTACCCCCTACAAGAACGCCTGGCTGCGCAGCCTGACCGAGGCCGACCTGGCCCCCCACGACACCGAGAGCGTGGCACGGGCTCTGGCGCCCCACCCGGCACTGGCCAGCCGCTCTCCAGGACGCACAGACCCCACCGGTGACAACCGCGAGGCTCACTGGCCAACACCCGGCATTCCGAGCCTGAAAGACCTGGGTTTTGAGTCCACCAACCTGTCGCAGCTGCGCCTGCTGCCTGGCAGTGCGGGCGCTGCCACGCTGTTGGAGGATTTTTTGGGGCGCATCGAGCACTACGGCCACGCACGGGACTTTCCAGCCGTCAAAGGCCCGAGCTACCTGAGCGTGCACCTGCGGTTTGGCACGGTGTCCATCCGTGCATTGGCCCGCACCGCCTATGCCCTGCACCTGCAAGGCTTGGCCGGCGCCATGCCCTGGCTCAACGAGCTGATCTGGCGGGACTTTTACCACCAGATACTCGCTAACCACCCCCATGTGGTGGGCCATGCCTTCAAGCCCGAATACGACCGCATCCGCTGGGAGCACGGCAAACACGCAGAGACCCTGTTCGCCGCCTGGTGCGAGGGGCGAACCGGCTACCCGCTGGTGGATGCGGCCATGGCACAACTGAACCAGACCGGCTACATGCACAACCGCCTGCGCATGGTGGTGGCCAGTTTTCTGTGCAAGGACCTGGGCCTGGACTGGCGCTGGGGTGAGCGCTACTTTGCCGAAAAGCTCAACGATTTCGACCTCGCCGCCAACAACGGTGGCTGGCAATGGGCAGCGTCCACTGGCTGCGATGCTCAGCCCTATTTCCGCATCTTCAACCCCGTGTCACAAAGTGAAAAATTCGATGCCGAGGGCCGTTTCATCCGGCGCTACCTGCCCGCACTGGCCGGTCTGACCAACAAAGCCATCCACGCCCCTTGGTTGGCTGGCGGTGTGGAGTTGGCCTCGGCGGGCGTGGTGCTCGGCACCCACACGCCTCTACCGGTGGTGGACCACGCCCTGGCCCGCCAACGCACCCTGGAGCGCTACGCCGTGGTCAAAAAAGCCAGCGACTGACGCACCCAGGCCACAGGCCAGCGTCAGTGGAGTGCCGGCTGTTGCGCGCAATAGCGCTGGAGCAGGCTCAGCAACTCGTCTTCGGCATAGGGTTTGCCAAGGTAGTGGTCCACCCCGAGCTGGCGGGCGTGTTCGCGGTGCTTCTCAGCAATGCGCGACGTGATCATCACGACCGGAAGGTCCCGCAACCGTGGGTCCGAGCGGATGTTGCGCACCAGGTCAAAGCCATCCATGCGCGGCATCTCAATGTCCGACAACACGACCGAGGGTCGCTCGTCCTGCAGCTTCTCCAGCGCCTGCAAGCCATCGGCCGCCAGCGTGACCCGGTAGCCTTCACGCACCAGCAAGCGCTGGGTGACACGGCGCACCGTGATGGAGTCATCAACCACCAGCACCAGGGGCGGCAGGCCCGCCGCTGGGGCGAGGGGCACATCGAGCAGATCGGGGTGGGGAGCACCAGCGGTGGCGTCTGCCGCCGCAGGCGTTGACACCTCACCCTGTGCCAGCCACGCACGCACCTGGGTACCGTACACCGCAGACAGGGCCACAGGGTTGTAGATGAGGGCCACAGCGCCGGAGGCCAGCACCGTCATGGCCGCCAGACCCGGCAACCGGGACAGCTGGAGACCAAGGTTTTTAACGACCACTTCCTGGTTGCCCAGCACCTCGTCCACATGCAGCGCCACCCGCTGGGACGCGCTTCGGAACACCACCACCGGGAAAGTCCGGCCCTCAAGGTCCGCTGCACGGCGTGAGGTTTGCAGCAGCGCACCAGCCCAGTAAAAGGGTACATCCTGCCCGCCCACCCGCAGATGGCCATCGGCATACGCATCCACCAACTCGGCCGCAGGCACCCGGCGCACGACCTCCACCAGGTTGGAGGGCACACCCAGGCTGAAATCGCCCGCGCGCAGCATCACCACCTGGGTCACGGCGGTGGTCAGCGGCAGCACCATGCGGAAGCGGGTGCCACCCCCGGCCTGGGTGTCGGTCTCTATCCTTCCACCCAGACCCACCACCTCGGTGCGGACCACGTCCATGCCAATGCCACGGCCCGACAAGCCGGTCAGCTCCGCAGCGGTGGTCAGCCCTGGGGCAAAAATCAGCTGTGCCAGGTCGGCATCGGTGGGGTGTTCACCCGCCACCAGCAGGCCCTGCTCCATGGCCTTGGCCCGAATTTTGGCCAGGTTAAGGCCTCGACCGTCGTCCGAGAAGGTCACGGACACGTCGTTGCCGTCCTGCGCCAACACAATGTCGATGCGGCCCTCGGCCTCTTTCCCGGCCGCGAGACGCTCTGCCGGTGGCTCAATGCCGTGGTCCACACAGTTGCGCAGCAAGTGCTCAAAGGCCGGTGTCATGCGGTCCAGCACCGCCCGGTCCATCTCGATGGTGCCACCGCTGATGTCAAGGCGAACCTGCTTGCCGGTTTCTTTGGAGGCCTGGCGCACCACCCGGTACAGGCGGTCGGAAATGCCCTCGAACTCCACCATGCGGGTGCGCAAAAGGTCGCGCTGCAGCTCACGCGCCTGGCGCGCCTGGGCCACCAAGCCGTCTTCCGTGGCATCGACCGCACGCTGCAAATTGCGCTGCACCGTGGCCACGTCGTTGACCGACTCAGCCATCATCCGAGTCAGCTCCTGCACACGGGTAAAGCGGTCAAACTCCAACGGATCGAAGGTCTGCTCGGTGTCCTTGGCCTGAGCCATGCGGGTCTGCATCTGGCTCTCGGCCTGAAGCTCGATGTCGCGCAACTGGTGGCGCAAACGGTCAAGGTTGCTGGAGAGCTCGGTGAGCGAGCCGCGCAGCTGGCCCACCTCGGACTCCATGCGTGAGCGGCTGATCATGACCTCGCCCGTCTGGTTGACCAGCCGATCCAACAACTCGGGACGCACCCGAACGGCGGCAGCCGTTGCATGACGCAGGATGGGCGTGGGCAACCGGGTGGCGGCCAGCGTCTGGTCGGCGGGGGCCAGCGGTGCAACCTCGTCAAGAGGCATGCCGTCGGCCATGGACACACTGGGCTGGGCCTCGGGGGTAACAACAGGCGGCGGGGCAGGGATTTGCTCCACCGACGTGGTCAATCGGTTGGCCACTGCCACATCTGCGGGCAGGCACAGCTCTTCGAAGCGCTGAGCCAGATCGTCCTGGCTGGACAGCAGAGGCTGGATCAGGGCGGGATCGGACACTGCAGAGCCCAGGCGCTCTGCCTGGGTTTCCATGCGGTGCGCCATCTCTCCCAGCCGCAAGGCGCCCGCCAAACGGGCGCTCCCTTTGAGTGTGTGCAGACTGCGAAGCACCTCGGCACGGGCACCGCCGTTGGTGGGCTGCACCACCCACTGCCGCAGAGCAGTGGCCAGCTTGGGCAGCAACTCCTGGGCCTCTTCCTCGAAGATCGGAAACAGGTCGGCATCCAGGGTATCGACCTCGTCGATGTCGTCGTCCACCGACAAAGCACTGGGACGCGCAGTCGGCACCACGCGCAGCTCTGGCTCTGGCTCTGGCTCTGGCTCTGGCTCTGGCTCTGGCTCTGGCTCTGGCTCTGGCTCTGGCTCTGGCTCTGGCTCTGGCTCTGGCTCTGGCTCTGGCAATTCGTCGGAAGGAGACTCCCAGGCAAGTTCCCCGGCATTTGAAATTTCGTTCAGGGCATCGGGTGTTAGCAACCCTTCCACAAGCCCGTCCGACCCCCCCTCAAGGTCTGCT
>JAUYTN010000027.1 GCA_030695205.1 Burkholderiaceae bacterium | reverse complement strand
TTTTGACCATTGCGTACTTTGACAGGCTGGGAGTGCCGAGGCTGTCCTGACCTCAAACTCTCGAACCGCCGGGTGCGGACCCGCATGCCCGGTGGTGTGGCAGGGGTGTCTTCCATTGCGGGGGACCCCCTATGCCGATTGTTCGCCTCGCCTGTATTGAGCTTGGCCCAGTGTGCCCTGTTCATAATGTGCGCTCCTTTTAGTCGATGGCCTGTGGCATGACCTTGATCGATCCTCAATCTGTGCCTGTCCTGCACACCGACGGGCATTTGCCTGCGTTGGCACGTGGCCAGTGCCAGCCCGAGGCTTTGCGTCGGCGCTTTGCGTCACCGCTGGTGTGGACGCCTGAAATTGTGTCCGAGCCTCCGTTGGGGCTGCGTGAGCCTGTCGACGCGGCGGTGCTGATTGCCATTGTGTTGCGTGAGGAGCCTGCGGTATTGTTGACCCAGCGGTCGGCGCAACTCACCACGCACGCGGGACAGATTGCGTTTCCGGGGGGGCGTGTGGACGCCACCGATGGCTCGGTGGTCGCCGCTGCGTTGCGGGAAGCGCATGAAGAGGTGGGCTTGCCGCCCAGTCATGTGGACATCTTGGGTTGCTTGCCCCAGTACCTGACGGGCACCCACTACGCGGTGACCCCGGTGGTGGCCCTGGTGCCCCCTGACTGGCCCTATGTGCCGAGCCCACATGAGGTGACAGACGTGTTTGAGGTGCCGTTGGCGTTCCTCATGAACCCTGCCAACCACCACTGGCACGAGGCCGAGTACCGAGGGGCAAGGCGGCGTTGGTTGTCCATGCCTTACCAGGACGGACCCAGCCAGCGCTACATCTGGGGCGCTACAGCTGGCATGCTGAGAAACTTGTATGGATTTTTGAGGCTTCCCTGACCCAATCCGCAGTCGGGCGGCGGGTTGCTATCATCAAAACATGATCTTTTTTGCTGTCTTTTTTGCCTTGTTGATGGAGCAAGCCCGACCGCTGGCGCGGCACAACGGGGTGCATGGTGGCGTGCGGCACTGGACATCCTGGGTGAGGCGTACCCTGAACGCTGGACAGTCCCGCCACGGGATGCTGATCTGGTCGGTGGCGGTGGGTGTGCCCGCCTTGCTCACGGTGCTGATTCACTGGGTGTTGTCGGCCTACAGTGTGCTGCTGACACTGGCGTGGGCGGTGGCGGTGTTGTATGCCACCCTGGGTTTTCGCCAGTTCAGCCACCACTTTACCGAGCTTCGCACGGCGCTGGAGCAGGGCGATGAATCCCGCGCGCGCGCAGCGCTTGCCGATTGGCAAAGAATCCCTGAGGCATCGGTGCCGGCCGGTGACCTGGTTCAGGCAGCCATTGTGTGCTCGGTGCGCTCGGTGCATCGGCATGTGCTGGGTGTGTTGGTGTGTTTTGTGGCGTGTTGGGTGATTGGCCTGGGGCCGGTAGGGGCGGTCATTTTCCGATTGGCCGATCACATGGCGCGTTCATGCCGCAGTGACGGCGCTCAGGCGTCTGCGGGGGCACAGTCTGAGATGGTGTGTGCCGCAGCCATACAGGCTTGGCGTTGGATCAACCATTTGCCGAGCCGCGCTACCGCCCTGGCCTTTGCGGTGGTGGGGAATTTTGAAGAGGCAGTTGCCAACTGGCGTCAGCAGTCCGATGCGGACGCCAAAGACCACGACGGCATTGTCCAGGCCGCTGCCGCAGGGGCTCTGAACCTCAAGTGGGGCAGCGCTGGCGAGGGTGATACCCAGTTGTCGGCACCCCAGCTCGCCCACCTAACCAGTTTGGTGGGTTTGGTCTGGCGCAGTGTGGTTCTGTGGCTGCTGTTTTTGGCGCTGTTTGTGTTAGCCCGCTCGGTGGGGTAACGCACACAAGCACCTCACCAGTGCCGAATAGCCGACAGTTCTGCAAAAATATCCTGATAGATTTTGTAGCGAACTTCGCTTATATATAAAGCGCTAGAGGTTGTTTTCATGTGAGAAATGACGCCACAACCTGGTTCGTGTAAGTGGGTGCAGTTGTGGTACTTGCAACGCCCTAGGTGGCGCCTAAAGTCCGGCATGAGGGAGGCCAGCTGGGTGGGCTGGATGTGGTGGAGACCAAACTCCTGAAACCCTGGTGAATCGATCAGCGCGGTGTGGCGGTTGGTGCCCACCCAGTACCAGTGGGTGCTGGTGGTGGTGTGCTTCCCAGAGTTCAGTGCCTTCGAGATGGCATTGGTGGCCACCATGGCGTGCGGAACCCAGCGGTTGATCAGGGTGCTTTTTCCAGCGCCAGACGGACCCATGACCAGCGTGGTTTTGTCCGCCAGCAGCGCCTCAAGCCGCGTCAAGTCCGTCGCAGTGCTCTCTGTTGACGCAGTGGCGCTGGCGTTTTCAGAGCTTGGGTTCAGGCTGATGCCCAGCACTTCGTAGCCCATGTCCCGGTAGGGTGCTAGCCGCTGCCACGCCGATTGGAACAGGGCGCCGAGGTCGCTTTTGTTGAGCACGATGATGGGTCGGATGGATTGGGCTTCGGCCGCAATCAGCGCTCTGGCCAGTTGCCGTTCGGAGAACTCGGGCTCTGCGGCAAGAAGGATCAGGGTTTGGTCCAGGTTAGCAGCGAAGGATTTGATGCGAATTTCGTCCTGGCGGTACATCAGGTTGTGCCGGGGCAGCACCGCCACGATGGTGCCCTCGTGGGCACTGGTCGTCCATGTGACACGGTCCCCCACCACGGTCAGGTTTTTTTTGCCGCGGGAGTGGCAGATGCGCCGCTCGCCCTCGTCATCTTCAACCACCACATGCCGACCGTGGCTGGACACCACCAGCCCTTGTTTGGGTGTTTCAGGATTTGGCATGCAGCGGGCAATCAACGGTCATGGCAGGTCAGGGTGGGGTGGATCGGTGTGTGGCCACGTGGGCAAATGCTTGCGCCTCAGGCAGTTTGTAGACGCTTCAGGCGGCTGGCGGCCGGTGGATGCGAGTAATGAAACCACACATACCAAGGATCTGGGGTCAGTGTACTGGCGTTGTCCTGGTGGAGCTTGAGCAGCGCGGAGGCCAGAGCAGACGCTTTGGCGTGGGTGCCTGCGAAGCGATCGGCCTCGAACTCGTCGCGGCGCGACTGACTGGCCCAAAACGGTGAGGCAAAAAAGCCCAGCAGCGGCAAACCCAGCATGGCCAGCAACAGGGCAAGCCCATGGTTGTTGCCCAGTGGGTTGGGGGTCACGCCCAGCCCCGTGTAAAAGGCTGTCTGGTCGGACAGCCAGGCCAGGAGCGCAAAGCCAGCGAATGTCACCGCCGCCATGGTTAGCAATCGGCGGATCAGGTGTTTGTGGTGGAAGTGGCCCAGCTCGTGCGCCAACACCGCTTCCACCTCATCGGGCGTCAGCAAGGCGAGCAAGGTGTCATAAAAGACCACCCGCTTGGCGTGACCCAGGCCCGTAAAGTATGCGTTGCCATGTGCACTGCGTCGGCTGCCGTCCATGACAAAAATGCCTTTGGCCTTGAAGCCGCAGCGCGCCATCAGTGCAGACACCCGCTGCACCAGTTGGTCGTCGCTCAATGGGGCAAAGGTGTTGAACAGGGGGGCGATTACCGTCGGAAACAGCACCATCAGCAGCAGGTTGAAGCCCATCAGCGACGCCCAGGCCCACAGCCACCATCCCTGGGTGGCGTGGTTCATCAGGGCCAGGAGCAGTGCGATCAGGGGCAGGCCAACCACTGCCGAAACCACCAGGCCTTTGAGCAAGTCCACCAGCCAATCCCGCGGCCGGGTGCGGTTGAATCCGAAGCGGGCTTCAAGACGGAAGGTCCGGTAAGCGCTCAGCGGGAGGTCGATCAGCATGGACACCAACGCAAAGGCGGCGACCAACGCCAGTTGCTGCCCCATGCCGACCCCCAGGAGCGGCATGAGGGCCTGGTTCAGCCAGTTCAGCCCGCCCATCAGTGTCCACGCCATGAGTACAGCGGCCTGCAGCAGGATCTCCACCGTGGCGATGCGGGTTTTGGCCAGTGTGTAGTCGGCGGCCTTTTGGTGCTCCGGTACCGAAACCGTACCGACAAAGGCCGCTGGAACCTGGTCCCTGTGGGTAGCGACGTGGCGCGTCTGTCGAACCAGCAGCCCCAGTTGGGTGAGGGTGGTCACCACCAGCAGGGCGGCGAATACCATAGAAACCATCAGTGGCGTATCAGTCATGGGGAGAGTCTAATCAGGGTGCGCGATTGGCGAAGTCGGTAGTGGCTGGTGGTCACCACGGCATGGGTGTTTGGGAGACAAAGCCCATCGGTGAAAATCCAGTCATGATTTATTCAGAGACCACCACCGCCATCTCCCCGCCATCACCTGAGCCCGTGATCCACCTGGCGCGCAGCGACATGAATCTGGTGTGGCTGGACTGCGAGATGTCGGGGCTGGATCCGTCCCGGGAGCGCTTGCTGGAATTGGCGGTTGTGATCACCGGGCCACAGCTGGTCCCTCGCGTGGAGGGGCCGGTGCTGGTGATTCACCAGCCCGACGCGCTGCTCAATGGCATGGACAAGTGGAACAAAGGCACCCACGGGCGCAGCGGCCTGATAGAAAAAGTTCGCTCCAGCACCCTCACGGAAGCCGAGGCCGAGAAGCAGTTGTTGGCCTTTATCGCACAGTACGTGCCCAAGCGGGCCAGCCCCTTGTGCGGCAATACAGTCCATCAGGACCGCCGATTTTTGGTGAACTACATGCCCAAGCTGGAAGACTATCTGCACTACCGCTGCCTGGATGTGAGCACCCTGAAGGAGCTGTCCCGTCGCTGGCGGCCCGATGTGTACAAAGGATTCAAGAAAAAGCAGAGGCACACCGCCCTGGCGGATGTTCACGAGTCCATCGACGAGCTTTGGCACTACCGCCACCATTTTCTGAACATGGCGCCCGCCACCCCCTGAAACGGAAGCACCAAGATGCATTTGCAGGATATTTTGTTCAGCCAAGGGTTTGGAACCCGGCGAGTGTGTGCCGGCCTGATCCAACAAGGGCTGGTCGAGGTAGGTGGTTGTCTGGTGCAGGATGCGCTCGCGGACTTTGAGCCACACGGGTTGATCTTCAAGGTGCAAGGGGTGGCTTGGCCGTACCAAGAGCGGGCCTACCTCATGCTGCACAAGCCTGCGGGCTACGAGTGCTCGCAAAAGCCAGGCATGTACCCCAGCATCTATACCCTGTTGCCAGGGCCATTGCGCACACGGGGCGGAGGGGCTGCAGCCGGGGTGCAGTCGGTGGGCCGGTTGGACCAGGACACCACGGGTTTGTTGCTGCTCAGCGACGACGGCAAGTTCATCCACCGCATGAGTTCGCCGCGCCATCACGTGCCCAAGCGGTACGAAGTCATCACCAAACACCCCTTGGATGCCACGCAGGTGGAGCGGCTGCTCGCCGGGGTTGTGCTGGACGACAGCCCTGTGCCGGTGCGCGCCGCAGCGGCCGAGTTTGTGTCCGATCGGCACCTGCAGCTGACCCTGACCGAAGGCAAGTACCACCAGGTCAAACGCATGGTTGCAGCGGTGGGCAACCGGGTCGAGGCGCTGCATCGGTCGCGGATTGGCCCGTTGGTCCTGGGCGGTGATGTGCCGCCAGGTTCGTGGCGTTGGCTGTCAGCCGCCGAGGTGGCGGCGCTGTCATCCGCCCAGCCTGTGGTGGAAGCCAGGGTCTGCCCAAGCGGTTTAACAGCGGACTGAACCATGGGTTCCATGTTGGATGCTTTTTGGCGAGCGGGGGTGTATTGCTTGCATCCGCGCGTGGTGGTGCTGTCGTTTCTGCCGCTGCTCATCATGGTGGTGCTGTCGTTTGGCTTGGGCTACTGGTGGTGGGAGTCCGCCGTGGATGGGGTGAGCAACTGGCTGGCAGACAACGAGTTGCTGAGCGCGGCTCTGAGCTGGCTGGACCAACTCGGTGCAGCTGCCCTGGGCGCAGTGATGGCACCGCTGCTGGTGCTGTTTTTGGCCACGCCAGCCATCGTGTTGCTGTCGCTGCTGCTGGTTGGGCTGGTGATGACGCCCGCCATGGTGCAGTTGGTGGCTGAACGGCGGTTTCCTCGCCTGGAAAAGCGCCACGGCGCGTCGCTGTGGCACAGCATCTGGTGGTCTGTCCTGTCCACGGTGATGGCGGCACTGGCATTGTTGGCATCGTTGCCGCTGTGGCTGATCCCCCCGCTCATCATGGTGTTGCCACCACTGATCTGGGGCTGGCTCACCTACCGGGTGTTCGCGTTTGATGCGTTGGCCGACCATGCCTCGGCGCAGGAGCGCAAGCGCCTGTTCGATCGACACAGGCATGCGTTTCTGGTCCTGGGGGTGTTGTCTGGCTACCTGGCCACATTGCCGACCCTGATGTGGGCATCCGGTGCCATGTTTATTGCCATGGCCCCGCTGCTGATCCCCCTGGCCATTTGGCTGTACACACTGATTTTTGCGTTCTCGTCGCTGTGGTTCACCCACTATGCACTGGCAGCGTTGGTCGTGTTGCGGCAGGAGGATGACCGTCCCCGGCCAGGTTTTGATGCGGCCCGCACCGCTGTGCTTGCGGCGGCCGGTGCAGGTGCCGTAGCCACCATGACCGATGTCACCGATGTCACCGATGTGCCTGTGGCTGGTTCTCTCCCTGCTGCTGCTGCATTGCCGGTGCCGCGCCAGATTTCCTGACTGTTGACACCTTCCCCATGACACTGACCACGCCTCGCTTTGGTGCCCTGATCATTGGCGACGAGATCCTATCGGGTCGTCGCACCGACAAGCACCTGCCCAAATTGATCGAAATCCTGGCGGCGCGCGGCCTCGCGTTGTCCTACGTCCACATCGTGGGGGATGACCCGGCTGACATATCCGCTTTGCTTGCGCGGGCCTTCGCCAGTGCAGACGTGGTGTTTTCGCTGGGTGGCATTGGGGCCACGCCCGACGACCACACCCGCCAGTGTGCGGCAGCGGCGCTCGGCCAGGCCCTGGCTCTTCACCCCCAGGCCAGGGCGTTGATCCTGGAGCGCATTCGCGACATGTCGGTGCAGCAGGGCCAGCCCTTTGATGAGAAGCACCCCGACACCCTCAGGCGTCTGCAGATGGGTGTGTTCCCTGAACATGCGAGCATCATTCCCAACCCCTACAACCGCATACCGGGTTTTTCGTGTCAAGGTCTAGGCGGGGGTACGGTCCATTTTTTCCCAGGCTTTCCGGTGATGGCCTGGCCCATGATCGAAGCGGTTCTCGACGAGCAGTACCGGTCGTGTTTTGCGGTGGGTGCGTGGATTGAGCGTTCGGTGATTGTGTACGGGGCCATGGAGGCCAGTCTGACGCCGCTCATGGAGCAGACCGAGGCTGCGTTTCCTGGTGCCAAGGTGTTCAGTCTGCCCAGTGTGGACCATCCCCGGCACGGAAAGCACATCGACCTGGGTGTCAAAGGGCCTGTCGCTGATGCCGATGCAGCCTACGTTTTTTTGCTGCAAGGCCTGCGTACAGCTGGATGTCAACTGGGCCCCGAATTGGTGCGCCGTTAAGTTGCACAAATTTGGTGCAATCGAGGTGGTTTTTGCGACTCTATTTGGTGCGCGCCTGTGCCGCATGCCGGAGAGAAGGGGCCTTCACAGCGGGCACAATAGCTGGTGAGACGGCTGACAGTCGCCTTGACTGGCATGGAATCTGCTTGGTTCACCATCAGTCAGTGTTTAACCCCGTAGTCATCCTTGAAGGAGATATTTGATGGCCAAGACCGTCGCAGACGTGATGCAAATGGTGAAAGACAACGAAGTCAAGTTTGTTGACTTCCGCTTCACCGATACCCGTGGCAAGTGGCAACACATCACGATCCCTGTCTCGCAGTTTGGCGAAGACAAGTTTGAAGAAGGCCAGGCGTTCGATGGTTCCTCCATCGCCGGCTGGAAAGGCATTGAGGCATCGGACATGCTGTTGTCTCCCGACGCCAACAGCGCCTTCATCGATCCCTTCGTGGAAGAGCCCACCCTGGTGCTGGTGTGCGATGTGATCGAGCCCACCGACGGCAAGGCCTACGAGCGCGATCCACGCTCCATCGCCAAGCGTGCCGAGGCCTATCTCAAGTCCACCGGTCTGGGCGATACCGCCTACTTTGGCCCAGAGCCAGAGTTTTTCCTGTTTGACGAGGTGCGCTGGAGCAACGAGCCTGGCCACAGCTTCTACCAGATCGAAGAGTACGAAGCCCCCTGGAACAGCGGCGTTAAGCTCGAAGGTGGCAACCGTGGTCACCGTCCCCGTACCAAGGGTGGCTACTTCCCTGTGCCGCCTGTGGACAGCACCATGGACATGCGCAACGAGATGTGCGAAATCCTGGAAGCTGTTGGTATCCCGGTTGAAGTGCACCACCACGAAGTGGCAGGCGCTGGCCAGTGCGAAATCGGCACCAAGTTTTCGACCCTGGTCGAGCGTGCCGACTGGACGCTGCTGCAGAAGTACGTCATCCAAAACGTTGCCAATGCCTACGGCAAGTCTGCGACGTTTATGCCCAAGCCTTACCACGGTGACAACGGCTCCGGCATGCACGTGCACCAGTCGGTGTGGAAAGACGGCAAAAACCTCTTTGCAGGCAACGGTTACGCCGGGTTGAGCGAGTTTGCGCTGTACTACATCGGCGGCATCATCAAGCACGCCCGTGCGTTGAATGCCATCACCAATCCTGGTACCAACAGCTACAAACGTCTGGTTCCCCACTTCGAAGCCCCGGTCAAGCTGGCTTACTCCGCCAAGAACCGTTCGGCATCGATCCGCATCCCCAACGTGGCCTCTGACAAGGCCCGCCGCGTGGAAGCCCGCTTCCCAGATCCACTGTGCAACCCCTACCTCGGGTTTGCAGCGCTGCTGATGGCTGGTTTGGACGGCGTTCGCAACAAGATCCACCCCGGCGAAGCCGCCAGCAAAGACCTCTACCACCTGCCCCCAGAGGAAGACAAGCTGGTGCCAACCGTGTGTTCCAGCCTGGACCAGGCCTTGGAGCACCTGGACAAGGACCGCGCGTTCCTGACCGAAGGCGGTGTGTTCACCGACGCTTGGATCGACGCCTACATCGAACTGAAGATGCAGGAAGTCACCCGCAGCCGGGTAGAGGTGTCGCCGGTTGAATTTGACATGTACTACAGCCTGTAAGCCGTAAGGTGCGCATGGACAAGGACGGCTTCGGCCGTCCTTTTTTGATGGTGCTTACCACACGCTTGTGCCATGGTCCAAGTGCAGGGGTGGGGCAATTTTGGGCGATACTGGGGCTCACACCGCCTGGATGCAGCGTCCTGGAGTCTTGAATGCCAACCGAAACCACCCACCCTCTCCTGAAACTCTCGCCTGTTCTGGCAGGCTGCGTGTTGCTTGCTGGGTCTGTTGCTGCGGCACAGGGCCTGGACCGCATCTACCGCTGCGGAAACGAGTACACCAACAACCCCAGCCAGTCCCAGCTCAAGGGCTGTGTGGCATTGCAGGGGGGCAATGTCACGGTGGTGCAAGGCGGTCGTCCGCCAGCCAAGACCAGTCCGACCAAATCGGGTGGAGTGGGCGCTGCGCCAGAGTCGACGCAGTCTCGGGTCGATCCTGGTCAGCAGAAAAGCCGTGACAGCGACGCCAGGGCCATTTTGTCGGCCGAGCTCAAGCGTGCCGAGTCGCAGCTGGCGGATGCCCAGCTGGCCTACGGCAGTGGTCAACCCGCTCTGCGCCCCGGCGAGACGCCTGGCACTGCTGCGCATGCGCAACGGGTGGCCGAGTTGAAAGCGAATGTGGCCAGAGCGGAGGCCGATGTGGTGGGTATTCGCCGGGAGCTGCAGCGCTTGGGTGTGGATGTGCCGGCGTCTGCTGGCCCTGTGGTGGGTTCGGCTAACCCGGCAGTGGTGGCGCGCTGACGTGGCGGTCCGCCACAAGAAGGTGCCTGCCCAGGCTGCCTCCCGGTTCCAGTCGTTGGACCTGTTGGCCACTTTGGTGGCAGTGGTTGCCACGAACGGGAGCATGTTGTTCGTGAATGCAGCGCTGGAAGATGCCTTGGGTTTGTCGCGGCGCAGCGTGGTGGACACGCCGTTTGCCGATTTTTTTACCCAACCCAGTCAGTTACAAGACGCCTTGTCAGGTGCCAAGGGCAACAAGTTTGCGGCGCTGCGCTACGACGCCTGGCTGCGGTGTGTCCACCGCGAACCCATGCCGGTGCATGTGGTGGTGGCCCAAACCGAGGTGCCCGATGAGGTGGTGGTGGAACTTTTGCCGCTGGATCAGCAAGCCCGGCAGGACCGGGAAGAGCGGCAAATCGACCAGGCGCAGGCCACCAAAGAACTGATCCGCAACCTGGCGCATGAAATCAAAAACCCCTTGGGGGGTATCCGTGGTGCGGCGCAACTGCTGCAGATGGAGCTGGACTCCCGCGAGCTGATCGAATATACCCAGGTCATCATCCACGAAGCCGACAGGCTGCAGACGCTGGTGGACAGGCTGTTGGCACCTCACCGCAAGCCCCATGTGGTCGGGGACGTCAACATCCATGAGGTTTGCGAGCGTGTGCGCTCGCTCATTCTGGTGGAGTTTCCCAAAGGCTTGCAGGTGGTGCGGGACTATGACGCATCCATTCCCGAGTTCAGGGGGGACAGAGAGCAGCTGATTCAAGCCGTGCTCAATATTGCACACAACGCGGCCCAGGCCCTGGCGCCCAGGTTGGCGGCAGGGGATGCCTGTCTGACGTTTCGCACCCGTGTGGCCCGTCAGGTGACCTTCGGCAAACAGCGTTACCGGTTGGCACTGGAATTGCATGTCATTGACAACGGACCTGGCGTGCCAGACTCGATCAAAGACCGCATTTTTTATCCCCTGGTATCGGGGCGAGAAGGTGGGTCGGGGCTGGGGTTGACGCTGGCGCAAACCTTTGTTCAGCAGCACCACGGATTGATCGAGTGTGACAGCGTACCGGGCCGGACCGACTTCAAGATATTGATTCCCCTGCCTTGAAGTGAAGCGCCATCCCGGCAGGGCGGGATCGAATCCAACAAGAGGCAAAAGGAACCGAACGCATGAAACCTATTTGGATAGTGGACGACGATCAGTCCATCCGGTTCGTTCTGGAAAAAGCGCTGTTGCGCGAGAACTTGCCCACCCGCAGTTTCACCAACCCTCAAGACGTATTGTCCGCATTGGCCGAGGACAACGAAGAAATGGGCCCGCAGGTCCTGGTCAGCGACATCCGCATGCCGGGCGGGTCGGGCCTGGATCTGCTGGACAAAATCAAAAAGCGCTTGCCCGGGCTGCCCGTCATCATCATGACGGCGTTTTCGGACCTGGACAGTGCGGTGTCGGCGTTCCAGGGCGGTGCGTTCGAGTACCTTCCCAAGCCCTTTGACCTGCCCAAAGCGGTGGAGTTGATTCGCCGCGCTGTGGAAGAAAGCCAGCGCGAGGAGGTGGCCGAGGAGCGCATGGCGGCTTCTCCGGAAATGCTTGGCCAGGCACCTGCCATGCAGGACGTGTTCCGCGCAATCGGTCGGCTCAGCCAGAGCAACGTGACGGTGATGATCACCGGAGAGTCTGGCTCAGGCAAAGAGTTGGTGGCACGGGCGCTGCACAAGCATTCGCCCCGTGCCAACGGCCCGTTTGTGGCCATCAATACCGCAGCCATACCCAAAGATTTGCTGGAGAGTGAACTGTTTGGCCATGAGCGCGGGGCATTCACCGGGGCGCAAACCATGCGCCGGGGGCGCTTCGAGCAGGCCGATGGCGGCACGCTGTTTCTGGACGAAATTGGCGATATGCCCTTTGATCTGCAAACCCGTCTGCTGCGGGTCTTGTCGGATGGGCACTTTTACCGGGTGGGAGGGCACAGCGCGGTCAAGTCCAATGTGCGGGTCATTGCTGCCACCCACCAGAACCTGGAGCAGCGCGTTCGTGAGGGTGTGTTCCGTGAGGACTTGTTTCACCGCCTCAATGTGATCCGCCTGCGTCTGCCGGCCCTGCGCGAGCGGCGGGAAGACGTGCCCATGTTGACCCGGCATTTCCTGGTGCAAAGTGCCAAGCAGTTGGACGTGGAGCCCAAACGCATTTCCGAGGCTGCGCTGCAGCGGTTGGCGGGTTTCGACTTTCCAGGCAATGTGCGCCAGCTCGAAAACGTGTGTCACTGGCTGACGGTGATGGCTCCCGCACAGGTTGTGGACGAGAAGGACCTGCCACCCGAAGTATTGGCACTGCCGGTTGTCGCTGCGCAGTCCTCTGCTGTCGTTGCTGCTCCGGCGGCGAGCCCGCCAGTCACAGTGCCATCTCCGGTGCTGGTACCAGGCACATCATCTGAGCACGACCTTGCGGCGGCAGGCCCCCTGGCGCCGGATGCCGTAGCCATTGGTACGTCGAATCATCCGGCTGCCACCGGTGTTGCCGCTGCTGCTCCTGCGGCTGCTGGCTTCGCGGATGCGGTAGACGCTGACAGGCCGCTGAATGCAGCCTTGGAAGCGCCCTCCACAGGCTGGGAGCGAGACCTGCAGCAAGAAGCCAAGAGTTTGTTGGACGCAGGCCGTGAGGACGTGTGGGATGTGCTGAGCCGACGTTTCGAGTCCAGCCTCATCGTCACCGCCTTGGCCTGTACCAAGGGTCGGCGCATTGAAGCGGCGCACAAATTGGGCATTGGGCGCAACACCATCACCCGAAAAATCCAGGAGTTGGACCTGGAGTAAAGCCCGGGGTGGCGGGTGGCTCCCGCCGTGCTGACGGACGGGCGCCAGCTTGGTTTTTTGCATATGCTATGGGCTCTGTACCTTAGGTGAACACCACTGAATTCGTTCATGCCCACTCCACCACCGCCGCCCCATCGAGCGGCCGCATTCGGTTCACTGGATGTGGCAACGCCAGAGCTCATCCGTTCGGTGGTGGACAACGTCCCAACCCTGATCGCGTACTTTGATGACCAACTGGTCTGCAGATACGCCAATGCCAGCTACCGCCGGGTGTTCGAGGCGCCAGGGCAGCCGTTGGAAGGAGCGCATTTCGAATCGCTGGTGTTGCCCAGCCTGCGTGCCTTCATCATGCCCAGGGCGCGTGCTGCCTTGACGGGTGTGGCGCAGGTCTTCGAGTACGAGCGCCCTGCGGTTGCCGGTGGTCAGCCCATGCATGTCGAGGTCAAGTACACCCCCAACGTGCGAGATGGTACGGTCAGGGGCATGTTTGTGGAGCTGCACGACATTTCCAGCCACAAATACATCGAGTCGCTGGTGCTGGAGGCCAACCGCGACCTGGAAGAACGGGTACAGGAGCGTACCGCCCGCTTGTTTGACAGCGAGCAGCGGTTCCGCTTGATGGTCGATGCGCTGCACGACTACTGCATCTATTTTGTGGACGATGCAGGCCACATCACCGATTGGACCGAGAGCGCGCAGCGCATGCACCACCTCGATGCCCACCAGGTGTTGCGCCAGCACTTTGGCCTGCTGATGGATGCTTCGCACCCCGGCAGGAACCCAGGTACCCGTTCCCAACTGGTGCGCCAGGCCATCGATGGGGGGCAGGCCCAGTCCGAAGGCTGGCAGATCCGCCACGGGCAGTCTGCCTTTTGGGCTCACTCCACGTTCACGGCGCTGCGCGACAGCCGGGGTGGTTTGCAGGGTCTGTCCATCATCACCAAAGACATGACCGCCACCAAGCGGTTGGAAGACGTCATGCACGATCTCAACCAGGATCTGGTGCAGCGCGTCCAGGAGCGAACCTGCGCACTCACGGCGGCCAACCGGGACATTGACGCGTTTTCGCACATGGTGTCACACGACCTGCGGGCACCCCTGCGCCATTTGTCCGGCTACCTCATGCTGCTGCGCGATGACTTGCAGCCTGTGTTGGGCGATGTTGCCTGCGATGCGCACACCCACTTGGACGCCGCTGAAAAATCTACCCAGCGCCTGGCCCGGATGATTGAAGGGGTGCTGGACTACGCACGGCTGGGGCGCTCGGCGTTGGAGTTGGTGCCGGTCGATCTGGAGGCGCTCATCCGTGGTGCAGCTGCGGCCTGCCCGGACCAGCGGCGGCAGTGGCAGATCGCGTCGGACTGGCCAGTGGTGCTGGGAGATGCGGCGCTGCTCGGTCGGCTCGTGGCGGCTTTGTTGTCCAACGCCGTCAAGTTCACCCGCGATGCCGTGTCCCCCCTCATCGAGATTGGCTGGGAGCTGGCGCCCGTGCATCCCGTACCCGGCGGGGCTGTGGTTCCGTTGCGAGGCGTGCGCTGGTGGGTCCGCGACAACGGGGTTGGGTTTGACAGCAGCCGTGCCCAACACATGTTTGTGATGTTCCAGCGGCAACACCATTCGATGGATTTCGAAGGTGAGGGAGTCGAGCTTGCGCTATGTCAACGCATTGTCACGCTGCACGGCGGGACAATTCGGATCGAGAGCCAGCATAGGGTAGGGTGTACCGTAGAGGTGACGATTCCTGTGGCTGGTGCAGACCCACCCACCGACATCGAGCCCCCATGACCTTGACCACACTGATTGAAAGCCACGGAGAAAGCACAGTGTTGGCACTGGGTGGTCTGTTGCTGGGGTTGGTGTTCGGTTTTTTTGCGCAGCGCTCCCGGTTTTGTCTGCGGGCGGCGGTGGTGGAGTTCTGGCACGGGCAGTTTGGGGAAAAGCTGCCCGTGTGGCTGCTGGCGTTTTCGTCTGCGGTGGTGGCTGTGCAGCTGCTGATTCTTTCGGGCTGGTTGGATGTGTCGGGGTCGCGGCAGATGGCCAATACCGGCAGCATGTCGGGTGCCTTGGTCGGGGGCTTGCTGTTTGGTGCGGGCATGATCCTCACGCGTGGATGCGCCAGCCGCTTGCTGGTGCTGTCAGCGACTGGCAATTTGCGTGCATTGCTTTCGGGTTTGATCTTCGCGGTTTCCGCACAAGCGGCCTTGGGTGGAGCGCTGGCCCCGTTGCGGCAAGCCATCAGCGCGTGGTGGACGGTGGATGGTGGGGGCGGTCGGGACCTCTTGATCATCACCGGCGTGGGCCATGTGGGTGGCTTGCTGTTTGGTGGAGTGTGGTTGGTCGCAGGGGTGTACTTTGCGGTCCGCAACCAATGGTCTCCAGTCAAATGGCTCACCGCCATTGCCACAGGCTTGGCCGTGGCTGGGGCCTGGTGGTTCAGCTACAGCGTGGCCTCCTCCTCTTTCGAGGTTGTCAATGTGCAGGGTCTGACCTTCAGTGGCCCGTCTGCTGAGTGGCTGATGCGGGTGTTGTCGTCACCCGCACCGCACATTGGCTTCGACTTCGGGCTCATGCCAGGGGTGTTTGCTGGGTCTTTTCTGGGCGCCATGGTGGGCCGGGACTGGAAGCTGGAGGGTTTTCAAGGTGGGCACAGCATGCCGCGCTACATCATCGGCGCTGTGTTGATGGGTTTTGGCTCTATGCTGGCAGGGGGCTGTGCCGTAGGCGCCGGTATCACCGGTGGCGCGATTTTTGCCATTACCGCCTGGACAACGCTCCTGGGCATGTGGATCGGTGCGGGTTTCACCGACCGGCTGGTGGACCGTGTACCCCCCTCCGGCAACTGAGGGATTGGCACAACCCCTGCACATGGGGCTGTGTTCAGGCTTCCAAGGGGTTAGCCAAGCCAAAGCGCTCCTGAATCAGGGCTGACGCCATCGGGACATCCCCGTTGGCCAGGCGAAGGTGCTCGTCGAGGTAGGCCTCGGAGGCGGGCAGCAAACGGGCGTAGACCTCTCTACACAGGTTGCGTGCGGCATGCCCCGACCAATTCGGTGGCAGCAGAACCGCTGGCAACTCGGGGTCGCGCAGCAGCAGCCGCCTGAAGTCGTGAATCAGCAGGATGCGCCCGACAAATGCCTGCTCGCCGCTCAGTGCTTCGGTCCCGTCGCCGTTGACGTGCTCAACCAGGGGTTGATAGCCCACCAGAAAAGCGCCGTAGCCTTGGGACAGCTCGTCCAGGTCCCAGGCGCGGCGCACAAGGTCGCTGTCGCTGGCAGACCCTTGCAAACTGGGGTTGGCGGCCAGCAGCGGCAACAGGTTGCCGACCACCGACGCCAGCCCCTCGGCATGCAGCGCATCGAAGCAGGTTTGCAGGTCGGCGGTGGGGTGGATGTAGGTGTGCGAGGACAGTTCGCCAAAGCCCTGCCAGACCAGCGCCCGACGCAGCCGTTCGCGCTGGCGGGTTGACAACTCCCCCACCATATTGATCAACCGCCAGCGCTTGTCCCAGCTGGGGGCGTGAGCGGCATAGATGTGGCGGGCTGCATCATCAAACCGCCGCCTGCCTACGGTGGTCAGGCTGTAGTTGGAGCGCCGACCTTCGATTTCGTTGAGCAGCCAGTCGTCCTTGGTGAGGCGAAACGCGGTGGTGCGCACCAACCGTTCGTTCACCCCCAGCAGCTCCATGAGGCCAATCAGGCTGCCCAGCCACACCCGACCCCCGCGCGGCAACACCGCATCGCCCAACACCGTTGCCATCAGTGACCCCGCTTGTATGCGGTTTTGCTGCTGGAGTTCGTCCAGCCTGTGCTGGATGAGAGAAAAAGCGGGTGACAGGGTGGTGGGTGTGGGCATGCGGCGTCAGCGTTCGTCGAAACTCACCGAGAGTAACGCGCTGGTGGCCTTGGCCTGGCAGCTCAGCACAAATCCTTGTTGTACCTCGGTGGCATCCAAGGCAAAGTTTTTTTCCATCTGGACAGTGCCCTCCAGCACTTTGCAGCGGCAGGTGCTGCACACCCCGCCTTTGCAAGAGAAGGGCAGGTCCAGGCCCGCGTTGGTGGCTGCATCCAGCACGTTGTCGGTTGGGCCCATTTTCAGGTCGTGGTATTTGCCGTCCAGCAGCACCCGCAGCGCGATGATCTTGTCCAGGCCACTGTGGGTGGCTTTGGCATCGGTGTCGGATTGCACCTTGGCCGCCACCGCCGAGCTGGTGGTGAAGCGCTCGGTGTAGATGCGCGAGGCTGGCACGCCCGCGTCGGTCAGGGCGGCCTCTGTGGCGGTGATCATGGCCTCCGGGCCACAGATGAACACCTCATCCATGCTGGCGGCGGGCAGCAGGGTGTCTACCAGTTGGCGGACCTTGGCAGCATCGATGCGTCCTTCCAGCAGGTCCACCTCCTGGGCCTGGCGCGACAGGATGTGCACCATGGTGAATCGGTTGGCGTAGCGGTCCTTCAGGTCTTGTAGGGCCTCGTTGAACATGACGCTGGCCATGCGTCGGTTGCCGTACACCAGTGTGAACTTGCTCTCGGGTTGTTCTTCGAGGGTGGTTGCGGCGATGGACAAAATGGGGGTGATGCCCGAGCCCGCGGCAAAGCCTACCCGGTGGATGGCGCGCTGCTTTTTGACGGTGAACTTGCCATCGGGCGGCATGACGCGCAGCACATCGCCCGCCTTGAGCTGGGTTGCGGCCCAGTTGGAAAACACGCCACCCTCTACCGGACGGATGCCTACCTCCAGTTCGCTGTCGCGCTCGAAGCGGCTGCGTGGGCTGCTGATGGAGTAGGTTCGCCGCAGATCCTGGCCGTTGACTGTGGTGCGCAGGGTCAAGTACTGCCCGGGTTCAAAGCGGAAGGTGTCGCGCTGCTCGTCGGGGATGCGAAAGGTGATGGTCACCGAGCCAGCAGCCTCTGGGCTGATGCGCTGGACGGCGAGGTCATGGAATCGGGCGGTGGACATGGGGTTCTTCTCCGGAACGTGTCTGGGGTCAATCGGGAGGCTCAGTACGGTTTGAAGAAATCAAACGGTTCCTGGCAGCTCAGGCATTTGTAGAGCGCCTTGCAGGCGGTGGAGCCGAAGTGGGACGACTCCACGGTGTGTGTCGAGCCACAGTGCGGGCAGGGCACGGCTGGCCTTGCGGCGCTGGCCTGTGGCATGAAGCGCAGCACCCGCTCCTGGGCGGTTTCGCCCGGGGCACCTGCCACGCGTGCGGCACTGTGGCAGTGGCCCGCCTGGGCGGTGCTGTGAGGGGGGGCAATGCCGTAGGCACGCAGTTTCTCGCGGGCTGCCGGTCCTATCCAGTCGGTGGTCCATGCGGGGGACAGCTGGGTCACCACCCGCCCTGCAATGCCGTGGCTGGCCAGTGCTGCCGCCACGTCGTCGGCCATCTGGCCCATGGCCGGGCAGCCGCTGTAGGTGGGGGTGATGACCACCTCCACCCCATCGGTACCGTGGCGCACGTCGCGCAGAATGCCCAGGTCCTTGAGAGAAACCACCGGTATTTCCGGGTCGGCCACATCGTCCAGCAGTGCCCACACCTGGGCAAGCACAGGGTCGGTGGGCACGCCTGGCGGCTGTGTGGCAACTTGGGCAGTGGCGGAAGCAAGCGCACTCATGGCCGCTGGTTCACCACTGGGCGCCGGGATGGGCGCGGGCCAGGCCTTGCATCTCGCTCAGCAAAAAGCCCAGGTGCTCGGAATGGCTGCCGTTTTTCCCTTGGGTGATGTAGCCCGACGATGCAGGCCGAGCCAGGTCGGCCTCGGAGAGGGCGTCGTCCACCAGGGCGTTCCAGTCGGCTTGCAGCTGGTCCCAGTCCACAGCAATGCCTGCAGCAGATGCTTCCGATTCAAGAGCGCACTGTGTCCAGAATTCTTGTGTGTAGGGCATCAAATGTGCCAAAGCAGCCTGCATGCGGGCGGTGGATTCGACTGTGCCATCGCCCAGGCGCACCAGCCAATCGCGCGAGTGGCGCAGGTGGTAGCGCGCTTCCTTGAGCGACTTGGCGGCGATGCTGGCCAGCACCTCGTCGGAGCACGTTTGCAGCTGCGTCCACAGCGGCACCATCAGCGCGCTGTACAGGAAGTTGCGGGCGATGGTGGTGGCGTAGTCCATGTCTGCCTTGGCGTAACCCACCAGGGCGGCATGGTGGGGCAACTCCAGCAGGGTGTAGTTGCAGAACTCGGGCACATCGCGAAAGTAGGCCAGGGTGTCCTCGTCCAGGCGGCCACCGTTGCGTGCGGCCAGGGCCGCTGCGCTATCGGTGCCCATCAGGCTGGCAGCATGGCTGTACAGCAAGCGGGCCTGGCCGATCAGGTCCAGGCTCATGTTGGCCAGGGCCAGGTCTTCTTCGAGGATGGGGCCGTGGCCGCACCATTCGGCATTGCGCTGGCCCAGCACGGCGGCGTTGTCGGCCAGGTGCAGCACATAGCCGACGGGCGCTGTCACTGCGTGGGTGGTGGCGGGGGTGTCGAGAACAGCGCTCATCACATGTGCCCCACTTCTTCAGGGATGTCGTAGAACGTGGGGTGGCGGTAGATTTTGTCGGCGGCGGGGTCGAACAGTTCGCCCTTGTCGTCAGGGTTGCTGGCGGTGATGGACACCGACGGCACCACCCAAATGCTCACGCCTTCCTGGCGACGGGTGTACACGTCGCGCGCCATGTCCAGGGCCTGGGCCGCGTCAGAGGCGTGCAGGCTGCCGCAGTGCTTGTGCTCAAGACCCTGCTTGCTGCGAACAAAGACTTCCCACAGGGGCCACTCTTTCAGGGCCGGGTGGTTGCTGGATGGGGTGGTGTTGGCGGTCATGCGGCTTCCTTCAGTTGGCGTTGTTGTTGTTTGCGGGCATGGGCCAGGGCGGCATCGCGCACCCAGGCTCCGTCGTTGTGGGCCTTGACGCGGGTGGCCAGGCGCTCTTTGTTGCAGGGACCGTTGCCGTTGACGGTGGCCCAGAACTCGTCCCAGTCGATCTGGCCGTAGTCGTGGTGGCCGCGCTCTTCGTTCCACTTCAGGTCGGGGTCGGGCAGGGTCACGCCCAGCACCTTGGCCTGGGGCACGGTGGCGTCAATGAACTTCTGGCGCAGGTCGTCGTTGGAAATGCGCTTGATGCCCCAGCGCATCCCCTGGGCGCTGTTGGGGCTGTCGGCATCCGGTGGGCCGAACATGGCCAGGCATTTCCACCAGTAGCGGTTGACGGCGTCCTGGACCATGTCTTTTTGTGCCTGGTTGCCCTTCATCATGACCAGCAGGGCTTCGTAGCCCTGGCGCTGGTGGAAGCTTTCCTCCTTGCACACCCGCACCATGGCGCGGCTGTAGGGACCATAGCTGCAGCGGCACAGCGGAATCTGGTTCATGATGGCCGCGCCGTCCACCAGCCAGCCGATCACGCCCACATCCGCCCAGTTGAGCGTGGGGTAGTTGAAGATGGAGCTGTACTTGGCCTTGCCAGTGTGCAGGGCGTCCAGCATCTGGTCGCGGCTGGTGCCCAGCGTTTCGGCGGCGCTGTACAGGTAGAGGCCGTGGCCGCCTTCGTCCTGTACCTTGGCAATCAGAATGGCCTTGCGCTTGAGGCTGGGCGCGCGGCTGATCCAATTGCCCTCGGGCAGCATGCCGACAATTTCAGAATGGGCGTGCTGGCTGATCTGGCGCACCAGGGTTTTGCGGTAAGCCTCTGGCATCCAGTCTTGCGGCTCAATGCGGCCATCGGCGTCGATGCGGGCATCGAACCTGGCCATTTGCTCGGGTGGCTCGGTGTGGGCAATGGGCTTGACGGTGCGCTGACCGGACTCGTCGGGCACGTTGAACGACTGCGTGTACATGTGTCGTGGCTCCTGTGGTTGGGTGAAAAATAGGTATCAAACCTGGCTGGGACGGTTGTCCCACACACGGCGTGCCTTGCCGGTCTGGGTGCGGGGCAGGGTGCCGAAGTCCATCACACTGACTTTGGTCGAGATGCCGATGATGGTTTTGATGCGGTGCTGCAGCTCTTTTGTCATGGCGGCCATGTCGGCGGGGCTCAGGGCGTTGGCGTCTGATTGCAGTTCGCAACGCACCTCCACGTTGTCCAGGTGGCCGTCGCGGCTGAGCACGATCTGGTACACCCCTGACAGCCGCTTGTCGCGCAGCACCTGCTCCTCGATCTGCGTCGGGAAGACGTTGACGCCACGGATGATGAGCATGTCGTCGCTGCGGCCCACGATGCGGCCCATGCGCCGAAAGCTGCGGCTGGTGGGGGCGAGCAGGCGGGTCAGGTCGCGGGTGCGGTAGCGGATGATGGGCAGCGCTTCTTTGCTGAGTGACGTGAATACCAGCTCACCTTCTTCACCATCGGCCACGGGCTCGCCGGTGTCGGGGTTGACGATTTCGGGGTAGAAGTGGTCTTCCCAGATGACAGGGCCGTCTTTGCTCTCGATGCATTCGCTGGCCACGCCGGGGCCCATGACCTCTGACAGGCCATAAATGTCCACCGCGTCCAGGCCCAGGCCTTTTTCGATTTGCTGGCGCATGCCCTCGCCCCAGGGCTCGGCCCCGAAAATGCCCACCTTGAGCGAAATGTCCTCGGGTGCAATGCCTTGCCGCGCGCACTCTTCTGCAATCACCAGCGAGTACGAGGGCGTGACCATGATGAGGTCGGGCTTGAAGTCCTGGATCAGCTGCACCTGCTTCTCGGTTTGTCCGCCAGACATGGGAATGACCGTGCAGCCCGCCCGCTCGGCCCCGTAGTGCGCCCCCAAGCCGCCAGTGAACAGGCCGTAGCCGTAGGCGATGTGGATGATGTCGCCCGCCCGGCCGCCCGCGGCGCGGATGGAGCGCGCCACCAGGTTGGCCCAGGTGTCAATGTCTTTGAGCGTGTAGCCCACCACCGTGGGTTTGCCTGTGGTGCCCGACGAGGCATGTATCCGCGCCACCTGGGTGCGTGGCACGGCAAACAGGCCAAAGGGGTAGTTGTCGCGCAGGTCGGCCTTGGTGGTGAAGGGGAACTTGGCAATGTCGGCCAGGGTTTTGAGGTCGGACGGGTGGACGCCCTTGGCCTCGAACTTGGCGCGGTAGTGGGGCACGTTGTCGTAGGCGTGCTGCAGGGTCCAGCGCAGGCGCTCCAGTTGCAGGGCGGCAATCTCGTCGCGGCTGGCGGTCTCTATCGGGTCCAGGTCGCCAGGGGCGGGTTGTTTCACGGGCATGGGCTGTGTCTCCTTCGGGGTGTTCTGGTGGTGTGGGCGGCTGGTTGCTGGTGTGCTCAGGCGGGGCTTGCTGCGCTGGTTGTGGCTGAGGCGGCTTGGACCACAGCGGCGAGACCGGCAATCACCTCGCCCTCGATGCGGTAGCTTTTGCCTCGGAACAGCGCCACGGTTTTGCCGCCGCGAATGCGCACGGTAATGTCATACACCCCTGTGCGGCCAGCGCGGGAGCGCTCGATGGCCTCGGCCTCCAGCACGTCGCCCTCGCGGGCGGGTGCCAGAAAGTCGATGGCACAGGCAGAGGCCACGGTGTTGCGGTTGTGGCTGTTGCAGGCGTAGGCAAAGGTGCTGTCTGCCAGGGTGAACATGAAGCCACCGTGGCAGATGTGGTGGCCATTGACCATGTCGGCACGCACCGCCATGGACAGGGTGGCTTGGCCAGGGGCGATGGCCTCAATGTGCATGCCCAATGCCTGCGACGCGTTGTCGCGTGACCACATGGCCTGGGCCACGGCATCGGCCAGAGCCTGGGGGTCTGTGGGCACGGAGGCAGAAATGGAATTTGTCATCTTTATTGGGCTCAATCGCTTGATCTGTATGGCTTTTAAGCTATCTTAAAATGATGTTGTCAAGCCTGATTGAAGCGAGCGGGGCGCTTTTCCAGGAAGGCGGAAACGCCCTCCACGTAGTCGGCGCTGTGGCCCAGCTCGCGCATCATCAAAGCCTCAAACGACAGGTGCTGCTCCAGCGTGGCGGTGTGCGCGGCCAGCATGGCGGCACGGGTGCGCACCAAGGCGGTGGTGGGCAGGGCGGCCAGTTGGGCGGCCAATGCATCCACCGCGCCGTCGAGCGCGTCGTTGGCCACACACTCCCAGATCAGGCCCCAGTCGGCCGCCTTGGCGGCTGGCAGTTTTTGCGCGGTCAGGGCCAGGCCCATGGCCCTTGCGAACCCCAGCCGCTGCGGCACGGCCCACGAAGCGCCGGTGTCGGGTATCAGCCCGATTTTGGAAAACGGCAGCATGAAGGATGCGGCCTCTGCCGCCACCACCATGTCGCAGGCCAGCGCCAGGCTGCAACCTGCCCCGGCGGCCACGCCCTGCACGCGGGCAATGGTGGGCACGCGCAGGTTCGTCAGGCGCATGACCAGGGGCTTGAAGTTGCGCTCGACCACGTCACCAATGTCGGGCGGGGGCTCACCGGGGGTGAACACCATGTCGGGGTCGGCCAGGTCTTGCCCGGCGCAAAAGCCCCGGCCTGCGCCGGTGACCACCAGCACGCGGGCCTGGGCGCAGTCGCCCGTACCAGCCTGCAGCGCGTCCAGTGCGTGGCGCAACTCGGCGTGCATGTCGCCGGTGAAGGCGTTCATCTTGTCGGGCCGGTTCAGGGTCAGGCGGGCCACACCGGTGGCCGCGTCCACTGAAAACTGTATGCTTTTATAGTCCATAGCGCTTTTCTGGTATGGATAGTTAGCTCTCTACGTGGTAGCGGCGCTGCACCACGCGGAAGCGGTTGGCCACAAAAGCCGAGTCGGCATAGCTGGCATTGGCTGCGGGGTTGCCGCCGGTGCCGTGGTAGTCGGAAAACGCGGCAGACTGGTTGACGAACACGCCGCCGGTCAGGTTGATGGACAGGGCCACTTTGCTGCGCCAGGTGGCTGCCGTCATGGCGTCAATCACGTCGGTGCGGGTGCTGTACACGCCCACGGTCAGCGCGCCGTGGGTGTTGACCATGTGCTCGGACAGGGCGATGGCAGCGGCGGTGTCGGCGCATTTGACGACAAAGGCCACGGGGCCGAATCGCTCTTCCTGGTAGGCGGCCACGTCGGCCTCGTCGCAGGCCAGCAGCACCGGGGTGCGCACGGTGGCGGCAGGGAACTCGGGGTTGGTCAGGGTTTCAGAGGCCAGTACCACCTTGCCCCAGGCGCCGCTGTTGGCCTGTTCGATGCGGGCCAGCGTGTCGGGTGACTGGATGGCGCCCAACACGGCGCAGGCCACTTCAGGCTTGCTCAAAAAGCGCTGAATAGCCGCGCCTAAATCGGCACACACCTCGTCAAACGTCTTGTGGCCTTGGTCGGTGGCTATGCCGCCAGCCGGCACCAGGATGGCCTGGGAGGTGGTGCACATTTGCGCCGAGTACAGCGACAGCGTGAACGCCAGGTTGCCCAGCATGGGTTTGTAGGCGTTGGTGGAGTCGATGACGATGTGGTTCACCCCCGCCAACTCCGCATACACCTGGGCTTGCTTGCAGTTGGCAATGAGCCACTGGCCGAAGGTGTTGCCGCCGGTAAAGTCCACCGATTTCACGGCGGGGTGCATGGCCAGCGCCTGCGTGGTGCTGCGTTGCTCGGTCACGCACAGGGTGACGAGGTTGGGGTCCAGGCCCTGCTCGGCCAGCACGGCGCGCAGCGTGCGCACGGTGATGGCCGCTGGCAGCACGGCATTGCTGTGCGGCTTGACGATGACGGCATTGCCTGTCGCCAGTGCGGCAAACAGGCCGGGGTAGGTGTTCCAGGTGGGGAAGGTGCCGCAGCCAATGACCAGCGCCACACCCCGGCCCACCACCTCGAAGTGCTTCTTCATAACGATGGGTGGGTTTTTGCCCTGGGGCTTTTCCCAGGTGGTCTCGGCGGGCACAAAGCTCTGCTCGCGCCAGGCGTAGGCCACGGCTTCCAGGGCGCGGTCCTGGGCGTGAGGGGAACCGGCCTGGAAGGCCATCATCCAGCCCTGGCCGGTGGTCATCATCACCGCGTGGGCAATTTCGAAGCTTTGGCGGTTGAGGCGCGTCAGCATTTCCAGGCAGATGCCGGTGCGGCCTTCTGCACCAACGGCTTGCCACGCGGGCATGGCGGCCTGGGCGGCGGCCACCAGGGCCTCGTGGTCGCACACGGGGTAGCTCACGTTCAGGGCCACGCCGTAGGGTGACTGCTCGGGAGCCACGCGCTGGCCGGTGTCGCCGGGCTGGTTCAGCTCGAAGGGCTGGTTCAGAAGTGATTCAAACGCACGTTTGCCATCGTCAGCAGCCGTTTCGCCGTACACCTTGGGGCTGGGCATTTCACTGAAAGGGGACCAGTAGCCACGGGTGGCAATGGCGCTCAGCGCGCCGTCAAGCAGGGTTTGGTGGGCGGCCAACAAGGCGTGGGGCATGAAAACTCCAGATAGGTTTCGACAACACAGGGGGAAAAGTAGCCGTGAGAGGTCAGGCTGGTTGATCTGACACAAGTAGGCTGAGTTATTTGAATTCAAATGTAATGCTTTGAGGCCTGTGGGGTTTTCAGGGTTTACCCGGTGAACCGTGTGGTGTGGGCCTCACTTTCCATCACACTTGCGCCATGACCACTGCCCATGACCTACTTCCACGCCGACACACCCTGCGCCGCCTGGCCGCTGCGGGCCTGTGGGTTGGCGCTGTCTCCTCGCTTTTGGCGGGCTGTTCAGATGCGCCATCCGGCACCGACCCGTTGCAGGTCGGCCTGGACGAGGCGCGTCAGCTCTTCGAGTCGAAACAGGTGCTGATGTTTGACATCCGCGAACCCAAGGAGCATGCCACTGGCGTGGCCAGCGGGGCGGTGCTGCTGCCCATGTCCCAGCTCAACCAGCGGTTGAACGAAATTCCCAAAAACCCGGCGCAGCCGGTGCTGCTGATTTGCAACACACAAAACCGCTCGGCCAAGGTGGTGCAGAGCATGAAAGACGCCGGGTGGACCAACGTGCGCTACGTGTACGGCGGCATGAGCACCTGGGCGAAGAGTGGCTGGCCGATGGTCAAGCCACCGCAATGATCTGGTTCAGCACGCCACACGCCTCGGCAAATGCAGTGGGATTGAGCTGTTTCATGGGGTGTGGGCTGGCCTGGCGGGCGCGCCAGTCGAACGATTTGGGTTGGTGGCACAGCACATAACTGGGCTTGCCCGCTTTGGCACCACCTGCCACACCCGCCACCACCGCAAACGGGTTGTCGGCGTTGTACGCAGCAGTGGTTATGGGCAGGCCAATGACCAGCGATGTGCGGTCGTTGAAACTGCGGGGTGACAGCACCAAAAAAGGGTGTACGTCGCGCATTTCCTGGCCCGCTTGGGGGTTGCAGTCAATCCAGATGATGTCTTGCCGCTCGGGCACCCACGCGGCAGTTGGGCGGCGGGTTACCACCGTTCAGCACCCAATGGGAACGTGACCATGGCTTCGGTGCCGTGGCGGGCGGGGTCAAACCGTGAGAGCCGTTCTTCCAGTGACAAAGGGGCGGCAGTTGGCAGCGGTTCGATAACCACACGGCCTTCTTCCACCGAGACGCGCACTTGCTGGTCGGCCTGCAGCTTGGCTTCGCGGGCCACGGCCTGTGGCAAGCGGACCCCAAGGTTGTTGCCCCAGTGTTTGATGGACAGGACTGCTTCGGCCATGAAAACCTCCGTATGTTTAGACGGAGTATAAACGTCGAGGCGCTGTGCGTGCGGTTTCAGCGTGGCTGACCAAAGTCCAGCGGCAAGCCCACGTAGTTTTCGGCCATGGTCAGGCTGCCTGCCTGGGAGTGGACGATGTAGTCCAGCTCGGCATTCTGGAATTTGGCGGTGATGGGGCTGTCTTCCGGGAACTGGTGCATCAGGCTGGTGAACCACCACGAAAAGCGCTCGGCTTTCCAGATCCGGCGCAGGCAGCGGTCTGAGTAGGCATCCAGGTCGGTGTCGGACTGTCCTTGGTAGTGGCCAATCAGCCCTTCGCTCAGGTATTTGACGTCGGTGGCGGCCAGATTCAGGCCCTTGGCACCGGTGGGTGGCACGATGTGGGCGGCATCACCCGCCAGAAACAGGCGGCCAAAGCGCATGGGCTCGGTCACAAAGCTGCGCAGTGGGGCAATGCTTTTTTCAATGGATGGGCCGGTGACCAGGTGCTCGCGGGCTGGTGCGTCCAGGCGCAACTTCAGCTCCTGCCAGAAGGCGTCGTCGGTCCATTCTTCAATGCGGTCGGTCAGCGGCACCTGCAGGTAGTAGCGGCTGCGGGTTTTGCTGCGCTGGCTGCACAGGGCAAAGCCGCGCGGGCTGTTGACGTAAATCAGTTCGTCGTGCACAGGCGGTGTGTCTGACAGCAGGCCCAGCCAACCAAAGGGATACACCTTTTCGTACTCGGCAATGGCGTTGCGTGGCACGCTGGCGCGGCACACACCGTGGAAGCCATCGCACCCGGCAATGAAGTCACAGCGCAGGGTGTGTTTCTGGCCGTCTTTTTCGTAGGTGACGCTGGGCGTGGTGCTGTCAAAGCCGTGCACCTGCACGTTCATGGCTTCGTACACCGTGGGCAGGCCTGCGGCTTCGCGGGCGTGCATCAGGTCGCGGGTGACCTCGGTTTGGCCATACACCATCACGTTGTGGCCACCGGTCAGTGCGTGCATGTCTATGCGGTGGCGCTGCCCGTTGAACAGCAGGTCAAAGCCACCATGCACCAGCCCTTCGGCGTGCATGCGTTCGCCCACGCCGGCCTCATCGAGCAGGTCTATGCACACCTGCTCCAGCACCCCCGCGCGGATGCGGCCCAGCACGTAGTCGCCGGTTTGGCGCTCCAGAATGACGGCGTCTATGCCGGCCTTGTGCAGCAATTGGCCCAGCAGCAGGCCAGAGGGGCCCGCGCCGATGATGGCGACTTGGGTGGTGTGTGGGATCGTCATGTCTGTGCCTTGTGGTGGGGTGAACGCGTCATGCCCGCCCTTCGCAGCCGACACGACCGAACCATTCTCAAGGTCGGCCTACCTGCTTACAAGCGTGATAGCTGACTAGCTGATATCTCAAAATGTCATGCCTGCTTGCGCATGACCCCCAAAAACAACGGACTCTCCAGCCAGGCATGCAGCCACGCGCGGGTTAACGCCAACGGGCTGCAGGCCCACCAGGCGGGCTCCACCCCCGCAAACTGGCGCACAAACGGGAACACCGCTGCATCGGCCAGCACTGGCTGCGCACCGCCCAGCCAGGGGCCGTGGGTGCTCAGTGTGTGTTCCAGCGGGGCCAGCAGGCAGTCAAGGGCTTGCTGGCGGTAGTGGGCCTGGGGGTGGGCGGGGTGGCGTTCAAAATACTTGTAGCGATCCAGCCAATATTTGAAAGCGCTGTCGGTGGTTTTTATCCAAAATTCTTCATCAACCATCGCTTCGGGGCGCAACCAACCGTCTGGGTCGCTCTGCGCGAGTGCCCAGCGCATGATGTCCAGGCTCTGTGCCAGCACCTCGCCACCGGGCAGCACCAGCACGGGTACGGTGCCCGCGGGTGAGGCGGACAGCAGCGCAGCGGGTTTGTGCTTCAAATCCACCTCCACCGTGTGCACCGCCACACCTGCCTGCGCCAGCGCCAGGCGGGCGCGGATGGCGTAGGGGCAGCGGCGGAATGAATACAGCAGGGGCAGGGCGCTGGCTGGGGCGGGTTGGCTGGCCACGCTCATGCCGCTGTGCTTTCCAACGTAGCCGCCAGCGTTTGCCGAATCAGCGCCAGCGTGGTTTGCTGGGTGTGGGTGGTGGGCCGCATGGAGCTCGTGGCCAGAAACAGCCGGGTGCGCAGAGGCGGGTTGCGCACCGCGCGCACCACGTAGGCGCTGGGGCGCACGCAACTGGTTACCGCATTGCGCGAGAGCAGGGCGGCACCGGCACCGTCGGCCACCAGGTCGAGGATGGCGGCCACGCCGTCAATCTCCAGCGCCACCTTCAGGCGGCAACCAATTTGGGCCATTTCGGTCTCCACATGGGTGCGGATGGCGTTGGGGCGGCTCGGTATCACCAGGGGCAACTCGGCCACGTCTTTCAGGTCGATGGGACCAGGGTCAGGGACGGTGGCCACATCGTCGGCCAGGCCGGGCGCTCGGGCCTGGACCAGCCACAGATCCTCGTCGCCGAGGGGGGTGATGTCGATGTCGGCGCTGGCGCGGGCGTTATAGAGCACGGCAATGTCCAGCCGCCCAGTCACCAGCCACTCCTGCATCTGGGCGCTCAGGCCCTCGCTGATGGACAGGCTGGCATCGGGCAACTGGGCGCGAAACGCGCGGGTCAGCGGCACGGTGAACACCCGCGCCAGACTGGGCGGCAGCCCAATGGCCACCCGCCCGGCCAGCCCGCCACGCACGGTGCCCAAATCTTCCCGCGCACGCTGCACCTGGTGCAGAATGCCGCGCCCGTGCGCCAGCAGCACCTGCCCGGCTTCTGTGGGCTGCGCCCCCCGGCCATTGCGCACCAGCAGGGTTTGGCGCAAGTCCACCTCCAGCAGGCGAACCAGGCGCGACAGCGCCGGCTGGGTGGTGTTGAGCATGTGCGCGGCGCGGGTAAAACTGCCCATCTCAGCCACGCGCACAAAACCTTCGATCTGTTTGAAATCCATGGAGAGTCCCCCGTCTGCTATGTGAAACGTGCCTAGCAGCTATTTTCATTATCCCCTTTACGCATGACTGAGTGGCCCACACAATGCCAGGCATGAACACTCCCTCCACCGCTGGCGCCCAGGTGTTGACCGCCATTTCGTCCATGGCCACCCGGGCCGTGTTGGCCGAGCTGGCCACCGGTTTCGAGGCCCGCCATGGTGTGGTGGTGGTCATTGAATCCGTGGGCGGTGTCGATGCCGCGCGGCGGGTGGCAGCGGGTGAGCCCTTTGACCTGGTGCTGCTGGCCAGCGATGCGCTGGACAAACTGGTCGCCGCCGGGCATGTGCGGCCGGGCAGGGTGGACTACGTGCATTCGCCCGTGGCCATTGCCGTGCCTGCTGGCGCACCTCTGCCCGATGTGGGCAGTGAGGCTGCGCTGCGGGCGGCGGTGCAGTCGGCCAGCAGCATCGGCTACAGCAGCGGCCCCAGCGGCCAGCACCTGATGCGCCTGTTTGATCGCTGGGGCCTGGCCAATGAATTGGCCAGCCGCACCGTGCAGGCCAAGCCCGGGGTGCCGGTGGGCAGCCAGGTGGCCAGCGGTGAGGTGGCGCTGGGCTTCCAGCAGCTGAGCGAGCTGCAGGGCCTGCCCGGCATCACCATCGTGGGCCTGCTACCGCCAGATTGCGCCTTCATCACCACCTTCAGCGGCGGGGTGGCCACCGCCAGTCTCCAGCCAGACGCAGCCAGGGTCTTTTTGGCCTACCTCAACAGCCCCGGCACCGCCGACGCCAAGCGGCGACACGGCATGGACGCCGTGGAAGGCTGACGCGCAGTAGGCCAGCCACCTGCCCCGCACCCGCACACGCCCATTGCCCGGCATCCTTGTTCAACCCCTCGTTTCAAACCCCACCCCCAGCTATGCCCAAAGCCAACGGTTCCCCCCTTGTCATTGACTGCCACGGCCACTACACCACCGCACCCAAGGCGCTGGAAAACTGGCGCAACCGGCAAGTTGCCGGCATCAAAGACCCCGCCGCCAAGCCCCGGGTGGCCGACCTGAAGATCAGCGACGACGACATCCGCGAGACCATTCTGGCCAACCAGCTGCGCCTGATGAACGAGCGCGGCAACGACATGACGCTGTTCAGCCCCCGCGCCAGCTTCATGGCCCACCACATTGGCGACTTGGAGGTCAGCAGCACCTGGGCGACCATCTGCAACGAGCTGTGCTTTCGCGTGAGCGAGCTGTTCCCCGAGCACTTCGTGCCCGTGGCCATGCTGCCGCAAAGTCCCGGCGTGGACCCCGCCACCTGCATCCCCGAGCTGGAAAAGTGCGTGAAGGAATACGGCGCGGTGGGCATCAACCTCAACCCCGACCCCAGCGGCGGCCACTGGACATCGCCCCCCTTGAGCGACCGCCACTGGTACCCCATTTACGAAAAAATGGTGGAGTACGACCTGCCCGCCATGATCCATGTGAGCACCAGCTGCAACGCCTGCTTCCACACCACCGGGGCGCACTACCTGAATGCCGACACCACCGCCTTCATGCAGTGCCTGACCAGCGATCTGTTCAAAGACTTCCCCACGCTCAAGTTTCTGATTCCGCACGGCGGCGGTGCCGTGCCCTACCACTGGGGCCGCTTCCGTGGCCTGGCACAGGAGCTGAAAAAACCCCTGCTGGAAGAGCACCTGCTGAACAACATCTTCTTTGACACCTGCGTCTACCACCAGCCCGGCATCGACCTGCTCAACACCGTCATCCCGGTCAAAAACGTGCTGTTTGCCAGCGAAATGATCGGCGCGGTGCGAGGCATCGACCCGCAGACTGGCTTTTATTACGACGACACCAAGCGTTACGTGGAAGCCTGTCCGCAATTGAGCGACGCCGACCGGGCGCAGATTTTTGAGGGCAATACGCGCCGGGTGTTCAGCCGGTTGGATGCTCGGTTGGTGGCGCGGGGGGTGTGAGGCTGCTCTTGGGGGAGACACTGCGCCGGGTGGGCGAGGTGGGCACAGTGTGTGCCGGGTGATGGCGGTGCAATAAGAGGCTGAGAGTCTTTCGTTCATGCCCGCTCACCACCCCAAAACGCACCCGTTCGGCGTTGCAAATGCGCGCCATAGCCGAGCTATGGCTGTGCTTTGCGCCTTGACCGGGCGTGTTTTGGTGCGTTGCTCGGGCACGCCCGAAAAACTCTCAGCCTCTGACGGGTTCCTTGCGATGCTCGGTCGGCGGGGCACGGTCTGCAAACTCGCTTCGCTCAGACAAGCAGACCTGTCCGCGCCCCGGCGCGGACACCCCGCCGCCCTGCGCTTCTCAGCACCGCCGACACCCGGCACGCACTGTGCCCACTTCGCCCCTGGTATTGGTTGACGGTCGGGTGGTTGCCTCAGTCATTTGTTGCCGGGGGTGATTGGCTTGGGTGGGGCGGGTGGTTGGGTTTGGTTTCGCACTGTTTTCTTAATAAAAATGGCCGTTTGCGCTCTATGGGTATGCGCAGGCAGCTATTGATTCTGGAGTTTCATCATGTTTGAACTGGGTGTCTGTTACCGCAACATCAACCGCGCTGACCGGGCTGCTGCCGATGGCCTGGCGGCTTTGGGCAGTGCCACTGTGCATGAGGCGATGGGCCGGGTGGGTCTGTTGAAGCCCTACATGCGGCCTATTTACCCGGGAGCACAGATCAGTGGTACGGCCATTACCGTGCTGCTGCAGCCTGGCGACAACTGGATGCTGCATGTGGCGGCAGAGCAGATTCAGCCTGGCGACGTGGTGGTGGCCGCCGTCACCGCCGAATGCACCGATGGCTACTTTGGCGACCTGCTGGCCACCAGCTTTCAGGCCCGCGGTGCCCGTGCACTCATCATCGACGCCGGTGTGCGCGACGTGAAAACCTTGCAAGACATGGGCTTCCCCGTGTGGAGCAAAGCCATCAGCGCCAAGGGCTGCATCAAAGCCACGCTGGGCTCGGTCAACATCCCCGTGGTGTGTGCGGGCATGCTGGTCACCCCTGGCGATGTGATCGTGGCCGACGACGATGGCGTGGTGGTGGTGCCCAGCGCCCGCGCCGTGGAAACCTGGGAAGCGGCCAAGAAGCGCGAGAGCTTCGAAGGCGAAAAGCGCTCCAAATTTGCAGCAGGAGTGCTGGGGCTGGACATGTATGCCATGCGGCCTGGGCTGGAAAAAGCTGGGTTTCGCTACATCGATTGAAGCACCAGCAACCACACGGTAGCGCCCATCAGGGCAATACCGAGGGTGTGGGTGGGTGGCGCCTGAGCATAGTTTGCACTCAAGCAAGTCAGCAGCCCGGTTGGCTGTGTTTCAGTGACATGGGCCCCTGGCCATGCCGGTGGCAGGCGCGGCCACCTTTAACGACGTCATCCGGCAAAAGCTGGTCGATACCGGCATTCAACCGGGCTTGGCGCTGAGCACGCCACAGTGTGAAGTCTCACGCCTGGTGGGCAAGCTGGCCGCAGCCCCCGTCAACCCTGTCTCCCCGCGGTGCGGTGCAACGCTTTCACCGCTGGTAGCCCGTGCGCGGGCACCTGCGACCAGAGTGGAGAGCTTGTCGGCCAGCTCTGCCTGGCGCACGGGCTTGGACAAATAGTCGTCCATGCCCGCCGCCAGGCAGCGTTCGCGGTCACCCTGCATGGCATTGGCCGTCATGGCCAGTATGGGGTGAGGTGGCCAGTGGTGGCTGGCCTCAATCTGCCGTATTTGCACCGTGGCGTCCACACCGCCCAGCACAGGCATTTGCATGTCCATCAGGATCACATCGAAGCGGTTGCCCTCGGCAATCCGGTTGACCGCTTCCTGGCCGTTGGTGGCCAGCTTCTGGTTGACGGGGTGGTCTTCTACCAGCAACACCTGCAGTGCAGGCATGCGCTCCGTGGCTGCATTGCTGGCGGGGGGTGCCTCCGGCGTGTCAGCCACGCCCTGGCGCTCCAGCTCGAAGGGCAACCAGAAATGGAATGCGCTGCCCCGACCCAACTCGCTTTCCACGCTGATTTCACCGCCCAGCAGCGCCACCAGCTTTTGCGTGATGGTCAACCCAAGGCCAGTGCCGCCAAACTTGCGCGTGGTGCTGACATCGGCCTGGGAAAAGGCTTCAAAAATTGTCCCCAGCTTGTGGGCCGGGATGCCGATCCCGGTGTCAGCCACTGTAAAGCGGACGCCCACCTGCCCCCCATCCGTGGCCATGTACGCCAGTGTGACGACGACTTCCCCTTGCTCTGAAAACTTGATGGCGTTGCCCACCAGATTGAGCAAAATCTGCCGCAACCGGGTCGGGTCGCCACGCACCCGCTCGGGGAGGTCGGCGGGTAGGGTGCAGCGCAGGGCCAGTTGCTTTTCGCTGGCCTTGCGAGTCAGCAACCGCACGGTGTCGGCCACCGTGTGGCGCAGGTCAAAGCTAATGGACTCCAGCGTCAGCTTGCCCGCCTCAATTTTGGAAAAGTCCAGGATGTCGTTGATGATGCCCAGCAAGGCGTCGGCCGAGCTTTTGACGGTGTCGAGGTACTCGCGGCGTTCGTGCTCGCTGGAGGCATCCAAGGCCAGGTCCGTCATGCCCAGAATGCCGTTCATGGGCGTGCGTATCTCGTGGCTCATGTTGGCCAGAAAGTCGCTTTTGGCCTGGTTGGCTTCTTGCGCGGCGTCGCGTGCGGCCTGCAGCACACGCTGGGTTTCGCGCAGGCGGGCGTTGGCTGTTTCAGCCTGATGCAGCGCCTCGGTCAGCTCCAGCGTCCGGTCTTGAACCTGCTTTTCCAGGCTGGCGGTCGATGCCTGCAAGGCCTGGTTGGCGTTGAACAGCTCCAGAGATTTTTCTTCCAGCAAGCGTTCGGCCTGTTTGCGGGCGGCGCGCTCGCGTTCCATGCGCCTGAGCAGGCGATCGGACTCGTCACTCATGTGCGGGTCAGTACAAACCGCTCTTTGCGCGACTCGCCGTCACCCACCACACTGCGCGCAATGGCAATGCCGCCGCCAAAGTACGCAATGCAGCCTCGCATCAGGCCCTCGGCCAAGTCCTCGAAATGCCGCCGCGAGTCGTAGAGCAGGGTCAGTTGCCGGTCATCGTGCTGCTCGACGTCGAAGCGGGGCAGCTCCGCATCGGGGTAGAGCTTGTGCACCTCGCGGTGAATGATGTCTTCAATGCCCGCCAGGAAGGTGAAGGCATCGCTGGTGCTGCCAAAAAAGGTGGGGTACCCAACCACAAAACGGCCAAACAGGTGCTCGCCAAAGGCCAGCAACAAATCGCGCACTGCTGTACCGCTGCGCTGCGAGAGGGCCACCACCAGGGCAACAATTTCTTCGTGTGGGTAGGTGCCCACCGCCGTGTACACGCCGCCCGATGGCAGCTTGGCATCGTCGATGATGTCGTCCACCATGTCGGCGCTGAAGCGGCTTTCGATCATTTCCAGAAATTCAGTGAACACCACGCCCTTCATGGCATCTCCTTGGTTGTACAAAACAGCCTGCAGGCTGCAGTGAATCAGCCTGTGGCCAATTGTGCAACCCCCTTGCAATTCTCAAACACCCGAAAGGTTCTCCCATGTGCCATCTGTGTCCCAGTGCGTCCCGTTCCCGCCGCCGTTTTCTGGTGTCGGCCACGGCCGGTATGCTGACTGGCCTGGTCGCCGGGCCAGCGTGGTCGGCAGGGGGTGCCACCACCGCCGTCACCCCCGACGAAGCCCAGGCAAAGCTGGTGGAGGGCAATGCCCGCTACGTTGAATCGCCCGAGGTGTGTACCGTCGATGTGGGCTTGATGCGTGAACTGGTCGCGCCCGGCCAGGCACCGTGGGCCACCATCGTGTCGTGCGCCGACAGCCGCGTGCCGCCCGAGCTGCTGTTTGGTGGGTTGGGCGTCGGTGAGCTGTTTGTGGCGCGCAACGCGGGCAACATGGCGGACACCGCCACCATGGGCACCATCGAGTACGGCGCGGGCGTACTGGGCATTCCCTTGATCGTGGTGCTGGGGCACGAGCGCTGTGGAGCGGTGTCCGCCGCCTGCGATGTGGTCAGCAAGAAGGCCAGGTTTCCGGGTTCCATCGGCCCCATGGTGCAGGCCATCGTGCCGGCGGCACGGGCCACGGCGGGCAAACCTGGCGACCATGTGGACAACACCGTGCGGGAAAGCGCCTTGCGCACCGCCCACCGCGTGACCACCAAAAGCCCCATCGTGTCTGCGTTGGTCAAAAAGAGCAAGGTCAAGGTGGTGGCCGCGTACTACGACCTGGACACTGGCCTGGTTTCGTTTCTGTGATGGCACACATGGCGGTCCATACACCGCACGCTCCGCCTGTGTGTATGGATATTCCGCATACCAGCTAGTGGCGTCATGTCAATAGGCAAGGGTGAAGGGGTTGCGCACAATCAAAGGCGTTTCACCACCCCTACCACTTTGGCCATGCACACCTCTGGTCCCTTTGACAAAACCCCTGGCTGGCTGGACTGGTTCCAGGCACCCAGCCGCCCCCGCTTCAGGTTGCCCGTCGGGGCGGTGGATGCCCACTGCCATGTGTTTGGCCCCGCGGCTGAATTCCCCTACGCTCCAGAGCGCAAGTACACCCCCTGCGACGCCAGCAAGGCGCAGCTGTATGCGCTGCGGGATCACCTGGGCTTTGCCCGCAACGTGGTGGTGCAGGCCACCTGCCACGGGGCCGACAACCGCGCGATGCTCGACGCCTGCGCCAGCAGCAACGGCAAAGCGCGCGGCGTGGCCACCGTGCGCCGCAGCGTGACCGACGACGAACTGCACGCCATGCACGCCGCTGGGGTGCGCGGCGTGCGCTTCAACTTTGTCAAACGCCTGGTGGACTTCACCCCAAAAGACGAGCTATTGGAAATTGCCGCCCGCATTCACCAGCTGGGCTGGCATGTGGTCATCTACTTCGAGGCGGTGGACCTGCCCGAGCTGTGGGACTTCTTCACCGCATTGCCGACCACCGTGGTGGTGGACCACATGGGTCGTCCCGACGTGAGCAAGCCCATTGATGGGCCTGAATTCGAGCTGTTTTTGAAGTTCATGCGCCAGCACCCCAACGTGTGGAGCAAGGTGAGTTGCCCCGAGCGCCTGAGCGTGACCGGCCCCAAAGCGCTGAACGGGGAGCAGGCCGCTTACCGGGACGTGGTGCCGTTTGCCAGACGCGTCGTCGAAGAGTTCCCCGACCGCGTGCTGTGGGGCACCGACTGGCCGCACCCCAACCTGAAAGACCACATGCCCGACGATGGCCTGCTGGTGGACTTCATCCCCCACATCGCGCCCACGCCCGAGCTGCAGCAAAAACTGCTGGTGACCAACCCCATGCGCCTGTACTGGCCCGAGGAAATCTGACATGGCCCTTGAAAAACCCTACCTTGACGTGCCCGGTACCATCATTTTCGATGCCGAGCAAAGCCGCAAAGGCTACTGGCTCAACCAGTTTTGCATGAGCCTGATGAAAGCCGACAACCGCGCTCGCTTCAAGGCCGACGAGCGTGCCTACCTGGACGAATGGGCCATGACCGAAGAACAGAAGCAGGCCGTGCTGGCCCGCGACCTGAACTGGTGCATGCGCACCGGCGGCAACATCTACTTCCTGGCCAAAATTGGCGCCACCGACGGGCTCAGCTTTCAGCAGATGGCCGGCAGCATGACCGGCATGACCGAAGACGAGTACCGCGCCATGATGGTGGCCGGTGGTCGCAGTCCCGAAGGCAACCGCTACGTGGGTGAAGACGGCGACGCCCAGGCCCACCGGCAACCGCAGGGGGCCGCTGCACGGACCCAACCCCAGGGCACCAGCCCCCGCGCCACCGCACCGAAAGCACACTGACCATGGCCCGCATCACCGCCTCCGTTTTCACATCGCACGTCCCCGCCATTGGTGCGGCCCTCGACCTGGGCAAAACCCACGAGCCCTACTGGCAGCCCGTGTTTGCGGGCTATGAATACTCCAAACAATGGATGAAGGACAACAAGCCCGACGTGATTTTTCTGGTCTACAACGACCACGCCACAGCCTTCAGCCTGGACATGATTCCCACGTTTGCCATTGGCACCGCCGCTGAGTTTCAACCTGCCGACGAAGGCTGGGGCCCGCGCCCAGTTCCTGTGGTCAAAGGCCACCCCGAGCTGGCGAGCCACATCGCCCAGTCGGTCATCCAGCAGGACTTTGACTTAACCATAGTCAACAAAATGGCCGTGGACCACGGCTTGACCGTGCCACTGTCGTTGATGTGCGGCGAGCTGGACCCAGTGAAGGACGCCTGGCCTTGCCCCGTCATTCCCTTTGCCGTCAATGTGGTGCAGTACCCCGTGCCCAGCGGCCAGCGTTGCTTTGCGCTGGGCCAGGCCATCCGCAAAGCCGTGGAGAGCTACGACGACAACCTGAACGTGCACATCTGGGGCACGGGCGGCATGAGCCACCAGCTGCAAGGCGCACGCGCCGGGCTCATCAACCGCGAGTGGGACAACGCCTGGCTGGACCAGCTGATTGCCGACCCCGCCGCCTGCGCCGCCACGCCGCACATCGACTACGTGCGCGAGGCGGGCAGCGAGGGCATCGAGCTGGTGATGTGGTTGATTGCCCGTGGCGCTATGTCAGATGTAGCTGACAATTCTCACAAAATAAGCGTAAAGCACCGTTTTTATCACATACCCGCATCCAACACGGCTGTGGGGCATGTCATTCTGGAGAACAACTGACCATGAGCCAAACCATCAAAGCTGGACCCATCAAAGTGGCATTGGCGGGCGCGGGTGCCTTCGGCATCAAGCACCTGGATGGCATCAAGAACATCGACGGCGTGGAGGTGGTCAGCCTCATCAGCCGCGACCTGGACAAAACCCGTGAAGTGGCCGCCAGGTACGGCATTGGCCATGTCACCACCGAGCTGGCCGATGCGCTGGCGCTGCCTGAGGTCGATGCCGTCATCCTGTGTACCCCCACGCAAATGCACGCCAGCCAGACCCTGGCTTGCCTGCAGGCCGGTAAACACGTGCAGGTGGAAATCCCGCTGTGCGATGTTCTGGCCGAGGGTGAAGAGGTGGTGCGTGTGGCCAAGGCCAGCGGCCTGGTGGCCATGTGCGGCCACACCCGCCGCTTCAACCCCAGCCACCAGTACGTCAACAACCAGATCAAAGCGGGCGAATTCAACATCCAGCAAATGGATGTTCAAACCTACTTCTTCCGTCGCACCAACATGAACGCCCTGGGCCAGGCCCGCAGCTGGACCGACCATCTGCTGTGGCACCACGCCGCGCACACGGTGGACCTGTTTGCCTACCAGTGCGGCAGCCCGGTGGTGAAGGCCAATGCCATCCAGGGCCCCATCCACCCCACGCTGGGCATTGCCATGGACATGAGCATCCAACTCAAAGCCGCCAATGGCGCCATCTGCACACTGAGCTTGAGCTTCAACAACGATGGCCCGCTGGGCACGTTCTTCCGCTACATCGGTGACACGGCCACCTACATCGCCCGTTACGACGACCTGTGGCAGTCGTCCAGCAAGGGCAACGAAGACAAGATCGACGTGAGCCAGGTGGCGGTCAGCATGAACGGCATCGAGCTGCAAGACCGCGAGTTTTTTGCCGCCATCCGCGAAGGCCGTCAGCCCAACTCCAGCGTGGAAAGCGTGCTGGGCTGCTACCAGGTGCTGCATGATTTGGAGCAACAGCTGATGGGGTGATGCCGGGGGCTGAACTGCAAGTAACACAGTCTGCGGTGGGCTCAATGCCACGCCGACCGATGTGCGACGTTTCTTGCAGGTTGGCAGGGTTGCAGCAAACTCAAACCCTCCAATGTCTGCGCTGCGCCCGTGGGCTCGGCCGCCAGCGCGCCATCAGGCTGCCTCTAGAATGGCCGCTGACCATGCACCCAGCCACTTTTCACCCCGCCACCACCCCGTCGCGCAGCGCTTGGGGCCCCGCCGCATGATGCGCAACGCCATCTCTGCGCTGGATTGGTTGAGTTTTGCGCTGGCTGGCGTGTTGACCCACTGGGTCCGTTTCGGGCTGGAAGACCAGCCGTTGGACGCGCAGTACGCGCAGCTGATTTTTGGCGCGGCCACCACCATGGTGTTGGTGTCGTCCATGATTTACCGCTCCTGGCGCGGTGGCCAGGTAACCGCCATGCTGGGGCGCGCCGCCTTGGGGTGGCTCGTCACCTGGGGAGTGGTCATGACCTGGCTGGTGCTCACCCAAACCGGCGACTACTACTCCCGCCTGTGGATGGGTTACTGGGCCGCCACCTCGCTGCTGCTGGCCTGGCTGACCCGGGCGCTGGCCTACCTGACCATGACGGGCATGGGTACCTCCAAGCTGGTGCAGATGCGGGTGCTGCTGGTGGGCAGCGGGGATGCCGTTACCGCGGTGCGCCGCAGGGTCAAGGCCTCGGCCTGGTCGGGCTACCGGGTGGTGGGCGTGGCTGATGGTCTGCACGAAGGTGACCTGAACTTCTCGGTGCAAAACCTCAAGCCAGACGAAGTCTGGATTTGCCAGCCACCCGGCAACGTAGAGGTGATTCAGCACATTTTGCAGGCGCTGCGCTTCAGCACCGCCAACATCCGGCTGCTGCCCGACATGGGCATGCTCAACCTGATGAACCACGGCATCACCGTGGTGCTGGGCCTGCCCATGCTGGATATTTCCAACTCGCCCATGGCAGGCATCAATCTGGTGCTGAAGTGGTTGGAAGACAAGGTGCTGGGGCTGCTTATTCTGCTGCTGATTTCTCCGCTGCTGCTGGGCATTGCCGTGGCCGTGAAGGTGACGTCGCCAGGGCCGGTGATATTTCGGCAAAAGCGCCACGGCTGGAACGGCGAGACCATCAGCATCTTCAAATTTCGCAGCATGTACGTGCACGATGACAAGCCCGACAGCGTGACCCAGGCCAAAAAGGGCGATGACCGAATCACCCCGTTGGGCCGCTTTTTGCGCCGCACCAGCCTGGATGAGTTGCCGCAGTTTTTCAATGTGCTGAAGGGCGACATGAGCATCGTTGGCCCGCGCCCTCACGCCGTGGCCCACAACCTTGAGTACCGCGAGCTGATTCCGCGCTACATGCTGCGCCACAAGGTCAAGCCGGGCATCACCGGGTGGGCGCAGGTCAACGGTTTTCGGGGGGAGACCGACACCCTCGACAAAATGAGCGACCGCGTCAAGGCCGACCTGTACTACATCGAGAACTGGTCGCTGTGGCTGGACATCAAAATCATTTTCATGACGGTGTTCAAGGGTTTTGTGCACCCCAACGCCTACTGACAGGCTGCCAGCCTCCGACGCACGGTCAGGCAGCGGCAGCGTGTTCGGCCTCGGCTTGTTCGATCAGTTCGCCCAGCTCCAGCCAGCGCATTTCCAGCGTCTCCAGCTCGTCGGCGAGTTCTTTCAGTGTTTTGCCGGTGGTGGCCATCTCGGCAGGGGCCATGGGCCGGGTCAGTGCATCTTCCAGCGCAGCCTGTTGGGTGTGGATGGCTTGCATGCGCGCATCGGCGGCCTCCAGCTCCTTGCGCCAGGCGCGGGTGGTGTTGGCCAGTTTTTGGCGGCGCTCGGCGTCCAGCTTCCGCTGCTCGGCCGGGTTCAGGCGGGGGGTCGGTGACGCAGGGCTGTTTTGTGGATAATTTTGACCATTTGCGCTTGTCTGAATTGACAGGTCAGCTACAGATATGTTTACGCCTGATGCCGCAGTGTCCGCCTTCAAGGCCTCCCGAAGCCGCTTGGCCTCATCCAGCAAAAAGCGCTGGTAGTCGTCCAGGTCACCCTCAAACGGCTCTATGCCGCCACGCGCCACCAGCCAGAACTCGTCGCACACCGCGCGCAGCAGGGCGCGGTCGTGGCTGACCAGCATCACGGTGCCCTCAAACTCGTTCAGCGCCATGGCCAGGGCTTCGCGGGTGGTCAGGTCCAGGTGGTTGGTGGGTTCGTCCAGCAGCAGCAGGTTGGGGCGCTGCCACACGATCATGGCCAGCACCAGGCGGGCTTTTTCTCCGCCGCTCATGGTGCCCACGGGCTGGGCCACCATGTCGCCGATGAAGCGGAAGCTGCCCAGAAAGTTGCGCAACTCCTGCTCGCGGGCTTGGGGACTCACCTCTTTGGCCAGCCGCACCATGTGTTCCAGCGGGTTGTCGTCGGGGCGCAGCACGTCCAGCTCCTGCTGGGCAAAGTAGCCGATGGAGAGGCCCTTGCCCTCGGTGATGCGCCCGGCCATGGGCGCCATTTCGCGGGCAATGGTTTTGACCAGTGTGGACTTGCCCTGGCCGTTGGCCCCCAGAATGCCAATGCGCTGGCCCGCCATGACGCTGCGGCTCACCCCGGTCAGAATGATCTTGTCGCCCGGCGCAATGTCCGGCAGCAACTCGCCCCGCGCCAGTTGCTCGGCCATCACGGTGGCGCTGTTGGCAAAGCCGCGCTCGTCCACCGGTGCTTCCCTCACCACCACGGGGCGGGCTGGAATGGGCTCCGCCCGGTAGCCAAAGGCCGCGTCGCGGATGGCCAGCATGGGGTTGGGCAGGTTCAGGGGCTCACGGAATTCAAACTGGAAGTCTGCGGCCGTCAGCACCGGGGCAATCTTTTCCATCCGCTCCAGCGCTTTGACGCGGCTTTGTGCCTGCTTGGCCTTGGTGGCCTTGGCCTTGAAGCGGTCAATGAACTTTTGCAGGTGCGCCATGCGCTCTTGCTGCTTGCTGTAGGCCTGCTGCTGCAACAGCATTTGCTGGGCCCGAAGTTCTTCAAAGGCGCTGTAGTTGCCGCCGTAGCGCGTCAGCCGGCCTTCGTCAATGTGCAGCGTCACGCGGGTGATGGCGTCCAGAAACTCCCGGTCGTGGCTGATGACGATCATCGTGCCCTCGTAGCGCTTGAGCCAGCCCTCCAGCCACACCAGCGCGTCCAGGTCCAGGTGGTTGGTGGGCTCGTCCAGCAGCAGCAAATCAGACGGGCACATCAGCGCCCGCGCCAGCTGCAGGCGCATGCGCCAGCCGCCCGAGAAGCTGTTGACGGGGTTGTCCAGTTCGTTGAGTTTGAAGCCAAGGCCCAATATCAGCGTTTGAGCGCGGGCTTTGGCATCGTGGGCCCCCGCGTCTTGCAGCAGGGCATGGGCATGGCCAATGGCCTCGCCGTCGCCCGATGCCTCGGCGGCAGCCAGCACGGCCTGAGCCTCGGTCAGGCGGGTATCGCCGTCCAGCACAAAGGCCGTGGCGGGCTGGTCGGTTTCCGGCATGTGCTGGGCCACCTGGCCCATGCGCCAATTGGCGGGCATGAAAAAGTCGCCGCCGTCTTCGTGCAGGCCGCCGTTGAACAGTGCAAACAGTGTGGACTTGCCCGCCCCGTTGCGGCCCACCAAGCCAACCTTTTCGCCAGGGTTGAGGGTGACGCTGGCCTGGTCGAGCAGCACCTTGGTGCCCCGGCGCAGGGTGACGTTTCTAAGGGTAATCATGTTGGGGCCTCCGTGGCCTGCCATGCCTTCAGCGCGTCCAGTGTCAGCAGCAGCACCTGGTCCCCTCCGGCGCTGGTGTCCAGCCACACCGCTTCCAGGCGGGGAAAGGCGGCTTCAAAGTGGTCGCGCTCGTGGCCAATTTCCAGCACCAGCACGCCGTGTTCGCGCAGGTGGCGGGGCACGTCGGCCAGCAGTTGGCGCACAAAGTCCATGCCGTCGGTGCCACCTGCCGTGTTGCCGCTCAGGGCCAACTCCGGCTCGGCCCGAAACTCGGGGGGCAGAGCGGCCATGCTCTCGGCGTTGACGTAGGGCGGGTTGCACAGAATCAGGTCGAACGGGCCGGGCACTGCCGCCAGTCCGTCGGACTCCACCAGCGCGATGCGTTCGGCCAGCCCGTGTTTGTCCACGTTGATGCGGGCCACGGCCAGTGCGTCGGCGCTCAGGTCTGCGCCAACCACCTCCACCTCGGGCCAGGCCATGGCGGCCAGCACTGCCAGGCTGCCGTTGCCGGTGCACAGGTCCAGCACCCGTTGGGTGTGCGGGCCCAGCCACACGTCGACCGTGCCCTCGGCCAGCACCTCGGCAATCAGGCTGCGCGGCACGATGGCGCGCTCGTCCACATAAAACGGCACCCCTTGCAGCCAAGCCTCCTGCGTCAGGTAGGCGGCCGGTTTGCGGGTGGCGATGCGCCGTGCCACCAATTCGGCCACCTCGGCCTGTTGTTCGGGTGTGATGGCCTGGCTGGCGCAGGAGTCGGGGTCTTCGTCAGGCGGGGCCAGCGAGGTGTCGGGTGCCAGGCCCAGCTGCCACAGCGTGAGCCAGGCAGCTTCGTCAAAGGCGTTGGTGGTGCCATGGCCAAACACCACGCCAGCGGCATCGAGTTGGTGGGCGGCGTGGTCAATCAGTTCAATCAGGGTCATGTGGTGCGCAAAAATAATGGCTGCGTCGGGCGGTTTGCACGGCAGTTCGACCCCGCCGATTGTCGTTGCTCCCAAAGAGTCGGGCCGCGTCTGGGCCCGGCTTCGTCTGCGGCCGACCGCGACCCGTAGATATACTGTTTGCGCCCATCCACCGGCATGTGGACCAGTGGCTGTGCCCAGTCAGGTCGTGGTGCCTAACCCCAACGCTGTGTGACAAGCGGCTTGAAAAAGAATGAAATTCATGGTGAGCGGTGGTTGATATGACTGAACGGCTGCGCCACTGGCTGCTGGCCTTGTGGTCGCTGGTGGTGCTGGTGGTGGTGAGTGCGCCGCCCGCACTGGCCCGTGCGCCCGATTTTTCCGAGGTATTCGAGGCGCATGGGGCTGTGATGCTGCTGATCGACCCTGCGTCCGGTCAAATTGTCAATGCCAACCCGGCGGCGGCCAGGTTCTACGGCCATCCGCTGGATGTCTTGAAGACCATGGCCATCCAGGACATCAACACCCTCAGTGACGAGCAGGTGGCGGCCGAGCGCGCACGGGCCGAACTCGAAGGGCGACGCTATTTCATTTTCAGGCACCGCCTGGCGGATGGCGATATCCGTACCGTCGAGGTGCACTCCAGCCCCATTCCTGTGGGCGATCGCCGCTTGCTGTGGTCCGTGGTGAACGACATCACGCCTGGGCGCAACCTGGAGCAGGGCATGTGGCACTACCAGCAGCGCCTGGAGGAGCTGGTGGCCCGGCGCACCCACGACCTGGAGGCCCGCAGCCAGTGGTTGCTGGGTGCAATGGCGCTGTTGCTGGTTTTGTGCGCGGTTCTGGTTTCCAACATCTTGAAACGCCGCAAAACCGAGGCGGCGCTGGGCTACCGCCAAGGGATGTTTGACGCCTTGTTCGAGCATTCGGGCATTCTGGCCGGGGTGCTGGACCCCGATGGTCGCGTGCTGGAGATCAACCAACGTGCCTTGCAGCTGATTGGGCGTTCCGCCGCGTCGGTGGTGGGACGGCTGTTTGCGGACACGCCGTGGTGGCGCGATGAAGACAAGCCCAGGCTGCGCGCGTCCTTGGCCACCGCTGCAGACGGAGTGGCCGACAGCTTCGAGGCGACCCATACCGATGTCCGTGGCCAGGACTTCACGGTGCTGTTCCATGTCTTGCCGGTGGTGTTTCGGGGGAATCGCCACATCCTGGTCTTCGGGGTGGATGTGACCGAAATGAAGCGGCTTGCCGCCCTGCGGGCGCAAGACGACCAGTTGGTCAGGGCCGTGTTCAGCCAGGCAGGCATTGGCTTGGCCATGTTGTCCCCAGACGGTCAGTTTCTGCAGGTCAATGAACGGTTCGCGGGCATTCTGGGGTATTCGGTCAGCGAGATGCTGGCCCCAGGATTCGATGTTCAGCGCGTGACATTCCCTCAAGACCTCACCACGGATTTGGACAAGGTCAAGTTGTTGCTCGATGGCAAGGCCGACAGTTACATGCTGGAAAAGCGCTACACGCACAAAGATGGCCATGTCGTCTGGGTCGAGCTGACCGTCCGTCTGGTTCGCGACGCCGAGCAACTGCCGTTGTTTTTCATATCGTCCATCACCGACATCGGCCCACGCAAGGAGGCCGAGCAGCGGTTGGCCGATGCCAACCAGGAGATTGCCACCGCAGTGGAGCGACTCAGCGAGGCCGAAGCCAACGCGGGTCTTGGTCATTGGGTGGTCGATTTGGACACAGGGGCGCTCGAATGGTCGGCGCAAACCCGGCGTCTGTTTGGTTTTGCCGCCGATGCGCCGGTTGATTCCGACCGGTTCATGAACATCGTCCACCCCGATGACAGGGCCTACTTGGCATCAGCCTGGGCTGCTGCCTTGCAGGCCGGAGGGCTTTACGAGGTGGAACACCGCATGGTGGTCAATGGCGACACGCTGTGGGTGCGAGAGCGTGCCGACCTGGGTAAAGCCCGCGAGGACAAGGTGGTGGGCACCGTGCTCGACATCACCGCGCGCTACCGGCTGGAAGACGCCCTGCGCCGGCAACAGCAGCGCTTGCAGTCGATACTCGACGGCACCAACGTGGGTACCTGGGAGTGGAATGTACAAACCGGTGCCACCGAGTTCAATGAGCGCTGGGCAGCCATCATTGGTTACACCCTGGCGGAGTTGCAGCCCATCACCATCGACACCTGGGTCCGCCTTTCTCACCCGGACGACCTCAAAGCCTCGGGCGAATTGCTCGAAAAGCACTTTGCCGGTGAGCTGCCCTTTTACGAATGCGAAGCCCGCATGCGCCACAAAGATGGCCATTGGGTGTGGGTGCTGGACCGGGGCAAGGTATCCAGTTGGACCCCAGATGGCAAGCCGGAGTGGATGTCGGGCACGCACCAGGACATCACGCTGCAAAAGTCGCTGTACCACAGTCTCCACATTGCCAAAGAGCAGGCTGAGGCTGCCAACATCGCCAAGAGCCGTTTTTTGGCCAACACCTCGCACGAAATCCGCACCCCGCTCAACGGCATCCTGGGCATGGCGCAGGTGCTGCTCAAAACATCGCTCCCCGACGCCGAGCGGCGCGATTGCGCCAGGGTCATCCTCACGTCCGGCCAAGGTCTGCTCGCGCTGCTCAACGACATACTGGACCTGTCCAAGGTCGAGGCGGGCAAGGTCACCCTGGAGAGCTTGCCATTCAGTCCAGAGCGGCTGCTGAAGGAAAGTGCGTCCCTCTTCACCAGCGCGGCCTCCAACCACGGTCTGACCCTGATCACCGCCTGGCTGGGTGGCTCATCCGACTGGTACGACGGCGATGCCCAGCGCATCCGCCAGATGCTGGGCAATCTCATCAGCAACGCCATCAAGTTCACCGAGGTCGGCCGCATCGATATCGAAGGCCGCGAGTTGGGTGTGACTGATGGCGTGGTGGAGCTTGAGTTTGCGGTTCGCGACACGGGCATTGGGGTGGATGCCGAAACGGCCGCCCACTTGTTTCAGCGCTTCAGCCAGGCCGACAGTTCCATCACCCGCAAATACGGTGGCACTGGCCTGGGGTTGGCCATTGTGCGCAACCTCGCCGAGTTGATGGGGGGAGAGGCCGGCGTGGTCAGCGAGGTGGGGCAGGGCAGCCGTTTCTGGTTCACGGTGAAGGTCAGTCGGTCTGTGGTGCACGCCAGCGGGTTGCCCTCTGTGCGGTCGCAGACCAATCTGGCCAGCCCACTGGTGGCTTCTCGCTTCCATGGCAAGGTGCTGGTCGTGGAGGACAACCTCACCAACCAAACCGTCGTCACGTCGCTTTTGCGCCAGGTCGGCCTGGACGTGGTGGTGGCCGACGACGGACAGAGTGGCCTGGATGCGCTGCAAAGCGACGAATCCATCGACCTCGTGCTGATGGATGTGCACATGCCCATCATGGATGGTTTTGCCGTGACCCAGCGCATCCGGCAGTGGGAGGCCGAAACGGGGCGCAAGCGCCGCCCCGTCATCGCCTTGACTGCCGACGATTTCACCGAGGACCAGCAGCGGTGCCTGGCCACAGGTATGGACGACTTCATTGCCAAGCCCATTGACCTCCAGGCGCTGACCCTTTGCCTTGCCAACTTCCTGCCCCACGACGTGGTTGAGCCAGCTGAAGCGGCCGCTGCTCCAGCCGCCGTGGACCCTGCCGTGCTGCTGCCCCACCTGAACCGCCTGGTGGCCCTGCTGAAGCAGGGCAAGGTGAGCGCCGCTGCGGTGCTCGATGGTATTCTGGTCATCGTCAGGCCTACCCACCTCGCTGCCGAATTCAACACCCTGGCTTGGCTGATGGCCGACTACCGGTTTGACGAGGCACTGCAAGAAGTCAGGCGCATTGCGGCCGCATGCAACTGGACCCTGGACAACACATGAAAACCAAGCCGAAGATCCTGGCCATTGACGATGCGCCCGTCAACCTCAAGACCCTGGTGGCGGCACTGTCGGACGAGTACGACCTGCAGATTGCCACCTCGGGCGAGCGCGGCTTGGCCTACGCATCTGCCAGTCCCCCCGACCTGATTCTGCTGGACGTGATGATGCCGGGCATGGATGGCTACGAGGTGTGCCGCCGCCTCAAAGCCGACCCCAGAACGCAGTCCGTGCCCGTGGTGTTTGTGACGGCGCTGACCGAAATCGAGGCAGAAAGCGTTGGCCTGGAGTTGGGCGCGGTGGACTACATCACCAAGCCCATCAATGTGCAGATCGCCCGTATCCGCATACACAACCACATCGAGCGCGAGCACATGCGCCAGGAACTGCAGGCGCAGCGCGACGAAATGGCCAGGCTGGCTCGCATCGACCCACTGACCGGGGTTTGCAACCGCCGCTACTTTTTTGAAGAGGCCCAGGCTGCGCTGGCCCGTGCGCTGCGCCACGGCGATGCGCTCTCGGTGCTGATGGTTGACATCGACCACTTCAAGCGCGTCAACGACGAACACGGCCACCCGGTTGGCGACGTGGCGCTGCAGCAGGTGTCGGCCAGGTGCGTGGCCGAGTTGCGCTCCGTCGATGTGTTTGGCCGCCTGGGCGGCGAAGAATTTGCGGCGCTGCTGCCCCGAACCGACACAGCCGGTGCCGCCGAAGTGGCCGAGCGCATTCGTTTGGCAGTGGCGACGACCGCCATTGTGCTGGACGACGGGCAGACCCTGTGGCTCACGGTCTCGGTCGGCGTGGCAAGTTTGCAGGCCGATGTTCTGCACCACAAAGATATCACCGACGTGTTGCTGAGCCGGGCTGACCAGGCCCTGTACCAGGCCAAAGCGGCAGGCCGCAACCGCGTGCAGATTCACGAACCGTTGCCCCGGCAAGGCACCGACCCGGTGCCCACGACAGAGCCAACCTGGGCTGAACCGTCCGCATGAGGTCAGCCGGTGCGGGCGCCTGCGCGCCCTGGCCGCTGACTTCAGCCAGCCGCTTTGGTTGCACCGGGTGGGTGGCAGTTGGCGTGCAGGTTCTCCAGCAGTCGGCGGTAAATGTTCTTCAGGGGTTCGATGTCGGCCACGGCCACGCATTCGTTGAGTTTGTGGATGGTGGCGTTGGGCGGGCCCACCTCCACCACCTCGGTGCACACCTGGGCAATGAAGCGGCCGTCACTCGTGCCGCCGGTGGTGGACAGCTCGGTTTCCAGCCCGGTTTCGGCGCGGATGGCGTCGCGCACGGCATCGACCAGGGGGCCAGGGCGGGTCAGAAAGGGCAGGCCACCCACGGTCCAGGCCAGGTCGTAGTCCGTGCCCGCTTGCAAGCCGTTGCGTTGCAGCACCTCGGCCAGCCGGGTTTGCAGGCCCTCGGGCGTGCTTTCGGTGCTGAAGCGGAAGTTGAAGTCCACCACCACCGTGCCCGGAATCACATTGCTCGCTCCGGTGCCACCGTGGATGTTGCTGACCTGCCAGGTGGTGGGCGGGAAAAAGTCATTGCCCCGGTCCCATTCCACCCCCACCAGCTCGGCCAGCGCAGGGCTGAGCATATGGATGGGGTTGCGCGCCAGGTGCGGGTAGGCAATGTGGCCCTGCACCCCTTTGACGGTGAGCTTGCCGCTCATGGTGCCCCGGCGGCCGTTTTTGATCATGTCGCCGGTGCGCAGCACCGAGGTGGGTTCGCCCACCACACACCAGTCCAGCCGCTGGCCGCGTGCTTGCAGCTGGCGGCACACCACCACCGTGCCGTCGTTTGCGGGGCCTTCTTCGTCGCTGGTCAGCAAAAAGGCCACGTCGAAGGCCGGTTGGGGCTGGGCCGCCACAAACTCTTCGCACGCCACCACCATGGCAGCCAGTGAGGTTTTCATGTCGGCTGCGCCCCGGCCATACAGCATGCCGTTGGCATGGGTGGGTACAAACGGGGGGCTGTTCCACTGCTCGGTGGGGCCGGTGGGCACCACGTCGGTGTGGCCGGCAAACACCAGCACCGGTCGGTTGGGCGGTGTCGAATGTGTAGCTGACTGAGCAGGCGTTTCAAGCGCTGCAGGGGGTTTTGGCTGAAAAATTGCCCACAGGTTGCTGACCCGGAAGTCGTCTGGCCCGCTGTCCATGCGTTCACACACAAAGCCCAGGGCCTGTAGCCGCTGGGCCAGCACCCCGAGGCAGCCCGCATCGTCGGGGGTGACAGAGGGGCGGGCAATCAGTTGTTCGGCAAGGCGCAGGGTGTGTGACATGGGCTGTGCGGCTGGCGGGGCAGTCAGTGCAGATCCACCGAGAACTCGGTGAAGGTGGGGGTGTCGTCTTTGGTGTCGGGCTCAGGCGCTGCCTGTGAGGCCTTTGTGAAGTCGTTTTGCAGCCGCCAGATCAGGTTGGTGGGTGAGTCGGCATGGGCCAGGCCTTCCTTGCGGTCCACCCGGTCGCTGCGGATCAGGTCGGCAATGGCCTGCTCGAAGGTCTGAGAGCCCTCGGTCATGGATTTTTCCATGGCCTCCTTTACCCCGTTGAAGTCGGCCGTCTCGATCATGCTGGCAATCAGCTGGGTGTTGAGCATCACCTCCACTGCCGGAATGCGCTGGCCATCTTTGGTGCGCAGCAGCCGCTGAGACACGACGGCCCTCAGCGCGGACGACAAGTCACCCAGCATGGTGGCGCGCACCTCCACCGGGTAAAAGCTCAGGATGCGGTTGAGCACGTGGTAGCTGTTGTTGGCATGCAGCGTGGCCAGGCACAGGTGGCCAGACTGGGCATAGGCCAGCGCCGCCGACATGGTTTCGCGGTCGCGGATTTCGCCAATCATGATCACGTCGGGGGCCTGGCGCAGCGCGTTTTTCAGGCCCATTTGCATAGAACTGGTGTCGCTGCCCACCTCGCGCTGGTTGACCACCGATTTCTTGTGGGTCAGCAAAAACTCCACCGGGTCTTCAATGGTCAGTATGTGGCCGCTGACCCGGGCGTTGCGGTGGTCCAGCATGGACGCCAGGGTGGTGCTTTTGCCCGAACCCGTGGCCCCGACCACCAGCACCAGCCCCCGTTTTTCCATCACCAGGTCGGCCAGGATGGGCGGCACGTTCAGCGACGCCAGCTCGGGCACCACCGGTGCAATGAAACGAATCACCGCCGAGTACAGCCCCCGCTGGCGCAGGCCACTGATGCGGTAGTTGCCCACCCCTTCCAGCGGCAGCGCCATGTTGAGCTCGCCGGTGTCTTCCAGCTCCTCCACCCGTTCGGGGGTCAACACCTCGGCCAGCAGGCGCAGTGTGGCGTCGCGGGCCAAAGGCTGGGCATTAACCGGCAGGCACTGGCCATTGATTTTGATGAGCGCAGGCGCCCCGGGCGAGAGGTACACGTCCGAGGCCTTTTTCTCGGCCATCAGCCGCAATATGCGCAGCATCATGCTCATGGGTGTGTCTCAGTGGAGGCGCCGCAAAGGGTCAGTCGCGCAGCAGGTCGTTGAGGCTGGTTTTGGCGCGGGTCTGGGCGTCCACCTTTTTCATGATGATGGCCGCGTAGGTGTGGTACTTGCCACCGGCCTTGGGCAGCGTGCCACTCACCACCACCGAGCCCGCAGGCACCCGGCCGTAGCTGATGGTGTCGGCTTCGCGGTCGTAAATGGGGGTGCTCTGGCCGATGTACACGCCCATGGACAGCACCGAGTTTTCTTCCACGATGACGCCTTCCACCACCTCGGAGCGGGCACCGATGAAGCAGTTGTCTTCAATGATGGTGGGGTTGGCCTGCATAGGCTCCAGCACACCGCCAATGCCCACACCACCGCTCAGGTGCACGTTTTTGCCAATTTGTGCGCAGCTGCCCACGGCGGCCCAGGTGTCCACCATGGAGCCTTCGTCCACGTAGGCACCGATGTTCACGTAGCTGGGCATCAGGATGGCACCCTTGGCAATGAAACTGCCTTTGCGGGCCACCGCAGGCGGCACCACGCGCACGCCAGTGGCCTTCATCTCGTCTGCGCTCAGGTGGGCAAACTTGGTGGGCACCTTGTCGAAGTAGGCCAGGTCGCCCGAGCGGACGATTTCGTTGTCGTTGAGGCGAAAGCTCAGCAGCACCGCTTTTTTGATCCACTGGTGCACCGTCCACTGGCCCACGCCCTCGCGGGTAGCCACCCGCAGCTTGCCGGTGTTGAGCTCGTCAATCACCTGGTTCACCGCGTCCATCACCTCCTTGGGGGCGGATTGGGCTGACAGGGAGGCCCGGTTGTCCCAGGCGTTGTCGATGAGGTTTTGCAGTGATTGGGTCATGGCTGTGGTGGGGGTTGTTGTGTAAAAAAATAGCAAATTATTGAATAAATTCAAGCGCTAAAGGCATTTTTGTTCAATAAATCTGCTGGAGCTGTGTCTGGCCCTGCCTCAGGCGGGGCGGCTGCTGGCCAGCGCCACGATGCGGTGGGCGGCCTCCAGGCATTCGGCGGTGTCGGCCACCAGTGCCATGCGGATGCGGCCTGCGCCGGGGTTGCTGCCCTGGGCCGTGCGGGCCAGGTAGCTGCCGGGCAGCACCGTCACATTGTAGGCAGCCAGCAGTTCGCGGGCGAAGGCCTCGTCCGCGCTCAGGCCGTCTGTGGCCCAGTGCCCGGGCACAGCGGCCCACAGGTAAAAACCCGCATCGGGCAGCGCCACATCCAGCACACTGGCCAGCAGCGGCGTGACCTGGGCAAACTTGGTGCGGTACAGCGCACGGTTGTCCACCACATGCGCCTCGTCGTCCCAGGCGGCCACGCTGGCGGCTTGCACCACTGGGCTCATGGCGCTGCCGTGGTAGGTGCGGTAGAGCAAAAAAGCCTTGATCAGTGCCGCGTCACCCGCCACAAAACCGCTGCGCATGCCCGGCACGTTGCTGCGTTTGGACAGGCTGGTGAACATGAGCAGATTTTTGAAGTCGCTGCGGCCCAACTGCGCCGCCGCCTGCAACCCGCCCAGCGGCGGCTCGTCGCGGAAATAGATCTCGCTGTAGCACTCGTCGGCCGCAATCACAAAGCCGTGGCGGTCGCTCAGCTCGAACAGCTTGCGCCACTCCTCCAGCGGCATCACCGCGCCCGTTGGGTTGCCGGGCGAGCACACAAACAGCAGCTGGGTGTTGGCCCACACCGCGTCGGGCACGCTGTACCAGTCCACCGCAAAGTTGCGTGCCGGATCGCTGGGGGCAAAGTAGGGCGTGGCCCCCGCCAGCAGGGCCGCGCCCTCGTAGATTTGGTAAAACGGATTGGGGCACACCACCACTGGCCTAGGTAGGCCCTGCACCCCTGGCTGGCTGGGGTCAATCACCGTCTGAGCGAAGGCGAACAGCGCCTCGCGTGAGCCGTTCACCGGCAGCACCTGGGTGGCAGCATCCACTGCCAGGCCGTAGCGCCGTTGCAGCCAGCGGGCGCAGGCCTGGCGCAGCGTGGGCTCGCCTGCTGTGGCCGGATAGCCGGCCAAGCCGCTGGGCTGTGCCAGGGCACTGGCGTGCAGGGCCTCAATGACCAGCGCGGGCGTGGCATGTTTGGGCTCGCCAATGCCCAGGCTGATGGGGCGGTGGGCGGGGCTGGGGGTCACACCGGCAAAGAGCTTCTTCAGGCGCTCGAAGGGGTAGGGCTGTAGGGTGGAAAGCAGCGGGTTCATGGGGCGCAGATTATCGGCCTTCGGTCGCTGGGCCTACCTGGGGCAAGGCCTTGGCGGGCACAGGCCGGGGTGCGCTGCACCTTGCTCGGCCCTGCGCACCCCGGGAGAACCCTGATGGCCCGCCGTTATCATCTTGGGTTGCCTTGCGCCCTCAGCCGGGCACTGCTGTCGCCTTGCGGCGGTCCCAGCTGCGCCTTGCCGCCGCTACCGCACCCACCGCCTGTTCACTGCCCGCCACTTTTTCACTTCAACCGGTGCGTCTCCAGTCCATCAAACTCTCCGGCTTCAAGTCGTTTGCCGAACCCACGCATTTCCAGCTGCCCGGGCAGTTGGTGGGCGTGGTCGGCCCCAACGGCTGCGGCAAGTCCAACATCATGGACGCCGTGCGTTGGGTACTGGGCGAAAGCAAGGCCAGCGAATTGCGCGGCGAGTCCATGCAGGACGTCATTTTCAGCGGCACCACCACCCGCAAGCAGGCCAGCCGCGCCAGTGTGGAACTGGTGTTTGACAACGCCGACCACCGCGCCGGGGGCCAGTGGGGGCAGTTTGCCGAGGTGGCCGTCAAGCGCGTGCTGACCCGCGACGGCACCAGCAGCTACTACATCAACAACCAGCCCGTGCGCCGCCGCGATGTGCAGGATGTGTTTCTGGGCACCGGGCTGGGGCCACGGGCCTACGCCATCATTGGCCAGGGCACCATCAGCCGCATCATCGAAAGCCGCCCCGAAGAGCTGCGCCTGTTTCTGGAAGAAGCGGCGGGCGTGTCCAAGTACAAAGAGCGCCGCCGCGAAACCGCCAACCGCCTGAGCGACACCCGCGACAACCTCACCCGGGTGGAAGACATCCTGCGTGAGCTGGGCGCCAACCTGGAGCGGCTGGACAAACAGGCCGCCGTGGCCATGGAGTACAAAAACCTCCTCTCGCGCTCTACGCTCAGGCAGCACCAGCTCTGGTTTTTGAAGCGAGCAGAGGCCGAAGCCGATCAAAGCCGCATCCGCGAAGAGGGCCTGCGCCTGCTCAACGAGCTGGAGGCCCGCACCGCCGACCTGCGCCGCACCGAGGCCGAGCTCGAAACCCTGCGCCAGGCGCACTACGCCGCCAACGACGCCGTCAACGTGGCCCAGGGCGCACTGTACGAATCCAGCGCCGACGTGGGCAAGCTGGAGGCCGAAATCCGCTTTGTGGTGGAGGGCCGCCGCCGGGTGGACCTGCGGCTGGCCCAGCTGCAAGAACAAACCGCGCAATGGGCCGAGCGCCAGGAGCAGGCCACGCTGGAGGGCGAGGACCTGAGCGAGCAGCTCTGGGGCGCCCAGGAGCAAGAAGAGCTGCTGGCCGCCCAGCTCGAAGACCAGGCCACCCAGCTGCCCGCCCTGGAAGACGCCCACCGCCAGGCGCAGTCCCAGGCCAGCGCGCAGCGCCAGGCCGTGGTGGCGGTGCAGCAGGCCTTGGGTGTGCTGGCTGCCGAGCAGCGCAGCCTGGACGATCAAAGCCGCCAGCTCAACCTGCGCCGCGACCGCCTGGGCAGCGAGCGCGCCGCACTGGCCGTGCCCGACGAGTCCCGCCTGGAGCAGCTGCGCAGCCAGCAAGCCACCGCCACCGAAGACCACGAGCTGGCCCAGGCCCGCCTGGACGAGTGGCAGGGCCAGCTGCCCGTGCTGGACGACGAGCGCCGCCAGCGCCAGGCCCAGCTCAACACCGAGCAAGCCACCGTGGCCCGCCTGTCGGCCAAGCTGGATGCCCTGCGTGCCCTGCAAGACAAGGTGCAAGCCAGCGGCAAGCTCCAGCCCTGGCTGGTGCGCCAGGGGCTGGACGCCTTGGTGCCCTTGTGGAAGCGCCTGCACATCCAGCCAGGCTGGGAGCCCGCTCTGGAAGCCGCCCTGCGCGAGCGCATGGGCGCGCTGGAAGTGGGCCAGCTGGAGCGGCTGCAGGCGCTGGCCAGCGACGCACCGCCCAGCCGCCTGACCTTTTTCAGCCCACCGCCGGTGGCCGCTGCCCCCGCGCCGGGCGCCTGGCCCCGCCTGGCCGACTGGCTGCAGCTGGCCGACGCAGGCCTGCGCACCCTGCTGGGTGATTGGCTGCACGGCTGCTACACCCAAACCAGCCTGGAGCAGGCCCTGGCCCAGCGCGGGCAGCTCCAGCCCGGCGAAGCCATCTTCACCCCGCAGGGCCACGCCGTCAGCCGCCACGCGGTGCAGTTTTATGCCGCTGACTCCGAGCAGGCCGGCCTGCTGGCCCGTGCCCAGGAAATCGAGCACCTCGACAAAGAGGTGCGTGCCCACAGTGTCATTGCCGACGAAGCCCGCACCGCCCTAGCCCGCGCCGAGGCCGCCTGTGCCGACGCCGCCCAGCGCGTGGCCACCTGCCGCCAGCAAGCCACCGAGGCCCAGGCCCGCAGCCACAGCGTGCAGGTGGAGCTGCTGCGCCTGGGTGGCCTGGTCGAACAGGCCCGCCAGCGCAGCCAACAGCTGGCCGACGACCAGGCCGAGGTCGATGCCCAGCTGGAAAACTTGCAAGAGCGCCGCATCGCCGCCGAGGCCCGCTTTGAAGAGCTGGACATGCAACTCGCCGATGCGCAAGAAAGCCATGCCCAGCGCGAAGACCGCGTGGCAGATGCCGAGCGCCGCTTGGCCCAGGCCCGCGAGCAGCAGCGCGCCCTGGAGCGCCAGGCCCAGGAGGCCAGCTTTGCCCTGCGCAGCCTGCAAGCCCGCCTGGCCGAGCTGGCCCGCGCCGCCGACACCGCCGCCCAGCAGCTGCAGGGCGTGGCACAGGAGCAAGAACGCGCCCATGCCGAAATGGCCCGCCTGAGCGACGCCGCCGCCCAGGGCGGCCTGCAAGAAGCGCTGGAGAAAAAAGCCGAGCGCGAACAGGCGCTCAGCCTGGCCCGCAGCACCTACGACGACATCAGCCTGCGCCTGCGCAGCGCCGACGAGCAGCGCCTGCGGCTGGAGCGCGAGCTGGACCCGCTGCGCCAGCGCATCACCGACTTTCAGCTCAAAGAGCAGGCTGCCCGCCTCGCCTTCGAGCAGCACAGCACCTCACTGGCCGAGGCTGGGCAAGACGCCCCCGAGGCCCTGGCCGTCCTGGCCGAATCCATTGGGCGCGACGGCGTTCGCCTGCAAGGCCTGCAAGCCGAAATTGACCGGCTGCAGCGCGACATGGCCGCACTGGGCCCGGTCAACCTGGCCGCGCTGGACGAGCTGGCTGCTGCCACCGAGCGCAAGACTTTTTTGGACGCCCAGTCTGCCGACCTGAACGAAGCCATCACCACCCTGGAAGACGCCATCCGCAAAATTGACGGCGAAACCCGCGAGCTGCTGGGCAGCACGTTTGATGCCGTCAATGGCCACTTTGGCCGCATGTTTCCCGAGCTGTTTGGCGGTGGTCAGGCCATGCTGCGCATGACGGGCGATGAAATTCTGGACGCCGGCGTTCAGGTCATGGCCCAGCCACCCGGCAAAAAGAACCAGACCATCCACCTGCTCTCGGGCGGCGAAAAGGCCCTGACGGCCATTGCCCTGGTGTTCGCCATTTTTCAGCTCAACCCCGCGCCGTTCTGTTTGCTCGACGAGGTCGATGCCCCGCTGGACGATGCCAACACCGAACGCTATGCCAAACTGGTGTCCAGCATGAGCCAGGGCACTCAATTCCTGTTCATTAGCCACAACAAAATCGCCATGGAAATGGCCCAGCACCTGATTGGCGTCACCATGCAGGAGCAGGGCGTCTCGCGCATCGTCGCGGTGGACATGGAGTTGGCCGTGGGCATGGTGCAGGGCTGAGCCCGAGAATCTGTTTGTTCCAGAACATCGAAACCGAGAATCCAAGCAATGAGCAACCTTCAATTGAGTCTGGCGGTGTTGGGCGGCGTTATTTTGGCTGCCGTGGTGCTCTACAACGCCTGGGCCACCCACAAAAGCGCCCCCCGCAAGGCCGATGCCAGCACCACCGTCCCCAGCGCCGATGCCACCGAGCGCCGCGAACCCGGGTTTGACGGCGACCTGTTGGGCAGCGAGGCCGAGGGGGCCGGCACCGGCACCCCCACTGCGCCGCGTGTCCCCGACAAACGCACCGGGCTGGACGCCCTCATCGACGTCGTGGTGACTCTGGTGCCGCAGGCCGAGGTGTCTGGCGATGCGGTGCTGGCCGCCATGCCCGGCACCCGGCGGGTCGGCAGCAAACCCTTTGCCATCGAGGCCCAGCATGCCACCACCGCCGAGTGGGAAAGCCCCCGCCCTGGCCAGCGCTACCGCGCGGTGCAGGCCGGGGTGCAGTTGGCCAACCGCCACGGCGCGCTCAATGAGATCGAGTTCTCTGAGTTTGTGCTCAAGGTGCAGGCCCTGGCCGATGCCATCCACGCCCTGCCCGAGTTCCCCGACATGCGCCACGAGGTACTGCGCGCCCGCGAGCTGGACCAGTTCGCCAGCAGCCACGATGCCCAGCTCGGCTTCACCCTGCGGGCCACACAGGCCGCCTGGAGTCCCGGCTATGTGCAGCAGCAGGCGGCGCACCTGGGTTTTGTGGTCGGTGCCCTGCCCGGGCGCATGGTCTTGCCCGGAGCCGAGGGCGTGGCCGCTCCGCTGCTGACCCTGATGTTCGACACCCAGGCCGCCCTGGCTGACGACCCCGAGCAAACCGCGCTGCGCGACATCAGCCTGTTGCTCGACGTGGCCCATGTGCCGCAAGACGAGCAGCCCTACCAGCGCATGCGCGAGGTGGCCCAGGCCCTGGCCCAGGCCATGGACGGCGTGCTCACCGACGACCAGGGTCAGCCCCTGGCCGAAGCCACCTTGGACGCCATCGGCAACGACCTGGCCAGCCTCTACGTGGCGCTGGCCGAGCGCGACCTACCTGCCGGCAGTGGCCTCGCCCGGCGTGTGTTCAGCTAAAAAAATACAACAAATATGCCTTCAGCGCTTGATGGTATTGAGAAGTCAGCTACAGAGGTTGAAGAGCTCACTCGCCAGCTCAACCACCACGCCCATTGCTACTACGTGCTCGACGCGCCCGAGCTGCCCGATGCCGAGTACGACCGCCTGTTCCAGCGCCTGCAGGCCCTGGAGGCTGCCCACCCCGAGCTGATCCGCCCCGACTCACCCACCCGGCGCGTGGGTGCGCCTGCGCTGGAGGCCTTCGAGGCAGTGCGCCATGCGGTGCCCATGCTCAGCATCCGCACCGAAACCGACACCGAGGCCAGCGGCGCCGCCGCCTTTGACGCCCGCATCCGCCGCGAGCTGGGCCTGTCCGAGCTGGACCCGCCTGTGCCTTACGTGGCCGAGCCCAAGTTCGACGGCCTGGCCATGAGCCTGCGCTACGAGCACGGCGTGCTGGTGCAAGCCGCCACCCGCGGTGACGGTGAGGTGGGCGAAGACGTGACCCACAACATCCGCACCATTGGCCAGATTCCGCTGCGCCTGCGCACGCCCGAAGGCGCAAGCGCAGCGCAGAGCGTGCCCCCCGTGCTGGAGGTGCGCGGCGAGGTGTACATGCGCCGCGACGACTTCGAGGCCCTGAACGACCGCCAGCGTGCCCGCATGGCGGCGGGCACCAAAGGCGAAAAAACCTTCGTCAACCCCCGCAACGCCGCAGCAGGTGCGGTGCGCCAGCTCGACCCCGCCATCGCCGCCGAACGGCCGCTGAGCTTTTATGCCTACGGCGTCGGCGAGGTGTCTGGCCCACAGGCTGGCGGGCCGGTGTGGGCCACCCAGTGGGAGCTGCTGCAGGCCCTCAGGGACTGGGGCTTTCCGGTGTCTGACCTGGCGTGTGTGGCCATGGGGGCGCCAGAGTTGGTGGCGTTTCACCAGCGGCTGGCCGCTGCGCGCGACACGCTGCCCTTTGACATCGACGGTGCGGTGTACAAGGTCAACCGGCTCGACCAGCAGCGCAGCCTGGGCTTTGTCACCCGCGAGCCCCGCTGGGCCGTGGCCCACAAATACCCCGCGCAAGAGCAACTCACCACCGTGCTCGCCATCGAGGTGCAGGTGGGCCGCACCGGCAAACTCACCCCGGTGGCCAAACTGGCCCCGGTGTTTGTGGGCGGCGTCACCGTCACCAACGCCACCTTGCACAACGAAGACGAGGCCCGACGCAAAGACGTGCGGGTGGGCGACACCGTCGTGGTGCGCCGCGCGGGCGATGTCATCCCCGAGGTAGTGGGCGTGGTCCCCCGTGTGGGCGACACCGCCCCCGACGGCACCCCCTGGCCCCCCAGGGGCGAGCCCTACACCGCCCCCAGCCACTGCCCCGTGTGTGGCAGTGTGGCGCTGCGTGAAGAGGGCGAGGTAGACACCCGCTGCACTGGCGGCCTGTTCTGTGGTGCGCAGCGCAAGCAAGCCATCCTGCACTTTGCTCAGCGCCGCGCGGTGGAAATTGATGGCCTGGGCGACAAGCTGGTGGAGCAGCTGGTCGACGCACACACCGTGCGCACCCTGCCCGACCTCTACCGCCTGGGCCTGGTTGCCCTGGCCGGGCTGGACCGCATGGCCGACAAATCGGCCCGCAACCTGCTGGCCGCCATCGAGCAGTCCAAGCACACCACCCTGGCCCGCTTCCTGTTTGGGTTGGGCATCCGCCACGTGGGCGAGGCCACGGCCAAAGACCTGGCCAAACACTTCGGCCGGCTGGACGCCATCATGGGCGCCACCCCCGAGGAGGCCGCCAGCGTCGAGCAGCTGCTGGCGGTACGCGACGTGGGCCCGGTGGTGGCGCAGAGCATCCACACCTTTTTTCAGCAGCCTCACAACCGCGAAGTGGTCGAGCAGCTGCGCGCCTGCGGCATCACCTGGCCCGAGGGTGAAGGCACAGCCGACCAGTCCACCCCCCAGCTCCTGGCGGGCATGACGGTGGTGCTGACCGGCACCTTGCCCACCCTCAGCCGCGACGCCGCCAAAGACCTGCTGGAGGCCGCCGGTGCCAAGGTCAGTGGTTCGGTCAGTAAAAAAACCAGCTTCGTGGTGGCCGGTTCAGAGGCGGGCAGTAAGCTCGACAAAGCCCGCGAGCTGGGCATCGAGGTACTGGACGAAGCGCAACTGCTGGCACGGCTGGCCCAGCCGTAGGCAGCGCCCCCCGGGGGTGCCTACGGCGTTGCTGGCAACCAGACTCTCACTTGGCAAAGCGGTAGTGGTCGCGGTTGAGCACCGCGGCCACTGCGGTCACCTCCTCGGGGAACATCTGCAGGTTCAGCATGCTGTTGCACTGCTCCACCATGCCACGCAGCAGGCCAGCTTCGTTGATGCGCCCTTGCGGCTTGTACATGGCGCTGCCGTCTCCTCCCACCTTGCTCACATGGCACTGGGTGCATTTGTTCTGGGCAATCAGTTGCTCGCCCAGCTTCAGGTCGGCGTCTTTGAAAATGGCGGGCCCTGCCGCCAGTGAGGCGCCGCAAGCCACGGCAGTGGCCATGGCCACCGTCAATTGGCGCACCCGCTGGCTGATGTGAATGCAAGAAAAGAGGTGTGTCATGGGCTTGACTCCAAGATTGGTTGAACAGCGCCCAATGCTAGACTGTGTCAGCACAAGCCTCAAGCCATGAAATCCCTTCATCCCCACCGCCACGTCGATGTTGACGCCCTGCGGCTAGGTTCGGCCCTCATGCTGATTGCCCAATCCGGGCAGCCGGTGTTTGCCGACGCCCAAGCGCCGCAAGACTACGTGCAGTCCGTCATCGACGCCCTGTGCGACCTGTCCTCCCGCGACCCGCTCACAGGCTTGTCCAACCGGCGGGCCTTTTGCCACGTCATGGAGCAAGAGCTTGACCGCGTGGCCCGCCTGGGTGACGACGCGCTTTTGCTCATGGTCGATGTGGACCACTTCAAGCCGGTCAACGACGTGCACGGCCACCTGGCCGGTGACAAGGTGCTCCAGCAAATGGCGCAGCGGCTGCTCACCTGCATCCGGCCCATGGACTCGGTGGCCCGCTTTGGGGGCGAAGAGTTTGCGGTGGTGCTGCCCAATTGTTCCCACTCCTACAGCACGGTGGTGGCCGAGCGCATCCGTCAGGCGGTGGAGGCCCAGCCGTTTGAGCTGGGGGACGGCAAAACCCTGAGCCTTACTGTGAGCGTGGGTGGCGCATTTGCCCCGCAGTGGGTGCGCTCTGGGGTGTCGCTGTGGGTAGAGCGGGCCGACCGGCAGCTCTATCGCGCCAAAAAAGAAGGCCGCAACCGCGTCTGCCTGGAAGAAACTTTTGACACCGTGGTGTCCACCGAGGAAAAAGAATTGTTGTACGGCGCGTTGAACCTCACGGGGCTGGCCAATGGCCACGCCACAGACCCTGAACACCACACATCGGTGGGCCAATCATGAGCACCGCGCCTGTGCCCAATGCTGCCCGTGCCGCTGTGGTGTACCGCCCGGCGTTTCCGGTGGACCCCAAACGTGCCCTCGTGTTTGCCGTCACCAGCGGCAAAGGTGGTGTGGGCAAAACCTTTGTCTCGGCCAACACCGCTGCGGCCCTGGCCAAGCGGGGCCTGCGGGTGCTGGTACTCGACGCCGACCTTGGCCTGGCCAACCTCGACGTGGTGCTCAACCTCTACCCCAAAACCACGCTGCACGACGTCTTCACCGGCAAATCCACCCTGCGCGAAGCCATCTTGAATGCGCCCGGCGGCTTCGATGTGCTGCTGGCCGGCTCCGGCCTGGTGGAGTACTCCCGCCTCACCTCCGATGTGCGCGAGCAGTTCCAGACCGTGATGCACAGCGTCATGCTCGACTACGACGTGGTCATTCTGGACACTGGCGCAGGCATTTCCGACGTGGTGCTGTACGCCGTGTCCCTGGCCGACGAGGTGTTGCTGGTCTCCACCCCCGAGCCCACCTCCCTGACCGATGCCTACGCCACCGTGAAGGTGCTGGCCGCGCAGCAAGGGCGGCGCACGGTGCGCGTGGTCATCAACCAAACCCTGCAGCCCGGCGAGGGCCGGGCCATCACCACCCAGCTGCAGCGGGTGGTGGACCGTTTTGTGCCCGCCCTGGGCAGCGGCCCTGTGGTGCTGACCCACCTGGGCGATGTGCCCTCTGACGTGCTGGTGCGCAACGCGGTGCAAAAGCGCCAGCTGCTGTTCACTGCCATGCCCGGCTCGGCCCCGGCACAGGCGCTGGCGGCCATTGCCGCCCGCCTGGGCGACTTGGTGCAACGCTGGCAAGCGGTTCGCTCCACCAGCTGACCGGCCCCGGCTCGCCCAACCCCGCCCAGGCAAGCACCATGGCCGTTCGCCCCATTTTGCGCATGGGAGACCCCCGGCTGCTTCAGGCAGCTCAGCCGGTGGCTCAGGTGCCCAGCCCCGAGCTGGCCGCCCTGGTGCAAGACCTGCGCGACACCATGGCCGCTGCCAACGGCGCTGGCCTGGCTGCCCCCCAGATTGGGGTGGGCCTGCAGGTGGTGGTGTTTGGCTCCGGCCTGCCCAACCCGCGCTACCCAGCCGCACCGGTGGTGCCCCCCACAGTACTCGTCAACCCGGTGCTCACCCCCCTGGGCGGCGAGCAGGCGCTGGACTGGGAGGGTTGCCTCTCGCTGCCCGGCCTGCGCGGCCAGGTGCCCCGCTGGCAGCGCCTGCGCTACCAGGGCCTGGACGAGCACGGCCAACCCATTGACCGCACAGTGGAAGGTTTTCATGCCCGGGTGGTGCAGCACGAGTGCGACCACCTCTGGGGCAAGCTCTACCCCATGCAAATGACCGACTTCAGCCAGTTCGGTTTTACCGACCAGCTGTTCCCGGATTTGTCATAAAAATAGCTTTTTACGCCTGGTAGCATTAAGAAGTTCGCTACATATTTTGTGTGCTAAGGCTTGGGCGTCAGCACATCCAGCAGCTCGGTTTCAATGGCAATTTGCGCCTTGTTGTGCTGCAACGGTGCGCCGTCAATCAAAAACGTGTCTTCCACCCGCTCGCCCAGCGTGGTGATTTTGGCCAGCTGCAGGTTGATGCCGTGGCTGGCCAGCACCCGGGCAATGCTGTAGAGCAGCCCGGCCCGGTCGCTGGTGGACACGCTCAGCAGCCAGCGCTGGGCTTTGTCGTCGGGCCGCAGCTCTACCCGGGGCGTGACCGGGAAGCTTTTCACCCGGCGCGACATCCGGCCCCGGCTGGGTGGGGGCAGGGGGCCGCGCTCCTCAATGAAGCGGCTCAGGTTCACCTCCACCATGCCCAGCAGCTCGCGGTAGTGCTCAGACAGGCTGGGCACCACCACCACAAAGGTGTCCAGCGCATGGCCCGAGCGGGTGGTGTGGATCTTGGCGTCCAGCACGCTGTAGCTGGCCTGGTCAAAAAACCCGCAAATGCGGGCGAACAGGTCGCTCTGGTCCTGGGTGTACACCAGCACCTGCATGCCCTCGCCAGCTGGCGAGGTGCGGGCGCGCACCAGCGTGCCGAGCTTGGGGTTTCTGGCCAGCTCGCGGGTAATCTGGCGGGTGTGCCAGGCAATTTCGCCCGCCTCGTGGCGCATAAAGTAGCTCACGTCCAACGTGTCCCACAGGGCCTTGTGCGCGTCAAAGGGCAGGGCGTGCAGGGCCAGTTGGGTCAGGGCTTCGCGCTTGCGTGCCTCGATCAGCGCACTGGGGTCGGCCGATCGACCGCCCAACACCCGCAGGGTGTAGCGGTACAAGTCTTCCAGCAGCTTGCCCTTCCAGTTGTTCCAGACCTTGGGGCTGGTACCCCGGATGTCGGCCACCGTCAGCAGGTACAGCGCCGTCAGGCGGCGCTCGGTACCCACCCGATGGGCAAAGGCCTGGATGACGGCGGGGTCGCTCAGGTCTTCCTTCTGGGCAATGCGGCTCATGGCCAGGTGCTCGGACACCATGAAGGCAATCAGGTCGGCATCTTCGCGCTCGATCTGGTGCTGGCGGCAGAAGGTGCGCACCTCCTGTGCGCCCAGGTCGGAGTGGTCGCCACCCCGGCCCTTAGCAATGTCATGGAACAGCGCTGCCACATAAAAAATCCAGGGCTTGTCCCAGCCCGAGGCCAGCTGCGAGCAAAACGGGTACTCGTGCGAATGCTCGGGAATAAAAAACCGCCGCACATTGCGCAGCACCATCAGGATGTGCTGGTCCACCGTGTACACATGGAACAGGTCGTGCTGCATCTGCCCCACGATGCGCCGAAACACCCACAGGTAGCGCCCCAGCACCGAGGTCTCGTTCATCAGCCGCAGGGCGTGGGTGATGCCGTCGGGCTGCTTCAGGATGTTCAGGAACATGGCCCGGTTCACCGGGTCTGCCCGAAAGGCGCTGTTCATCACCGGCCGTGCGTTGTACAGCGCCCGCAGGGTGCGGGCCGACAGCCCCTTGATACCGCGCGTGGTCTGGTACAGGAAAAAGGTTTCCAGAATGGCGTGGGGGTGCTCCTGGTACACCGTGTCGCTGACCACCTCCAGCATGCCGGCTTTTTCCACAAATAGCGGGTGTATGGGCCGCAGCGGCTGGCTGGCGCGTTCGGTGTCGTCGCTCAGGCACTCCTGGATGTTGAGCAGCAGTATCTGGTTGAGCTGCGCTACCGCCTTGGCGCTCCAGTAGTAGCGCTTCATCAGCATTTCGCCGGCCCGGCGCACGCCCCGTGCGTGGGTGGCAGGTGCAGGCAGGTCGCTTGGCCGCATGAACGACTGCGCCACCGCCGTTTGCAGGTCAAACACCAGCCGGTCTTCGCGACGCCCGGCAATCAGGTGCAGGCGCAGCCGAATGAGGTTGAGCAGCGCCTCATTGGCCTTGAGTTGCTGCACCTCGCGTGGCGTGGCCAGGCCCCGGCGCCCCAGCTCATCCCAGCTGCGGCCCAGCCCTGCGGCCTTGGCCACCCACAGAATGATTTGCAAATCCCGCAAGCCCCCCGGAGACTCTTTGCAGTTGGGTTCCAGCGCATAGGGTGTGTTTTCGTGGCGCTGGTGGCGCTGGCGCATTTCCAGTGTTTTGGCCACAAAAAAAGCCTTGGGCACCATGGCCTCACCCAGGGCCTGCACCAGCCGCCGGAATTGGGTGCGGCTGCCCACAATCAGCCGACACTCCAGCATGGAGGTTTGCACCGTCACGTCGCGGCTGGCCTCTTTGACGCAGTCGGCCACATTGCGCACGCTGGAGCCTATGTCCAGCCCGCAGTCCCAGCACAGCCCAATGAACTCCTCCAGCCTGTGCTTGAGGGTGCTGTCCGTTTCGGGTGCGGCACCGTCTGGCATCAGCACCAGCACATCCACATCCGAGTGCGGAAACAGCTCACCCCGCCCAAAGCCGCCCACCCCAATCAGCGCAAAGTCGCTGCCCAGGCCCGCACGCTGCCAAAGGGTGCGCAGCAGGTTGTCGGCCAGGCGGGCGGTTTTGCGCAGCGTGGCGCGCACCCCGCGCGTGGTCAGTTTGTCCATGGGCAAACCGGCCAGCAGGTGCTGCTTGTCTGTGCGGTAGCGGTCGCGCAGCTCGGCCGGTGTGGCCAAACCCGGCCTGGTGGGAGCGGAGGGGGGGCTGGCTTGCATACAAGCCGTCAGGCTGCAGCTGTTGCCACAGGCCGCACAAAAGCGGGCGTAGGCGGGCTGCCCGCTGACAGGGTCAGCACCTCGTAGCCGGTGTCAGTCACCAGCACGGTGTGCTCCCACTGGGCCGACAGCGAGCGGTCTTTGGTGACGATGGTCCAGCCGTCGCCTTGTTCTTTGATGTCGCGCTTGCCCGCATTGATCATGGGCTCAATGGTGAAGGTCATGCCGGCTTTCAGCACGTCCAGCGTGCCGGGCTTGCCGTAGTGCAGCACCTGCGGCTCTTCATGGAAGGTTTGCCCAATGCCGTGCCCGCAAAACTCACGCACCACAGTAAAGCCCTGGCCCTCGGCAAAGCGTTGAATGGCGTGACCAATGTCGCCCAGCCGCGTGCCCGGGCGCACCTGCTCAATGCCCTTCCACATCGCGTCGTAGGTCACGGTCACCAGCCGCTTGGCGGCAATGGAGCACTCGCCCACCAGAAACATCCGGCTGGTGTCGCCAAACCAGCCGTCTTTGATGACGGTCACATCCACATTGACGATGTCGCCTTTTTTCAGCGCCTTGTCGTTGGGGATGCCGTGGCACACCACCTGGTTGACGGATGTGCACAGGTGCCCAGGGTAGGGCGGGTAGCCCTGTGGCTGGTAGCCAATCGTGGCCGACACCGTCCCCTGCTGCTTCATGAACTCGGCCGCCAGGCGGTCAATCTCAAGGGTGGTGATGCCGGGCTGGATGAATGGCGTCAGGTGATCCAGCACCTCGGCCGCCAATCTGCAGGCGGTGCGCATGGCTGCGATGCCCGCAGCGTCTTTGATGGAAATACTCATGGGTTGAAATTATCCCATCTGCGGTTTTGGCACAGGGCCACGTACCACCATTGGCCGCTCGAAGGTCCAGGCGACTGGCCGGTGGGCGCCCAACCTCCCCTCATGGGCTCGAATGTGTTGGTTTCCAAGCTGCACTGAATGCTTACCTGGATTCGCTCAAGCGCCAAAAGCTGCTTGCAAAGGACTGCCATTTCACGTCCATTGCAGCATCTGCACCGCCCCAGTTGGTCAGGGTTTCCCAGCAGTAAGCGGCCTAGCCCCCCGCTAAAATACAGGCTCCAACCACCCAGCCTCCATGGCTCTGAAACGCCTTGGTTGCGCAGCTCCTGCGGCCGTCAGGCCAGCCCACCCCCACCGTGACCCAGCACCTGCACACCTTTTCGGGCGGCAACGCCCTCAGCTCCTTCAAAGCCCGCCAGTTGCTGCCCCAGCTCCAGGCCATCAGCGACAAAATCACCGGGCTGCACGCCCGGTTTGTGCATGTGGCTGCTTTCGATGGCGGCGCGCCCGACCAAGCCACCCTGCAGCGCCTGGGCGAACTGCTCACCTACGGCGAACCTTTTGATGCCTCCAACGCACCCAAGGCCGCCGCCAGTGCGGTGCTCATGGTGTCGCCCCGGCTGGGTACGGTGTCACCCTGGGCGTCCAAAGCAACCGACATTGCCCACAACTGCGGCCTGGCCGTGCGCCGGGTAGAGCGGCTGACCGAGTACCACATCACGCTGGAGTCGGGCCTGTTGGGCTCGTTGCTGGGCAAGCCCACGCTCACCGAGGCTCAGTTGCAGGCCGCCGCCGCCTTGCTGCACGACCGCATGACCGAAAGCGTGCTGTTCGACGCTACCCAACTCAGTGCCCTGTTCACCGAGCTGCCCGCCGCCCCCATGGCGCATGTCGATGTACTGGCCGGTGGCCGCCCAGCACTGGAACAAGCCAACGTCGAGTTCGGCCTGGCCCTGGCCGACGACGAAATGGACTACCTCGTCACCAGCTTCACCGCCCTGGGCCGCAACCCCACCGATGTGGAGCTGATGATGTTCGCGCAGGCCAACAGCGAGCACTGCCGCCACAAAATTTTCAACGCCGAATTCACGGTGGACGGCGTGGCCCAGCCGCACAGCCTGTTCGGCATGATCCGCCACACCCATCAGACCACCCCGCAGCACACGGTGGTGGCCTACTCCGACAACGCCTCCATCATGGAAGGCCACACGGTGCAGCGCTTCACCGCACAATTTGAAGGAAAAAGTGCCTCCACCGCAGGCCAGTCAAGCGTTCCTAGCTATCAAGTCAATGAGGCTGTGAACCACGTACTGATGAAGGTGGAAACCCACAACCACCCCACCGCCATCTCCCCGTTCCCCGGTGCGTCCACCGGCGCAGGTGGCGAAATCCGTGACGAAGGCGCCACGGGCCGGGGCTCCAAACCCAAGGCGGGCCTGACCGGCTTCACCGTGTCCAAGCTGTGGGGCAGCACCGTGGGCAAGCCGGAGCACATTGCCAGCCCGCTGCAAATCATGGTCGAAGGCCCGCTGGGCGGCGCGGCCTTCAACAACGAGTTTGGCCGGCCCAACCTGCTGGGCTACTTCCGCGAGTACGAGCAGACGGTAGAGACGCATGGCGCAGACACCGTGGAAACCGTCGTTCGCGGATACCACAAGCCCATCATGATCGCGGGCGGCCTGGGCGTGATCGATGCTGACCAAACCCACAAAATTGAATTCCCCGCAGGCTCTCTGCTTATTCAATTGGGTGGCCCCGGCATGCGCATCGGCATGGGCGGCAGTGCGGCAAGTTCTATGGCGACCGGCGCCAACGCGGCTGCGCTGGACTTTGATTCGGTACAGCGCGGCAACCCTGAAATCGAGCGCCGGGCGCAAGAGGTCATCAACCACTGCTGGGCGCAAGGCGCGGGCAACCCCATTCTGGCCATCCACGACGTGGGCGCGGGCGGCCTCAGCAACGCCTTCCCCGAGCTGACCAACGACGCCGGGCGCGGTGCCCGCTTTGACCTGCGCGCCGTGCCGCTGGAAGAGTCAGGCATGGCCCCCAAAGAAATTTGGTGCAACGAAAGCCAGGAACGCTACGTGCTGGCCATTGCGCCCGAGTCGCTCCCACAGTTCGCAGCCTTCTGCGAGCGCGAGCGTTGCCCGTTTGCGGTGGTGGGCGTGGCCACCGAAGAGCGCCAGTTGCTGGTGGCCGACGAGCAGGCAACGGCCGACAACCAGCCGGTCAACATGCCCATGAACGTGCTGCTGGGCAAACCGCCCAAGATGCAGCGCGATGTCAAGCGTATTCAGCGCGACCCAGAGCCCCTCAACCTCACCGGTGTCGATCTGCAGCAAGCCGTCATCAACGTGCTGTCGCACCCCACGGTGGCCAGCAAGCGCTTTCTGGTCACCATTGGCGACCGCACCGTGGGTGGCCTCACCCACCGCGACCAGATGGTCGGCCCCTGGCAAGTGCCCGTGGCCGATTGCGCCGTGACCCTGGCCGACTACGCCGGTTTTGCGGGCGAGGCCATGAGCATGGGCGAGCGCACGCCGCTGGCCGCCACCAACGCCGCAGCGTCTGGCCGCATGGCCGTGGCAGAGGCCATCACCAACCTGCTGGCCGCACCGTTCGAGCTGCCCCGCGTCAAGCTGTCGGCCAACTGGATGGCCGCCTGTGGCGAGCCCGGCGAAGACGCCGCGCTGTTCGACACCGTGCGTGCCGTCGGCCTGGAGTTGTGCCCGGCGCTGGGCATTTCCATTCCCGTGGGCAAAGACAGCCTGTCTATGCGCACGCAGTGGACTGCGCCTGCCGCTGACGACAGCACAGGCGGCGAGAAGAAAAAAGTCACGTCCCCCGTCAGCCTCATCGTCACCGCGTTTGCTTCTCTGGCCGATGTGCGCGGCACCCTCACGCCCCAGCTTGACGCAACGCAAGCCGACACCACCCTGGTGCTGGTGGACCTGGGCCAAGGCCAAAACCGCATGGGTGGCAGCGTGCTGGCGCAAACCCTGAGCGGCGAGCAAGCCCAGTTCGGCGGCGAGGTGCCCGACCTGGACGACCCACAGCTGCTGGTCAACTTGGTCAACGCCGTCAACGCCTTGCGCGCGCAGGGCAGGGTGCTGGCCTACCACGACCGCAGCGACGGTGGGCTGCTGGCGGCAGCAGCCGAAATGGCCTTTGCCGGCCACGTCGGCGTGGCGCTCAACGTGGACATGCTCATCACCGAAGGCGACGGCATCACCGACAGCCGCGCCGACTTTGGCGATGCCAAAAACTGGGCGGGTCAGGTGAGTGCCCGCCGCGAAGAACTCACCCTCAAAGCCCTGTTCAGCGAGGAGCTGGGCGTGCTGCTGCAGGTGCGCACCGCCGAGCGCAACGACGTGATGCAGGTGCTGCGTGAGCACGGCCTGAGCAAGCACAGCCACTTTGTCGGCAAAACACGGCCCGACAGCTCGGCCATGGACGAAGGCAAGGGCAAGTTGCAGGTGTGGCGCGACACCAAAAAGGTGTTTGAAGCCAGCCTGTTTGATCTGCACCAGGTCTGGGACAGCGTGAGCTGGAAGATTTGCCAGCTGCGTGACAACCCCGCCTGTGCCGACGCCGAACACGCCGCCGCCGGGCTGGCCGCCGACCCCGGTTTGCATGCTCACATTACCTTCAATTTTGAGGAAAAACTGACCTCACCGCTTACTGGTATTGATTTGTCAGCTACACAAACATCCAGTTCAGCGGGCGGCTCTGTGGGCCTGGTGCTGTCCCGCCCCCGCGTGGCCATCCTGCGCGAGCAGGGCGTCAACTCCCATGTGGAAATGGCCTGGGCCTTCACCCAGGCCGGGTTCGAGGCCTTTGACGTGCACATGACCGACCTGCAAACCGGCCGCGCCAACCTGGCCGACTTTGCCGGTGTGGTGGCCTGCGGCGGCTTCAGCTATGGCGACACGCTGGGCGCGGGCATTGGCTGGGCGCGCAGCATCACCTTCAACCCCGTGCTGGCCGAGCAGTTCAAAGCCTTTTTTGCCCGGACCGACACATTTGGCCTGGGCGTGTGCAACGGCTGCCAGATGTTTGCCGAGCTGGCCGACATCATTCCCGGTGCCGAGCACTGGCCGCGTTTCACCACCAACCAGAGCGAGCGCTTCGAGGCGCGGCTCAGCCAGGTGGAGGTGTTGGATTCACCCAGCCTGTTCTTTGCGGGCATGGCTGGGACGCGGCTGCCCATTGCTGTGGCACACGGCGAAGGTTTTGCCAACTTTGCCCACCGGGGCAACCAGGCCGCCATTGGCCAGGGCAAGCTGGCGGCCATGCGGTTCACCGACCACCACGGCCAGCCCACCGAAGCCTACCCCCTCAACCCCAACGGCAGCCCCGGCGGCCTGACTGCCGTCACCACCGCAGATGGCCGCTTCACCGCCATGATGCCGCACCCCGAGCGGGTGTTCCGCAACGTGCAGCTCAGCTGGACCGACCTGCCCGCCACCGGTGGCATCAACGCCCCCAGCCCCTGGATGCAGATGTGGCACAACGCACGGCGGTGGGTGGGGTAACAGCCCAGCAGGCCGTTATGGCGGCAGCAGCGTCTGGGCTTCAAAGCCAACGACGCTGCGGCTGGTTTTGCTGAACTCCACGCCAATCAGGTGAATGGGCTGGCCACTGGCCTGGTGCTTATGGGCATAGCCCTTGTCAATGATCTGTTGCAGCGCGGTGCCCTCAGCTGCCAGCTCCACCACCTTGAACTCAAACAGGTACACATGGCCGTTGAACTTCACGGCCATGTCCAGCCGTCCGGCGTTGGAGCTCTCTTCGCAG
>JAUYTN010000006.1 GCA_030695205.1 Burkholderiaceae bacterium | reverse complement strand
AAAAAAAAATAGATTGGGTCTGTTAAATTTTAGATTTAAGGGACTACAATTTCAGTAATAAGAAGTTACTTAAGGGCGAACGGAGGATGCCTAGGCTTCTATGGGCGAAGAAGGACGTGGTAAGCTGCGAAAAGCTGCGGTGATTAGCAAACATGAGTTGATCCGCAGATATCCTAATGGGGCAACCCGGCCGGTTGAAGACCGGTCACATCGAGAGATGGGCCAACGCAGGGAACTGAAACATCTAAGTACCTGCAGGAAAAGAAAGAAATATCGATTCTCTGAGTAGTGGCGAGCGAAAGGGGAATAGCCTAAACCAATATTGTTTCGGCAATATTGGGGTTGTAGGACCGCGATATTGGCATATAAAATGAAGTGGAATTAACTGGAAAGTTAGATCGTAGAGGGTGATAATCCCGTACATATAAGTTTTATATATCATAGCGGTATCCTGAGTAGGGCGGGACACGAGGAATCCTGTCTGAATCTACGGGGACCATCCCGTAAGGCTAAATACCAATAGAAGACCGATAGTGAACCAGTACTGTGAAGGAAAGGTGAAAAGTACCCCGAACAGGGGGGTGAAATAGAACCTGAAACCGTTCGCTTACAAGCGGTCGGAGTCCCTTCGTGGGATGACGGCGTGCCTTTTGCATAATGAGCCTACGAGTTGCATCTCACTAGCAAGGTTAAGTACTTAAGGTACGGAGCCGAAGCGAAAGCGAGTCTGAATAGGGCGCTTTAGTTAGTGGGAGCAGACGCGAAACCTTGTGATCTACCCTTGACCAGGTTGAAGGAGCCGTAACAGGCTGTGGAGGACCGAACCAGTATTCGTTGAAAAGAATTTGGATGAGTTGAGGGTAGGGGTGAAAGGCTAATCAAACTGGGAGATAGCTCGTACTCCCCGAAATGTCTTTTGGGACAGCCTCATTTTATAGCTTATCGGAGGTAGAGCTACTGATAGGATGCGAGGGCTTCATCGCCTATCAATTCCTGACAAACTCCGAATGCCGATAAGTGTTTAATGGGAGTGAGTCGCCGGGTGCTAATGTCCGGTGGCGAGAGGGAAAGAGCCCAGACCAACAGCTAAGGCCCCCAAACGTGTGTTAAGTTGA
>JAUYTN010000055.1 GCA_030695205.1 Burkholderiaceae bacterium | reverse complement strand
GTGGTGTCCACCATGCAAGACATCAACCAGAGCAGCCAGAAGATTGCCGACATCATTGGGGTGATCGACAGCATTGCCTTCCAGACCAACATCCTGGCGCTGAACGCGGCGGTGGAGGCAGCACGCGCAGGTGAGCAGGGGCGCGGCTTTGCGGTGGTGGCCAGCGAGGTGCGCAGCTTGGCGCAGCGCAGCGCCGGTGCGGCCAAAGAGATCAAAGAGCTGATTGGCGCCAGCGTCGAGAAGGTCCGCTCGGGCAGCGAGCTGGTGCGCTCGGCCGGTGAAACCATGGGTGAAATTGTCTCCAGCGTGCAGCGGGTGACCGACATCATTGGCGAGATTTCTGCGGCAGCGGGGGAACAAAGCAATGGCATTGCCCAGATCAATGTGGCAGTGACCCAGCTCGACCAGATGACCCAGCAAAACGCGGCCCTGGTCGAGGAAAGCGCGGCAGCTGCACAAAGCCTGCGCGACCAGGCCCTGAGGTTGACCGAGGTGGTGAGTGTCTTCCAGTTGGGCGAGTACAGCGCCTCTGCGGCGTCTTCGCTCAGCCAGCCGCATGCGGCCAAGCCCGCCGGGCCGGGTGCTTCGCCCGCCCCCCGTGCGCTTTCACAGCCCACGCCGCATCCGAAGGGTGGGCAGGCTCGGCTCGGCTCATCCGATAAAAAAATAGCTACCAAACCATATGCATCAAGCGCAAGCGGTCAAAAAGATACAAAAAAATCAGCTGCTTCTGCTACCCCGGTGCTCAAGCGCCCGGCACTGAGCGGCAAGGGCGGTGAGGCCGGCGGCGGCACCTCTGCTGGCACCCAGGGCGCGCGGGTGAGCAAACCCAGCGCGGCCGACGATGGGGATTGGGAGAGTTTTTGAGTTAAAAAGGCGTAGGCCAGCCCGTGTGAAGGGCTCTGGTCAGACCCCACCTTGCATTTATGGAGCACGCATGAACATGGCACAGGCACCCACAATGCCCGCCCGCAGCCACAGCGCGGGAGGGGACGCAGCGAAGATGATTGCTGGCGCCAACCCGGCGCGGGACAAAGGCAAGCCCACTGGCCCCACCAAAGAGTTCCTGACTTTTCGCCTGGGCAGTGAGGAGTACGGGATAGACATCCTGCGTGTGCAGGAGATCCGGTCCTACGAAGTGCCCACCCGCATTGCCAACTCGCCCTCGTTCATCAAAGGGGTGGTCAATTTGCGCGGGGTGATCGTGCCGGTGGTGGACCTGCGCATCAAACTGGGTTGCCAGCAGGTGGCGTACAACGATTTCACCGTGGTAATTGTGCTCAACGTCAAGGGCCGGATTGTGGGCGCTGTGGTCGATTCGGTCTCGGATGTGCTGGAGCTGCCGCTGGGCGAGCTCAAGCCCTCGCCGGAGATGAACAGCAGCGCGGCCGACAACGCCTACGTCACCGGCATTGCCAGCGTGGGCGAGCGCATGCTCATCCTCATGGACATACAGGCCCTGATGGCCAGCCCCGACATGGGCCTGATGGACGACCACCGCTGACCCTGGGCATGGCCCGCAGCGGTCCCCGGCCCTGTTCGGTGACTGGTCGATGGTTGGTTGTCTGTTGGGCGGGTGTGAAGAGGCAGTTCCTCCCGCCAGCCGTTCTGTGATCGGAGTTCCACGATGAGTGCCCTGCCTGCACGCGAAGCCCCGGCATCCATCCTTACCGCCCAAGCGGTGCTGGGCGACAAAATCCTGCTGATGGCCATTGGGCTCAGCGCGGTGGCAGCCATTGGCATGGGTCTGTCAATGATCGATGCCACCTTGGCCATCGGTATGTCGCTGGCCTTGCTCGCCCTGGCTGTGGCCGTCTATGTGGTGGCCAAGGGGACCCTGATGTCCAGCCTGGTGCTGGCGCTGGTGCTGGTGGGTATGGTGGTGCTGCACATCCAGATTGCCCGGGGTATGGTGGAGCTGCACTTCGGGGTGTTTGTGACACTGGCGCTGCTGATGGTTTATCTGGATTGGCGGCCCATCGTGTGGGCTGCTGCCGCATTTGCCCTGCACCATGTCGCGTTTGACCGCCTGTTGGCGGCAGGTTTCGGCTTTTATTGCCTGAACGAGCCCGACTTTTCCCGCATCGTGGTGCACGCGGTGTATGTGGTCATACAAACGGTGTTGCAGGTGATTCTGGTGGTGCGCATGCGCCAGTCGGCCCTGGCCGGTGACGAGCTCAACCGCATGGTGCTTGCCATGGACCAGGGCAGCCATGTTGCGCTCCGAGTGGACCACCTGGCGGTGACCACGCCGATTGCCATCCACTTGCAACGTACCTTGCAGCGCATGCGCCAGGTGGTCACGTCGGTGCAGGCGGCGGGAGAGCACGTGACCGGTGTCAGCCGTGAAATCGCCAGTGGCAACGCAGATCTCAGCGCACGCACCGAGCAGGCCGCCCAGCGCCTGGAGGGCACCGCCACCCACATGCGCCAGCTGACCCAGGCGGTTGCGCAGTCTGCCGAATCTGCCCGGGCGGCCAGCACCATGGCACAGACCAATGCCGAGGTGGCGGTACGCGGGGGTGAGGTGGTGGGGCAGGTGGTGTCCACCATGCAAGACATCAACCAGAGCAGCCAGAAGATTGCCGACATCATTGGGGTGATCGACAGCATTGCCTTCCAGACCAACATCCTGGCGCTGAACGCGGCGGTGGAGGCGGCACGCGCAGGCGAGCAGGGGCGCGGCTTTGCGGTGGTGGCCAGCGAGGTGCGCAGCCTGGCGCAGCGCAGCGCCGGTGCGGCCAAAGAGATCAAAGAGCTGATTGGCGCCAGCGTGGGCCGGGTGGAAGTGGGTTCGCGTCTGGTGCAGGAGGCTGGTGTCACCATCGGAGAAATGGTGGGCCATGCCGAGCGGATCAACGCCGTCATTGGGGAAATTCGCCAGGCCGGGGCCGAGCAGGCCCAAGGGCTGTCACAGGTGAGCCAGGCTGTCGATGAGCTGGACCGCATGACCCAGCAAAATGCGGCCCTGGTGGAAGAAAGCACCGCCGCAGCCGAGAGCCTGTCGGTGGAGGTGGACCGCCTGAACCACGCGGTGGCGGTGTTCAAGGCCTGAGCGGCCGATGGGTCACCACCCGGCAACTGCTTGACAAGAAACGGATGCACCTGTGATGAACCCCCTGTTGCGCCTGATGCGGCGGTTTTCGATTCGGATGCGCATGCTGGGTGCCATCGGTGTGGTGCTGTCGCTGCTGGCGATGGTTGGGGTGTCGGGGTGGTGGGGGCTGAGCACGCTGGAGTCGCTGGCCACCCGTTTCGGCCAGCAGGCGTTTGCCCAAAGTCTGGTGGTGGCCGACCTGCGCGTGGCCCTGGCCGACATGCAGCGCCACGAGAAGGAAATGATCATCCAGTACGAAAAGCCCACCGAGATCGCGGTGAATGAGGGCAAGTGGTACGCCGCTGCCAGTCGGGTGGGTACCAAGCTGTCCGAGCTGCACCACGGCCCAGCCGACGGGGGTGACGAGGTGGGCGCTGCCGCCCGGGCACTGCGCGACAGCATGCAGTCCTACATGGCTCTGGCCGAGCCGGTCATTGCCCAACTCAAAATCAGTGCCTACGACACCGCCACTGTCGCCAATCTGCGCCTGGCCAAGGCCCACGAGCAGATGGACCAGGCCTTGGCGGCCGCCCGGCGCCTGACCGCGCTGGCGGTGGCCAGTGCGTCGGCTGTGCAGGCCGAGCAGGCACAGGCCACCCGGCACACCCTGTGGCTGTTTGTGGGGGCGGTGGCCATCGCCGTGGCCATCGTGTTGCCAACGACCCTGGCCAACATGCACAGCATCTGCAGGCCTATCGAGCACGCGCGGGCCAGTGCGCAGGCCATTGCCAGTGGCAACCTGGCCACCCGCATCCAGGTCGATGGCCACGACGAGGTGGCCAGTTTGCTGCGCGCCCAGGCCGGCATGCAGGCATCCATTGCCCGCATCGTGGGGGACGTGCTGGCGGTGGCCGACGGCATCCGCACCGCCAGTGCCCGCATCGATGGGGGCAACCGCGATCTGTCGCAGCGTACCGAGCAAGCGGCCAGCAGCCTGGAGCAAACCGCCAGCAGCTTGCACGAGCTCACAGGCATGGTGCACCAGACGGCAGGGGCCGCCAGCCGCGCCACCGACAACGCCCGGACCAATGCCACGGCGGCCGAACAGGGTGGGCAGGTCATGGCCCAGGTGGTGGACACCATGGGTGCCATCGGGGCGAGCAGCCAGAAAATCAACGACATCATCGGGGTGATCGACGGCATCGCGTTTCAGACCAACATCCTCGCGCTCAATGCGGCGGTGGAGGCAGCCCGAGCGGGCGAAGCGGGCAGAGGTTTTGCGGTGGTGGCCAGCGAGGTGCGCAGTCTGGCGCAGCGCAGTGCAGGCGCCGCCCGGGAAATCAAAGATCTGATTTTGCGCAGCGAGGCCAGTGTGCGCACCGGGGCCGATCAGGTGCAGCAGGCGGGACTGACCATGTCCCGCGTGGTTGGCAATGCGCGGGAGGTGTCGCACCTCATTGCCGATATCACCCGCTCTGCCACGGCGCAGTCCCAGGGCATTGACGAGATCAACCAGGCTGTGGGCGAGTTGGACACCATGACCCAGCAAAACGCGGCACTGGTCGAGCAATCGACTCTGGCCACCCGCGACCTGCTGGCGCAGGCCGAGCGGCTGCAGCAGGTGGTGGCTGTGTTCCGGCTGGCGGCCTGAGCACCACCAGGGGCAATCCATGACCACCACACAGGACGACGCCGACTGGGTGCGCTTCACCGACGACACAGGACTCCCCGAGCCCCAGGCCCCGCTACTGCCACAGAGCCCGTGGCGGGTGCTGGTCATTGACGACGACGACGATGTGCACCGGGCCACGGTGTTTGCACTCGACGGTGTGCTGCTGTTCGATCGCCCCATAGCGTTCCTGCACGCCCACTCGGCGGCTCAGGCCCGCGAGGTGCTGCTGCGCGAGGACGATGTGGCGCTGGTGCTGCTCGATGTGGTCATGGAAACCCCACATGCCGGCCTGGAGCTGGTGGCCTTCATCCGCCAGACTGCCCGCAAGGCCGCCACCCGGGTGGTGCTGCGCACTGGTCAACCGGGGTACGCGCCTGAACACGACACCATGGTGCGCTACGACATCAACGACTACACCACCAAGTCCGAGCTGACCCACCACAAGCTCCTGGCCACTGTGGCGGCGGCGGTGCGCTCCTACGACCAGATTTGCACCATCGATGCCCACCGCGACGGTCTGGCGCTGATTGCCCGTGGCACCAGCACCCTGCTGGAGACCACGGGGCTGCTGCCATTTGCCCACGGGGTCATTGCCCAACTGGCCGCTTTGCTGCACATGCGCCCCGATGACCTGGTGTGCGCCGTGCAAGAGGCCGACGCCAGCCCGCCCCGGGTGCTGGTGGCCACTGGTGCCTATGCGGTCTGCGCCGGTCAGACGTTGGCCCAGTTGGGCCATGCCCCATGGCACAGGCTGCTGGCCGATGCGCTGCAGGGCAGAGTCAGCCACCACAGCGGGCACGAGGTGGTGCTGGAGTTCGGTCCGCCAGGTGGCATGGCCATGGCGGTATACGCACGCACGCCCAAGCCGCTGCGCGACGTGGACCACAGCCTGCTGGACGTGCTGAGCAGCAACCTGAGGGTCTGCGCACGCCACATGGCCTTGCTGAACAAGCTCCACGCCGATGCCTACACCGACAGCTTGCTGAAAGTCCCCAACCGGCTGAGCTTCATGGAGGACATCTCTGCGGTGCTGCACCGTGGCCAGCGCGACATGGCCATTGCGCTGCTGGACATCGACGACTTCGCGGCGGTCAATGACCTCATGGGACACGCCTACGGCGATCAGGTGCTGCTGGCCCTGACCCACCGCCTGGGTGAGCATCTGGGCCCCGAGGTGGTGCTGGCCAGGGTGTCGAGCAATGCCTTCGGCTTGCTGGGCCAGCGGCACCAGGTTGCCCCTGGGCGTGTGCAGGCGCTGTTGCAGGCGCCACTGCTCATCCATGGCAAACCCCACCGGGTGTCGGTCACCCTGGGCATGGCGGACCTGGACAGCAGCAGCTCATCTGGCGAAGACTGGCTAAAAAATGTGAGCATTGCACTCAAGCAAGCCAAGCGAAATAGCCGCGGATCGTTTGAATATTTCTCTGCCCACCTGGCCAACGAGGCCCGCAGCCGCGCGCAGCTGTTGGCAGCCCTGCACGCGGCCTTCGATGCCGATCGCCTGTACCTGGCCTTTCAGCCCCAGGTGGACCTGGCCAGCGGTGCGCTGGTCGGCCTGGAGGCCCTGATGCGCTGGCGCACCGAGGATGGGCGCTTGGTGGCGCCCGACCAGTTTATCCCCGTGGCCGAGCAGTCCGGCCTCATTGTGAGTTTGGGTGACTGGGTGTTGCAGACGGCGTGTGTGGTGATGCGGCGCTTGCTGGAGCGCGGCACTGCACCCCAGCGCATGGCGGTCAATGTGTCGGTGGTGCAGTTCCAGAGTGCCGGTTTTCTGGAGCGGGTGACGCAGGCCCTGTCGGTGGCCGGTTTGCAGGGTCGGCACCTGGAGCTGGAGATCACCGAGTCGGTGGCCATGCTGGGCTCAGGGGTGGTCAAGCCGCTGCTGGGCCAGCTGCGCGCCATGGGGGTGTCGGTGGCGATTGACGACTTTGGCACTGGCTACTCGTCCCTCAGCTACCTGGAGCAGTTGCCGCTGGACCGCATCAAAATCGACCGCGCCTTTGTGCGCCAGCTGGAGCACTCGGGTGGCTTGCGCATTGCCGCCATGATTGCCGAGCTGGGTCACACCCTGGGGGTGCGTGTGCTGGCCGAGGGCATCGAGCACGAGGCCAGCTGGGCGGCCCTGCGCCACATGGGGGTACATGAGGGCCAGGGCTTCCTGATCGGCAAGCCCATGGCCGAGCCCGAGTTGCTGCACTGGTTGGCTGCCCCACCGGCCCTGCCGCTGGCGAATTGATGCCTGCGATCCGAGCCAACCCTGCATCCACCCGGCTGCTGGCCTGGGTATGGGGATGGGTATTGGCGTTGGTGCTGATGCTGATGGGGTGCAGCCAGGCACCGGTCACGGTGGGCTTTTTGGGCGGGCTCACCGGCAGTGCGGCCGATCTCGGCGTGGGTGGGCGCGATGGCGCCTTGCTGGCCGTCGAGCAGGCCAACGCCCGTGGCGGGGTGGGCGGGCGGGCGGTCAACCTGCGGGTGTTTGATGATGGCCAGCAGCCCGAGCGCTTGGCCTCCATCTGGCCCTCCATCGAGTCGGCTGGTCTGTCCGCCATGGTCGGGCCCATGACCAGCAGTGTCGCCGCCCATTGGCTGCCACTGGCCAACCAGGCCCAGCTGCTGACGGTGTCACCCACCGTGACCAGCAGCCGATTTTCTGGGGTGGATGACCATTTTTTTCGGGTCATTTCATCCACCCGTGAGTACGCCTCGCTCACCGCCAGGCACCACCTCGCGGCGGGTCAGTGGCGCCGCTATGCCCTGGTTCTGGATGCGTCTAACCAGGCCTACACCTTCAGCTGGGCCGAGCATTTCGAAGCCGCCGTCCGCACCTATGGGGGCGAGGTGGTGGCCACGGTGGCCTACCCGCGCGATGCCGCGGCAGCGTTGGATGGTGCGCTGGAGCAGGCGCTGGCCGCCTCGCCCGAGGCCCTCATGGTGGTGGCCAACGCCACCGATACCGCCCGCCTGGCCCAGCTGCTGCGCCAGCGTGGCATCACCCTGCCCCTGTTGGGCGCTGAGTGGGCCGCCACCCCGCAGCTGCTGCTGGCCGGTGGTCGAGCGGTGGAGGGGATGCTGCTGGCGCAGTACATGGACCGCGAGAGCAAGGTCCCCCGTTACGTGGCCTTCGATGCCGAGTTTCGGCGCCGCTACGGGCGTGCGCCGGGTTTTGTCGAGGTAGCCGCCTACGATGCCATGCAGGTGGTGTTGGCGGGGCTTGCCCAGCAGCAGCGGGACGAGTCCCTGAAGCACACGCTGTTGCGGCTGCGCCGCTTTCAGGGGGTGCAGCAAGACATCGTGTTCGACGGGTACGGCGACTCCCAGCGGGCTCTGGCCATGACGCGGGTCAGCAACGGCCGCTTTGTGGTGGTGCCGTGAGGGCAAGGCGCCCCCCGCCCCTGCGCGCCCTGCTGATCGGGCAGTTTTTGCTGGTGGTGCTGGCGGCCGTGGTGGTGGTGGGTGTGCTGGTTGGAGCCTGGCACTTGCCCAATGTGCAGGCGCGGGGCGAAGCCGAGCAGCACCGTGCGACCGCGATGGCGCTGCAGCAGCTTGAAACCTCGCTGGACACCGCCGAGCAACTGGCCAGTTCTCTGGCCAGCTTGCGCACTGGCACTGGCACGGACGCGGGTGAACGTGGGGGCGCCTTGCCGTCGGCCGTTCTGGGCCGGTTGCTGACCGAGCTGGTGCGTCAGGGCGAGGTGTACGAAGGCCTGTACCTGCTTGACAGTGCCCACCGGATTGTGGAGTTCGGGCTGACCGAGCACACGCCCAACCGGTCGGCCTGGCGTGGCCACGATCTCAGCGGCCTGCCGGTGCTGCAACTGGCCGATGCGACCCGCCTGCCGCAGTGGAGCGACCAGTACCAGTCGCCGACCAGTGCCCGTCCGGTGGTCGGTCTGGCGCTGCCGCTGGAGCGGGAGCGGCTGCTGGTGGAGCTGTCGGCCGCGCAGCTGGCCCAGTCGGTGGCGCGACCCGCCGCGGCCAGTGGCCTGCTGGTGCTGGTGCTGGACGGCAACGGTGAGTTGCTGGCCTCGTCGGTCACGGCCCCGTCGCAGGTCAGGGTCAACCTGTCGCATCTGCCGACCATCCAGGCAGCGCTGCGTGGTGGCGGCGGCTTTGCACCGCTGGTGTTCGACGGTGAGTCCTACGCAGGCACTGCCCGCCGCTCCCACCGCTTGGGCTGGGTGGTGTACGTCGGCTACCCCCAGGCGCTGGCCCAAGCTTCCCGTCAGGCCGCGATTGGCATCACTGTGGTCACTCTGCTGGTGGCCCTGGTCGTCGGGGTGCTCACCCTCAGCCTGCTGGCCCGACAGATTCAGCGCCGGGTGGACCGGACCGTGGACTATGCCCGGGCGGTTGCAGCGGGGCACTACGAGGAATTGACCCGCGCCAGCGGCATTCGGGAGCTGGAGGTGCTCGACAACAGCCTCTCGCGCATGGCCCAGGCCATCCAGCAACGCCAGCAGCAGCTGGGCGCCATTGTGGACAACACCCCCAACCTCGCCATTCAGTGGTTCGACCGCTCGGGTCGGGTGCTGAACTGGAACCCGGCGGCCGAGGCTTTGCTGGGTTGGTCCAAGGCCGAGGCACTGGGCCGCACACTTGGCGAGCTGATTTACACCCCCGATCAGCAGCAGGCCTTTATGGATGTGCTGGCCGACATCGAGCGCACCGGCCAGCCCTTTGGCCCCTACGAGGGCGAGGTGCGACACCGCGACGGCAGTGTGCGGGTGCTGCTGTCCACCACCTACGCCATCCCCGACCTGACCGGTGGCCAGCAGTTTGTGTGCACAGACATCGACATCACGTCCCTGAAGGACAACGAGGCCCGCATCCGCGCCAGCGAGGAAAAATTCAACCTGTTTTTCAATGCCAGCCCGGTGGCTGTGGCCGTGATGGAGCACATCGGCGGCAAATACCTGTACCTGGATGTCAACCGGGCGTGGGAAGCCCTGATGGGCCACGACCGCAGCGCCGTGGTGGGGAGGGGTATTTCATCCACCGGCATCGTGGCCGATGCGGGCGCGCACGCCGAGCTCATGGCCAAGCTGGAGCGTGAGGACATCGTGCCGTGGGTCGAGACGATGGCCGTTCGGGCCGATGGCACGCACTTTCTGGCCGAAGGTGCCATGGGGCGTGTGCACATGCAGGGCAAAGAGCTGGTGATCTACTCCATCCACGACATCACCGACAAGCGCCGCATGGAGCAGGACCTGCGGGCTTTCAATGCCGAGCTGGAGGACCGCATCCAACGCCGCACCGAGAGCCTGACCCAGGCCAATGAGGCTTTGCAGCAGGCGGTGGACCGCTTGCAGCAGGCCCAGGCACAGCTGGTGCAGTCGGAAAAGCTGGCCTCGCTGGGCGAGATGGTGGCGGGCGTGGCCCACGAACTCAACACCCCCATTGGTAACGGCCTGATGGCGGTGTCCACCTTGAGTGCCCGTGCCAAAGGGTTTCGCGCCCAAAGTGCCCAGGGCCTCAGGCGCTCGGACCTGGAGCAGTTCATGGCCCAGGTGGAAACCGCAGGCGACATCGCCACCCGCAACCTGCAGCGTGCCAGTGACCTGATTTCGTCGTTCAAGCAGGTGGCCGTGGACCAGACCAGCTCCCAGCGCCGGGTGTTTGACCTGGCCAATCTGTGCCACGAAATTGTGCTGACCCTGCAGCCCATGCTCAAACGCACGCCCTACCAGGTGGTGTGCGAGGTTGAGGCTGGTGTGCAGCTGGACTCCTACCCCGGCCCCCTGGGGCAGGTGCTCACCAACCTCATCCAAAACGCGGTGACCCACGGCCTGGACGGCCAGCCCCAGGGCACGGTGTGGCTGCGCGGCCACGCCCAAGGCAGCGACTGGGTGCTGAGTGTCGAAGACGATGGCCGAGGCATAGCCCCCGATGCGCTGGCCCGGGTGTTTGACCCGTTCTACACCACCCGCCTGGGCCAGGGTGGCAGTGGGCTGGGGCTGCACCTGGCGCACCATGTGGTCTCGGGCGTGTTGGGCGGGCGGGTGGAGGCGAGCAACCGGCCCGAGGGCGGAGCGTGCTTCAGGCTGCACTGTCCGCTGCAGGCGCCGCGGCTGGCGGCCAATCCACCGCAAGCCCGGCCGCAGACCGCCGCTGAGGGTGTTCCCGGTACGGGCAAAGGCTAACGACCCCCCACTTGGGGATACACCCCATGGTGTTCATGGGTATTTTCGGGCGATGATGCGCCAACTGGGCAGGAGGTTTGATGTGAAAAATTTGGCGATATCCACCCGCTTGTGGCTGGCGGTGCTGCTGGTGGTCGTGTCACTGGGGGCGGTGGTGGGGTTCGCAGCTCAACGCAACCAGATGACGCAGCAGGAGTCGGCCCTGCGCATGGCGGCGCTGGATGAGCGCTTGACCCTGGCCTCCGAATGGCGACGCCAGACCGATGCCAACGTGGTGCGCAACCTCGCTTTGATGCTGAGCAACGAGCCGGCGCTGCAATCGGTGTTTCAGGCCGAGTCGGCAGCGGTGATTGAGCAAATCACCCGCCTCAACCAGCAAATTGCCGCGTTGCCGCTGTCCGAGCACGAAAAGAAGCTGCTGGCGGCTGTGGCCACCGAACGCGCGGCGGTGCTGGACATTCGCAAGAAAATTCTGGCCGTGCGGGCACAGGCTGATTCGGCCGAAGAGGCTGCGCGGCTGCTCAACACCGAGTTCCTGCCGCAGCGAGACCGCTACGTGCGGGCACTGTCCGACTTTGTCGGGGCCCAGCAGCAGGCCCAGGTGGCGCTGCGCCTGGAGCTGAAGGCGCGCAGCGCCCAGACCGTGGTGATTGCCTCGGCTGCGGTGGTGCTGGTGTTGGTGCTGATTGTGCTGGGGGCGGTGTTTCTGATCCGCTCCATCCGCGACCCCCTGGCGCGTTCGGTGCAAATGGCCGAGGCCATCGCCAACGGCGACCTGACCCAGGACATCCGGACCACCCGGCGCGACGAGTTCGGCCAACTCACCCTGGCGCTGGCCCACATGAACCAGTCGTTGGGCAAGTTGGTGCAGCAGGTGCAGCAGGCCAGCGACAGCATCCAGGTGGCCAGCTCCGAGGTGGCCGCTGGCACCCAGGACCTGGCCAGCCGCACCGAGGCCGCTGCCAGCAGCCTGGAGCAAACCGCCTCCAGCATGGAGGAGTTGACCGCCACGGTGCAGCAAAGCGCCGACGCAGCCCGCCAGGCCAAGCAGCTGTCGTCCACCGCGGCAGAGGTCGCGGCCCGGGGTGGCCAGGTGGTGCAGCAGGTGGTGGTCACCATGCAAGACATCAACCAGAGCAGCCAGAAGATTGCCGACATCATTGGCGTGATCGATGGCATTGCCTTCCAGACCAACATCCTCGCGCTCAATGCGGCGGTGGAGGCGGCACGTGCCGGTGAGTCCGGGCGGGGGTTTGCGGTGGTGGCCAGCGAGGTCCGCAACCTCGCGCAGCGCAGCGCCGAGGCGGCCAAGGAAATCAAGGCACTCATTGGCACCAGCGTCGAAAAGGTGCACAGCGGCAGCCAGCTGGTGCACGATGCGGGCCGTACCATGGGCGACATTGTGGCCAGCGTGCAGCGCGTCACCGATGTGGTGGGCGAGATATCCGCCGCCGCCAGCGAGCAAAGCGATGGCATTGCACAGGTCAATGTCTCGGTCAGCCACCTGGACCAGATGACCCAGCAAAACGCTGCCCTCGTCGAGCAAAGCACCGCCGCTGCCGAAAGCCTGCGCGGCCAGGCGCAGCGCTTGATGGAGGTGGTGTCGGTCTTCAAGGTGCGCGAGACCACCCGCCCCGGAGTGTCGGGTTGAGCCCGGCGCCTGTTTATTTGTTGTCCCGAGTCCTTTGCCATGACCTCCACCGCTGCCGCCTCCCCCGCTAACGCCACTGACCCATCGACCGCCCCCTGGAAATCCGGCTGGGGCCTGGCGGCCAAGTTGCTGCTGGTGGTGGGGCTGGCTTGTTCACTCATTTTGGTGGGCCTGGGGGTGTACTCCGCCTTGCAGGTCCAGCAGGTGCGCGAATCGGGGGTGGCGGGCCTGCAGCAGCGCACCCAGGCGCTGGTGGCCAGCCTGCAGCAGGTGGACGACGTGGTGGCCAAGGCCACCGAGCAGTCATTTGGTTTGCTGCGCGACCGCCTGCCCATGGTCTTGTTCAGCCTGTCCGAGGTAGATGGCAAACCCCAGCTGCAGCATGCCAGCTACCCCCTGGCAGGCAACTTGGATGCGGTGGACACCTATGCCAGCCTCACTGGCGGTGTGGCCACTGTGTTCCAGCGCGAGGGTGACGACTTTCGCCCCGTCATCACCAGCCTGAAACAACCCGATGGCACCCGGGCGATGGATACCCTGCTGGAGCGCCAGCACCCTGCCTACCCGGCGATGCTGGCCGCCCGCCCCTACCTGGGCCGCACCGTGCTCTTGGGCAAACCCTACATGACGCGCTACGAGCCCATCGTGGTCGATGGCCAGGTCATTGGCATCCTGTTCGTGGGCCTGGACATGGCGCCGCAACTGGCCATGGTCACCAAGTCTTTCCAGATGGCGGGCGAATCCACCATGTGGACCGCCGGTGTGGATGTGCGTGAAGGCCCCAACCAGGGGGTGCTGGAAGCCACCGCCACGCCCGGTCGGCTGGCATCCAGCCATCCGCTGCTGCGCGCCATGGTCGAGGCGGTGAAGACCGGCCAGTCCAGCGGGGCACTGCCACCCATGGACCTGGAGGGCCTGCTGCCCGGTGGCAGCCGTGCCCATGTGGCCTGGGCCTATTTCGCGCCATGGGGGCTGGCGGTGGTACAGGCCCAGAACGACTCCGACACCCTGGCCGCCACCTGGCGGTCGTTGGGGCTGTTGTGGTCCATGGTGGCGGGTGGCGCACTGATTGCTTCCGCAGGGGTGCTGGTGGCGGTGCGGCGCATGGTGCTGTTCCCGCTGCGCCAGGTGCTGGCCAATGTGGCGCTGCTGCGGAGCAACGACTACTCGCAGCCCCTGGTGCCCCCCAGCCGCGACGAGTTGGGGCAGTTTGTCTCGGCGCTGGAGCAAATGCGCCGCGCGCTCAGTGCCAACATGCGCCAGATGGAACAGTCGGCCCGCGACATCGATGCCGTGGCCTCCGAGGTGGCGCGCGGCAACATGGACCTGGGTGGCCGCACCGACCAGGCCACCGACAGCCTCACCCACACCACCAGCAGCCTGGGGCGGCTTACCGACACGGTGCAGCAAAGTGCCGACTCCGCCGCCCAGGCCAGCCAGCTGGCCCAGACGGCCGCCGGTGTGGCAGCCAAGGGCGGGCAGGTGGTGCACGACGTGGTGTCCACCATGCAAGACATCAACCAGAGCAGCCAGAAGATTGCCGACATCATTGGGGTGATCGACAGCATTGCCTTCCAGACCAACATCCTGGCGCTGAACGCGGCGGTGGAGGC
>JAUYTN010000041.1 GCA_030695205.1 Burkholderiaceae bacterium | reverse complement strand
TCATTTATCATATCCTTCTTCTTCCAATATCTTTGATTGATTAGTAGTATTAAAATTAATATTATTCTGAGTGGAACCAGATTGTTCCTTATGTTCAGTTGGTTCACCTAATATCAAATTACCACTTTGAACACCATCTTTCAAAGAAGAAGATAATTTCTGTAATTCATGAGGACTAAGCTCAGGATTATCTAATTCAGTTTTAATACGATTAATAAGTTTTTTTGTAGTATCCAAAGCATTAGAACCAAAACTTGCAGATTCCCCTGCTAAATGTATGGCCTTTTTTTCTTGTACTTTTTGTTCCACTTTGGTTCGATAGAGGTTCCTTTCTTGTACCCAGTTATCTCTTGCAGATCTTTTTTTGATAGTGGACATACTGGGTCCATGTTTATCAGATAATTCTTGAAGTGTGGGGTCGTGTGGTTCACCGTCTTTGGTGATTCCTTCGACAAATTCTGATTTTATTAGTACCCAGTCATAGGCCATGTTATCAAATTCCTTTAAAATTTAATTAATCTTTTTTCGATGTTTCTTCTCGGATTTTAGTATTCTCATCTACTGTTTCCGCGAGTTCTTTGTAATATTCAGTACCATCTCTATTCTTATTATAGCAATAGACTTCAAAACTACACATGGTTATCACAAGTATGGTTTTTAAAGGGGTGATAAGTAAACTATGATAAGAATAATTAATGTGAATAATGCACCAATAGCTCTTTCTTTCCAGATTTTATTGTTCTCAGATTTTTTATCAGCTTTATCCTTTTTTGCTTTGGCCTCAATTTTTTCTTTAACTTCTTCCTCAATTTCATCTTTCTCGATTTTTTCCATTTTAGAGAAAAGTTTTTTAAAGTTTTTATCCATTTTTTCATCAATCTTTTCTAATTGTTTTATGAGTAGTGGATGGGCTGAACAGGTGAGTTTGCCTTCTTTTATTTGTTGTTCAATGTCTTCTTTGGCTTTCAATAATAACACCAGCTCTTTACGCAGTCTCTTCATTGTTTTCTAATGAATCAATGAGATTAGCTAGTATTGTACTGCCTCTTGTTAAGAATAGACTTACTATACCTAAACTAGCAGCTTCTTCTGGTGGCAATTGTGATGTAATTAATCCAATTAAAGCAGCTCCAGCTGTCATAGCTGCAATTGCATCTCCACCATAGTTTATAAATTGTTTTCGAGTTATTTTTCTTAAATCCATATAGAACCGCCTTATAAAATTAATAATTAATATAATTGGTAGCGGCCCCGTTTTTCAGGGGCTAAAAAATAGAATGGTATTTAGGGGTTATTTAAAATAAGAATAATTATCTGTTATTACTATAAAGGTATTCACTGTGTGGGAAAGTACCATATAGAAAGAATATAAAGAGTTTAAAAAGAATAATAAGACATTAAAATACTTCTTTGTTTTTGTGTGGGAAAATATCTCTTTCCTCAAAGAATCTGGCCATATTTCTTAAAATAAGACTATATTTTTGATAAGTCAATCCATTATCTAATAAGAACCTGTTCTGGTTTTTTCCACTTAATCTTATATCTCTTTTATCCTGTTCCATGGCATAAACACAAAGGGCAGATACAACCGTTTCATATTTACATTTTTTACAAAGATTCCTTAGATTCCCTATTTGATGGATTAATCTTTCAGCGTGATCTTCCTGTTTTTTATTCATATTCAGTTCAGCACTAACAATTTTTATATGCTCATTATATAATGCTATTTTTCGCCAAAGGGTACTATTCCCTTCTGTGGTTCGGTCATAGCGTTCTTTTAACCATTCTATGCGTCTGAATTTATTACTTTGTCGTTCATATCCTTTCTTAGTTTTTATTCTTTTGAAAGTATTAAATGTCTTGGCTAATTCTTCCTCGTTTACTCTTATCTGAGATTCATTTAAACTTAGACTTAAATCAAAACCAGGTTCTATTATTCCACACTCCTTACAGAAGGTTTCGCCACGATGTGAATCGTGTAAACGATAAACTATGCATCCACAATTGGGGCAGATATCTATGCTTCGTGGGTAGTTTTTAAAATTAGTATTGTTAGGGGGGAAAGGGGAGGAAGGGGGGTTTGAAGTGATAATATGAAAAGAGCTGTTTTTATCTATTAGTATTCCTCCCCATACTCTATTATTTGTCGCTGTTCATATTTATAGTTAATGACATATAAAATAAGTAGTCTAAAGTTAAGGTGTAGTAACTTATATAGTAGTAGAAAAAAAGGGAGAAAAAAAGTGTTTAGTTATTTTTTATATCCGTTCCTCTTAAAGACCATATACTTTTTAGTCTTTTCGAGGGGTGTTTTAAGCACTGATTTGGTGTTTTTGTCTGATTTAGAATTTTCTAATTCTTCAGGATAATCTTCAAGTGGGCACCAATTAGGAACTGTTTTTAAAATATTAGTTACTATTTTTTTCCAGGCCACTTTTCGGGATTTATCAAAACAATAATTTTCATTATCTTTGATTTGATGGTTATTGCAGTCGATGCATCTTGTTATTATCCAGATTTTTTTCACCATAATTTTACCTAATTTTATAATTTACTTCAGTATTAATAATCTTTTGGCAGTCTTAGGCCACATTTCTGAGCAACATCTCGAGCGATACTTTTTGCCTTTAGCTCTCGACTTGGATCATCGATTATTAATAATTTATATTTTCCACACCTTGGAGGAAGGTTAGGCATTATTTTATCTAATTCTTTTTCATTTAATTCATCACATAAATCATTAGCTCGTTTTTCAGCATCTGGTATGTCTTCAATAAAGAATACTGCAATAGTTAAGTATCCAATGTCTTCTTTTTTATCAAAGCGTCGAACATCCCATGATTCATTATCCCTACCGATGTCATCATTATAGACATAATATTTAGGTTTTTCCTGTTCTTTTTCAAACTCATTTAAAGTTCTTTCAGTGCAAATAAAATCATTTGCGTTCATTTTAAATTTATTTTCTTCTAACCATTCTTTGAAGTCTGTTAAACTGTATTCGCTCATGATTTCACCTTTTCTTTTTCTTCATAATATGCTAAAAGACATAATAGACTATAATTAGCCATATCCAATAATGTATCTTCTATGCTTTCGTCTTTAACTTCTAGTTTTCCTTTTTTAGCAAATTCACATACTCGACTAAATTTATCCCCAATCCTAACAACAATTCCTACCCACATTGGAATTCCTGTTAATTCTGCCAACCTAAAATTAGCAAATCTATCTTCTGAACTCGAATAATCGTGAGCCTTTTTATCATGAATTTCTTGCATTTTAGTTAGTAATTCTTGAAATGTAGGTTTTTTAGATGTGTTAGTATCCCGAATTGTTATCATATCATATCACCTTATATAATCAAAGCAGTCTTTCTTTTTACTTTTCTTTAAATCAATTTTATCTTGCATCATTCTTTGTGTGTGCTGACCATCTCGGAAGCCTTCATTATAACCATCTTTAAATCCAGACCGGTATTCTTTATCTGCCATTTAAACCACTCCTAAGATATTTAATAGAATTATTCCTATGATTACTCCGATACATACTCCAAAAAGGAATGCTATCCATCTTTCAAATTTATCCCATTTACTAACAAGTTCCTCTGGCAGTTCCTTAACATCAAAGACAGTTTTTAAATATGGGTCTTTGGCTTCGTATCTTTGGCTCCATTTCAACAATATAACTAATTCAAATATTGGAATTTGTCTATTCTCACACCATTTAATAAAGTCCTCAACCATCTTAAACCACTCCTAAAACTCCTTAATGTTATTATATTTTTCTGCTTTGACTGCTAATCGGTAGGTGAAATATACCCAATCAGTATCCTTTGGTAACCATATTACTTGTATTCCTTGGGCCGTTATTGATGCTATTTGACCCAATACTGAATTTTGTTTGATATTGGAGTACACGGTTTCCCATCCACCATGCAATAGGATAATCTTTACTGGTTGAGGTGCATCAAGTAACCTTTTAACCTGTGATTCAAGTCGTCGATAAACCGTGCCGTCCTTCCGTGTTATCCTCTGAGTAAATGAAGATATGAAATCATTAATTTCCTTACTCTCAACAATCATATCCTTTGTTACGAAATCACCAACCGTGAAGGCTTTATATATTATATGCACATTTTTACGACCAAGGCTAAGGTTCTGGAATGCTTCTTTGGTTTCCATTGATTCCCGTGTATCCACTCCTAAGATTATGGGTTGTTTGGCTTCTATTCTTACCCCTCCAGGTACTCTGGATTATAGGCTTGGTATTTATGTACTCGACTCATAATGTTTCCTCCAATTAATCGTATTCCCCAAAATAGTTTGAAAGATGTATTTCATTATCACTTAAAATCTTAAAAATATCATAAACATCTATATTTTCACCTTCTTTTTTCCGTTCATCTATTTTCTGATTAATTGCCTTCCTTATTTTCCTAAACCGTTCTTGCCCAATCCCAATATTCAAATCACGGTCATGTAACTCAATAAAAGCCGTTTCATCTATTTTCATCTCAAAATGTAACTTATTCATAAACTCACTCCGTATCGTACCTTTAACCAATCCAAACAAGACCGATGTATAAGCAGTCCAGTGCCGGGATTAGGAAAATATAATTATCGGGTCCAGATAAAATCCCAAGGTTTTCACCACAAAAAATGCATCCCAAAACTAACAACCCCCTTCCCATTTACGATTAGATTTAGCCAAGTTACATTCCTCACAAAGAGTCTGCAAATTATCAAGCTCATCAGATCCCCCTTGACTAACTGGCAGTATATGATCAATATGTAACCGGGTATCTTCCTTAGTAGCTCCACACTCAACACACTTGAACTCATCCCGTTTAAAAACCTCATGCCTAATACTTTTAGAAATGGAAGGTTTTCGTTTAGTGTTTGGTGGATTGAAGTACATCATGTTTAAACAAAGTTCTCTGAATTCTTTTGTTTTCGCGGTGGTTTCTAAAAAATTAATGTATCCCCAAACAAATTCTTCAATTTGATCTTCTTTTAAAAAGAATGGTCTTGCTAGTTTAGAGTTCTCGGATTCTCGGATTATTAAAAAACCTCTTAAATCAAACCAGGATACTGGATTAATTTTACTGAAATCATGGTCTAATGTGAAAAATAGTGAATCATTTTTGGTAACTAATGGAATTTCAATTGTTTCACCTATATGATTTCTTAAAAATGTAGTTCCCGCATGGTTACAGACTCCTTCATCTAATACGGTTGATACCCTATCCCACTGTTTTAAAAATCTTTCATAATGACCTGGTTTTCCTAATACAATTAATTGATTATTATTTTTTAAGTAATCAATCAAATCAAATCCCTGAGATTCATTAAATTTTCTGATTTCTTCTGATTTCATGTTTAGATTCCCCCGGCCACATATTGGTTTGCTACTTTTTTGACGTGTTCCCAGTTTCTTATCTGGTTTACTCCTATTTCCTTACTAAAGATGCTTATTTCATTAACAAATTCTAATAATCTTGTTTCTTCTATTTGTAGTGTTTCGCTAGATTCTTTTACTATTTTTGGGTGTGGGTTTCCTTGTGTTTGTTGATAGTGGCTGTATAGTTTTCTCCAAGCAAATTCTTGTGCTTCGTTTGTATCATTAGTCATGTTGCGGTGGTTATTTAATTGGGCGTTTAGTACTTCTAGTTCTCTGTCTATTTGGGTTCTTGCTTGTTCTTTGGCTTCTATTTCTAGTTTTATTTTATATTCTTCTTTGTTTTGACTTTGCAGTACGATTTTTAATGTTTCCTCGAATAATTTACTTAGGTTAGGAATGTTTTCTTTTGCTTCTTTGAGGATGTTTTCGTCTATTGATAATTTGAGTGCTTTTTTAACATTTTTGTCTTCCAATTTTTCCAACTCCTTTTTATGACCATCTGCCCATAAAGTCCATGCAGGGGCTTAATACTTTTCTGAATATTTATCACGCATCAAAAATGGGTCTACGCGCGACCCAAAAATCATGGTCATAATGGGCATAGGGGCATAATGCCCATGATTTCCAGAACTTCCCTAGATACATTTTTTTCATGTATTACACATCACTATTTTTAATATTACTCATGGCTTCCTTAAACACATCATCCACAGTATCAGCTCTACCACCACACAAAACAAGTAACTCATCACGTATATCATTCACAGCATTACTGGATAATTTAGAACCATATAATCCCATATTATCCTTAATTAACTTCTCAGCACGTTTTAATAAATCAATCTCTTTATCACTCTTAACCCCCCGTAAATCTCCCGCAGTATCTGGTTCAAGTCCAACGGTTTTTAATGCTGCCCTGAAAATATTAATAGCCTCAATAGCATCTTCCTTAGTCACATACTCCCTTAATTCTAATTTAGCTCTTGCAATGCTTAACCGTTCGATGGCTTTCATATCCCTTGGAGTTATTGGTTTACTATCTTCATTACCTATGGCTGCTTGTCGAGTACTTACATAGAAATTAACTATTTCATGGTTTGCTTCTTCGCTCATGACTGGACGATATTCACTTTTAGCATAAGCAATATATTTTTGAAGTAATCCTGGTTCAATAGTTTCCAGTGATGTATCCTCAATATTTCCCTTCAATAACTTCATAGCGAGTTCTTTGTCCTCTTTTTCATCAATGATATCCTCCATTGCATAAACCAAATCGAACCTGGATAGTGTGGATTCTGGAATATCTATTTGGTCTTTAATGCTTTTGTATCGGTCAAACTTTGAATATTTAGGATTAGCAGCTGCCAAAACTGATGTCCTGGCACTCATGGTTTGAACTAAACCTGCTTTCGCTGTGCTTACTGTTAATTGCTCCATAGGTTCATTCAATGATTTCATGGTTCTTTTGCTTAGTTTATCAAACTCATCTATGCTCAGGATTCCACTATCAGCTAGGACTATTGCCCCGGCCTCCATTGCCCACTTACCAGTTAATTCGTCTTTAATTGCTGATGCAGTAAGCCCTACTTCTGTTGAACCTGTACCACTAACGCTTATGCCTTTAGGTGCGGTGCTTGATACTTCTTGAACTAGTTTACTTTTTCCTATTCCTGGATCTCCAATAATTAAAATATGGATTACCCACCTATCACCGATGGTGTCTTCTTCTGGTTTGTTGCCCTCAAATAATTGAAGTACTATTCCTGCTTTCACGTTTTCATAGCCATAAACATTAGGAGCTATGCTATTGATGAATAACTGGAAAATGTTTTCTTTTTGAGATAGGTCTAGTATCTCGTTTTTGTCCTCGTCGCTCAAGTCCATGTCATCGAAACTAGAATTTTTAGAAGTGATATTATGTGAATTGATTAGGAATTGCCATTCACGTGTTTTATCATCCTCTACTACTTGAAACAATCCAGTTACATCTACAACATCACCTGGTTTAATATTACTATTGGGCGTTGCCAGATCATCTTCCAGATATGCTATGAAATCACGGGTTACTCCAAATCGTCGAAGTTCCAATGGCTCTTCTAATTTAACATATCGGTAATTAACAAAACTGGACTCTTCAGGTAACAACCTAAACGATCTCCCACCACAACTTCGACATAGTGCGGGTTCTACCATAGCCTCTGCCTCTTTTTGTCCAGATGTGGTTATTTGCATACACCCTCTGCATTCAAAGGTGGCATCTTTTATCCGTGCTTTGATACGGGTTATGTTTTTGATCATTGCAGCTGTACTTATGAATTTTCCAATATGTTCGGTGTCCAGGTCATGAAGTAAAGTGTTATGTGGCATGTCGATTAATCGGAAGTTTATCCGGTGACTGGTTTTAGTGTTTAGGATTGTTTCTGCTTCTTTTATTATTGTATTGATTAAGTTTACAGTCATTTCTTGGTAGGTGTGTGCTTCTATGAAACTTTCTAGTTCAAAGTAGTCTGCGTGTAGTGTGCCTCTTTTCCCGGTTTCGATTATTTGTTTTATGTCATCAGAGTGGTACATTTCAAGGAAGATTTTTATTGCTTCGTTGGTTTTGAGTTGTGGTAATGGTTCATTGGGGTTTATGCCCTCACCTTCTTGTTTAATTGGTTGGCTTCTTTCCGGGCTTTCATTTCAGCATTGTAGCCGGGGTGGGTGTGATAGGATGCGTAGATATTGGGTGTGTCGTGTTGGCCGGTGTAGACTATCCAGACTCGTTTACCGGGTTTAACCTTAAAAACAGGACTCATGGTGTCACCTTATTAATTTCGTCTCGGATTAATTCAAACACCATACTTCCACTGAAAGGGTCATTGAAGTAACCGAAATGGTTCATATGTCCTTTATATTTTACTCGTACTTGCCAGACTCGTGTCCATGGGTTAGTGTGTTTATGCACATAATATACTCCACCAACACCCCATAGGTGTTTTTTTCTTGTGACTGGCCATGGTGGTAAATCATTATCGGTGAATGGTGTTTTAATATTCCCGGATTCAACGAGTAATTCATAATCCCAATCATATTTTTCAAGTAGGTCTCGTTCATAGACCGCATTATGTCGGGTTTTGAATGTTCCGAAATCAATGATTTCTCCTTTTAGTGATTTAACAATTTTATATCGTCCGTTGCGGGTTTTGCAAATGTTTCGATATACTATCTTTGGGGCACTATTGGTGGTGTATCGTGGTGTTTGGATGATGCATTGTACATCATTGATTGAACTACTCATGATTCCACCTTTTCAATCTTGATAGTGTAACCTCCGATTTGGAAAACTTCATCAATAATATTATAAAGGTCTTCCTTATCCGGGTCGTCTTCGATAACCTTCAATGCACCCGCTAAGCCCAATGCCCTCATATGGATTGATACAAAAGGATTTTCTTTTGTTTGATTAATAACATCCTCTGCATATTCAGTTATGGTTTCTACTAGTTTCGGATTCATTGTCGGACCTCAGGTACTCCAGCATAAGTGTTTTCATAGGTTCGTTTTTGACAAGATGGGCAGATAATAAAGGTTTTGTAGGCATTTAAGCCTATCATGTGATGTTCTTTACTAATATCCTCATATCCGCATTGGGGGCAGTAATCAGACAAGATTATCAGCTCCGTAGGATTGTATCCATCCGTTCGGTTAGTTTTGTTACGAGTTCGGGTGTGTTGCCTTTCTGGGTTTTAAGTGCCTCGATAATGTTTTCTCGGTTCAGGATTTCCTCATCAGTGATAACCTTTAATATGGCTTGTTTTAGTTTAGGGATTTTGCAGAGTTCTTGTTGTAAATCATCAGTGATTTCAAGGTCATCAGTGATTATCTTTTCCTGTTTAACTTCATGCTCTACATCAATAGCATCATCAATGGGTTTAGATGGTTTTTTAGGAGCTGTTTTAGCTCCATTATTCATAGGTTTTTTAATCCCATCCATTTCTTCAGCGGGTGTTCCGGCGTATCCTTTAAGGGTCATTATCCAACCGAGTGGCATTCTTAGGGCTTTACTTATTGCTCTTGTCTGTGCCATACTCCGGATAGCATATTCATCTCTACCCTTCCAGTTATCCTCATAAGATGAACACATTGCCTCTGCTACACCAATTATAGTGCCATCTGCTCTTTTAGCGACTGCTTTAGCTTCATAAACAAGTTCAGGCCTGCGTTTAGGCATGGGTTCTCTTTCAAGTTTATTAGTGTATTCAATAGTTGCGAATACCCCAGTCATAAAACCGAGTGTGGTCCATCCTTCGACATAAACATGTTTTTTCTTACCAATTATTTTATAGAGTTTTTGCCCCTCGATAACAGCGGATAAAGCGTTTGCTATTTCGGTTGCTACTTCCACCATTTGAACGGGGTTATCGAATTGGAATATACTGGTTTCTTCTTCTTTTACTACTATTTCGCCTTTTTCTGCCATCTTAAATCATCCCCTCTTTTATGTGTTCATCACAGTATCCATATTTATCCCGATGTGAACAATTATAACAACATTCCACTCGTTTAAGCCCAGTAATCAAATTATTCAGCCCCTTCCATGTCCTTAATCATATTCCATAGTCGAGTTCTTAGATCTTTGAAAGATAATCTAATAGCTTCTTCTTGTTTCCCATCATGAGCTAACATTCCGGATAATGTATCAAACTCATGTAGTGCGTCTTTTAATAAATCTAATAAAGCCCCTTCCTTTTTCTCATTGAGTTCTGATTGATTGTAGCCTCTTGATTCCTCTAAGACTTTATCAATATGGGTCGTGATTTCAGAGTCTAATAATTGTTTTTGCTTGGCCATTCTTGCCAGTTCCAAATCATTAGCAAATAAAGCACCCTCGGCTCTTTCAATCTTATCAACTGCTACTCTTTCGGTTTTGGCACCAGTCCAAACTCTTTTTCCTGCTCCGATTAGTTTTCCCATTTCAGTTTTTTGAATAACTATTCCCTCAGTGTTCATTTTACCGCCCTACCCTTTTCTTTTAATATTAATAATCCTCTACAATCACTGCATCGCCCGGCGAGAGCACCAAGGTTTATAGTGCTTTTGATTGGTATTTTGATTTGTTTCCCACATTTAGTACAAAGCCTAATACATTCTACATATCCCATGTTTAGACCCCTTCCTGTGCTACCTTTTCAACCGTATTGCATCTCATGTACTGACTTTGAAGAATATCCCAATCCTCAGAAGTCCATGGTTCCATATCCACAAATTTATTATTTTTATCACACCATTTCGCTGATTTAATAGTCATGGCCGTGACTTTCTGTGGCGTGTACCTGGAACATAGGTAGTTTAGGCAATGGTCTGAATTGGAACAGTTAGCGTTGAATGATTCCATTTAAATCACTCCTTCAGTGGCTAAGTCAGTATCATTATTCAATACCAGTACAACATAATCCATTAATTCGATTTCTCGTTTAGTTAAAGCAGTTGTGACTTTCATAGGGCCTAAGAAGTATTGAACACTGAAATTTAGTTTATTTTTCCTGCAATTCTTGATAATCTTAGTTAATTCATCATCACTTTCAGGGAATATTTCTTGATTCAAATTTTCAATACTAAAATCCTCATCATGGATTGGACCTATTTTAACCATAATTAAACGCCCCCGGCTATGTAATTAGCATAATAAGGCTCATGCATTTGAGCACTCACTAACAAACTAAAAACAATGATTAAAAAACATAATAGGATTAGGAAATTCCTTAAATCCTTATCCATACGATTGAGTTGTGTGGATCTTTGGAGTTTCCTCATTCCATCACATCCTCATCATAGGTGATTTCACA
>JAUYTN010000008.1 GCA_030695205.1 Burkholderiaceae bacterium | reverse complement strand
ATTGCTCAATCGTGTGCGCTTGCGCCAACACTTCGCGCGCCCACTCCAAGTTGTCCGCACCCCTCGCAGTTCTCGCCATGTCCATCTCCTTGAAGAAATCGTGACATGGATATTATTTATCTAATGAACTGGAAATGGAATAAGAAGTGCCACGTTCGCTCGACTCAGTGGTTCGCTCTCGTTCATATAAGCAGTCATCATGGTTCTTCGCCGCGTCTTTTTTGCTTCTGTTCTGTTGCTCGTCAGCGCAGCCTCGCACGCGATGGAAATCAAGCCCTTCACCGCCGCACTGCTGGCGCAGGCCCAGGCCAGCAACCAGCCGGTTGCTCTGCATTTCCATGCCGACTGGTGCCCGACCTGCCGCGCGCAGGAAAAAGTCTTGCAGTCCCTCAAGAGCGAACCGGGTCTGGACCTGACGGTGATGGTCGTCAACTACGACACCGAGAAGGAACTCAAGAAGCGCTTCAATGTGCGTGCCCAGTCCACCTTCGTGGTGCTGCGCGGGCAGCAGGAGTGGGCGCGTCTGGTGGGTGACACCGACCCCGCCTCCATCCGCACCGCGTTCAAGTCCGCACCCTGAGCGGGACGAACGCATGTCTGCCCTGGTATCGCTTCCACAACTGGGTTTTAGCCTGGCCGCTGGCGGGCTGACGACGCTGTCGCCCTGCGTCTTTCCCATGCTCCCCCTGGTGGTCGGCGGTGCGCTGCAGGGCAACCGGCTGGGGCCGGTGGCCATGGGCCTGGGCATGGTGTTCTCGTTCGCCGGCATCGGCATGGTGCACGGTGCGCTCGGGCCAGCGCTGGGGATCGACGGTGACTCGGTGCGCATCGCGGGTGCGGCCATGCTGATCGCCTTTGCGGTGGTGATGCTGGTGCCTGCGCTGGGCGAGCGCCTCGCGCGCTGGATGTTGCCGCTGGCCAATTCGGCCCATGCCGCTTCGTCGGGGATTCAGGGCGGTTCGCTCACTGGCGCCTTTCTGCTCGGAGGCGTTCTGGGACTGGTCTGGAGCCCTTGCTCGGGTCCCTTGCTCGGCTCGGCGCTCACGCTGGTGGCGAGTGAAGGCGGCCTGGCACGGGGCGGGCTGATCCTGGGTGTCTTTGGCCTGGGGGCGGCCATTCCCCTGGTGGCCGTGGCTTACGCCTCGCGCAGCAGCTTCAACCACGTGCGCGACTGGGTGATGGCGCGCATCGAGCGCGTGCGCCACGCCTTCGCCGTGCTGCTGGGCTTGTTGGGAGTGGCCATCCTGATGGGATGGGACAAACGCCTCGAAGCTTTGTTCGTCCAGTGGATGCCCGACGCCTGGGTCAATCTCACGGTGGGCATCTGACCGTTTCATCCACCACGGGTTCTACAGCGAGCCCTCCATTTCAAGGATATTCCCATGCACAGCATGTTCAAGACCCGTCCGCTGGTCGGCGCCTCAGCGCTGCTGCTGGCCGCTTGCGGCACCGTCGAGCCGCAGAAGCCGCTGGCGCTGCCCACGGCGCCTGCACCGGTGTCGTACGACGGGCACGTGGCCGGCGAAGCGACCGACTACGTTTTCGTGCTGGTACCCGACAGCAACCCGAGCACGCCGGGGCTGGCCATGAGGGCGGGCGAGTCGCTGCACCTGGCGCTGTCTCCGGCGTTCAATCGCAACGCCTCGGTGCCCATCGTCTCTGACCGCGACACCAGCCTGGTGCTGACCAAGGGTTGGCCGCAGGGTGCCGTGCCGCTGGCCGGGCAGTACCGCGTCGACTTTGTCGAGAAGGACCATGCCCTCACCGTCACCGCGCTCCAAGACATCGCGGCCGACGGCGGCAACGCGCCGGGCATCAAAATCATTCATTTGCGGGGTCGCAGCTTCACCAACCCTGCGACAGGCGGCTACCCGGTGACGGTGGCACACCGATCTGCCGAGGGGAAGGTGCTGGCCGTGTGGCAAGGCGGCATGCGGGTGCAGGAGGAGATGCTGGAGGCCCGGCTGGCGCCGACCAATTTCCACGTGCCACCGGGCAGCAACACCGACTTCCAGACGGTGGCGACCGGTCAGGCCGCACCCATGCACCTGGGCTTGCTGCTCTGGGGGGCCGACGGCGCACTGCTCAACGGTGTGGGCGTGGCCCCGCGCGACATCAATCGATTCCCACGCTTGTTGCCGCCGCCCGAAAACTGACCCACCCCAGGCCACTGTGCCGACTGAAAACTGACCCAGGTGTTTAACTTGCCTTGCTCAATTATTGGGCAGGGGGCAAAGAGGGTGATCACCATGGAAATGTTGGGAAGAATTCGT
>JAUYTN010000036.1 GCA_030695205.1 Burkholderiaceae bacterium | reverse complement strand
TTTTGACCATTGCGTACTTTGACAGGCTGGGAGTGCCGAGGCTGTCCTGACCTCAAACTCTCGAACCGCCGGGTGCGGACCCGCATGCCCGGTGGTGTGGCAGGGGTGTCTTCCATTGCGGGGGACCCCCTATGCCGATTTTAGGCATAAGAAACAGTGGCAGCCTGAGAGACGCCACCACAGCCAGAGGCAGTAGCAAGGCCGTGGCCGTGGACCAGTGTGGGAACAGGGCCAGCACCGCCGTTGCACCCACCAGGTAGAGCAGCACGAAGAGCACGGTGGGGCAGGGTGGGGCAGGGTGGGTATCAGAACTCGTTTTTGACCGAGGTCAGGCCCAGTGCGTCCCAGTCCAGCATGCCGCCCCGGTAGTAATAGATTTTGTCGGCGGGGAAGCCCTCGCGGGTCATGGCACGGAACGCAATCGGACTTTGGGGGCAGGTTGGGCCGTTGCAAAACGCATACACCAGCTTGGCCTCGGCGCAGCTCCAGGCGCTGCCGGTTTTGGTGCAGCCCAACTCGCCCAGGCGGTCCACCACCTCGGTGTAGGGCATGCTGATGGAGCCGGGGATGGTGCCTTTGACCCGGTCGTTGGTGTCGCGCATGTCCACCACCATGGCCTTGGGGTTCCCCAGCGCCTGGATGATTTCCGTCTCACCAATGGGATGGATGCCCGGCACAGGAACCAGCGGCTGAATGACGCCACCGTTTTTGCCGCAGGCGGTCATGGTGCGGGTGATTTCAATCGGGCCTTTGGCGGTTTGCACCACCACGACCTTCTGGTTTTCAAAAATGGTGAGCGCAGTGCCCACCGGGATGCTGGCCGCCTGGCCAAATGCAAAAGTGCTGACGCACAGGCCTGCGGCCATGGCAAAGAGGTGTTTCAAAGGGTGTCTCCTGTGATTTATTGAACATATAAGAATATAGTTATTTATCTTATGCAGACCTGACGCTTCCGACCTTGCGACCCACATGCGAGCTGCCAGCTCCGTGTGCGCCGCCAGGCCAGACAGGCTGCCGAGGCGGGCCAATGGAGCCAGCGCTCTACCGCCTGCGCACCAGCGGCCCTACCATGCAGGGCATGACCGCACCACAACAGACTCCCTTTCGGACAAAGGCCCCGGCCACCACCGACACACCGCTTGCCCTCGATGCCTTGTTCGCCGCGCAGCACCGGGCCAGCCGCCACATGGTGGATGTGCCCTTGGCGTGGCGGCTGGAGCGGCTGGAGCGCCTGTCCGCGCTGATCGACACCCACGGACCGGCGCTGGCAGATGCGGTCGCGGCCGACTTTGGGGTGCGCTCTCGCGAGCTCACCGATGTGGCCGACTACTTCGTGTTGCTGGCCACCATTGGTCAACTCAAGGCACAGTGCGCCCGCTGGATGAAGCCACAGCGGGTGTCCACCCCCATGTACCTGCAGCCTGCCAAGGCCTACATACAGCGCCAGCCGTTGGGTGTGGTCGGCATCATCGGACCTTGGAACTACCCGCTGCAACTGACGCTGGGGCCACTGGCCACCGCCTTGGCGGCGGGCAATCGCGCCATGATCAAGCCCAGCGAGCTGACCCCCTGCAGCTCTGCGCTGCTGGCAGAGCTTGTGCACCGCAGCTTCAGCCCAGACGAGGTGGTGGTGGTGCAGGGCGGGCCACAGGTGGCGCAGGCCTTCGCCAGCCTGCCGTTTGACCACCTGATGTTCACCGGCTCCACCGCCGTGGGGCGCAAGGTGGCCGAGGCCGCGGCCCGTAACCTCACCCCCACCACCCTGGAGCTGGGCGGCAAAAGCCCGTGCATCGTCGACGCGTCGTGCAGTGTGGCGGACATGGAACAGGTGGCCCTCAAAATTGCCCACGGCAAGCTGATCAACGCGGGGCAAACCTGCATTGCGCCCGACTACCTGCTGTTGCCCCAAGGCCGAGAAGCCGAGTTCGAGCAGGCCTTTGCCCTGGCGGTGCAGCGGCTGTTCCCGGCCACCAGCGGCCGGACGGACTATGCGTCCATCCTCACCGACCGGCATTTGGCCCGACTGCAGGCGCTGGTGGATGAGGCCCGGACCGATGGCGCACGGGTGGTGGAGGTGCCTGTGTCTGGCGCCAGCCATGCCCGCCAGATGGCGCCTACCCTGGTGTTCAACCCGGATCCGCACAGCCGCTTGATGACCGAGGAAATCTTTGGCCCCGTCTTGCCGGTGCTGACCTACGGCCAGTTGCCGGAGGTCGTCTCGCTGATCAACGCCAGGTCCAGGCCCTTGGCGCTGTATTGGTTTGGCACCGACAGCACGGCACAGCAACAGGTGCTGCGACAAACTGTGAGCGGCGGGGTGACCATCAACGACACCCTGCTGCACATTGCCCACCACCACCTGCCATTTGGCGGCGTGGGCGAGAGTGGCTGGGGTGCCTACCACGGCGAGGTGGGGTTTTTGCGCTTCACCCAGCAAAAGCCGGTGCTGGTGCAGTCGCGCTGGGCCATGGGCCACTTGTTTTACCCACCCTATGGTCAGCGCTTTCAGCGTCTGATGGGTTTGCTCAAGCGCTGGTTGTAGTTAATAATTTATAGCAAATTATTGATTACCAATAAGCGATAAAGCCATTTTTTATCAAAAAATAGTCTAGGAATTGACTCCTGGTATGGGTGCCTAGTGAACCCTGTCCTTTGTTGTTGAAACGTCGGTGACACGCCTGGCGAGCGCCCTGGGGTGGCCCGCGTAACATCTGGCCAATGACCGCCACCACCACCACCCACGCCCAGCCTGGCGCAGTGCCACTGAAACAAGACGCAGCCGTTATCGGTCTGGTGGGGTTGGCACACGCCACTTCGCACTTTTCGCACCTGCTGCTGGCACCGCTCTTTCCGGTGTTCATGCGGGAGTTTGGTCTCAGCTACTCCGATGTGGGCTTGCTGATGAGCATTTTTTTCGTCATCTCGGGCACCGGCCAGGCGTTGGCTGGGTTTGTGGTGGACAGGGTGGGCGCGCGGCCTGTGCTGTTCGGTGCCATTGGCCTGTTTTTGCTGGCTTCGCTGGCGGCGGCCAATGCCACTGGTTACCCCGGGCTGGTGTTGGTGGCGGTTCTGGCCGGTGCGGGCAATGCGCCGTTTCACCCGGCAGACTTCACCATCCTCAACCAGCGCGTATCGGCTCCCCGGTTGGGCCACGCCTTCAGTGCCCACGGTCTCACCGGTAACCTGGGCTGGGCGCTGGCACCGGTGTTTCTGGTCGGCATCACCTCACTGAGCGACTGGCGCAGCGCCTACTACGCCGCTGCTGTGCTGTATGTCGGGGTGCTGGTGCTGCTGTTTGCCAAACGCCATTTGCTTAAAACCGAGGTGGTGGTCCGCCATGTGGATGCCCCCAAAGGCGCTGACCTGGCCTTCATGAAGTTGCCCGTGGTGTGGTGGTGCTTTGCCTTCTTTTTTCTTTCGACCATGACGCTGGCCGTGGTGCAGAGCTTTGGCCCGTCCATCCTGAAAGCCGCGCACGGGGCCAGTCTGGAAATGGCCACCCTCACCATCACCGCCTACATGCTGTGTGGCGCGGTGGGCATGGTCGTGGGCGGCTTTGTGGCCACCCAGGCCACACGCTCTGACCGGGTGGTGGCCTGGGCCATGACTGCTGGTGCGGTGCTGCTGTTGGTGTGCGCCACGGGCTGGTTGGGCGCCACGGGCACCATGGTTGGCTTGGCCGCCACCGGGTTTGCCGTGGGCGTGGGTGGCCCCAGCCGCGACATGATGATCAAACGAGCCACCCCAAAAGGGGCGACAGGTCGCGTGTATGGGCTGGTGTACTCCGGGCTGGATATGGGCTTTGCCGTCTCGCCCGTGGTCTTTGGTGGGTTCATGGACAAAGGCTGGTACGGTGCCACCCTGGCAGGTGCAGCCCTTATGCTGCTGTTGGCAGTGGCAGCGGCCTTGGGGGTAGGGCGCCGAACCCCGTCAGTTGTGGTCTGAGGGTTATGGGCCAAAATCGGTACCGATCCGATGATTGTTCAACCACAGTTTGCTTCTGAAAATGCCATCACCTGACCCTGCACACACGGTTCACCAACCCCAGGGGGCACTGGCTTGAAAATTCTTGTCGTCGATGACCACGCACTGGTGCGTGAGGGCCTGCGGCAGGTGCTCAAGGGCCTGGGCGACAGCGTCGAGGTGCTGGACGCTGGGGTATGTACTCAGGCGTTTGAGCTGGCCCAGCAGCACCCCGACTTGGATGTGGTGCTGCTCGACTACCACCTGCCCGACCTGAATGGGCTGGAGGCACTGCGGGTGTTTGGCCGTCGCCACCCGGAGTTACCGGTCATCATGCTCTCGGGCTCGGTCAATCCGCTGGTTGTTCGCCAGGTCATGGATGGAGGTGCGGCCGCGTTTCTGACCAAGTCAGGCCTGAGCCACGAACTTCTGGACTGCGTGGCCAGTGTGCTGCGGGGTGAGGTGTACACCCCGCCCGATGTCGCCACACACGGCATGGCGGGCTTCCCCCCAGAGGCGGTGGTGGGGAATGGCTTGTCGCTCACCCCACGACAGGAAGAGGTGCTGCACCTGCTGATGGGGGGAAGCTCCAACAAAGACATTGGACGGGCCTTGAATGTGTCCGAAGAAACCGTCAAAAACCACGTCAGTGGGCTGCTGCGGGCGTTCGGTGTGCAAACCCGCTCCAAGGTGGTGGCCACCGCCATCCAATTGGGCTACTCTAACCCGCTGTCGCCGCCGTGAGCCCCGGCAGGCCCACCTGTGCCGGGCGCTGCGGCCAGGCGGCGCAGCAGGCTGCGCAGTTTGGCCGGCCTAACGGGCTTGTGCAGCAAGGTCAGTCCCGCCTGTTGGGCCGAGTGGATCACCACGGGGTCGGTATCACCGCTGATGAGGCAGGCGGGCAACGCCCAGCCAACGGTGTGGCGCAGGTGCTGGATCAGGTCGATGCCGTTGTTGCCGTGCCCGAGCCGGTAGTCGCTGATCAGCACATGCGTTTGGGGCCCATGCAGCAGCAGTTGCAGCGCCTCGGCCTGTCCGTCGGCCACGCCCACCTCACAGCCCCATGATCGCAACAGGCCCACCAGGCCTTCGCGCACCAGCGCGTTGTCTTCAATCACCAGCACACCCAGCCCACGCAGTGGGTCGTTGGGTTCGGCGATGGGGGCCAGCTGGTGCACTTGCCCTTCGGTTATGGGGGCCAAGGGCACCAGCACGCTGAAGCGGCTGCCACAACCCAAGGCCGAGCGCAGCTGCAGCGGCAGCCCCAGCAGGCGGGCCGTGCGTTGCACAATGTTCAGGCCCAAGCCCAACCCCTTGCCCTGATCCCGCTCACGGTTGCCCACCTGGTAGAACTCCCGGAACACAGCCTCGTGGTCTTCGGGCGCAATGCCAATGCCGCTGTCCCACACCTGCAGTCGGGCATGTTGGCCATCGGCAGTGCGTCGGCAGGTCACCAGCACCGTGCCTTGGGGGGTGTAGCGCAGTGCGTTGCTCACCAGGTTGAGCAAGATGCGGGACAACAGGGCTGGGTCCGTGAGCAGCCATGCCGTGGTGGGGAGAATCCGCAGCCGCACGCCTTGTTGCAGGGCCAAGGGCGTGAGGCTGTTGCTCAGCTGCGCGAAGACCTCGCTCAGCGCAAACGGGCGCGAGCGCACCTGAACCGACTTCGCATCCAGTCGGGAAATGTCCAGCAAGGCATCCAACAGCGCTTGCATGGCTTGAACCGAGGTCTCCAGGTGGGAAATCAGCTGCCTGGTCTCGTCATCATGGGGCAGTTGGGACAAACGGGCCACGAACATGCCCAGCGCATGGGTGGGCTGGCGCAGGTCATGGCTGGCCGCTGCCAAAAACCGCGACTTCGCCAAGGTGGCGGTTTCGGCCTCTTCGGTTCGCTCGCGTAGGGCACGGGTGGCCATGGCGATGCGCTGCTCCAACTCGTCGCGCCCCTGCTCCAGGCGCATGGCCATGTGATTGACGCCCAGTTTCAGGTCGCGCATGGGATCGTCGGGCGGCGCCAAGGCTCGGGCCGAGAGGTTGCCGCGAGCAATCCGGTCGATGACCGCCGATACCTCCATGATGGGTTCGATCAGCCCGCGACCCAACCGCCACGCCAGCACACCACCGAACAGCATGCCTGCCAAGGTGACCGCCACGCCCACCCAAATCAAGCGCTGCTCGCGCTGGTCGAGTGTTTCGCGCGAGAACGCCATGACCACATGGCCCAGTGGGGGCGGTGCATCGCTGGAAGGGGAGCCGGCGTCAAACAGATCATCCAATGGGATCTGGCTGGCCAGGACGGGCTGCACAAGCCAGTCCTGGCGCCGCAGTGCGTCGGGAATCAGACTCTCACCCGCTGTCAGCGTGGGGAGATGGGAGGGCGGGGGTCGACCGGATTGCGCCACCAACTGCCCCTGTGGATTGACCAGGCCCACCCACACGACGTCGGGCTCTTGCAGAGCACCATTGACCACCGACTGCAGGTGCGCGGTGTTGCCCGAGAAAAGTCCGTACTCGCTGGCGCTGGCCATCTGCCTGGCCATCAGGCGGGCCCGCTGCTGGTGGGCGTCGCTCACATCGGTGACCCAGCCCAGCAGGAACACCGCTGCCAGCACCAGACCCAGCGTCGTCACGGGCAGCAGCGCGGTCAGCAGCAGGCGGGCGCGAATGTCCATGCGCTTCATGGTCTGCCCTCTCGCTGCTTGAGCTGGTGACTGAGCTCATCGGCATCCAGTGACAGCCCCAGCGCACGCGCCACATGGTCGTTCACCTGGACGGAAAACCGTCGGGAGTGGATGGGCTGTGCGGGCAAGTCTTTGCCTTGCAGCACACCCTGGGCCACTTCGGCGGCCTGCTCACCCAGTTGGGCTGGCGTGACGTACACGGCCAGCAGTGCTCCCGCACGCACGTAGGCGGGTGAAAACGCCACCATGGGCACCCTTGCCCTGAACGAGGCCAGCAGCAGGTGCTGAACGGTGTGGGTATTGAACACCTCGGGGTCGGGCAGGGCCAGCAGCACATCGGCACTCTCAAGCACCTGACGCACGCCTGCGAACACGGGCTGGCCAGCAACCCAATCGGCCTGTACCAGCTGCAGCCCTTGCGCTGTGGCCAGTGATGCCATGGCAGGGGCCAAGGCCTTGGATTCAGGCCCCCACAGCACACCCAGGCGCTTGGCCCCTGGCAGAGCCAGGCGCACCAGCGCCAACTGGCGGCTGAGGGGTTGGTCCAGCAGCAGGGCAGAGAACTGCCGGGAGGCCTTGAACCCACCTTGCTCCAGCGCTCGCTCGAACGCCTGCCGAGGCAACAGGGTACACAGCACAGGCACCGTGGGCTGTGCGCGGGCCAGCACCAGCGCGGCTTGCGCGCCCAGTGCCACGTACAGCTGGGGCGTGGGCGGGCGGGTGGCAGAAAATTCGGCCACCGTCATCCGCTGAACCTGAATTTCGGGCAGCCGCGGGCGCACGAGCCCCCGCACAAGGGCATCGGCGGCCTCGGTGTAGGCCAAGCCGGTGTCGCTGCTGACGACGACAACCGTTGGTGGCGTGGTGGCCCGAGCCCCTGTGGCCGCACACAGCCAGAGCAGCACCAAGACCAGCCGCCACCCTGTGGCCCATGCCCTGCGCTGGTGGGTCACATCAATTGGACAGGGTGAGGGTCACAAAGGCGCGGCGTTCGAACCAGAATGATGGCCTGTGCACCTGCTGGGGCGAACCCAGGTTCTGCACCACCAGCGCCAGATCCCCGCGGTGACCACCGACTTGAACGGGCTTGGCCACACGCATATCCGTGCGGCGCCTGGGGTTTGCGGTGCCCGCGGAGCCTGCGAACAGCCGGACGTCGGTGCTCTGCTGGTGCAGCAGGGCAAGGTCGATGCCATTGGGCAGACGCTGAAACAGTGCCACGGTGGTAGCCAGTTTGGGCGCGACGTACTTGACGCTCGGGTTGGCGGTGACCAGATCGATGTAGGTCTGGTTGAAGTTCAACTCTGTGCCGCGCCAAGGCTGCCACTTGAGCTGGTACTCCAGACCCCGAATATCAAAGCCGTCGGTGTTGGCATAGTCTTTGATGACGCGGCGGGGCACGGAGTTTTCGTTGAGTTGAATGATGTAGCCGTCCAGCCGTTCATGGAACACACGCACATCCAGTCCCAACCCCCGCTGGGGCGCATCCAGCAGGTAACCCAGCTCTTTGGCCCACACTGTTTCAGGCCGGAGGTTGCCGCTGGCGAGGACAGACTGCGCCAGCACCCGGCCGTTGAGGGTATAGCGCACATCGGCGTGGTTTTCAAAGGTGCTCGGGGGGCGTTGCGCCCTGGACACGCCCGCACGCACAGTGTGGCCGGGCGCCATATGCCAGTTCAGCATAACCCGGGGTGCCACATGGCTGCTGCTGTCACCGCTGGCGCTGATTCGCTCTACCATGGCGCCGGCATTGAGTACCAGTTGGGGTTGCATGCGCCACTCGGCATTGGCGAACAGGCGCTTGAAGTCGGTCTGAAAATCCGCTGTGGTGTTGTACAGCGGCTCGGAGGAGACTTGCTCTCGCCTGAGTTCACCCCCCCACACCACGCGCAGGTTGGGCCCCTGGCGAAGCGTGTGTTGCCAAGAAGCGGTCTGGTTGCTGGCCTTGCCGCCCACGCCCACCACATAAAAGTCGTTGGGCCCAAACAGCGGAGGACGGTTTTTTGGGTTGAGCAGCTGCAAGGGGTACTGGAAGCTGTCTTGGTACACCTCCTGGGTGTGCGACAAGGTCATGGCGACATCCTGGTCATCACCCAGGTTGCGCCGCCAATCCACCTGCGCATAGCCGGTGCCAAACGTGCTTTCCCGTGGGGGGTTGTTTGGAGCTGGGAGGTCGTCAATACCCATCAATCCCCTGCCAGAGAGCACCGACAGTCCGCCCACCCGCACCTGTACCTCATCCACTGGGGTGGGGTTGAAGTCGGAGCGAAAATTCACCCTCTCCACCCGGCTGTGGCCAAAGGCACCCGCCAGCCCATCGTCGGCTGATCGGTCGGCGGTCAGGCGGAAACTGGCGCCCTCACGGCCCCAACCTATCCTGGCTTGTGCATCGAGAACACCGTTTTGGCCAATAGCTGTGCTCACTTGGGTGCCGAGGGTGTCCAGGGTGTGGCGGGTGACAATGTTCACTACCCCCAGCACGGCCCGTGCGCCGTAGGCCGCTGAATTGGAGCCACGCAACACCTCGATGCGTTCGATGTCTTGCAACGCCACCGTTTGCAGGCCTGGTCCCACAGTGCCGATGAAATACGGCGAGTAGGCTGAGCGCCCGTCAATCAGCACCTGCATGCGGTTGGAGAAGGCATCGAACCCCCCGTGGTAACCGGCCACGGGCGCCACCCCTTCGAACGAGGCGTTGGATTGAAAGCCAGGCACCAGCCGCAGAAGGTCGGCCAGGTCTCGCGCTCCCGAGCGCCTGATCATGTCGCGGTCGAGCAGGGTGACAGCTCCTGGCGTCTCATCCAGCCGCTGAGGCAGGCGCGACACCGACAGCACCATGGGCATGTCGGTTAAAAAATCCTGTTCGGACAAACCGCCTGGCGCTTGTGCAGCGGCCCAGGGGGCGATACCAAGGGCCAGGCTGGTCAACACAAGCCGTGTGGTCGCGCCACAGTGGGGTACGGAAAGCATGGGCATGGGCATCTTCCGGCTGAACCGGCATTACAACAGGTGCAAACAAAGGCGAACACCAGAAAGGTGTAGCCCCCGATTTTGGCCTTATTGCCCTTTTCGCTCGGCTCGGCGGCCGATCAAAGCGCGCACACCAACCCCAGAAGGTGGCGAGCAAGGTGCCTACTGTGTCGGCAACCTGAGGACATCGTCGCTCTGTTGTGTGGACCCACTCACGGAACCTCCTGTGCATGCTTTTGATGCGAACTGTAAGGCGGCCGATGACTCAGTTGCGATCCTGTTTGGGTGCTCGCAGCTCGATGAATGGGAATGCGCCAGCAGGCGATGTGCCCTCCGGTTGAGGGGGTGAAGGGAGGTTCGGCGCGGCTGTCGGCGCTTCGATTGGGATGGTTGAGGGCTGCTCAGGTGTTGCCTCAATGTGGTCGTCGGCAGGGGTGGGCGCGGTTGGCCCCGTGATGTCAACAATGACCGCAACGGTGCTGTCCTGACCCAGCTGATGGTTCACGCCCGTTTGATTTACCCCACCGCCTGGTGCAACGATCAAGACAGTCAACCCAGGTGTTTCAGCCAAGCCGAAGGTACCGTCGGAGCCAGCTTGACCAGGCGAGCCAGTGAGACCAGCTGGGCCCAGGGCTCCGTCTGCCCCCGTAACTCCTGTGGCCCCTGTCGGGCCGACTAGACCCGTGGGCCCGGCGGCACCGGTTGCACCAGCCGAACCACTTGGGCCGATGGGGCCGATAGCGCCTACCGCACCAGCGACACCAGTTGCTCCAGTTTTACCGTCGGCTCCCGCCACGCCTGTAGCGCCAGTTAGACCGGTTGCCCCGGTCAAGCCACTTGCCCCCGTCAATCCGGTCAGACCTGTTGCCCCCGCCGCACCCGCGACACCAGTTGCGCCCACCGATCCTGTGGCACCCGTTGCCCCCGCCACGCCTGCCACGCCTGCAGCACCAGTAGCCCCAGCAGTTCCTGTCGCGCCAGTTAGGCCAATAGGCCCAGCAGAGCCCGCAAGGCCAGTTGCTCCCGCCACACCGGTCAAACCTGTGGCCCCGGCAGCACCGGTTGCACCAGCCGAACCACTTGGGCCGATGGGGCCGATAGCGCCAGCAGCACCTGCGACACCCGTTGCTCCCACCGATCCTGTGGCACCCGTTGCTCCCGCCACGCCTGCGGCGCCAGTAGCCCCAGCAGTTCCTGTCGCGCCAGTTAGGCCAATAGCCCCCGTCAATCCAGTCTGGCCAATAGGCCCAGCAGAGCCCGCAAGGCCAGTTGCACCCGCCACACCAGTCAAACCTGTGGCCCCAGCAGCACCGGTTGCACCAGCCGAACCACTTGGGCCGATGGGGCCGATAGCGCCCACCGCACCAGCGACACCAGTCGCGCCCACCGATCCTGTGGCACCCGTTGCTCCAGTGCCACCGTCGGCCCCAGCTAAGCCTGTAGCGCCAGTGGCTCCCGTTGCACCGTCTGAACCTGCAACCCCAGTTGCTCCAGCTTCACCGTCGGCCCCCGCCACACCTGTAGCGCCAGTTAGACCGGTTTCCCCAGTCAATCCACTCAGGCCAATAGGCCCAGCGGAACCCGCAAGACCAGTTGCCCCCGTTGCACCGCCCAGGCCAGTTGCTCCAGTTGCACCCGCCACACCAGTCAAACCTGTGGCCCCAGCAGCACCGGTTGCACCAGTCGAACCACTTGGGCCGATGGGGCCGATAGCGCCCACCGCACCAGCGACACCAGTTGCGCCCACCGATCCTGTTGCTCCAGCTGCACCCGTTGCTCCAGTGCCACCGTCGGCCCCTGCTACGCCTGCAGCGCCAGTTAGGCCAATAGCCCCAGTCAATCCAGTCAGGCCAATAGGCCCAGCGGAACCCGCAAGACCAGTCGCACCCGTTGCACCGTCTGCACCTGCAACCCCAGCTGCTCCAGTTGCACCAACAGCCCCAGCGACCCCAGCGACACCAGTTGCGCCCACAGATCCTGTCGCACCCGTTGCTCCAGTGCCACCGTCGGCCCCTGCTACGCCTGTAGCACCAGTGGCTCCGGTTGCACCGTCTGCACCTGCAACCCCAGCTGCTCCAGTTGCACCAACAGCACCAGCAACACCAATTGCGCCCACCGATCCTGTTGCTCCAGCTGCACCCGAGGCCCCCGCCAAGCCTGTAGCGCCAGTAGACCCAGTAGTTCCTGTTGCTCCAGTTAGGCCAATAGCCCCCGTCAATCCAGTCTGGCCAATAGGCCCAGCGGCACCCGCAAGCCCAGTTGCCCCCGTTGCACCGCCCAGGCCAGTTGCTCCCGCCACACCGGTCAAACCTGTGGGCCCAGCAGCACCGGTTGCACCAGCCGAACCACTTGGGCCGATGGGGCCGATTGCGCCAGCAGCACCTGCGACACCCGTTGCTCCCTCCGATCCTGTGGCACCCGTTGCACCGTCTGCACCTGCAACCCCAGTTGCTCCTGCTTCACCGTCGGCCCCCGCCACACCTGTGGCGCCAGTAGCCCCAGCAGTGCCTGTTGCGCCAGTTAGGCCAATAGCCCCCGTCAATCCAGTCGGGCCAATCGGCCCAGCGGAACCCGCAAGACCAGTCGCACCCGTTGCACCTTCTGGGCCAGCAACTCCGGCGGCACCTGTCGCACCAGTTGCACCGGCCACGCCAGTTGCGCCGACTTCGCCATCGGTACCGTCAGTGCCTGGAGCGCCAGGCAAACCCATTGGTCCGTCAGCGCCAGCGATACCGGTTGCGCCGACCAAGCCAGTTGGGCCTGTTGAACCCGTCGCACCTGCAGTGCCAGTGGCTCCTGTCAATCCGGTCAGGCCGATGGGACCGATTGGGCCAATAGATCCTGTTGGACCGATTGAACCCGTCGCACCGTCCAAACCCGCCAATCCAGTGGCGCCAGTTTCACCGTCCGCACCGTCACTACCTGTCAAACCTATTGCGCCGGAAATGCCTGCAACTCCTTGAGGACCAATGGCACCTACCGGGCCTGTTGCACCTGTTGCACCTGTTGCACCCGTTGCACCCGTTGCACCCGTTGCACCGGTCAAACCAATCATTCCCGTTGGCCCGGTCAAACCGGTCAGGCCAGTTGGGCCGGTAGCACCCATGGCACCTGTGGAGCCAATGGCACCAGCAATTCCATCCGCTCCAGCCGGCCCGGTCGCTCCAGTCAGTCCCTGCAGATACACCAGCTGGTATTGCGCCACCGTTGCGCCGCTGCTCAGGGTGAAGTTGCCGGTGTAATCCGCAGGCGCGGTGTAGGACAGCGGGTTGTAAATTCTGACGGTACCCGGCCCGGTGACAGCTGCTGCGGGTGTGCCGGGCGTGAAAGTCACGTTGCCTGTGCCCGCGCCATCGTTGCCTGCGCTCAACACCATGTTACCCCTGGTCAGGGTGAGGGCCGCGTTGGCAATGTTCACGTTGTTCCCAGATACCCAGCTCATGCTGCCGTCCGTCGTAGTGACGGCTGTGAGGGTGTTTGCGCCGTCTTTCACAATGTTGGTGTCGCGCCCTGCGCTTGAAGCCACGCCGCCGTTGGTGGTGGTGATGGCTTCATTCACGTTGACATCGCGCCCTGCGTTCATCACCAAACTGCCTTTGGTGGCCGTGATCGCCGCATTGACAACCACATCTCTGAATGCACTCAATGTCAGAGTGGTAGGTGCGCCCGATGCTGTCCAGGTCACGGGCTCGTTGACCAGCACATCGCCGTTCACGCCCGATGAACCGCTGCTGCTCAACAAGGTGACGCTGGTGGTGACCAGGTTGCTGCTCAGGGTGGCTCCAGCAATATCGCCCCCGGCGGCCACGGTGAAATCAGGGGGGTCAATCAACCACATGCCCGAGTTGCCCTGAGCTGACCGGGTGGTGACGACCGCGTTGTCGGCCACTTTGACGCGCGCAGCCGATGTTTCCACCATGCCGCCGTGCCCACCCGCGGGGGCTGATGCATCCAGAAGACCGTCCACGTTGACCGTGGCACTTTGCATGTCGCCCATCAGGCGAATGGTGCCGTTGTGCTGGCCGATGGTCTGTGCCCGAATCACCCCGGTGTTGTTGATGGCGTTGTAGGGCGCTCCACCCTTGGCCAGCGTGGTCAGCAGCACCTGCCCGCCATCGGCCTGAATCAACCCGCTGTTGGTTGCGGTGGCCTGCGTCGCACCCTGGTTGGCCTTGATGTCCAGGTAGCCCCCCGCCGTGCCCGATACCGTCACCGCGCCACCGGCGGCCAGCGCCACGCTGCCCAGCTGGGCCACCACCACCCCTTGGTTGGCCACATGGGCACCAAGCAAAGCCACATAGCCGCCATTGGACGCCTGAATACTGGCCAGATTGACCACCGATGCCTGGCTATCCCCCGCAAACCGGTAGGTGCCCGCTGCCTGGTCGCTTCCCGCCAGATGCAAGGTGGAGGCCACCAAGCCGCCCACGTTCACCGATGCGCCTTGGCCAAACACAATGCCATTGGGGTTGATCAGAAAGAGGTTTCCGTTGGCTGAAAGGCGGCCCAGGATGCTGGACGGATCGGCCCCGAACACCTGATTGATGGCCACCGAACGGCTGCTGGGCTGGAAAAACTGCACCGACTCCTGCAACCCAATGCTGAAACTCTGCCAGTTGATGGTGGTATGGGGGCTGACCTGGGTGATGGTCAGGGTGCCAGGCCCCTGCGCAATGCTGGCACTGCCCGCGTTCACCACGCCACCCACGGGCAAGGCCTGCGCCGCCTGAATGAGCGCCAGCAAGATGGACACCGTCAAAACCTTGAGCGGAAAACCCGCTGGTGCACGGTAGCTGGTGGGGTAGGGCATGGGGTGGTACTGAATGTTCAAAAAAAGTGCTCGGTGGGGGGGTGGTTTGTTGTGTGGTTAAAAGTGCTTCACGGCCCGCAGCCAGAAGCGGCCAGATGCATCTGGCGCGGAGCGGGCGGGCTCTGATCCCAGCTTGTGCGCATACACCGCCTGCACCACAAAATCGCTGGATGGCCACCAGTTCAGCCCCAGCCCCACCGCACGCAAAGTTCGGTGGTTGGGCTCCAGCGTCCAGGGGTTGGCGTTGGGCTTGACGCTGCCAACATCCACAAAGCCGATCAGCTGCATGTGGCCGGGCAGGCGATGTGACCAGGGTGGCAATTGGTACCGGCCTTCCAGCGTCATCACATAGCCTTGGTCGCCAAAGGCTTCGCCCTCTGGGTAGGCTCGCACGCCATACATGCCGCCCAGTTGAATTTTTTCTGAAATGTCCAGGTTTTTGGAAGCCAGTTGCCCCCGGATACCGGCATACAAGGCAAAGGAGTCGCTCACCCGTTGCAGCCGGTTTGCACTGAAGCCCAGCTTATTGAAGCGCCCATTGGTTTGAGCTGAGGTCGCGTCAAAAATCCGTGATCCGGGCGTGAGAATCTTGACCGTGCCCGATGTCAGCGCCAGCACATACCCGTTGTCACCGCCGCCGCCCCAGGTGTCGCGGTGGTCGCCACTTAGCGTGGCCGTGAGCGCACGCACCGATTTGTCGATCACCGAGCCCACCGAATCCATGCGGTCTTCAAAACGCTTGCTGTCATGGGACAAGCCCGCGTACAGGTTGCGCAGGGGTGAGCGTATCAGGGGGTAAATGCCGTAAAAGCTGGTGGTTTTGGCCGTGCCGTTGGCCAGCAGGCTTTCAAAATTTTTGCCCAGCCTGTACTCCAGGCTGCTGTAAGCCGCCCCCACCCTGGCCTTGCCAATGTGCATCTGGTAGGCGGCGCGAAAATAGTTCAGCCCTTCGCCCGAAGTCAGCACACGCAGCGTGGCCACATCGCCCTGGCCAGCGGGCTCATTCAGGTGGATGGTGGCCCCGATGCTGGTGGAACCGATGTAGTAATTCCCGGCATTGTCTGCGTCGATGCTGCCGGTCACCCGTCGACCGGGCAGCACATCGACCAGCAAATCCGTTGTGCCATAGGTCGCACCGGGAACCAGCGTTGAACTCACCTTCACCCCAGGCAAATCAGACAGCAGGAGCAAATGGCTTTGTAGCGGTGCGACCGTCACGGGGTCGCCCACAGCGATGCCTTCCATCAGGTCGGTGATCACTTCGCCCGCGATGTTGGTCTGGTTGCGCACCAGCACTTTGCCGTAGTGCCCCTCGGTCACGGCAATCGTTACAGCCCCGTCGTTGATGTCCTGCGCAGGCAAGTAGGCCTGGGCAACGGGGTAACCGTTCTGCCTGTAGTGGCTGGCAATCACCTGGGCCATGTCCTGCAATTCGCCAAGCGTCAGCGCATTGCCGGGCCGGAAGCCAGTCATGGCGATCAGGTCGGCTTCGGCAAACGCCTGCGCCCCGGTCACCTTCAGGCTTTTGACCACAATTTTCAGAAAACCGGGTTCCGAGCCCAAGGCGGCGGGTGGGCTTCTTTGCTGTATGTCAAGCTTGGCCGGTGCCGCCGGTATGGCTGCCGGGGGCCTCAACTGCAACCCACCCCCGGTCACCGGTGCTGGTGCGGCCATGGCACCTGGGCCGAATATGAGGGTGGACACGTAGATCCAGAGGAATGTTTTCATGGCGTTGCCTTGCGGGCTCCCATTGCAAAGTCGATACATCCATGCAGTCTGTCCCCCGTCACTCCGGTTTTCCGTGCGCTATCGCACGCTGCCCTGTGCGCTGGTTAACTTCCCACCCAGATGCGACAGCGGCAATTGCGTGGTGGACTTGATGCACTGCAGCACGATGTTGGAACGCACGCTGCCCACGCCTTGCATGCGGGTGATGCGCTTGAGCACCGATTCGGACAAGTCCCTCAGGTTCACCGCGAAGATCTTCAGGATGTAGTCCGACTCGCCCGTCACGGCAAAGCACTCCACCACCTCGGGTATGGCCAGAATGTCGCGCTCGAAAGCGGTGCCCTCGTCACCGCCGTGGCGCGTCAGGGTCACATAGCTGATGGCCCGCACGCCCAGGCCCAGGCGCTCGGGGTTGAGCAGTGCCACATGGCCGCTGATCAACCCGGCCGCATCAAGTCGCTGAATACGTCGGCTCACCTGCGAGGCCGACAGGTGAATGGCCTCGCCCAGCGTCTGGTGGGTGGCGTGGGTATTGGCCTGCAGCGCGGCCAACAAGCGGATGTCGTAGGGGTCAAGCAAGTAATCTGCACTATTTGAATTTTCCATGCATGAATTCTGCATGCAGGAGCCACTCAGGTGGGCAATTCGCACACACGGTGCGCGCTGATTTGATAAAAATCAAAGCCACCAACACACCACACCGGAGACAAGATATGGCCGATTTGTTTGAGAACCCCATGGGCCTGATGGGCTTTGAATTTGTAGAGTTCGCCTCACCCACGCCCGGCGTGGTGGAGCCCGTGCTTGAGATGCTTGGCTTTACCGCCGTGGCCCACCACCGCTCCAAAGACGTGACGCTGTACCGCCAGGGTGGCATCAACTTCATCGTCAACCGCGAAAAGTTCAGCCCCGCCTGGTACTTTGCCCAGGAGCACGGCCCCAGCGCCTGCGCCATGGCCTTTCGCGTGAAAGACTCGCACAAGGCCTACAACGCTGCGTTGGCCCTGGGCGCGCAGCCCGTGGACATGCAAACCGGCCCCATGGAGTTGAAGCTGCCCGCCATCAAAGGCATAGGCGGTGCGCCGCTGTACCTGATTGACCGCTTTGAAGACGGCAAAAGCATCTATGACATCGACTTCAACTTTGTGCCCGGTGTCGATCCCCACCCCGTGGGCCACGGCTTCAAGGTCATTGATCACCTCACGCACAACGTGTACCGCGGCCGCATGGCCTATTGGGCCGACTTTTACAGCAAGCTGTTCAACTTCAAGGAGATTCGCTACTTCGACATCAAGGGCGAATACACCGGCCTCACCTCCAAGGCCATGACAGCGCCTGACGGCCTGATCCGCATTCCGCTCAACGAAGAAGCCTCGGGCAAGAGCGGGCAGATCGAAGAATTTCTGATGCAGTTCAATGGCGAGGGCATCCAGCACATTGCCCTGCTGTGCGACGACCTGCTGGTCAGCTTGGACAGGCTCAAAGCGGCTGGTGTGCCGCTGATGACCGCGCCCCCCGCGACCTACTACGAAATGCTGGAGGGCCGCCTGCCCAACCACGGCGAGCCGGTGGGCGAGTTGCAGGCGCGCGGCATTTTGCTGGATGGCACCACTGGCGAGGGTGGCCGCCGACTGTTGCTGCAAATTTTCAGCCAGACGCAACTGGGGCCGGTGTTCTTTGAGTTCATTCAGCGCAAGGGAGATGACGGCTTTGGCGAGGGCAACTTCAAGGCCCTGTTCGAGTCCATGGAGCGCGACCAGCTGCGCCGGGGCGTGCTGACGGCGGATTGAGCGGCGGCGCTGCTACAGCCCCAAAACCCCACTGCCCGCATGCCGTGCGGACGGGGGTAACTTGCTGGGACTGTTCACCCACCACACCGCACCGACACGCAACGGAGACACCGCCATGCACAAACTCACCCCCGCCGAACTGACCCAAGCCTTGGCCCAATTGCCCCACTGGGCGCTGGACGCAGCAGGAACAGGCCTAGTGCGCCAGTTTGTCTTCACCGACTTTGCCGCCGCCTTCGGCTACATGGCCCAGGTGGCCCTGTGGGCCGAAGCCGCCAACCACCACCCCGAGTGGCACAACGTCTACAACCGCCTGCACATCACCTGGACCACCCACGATGTGGGCGGCGTGAGCGACAACGACATCCGCATGGCCCAGCGCTGCGACCAGGCCTTTGCCGACCGACCGCACACAGGCACGCCATGACCACCGCACCCCATCGCCCCGACTGGACCATCGACCAGGGCTGGCACACCTACACCGCCGCCGACCACGCTGTGTGGCAAACCCTGTTCGAGCGGCAAATGGCCATGCTGCCAGGCCGCGCCTGCGACGAATTTGTGCAAGGCATGCAGGCCCTCCCCATGCAGCCCGACCGCATCCCCCGGTTTGACGAACTCAACGAAGCCCTGCTGCCACAAACCGGCTGGCAGGTGGTGGCCGTACCCGGCCTGGTGCCTGACGATGTGTTCTTCGATCATTTGGCCAACCGCCGCTTCCCGGCGGGCAACTTCATCCGCAACGCGCAACAGCTGGATTACCTGCAAGAGCCCGACGTGTTCCACGACGTGTTCGGCCATGTGCCCATGCTCATGAACCCCGTGATGGCCGACTTCATTCAGGCCTACGGGGCGGGCGGCCTGCGCGCCGAGCGCCTGGGCGTGCTGCCGTTGCTGGCTCGGGTGTACTGGTACACGGTGGAGTTCGGGCTGGTGCGCCAGCACGGCGGACTGCGGCTGTTTGGCGCGGGCATTGCCTCGTCGTACACCGAAAGCCTGTTCTGCCTGGACGACCCGTCACCCAACCGCCTGCGCTTTGAGCTGGAACGCGTGATGCGCACCGACTACCGCATCGACGACTTCCAGGAAATCTACTTCGTCCTCGACAGCCTGGACGACCTGCTGGATCTTGCCCGGGTGGACTTCGCCCCGCTGTACCAGCGACTGCGCCACCAGCCCAGCCTGCCCCCCGGCCAGGTGCTGCCTCATGACCACATCTGGCACCGGGGCAGTGGCGCCTACCACCACGGCGGTTCACGCTGACGCACCAGCGGCATCTGCGCAGACCGACCCGCCAGGCGGTCTGCACTCTGATGGGGGGTGGTTGTGGAGTTTTTTATATAAAAAGTGCCATTTGCGCTTTCTGGTTATCAATAGTTTGCTATTGTGTTTGCAATGTCGCGTTTGCCTGTTCCCGCTGGCACGCCTTTTCGAAACTCGTCGGGTGTGACGCCCATGAGTTTGCGAAACATGGCAATAAAGGCTGAGGCACTGCCATACCCCAGTTCCCGGGCAATGCTTTCTACCTTGTCTCCAGCCTCCAGGCGCGGCAGGGACCGCAGCACCCGCAGTCGCTGGCGCCAGGCGGGCAGCGACATGCCCAGCGCCTGCTGGCTGCGCCGAGCCAGCGTGCGTTCGGTGGTATGCACTCTGGCGGCCCACTGTGCGAGCGAATCGTTGGCCCCAGGGTCGGCGTGCAGGGCTGCCAGCAGGGGTGCCAGCAGGGCATCGTCGCTGTGGGGCAGGTAGCTGCGGGCGCGTGGCGCTTGCTCCAGCAGGTCCACCAGCACCTGCAACAGTCGAGAGCCTGTTGGGGTGGACTCTGTGCCCGGTGGCTGTTGGCGCAAGTGGTCCAGCAAGGCGCGCACCACGGGGCTTACCGTCAGGGCGCAGGGTGTGTCGGGCAAGCCGCTGCACCCCGACGGGGCAATGTAGAGCGAGCAGTGGTGGCTGGCCTGGCGGTTCAGCCCCACATGCACCACACGTGGTGGCAGCCAAACGCCGTACTGAGGGGGTGCCAGATAGTGGTGCCCAGCCACCTTCACTTCCATCACCCCACTGAACGAGTAGACAAACTCGCCCCATGCATGACGGTGTTGTGGGTACAGGCCGTCTGGCGGTACGTGGGCACTTCGAAACATGACGGGCGAGGGCAGGTCGACGCTGGACAGCGCCACATCGAGCTTGGGGGACAGAACGGGCATAGCAGCGGGCAACGCAGCGGTGGGCGTTAGGCAGGTTAGGCAGGTTGGGCGGGAAGGGTGGCAGGGGTTGGCGCAATGGCGGTACAGATTGTCTGTTTGGATGTATATCCATCGCACAAGCCATGCCCATAATGCCCGACTTTCTCCATCACCCGTGCCCGCCCTATGAACACCCGCCGCCCTTTGGATGCCACCGCCGTTGGCCTGATGCTCTTGCTGTGCCTGGTGTGGGCACTGCAGCAGGTGGTGCTCAAAGGCACAGCCGCTGACATCGCACCGGTGTTCCAGATCGCTCTGCGCTCTGGGGTGGCAGCCGTGCTGGTGGCGCTCGTCATGCGTTGGCGGGGTGAGCGCATGTCCGTGACCGACGGCACAGGTTGGCCCGGACTCACAGCGGGGTTGCTGTTTGGGCTGGAGTTCTGGCTGGTGGGCGAGGGCTTGCGACACACCAGTGCGGCGCACATGGTGGTGTTTTTGTACACCGCCCCGCTGTTTGCGGCATTGGGTCTGCACTGGAAGCTGCCTGCCGAACGGCTGGCGCCGCTGCAGTGGGTGGGCATCGTGCTGGCGTTTGGCGGACTGGCAGTGGCCTTTTTGGGCCGAACCCCTGTGGCCGGTGCCGAAGGCAGCAACCAGCTATGGGGGGATTTTCTGGGGCTGCTGGCGGGCGCAGCCTGGGGTGCGACGACGGTGGTGGTGCGCTGCTCCGCACTCAGCACCGCACCGCCCACCCAAACCCTGCTGTACCAGCTGCTGGGTGCCTTTGTGCTGCTGATGGGTGTCTCGTGGTTCAGCGGCCAGGTGCATGTCAACCCGACACCGGCGGTGTGGGCCAGCCTGGTCTTTCACGCGGTAGTGGTGTCGTTTGCCAGCTTTCTGGCTTGGTTCTGGCTGCTGCGGCACTACCTGGCGTCGCGGCTGGGGGTGTTTTCATTTCTGACCCCGCTGTTTGGTCTGCTGCTGGGAGCCTGGCTGCTGAACGAGCAGATTGAACCCAGCTTCCTGATGGGCGCTGGCCCGGTTCTGATAGGCATTGTGCTGGTCAGTGGCTATGGGTGGATCGCGGCGTGGCTGGGCCGGTTCTGGCCAGTCAGGTCAGCCCCGAAGTCCTGATGGCCCAACGGTGCTCGCCGCAGCGACGAGTCACTTGCAGCAACGGCTGGTTTGGGGCTGCGCGGCACAATCACCCGCATGACCTCCACCCGATCTCTTGCTGCCATGCCTGACACCAATGATTCTCCCGTTCCCCAACTCGCCGGTCACCTGTTGGTGCAGTGCCTGGTCGAGCAAGGCGTGACACATGCCTTCGGGGTACCGGGTGAAAGCTATCTGGCGGTGCTGGACGGCTTTCACCAGCATGCCGAGCGCATCCGCTTTATCACCAACCGCCAGGAGGGTGGTGCGGCTTTCATGGCCGAGGCCCACGGCAAACTGACCGGACGGCCCGGTGTGTGCCTGGTGACGCGCGGGCCGGGTGCCACCAATGCGTCCATCGGGGTGCACACCGCGTTTCAGGATTCCACGCCCATGCTGCTGCTGGTGGGCGATGTGGCCAGCGACTGCCGCGACCGCGAGGCCTTCCAGGAGGTGAACTACTTCCACTTCTTTGGCCCGCTGGCCAAACGGGTGGAGCGCATTGACGATGCCCGCCGCATCCCCGAATACATCGCCCGTGCCTTTGCCACCGCCATGAACGGGCGACCCGGCCCGGTGGTGCTGGTGCTGCCCGAGGACATGCTGACGCAAACCGTATCGGCCAAGCCCCTGCCACGGGTGGAGCCTGTGCAGGCCTGGAGCGACCCCGGTGCCTTGCGCGAGCTGCGCCAGTTGTTGCTGGCCGCCCAGCGCCCGATGGTCCTCGCAGGTGGGGGCGGGTGGACGCCGCAGGCCGCCCAGGCACTGCAACGTTTTGCCGAAAACTGGCAGCTGCCGGTCGCCAATGTCTTTCGCTTCCAGGACACCTTCGACAACCACCACCCGCAGTACGCCGGGGATGTCGGCCTGGGTATCAACCCCGCGCTGGCAGCGCGCGTGCGGCAGTCTGACCTGCTCATTGCCATTGGTCCACGCCTGGGAGAAGCCACCACCGGGGGTTACACACTCATAGAAGCGCCCGTGGCCGCGCAACAGCTGGTGCATATCCACGCCAGTGCCGAAGAACTGAACCGGGTGTACCAGCCCACGCTGGCCATCTGCGCCACCATGAACGCGGCCGCCCGCAGTTTGGAGGTGCTGACCGCACCCAAAGACGTTCCATGGGGCCAGTGGACGGCAGACGCCCATACCGACTACCTGGCCAACACAGACCCGGCCAATGGCGGCATCACGCTGCCTGGCCCCATTGACATGCCGCACCTGATGGCGGTGCTGCGCCAGCACCTGCCAGCCGATGCGGTGCTGACCAACGGTGCGGGCAACTTTGCCAGCTGGCTGCACCGCTTTTACCCCTACAACGGGCTGGCCAAGGGGCACAAAACCCAGCTGGCCCCCACCAACGGGGCCATGGGCTATGGCGTGCCCGCCGGGGTGGCGGCGGCCATCACCTGCCCCGAGCGGGTGGTGTTCACCATCGCAGGCGATGGCGACTTTCTGATGAACGGCCAAGAGCTGGCCACCGCCAGCCAGCACGGGGCCAAAACCATTGTGCTGCTGCTCAACAACAGCACCTACGGCACCATCCGCATGCACCAGGAGCGCGAGTACCCCACGCGGGTGAGCGGTTCAGACTTGCGCAACCCCGACTTTTGTGCGCTGGCCCGCGCCTATGGCTACGCCGCCGAGCGGGTGACCGCAACGCCCGAGTTCGAGCCTGCGCTGCTGCGTGCCCTGGCCGTCTCCACAGGCACGGTCATCGAGGTGCGGCTGGACCCGGACGTCATTACCACCCGAGGCACGCTGAGTGCCATCACGCAAAAGGCTCTACAGGGGGTCTGAATCACCCGTGTACCCAGAAAAAAAGGACTGCCGAAGCAGTCCTTTTTTGTTTCAGTGGGCAGCGGGCCTGGCCCGTTTGCCCCGGCCAGGGCTCACTTCAGGTGAGAGCTGATCATTTTGGTCATTTCAAACATCGACGCCTGGGCCTTGTTGAAGATGGCCTTGAGCTTGGCATCTGCGTTGATCATTTGTTTGTTCGCCTGGTCTTGCAGCTTGTGCTTTTTGATGTATTCCCAGATCTTTTTAATCACCTCGGTGCGCGGGTAAGGTCCTTGGCCAATGATGGCGGCCAAGGCGTCGCTGGGTGTCATGGCCTTCATGAATCCGGCGTTGGCGGCCTTTTTGGGAGCGGCTGCGGTCTTTTTGGCTGCTGCGGCTTTTTTGGCAGGCGCTGCCTTGGCAACTGGCTCGGCCTTGGTCTTGGCCTTGGCTTTGGGCGCAGCCTTGGCGGTGGGGGCTGCTTTCTTGGCCGCTGGGGCAGCGGCCTTAGCTGGTGCGGCTACTGGCGCGGCAGCAGGGGCTGCGGCTTTTTTCTTGGCAGGAGCGGCGGCTTTTTTGGCTGCTGCAGGGGCGGCTTTGGCGGGTGCAGCGGCTTTTTTTGCGGGTGCTTTGGTGGCAGTTGCCATGGTTGTCTGTCCTCGGTAGTAAATGGTTGACCACCAGTGAAAAACGCACTCTCTGCACTGGCTGCGGGCATGCTAATTCAGAAGATTTTTCTTTCCTAGCGGGTGAATCAGGTTTGTGCACAATTTGCCGACCTTTGGTAGGCATTCGTGAGGTAGAAAACAACACTTTGCACCTCCTTGCCCCGTCTGCCTGGCCACTGGCCCTCGCCGCCCGGCTCTGAAGGAGCCGACTTCACCCGACGTTCAACCATTTGGCTTTATCCCATGAGTACCCCATTTACCTTTGCCACCTGCGACCTGTGCGATGCCCACAAGGGCGATACCTCTGGCGCATTCCGCGTGCTGCCCCCGGTCTTCAGAGAGTTTGGTGCCTTGACACGTTTTGCAGGCCCTGTGGTCACCGTCAAGTGCCATGAAGACAACACACCCGTCAAAGCAGCGGTGGAAAGCGAAGGCAAGCAGCGCGTGTTGGTGGTGGACGGTGGCGGCTCACTCCGGCGTGCGCTGCTCGGTGGCAATCTGGGCGCTGCCGCAGCGCGCAATGGGTGGGCTGGTGTCGTCATCGATGGCTGTGTGCGCGATGTGGCCGAGCTGGCGGCATGCCAGACCGGCATTCGTGCCCTGGCATCCATGCCCTTGCCCACAGAGCGGCGCGCACCCGGGCAGACCGATGTGCCCGTGCTTATTCAGGGCATTTGGGTGCGCCCTGGCGACTGGCTCTATGCCGACGAAGACGGCATCTTGGTTGCCGACCGTGACCTGCTGGCACCAGCTGCCTGAAATTCGCATCCACTGAAAGCCGCTGCCCGCAACCATGCGGATGGGCAGTGGCGGGGGTGCTGCGGAGTGCCCGGCGGTTGGGACGTTTACAGGCTGCTTAGGCCTTTGTAGAGCATGTAGGCTGCCAGCGCGTACAGCAGCATGGCAAACACCCGCTTGAGCTGCTTGACGGGCAGCGCATGCGCTGCGCGGACACCCAATGGTGCCATCAGCACACTGGCGGTGGCCAGGACGACGAGTGCCGGCACAAACACATAGCCCAAGGCCCCCGCAGGCAGGCCCTGCACGGATTGCCCCGACACCACATACCCCAAACCATTGGCCAAAGCGATGGGAAAGCCCAGGGCTGCGCTGGTCGCCACCGCCTGGTGTATGGGCACATTGCACCAGGTCATGAAGGGTACGCTCACAAAGCCCCCTCCTGCACCCACCAGACCCGACAAAAAGCCGATGACGCCGCCGCTGGCCCATTGCCCGGCCGTTGCCGGCATGGTGCGGGTGGGCGCAGGTTTGGCATCAATCAGCATCTGCGTAGCAGAAAACCCCACAAATGCCGCAAACAGCAGGGCCAGCCAGGCACCCTTGAGCAAAGCAAATGCCCCCAGGCTTGCCACGGCCGCACCCAACACAATGCCGGGTGCCAGGTTGCGCACAATCCGCCACTGCACCGCGCCACGCCGGTGGTGGGCCCGCACACTGGAGATAGATGTGAACACGATGGTGGCCATGGAGGTGGCAATGGCCATCTTGACTGCGAGATCAGGCGCAACGCCACGGCCCGACATGATGAAGGTGACGAAGGGCACCATCAACATGCCCCCACCAATGCCAAGCAGCCCCGCCAAAAAGCCTGTGCACAGGCCAAGCAGAGCCAATTCCGCGATCAACAGAGGTTCTAGCAACATGGGGGGGTGGGGTAGAGGGTGTCTGCAGGAGAGTGCCGAGTCGCTGGCCTGAACCGGGGTTCAGGTGGGCGAGGTCAGACGGCCTTCGGGTTCATCTGACGCGAGATGATCACACCAGGACGACGATGTTCCAAGCCCTGCTCAGGGAGCATTGGTTCAAGGACATAAAAACCCGGCAGTCCCTGCAGACGCCTGCATTGTATGCCTTGTACAACCATCAATTGCCCCAGTCAGCCCTCAAAAGCAAGACGCCGATGCGGACCTTGAGAGACTGGTACGCTTCCCACCCTCATCTCTTTCACAAGCGTCCTTATGATCGTCCGGGATGTGACACCTATTGTCTCATGATTCCAATTTTTGGAGGTTGTTGAATGTTTATTGATAAGCAAGAAAAATATGTCATTTATAGAATAAAAAACAAATTAAATGGAAATTTTTACGTCGGCTCAAGTGGTGATGTTGCGGAACGCTGGAGAGTGCATAGGAATAACATTGAATCTTTTAAAGGTGGTAACAAGCCAGGGCGTGATTTTTACAATCTTACACTACTCATGAGGATGGATATTGAATTAAATAAATTCTCTACTGACGACTTTGAATTTAAGATCCTGAGGAGATTTGATGATAAAAAATCTATGCTCGCTTGCGAGCAATTGCTAATCGATATGTTCTGGAATACGAGAAAATGTTATAATGAAGATTTTGAGGTAAAACCAGCGTCGATTTTTAATTTTTTCGTGGCGTGGAATGCTGTTACTTATAGCTATTATGTATATCGCTCAATTCACGCCCTAAAAAGTGATCTTCGCATACCACTCGCGGAAATCAATGCTATGCTAAACGGCGATACTCCTTGCTGCGGCGATTGGGTTGTTGAGGATTACTATAAGGTTTGGACGGAGTTGGAGCTTAAATCTTTCTTTAGAAAAAATAGGTTTAAATATTCCAAGGAAAAAATTAATAAAGAGAGGTATTCTGTGGTCGGTCCAACTTTATTTAATTTCTTGACAAAAAAAGAGATTTTCATTCACAAATGGAATAGACAGGATAACAAGAAAATTACTATGAAACCTAGTAATTATTTTAGAAAATTTCAGTTCGGCCCCTCTGGTTTGCCTTTTCCCAAGATACGTGAGATCGCGTTCGCGAAACGCTGATCTATTGGCGAATTCGTAGGGCTTGGACGGGCTCGGTTGCACAAATCGGTGGGCTGCGCTCTGATATGCTATTGAATGAGAGCAAAAGAAGACGAGAAGCCAGACAAGCGGCGATACAGGACTACCAACTGGTGTGACTACAACAAAGCCCTCAAAGCCAGAGGTTTGCTGACCGTTTGGCTGGACAAGGACATGCAGTGGTTTGCCCCGTCCACGGGTAAACGAGGGCGCCACCCTACGTTTTCGGATGCCGCCATCCAGTTCTGCCTGAGCATCAAATGCCTGTTGGGTCTGGCGCTTCGCCAGGCCCTGGGTTTTGTTCAAAGCCTGCTTCGTCTGGCGGGACTGGAGTGGCCTGTGCCGGACTACAGCACGCTGAGCCGTCGTCAACAAACGCTCCATGTCCATCTGCCCTACAGACCCAGCGCCACGGCTTTGGATTTGTTGGTAGACAGCACCGGCATCAAATTCTTGGGCGAAGGTGAATGGAAGCGTAAAAAGCACGGTGCCGAATACCGCAGGCAATGGCGCAAGGTGCATCTGGGCATCGATGCCCAGACCCTGGAGATACGGGCCATCGAAGTGACAGACAACAGCGTGGGGGATGCCCCCATGCTGCCTCACCTGCTGGGACAGATACCGACGGACGAACCAGTGGCCAGCGTCAGCGCTGACGGGGCCTATGACACCAAGGCTTGCCATGAGGCAATCGCACAGCGGGGAGCCCAAGCCGTCATCCCCCCGCGCAAAAACGCCAAGGCATGGAAAGGCAAATCAGACGGTGCACAGGTACGAAATCTGGCCGTTCAAGCTTGCAAACGCCTGGGCTCACGCATCTGGAAGAAATGGAGTGGGTACCACCGGCGCAGCTTGGTCGAGACCAAGATGCATTGCTTCAAACGGCTGGGCGAGCGTGTGATGGCCAGGACCTTTGAGCGCCAGGTGACAGAGCTGCACATTCGTGTGGCATTGCTCAACCGTTTCACCCAACTGGGCCGTCCTGTGACGGTGCCTGTGGCATAACTCCGCCTGGGGTCAGGGGAAACTCGCCTCGTTTTGGGTTTGTGCAACAAAGCCTGCAGCAGGCCAAGCGGGCGGCGCGGGGGTTTCGCAACAGCGAGAACTTAATTGCGATTGCTTACCTGCGCATGTCCAAACTGGCCCACTTGCCTGCAAGTCCGTTTGAACCAGCTGAACCCAACTGCAAGGGGCATATCGTGCGTTTCGCTTGATGTCAACTTCCACTCAAAACGTCATAGAGCCGTTTTGGGTTTATGCAACAAAGCCGCTTGGCCGCACAAACCCGCAACGGAATGAGTCTGTCCTGACTCCAAGCGGATTTATGCCAAAGGCACCATCAAAGGGCGGCCCGGTTGGACGAATTGGTTGACCAATCCCACACGCACTTGAAGCTCAGACACCTGGCGCTCAAACGTGCGTGTCGCGCCTCGCAGGGCATAAGCTCAATACCGATAGATGTAGTGCTTGGCACTTAGTTTTGAACGAGCAGGAGAAAAAAGGGTTCCAGAAGGTCATTCCGGCTCTTGCGGCTTGGCCAGGACCTCGTCCAGGCGGCGGGAGATATCGGCCCACTGAGCCATGGTCGCTTCCTGTGAGGGGGTGTTGGCTGCCGTCGGCGCCACGGTCGCCAGGGCGGCCTGGAGATTGGCCTGGGTTTGTCGCAGCTGGAGGGCGAGTTCGGCCATCTCAACCGCCAGATTCAAGGAGGCCAGCACCGCAATGCGGTCGCGGGTTTTGACTTTACCGGCATCTCGCACCTTGCACATGGCCGCATCGACTCTGCGCACGGCTTCCAGCAGCACACTTTGCCCATCGTCCGGGGAAGAGAGCAGGTAACCCTGCCCCATGATTTGGACCTCAACCTGCTTCATGGTTGCTTTCTGGTGCGGTGGAGGCCGCTGCTGGCAACGGCGCGTGGGGTGTGGGGTGCAAGCGCTCCAGCAGCGCGTCGATGCGTGCGCGTGCCGCCGCGTGTTTGGAGCGCAGCAAATCGCGCTCGGCGCTCAGTTGGGCCGACTCGGCTTGCAGGGCTGCAAACCGGCGCTGCAAATCGGCATGTTTTTGCAGCAACAACTCCACTTTGGTGGCGATGGTGGTGTCGGGTGGGGTGTGTTCCATGGGGGTGTGATTGTAGGTCGCCTGCCTGGTTCAGCGAGGTGTTTGGCGGGTGACCAACCTGTGTGTGGTGAAGCTGGCTGGCACCTGACCCGCGCTGGGCATGCGCGGAAATGTCCGCACCTTGGTGGATACAATTCCGCCTTGTTGGTGCTCGCGCAGCCGCTCTGGTCGCGCAGTTCAACGGGAAACTGGGGGGATTGGGCCACGCGGCCAAGTCCTAACCAGTGCTGCCCCCGCAACGGTAAGTGGACGGAGTGCCCGCACCCAGGTGCAAACGCTCCCGCTTTCATCCACCGGCCACTGGGCCTCGGCGTTTGGCAACGCTGCGGCCTGGGAAGGCGATGAAGGTTGTTCCATCAGCCCGGATACCGGCCAACAAGGTGGCGGTGCGCCTGCAAAGGTGCGCCGCCGTGAAGCCCATGCACCGTCGGGGAAGGCGGTGAGGGCGCTACCACTTGTGTTCTCCAATGACTTTTTGCAATGTTCAATGCCACGGGCCATCACGCCTGGGCGCACGCCTGTCCTCCATCAGCCTGGCCGCGCTGGCTGCCCTTGGCGCAACCTCGGGGGCCTGGGCGCAAGCCGCTCCTTCGTTACCCAACGTGGTTGTCACAGCCACCCGCACTGCACAGCCGCTGACCGACGTGCTGGCGGATGTATCCATCATCGACCGCGAACAGCTTGACAAGGCTGGTATGCACTCCTTGGTGGATGTGCTGGCCAATTTGCCAGGGGTTCAGATCAGCAACAACGGCAGCTACCGGTCCAGCACAGGTGTGTTTTTGCGCGGAGCCACATCATCACAGACGATTTTGCTGGTGAATGGCGTGCGCGTGGGTTCTGCAACCTCGGGGTCCTATTCGCTGGAAAGTCTGCCGCTGGACCGTGTGGAGCGCATTGAGGTGCTGCGTGGTGCAGCTGCGGCGCTCTACGGCCCCGATGCTGTGGGCGGCGTGATTCAGGTGTTTACCCGCGAACCATTGGAGGGTTTGCAACGCTCGGCCATGGTCGGTGTGGGTAGCGATGGGCAGCGCAAACTGGGCGCCTCGCTGCAGGGTCAATCCGGTGCCTGGGGCTACACGCTGGGTGCATCCAGTGAAACCACCAAGGGTCTGAACGTCAAACTGCCTGGCGCTTCCGATTTCAATGCCGATACAGACGGATCTGACTTCGTCAGCTTCGACGCGGGCCTGAAACTGCAAATCAACAGACAGCATGCGGTGTTGGCGCAGTTGTTGAGCAGTCAAGGCGAGTACGGTTTTGACGGCACGCCATTTCCAAACCCTCTGAACGTGCCTGCATCATCGACCCGTGCCGTGGCCCACCCCAAGCTGGAGCAGCAGGGCTTGAAGTGGTCTGCCCAATGGACGGCAGATTGGCTATCCATCGTGTCTCTGAGCCGATCGAAAGATGTATCGGTCAATCGCTACTGGCGTGAGTCAGATGGCGTGGCAACCGGGGAGAGTCGACACAACACGACCCGTGACCAAATCAGTTGGCAAAACGATATTCGCTTGGGCAAGGACACGCTGACCCTGCTGGCAGATCACCGCACCGACGCTGTGGACAGCACAACCAATTACTCCGTCAAAGAGCGCAAGCTGGACGGCTTGATGGCGTCTTACTCCCTCAAGCGCGGGACTTGGGATGGATTGGCCACTCTGAGACACGACCGGAACTCCCAGTTTGGCAGCTTTAACACGTGGGGTTTGTCGGGGGGGTATCGGCTCAGTGAGCAGTTCCGCTTGGTTGGCAGTGCGGGTACCACCTTCCAGGCACCCAGTTTCAATCAGTTGTACTGGCCGGGTTTTGGAAATCCAGCCCTGAAACCTCAGCAGGGCAAAGCAGTGGAAGTAGGCTTGCGCTACCAGCAAGGCTCTACCAAGGCCAGCGCGACGGTGTACCGCAACGAGGTGGAGGGATTCATCACGCCTGCGACCAACAGGCAATCGGCCTTGGCGGTGCTCAGTGGAGCTACGTTCACAGTGGATCAATCCTGGGGGGCGACTGCGTTGTCTGCGTCGTATGACCACGCCGACCCTCGGCTCAAGCCCACCAATGCCCGTGTGACTCGGGTCGCACGCAATGTGTTGCGTACCCAACTGAGTCATCGGTATGGCGCCTGGAACTCGTTCGCTGAACTGAGAATTTCTAGCAATCGGGAAGACACCGGTCGGGTGACATTGCCGGGTTTTGGACTGGTTAACCTGGGTACGTCCTACGAGCTCAACAAGCAGTGGAGCGTTCGTGCTCGTTTGAACAATTTGACCGACAGGCGCTACTCGTTGGCCGATGGTTTCACCACGCCAGGCCGCAATGTGTTTGTTTCGCTGCATTGGAACGATTGATTGGTACCCATGAACACCTCTGCCCGCTGCCCCGCCATCCTGATCGCCGCCCCGGCCTCCGGCCAGGGAAAAACCACGGTCACGGCGGCGCTGGCACGCTTGCACACCCGTGCAGGGCGTCGGGTGCGGGTGTTCAAGTGCGGGCCGGATTTTCTGGACCCGTTCTGGCACCAGCTGGCCAGCGGGGCTCCGGTGCATTCGGTGGATTTATGGATGACCGGCGAGGCCGATGTGCGCCAGCGCCTGCACCGCGCGGCGCTGGAGGCCGACCTGATTCTGGTCGAGGGTGTGATGGGCTTGTACGACGGCGCCCCGAGCGCCGCCGACCTGGCCCGGTTGCTGGGCCTGCCGGTGCTGGCCGTGGTCGATGCCTCGGCCATGGCCCAGACTTTCGGCGCACTGGCCCACGGCCTGCGCCACTACCAGGCGCACAGCCACGGCCCACTGCCCTGGGCGGGTGTGCTGGCCAACCGGGTGGCCAGCGAGCGCCATGCCGACATGGTGCGCATGGCCGTGACCGGTGAGCAAACCGCTGACTTGGCTTCGCCGGCCGATATGACCCACGCGCTGGAGGTCGGCTGGCTGGGGGCTTTGCAGCGTGCACCTGCACTCAGCCTGCCCGAGCGTCACCTGGGCCTGGTGGCAGCCTGGGAGCTGTCCGATGCCATGGAGCGGCTCGATGCCGCAGCGGATGCCTTGGCAGCCACACCGCTGGGCCGCCTGAGTCTGGCGCAGATGGATGCGGCCTGGGGCGTGGATTTTTCTGAGCCTTTATTGCCTTCATCGCTTGTCCATCAAGCGAACCATGCTCTCATAACCGATTTGCAAGGATGCACTGTGGCGGTGGCCCGGGACGCTGCGCTGTGCTTCATTTACCCGGCCAACCTGGACACCTTGCGCTCGCTGGGGGCAGAGGTAGTGTTTTTTTCGCCCTTGGCCGACGCTGCGCTGCCGCCGTGCGACGCGGTCTGGCTGCCGGGTGGCTACCCTGAACTGCATGCCCAAGCCCTGAGCGCCAACCATGCCCTGCGCGATGGCTTGCGCGCCCATGTGGCCCAAGGCAAACCTGTCTGGGCCGAGTGCGGCGGCATGATGCTGCTGTTTGACGAATTGGTAGACAAAGCCGGTGTCACCCACGCCATGTGGGGCCTGCTGCCTGGGCGGGTGGTCATGCAAAAGCGGCTGGCCGCACTGGGGCCACAGCAGCTTGTTTTGCCCGCTGGCACCTTGCGTGGCCACACCTTTCACTGGTCGATGACCGATACGCCACTGGTGCCCGTTGCCCGCACCCAACGGCCCGGATCGGCTGCCCAACCGGTGGCGTCGGGTGCAGACGGGGAAGCGCTGTACGCCCACGGCCCGGTGCGTGCCAGCTACTTCCACGCCTGGTTCGCGTCTGCTCCGGGGGCGGTGGCCGCGCTGCTGTCGCCCCAACCTTTGGGGGATCTTGTATGAATACCTGTCTGGGCCCACAGCGCATCGTCTGCCTGACCGAAGAAACCACCGAGTGGCTGTACCTGCTGGGACAGGAGGCCCGCATCGTGGGCATCAGCGGTTACACGGTGCGGCCCCGGCGGGCGCGGGAAGAAAAGCCCAAAGTCAGCGCGTACCTGACAGCGAAGATCGACAAAATTCTGGCGCTGCGGCCCGACTGCGTGTTTGGCTTCTCCGACTTGCAGGCCGACATTGCTGCGCTGCTGATCCGCGCCGGGGTGCAGGTGACGGTGTTCAACCAGCGCAGTGTGGACGAGATTCTGGCCATGCTGTTCCAGGTGGCGGCCATGGTGGGCTGTGCCGAAGAGGGCTTGCGCCGCATCCAGGGCATGCAAGCCGGGCTGGACGCCGTTCGTGCCCAGGCGGAAGCGCGCGAAGCGGCAGGCAAGCGCCGTCCAAGGGTGTTTTTTGAGGAATGGGATGAGCCACACATCAGCGCCATCCGTTGGGTGTCGGAGCTGGTGGGGGTGGCGGGTGGCGACGATTGCTTCCCCGAGCTGGCCACACAAGCCATGGGCAAAGACCGCATCATCGCCAGCGGCGACGAGATCGTGCGGCGCAACCCCGACATCATCATCGGCTCGTGGTGCGGCAAAAAATTCAGGGCCGACAAAGTCGCGGCACGCCCCGGTTGGCAAGACGTGGCTGCGGTACGTACCGGGCAGCTGTTTGAAATCAAATCTGCCGACATCTTGCAACCCGGCCCCGCAGCGCTGACCGATGGCGTGGCGCAGCTGGCAGCCATCATTGGCCAATGGAGCGCACAGCATGGTTGAACACATGGTCGAACCCAAGGCTGGGCATGTGCCCGGCATGGCCATCTCCCTGGCTGAGCCCATTGCAGGGATCGAGCTGATTCTGGGCGGCCAAAAAAGCGGCAAGTCGCGGCGGGCAGAGCATTTGGCCAATGCCTGGCTGGCCGGTGCTGAGGTAAATGGCCATCCAAGACAGGCGACCCTGATCGCCACGGCACAACCCTGGGACGCTGAAATGCGCCAGCGCATTGCCCGCCACCAAGCCGACCGCGCCCGGCGGGTACCCGGCATGGCCACCCTGGAAGAGCCACTGGCCCTGGCCGCTGCCCTGGCCCGCCTGAGCGCCCCACACCATCTGCTGGTGGTGGATTGCCTGACCCTGTGGCTGACCAACTGGCTGATGCCAGCCGAAAGTATTTCACAAGAAAAAATGTCTTATTCGCATTATGGTATTGAAGTATTTGCTCCACTTATTGAAGGTTTGGACGCTGCCCCAGGCCCTGTGGTTCTGGTGGGCAATGAAATTGGTTTGGGTGTCATCCCCATGGGGGCAGAGGTACGCCACTTTGTGGACACGCTGGGCCAACTCAACCAGGCGGTCGCAGCGATCAGCCAGCGGGTCGTGCTGATGGTAGCGGGCTTGCCGCTGGGGCTGAAGCCATGACGGGGGCTCTGTTGTGGCGTCGCTGGTGGCGCGCCCTGTGTGTGCAGCTGCTGGTGTGCGCCAGTGCCGCCCATGCCTACGAGGTGACCGACGACCGGGGTCACATTGTGGTGCTGGCCGCGCCGCCGCAGCGTGTGGTCAGCCTGCTGCCATCGCTGACCGAAACCGTGTGTGAGCTGGGCCAGTGCCACCGCTTGGTGGGGGTGGACCGCTACTCCAATTTTCCTGCGGCGGTACAGAAGCTGCCGCAACTGGGCGGGGGCATTGACCCGAACATCGAGGCCGTGGTGGCCATGCGCCCTGACCTGGTGCTGGTAGCCGCGTCGTCCCGCGCCGCCGAGCGGCTGGAGGCCCTGGGTCTGAAGGTGGTGGTGCTGGAGCCCAAAACCCATGCCGATGTGCGGCGTGTGCTGCGCACCGTGGCATTGGCGCTGGGCGTGCCCACCACCGAGGCCGATCGGGTGTGGCGGCACATCGACGCTGCAGTGTCTGCAGCCGCTCAGTCCTTGCCCACCAGCGCGAGCGCCACCAGGGTGTACTTTGAAGTGAACCGGGCGCCCTATGGTGCTGGCGCGTCGTCGTTCATTGGTGAAACCCTTGCCCGGCTGGGTGTGCAAAACATACTGGGGCCAGATCTGGGGCCGTTTCCCAAACTGAATCCCGAGTACGTGGTGCGTGCCAACCCCGATGTCGTCATGGTGGGCGAGCGCAACTTCAGTGGCATGACCGACCGCCCAGGCTGGAGACGCATTCGAGCCCTTCAAACCGGGCGTTTGTGTGTGTTTGGCCTGGCCGAGTCCGACGTGCTGGTGCGCCCCGGCCCTCGCATGGCTGAGGCGGCGCGGTTGATGGCCGCTTGTATTGCCCGCCCGGGCAAGCCGACATGAGCCTGGCCCACCCCAACACCAGCGGCACTGCTGCGGGCACGCCACCCGCACCCAGGCCCGATACCGGTGCCCGCCGCGCCGCATGGCTGGGCTTGGCCCTGGTGGTGTTGGCCGCTGGGCTGGGTGTGGTCAGCCTGGCGGTGGGCAGCACCGGGGTGGAGCCTGTTTTTCAGGTACTGGGACAGTTGCTGAGTGCGGCCTGGGGCGTGGGTGACCCCGCAGCAGCGCTGGCGGACGGCACCACCTCTGCCCCAATGGAGTCTCAGATTTCAGCTCAGATCGTGTGGGACATCCGCGCCCCACGCACCCTGGGGGCGTTGCTGGCCGGGGCTTTGTTGGGGCTGGCAGGGGCAGTGGCCCAAGGGCTGTTTCGCAACCCGCTGGCCGATCCGTTTTTGCTGGGCAGCGCATCGGGGGCCACGCTGGGTGTGGCCCTGGCGCTGTCGCTGCTGGGTGTCAGCCCCATGACCACCAATTGGGTGATCAAGCTTGGGCTGACCGGAGCCGCTTTTGTGGGTGCGGTGCTGGCCGTGCTGCTGACGCTGATGCTGGCCAAAGGTGTGCAGCACACCTTGCGTTTGCTACTGGCCGGGGTGGTGGTGGGCGTGGTGCTGGGGGCGTTCAGTTCGCTGGTCACGCTGTTGTCGCCCGACATTCTGCAGGCCATGCAGGGCTTTATGCTGGGCTCTACCGGGTTTGTGGGCTGGGCGGCTGTGGGCATCATGGCCTGCGTGTGGCTGCCGTGTGTGGCGGTGGCGCTGGCGTTTGCCAGGGTGCTGGACGGGCTGAGCCTGGGCGAAGCCACTGCAGCCAGCCTCGGCCTGCCGCTGGGCGCATTGCGGGTGGCGCTGGTGGCCGTGCTGGCCCTGGCCACAGGCACTGCGGTGGCACAAACCGGACTGATTGCCTTTGTCGGCTTGGCCGCTCCGCACCTGGTGCGCTCGGCCGTCAAAACCACCCATGGGCGGCTGCTGGCCCTGTCCAGCCTCATGGGCGGTGTGCTGCTGCTGCTGGCCGATACGCTGGCGCGCGGTGTGTTGGCCCCGCAGGAGTTGCCGGTGGGCGTACTGACTGCCGTGCTTGGCGGAGGTTACCTGTTGTGGCTGATGCACCGGCGGGCAGGGTGATGCGTATGGCAAAACCTGTAGCAATCAGCGCCTACCACATCAGCGCCAGCCTGGGTTCTCGGAAGAGTCAACACCCCGTGCTGCATGGCGTAAGCCTGGCCGTGCCCACAGGGCGGTGGCTGAGCATCGTGGGTCCCAACGGCGCGGGCAAATCCACCTTGCTGAAATGCCTGGGCGGGCTGTTGCCTTGCGAGGGCAGCGTGCAGCTGCTGGGGCGCGAGTTGCATGCCTGGGGCCACAAAGAACGTGCCAAACACCTGAGCTGGCTGGGGCAGGGCGGGGCGGGGGCAGACGGCGCCGACGACCTGACCGCCTACGACGTGACCATGCTGGGCCGCCTGCCGCATCAAAGCTGGCTCAGCCCGCCGTCGGACGACGACCATGCCGCCGTCGAACATGCGCTGCGGCAAACCCAAGCCTGGGGCTGGGCCTGTACGCCGCTGGGCGAACTGTCGGGCGGCGAGCGCCAGCGCGTGCTGCTGGCCCGCGCCCTGGCGGTCAATGCCGATGTGCTGCTGATGGACGAGCCCCTGGCCAACCTGGACCCACCCCACCAGGCCGACTGGCTGCTGCTGGTACGCCAGCTGGTGGCCAGCGGCAAAACCGTGGTCAGCGTGCTGCACGAAATCACCACCGCCCTGGCCGCCGACGATGTGCTGGTGCTGCACCAGGGCCGCTTGCTCCACTGCGGCCCCAGCGGAGACGCCGCCACGCACAGGGCGTTGGAGGCTGTTTTTGAGCACAGAATTGGCGTACATCGCCTGATGAATCAGTGGGTGGCGCTACCGAAATTGAATTGAAAGCCCTGATGCCGAACCCTTGTAAGCTTCAAAACTGCACACTGGGCCAGTTTTTACAGCGACTGCAAAAGAAGTGACCATGACCGCCTTGACCATCCGGCTGCCCAACTCGGTACACGACAGCATCAAACAACTGGCGCGCAAAGACGGCATTTCTGTCAACCAGTTCATTGCCAGTGCTGCGGCTGAAAAGATGGCTGCCTTCCAAACGCTTGAGCACCTGCGCCGTGAGGCGGCTTTGGGCAAACGGGAGGACTTCGAGCGCTATCTGTCCCTGGTGCCCAATGCGCCTCCCACAGAGGGTGATGAGTGGCCTGATGCGGCCCAGCCCTGACCAGTGGGGCTGACCTGATTTTTTGCTTACCTGCGCGAGCAAGCCTGCCATTGGGCACATAGCACCATACAGCGCGCTTGATTTTCTCTATTGACACGCCATGCACATCGAAACCCCACCCTCCGAAAAGCCCTACGACAAGCCCGAGGGCGAGCGCCGAGGCTTGCTTCTCGTCAACACCGGTGACGGCAAAGGCAAAAGCACGGCCGCCTTTGGTCTGGCACTGCGCGCCCACGGGCGGGGCAAGGCCGTGCAGATTTACCAGTTCATGAAGGTGCCCACCGCCCGGTTTGGCGAGCACCGCATGTTCGAGCAACTGGGCATACCCATCGTGGGCCTGGGTGACGGTTTCAGCTGGAAAAGCCAGGACCTTGAACACTCCGCCCAGCTGGCCCGCGACGGCTGGGCAACCGCCAAAACCACCATTTTGGGTGGCCAGCACTTTCTGGTGGTGCTGGACGAAATCACCTACCCGCTGATTTACGGCTGGCTGCCGCTGGACGACGTGCTGCACACCCTGCGCACCCGCCCCAGCCATGTCCATGTGTGCCTGACCGGGCGGCGCTGCCCGCCCGAGCTGATCGAACTGGCCGACACCGTGACCGAGATGACGATGGTGAAGCACGCCTTCAAGGCGGGCATTCCCGCGCAGCGGGGGATTGAGGATTGACCCTGCCGCCAGCCACACCCGCTTCGTCACCCGTCACCCCTCCCGGGTGCCACGCATTCCCTGAGGCCGAGCAGCGCGGTGTGTACCGCGCCATTGCCGAGCGCCGCGACATGCGCCACTTCTGCGGCGGCCAGGTGGCCCCCGAGCTGCTGCAACGCCTGCTGCTGGCCGCGCACCACGCGCCCAGCGTGGGCTTCATGCAGCCGTGGCGTTTCATCCGCATCACCGACACGGCCCTGCGCCAGCGGCTGTACGCGGTGGTCCAGCGAGAGTGCCAGTGCACCGCCGACGCGCTGGGCGAACGCCGCGATGAGTTCATGCGCCTGAAGGTGGAGGGTCTGCTCGACTGTGCCGAGCTGCTGGCCGTGGTGCTGGCCGATGGACGCGAGCGCCACGTGTTTGGCCGCCGGACCATGCCGCAGATGGACCTCGCGTCCACCGCATGCGCCATCCAGAACCTGTGGCTGGCTGCGCGTGCCGAAGGCTTGGGCATGGGTTGGGTGTCGCTGTTCGACCCTGCCGAACTGGGCCAGGTGCTGGGTGTGCCGCCGGGGGCTGAGCCCGTGGCGCTGCTGTGTCTGGGGCCGGTTACCGGTTTTTACGACCAGCCCATGCTGCAACAGCTGAACTGGGCACACCGCGAGGCCTTGCCCAGCCTTGTGTTTGACAACGTTTGGGGCCATGCCTCGGGCTTGTTTTCCGCTTGATTGCTTTCTGATCACACAACCCCATGACTGCACACACCGCCTCCGTGACCCAACCCCTGCGCTTCCAACCCCGCTCGGAGCCGTTGCCGCTGGACAGCGACGCCCCATGGGCCGTGGCCGCCGTGGCCGAGCTGTTCGAGCTGCCATTTGCCGAGCTGCTGCACCGTGCCCAGACCGTGCACCGCCAGCACTTCGACCCCACCGAGGTCGAGCTGGCCACGCTGCTGTCCGTCAAAACCGGTGCCGGGGCCAACTCCATCTTCTACGGCGACAAGCTGCTGGTCACCGGCAACCCCGATGTGGATGCCAACCGCGCGCTGCTGGCGCGGTTGGGCATGAAGGCGGTTGGTTTGCAGGGCCGTGCAGTCTGAGCACGGTCATGATTTGGCCCACTGCCGTGACGTTGGCCGCAGCGGTGCCTGTGGCGCTGCTCATTGACCACCTGTTGGGCGAACCCTCCGCACGCTGGCACCCGGTGGTGTGGATGGGGCATGCCCTGGGCTGGGCAGGCAAACGGGTGGCGCCGTTGGCTGGGCAGGCACCAGAGGGTAGAGATTTAAAGTCTTTTTGGCTCTCTGCGCTTGTCTGGTGTGCATTGTTTGCTATCACTGGCTGGATCGCCTTGGTGCTGCAGTGGGCGCTGCTGCAGCTGCCAGGGTGGTGGGCAGCCGTGGGGCTAGGGCTGTGCCTGAAGCCCCTGCTGGCCTGGCGCATGCTGCGCAGCGAGGTGCTGGCGGTGGAGGCGGCGCTGGGCCAGTCGCTGGGGGCAGGGCGCAAGCGCCTGAGTTGGCTGGTCAGCCGCGACGTGTCGGCGCTGACCGAGTCGCAGGTGCGCGAGAGCGCCATCGAAAGCCTGGCCGAGAACCTGAATGACTCGGTGGTGGCCCCGCTGTTCTGGTTCGCGGTGGCGGGCTTGCCGGGTGCTGCCATGTACCGCTTGGCCAATACCGCCGACGCCATGTGGGGCTACCGCACCGTGCGCGGTGGCCGCCAGTGGGAGTGGGCGGGCAAATGGGCGGCCAGGGCCGACGATGTGCTCAACTGGCTGCCCGCGCGCCTGTGTGGACTGGTGCTGGCAGCATGTGGGGGTGTGCAGGTGCTGAGGGCCTTGCCGGGCCAGGCACGTCTGACCCCATCGCCCAACGGTGGCTGGCCCATGGCTGCCATGGCGCTGGCGCTGGGCGTGCGTCTGGGCAAACCCGGGGTGTATGCCCTGAATGCGGGTGGACGAGAGCCCGAGTCTGCCGACGTGGGCCAAGCGGTTGGCCGCTGCCAGCAGCTGCTGTGGGTGGTGCTTGCCGCTGCGGCGGCGGGGCTGGTCGGGGTGGTGGTGGCTACAGAGGCTGCGTCAGCTTTCATGCCGGTTGCCATGGGTGCGCTGCCATGACAGCACCGCACCCCAGCGGCCACACCACCACCGGTTTACCGGGTGTTGGCCACCCCGCCACCCACGGCGGGCCCGACGCACTGGGTGTGCCGCTGCACGACTTTTCGACCAACGCCAATGCCTGTGGCCCGTGTCCGCAGGCATTGGCAGCGGTGCAGCAGGCCCGACCCGAGCACTACCCGGACCCGGCCTACACCCAATTGCGCCAGCATCTGGCCACCCTGCACGGCGTGCAGCCCGAACGGGTGCTGCTGGCTGCCAGCGCCAGCGAGGCCATCGCACGGCTGAGCGCCGCGGCCAGTCGCCTGGGCTTGCAGCGGGTGTGGTGGCCCCCGCAGCACTTTGGCGATGTGGCCCGCCTGTCGCTGGCCCATGGTCTGCAGCCAGTGGCCGATGCGGCACAGGCCCAATGGCTGTGGTGCTGCGAGCCCGGCACCCCCCATGGGCAAAACCAGCCAGAGATGGCGCATTGGGCCGCGCAAGCGCAAGTGCAGGTGCAGGCCCGACCTGCGCCAGCGGGGGCCGACAGGCGTGCCGTGCTGGTGCTGGACTGCGCGTATGCCCCGTTGCGGCTAGGCGGGCAGCCCACGCTGGATGAGTGCAGCCTGCAGTCGGTGTGGCAGTTGTGGTCGCCCAACAAGGCACTGGGCCTGACAGGGGTCAGGGCCGCCTACCTGCTGGCACCCCAGCACACACAGCAGGTGCCGCTGCTGGCCTCGCTTCAGGCTCAGCTGCTGGCTCTGGCCCCCTCGTGGGCGGTGGGTGCGCACGGGGTGGCCATGCTGACGGCCTGGTGCCAGCCGGACGTGCAGCAATGGCTGGCCTGTGCCCGCCAGCAATTGGTCCGCTGGAAGGACCAACAGCTCGCCTTGTGCGATGAGCTGGGCTGGGCATGGCAGCCCAGCTCGGCCAACTACTTTCTGGCGCGGCCAGGCCCTGACTCGGCTGGCCAGCCGGTGTGGCGGCAACAGGCAGGCATCAAGCTGCGTGATGCAGATTCTTTCGGGCTACACGGCTGGGTGCGCATGGGGGTGTTGCCACCCCACTCACAGCAGGCACTGCGGCAGGCCGTTCTGGCCTGGCGTGGCCTTCACCAGGAAACCGACACATGAGTTCAAGCTATTCAATTCCACCGCTGGCACCTGAGGGTCTGCCCGAACCTGCGCCAGACCGCCCGCTGGGCCGCTGCGTCATGGTGCTGGGCACCACCAGCGGAGCCGGCAAAAGCTGGCTGGCCACGGCGCTGTGCCGCTGGTACGCCGACCAGGGCTACCGGGTGGCACCCTTCAAGGCCCAAAACATGAGCAACAACGCCCGGGTGGTGCCCACACCCGATGGGCGCCTGGGCGAAATCGGTAGCGCCCAGTACTTTCAGGCTCTGGCCGCGCGGGCGGTGCCCGATGTGCGCATGAACCCCTTGCTGCTCAAGCCCGAGGCCGACACCCACAGCCAGGTGGTGCTGATGGGAGAGGTCAGCCGCGAACTGACCGATATGCCCTGGCGCAGCCGCAGCGACCATGTGTGGCCCACCATTGCCGCTGCGCTCGACAGCCTGAGGGCCGAGTACGAGGTGGTTGTCATCGAGGGTGCGGGCTCGCCAGCCGAAATCAATCTGCATGCGAGCGACATCGTCAACATGCGGGTCGCCAGGCACGGCCAGGCGGCCTGCCTGCTGGTGTCGGACATTGACCGGGGCGGCGCCTTTGCCCACCTCTACGGTACCTGGGCGCTGCTGCCCGAGGACGAACGGGGGTTGATCAAGGGTTTTGTGCTCAACAAGTTCAGGGGAGACGCCAGCCTGCTGGCACCCGCCCCCGAGATGCTGCAAACACTGACCGGCATTCCCACCGTGGCAACCATTCCCATGGTGCGGCACCACGGGTTGCCTGAAGAAGACGGCGTGTTCGACGATGCACCCATTCAGGGGAAGGGCCTTGCACGCCTGACAGTGGCGGTGGTGGCTTACCCGCGCATCAGCAACCTGGACGAGTTCCAACCCCTGAAAAACGTGGCCGGCCTGCGCCTGGTGTGGGCACGCACACCCGCGCAGTTGGACGGTGCGGACTGGGTCATCTTGCCCGGCAGCAAGGCCACGGTGGCCGACCTGGCCTGGATGCGTGCCCAGGGGCTGGATGCCGCTGTGTGCCAGCACGCTGCCCGCGGCGGGGCGGTGCTGGGCATTTGTGGTGGCCTGCAGATGTTGGGCGAAGCGATTGTGGACACGCAGGGCGTGGAGCACCGGCCGACCGCTGTCAGGCAGCGGGGTCAAGCAACACCTGCCCAAGTCTGGGACGGCAATGCACCGGGCCTGGGTCTGTTGCCGCTGGTCACTGCATTCGGTGCGAGCAAAACCCTGGCTCATACCCACACCCGGTTTGCCGACTTGGGCGGACCATGGCACCGGCTGTCTGGGGTAGAGGTAAGCGGCTACGAAATCCACCAGGGCCAAACCGCGTTGCAACCGGCCATCCACCCGGCCATGCATGCGGCCGGCCACCGTGTGCACGAGGTGCTGCCCCGGCTGGGCTGGCAAGACGGCACAGGCGCAGTGCTGGGCATCTATCTGCATGGGCTATTTGAGTCGCCAGCGGTCATGTCCGCTCTGTTTGGTGCCGACGTGTGTACCCTGGAGCAGGCCCTGAGCGGGCTGGGCCAGGTGGTTTCAGAGACCATGGATGAGACAATGCTGTGCAGTTGGGTGGATGGGTAGCCGAGGCCATGTTCGGCTGCTGTACTGGCTGCTTCGCGAGCCAGGCGCAGCTACGCAGCAGAACATTCGCGCTCGCTGGAGGTGACTTCCAAGCGGTTGCTGATCAGGTTTCCGGCCTCTGGGTGCGAATGGAAGGGGCAGCCATGTCCCCAAGCGGTACCCGCATCGCCACTGGCCTGCCGTACCAATGTCCGCAGGCGCGGCCCACTGACCGCCAGGCGCTTTCGCTCGATACCGATACCCCGCTGAGTTCCGGTGGCGCCACAGGCGAAACACAGGCGCGCGCCTGGGTGAGGGGATAGCGCTCACGGATAATTGGGCTAATGTCTGCACCGCCACTTGCCAAGCCCATCCACTTTCCAGAATCCCTGCCCGTATCTGCCCGGCGCGATGAAATCACCGCCGCCATTGCCGCCCGGCAGGTGGTCATTGTGTGTGGCGAAACCGGCTCGGGCAAAACCACCCAGTTGCCCAAAATCGCCCTGGCCATGGGCCGGGGCAGGCGCGAGCAAGTGGCTGGGCGCGATGGCAAGCTGCGTTGGGCCGGGCCGCTGATTGGCCACACCCAGCCCCGGCGCATTGCCGCCACCAGTGTGGCCAAACGCATTGCCGAAGAGCTGGGCAGCCCTTTGGGCGAGGTGGCAGGCTACAAGGTGCGCTTTCAGGACAGGTTGACCCCCAGCGCCTCCGTCAAGCTCATGACCGACGGTATTTTGTTGGCCGAAACCCAGACCGACCCGCTGCTGCGCGCCTACGACACCCTGATCATTGACGAGGCCCACGAGCGCAGCCTGAACATCGACTTCTTGCTCGGATTCTTGCGCCAACTGCTGCCCAAGCGGCCAGACCTGAAGCTCATTGTTACCTCGGCCACCATCGACGCGGAGCGGTTTGCCCACTACTTTGCCAATGCCAAGGGCGAGGCCGCACCCGTCATCTTGGTGTCGGGCCGCATGTTCCCGGTGGAGGTGCGCTACCGCCCGTTTGACGATGCCGATTTGGCCAAACCAGCTGCACCAGGCGCCGCCAACGCTAATAGCAAAGAAACCAATAGGGGTAAGCGTGGAGAGGCAAAAGAGCTCAATGATTCTATTGCCGACGCAGTGGACGAGTTGTGGCGGGGTGGGGCGGGGCCGGGCGGTGACATCCTTATCTTCATGCCCGGCGAGCGCGAAATCCGCGAGGCCGCTGACCACCTGACCAAACACCTCAGCCACCACCCGGTGCTGCGCCACACCGAGGTGCTGCCCCTGTTTGCCCGCCTGAGCCAGGCTGAGCAAGACCGCATTTTTGACAGCCACACCGGTCGGCGCATTGTGCTGGCCACCAACGTGGCCGAGACCTCCCTCACCGTGCCTGGTATCCGCTACGTGATTGACACCGGCACCGCGCGCGTCAAGCGCTACAGCCTGCGCCAGAAGGTGGAGCAGTTGCTGGTGGAGCCCATCAGCCAGGCGGCGGCCAACCAGCGCGCAGGCCGCTGCGGCCGGGTGGCCGACGGCATTTGCATCCGCCTGTACGACGAGGCCAGTTTCAACAACCGGCCCAAATTCACCGACCCCGAAATTCTGCGCAGCTCGCTGGCCGGGGTCATTTTGCGCATGAAGACCCTGCACCTGCACGGCGAGAGCGGCGGGGTGGAGGACTTCCCGTTCATCGAGCCGCCCAGCCGCCGCGCCTTTGCCGACGGCTACGCCCTGCTGCACGAACTGGGTGCCGCCACCGAAGCGCTGGCGCTGACCGAGGTGGGCCACCAGCTGGCCCGCTTGCCACTGGACCCGCGGGTGGGCCGCATGATCCTGGCCGCCCGCGACCGGGGCGCGCTGGCCGAGGTGCTGGTCATTGCCAGCGCCCTCAGCCTGCAAGACGTGCGCGACCGTCCCATGGACCGCCAGGCCGCCGCCGATCAGGCGCACGCCAAGTGGGACGACGAAAAAAGCGAGTTCACCGGCACCATCCGCCTGTGGAACTGGCTGGAGGGCTTGCGCGGCCACCGCGCGGGTATGGTGCCCACCGCCGAAGGTGACGACACCGCCAAGCCCACCCACAAACTCAGCCACCGCCAGCAGGAAACCCAGCTGCGCGAGCAGTTCATCAACGTGCGCCGGGTGCGCGAGTGGCGCGACATCCACACCCAGTTGCACACCGTCGTGGCCGAGCACAACTGGCCCCTCAACACCGCGCCCGCCGGTTACGACGCGCTGCACAAAAGCATGCTGGCCGGGCTGCTGGGCAACGTGGGCTGCAAAAGCGAAGCTGAGGAGTGGTACCTGGGTGCACGCGGTATCAAGTTCCATCGCCACCCGGGGGCCAACCTGAGCAAAAAGCCGGGCCGCTGGATCGTGGTGGCCGAGCTGGTGGAAACCACCCGCCTGTTTGGCCGGGGCATTGCCGCCATCGAGCCGCAGTGGCTGGAAGAGGTGGGCGGCCATCTGCTCAAACGCCAGACGTCCGACCCCAGTTGGGACAAGCGCACCGCACAGGTGACCGCGCACGAGCGCGCCAGCCTATACGGCCTGCCGGTGTACCAGGGGCGGCGGGTCAACTTCAGCAAGCTCGACCCCCACGGTGCACGCGACATCTTCATTCGCCAGGCACTGGTCGAGGGCCAGGTGCCCGACGACTGGCCGCGCCGCCTGCCGTTTTTGCCAGCCAACCAAAAGCTCATTCGCCAGGTGGCCGAGCTGGAGCACAAGGCCAGGCGCCAAGACGTGCTGGTGGACGACGAGCTGATCTACGCCTTTTACGCAGCCCAAGTGCCCGACGACGTGTGCACCGGCGCCACGTTTGAGCGCTGGTACAGCTCCGAGCTGAAGAAGCAGCCCCGCCTGCTGATGCTCACCAAAGAAGAGCTGATGCGGCACGAGGCTGCGGGCATCACTACCGAATCCTTTCCCAAGGTGGTGCGCATGGGCGGTGTGGACTGCGCCGCCACCTACCTGCACGAGCCGGGTGACCCGAAAGACGGTCTCACCATCACCGTGCCCCTGTTTGTGCTGAACCAGGTGAGCGAAGACCGCTGCGAGTGGCTGGTGCCCGGCATGCTCAAAGACAAGGTGTTGGCCTTGCTCAAAACCCTGCACCAGCGTCCGCGCTCGCGGCTGGTGCCTCTGCCCGAGACGGCCAACCGCTTCACCGCCGCGCTCACCCAGCCCGAGGCCTTTGGCCACGGCAACCTGATGGACGTACTGCTGCGGCTGGTGCGTGAGGCCACCCAGCTCGACATCAAGCGCGGCGACATCAAGGCCGACATGCTGCAGCCCCACCACCTCATGCACCTGCGCGTGGTGGACGAGCATGGCCGCCAGCTCGGCGCTGGCCGCAGCCTGGCCGCGCTCAAGGCCGAGCTGGGCACCAAGGCACGCGGGGCCTTCCAGGCACTGGCTGCACTCAAGCTCAACGCCGACAGCAGCCCTGGTAAAAATAATAGTGATTTTTCTGATAAAAAAAAGCCAATAGCGCTTTTAAATAAAGCGGAAGCCGCTATTGATATATCGGATAAACCTTTAAAAAATCAGCCTGCCAACCCGCCCCAACCCAACGACATCACCGGTACCCGGCACACCACCTGGGCCTTTGGCGAGCTGCCCGAGCTGATGGAGATTCGCAAAGGCGGGCAAACGCTGATCGGCTTCCCCGCCCTCATTGACCAGGGAGATGGCGTCAGCATCGAGGTGTTTGACGAACCCGAGGCCGCCAGCGCCAAACACCGTGCGGGGCTGCGCCGCCTGTTTGCGCTGGCTGTGAAAGACGCGCTGAAGTACCTAGAAAAAAACATCCCCGGCCTGCAAGCCATGGGTGTGGCCTACATGCAGGTGGGCCGCCATCCCGACGGCTCAGGGCAGGGCGGCACCGTGGAAGAACTGCGCCAGCACATCCTGGACCTGGCGCTGGACCGCGCCTTTTTGCTCGACCCCTTGCCCACCGACGCGGCCAGCTTTAAAACCCGGCTGGACGAAGGCCGGGGCCGCCTCACACTGATTGCCAACGAAGTGGCCCGCCTGTGCGCCGCCGTGCTGACCGAGTACGCCACCGCCGCCCGCAAGCTCAAAGACAGCCGCCCACCCGCCGACGTGGCCACCGACATCCAGCAGCAACTGACTCGCCTGGTGGGCAAGCGCATGCTCTCAGACACGCCCTGGGCCCAGCTGCAACACCTGCCGCGCTACCTGAAGGGTGTGCAGGCGCGGCTGGACAAATACAAGGCCGACCCCGCGCGCGACGCCACCAAACTGGCCGAACTCAAACCCCAGGACCAACGCTACTGGCGCCTGGTGGCAGAACGCAAAGGCCAGGTGGATGACCGCATGGCCGAATTCCGCTGGCTGCTGGAAGAACTGCGCATCAGCTTCTTTGCGCAGGAGCTGCGCACGCCCCAGCCCGTGAGCACCAAGCGCCTGGACAAGGCTTGGGCGCAGTTGAATCAGTGAGGGCGACTTTTTCCTATTTATGCTTCGCAAAATCGGTTTCGGATTCGCTCAACGTCTTGCCCTGCGCTTGTCTGCGTGAGTCTCATAACAACAGGAGGAAAGTTTGTCTGCCATTCATGACTTGATCAAACAAATCAGCGATCCACGGCTGCGCGAGCGCCTGGCCGCCGAGTGGGCCAATGCTGCCAAAGAAAAAAAATTCGGCCTTGTGTTCGAAGACCACCTGCCCGAGTTGTTGCCGCTGCACGGTGCCAAGCCTCGCAAGGGCGATCTGGTGTGTCGCCGCTTGAATGGGCAGGTCAGTGCGCTGAAAGATGTGTGGCAAATCAAGTCCATCCACGCGGGCGTGGCCACCTGCGTTAAACCCAGCAACGAGGCGCACCCCAGCGAACCGACCCGCGCAGCGGCAGAGCCGGCGCAGTTCCCGGTGGATGAACTGCTGGTCGTGCGGGAGTTTGGCGAGCCGATCTTCCCAGCGTTGGTGCCGGTAGATTCCGTCGCCAACGGCCCAGCCGATGCCCCCTGGCACACGCTGATCGAGGCTGACAACTACCACGCGCTACAGCTGCTCGATTACCTGTATGCCGGTCGGGTGGATTGCATCTACATCGACCCGCCTTACAACACCGGCGCGCGCGACTGGAAATACAACAACGACTACGTGGACGGCAACGATGGCTGGCGGCACAGCAAATGGCTGGCCTTCATGGAAAAGCGACTGAAGCTGGCGAAGCGGCTGCTCAAGCCGGATACCGGAGTGCTGATCGTCACCATCGACGAACACGAGGTGCATCACCTCGGGATGCTGCTGGAGCGGGAGTTTCCGGAGGCATACCGTCAGATGGCTACGATTGTTATTACTGCGCGAGGCGTGGCCAAGCAAGGGCTGGCCCGTGTTGAGGAGTATGCACATTACGTCTATTTGGGTAGTGCATCAGCCGTACCGACTCCCGACGATTTTCTGAATAGCGATACCAGCACCAAGAAGAAAACTCCGTGGGCAAGCTTGCTTCGCCGCGGCACCAACGCAGCGCCGTTTAATCGTCCTGGGCTTGTTTATCCAATTCTTCTCAATCCTGAGACTGGGGAAATTCTTGGGGTGGGTGAGACTGTCGAGGAAAAAATCACACGCGGCGATTTCACTCGTCAACAAGCCAATGCATTCAATCCGAGCAGGACTAATGCAGAGGCATGGCCAATCAGATCAGATGGATCACTGGGAACATGGCAAGTAAAGCCCAGCAAGTTGCTTGAGCTCAAGCGCAAGGGATTCGTGAAGATCGGACGCTTTGACGAGGATCGAATCAGTTGGTCCGTCAACTATCTTAAGAGAGGCCCCATTTCAGAGATCGAGCGTGGTGAGTTGCTTGTTACAGGGTATGAGTGGGAGGGCGGGCCTGCGGTTCTTGAATACGCAGATCAGTCGGATGCGCCCAAGCGCGCTAAAACTGTCTGGCACCGAACTCTGCACGACGCCGGAACATACGGCTCCGGCTTAATTCGGCAAGTGCTTGGAAATCGAGCTTTTGAGTTTCCCAAGTCGCTTTATGCCGTTAAAGACACCCTCTCCACCATCTTAGGCAACAACCCAAAAGCGCTCGTCCTGGATTTCTTCGCAGGCAGCGGCACTACGCTCAATGCCGTTAACCTGCTCAACGCCACCGATGGCGGGTCACGCCGCTGCATCCTGGTCACCAATAACGAAGTCTCCGCCGAGGAGGCTGCGGCACTGGGCGCCCGCGGCCTGCAACCCGGCGATGCAGAGTGGGAGACCCAAGGCATCTGCCGTTCGGTGACCTGGCCGCGCAGCAAGTACACCATCCTAGGCAGGCGGGACGATGACTCTGTGTTGACCGGCGAATACCTGACCGGCAAAACGGTGGAGCGTGAGAAAGCGCGCGGCTTCACGCAGATCGGCTTTGTCGATCCGGCGCAGCTCGACACACTGCCCAAGAAGAAGCAGGTGGTGGCACTGATCGATGGCCTGCCGCAGACGCTGGTGAAAGATCCGTGCCCCTTCATCGTGTCGGAGGACCACAAGGCCGCAGTGCTGTTTGACCCGGCAGCCGCAGAAGATTGGCTGGAGGCGCTGGACGGACAAGAGCACATCACCGACTTCTATATCGTCACGCCCGTCAAGCGTGTGTTCGACCAGTTGAAGGCGCAGGTGGTGGAGCTGCTCGGGCCGATACTGGTGCCGGAGGAAGAAAAGCGCCAGATGAGCGCGGGCTTTGCTGCCAACCTCGCCTACTTCAAGCTGGTATCTGTTCAGGTACCCCCAACGGCAAGGACCTCAGCGTCAAGCGGGGTGATGGAGGTGGATGTGCTCGGGCACCAGGCTGGGCGGGCGAATGCCACCGATCCAGCTCTGGACGGCGGTGTGGATGAACTCATAGGCC
>JAUYTN010000065.1 GCA_030695205.1 Burkholderiaceae bacterium | reverse complement strand
TTTTTAGCACCTTTTTTTATTATGAACAGGGGGTACCCCCCCCAAACTAGGCCAAAAAGGGCCTCCACAGGGCCTTTTTCAAAGAAAATGCACACCTCTGGGGAGGGCTGAGCGCTATAGGGGAGCACTCTAGTTGCTCAACTTTTTATTTTTTTTTCTGAAAAAAAAAGTGCGCAATAAATTTTCTATAGAACTTTCATAAAATTCACTCTTTTCGTCATTTTTTTTTTATTAAAAAAAAATCATAAAAATTTTCATAAATTTTTATAAGAAAATTTTATAAAAATTTTCTATCAAAAAAATATGCAATAATTTTTTTGATTTTGTCCCAAGCCATCTGTCCGGCTCAGGGCACAAGGTAGGGATAGGATGCTTATGTCTAAAAATGGACAATGGTTACTAAATTGTTCATTTTTAGACATAAGCGATGTTTTTTGTTTTTTATCCTATCCCTACCTTGTGCCCTGAGCCGGACAGATGGCTGGACACACTACATGTTGTTCTGAGTGGACAGCCTGTGCCCCTCGAGCCGAAAGGCTTACACACAGGCTTTTCTGGCCTCCCACTAATAGCCGTTAAAGGGCCTCCCAGTTATATGTAGCTATAAGAAGAGGAGTCTTCTATTGTCTCTGAGGCACTATTTTTTTAAAATTCCCGCTCACTTCCGACATGTAGTGTGTCCAGCCGTCCGGCCCGACACCTGTAGCGATACTTGGCCCAGCAATAAAAAATTAGTAAATTTTTTAAAATAAAAAATAAATCTCTCAACCATTAACCCTTCAATAATAAAAATTCTGTAGCCTCATCTCACAATGGGCACAGAGAGACACACACAGGCACAAAATTTTATCATAAAATATTTTATTATTTTTATAAAATATTTTCTCATCATTTTTTATAAAATTTTACTAACATTTTTTATAAATAATTTTTTATCATTTTTTCATAAAAAATATTTATAAAATTTTCATAAATTTTTTATAAATTTTTTTTTATAAAAAAAATGAAAATTTCCTCTGCGACTCACGGGTATCATATCAACCCCTATTAGTGACCAAAAATGCCTTAGGGCCTCGAAAAAGTGCACTTTTTTACCCTTCAAAAAACACTTTTTTTTAGGTCGAGCAA
>JAUYTN010000063.1 GCA_030695205.1 Burkholderiaceae bacterium | reverse complement strand
ATTTTAGCCCTCTCGATTTTTGGTGAAATTTTAAGTTTTTTTATTTCTTATTTTCTTTGTTTTTGGGGCTGTTTGTTTTGTGCTTGTTAAAATACAGTTTTATTTTTATTATAATTGATTTTTAAGGGTCTTTTTATCGTTAAATTTAAATAAAAGTGTCTACATAGTATTATTGGAGATAAACATGAAACACCATTTAAATATCGATAAGAAAGACCCGCACTATGCTTTGTTGAAAGAAATATTTAAAATTATTGATTCTAGAAAATCACGGGAAATAATCGCATCAAAAAGAGTAACTAACATTAATATGTTTGTTTTAACACTTAAAATCATCTTTACAAGTATATTTTTCGGATTAGACGTTAATTTTGTGGTTAATGAACTAAAAAATAGTTTTGAGTTGAGAAAATTTTTTAACATTCGTGAAGTTCCTGAAACTTCTCAGGTTTATGAATATTTTAACCGATTAAACACGAATCAATGCTTAGAAATAGCAAACCGAATCTTAAACAATAAATAAATCTTTTAAAAGACGTTCCAAGATGACATTTATTGTTGATGCCACACCTGTAGACTTGGATTTCAATATTAACCGAAAACACAGGAGTAAAAAATACTTAAAAAAATTAAATTTAAAATGGAGCTATTCTTCATCCAAAAAGTTTTATATCGGGTTTAAAGCTACAGTTGTTATTGAACACGATTCTGCAATGCCTGTTGCTATTTTAATACATTCCGGAGCACCACATGACTCTAAAATCTTTGACAGTATTCTAGAAGAACTACAAAAAAGACGAATTATAAGAAAAAACGATACCATAATATTTGACAAAGGATATTACAGCTACCAGAACTACCAAATCGGAATCAACAAGTATAAAATCGTTCCTTTCATTTTTCCCAAAGACAATTTCAAAATAGAAAAACTCAATCAACAATTAAGCTATCCCCTGAATGTATTTGACCATAAAAAAGATAAAAACAAACTAAAAATATTATATAAAAGATTAAAAGCAGAATTATTAGTTTTAATCAGTAAATGGAAGAAATATAAACCAATACGTGGAAAAATTGAAGACTTTTTCAAATTCTGCAAAAAAGGACTCAACTTACAGAAAATACACAAATATACGCCCGAATCAGTATCTAAAACCATCATACTAACTGTATTTTTAGCAGGAATCATCACCACACTAGGCTACAACACAAAAACAGCCCTACAAAAGCTTTCAGAAACTTAAAAAATCTAGAACCCTAA
>JAUYTN010000059.1 GCA_030695205.1 Burkholderiaceae bacterium | reverse complement strand
TTTTGACCATTGCGTACTTTGACAGGCTGGGAGTGCCGAGGCTGTCCTGACCTCAAACTCTCGAACCGCCGGGTGCGGACCCGCATGCCCGGTGGTGTGGCAGGGGTGTCTTCCATTGCGGGGGACCCCCTATGCCGATTTCGCACGCTTGTCCACGCATCCCGTTTCAAACACCCAGGCAAAAGATTCTCCCCGTACACAAGGCCGGTGACGCACCAATGGGTAGCAGGGCATTGCAAGGTACGTTGATCGATTTCCAAACTGCGTCAGACCCCATGCCCCAAGCATTGCTTACGTCCTCCATCACGGATGACGACCACCCGCACCACAAGCAAGCCCCCTGCTTCATTGCCGAGGTGCTGTCACCCGCCACGGCTGCGACCGATGTGAGACAAAAGTGGTTGTCCTACCAATGCTTGCCCAGTTTGCGCTACTACCTGCTGGTGGACTCGGAGCGTGTGTGGGCACAGTGCCATGTGCGCCTGTCCGATGGCCAATGGGGCTCGCCGGTGTTGCAGGCGGATGATCGGCTTGACGTGCAGTGCGGGGATGCATCGCTGTCGCTGTGCCTGGATGATCTCTACGAAGACACAGGCCTCCTGCCGCATTGAGGGCGGCGGCTATCCTTTCCTCTCACGCAGCCAAGGCAGCCCCTCGTTGGAACTGGTGCAAATGGCGCCGGGCCCCCTGAAAAATGGCCCGGGCCAGTTGTGCCAAGGGCAACCCCGCTAGCGGCGGTGATTGCGACATGTGCGTTATGGCTGTTGACATAACCTGGTAGGCCCATCCATTCGCGGAATGGCGATCTGGTTCAATATTTGTGCTGCGAGTCGTGCGTCAAATACGGGAAACCCGTATAGTTGAGCCCGTGTACACAGTCGTCCAGACTCCCACCTTTCAGCGCCAAGTGCCAAGGCAAGCGCGGCGGCGCTCGGGTTATCTACTTCAACCGGCTGGATGCTGGATTTATCCTGATGCTGGCGGTGTATGTCAAGAACGCGCAGGAAAACATGTCTGCAAAAGCCATTCAAGGTATCAAAAATGACTAAGTACGCCATACCTGACTTGGACGTGGAAGCCGTGGCCAAGGCCATTGAAGCTGATTTTGGCGAGGCACTGCCCGACATTCGGCAGGCGTTAACCGAAGCCAAGACAGGCACCGTTGGGGCCGTCACCACACCGGCGCAAATACTGGTGCGCACGGCCCGCTCCAAGGCTGGCTTGTCGCAGCAAGCGTTTGCAGACCGCATTGATACGCCGGTGGCCACGCTGCGAGACTGGGAGCAGGGTCGCTTTGCACCGCCCGGTGGTGTGCTGTGCCTGTTGCGCTTGATCAGCAACCGGCCAGAGCTGTTGCAAGAGCTGGTGCCCGGATGAACCACCAACGCACGGAACTCGACAGCTGTCCTCCCCTGTCACGCAGCCTAGGCCGCCCCTCGTTGGAACTGGTGCAAATGACGCCGCACCCCCTGAAAAATGGCCTGGGCCAGCGGTGTCGGAAAATCTGTCGGCAAGCGCTGCTCCACCACCGTCAGCACACCATCCAATCGTTGCGCCATGTCCAGCATGGCCTGCCAGGCCCCTTGCGCTCCACTGCGCTGAGCCAGCGGCTGCCAATGGCGGTACTGAATGTCTGACAGCTTGAAATGCGCTGCCTTGCTGCGCACGGCCATGGCCAGCTTGACCTTTTTGTACTGCATGCTGTGCGCGTTGGTGCCAATCAGGGGCCAGGCCGACAGCACGTCGTACAAGGGCGTCATCCGGTAGCGGCCACCCGGCAGCACGAACAGCGAAAAGTTTTTCGCGTGCCCATCTATGGCGGCCAGGAACCAGAACAGCAGCTGGGCGCACAAAAAGTTGCGTGCATCCGCATCGAAGGCCTCGCCGCCCTTGAGCACGTCCAGGCAGGCATCGATGCCGGGGCCGCCTTGTTGTTCGTATTTCTGGCTGCTCGCAACCCCCCTGGCTTGGCAAAAATCCTCCTGCGGCAGGCGGACAATCCAGCCGTCTGGATGCCAGGCGCGGTCAAAGCGTTGCACGACCAGCGCCCGCCGCTGGCCAAATTCTTCGATATGGCATGGTGCGGTTGGCAGGCCCAACTCGCGCGCGATCTGGCTGCACAGCCATTCGTTTTCCACCGATAGGCTCAGGTCCAGATTGCGTCCTGGGGTGACTCCGATGGGGGGTTTGAGGATGTGTGTGGTGGGCGTTGCGCCCAATGGGCGACAGGGACAGCGGCCGACTGCGTGGCGACAGGCGCCACGAGGCAGCGTATTCCAACCGGTGGCGGCCGGTGCGACCCACGCTCCAGGTGCCCACCAGTTCGCCATTCATCCACACAGACAGGCCATTCATCACCACTCACCTTCGGGGGCCGTCTTCGCCGGAGAAGCAGCCGACAGCACGGTAGGCGGTGGTGCCGGTTGTGCATCGCGCAGAACCAGTTGGACGCCCAAAACCCTGAGCAGGTCCACCAACTGGCCCATGCTGACGACGGAAGGCTTGCTCTCGATGGCCGCAATGCGAGATTGCGTCACCCCAAGCTGCAGGGCTAGCTGCATCTGGCTAAGCCCCCGGGCTTTGCGCAGGGATCGCAAATGAGGTGCCAGTTGGTCGGGGATCGCGACGGGGTAGTCCATGAGAAAATACCACTTGTATGTAATAAGCGCAATTTATCACTCCAGGGTTGTAGAGTCAAAAAATCATCGACAGGTGATGTAGGCACCCGATTTCCGGGTACAGGCGAGGCGACCCGGCCACGCAGGCAAATGCTCCGTGCCAAAATCGCCACCATGTTGTTTGTCATCTCTCCCGCCAAGGCGCTGGACTTCGAGTCCCCCCCCACCACGGCCTACCACACCCAGCCTCTGTTTGTGCCCCAGGCCACTGAACTGGTGGACGTACTGCGTGACAAGTCTGTTCAGGAACTGGCATCTCTCATGCACCTGAGCGACGCGCTGGCGGGCCTGAATGTGGGGCGCTACCAGGCGTGGCAGCCCACGTTCACTCCAGACAACGCCAAGCAGGCGGTGCTGGCCTTCAATGGCGATGTGTACGAGGGGCTGGATGCTGCCAGCTTGTCGGAGCCATACCTGCAGTGGCTGCAGGGGCATCTGTGCATTTTGAGTGGTCTGTATGGTGTGCTGCGGCCCCTGGACCTGATGCAGCCCTACCGGCTGGAAATGGGCACCCGCCTGCCCACGGCCAAGGGCGCCAATCTCTACCGCTACTGGGGCAGCCAGATTGCCGAGTACCTGAACCAGCGCGCCCAGGCCGATGTGTCGCCCGTCGTGGTCAACCTGGCCAGCGAGGAGTATTTCAAGGCGGTGGATACCAAGGTGCTGTTGCCACGGGTGGTGACATGTGTGTTTGAGGAGCGCCGGCCCGATGGGCAGTACAAGGTCATCAGCTTCATGGCCAAGCGCGCGCGTGGGCTGATGGTTCGCTACGCCGCGCTGCAGCGGGCCACCACGCCCGAAGCGCTTCGGGGTTTTGATGCGGAGGGCTACGCCTGGCAGTCTGCGTTGTCTTCCCCCGACCGGCTGGTGTTTCGCCGAGACCGCCCCGCTGCCACCTGACGCCTGGCAGCGCCCCATCACCCACCATGCTGGGAGCACAGCCCACCCATGTCCCAAGACACGTCCCAAACCATCACCCCCGAGCTGCGCCGCTGGATACTCGATCAGGTGGCAGCAGGCCACCCGCCCGAGGCGGTGCTTCAGGCCATGTCTGCCGCAGGCTGGCAGGAGGACGTGGCACTGGCTGCGCTGGAGACCACGCTGACGCACCACCTGGCCGAGCATGGCCCACTAGCCCGTGACACCAGTGACGCCAGTGGCTCCATGGAAGCGGTCGACACCCCCGATAGCCGCGCCCCTGCTGGCAACCGCACCGCCGATGGTCCCCCAGGCTTTGGCCGGCCGCTGGTGGTGGCCGAGTCCGAAGGGGCTGCTGTGACTCTTGTATCTACAGCATCTGCGTCATCTGCTGCGCTGGCTGAGTTTTCGGTGGCGAAGCCTGCGGCTGCGGCAGAGTTGCCGGCATCGGGCTTGCCGTCTGCCGCGCAGCGCTGGGCACAGCGGTTGAGCCGCCCAGCGGCAGCGGCCCAGCCCGCCAAAGCGGTGCCCGGGCCAGACCTGAGTGGTTCTCCGCGCCTGGTGGACGTGGGCGACCGCCAGGTGCGGGTGGTGGTGACCATGGCCAAGCCCCGGGTGGTGGTGTTTGCCGATTTTTTGAGCCCCGAAGAATGCGATGGCCTGGTAGCAGCCGCCCGCCCGCGCATGGCCCGCTCGCTGACCGTTGAAAACCAGACCGGTGGCGAATCCGTCAACCCCGACCGCACCAGCCAGGGCATGTTCTTCAGGCGGGCTGAGAACGAGCTGGTGGCCCGCATCGAGACCCGCATTGCCCGATTGCTGCAGTGGCCGCTGGAAAACGGCGAGGGCGTGCAGGTGCTGCATTACCAGCCCGGTGCCGAATACAAGCCCCACTACGACTACTTTGACCCCAGCCAGCCCGGCACGCCGTCCATACTCAAGCGCGGTGGGCAGCGGGTGGGCACGCTGGTGATGTACCTGAACAACCCGGAGCGCGGCGGTGGCACCACCTTTCCGGACGTGGGGCTGGAGGTGCTGCCCCAGCGGGGGCATGCGGTGTTTTTCAGCTACGACAGCCCCCACCCCAGCACCCAGACGCTGCACGGCGGCGCACCCGTGTTGGCAGGCGAAAAGTGGGTGGCCACCAAGTGGCTGCGTGAGGCAGAATTTGTATAAAAATAGCCTTTATCGCATGCTGTATGTGGTTTGTTAGCTATTAATTATTTGATTTTTCTCTCTTGCCCATGCACCAACCTCAAGACTCCCAGTTGGGCAAAGCCACGCCCTACGAAGACCGCTACAACCCCGGTCTGCTGTTTCCCCTGCCGCGTGCGCCCAAGCGGGCGGAGGTGGGCATCAGCGGCCAGCTGCCGTTTCTGGGGGCAGACCTGTGGATGGCCTTTGAGCTGAGCTGGCTCAACCCCAAAGGCAAGCCCCAGGTGGCGCTGGCCCACATCACCGTGCCGGCCGAAACGCCGAACATCATCGAAAGCAAGAGCTTCAAGCTCTACCTCAACAGCCTGAACAACACGGTGTTCGCCGACATGGACGCCGTGCGCCAGACGCTCCGCGCTGACCTGACCGAGGCGGCCTGGCGCGGCGCAGCGGCCATAGGGGCGAGTGTGGGGGTGCGTCTGCTGGCACCGGAGATGTTTGACCGCGAGCCCGTGCACGAGCTGGACGGCCTGAGTCTGGACCGGCTGGACATTGAGTGCACCCGCTACACCCCGGCGCCTGAGTTGCTGAGCGCGGCTTTTGACGAGCAGCCAGTGACCGAAACGCTGACCAGCCACCTGCTCAAAAGCAACTGCCTCGTCACCGGCCAGCCCGACTGGGGCAGCGTGCAGATCAGCTACAGCGGCCCGCAGATTGTGCAGGAGGGGTTGCTGCAGTACATCGTCAGCTTTCGCAACCACCACGAGTTCCATGAGCAGTGTGTGGAGCGCATGTTCATGGACATCTGGACGCGCTGCAAACCCACCAAGCTCACGGTGTACGCCCGCTACACCCGCCGGGGTGGGCTGGACATCAGCCCCTGGCGCACCAGCCATCCGCAGCCGCTGCCCGCGCACATTCGCACCGCGCGCCAGTGAGGGCGGTGGCGGGCCTGGGCCTCACAGGTTGGGGATGAGCTGGCCCTTGAACAGCATGGGGCCTGTGGGTCCGGTGTCGGTCGGGGCGCTGCCGATGGGCTCCAGCGTGATGCCCACGGCGGCCACGTCGCGCAGGGCGGCGGGTTCGGTCTCCAGGCGCTGCAGGGTGTTGCCGCGGGTCAGGGTGCCCAAATGCCGGGGGGCGCTCCCATCGGTGGGCAGTGCCCACACCTGCAGGGTGTGGTCGGCCGGTTCGGCGTAGCGGCCCACGCGCTGGACCTTGACCGGGTTTTTCTGCCCGTCCAGGGTGACCAGCAGCTCCACCTGGGCTTTGCCATCGGTCAGCACCGCCAATTGGTTGACGTGCCTGACCTTGGAGAGCTGGGTGCTGAGGTTGTTGATGTGGCTTTCCATCATGGCGTGCATGCTGGCCCAGGCACCCACACCCAGCACCGCCACCAACAGGCCGCCCAGGGTCAGCGTGCGCCAGAGCACGGCGTTGCGCCACCAGCCGCCGCTGAACACCGGCTCAGGACGTTGGTAGGCCGAGGCCGCAGTCGGTGTGGATGCGGCGGCTGTGGGGGTGGGTGGAGGGGTCACGCTAGGGGAGGGGGTATCGGTCATGGGTGAATTGTGCCTGTGGCGCTGGGGGGTTCAGGTGGTTTGCTCGAAGCCTTGCAACACGTTCACCGCATTCACACCGACTTCGTCCACGGCATAGCCACCCTCGAAGGTGAACACCGTGGGCAAACCGGCGCTGGCCAAAGCGGCGCCCACGCCCAGGTAGTCGGCGCTTTGCAGGGTGAAGCCGGAGATGGGGTCGCCGGCAAAGGTGTCCAGCCCGAGTGGTACCACCAGCGCCTGGGCGCCGAAGTCGGCCACGGCTTGCAAGGCGGTGTCCAGGGCGACGCGCCAGGCGGCCAGGCCGGTGCCGCGTGGCAGCGGCAGGTTGAGGTTGAAGCCCTCGCCCGCACCCGTGCCGCGTTCGTCGGCATGGCCCAGAAAGAAGGGGTACTCGGTGGCCGGATCGCCGTGCACAGAGACGGTGAGCACGTCGGCGCGCTCGTAAAAGATGGTTTGGGTGCCGTTGCCGTGGTGGTAGTCCACGTCCAGCACGGCCACCCGCTCCACACCGCCGTCGCGCAGCGCTTGCGCGGCCACGGCGGCGTTGTTGAGGAAGCAGTAGCCGCCAAAGAAGTCTGGCCCGGCATGGTGGCCCGGCGGGCGCGTCAGCGCAAAGGCGGCGCGCTCGCCATGGCAGCCACGGGTGGGGGTGGTGCCTGTGTCGGTGCCCAGCACGCACTGTGCTGCGGCCAGCGCACAGGCCGCGCCGGCGCGTGCCGCCACCCAGGTGCCCGCGGTGAGGGGCGAGCCCGAGTCAAAGCTGTACGCACCGAGGCGGGCGGCGAAGTTGCGCGGCAGGCGGTCGGTTCTGAAGCCATGGCGGTTGGGCAGTGGCCAGACCGAGGGCAGGGCGTCTTGCGCAGCGTTGGCTGGGTCCATGGCCACCCACTCGGCCCAGGCGCTGGCCAGAAAGGCCAGGTAGTCGGCGTGGTGCACGCGGGCCAGCGCAGCGTCGAGGGTGGCGCTGGCCGTGGCTGAGGTCAGGTCGGGCGTGAGCAGGGGGCCCAGCGGGCGGCGCTGCAGCTCGGCCAGCACATGGTCCAGGCGGGCGGGCACTTCGTGGCAGGGCACCAGCTTGCCGCGAAACATTTCGTGCTGGCCCACATGGCGGGTGTGCTCGGGGTTGTGGAAGGTGTTCATGCCAGGCGGGATGTGGGCGGGCGGCAGGGCTTCAGCCCAGGTCGCGGAAGGGCTTGAGCGGGGCGAGTGGGTCAAACTGGGGTGCTCGCTTGGCCTGCATGGCCATGATGGACTCGCGCACATTGGCGCTGCTCCAGATGGCGCCTTGCAGCCAGCCCATCTGGCGCAGGCTGTCTTCGACCGAGTGGTCGCGGGCGTAGTGCAGGGCCTGCTTGGTGCCCCAAATGGCGACGGGCGGTTTGCTGGCCATCTCGCTGGCGCACTGCAGCGCGGCGGCCAGCATGGCTTCTGCGGTGTCAAACACCTCGTTCACCAGGCCGTGGGCCAGGGCCTTGGCAGCCGGTAGGCGGCGCCCGGTGTAGGCCAGTTCTTTGACCACAGCCAGCGGCATGAGTTTGGGCAGTCGCTGCAGGGTGCCCACGTCGGCCACCATGCCGATGTTGATTTCCTGGATGCAAAAGAAAGCGTCGGCCGTGGCATAGCGGATGCACGCGGCGCTGACCATGTCCACCGCCCCGCCTATGCAACCGCCCTGGATGGCGCAGATGACGGGCATGCGCAGGCTCTCCAGTTTGGTGAAGGTGGCTTGCATGTCGGCCAGCAAATCGGCCACGGCGGCGCGGCCGGTGGCGGTTTGGTCGTCCAGCACCGCCGAACCGGCAAACACCTCCAGCGCCATGCCGGCGCTGAAGTGTTTGCCCGTGCTGGAGATGACCAGCGCGCGCGCCGTGCCCGCCTGGTGGAGCTGGGTCAGCACCTCGTCGAGCTCGCGCCAGAAGGTGGGGTGCATGGTGTTCATGGCCTCGGGCTTGTTCAGCACCAGGTGGGCCACATGGTCGGTTTGGGTGAGGGTGAAGCAGGTTGGCATGGTGGGTTTTTCAGCGAAGGTTGGCGCGGCGTTGTTCCCGCCCCATGAACAGGTACAGCCCCTCGACCTTGTCGCGTGCCCAAGGTGTCTTGCGCAAAAACTTGAGGCTGGAGGACACGCTGGGGTCGATGGCAAAGCAGCGGATGGGGATGCGCTGTGCCAACTCCTCCCAGCCGTAGTGCTCTGACAGGGCGGTGACCATGGTCTCCAGCGTCACGCCGTGCAGCGGGTTGTGCTTTTGTGTCGGTGCCGGGGTGGTGGCTGCCGGTGGCGGGGCTGGGGTTTGGGGTGGGTTCATGGGAGGGAGTGGGGCATGGGGTGTGGGCGATTGGTTCAATGATAGGTTTTTAAAAAACAAGAGCTGACTGTGCTTGATCCATAAGCGCAGAAGGCGTTTTTCTTGTAGAATTTTGGGGTTGAATGACTTCTGGCAGTGGGTGACCGTCGGCGTCCAGTTTGCACAGTTTGCCCACCCGCACCCCCAGCAGGCGCAGCGGGCGCTGCAGGGGCGCGCGTTTGAGGGCCAGCCCGGCGGTGCGGCGGATGTCGGTGGCCAGCCGCAGCGGCTCGACCACGCTGTGGTCGCGGGTGACGATCTGGAAGTCGGCAAAGCGCAGCTTGACCCCAATGGTGCGGCCCGCATAACCCTTGCGCGCTAGGTCGGCAGCGACTTGCTCACACAGCCGGGTGAACACGGCACCCAGCTCGGCGCGGTCGCGCACGGCGTGCAGGTCGCGCTCGAAGGTGGTTTCTCGGCTGATGCTGACGGGCTCGCTTTCGGTCACCACCGGGCGGTCGTCGCGGCCCCAGGCCGCCTCGAACAGCCAGGCACCGTAGGCCTGGCCAAAGTGCTGGCGCAGCCAGGCGGGGTCGCGCTCGGCCAACTGGCCAATGGTGTGTATGCCGTGGCTGGCCAGTTTGGCCTCGGCCTTGGGGCCAATGCCGTTGATCTTGCGGCAGGGCAGCGGCCAGATGCGCGTGGGTACATCGCCCTCGTGCACGATGCTGATGCCGTTGGGCTTCTGTAACTCGCTCGCCATTTTGGCCAGCAGCTTGTTGGGCGCCACACCGACCGAGCAGGTCAGGCCGGTGGTGTCAAAAATGCTCTTTTGGATCAGCCGAGCCAGCACACGCCCGCCCTCGCGCTGGCCGCCGGGTACGTCGGTGAAGTCGATGTACACCTCGTCCACCCCCCGGTCTTCCATGACGGGGGCAATGTCGGTGACGATGGCCTTGAAGGCGCGCGAGCAGCGGCGGTACTCGTCAAAGTCCACTGGCAGCAAGATGGCATCGGGGCACAGCAGCGCGGCCTTCATCAGCCCCATGGCCGAACCCACGCCGAACTGGCGCGCCGCATAGGTGGCGGTCGTGATGACGCCGCGCCCGGTGTAGCCCCTGAGCCGAGGAAAGTCGTGCACCGGGATGCGCGCCAGGGGTGTGTCGGCATGCGCCCCGGCAAAGGCCTCGTTGGCCTGGCGGCGGCTGCCTCCAATGACCACGGGCAGGCCTTTGAGCTGCGGGTAGCGCAGCAGCTCCACGGAGGCATAGAAGGCGTCCATGTCCAGGTGGGCAATGCGGCGGGGGCGCGGTGGCGCACCGGTGCCAGGTTCGGCCAGCGGGGTCATGGGGTGGTGGTCGGGTGGGTGACGGGTGGTTGTTGGGTCGCCGTGGCGCAGTCATGCGGGGCTGGCATGCCGGGCCACCAGCTGGGCGAACCTGACCAGCACGCTGGCGGCCTCGGGGCTGGCGCGCACCTGGGCCTGCAGGGTGTGGGCGTTGTCGCCTTGGGCGTGCAGGTCATTGGCCAGGTGTTGCACATAGCCAAGGGTGGCCTCGGGGCCAAATTCGGGGTGGAACTGCACGCCCCAGGCGCAGTCGCCCACGCGGTAGGCGTGGTGGGGCTCAAAGGCGTTGCGCGCCAGCACGGTGGCGCCTGGCGGCAAGGTCCGCACCGACTGGCGGTGGGCGCTTTGCGCGGCAAAGCGAACCCCCTGTTGAGCCAGGTGGCCGAGCAAGGGGTCGCTGGTGGCTTCTGCAGTGGGTTCCACCTCGATGGTGCCCAGCTCCAGCCCCAGTGGGTGGGGCCAGACCTCGCCGCCCAGCGCATGGGCCAGCAGCTGGTGGCCGTAGCAAATACCCAGCACCGGCACACCCAGCGCCACCACCTCGGCCAGCCAGGCGGCGGTGGCCTCGCTCCAGGGCTCGCGGTCGGTGACCATGGCGTGCGAGCCCGTCACCACCACGCCCATGCGCCGATGGGCCAGGGTTTGTGGCAGGGGCAGGCCGGGGGGCGGCGGGGCAAACCCATGGACGGGCGGGCGTGGGTGGTCTGTGGCTGCCTGCTTGGGCTCAGGGCGCGGGTCGGTCACTTCAATGTGCACGGGTGTTCCGGCGCTGTGCAGGCCTTGGGCAATCCAGTGCTCAAAGTCGCCCAGCGCGGTGGCCAGCTGGGGCAGGGTGTCGCCCAGCTTGACGATGAGTACCGAGGGGGCCGGGCCAGGGGCCTGGGGAGTGGCCTGGTCAGAGGCTGAAGCTGTCATGCGGTTGGGTGGAGGGATGGTTGATGGGGCAATGGATCAGGCGATAGATGGGGCGGCAGGTGGCAAGGCCGCTGGGTGTTGGGTCAGCCATGCGCGGGCATCGTCTGGCAGGTGCAGGGAGCAGTCGTCCAGCGCAGCGGGCAGCAGTCCGTGGGTGTGCAGCACCTGCAGGCGGGCTGTTTCCTGGGCGACACCCAGCAGTTCCCCTGCCTCGGGCCAGTGGCAGCGGGCCACCTGGTCCACTTGGGCGGTGATGGCGCCCACGACGTTGTCGGGCAACTCCCAGCGGGCTGCGACGCGGTGGGCAAGGATGGCCATGGTGTGGGCCATGTCCTGGGCCGCCTGGTTGTCGGATTCGGATGCGCGGCTGTCGTCGGGTGCGACGCTGTGGCGTGCGAGATCGTGGGCGCTGGATTTGGAGAGGTGGGCCACCCGGTCGGTCATGCGCAGCGCCACCAGCTGACCGACATTGAAGGCCAGGGCACCCAGGTAGGCCTCGAACGGGTCAAGCCCCCGGCCGGGGGCCAGGTCGCGGCTGGCCTGGGCACAGGCCTGTGCCAGCTCCCACACCCGCTGCGTGCCGTGCCGGGTACGCGGCCCGGCATCGGGCCCCAGCACCGGCCGAAACGCCACCCGGGCCACCAGCAGCCGCAGCCCATGAATGCCCAGCACCTGCACCGCCTCGTCGGTGCCGGTGACGGGGGTGCTGCGCTGGTGCAAGGCGCTGTTGGCCTCTTTGAGCGCCTCGGCCAGCAGGGTGACGTCCTGCTCGATCAGGGCGGCCAGGTCGCGGGCCGAGTGGTGTTCGTCGCGCAGGCTGTGCAGCAGCGAGGGCAAGACCTTGGGCACACGGGGCACCCAATCGGCGGCGCGGTTGGTGTCCAGGCTGGTGCGCTCGATGGTGTCGGCCAGTTGCCCCAGGGTGGGGCCACCGGGGATGGCTGAACCATCAGGCCCCCGACGAGAGGGGGAGACGGGCGCGTCAAACACCCAGCGCATGGCCGATGCCTGGGCGTTGAAGCGCAGCGCCTCCCAGTTGGCCAGGTCATTGGGTAAGAGTGGCTCGGGGGCGGCGGGTGCAGGGTGGGCAGGCAGTGCAGAAGGAGCGGCAGCAGTCCCGGCGGGCGCCTGCGGCACAGCGGAGGCAGCGGGTGTGGCAGGAGAGGTGCCTGGAGGCGTCGCGGGCGAGGTGGCCGGGTGGGCCTTGTGGGTGGCCACAGGCTGTGCGGCGCTGGCGGACATGCCCAGCAGTTGGCGGATCCAGTCAAACATGGGGCAGTCCTTCAGTCCGAGAGAAAAGCGCTCCAGCGGTTGTCCCGCTCCACCCTGGGTGGGTCGCGCGGGTCGCGAAGGGTTTGCAGCTGGCGGCGATCGCGCTTGGTGGGTCGGCCATCGGTCTGGGCGTGGGCGGGTTCGGGGGCCAGCCGGCGTTGCTCGGCGGCCTGGGTTCGTTCGGCCACGCTGTCGGGGGTTTCGGCGTACAGGGTTTGGGCCACAGGGGCCGGGCCACGCATGGCGCTGATGGCCAGCACTTCAATGGTGCGCACCACTGGCCCAGAGCGCAGGCGCACGGTGTCGCCGGGTTTGACCTCACGCGAGGGCTTGGCCTCCAGGCCGTTCACGTGCACGCGGCCTTTGTTGATTTCTTCGGTGGCCAGTGAGCGGGTTTTGTAAAACCGGGCGGCCCACAGCCATTTGTCGATGCGCAGTTTGTCCATGCACGGGCTTTCATCAGGCGGGGCCGAACGTGAGCCCGACCATGGCCGCACAGTATGCCTTGCCCCCTAAACTTCAGGGCATGAACGCCAGCCTTACCCCCTTCGTGCCCGGCCAGCCCAGTGCGGCCGCGCAAACCGTGTCCATTGACCTGGGCGACCGCAGCTACGACATTGCCATCGGCACCGGCCTGCTGGGCAATTCCGCCACCTATGCGGCCTGCCCCAAAGCCGCCCAGGCCCTGGTGGTGACCAACACCACAGTGGCTCCTTTGTACGCCAAACGCTTGGTGCAAGCCATTTCTCCGCTCTACCAACAGGTTCAGGTGCTGGCCTTGCCCGATGGCGAGCAATACAAGGACGGTGCCACCCTCAACTTGATTTACGACCAACTGCTGGGCAGCACAGCGGACCGCAAAACCGTGCTCTACGCCCTGGGCGGCGGCGTGGTGGGCGACATGACCGGGTTTGCCGCCGCGTGCTACATGCGCGGCGTGCCGTTTGTGCAGGTGCCCACCACCTTGCTGGCGCAGGTGGACAGCAGCGTGGGGGGCAAAACCGCCATCAACCACCCGCTGGGCAAAAACATGATCGGTGCCTTCTACCAGCCCCAGCTGGTGGTGGCCGATCTGGATACCCTCAACACCCTGCCCGAGCGCGAACTTAGCGCTGGCCTGGCCGAAATCATCAAATATGGCCCCATTGCCGACATGGCGTTTTTTGACTGGATAGAGGCCAACATGGCAGGGCTGCGCGCCCGCGACCCCGCCCTGCTGGCCACCGCCGTGCGCCGCAGCTGCGAAATCAAGGCCTGGGTGGTGGGCCAGGACGAAAAGGAGAGCGGGTTGCGCGCCATCCTGAACTTTGGCCACACCTTCGGCCACGCCATCGAGGCCGGGCTGGGCTACGGCGAATGGCTGCACGGCGAGGGTGTGGGCTGCGGCATGGTCATGGCAGCCACGTTGAGCCAACGCCTGGGCCATGTGGACGAAGCCTTTGTGGCACGGCTGACCCGCTTGGTACAGGCCGCCGGTCTGCCCACCGTGGGCCCCGACCTCGGCGCCGACCGCTACCTGCAACTGATGCGCGGCGACAAAAAGAGCGAGGGCGGCGACATCAAGTTCGTGTTGATTGGTGATGCGCCGTTGGCGTCTGGCGGCAAAGGGCCGGGCTCGCCATGTATGACAGGCGCACCTGAAAGTGTGGTGCGCGAGGTGCTGGCATCGTGTGTGGTGTGAATTTGTATAGCTGCTTTCGCTTAACGGATAAGCGATAAACTCCATTTGCATTAAAAGAATAAGGGGTGGTTTTTGGCGATACCTGATTTCCAAACATTGATGCTGCCGCTCTTGCAAGCCGTCAGCGATGGTCGTGACTACACACTCAAGGTCGTTGAGAGCCAGGTGGGTGGACAGTTTTCCTTGACTGAAGAGGAAATGCGGGTGTTGCTGCCCAGCGGCGGGGCGCCTCTGTTCTACAACCGCTTGGCTTGGGCCAAGACCCATTTGAAAAAAGCAGGTTTGGTTGCGCAAACCAAGCGCGGCGTGTTCCGCATCACGGCAGTTGGCAAAGAGTTGTTGCAAAACCCGCCTGGTCGCATCGACATGGCTTACTTGCAGCGCTATTCCAGCTACGCCCGCTCAGCAAGTACCGCTGTCGAAACTCCGGCGGAGGTGGTGGCCAGTGCAGCGGAGGCTACCCCCGACGAAATCATGGAAGCCGCCCACGCCCGCTCCCTCGCCGCGCTGGCCGACGAGGTGCTGGACCGGGTAAAAAGCTGCCCGCCCGAGTTTTTCGAGCGACTGGTCGTTCGTCTGCTCATACAGATGGGGTACGGCGGCAGCAAAGCCGAGGCAGGCAGGGCGGTGGGCAAGTCCGGCGATGGGGGCATTGACGGCATCATCAACGAAGACCGGCTGGGGTTGGATGCCATTTACCTGCAGGCCAAACGCTGGGAAGGCGTAGTGGGGCGCCCTGAAATCATGAAGTTCGTGGGGGCGTTGGCTGGGCAGCGTGCCACCAAAGGCGTGTTCATCACCACGTCTTGGTTCACGCAAGAGGCTAAGGACTACGCTGCTAGCAGCCAATACAAGGTGGTGTTGATCGACGGCGCGCGGTTGTCAGATTTGATGATCGAGCACAACCTGGGCGTGTCGGTGGTGGCCAGCTACCACCTCAAGCGCATTGACTCGGATTTTTTCGCCGATGAGTGAATCCTGGTACGACCGCCATGTGCTCCCCCGCCTGATTGACTGGGCATGCGGTGTGCCGCTGTTCACGCGCCAGCGTCAGCTGATCATTCCCCGCGCCCACGGCCGGGTACTGGAGGTGGGGCTGGGCACCGGGCGCAACCTGCCGCACTACGACCCGCAGCGCGTGCAGCAGGTGGTGGGGGTGGACCCGGCACTGGCCCTGCACCCGCTGGCGGCGCGGCGCGTGAAGGCCAGCGGACTGGACGTGGAATTGATGGGCTTGTCCGCCGAGCGGTTGCCCGCCGCCGATGCCAGCTTTGACACCGTGGTCAGCACCTACACCCTGTGCAGCATTCCAGACCCGGTGGCCGCGTTGCGCGAAATGCGCCGGGTGCTCAAGCCCGGCGGCAAGCTGCTGTTTTCAGAGCACGGGCTGGCGCCCGATGCCGGTGTGGCCCGTTGGCAAACCCGTTTGCAGCCGTACTGGAGACCCCTGGCCGGGGGCTGCCACCTGGACCGCGACATGCCCGCACTGCTGGCCGAGGCCGGGTTTGCCTGTGACGGCGCCCAGCAAGGCTACCTGTGGGGTCCCCGGGTGGTGTCCTACCACTACTGGGGTGAGGCGGTGGCGGCATGAACCATGCCCTCCACCCATTGGCCAGCGACCCCCGCCACACCCGGGGCCGCCGCTTCGCAGAGGCACCAGCACCCACCCGCAGCGACTTTCAGCGTGACCGCGACCGCATCGTGCACAGCACAGCCTTTCGGCGGCTGGTGTACAAAACCCAGGTGTTTTTGAACCACGAGGGAGACCTGTTCCGTACCCGGCTGACGCACAGCCTGGAGGTGGCGCAGCTGGGCCGCAGCATTGCCCGCAGCCTGGGGCTGTGTGAAGACCTGGTGGAGGCCATTGCGCTGGCGCACGACCTGGGCCACACCCCGTTTGGCCATGCGGGCCAGGATGCCCTGCATGCGTGCATGCAAGGCCACGGTGGCTTCGAGCACAACCTGCAAAGCCTGCGGGTGGTGGATGTGCTGGAGGAGCGCTACCCCGCGTTCGATGGCCTGAACCTGTGTTTTGAAACCCGCGAAGGCATCCTCAAACACTGCTCCCGTGCCCATGCCCAGGTTCTGGAATTGGCCGAGCCTGGTGGGGTGGGGCAGCGGTTTCTGGCGGGCACCGCGCCCTCGCTCGAAGCGCAACTGTGCAACCTGGCCGACGAAATTGCCTACAACGCGCACGATGTGGACGACGGTGTGCGCTCTGGCCTCATCACGCTGGAGCAGGTGGCCAGTGTGCCGCTGTTTGACCGCTTCATGCGCGAGGCACTGGCGGCACACCCCCGGTTGCAGGGGCGCCGGTTGTTGTTCGAGTCCATCCGCCTCATGCTCAGCGCCCAGGTGTACGACGTGATCGATGCCACCCGGGCCGCCGTCCTCGCTGCGGGCGTGCAGCACCGCGACGAGGTGGCTGGCGCGGGTGTGCTGGTGCGGTTTTCGGCCGGCATGCGGGCCGAGTCCACCGAACTGAAGCGGTTTTTGTTCCAGAACCTGTACCGCCACCCCCAGGTGGAGCAAAGCATGGACGATGCGCGCCAGGTGGTGCGCGAGCTGTTTGCCGCCTACGTGGCCGAGCCGCCCGCGGCCCTGAGTCGGCGCGACGGTGACACCGCCGAGCGTGCGGTGGCCGACTACATTGCCGGCATGACCGACCGCTACGCCATCTCGGCGCACCAGCAGATGGGTGGACAATTGCGCTTTGAGCCCGCCGCGGTCACCGGCGGTTGAACCCGGCGGCGCCTGCCGCCCAAACACCAGGGAGACATCCGTTCATGAGCTTTTTGCAGCAGCTCAAGCAGCAAGCCAGTGTGGTCAAAAGCCAGCAAGGCACCCAGGTGCAGGCCTTGGATGCCAACGTCCAGCGGGCAGAGGAGGCCTGCCAGACCATCCGGCACTATCTGACCGATTTGGCCGCTCAGCTCAACGTCATTGAGCCCGATGCCCGCAGCCTGAGCCTGGATGGCCGCACCAAGTGGCCCGCCATGAAGCTGACCACCTTTCGGTTCGATGTGCGCCAAAAGGTGCTGCGCCAAAAGCAAGTGACCGACTACCTGGCGCTGGGCTGGCACATACTGCCCCGCGTGCCGGTGACCAATGTGGCGCGGGTGAGTGTGAATTTCCCGCCCGATCTGGAGCGGGTGGAGTCGCGCTTGCGGGCGGGCTTTGTCAAACACGCGCGCCTGGAGCAGCGCCACCCCGACACCAACAAGCTGCAGGCCATCGTGTTCGAGCACGAGCTGGCGGCGCGCGCCAGCGTACTCATCACCCCCAACCACGATGAGGCCCGTCTGCAGGTGCGCCTGGCCGGTGTGGTGGGGCTGGACACCCAAACCACCCAGGTGCCCGCCACCGCCATCACCACCGCGTGGCTGGACGACCTGGCCAAGGCCATCGTGGGGCAGGTCAGCAGCTGGGGCTGAGAGGCTGAGGCTGTGCGCTTGCTCACCCGCTGACCATCATGGCCCGCCAACCCCGCCTGAGCCTGTCCGATCAGCTCCACCACGTGTTGCTCAGTGGCAACAATGGCCAGCCTGTCTTTGCCGACAGTGCCGACAGGGTGCTGTTTGTGGCCTTGCTGTCCACCCATGCGCAGGCGCAGGGCGTGGCCTTGCACGCCTGGGCGCTGATGCCCGACCACATTCACCTGCTGCTGACACCCCAACGCGATGGCGCACTCAGCCTGTGCATGCAGGCAGTTGGGCGGGCGTATGTGCAGGCCTTCAACCGGCGCCACGGGCGGCGCGGCACGCTGTGGGAGGGGCGCTACCGGTCCACCGTGCTGGAGCCTGACGCCTGGCTGCTGCGCGCCATGGTGTGGCTGGACACCCATCCGCAGCGCAGCCTGTTGGCTCAGGGGCAAGGGCTGGAGCAGGCGCCAGGTGCGGGGAATGGCGCACACCCCTGGGTCACGGCGGGGCACTACCTGGGGCTGGCGCCGTGCAAGGCCATCACCGTGCCGCCCCAATATTGGGCGCTTGGCAACACACCGTTTGCCCGCGAAGCAGCCTACCGCACCTTGCTGGAGCAGGGCTGCGATGCCGCCTCCATCCGCGCCCTGACCGAGGCGGCTCGCAAGGGCTGGGTGCTGGGCTCTGACGGCTTTGTGGCGCAGCTGCAAGGGGTCACCCCCCGCCGCCTCGGAAAGGCCAAGCCAGGCCGTCCCGTCCGAGCGGTGGGCGATTTGGGCAAGTAATTTCAAAGAAAATTGAGCTTGGGCGCAATATTGGCTTGTCATATATGCTTCGATTTTTAATGTGTCCCCAATTAAATTCCGATAAATATGTTTGGACATAAAATGGGTTCTGACCCTATTTAATGTGCTTGGCATGCTTGCTGCAATGCCATATGCTCTCGTTTTCCCGCGAACCACTGAGAGGATATTGGCGTGACCAACCCCACCAACATCGAGCTGATGCAACAGCACGGCCTGTACGACCCCGCCAACGAACACGACGCCTGCGGCGTGGGTTTTGTGGCCCATATCAAGGGGGAGAAGTCCCACGCCATCGTGGCGCAGGGCCTCAAAATTCTGGAAAACCTCGACCACCGGGGTGCGGTCGGTGCCGATGCCCTCATGGGCGACGGCGCGGGCATCCTCATCCAGCTGCCCGATGCGCTGTACCGCGACGACATGGCCAAACAAGGCGTCACGCTGCCGCCTGTGGGCGAGTACGGCGTGGGCATGATGTTTCTGCCCAAAGAGCATGCTTCTCGGCTGGCCTGCGAGCAGGAAATGGAGCGCGCCGTCAAGAAAGAGGGCCAGGTGCTGCTGGGCTGGCGCGATGTGCCGGTCAACAAAGACATGCCCATGTCGCCCCGCGTGCGTGCCAAAGAACCCATCATTCGGCAGGTGTTCATTGGCCGGGGCAACGATGTCATCGTGCAGGACGCGCTGGAGCGAAAGCTGTACGTCATCCGCAAAACCTGCAGCAAGGCCATTTCGGCGCTGGGGCTGACGCACAGCAAAGAGTACTACGTGCCCAGCATGAGCAGCCGCACCATCATCTACAAAGGCCTGCTGCTGGCCGATCAGGTGGGCACCTACTACCTGGATTTGACCGATCCGCGCTGTACGTCTGCCCTGGGTCTGGTGCACCAGCGGTTCTCCACCAACACCTTCCCCGAGTGGCCACTGGCCCACCCCTACCGCTATGTGGCGCACAACGGTGAGATCAACACCGTCAAGGGCAACTACAACTGGATGAAGGCCCGTGAGGGCGTGATGTCGTCCCCCGTACTGGGCGACGATCTGAAAAAGCTCTACCCCATCAGCTTCCCCGACCAGTCCGACACCGCCACGTTTGACAACTGCCTGGAGCTGATGACCATGGCCGGCTACCCGCTGGCCCAGGCCGTGATGATGATGATCCCCGAGCCCTGGGAGCAGCACACCACCATGGATGCGCGCCGCAAGGCCTTTTATGAGTACCACGCCGCCATGATGGAGCCGTGGGATGGCCCGGCCAGCATTGTGTTCACCGATGGCCGCCAGATAGGTGCCACCCTGGACCGCAACGGCCTGCGCCCCTCGCGCTACTGCATCACCGATGATGACATGGTCATCATGGGCTCGGAGGCCGGTGTGTTGCCAGTGCCCGAGAGCAAAATCGTCAGCAAGTGGCGGCTGCAGCCCGGCAAGATGTTCCTGATCGATCTGGAGCAGGGCCGCATGATCAACGACGAGGAACTCAAGGCCAGCCTCGCCGCCAGCAAGCCCTACAAGCAGTGGATCGAGAACCTGCGCATCAAAATCGACGATGTGGAGGGCCCTGCCACCGTCACCCCACCCGCCAGCGAGGTGTCGCTGCTGGACCGTCAGCAGGCCTTTGGCACCACCCAGGAGGACATCAAGTTTTTGCTGGCTCCCATGGCCCAGGCCGGGGAAGAGGCGCTGGGCTCCATGGGCAACGACAGCCCGCTGGCTGTGCTCTCCAGCAAGAACAAGCCGCTGTACAACTACTTCAAGCAGCTGTTTGCGCAGGTGACCAACCCGCCCATCGACCCCATCCGCGAAGCCATCGTGATGAGTCTGGTGAGCTTCATCGGCCCCAAGCCCAACCTGCTGGACATCAACCAGGTCAACCCGCCCATGCGGCTGGAGGTGAGCCAGCCGGTGCTGGACTTTGCCGATATGGCCAAGCTGCGCGACATCAAGCAGTTCACCCAGGGCAAGTTCAACAGCCATACCCTGGACATCACCTACCCGTTGGCCTGGGGCCACGAAGGCGTTGAAGCCAAGCTCGCGTCGCTGTGTGCCGAGGCGGTCGATGCCATCAAGGGCGGCAACAACATCCTGATCGTCAGCGACCGGGGCGTTAGCCCCACCCAGGTGGCCATTCCCGCGCTGCTGGCGCTGTCGGCCATTCACCAGCACCTGGTGCGCGAGGGCTTGCGCACCAGCGCCGGACTGGTGGTGGAAACCGGTACGGCCCGCGAGGTGCACCACTTTGCGGTGCTGGCCGGCTACGGCGCCGAGGCGGTTCACCCCTACCTGGCCATGGAAACCCTGGTCACCCTGCACAAAGACCTGCCCGGCGACCTCAGCGCCGACAAGGCCATTTACAACTACGTCAAGGCCGTGGGCAAGGGCCTGTCCAAGATCATGTCCAAGATGGGCGTGAGCACCTACATGAGCTACTGCGGTGCGCAGCTGTTCGAGGCCATTGGTATCAACAGCGACACCGTGGCCAAGTACTTCACTGGCACACCCAGCAAGGTGGAAGGCGTGGGCGTGTTCGAAATGGCCGAGGAGGCCATCCGCATGCACAAGGCCGCCTTTGGTGACGACCCGGTGCTGGCCACCATGCTCGATGCCGGTGGCGAATACGCCTGGCGCGCCCGCGGCGAAGAGCACATGTGGACGCCCGACGCCATTGCCAAGCTGCAGCACTCCACCCGGGCCAACAACTTCAGCACGTACAAGGAATACGCCCAGCTCATCAACGACCAGAGCCGCCGCCACATGACGCTGCGCGGCCTGTTCGAGTTCAAGGTCGATCCGGCCAAGGCGATTCCGCTCGACGAGGTGGAGCCAGCCAAGGAAATCGTCAAGCGCTTTGCCACCGGGGCGATGTCGCTGGGCTCCATTTCCACCGAGGCCCATGCCACGCTGGCCGTGGCCATGAACCGCATCGGCGGCAAGAGCAACACCGGCGAAGGCGGTGAAGACGCCGCCCGCTACCGCAACGAACTCAAGGGCATCCCGATCAAGCAGGGCGAAACCCTGGCTTCGGTCATCGGCCGCGATGTGGTCGAGGTGGACCTGCCGCTGCAAGCCGGTGACAGCCTGCGCTCCAAGATCAAACAGGTGGCCTCTGGCCGCTTTGGTGTGACGGCAGAGTACCTCTCCAGCGCCGACCAGGTGCAGATCAAGATGGCCCAGGGTGCCAAGCCCGGTGAGGGCGGTCAGCTGCCCGGTGGCAAGGTCAGTGACTACATCGGCAAGCTGCGCCACAGCGTGCCCGGTGTGGGCCTGATTTCGCCCCCGCCGCACCACGACATCTACTCCATCGAAGACCTGGCCCAGCTCATCCACGACCTGAAAAACGTGGCGCCCCACAGCTCCATCAGTGTCAAGCTGGTGTCTGAAATCGGCGTGGGCACCATCGCTGCTGGCGTGGCCAAGTGCAAGGCCGACCACCTGGTCATTGCCGGGCATGACGGCGGCACGGGTGCTTCTCCCTGGTCGTCCATCAAACACGCCGGTTCGCCCTGGGAAATCGGCCTGGCCGAAACCCAGCAGACGCTGGTGCTCAATGGCCTGCGCAGCCGCATTCGGGTGCAGACCGACGGTCAGCTCAAAACCGGTCGCGACGTGGTCATTGGTGCCATGCTGGGTGCCGACGAGTTCGGCTTTGCGACCGCTCCGCTGGTGGTTGAGGGCTGCATCATGATGCGCAAGTGCCACCTCAACACCTGCCCGGTGGGCGTGGCCACCCAGGACCCGGTGCTGCGCGCCAAGTTCACCGGCAAGCCCGAGCACGTTGTCAACTACTTCTTCTTTGTGGCCGAAGAGGCGCGCCAGATCATGGCCCAGTTGGGCGTGCGCAGCTTTGACGAGCTGATTGGCCGCGCCGACCTGCTCGACATGAAGCAGGGGCTGTCCCACTGGAAGGCGCAGGGCCTGAACTTTGCCCGCCTGTTTGCCACACCCGCGGTGGATAACCACACCCAGCGCTACCACACGCAAGAGCAGAACCACGGCCTCGAAAAGAGCCTGGACAACGTGCTCATTGCCAAGAGCCGTCCCGCCATCGACAAAGGCGAGAAGGTGCGCTTCATGGAAGTGGCCCGCAACGTCAACCGTTCGGTGGGAGCCATGCTCTCGGGCGCAGTCACCAAGGTGCATCCGGAAGGCCTGCCTGACGACACCATCCACATCCAGCTCGAAGGCACGGGTGGCCAGTCCTTTGGTGCATTCCTGTGCTCGGGCCTGACGCTGTACCTGATCGGCGAGGCCAACGACTACACCGGCAAGGGCCTGTCGGGTGGCCGTGTGGTGGTACGCCCCAGCCTGGACTTCCGGGGTGCGGCTCACCAGAACATCATCGTGGGCAACACCGTCATGTACGGTGCCACCAGCGGCGAGGCATTCTTTGCCGGTGTCGCCGGTGAGCGCTTCGCGGTGCGCCTGTCGGGGGCCACAGCGGTGATCGAAGGCACTGGCGACCACGGTTGCGAGTACATGACCGGCGGCACTGTGGCCGTGCTGGGCAAAACGGGGCGCAACTTTGCCGCTGGCATGAGTGGTGGTGTGGCCTATGTGTTCGATGAAGACGGCCAATTCGCCCAGCGCTGCAACACCGCCATGGTCAGCCTGGAGAAGGTGCTCAGCAGCGCCGAGCAAGAGGCCAGCGTGCCTGTGTCGGTGTGGCACCAGGGCCAAACCGACGAGGCCGTGCTGAAAAAGCTGCTGCAAGACCACTTGCGCTGGACCGGCAGCCGCCGCGCCCGCGAACTGCTGGACGAGTGGGCCACCGCCCGCACCCGCTTTGTCAAGGTCTTCCCCAACGAGTACAAACGTGCCTTGGGCGAGATTTACGCAAAAAAACAGGCTTCAGCGCTTGCTGGTCAAGAGAAGTCAGCTACAGCCAAGGAAGCAACGGCTGCCCGCTGATGCGGCCGACCTTTGCAGAAACACGTACCGCCAAAGGACAGGAATCATGGGAAAAATCACCGGCTTCATGGAATACGAGCGCATCGAAGAGGGCTACAAGCCCGTCGCCGAGCGTCTGAAGCACTACAAAGAGTTCGTTGTCACCCTGACCGACGAGCAGGCCAAGGTGCAGGGTGCACGCTGCATGGACTGCGGCACGCCGTTTTGCAACAGCGGCTGTCCGGTCAACAACATCATTCCGGACTTCAACGATCTGGTGTACCTGGGCGACTGGAAGAACGCCATCACGGTGCTGCACAGCACCAACAACTTCCCCGAGTTCACCGGGCGCATCTGTCCCGCGCCTTGCGAGGCCGCGTGTGTGGTCAACGTCAACGGTGATGCCGTGGGCATCAAGTCCATTGAGCACGCGATCATCGACAAGGCCTGGGCCGAGGGCTGGGTTCTGCCCCAGCCTGCCAAGATCAAAACTGGCAAGTCGGTGGCGGTGGTGGGTGCGGGTCCGGCCGGTCTGGCTGCGGCCCAGCAGCTGGCGCGTGCGGGGCATGCGGTCACGGTGTTCGAAAAGAACGACCGCGTCGGTGGCCTGCTGCGCTACGGCATTCCCGACTTCAAGATGGAAAAAACGCACATTGACCGCCGCGTCCAGCAGATGGAGGCGGAGGGCGTGGTGTTTCGCACGGGCGTGATGGTGGGTGAGCTGCCCAAAGACGGTCCCGCCAGCAAAGTGACCAACTGGGCCAAAGAGGCCATCAGCCCCGAGCAACTGAAGACCGAGTTCGATGCCGTGCTGCTGACCGGCGGCTCCGAGCAAAGTCGTGACCTGCCTGTGCCCGGCCGCGACCTCGATGGCATTCACTTCGCCATGGAGTTTTTGCCCCAGCAGAACAAGGTCAACGCTGGCGACAAGTTCAAGGGCCAGCTGCGGGCCGATGGCAAGCACGTCATCGTCATTGGTGGTGGCGACACCGGCTCCGACTGTGTGGGCACCAGCAACCGCCACGGTGCGGCCAGCGTGACGCAGTTTGAAGTCATGCCCCAACCCCCCGAGCAGGAAGACAAGCCCCTGGTCTGGCCCTACTGGCCCATGAAGCTGCGCACCAGCTCCAGCCATGATGAAGGCTGTGTGCGCGAGTTCGCCATCTCCACCAAGGAGTTTGTGCCTGGTACCGGCAAAGAGGCCGGCAAGATCAAGGGCCTCAAGACCGTACATGTCGAGTTCAAGGACGGCAAACTGGTCGAGATTGCCGGTACCGAAAAAGAGTACAAGGCCGACCTCGTGCTGTTGGCCATGGGCTTTACGAACCCGGTGGCCACGGTGCTGGATGCATTTGGCGTCGACAAAGACGGTCGTGGCAATGCCAAAGCCCACACCGAATTTGACGGCGGCTACGCCACCAACGTGGCCAAGGTGTTTGCCGCAGGCGACATCCGCCGGGGCCAGAGCCTGGTGGTGTGGGCCATCCGCGAAGGCCGGCAAGCCGCTCGTGCGGTCGATGAGTTCCTGATGGGCTTTTCCGACCTGCCCCGTTGAGGCGTCGGGCCCTGGTGGCTGGCGCCGGGTCCGTTGCAAGCTGTAACGGGCTTTGCGTGTGCTTGACGCGGTGGTCAGGATAAACCCTTATCATTGCCGTTTTGTCAGTGTCGCCGACCAGGTGGTTGCATCCGGTCGGCGTTTTCTTTGGTTCTACCCCTGTGCATGCCACACGATTCTGATTCCCCGTTGGTCGAGTTTGTCGACGTCACCTTCGCCTACCCTGGGGCGGGGACGGATCGGGTCATTCTGGACTCGTTGTCTCTGAGCGTGCCCAGGGGCAAGGTCACGGCGCTCATGGGGGCGTCGGGCGGCGGCAAAACCACGGTGCTGCGCCTGATTGGCGGGCAGCAGGTGGCCAACCGGGGAAAGGTGCTGTTTGAGGGTCAGGACGTGGGCCGCATGGGTCGCGATGCCATGCACGCCGCACGCCGTCGCATGGGCATGCTGTTTCAGTTCGGGGCGTTGTTCACCGACCTGAGTGTGTTCGAGAACGTGGCGTTTCCGCTGCGCGAACACACTGCACTCAATGAAGCACTGGTGCGAGACATCGTGCTCATGAAACTCAATGCGGTGGGCCTGCGCGGTGCCCGCGACCTCATGCCCAGCGAAATTTCCGGTGGCATGGCCCGGCGGGTTGCGCTGGCCAGAGCCATTGCACTGGACCCCGAACTCATCATGTACGACGAGCCTTTTGCCGGGCTCGACCCCATTTCTCTGGGAACCGCCGCACAACTCATCCGCCGCCTGAACGATGCGCTGGGCATGACCAGCATCATCGTGTCCCACGATCTGGAAGAGACCTTTCGCATTGCCGACCGGGTCGTCATTCTGGCCAATGGGCGCATTGCTGCCGAGGGTACGCCCGATGAGGTGCGCCACTCGGAAGATCCTTTGGTGCAGCAGTTTGTGCAGGCGCAGGCCGATGGTCCGGTGCATTTCCATTACCCCGGGCCGACGCTGGCCCAGGATTTCGGGCCTGTGGGCCGGAGGCGGTCATGACGCTGGCCACGCTGGGGTTTGCGGTGCGCACCAAGCTCGCCGATCTGGGTGAGGCCACCCGGCTGTTCCTGCGCCTGGTGCAGCTGACACCGGCCGCCTGGGCCCGCTTTGGCCTGGTGCGTGACCAGATGTTTTTTCTGGGCAATCTCTCGCTGGCCATCATTGCGGTGTCAGGCCTGTTTGTGGGCTTTGTGCTGGGCCTGCAGGGCTACTACACCTTGCAGCGCTACGGCTCGTCTGAGGCGCTGGGCCTGCTGGTGGCCCTGAGCCTGGTGCGCGAGTTGGGGCCTGTGGTCACTGCGCTGTTGTTTGCCGGGCGGGCAGGCACGGCACTGACCGCCGAAATCGGCCTCATGAAGGCGGGCGAGCAACTCGCAGCCATGGAGATGATGGCGGTGGACCCGGTGCGCCGGGTGTTGGCGCCGCGCTTCTGGGGCGGCATCATCGCCATGCCCCTGCTGGCGGCGGTGTTCAGTGCGGTCGGCATCATGGGCGGTTGGTTGGTGGGCGTGGTCATGATCGGGGTGGATGAGGGCTCTTTCTGGAGCCAGATGCAAGGCGGCGTGGACGTGTGGCGCGACGTGGGCAATGGCGTGATCAAGAGCGCGGTGTTTGGCGTGACCGTCACCTTTGTGGCGGTGTACCAGGGCTTCATGGCCCACCCCACGCCCGAGGGCGTCTCGCGGGCAACCACCCGCACGGTGGTCATGGCCTCGCTGCTGGTGCTGGGGCTGGATTTTTTGCTGACCGCCCTGATGTTCAGCATTTGAACTTCATAGCTAACTGTTTATATATACCAAGCGTAAAGCCATGAAAAAGTCTAAAAATGATGTCTGGGTGGGGCTGTTTGTGCTGATCGGCACAGCGGCGCTGCTGTTCCTGGCCCTGAAGTCGGCCAACCTGTTGCACCTCAACTTCCAGGACAGCTACCGTGTGGTGGCCCGCTTCGACAACATCGGCGGCCTCAAGCCCCGTGCGGCCGTCAAAAGCGCAGGCGTGGTGGTGGGTCGGGTCGAGAGCATCAGCTTTGACGACGTGACCTTTCAGGCCAGCGTTGCCCTGGCGTTGGAGTCGCGCTTCAAATTCCCGAAAGACAGCTCGCTGAAGATCCTCACCAGCGGCCTGCTGGGCGAGCAGTACATCGGCATTTCGCCCGGTGGTGCCATGGACAACCTGGTGGCGGGTGACACCATCAGCCAGACTCAGTCGGCGGTGGTGCTGGAGAACCTCATCAGCCAGTTTTTGTTCGACAAGGCTGCCGAGCCTGCGTCGGTCGGCGCGGACCCCCCGGCTGCGCCCGCATTCGGCGCACCCGGCCTGGCTGAGCCGTTGAAATGACGGATGCCGCCAGTACGTGCCCATGTTCCATCCACACCCGCACAGACGGGTTCACAGGGAGTCAGTCATGATGTGTTGTTCTCCAACCTCAAAGCCAACGCCAACCGCGGACTCGGGCGCAGGCACCCACCGTTCCTGGCAGACGGTTGCCCTGCGCTGGGCCGGTGCGGCGGCGCTGGGTGTGGCCCTGGGGGGCTGTGCCACCGGTCCGTCGGCAGACCCGCGGGACCCGTTTGAAAACTACAACCGCAGCATGACCCGCTTCAATGAGGCGGTCGATGAGGCGGTGCTCAAGCCGGTGGCCAAGGGCTACGCCACCGTCACCCCCGACCCGGTGCGCACCGCCGTCAGCAACTTCTTCAACAACCTCAAGGACATGTGGGGCACGGTCAACACCGCCTTGCAGCTGCGCGGTGAGGCCACCGCCGTCAACTTCATGCGGGTGAATGTCAACACCTTCATCGGTCTGGGCGGCCTGATCGACATCGCCTCGGAGATGGGGTTGCACAAAACCAAGGCCGATTTTGGACAGACCATGGGCCATTGGGGGGTGCCGCCCGGCCCCTACCTGGTGCTGCCGCTGATGGGGCCGTCCACGGTGCGTGACACGGTGGGCATGGGCATAGAGGCCCGTGGCGACCTGGTGGGGCAGGTAGAGCACATTCCCAGCCGCAACAGCCTGACGGCGCTGCGCCTGGTCGAAACCCGTGCCGGCCTGCTGCGGGCAGGTTCCCTGCTGGATGAGGCCGCGCTGGACAAGTACACCTTCACCCGCGAGGTCTTTTTACAGCGCCGCCAAAGCGTGGTGGACGAGCCGCGCGATGCGCTGGCCGACTGAACCCCTTGGCCTCACCCATTTCCCACAAGGACGCCACACCATGAACCGCAGAACCTCTCTTTACCGCTTGCTGGCCTTGGGCCTGTCGCCCTGGGTCGCCATGGCCGCACCACAGGCCTGGGCCACCACCGCAGAGGCACCCGACGCCTTCATCCAGCGGGTGGCTACCACCGCCCTCGACGCTGTGCGTGCCGACCCTGCCATACAGGCGGGGGATTTTCAGAAGGTCATGACGCTGGTGGATGGCCTGATCATGCCCAACGTGAACTTCCCGCGCATGACTGCATCGGCTGTGGGGCGCCACTGGCGCCAGGCCACACCCGCGCAGCAGCAAAAGCTGCAGGACGAATTCAAGGTGCTGCTGGTGCGCACCTACTCGGGTGCTCTGGCCCAGGTCAAGGACCAGACGCTCACCTTCCGGCCCTTGCGCGCAGCCCCTGGTGCCGCCGACGTGATCGTGCGCAGCGACCTGCGCGGCCGGGGTGACCCCATCCAGCTCGACTACCGGGTCGAGAAAGTCCAGGGTGAGTGGAAGATTTACGACCTCAACGTGATGGGCATCTGGCTGGTGGAGACCTACCGCACCCAGTTTGCGCAGGTGATCTCGTCGCGTGGCATCGATGGCCTGATCGACGCCCTGGCCCAACGCAACCAGGCCAATGCGGCCCGCCAGGCGGGCTGACCATGTGCAGGCTGCGTCCGATGGAGTGCCCATGTTGAAGCTGCCAGAGGTATTGACCCAGGCTGAGGCCAATGCCTGCCTGGCAGATTGGTTGTCCCAGCTGCCGATGGGAGATGGGCCGGTGACGCTCAATGGGGCGGGGTTGCAGCGCTTCGACTCGGCGGCGCTGGCCGCTTTGCTGGAACTGCGCCGCCACTTGCACGCGCAGCGCCGCGTGCTGGTGCTGGAGGCAGCTCCTGCCCGGTTGCAGGACCTGGCCGCCTTGTACGGGGTGGACGAATTGCTCGCCATCTAAAATGGCGGGTTCATGTCAGTAGCTGCTTCCCTTTCCCGCTCCCCGTTGGGGTCGGCCATCGTGTTTCGCGAGGTCGTTAAAACCTATGACACCCCCAAAGGCCCGTTCCAGGCGCTCGGCGGCGTGACTTTCTCGGTCGAGCAGGGCGAAATGTTCGGCCTGCTCGGGCCCAATGGTGCGGGCAAAACCACCCTCATCAGCATATTGGCCGGTCTGTCGCGTGCCACCAGTGGCCAGGTCAGTGTGCTGGGCCACGATGTGGTGAGTGACTACGCCCAGGCCCGCCGGGCTTTGGGTGTGGTGCCTCAGGAGCTGGTGTTCGATCCATTTTTCAGCCTGCGCGAGGCGCTTCGCATCCAGTCGGGCTACTTTGGCATTCGCCACAATGGCGACTGGATCGACGAGCTGCTGCACAGCCTGGGCCTGGCCGACAAGGCCAATGCCAACATGCGCCAGCTTTCGGGCGGCATGAAGCGCCGCGTCATGGTGGCGCAGGCGCTGGTGCACAAGCCCCGGGTCATCGTGTTGGACGAGCCTACTGCCGGGGTGGATGTGGAGCTGCGCCAGACGCTGTGGCAGTTCATCGCCCGCCTCAACCGCGAGGGCAGCACCGTGCTGCTGACCACCCATTACCTGGAAGAGGCCGAGGCCCTGTGCGGGCGCATTGCCATGATCAAACGTGGGCAGGTGCTGGCACTGGAAAAAACCTCGGTGCTGCTCAGCCGCGCGTCGTCCAATGTGCTGCGCTTCAAGACCGATGGGACATTGCCACCGGCACTGGCCGATATTGCCCGCATCACCGGGCGGGTGGTGCAACTGCCCACCCACAATGCGCTGGAGGTCGAGCAGATGCTCGCAGCTGTGCGCGAAGCTGGGTGCGTGGTCGATGACATCGAAATCCGCAAAGCCGATCTGGAAGACGTGTTTCTGGAGGTCATGGCCGATGTCCCTGCCAGCGCCCTCTCGGGGGGCAGCGAAGGCCCTGCGGGCCAAAGCGTGGGGGTTGACAGTTTCACCGCCGGGCCGCCCCAAGGTGAAACAGCCCCCTCGGGGGGTAGCGCAGGCCCAGCGGGCCAAAGCGTGGGGGCCACTGAGCCAGCGCCGGGCCGCCCCAAGCTGGCGAACGCCCCCTCGGGGGGCAGCGAAGGCTCGAAGAGCCAAAGCGTGGGGGCCAGTCCATGACCGGCTGGCAAACCCTGTACTACAAAGAGGTGTTGAGGTTCTGGAAGGTCAGCTTCCAGACCGTGGCGGCTCCTGTGCTGACAGCGGTGCTGTACATGGTGATTTTTGGCCATGTGCTGGAAGACCACGTCAAGGTGTACGACACCGTCAGCTACACCGCGTTTCTGGTGCCTGGGCTGGTGATGATGAGTGTGTTGCAAAACGCCTTCGCCAACAGCTCGTCGTCGCTCATTCAGAGCAAGATCATGGGCAACCTGGTGTTTGTGCTGCTGACCCCCATGTCGCATTGGGCCTGGTTCGTGGCCTACGTGCTGTCATCCGTGACGCGAGGACTGGCGGTGGGCTTGGGTGTGTTGCTGGTGACGGTGTGGTTTGGTCAGCCAGGCATGGTGGCGCCGCTGTGGGTGTTGGCCTTTGCGGTGTTGGGTTCGGCCATGCTGGGTGCGCTGGGGCTGATTGCGGGCCTGTGGGCCGACAAATTTGATCAGCTCGCGGGTTTCCAGAACTTTGTCATCATGCCCATGACGTTTTTGTCTGGCGTGTTCTATTCCATCCATTCGCTGCCGCCGTTTTGGCAAACGGTCAGCCACCTCAACCCGTTTTTCTACATGATCGACGGCTTTCGCTACGGCTTTTTCGGGGTGAGCGATGTGTCGCCCTGGGTCAGTTTGGCGGTGGTGGTGCTGGCCTTGCTGCTGGTGGGCTCGGTGGCGGTTCACCTGCTGCGTACCGGCTACAAAATCCGTTCCTGAGTCGCGCATGGCCCGGCTGGCCCGGTTGGCCGGGCGCCTACCGTTTGTTTTGATCGCTGAAACTGAATTCCATGACTCCCCAAGAACTCCAAACCATCATTGCTGCAGGCCTACCGTGTGAACACCTGGAGGTCAGCGGTGATGGCCGCCACTGGTCGGCGGTCATTGTGTCAGCGGCTTTTGAGGGTAAGCGCCTGATTGCCCGCCACCAGCAGGTGTATGCCACCCTGGGTCAGCGCATCAGAACCGACGAGGTGCATGCCTTGTCCATGAAGACACTGACGCCAGCCGAGTGGTCGGCCCAGTCGGTGCACTGAGCGGTTGAACCCATGGATCAATTGCTGATCACCGGGGGCCAGCGCCTGCATGGCGATGTGACCATTTCCGGGGCCAAAAACGCCGCTTTGCCCGACCTGTGCGCCGCCTTGCTCACCGCAGAGCCGGTGGTGCTGCACAACGTGCCGCATTTGCACGACGTGCTGACCATGAAAAAGCTGGTGCGCAGCATGGGGGCCAGCGCCGAGCGCCTGCCCGACGACTCTGTGCACCTGCAAGCCCCCGACGACCTCAAGCCAGAGGCCGCTTACGAGCTGGTCAAGACCATGCGGGCTTCCATCCTGGCGCTGGGGCCTCTGCTGGCAAGGTTTGGCCGGGCCCGCGTGTCGCTGCCGGGTGGCTGCGCCATTGGTTCGCGCCCGGTGGACCAGCACATCAAAGGGCTGGTGGCCATGGGTGCGGTCATCCGGGTCGAGCACGGTTACATCGAGGCCTCGCTGCCGCCCGGTCAATCCCGTTTGCACGGGGCGCACATTTCCACCGACATGGTCACTGTCACCGGGACCGAGAATTTCCTCATGGCTGCCAGCCTGGCCGAGGGGGAGACCGTTCTCGAAAACGCGGCCCAGGAGCCTGAAATTGCCGACCTGGCCGAGATGCTGATCGCCATGGGCGCCCGCATCGAGGGCCATGGCAGCAGCAAGATTCGCATCGTGGGTGTGCCCGCGCTGCACGGGTGCGCCCACCGGGTGGTGGCCGACCGCATCGAGGCCGGTACCTTTTTGTGCGCCGTCGCTGCCACTGGCGGTGATGCGCTGCTGCGCCACGCCCGGGCCGACCACCTGGAAGCTGTCATTGACAAGTTGCGCGATGCCGGCGTCACCGTCGAGGCGCTGCCCGAGGGCGTGCGCGTGGTCTCGCCCGGCGCGGCACAGCTGCGGGCGCAGTCGTTTCGCACGCACGAGTACCCGGGTTTTCCCACCGACATGCAGGCGCAGTTCATGGCGCTCAATGCGGTGGCACAGGGCGCCAGCACCGTGTCAGAGACGATTTTCGAGAACCGCTTCATGCATGTGCAGGAAATGCAGCGCCTGGGTGCCCGCATCCATGTGGACGGCAAGGTGGCCATGATTGAAGGTGTGCCCGGCCTGAGTGGTGCGGCCGTGATGGCCACCGACTTGCGGGCCTCGGCCAGCCTGGTGATTGCCGGGCTGGTGGCCGACGGCGAGACGCGTGTGGACCGCATCTACCACCTGGACCGTGGCTACGACCGCATGGAAGCCAAACTCAGCGCCCTGGGTGCCCACATCCGGCGGGTGCGCTGAGGCGACTCTCCCCAGCCCGCGCCGCCGACCCCAACGCCCGTTGCACAGACCGCGACACAGACCTTCCGGAGCCCGACCTTGATTACCCTGGCACTGTCCAAAGGACGCATTTTTGAAGAGACCCTGCCGCTGCTGTTGGCCGCTGGCATTGAGGTGCTGGAAGACCCCGAGAAGTCCCGCAAACTCATCCTGCCCACCAACCGGCCTGATGTGCAGGTGGTGCTGGTGCGCGCCTCTGACGTGCCCACGTATGTGGAGTACGGCGGTGCCGACATGGGTGTGTGTGGCAAGGACACCCTGATCGAGCACCAGGCCGAGTGGGGCAGCCAGGGTCTGTACCAGCCCCTGGACCTGAAAATCGCCAAGTGCCGCATGAGTGTGGCGGTGCGTGCCGATTTCGACTACGCCTCAGCCGTGCGCAAGGGTGCCCGCCTGGCGGTGGCCACCAAATACACAGCCATTGCCCGCGAGTTTTTTGCCGCCAAGGGCGTGCATGTGGACCTCATCAAGCTGTACGGCAGCATGGAACTGGCCCCGTTGACTGGCCTGGCCGATGCCATCGTGGACCTGGTGTCCACCGGCAACACCCTCAAGGCCAACCACCTGGTGGAGGTGGAGCACATCATGGATATCAGCTCCCGGCTGGTGGTCAACCAGGCGGTGCTCAAGGTCAAGCAGCGGGCGCTGCGCCCCATCATTGATGCCTTTGCCCAAGCCGCGGGGTGATTATGAACTTTGTAGCTAAACCTCTATTTCTGTCAAGCGTAGAAGCCGATTTTAATTCAAAATTCAAGGCGCGCCTGCACTGGTCGGCTGCTACCGATGCCGCTATCGAGCAGCGGGTAGCCGACATCCTGGCCGACGTTCAAGCGCGCGGCGATGCGGCGGTGTTGGAGTACACCGCCCGTTTCGATGGCCTGAGCGCCACCTGCATGGCCGAGTTGGAGCTGACCCAGGCCGAGCTGAAAGCCGCCTTCGACAGCCTGCCTGCCGCGCAGCGCCACGCCCTCGAAAACGCCGCCCACCGGGTGCGCAGCTACCACGAGGCACAAAAGAAAGCCTGCGGCGAAAGCTGGAGCTACCGCGACGAAGACGGCAGCCTGTTGGGGCAGAAGGTCACGCCGTTGGACCGCGTGGGCATCTACGTGCCCGGAGGCAAAGCCGCCTATCCCAGCAGCGTGCTGATGAACGCCATCCCCGCTCACGTGGCCGGCGTGCCAGACATCGTCATGGTGGTGCCCACCCCCAAGGGCGAGAAGAACCCCCTGGTGCTGGCCGCCGCCCACGTGGCGGGGGTGAGCCGCGCCTTCACCATTGGTGGCGCGCAGGCTGTGGCCGCGCTGGCCTACGGCACGGCCACCGTGCCCAAGGTGGACAAAATCACCGGCCCCGGCAACGCCTATGTGGCCAGTGCCAAAAAGCATGTGTTCGGTACAGTGGGCATCGACATGATTGCTGGTCCGTCTGAAATTCTGGTGCTGGCCGATGGCACCACGCCACCCGAGTGGGTGGCGATGGACCTTTTTTCACAGGCCGAACACGACGAGTTGGCGCAGAGCATTCTGTTGTGCCCAGACGCCGACTACATTGCCGCTGTGCAACGCGAAATTGACCGCCTGCTGCCCACCATGCCCCGCGCGGCCATCATCGCCAAGAGCCTGAACGACCGGGGCGCGATGATTCTCACCCGCAGCATGGAAGAGGCGTGCGACCTGAGCAACCGCATCGCCCCCGAACATTTGGAGGTGAGCAGCCGTGAGCCCCACCAATGGGAGCCGCTGCTGCGCCACGCCGGAGCCATCTTTTTGGGGGCCTACACCAGCGAAAGCCTGGGCGACTACTGCGCTGGTCCCAACCATGTGCTGCCCACCAGTGGCACGGCGCGTTTTTCCAGCCCGTTGGGGGTGTATGACTTCCAGAAACGCAGCAGCCTGATCGAAGTAAGCCAGACCGGCGCTCAAACCCTCGGCCCCGTGGCTGCGGAGCTGGCCTATGGCGAAGGCCTGCAGGCCCACGCCCGCGCCGCCGAGCTTCGACTGACCACTGTGCCCCCCATGCGAGGTGCGTCATGAAAGCGGCTCGCAATCCCAGTCAGCGCATCCGCCAGGACGTGCAGTCCATGCATGCCTACGCCATCCAGGACGCGGCAGGCATGGTCAAGCTCGATGCCATGGAGAACCCCTACGGCCTGCCGCCTGAACTGCAAGCCGCTTTGGGTGCACGCCTGGGCGCACTGGCCCTGAACCGCTACCCCGGCCCCCGTGTGAACGACCTGCGCGCTGCGCTGGCGGCCTATGCCGACATGCCTGAGGGCTTTGACCTGATGCTGGGCAATGGCTCGGACGAACTCATCAGCCTGCTGGCGCTGGCCTGCGACGTGCCCGGTGCGTCCATTCTTGCGCCACTGCCCGGTTTCGTGATGTACGCCATGAGCGCTCAACTGCAGGGCCTGGACTTCCACGGTGTGCCCCTGACGGCGGATTTCGAGCTGGATCTGCCCGCCATGCTGGCCGCCATTGCCGAGCACCGCCCGGCCATCGTGTACCTGGCTTACCCCAACAACCCCACCGCCAACCTGTGGGACGACGATGCCATCGAGGCCATCATTGCAGCCCAGGGCGCGCAGGGGGGACTGGTGGTGATGGACGAGGCCTACCAGCCCTTCGCCGCCAAAACTTGGCTCACCCGCATCCGCCAGGCACCGGATCGCCACGGCCACGTGCTGCTGATGCGTACCCTATCCAAATTCGGCCTGGCCGGGGTACGGCTGGGCTACATGATGGGCCCCCGGGCCCTGGTGGCCGACATTGACAAGGTGCGTCCACCCTACAACATCAGCGTGCTCAATACCGAATGTGCGCTGTTCGCCCTGGAGCATGCCGAGGTGTTTGCCGCACAGGCAGATGCCATCTGCCAGCAGCGCGGGTGGCTGAGCGCCGAGTTGGCGCGTTTACCCGGTTTCACCGTGTTCCCCAGCCAGGCCAACATGCTGCTGGTGCGGGTGCCGGATGCGCCGCAGTGCTTCGATAACCTCAAGCGCGCTGGGGTCTTGGTCAAGAATGTTTCTAAAATGCACCCACTGCTGCACAACTGTCTGCGCCTGACCGTCGGCACACCCGACGAAAATGCCCGCATGGTGGCCGCTTTTCAAACCACCCCATGAATACCCCAAGCGATTCCTCCCCGGCCGCAGCCCCGCGCTGTGCCGATGTGCTGCGCCAAACCGCCGAAACCCGCATCCGTGTGGTGCTCAACCTCGATGGCACTGGCCAGTCCAAGCTGCACACCGGCATTGGTTTTTTTGACCACATGCTCGATCAGATTGCCCGCCATGGGTTGATTGACCTGGACATCGAGGTGGAAGGCGACTTGCACATCGACGGCCACCACACCGTGGAAGATGTCGGTATCACCCTGGGCCAGGCCGTGGCCAAGGCCGTGGGCGACAAAAAAGGCCTGCGCCGGTATGGGCACGCCTATGTGCCGCTTGACGAAGCACTCAGCCGCGTGGTGGTCGATTTTTCCGGTCGCCCTGGCCTGCACATGCACGTGCCGTTCACAGCAGGCATGATCGGTGCGTTTGATACCCAGCTGACGTTCGAGTTTTTCCAGGGCTTTGTGAACCACGCAGGCGTGTCGCTGCACATCGACAACCTCAAGGGTGTCAATGCCCATCACCAGGCCGAGACGGTGTTCAAGGCTTTTGCACGCGCTGTGCGCATGGCGCTGGAAGTGGACCCGCGCATGGGCAACACCATCCCCTCTACAAAGGGTTCGCTGTGAGCGCACCCCGACCGACATGACCCGACAACTGGTGGCCGTGGTGGACTACGGCAGTGGCAACCTCCGCTCTGTGTCCCAGGCCGTGATGCACGTGGCAGCCGCCGAAAACTGCGAAGTGCGCGTCACCTCCAACCCGCAAGACGTGTTCGACGCTGACCGGGTGGTGCTGCCTGGTCAGGGCCACATGGCCGACTGCATGTCCGAACTGGCCCGCTCCGGCCTGAAGGACGCGGTGCTGCATGCTGCCGCCCACAAACCCCTGTTCGGTGTGTGTGTGGGCATGCAAATGCTTCTGGACCGCAGCGAAGAAGGCCCCACCGATGGCCTGCGCCTGATCGGTGGCGAGGTGGTGCGCTTTCAGTTGGCCGGGCGCCTGCAGGCAGACGGCAGCCGCTACAAGGTGCCCCAGATGGGCTGGAACCAGGTGTACCACCAGCTGGGCCGTGGGGAGTCGCATCCCATGTGGGCGGGCGTGGCCGACGGGGCCTATTTCTACTTCGTCCACAGCTACTTTGCCCACCCCACCCAGGCGGTACACAGCGTGGGCGAGACCGACTATGGCCAGCGGTTTTCGGCCGCCATCGCCCGAGACAACCTGTTTGCCACTCAGTTTCACCCCGAAAAAAGCGCCGACCAGGGCTTGCGCCTGTACCGCAATTTTCTGAACTGGCACCCGTAGTCCCTGCTGCGGTGTGTCGCCAGTATCCGTTTCTCCGTTCCTCAACCTCTCTTTGACCCATCCCCCACCACGCCATGCTGCTCATTCCCGCCATTGACATGAAAGACGGCCAGTGTGTTCGCCTCAAACAGGGCGACATGGACCAGACCACCGTGTTCGGTGAAGACCCAGCGGCCGTGGCCCGCATGTGGGTTGACAAAGGTGCCCGCCGCGTCCACCTGGTCGATTTGAACGGTGCCTTCGCCGGCAAGCCCAAAAACGAGGCTGCCATTCGCAAGATACTGAAAGAAATCGGTTCCGAGGTGGATGTGCAACTGGGTGGCGGCATCCGCGACCTCGACACCATCGAGCGCTACCTCGACGCGGGCTTGCGCTACGTCATCATTGGCACCGCAGCGGTCAAAAACCCCGGTTTCTTGCAAGACGCCTGCACCGCATTTGGCGGTCACATCATCGTGGGGCTGGATGCCAAAGACGGCAAGGTGGCCACCGATGGCTGGAGCAAGCTGACCGGTCACGAGGTGGTGGACCTGGGCAAAAAGTTTGAAGACTACGGTGTGGAATCCATCATTTACACCGACATCGGGCGCGACGGCATGCTCAGCGGCATCAACATCGACGCCACCGTCAGGCTTGCCCAGGCGCTCAGCATCCCCGTGATCGCCTCAGGTGGCCTGTCCAACCTCGACGACATCCGCGCCCTGTGCGCCGTGGAAGACGAGGGGGTGGAGGGCGTCATTTGCGGTCGTTCCATCTACAGCGGCGACCTCGACTTCCAGGCGGCCCAGGCGCTGGCCGACGAGCTCAACGGCTGAGCGGCGCATGTCCGCCAGTTGCGAGGCCGTTGCGGTCAACGGTCAACCTGGCCTTCGCCTCAGCCTGCCCGCGGGCGACACCGCACTGGTCGCTCTGCACGGGGCACAGGTGGTGTCGTGGGTGGCGCAGGGACGTGAGCGCTTGTACCTGAGCCCGCGCGCCGTCTGGAACGGCCAGGCCGCCATTCGGGGTGGCATACCGGTGTGTTTTCCGCAGTTCAACCAGCGTGGCCCTCAGCCTGGATTGCCCAAGCACGGCTTTGCCCGCCAGTTGCCGTGGGTGCCTGGCCCCACCAACCTGGCCACCGACAGCGCCTGCCTCTCGCTGGTGCTCGATCACCTACCCGCCAGTGGCAGGGGGTGGACGCAGCCTTTCCAGGCCACGGTCACGGTGACGCTCACCCCTGGCAGCTTGCAGGTGGCGCTGGCCGTGGCCCACACCGGCGCTGCGGACCAGACGCTGGCATTCACCGCTGCGCTGCACACCTACCTGGCGGTGGACGACATCGGCCGGGTGCAATTGCACGGGTTGCAGGGCCAGTCAGAATGGGACGCCCTGAGCGGCTCCCGCCGCCAGGTAACGGGGCCGCTGACCTTCAGCCGGGAATTTGACCGGGTGTACGCAGCTGCCCCGCAGCCCCTGGCGCTGCTGGGTGGCACCGAGACCCTGGAGATTGCGCAGGGGGGCTTTGACCAATCGGTGGTCTGGAATCCTGGCTCTGACCTGTGCGCTACCCTCACTGACATGCCGCCGGACGGGTTTCGGCACATGTTGTGTGTGGAGGCGGCGTGCGTCGATTCGCCGGTGGCGCTGCCTGCGGGCGCGTCCTGGCGCGGTTGGCAGCGGCTGAGTGTGGTCTAACCCATTCCTCCCTTGTTGTTCGTTGTTTCGGAGTTTCTGACATGCTGGCCAAACGCATCATCCCTTGCCTCGACGTGACCGGAGGCCGTGTGGTCAAGGGTGTGAACTTTGTGGAGCTGCGCGACGCTGGAGACCCCGTGGAAATTGCCGCCCGCTACAACGAGCAGGGGGCCGACGAGCTCACTTTTTTGGACATCACTGCCACCAGTGATGGGCGCGACCTCATCCTGCACATCATCGAGGCGGTGGCCAGCCAGGTGTTCATTCCCCTGACTGTGGGCGGTGGTGTGCGCTCGGTGGAGGACGTGCGGCGCCTGCTCAATGCCGGTGCCGACAAAACCAGCTTCAACTCAGCCGCCATTGCCAACCCCGGCGTGATCGACGAGGTCTCGCTCAAGTACGGTTCACAGTGCATCGTGGTGGCCATAGACGCCAAGCGCCGCAGCGCCAGCGATGAGGCCAGGCTCAACGCCGCAGGCCAGCCCATGGGCCCGGGGTGGGACGTGTACAGCCACGGCGGGCGCAAGAACACCGGCCTGGACGCGCTGCAGTGGGCGGTGGACATGGCGCGGCGCGGTGCGGGTGAGATTTTGCTCACCAGCATGGACCGCGATGGCACCCGCGCGGGCTTTGACCTGGCCCTCACCCGCGCCGTATCCGATGCGGTAGAGGTGCCAGTGATTGCATCCGGTGGTGTGGGCACGTTGGAGCACCTGGCCGACGGTGTGCAGCAAGGTGGTGCCGACGCGGTGCTGGCCGCCAGCATCTTCCACTACGGCGAGTTCACCGTGGCCCAGGCCAAAGCCTGCATGGCCGCGCGCGGTATACCGGTTCGGTTGTGAACTTGGTATAAAAAAGCCATTTTACGCTTGCCAAATAACAATAGTTTGCTATTGTTATTATCGGTCTGACCCAGTGTGGATGGACGTGGATCAAGCCATTGCGAGCACCGGTCAGTGGCTGCGGCCCCGGCCCCTGTGCCGACCAATAGCGAGCGCCGCCAACCACCCCCACAGCGCCAGCCCCCAGGGCCAGCCGGTGGCGCCGCCCCCGCCTGTGGCGGAGTCGCTGTCCCCTTGGCCGGATGGTGTGGTGCTGTCTGGGTTGGTGGCGGGCAGGAGCGTGGCGCTGATGGCCTGGGCCACTGCACCGGCGGCATCCAGCACACCCGGGCCGCAGGTGGTGGTGGTGCAGTTGCAGGCCCCTTGGGTCGGCACCAAGGGGCTGCAGGTGGGCAGCGTGGCCTGCCAGGTGTGTGGGCGAACGGCCTGGCCCTGGGTGAGCAGCAGCCGTAGGTCCCGGGGGGTGAGTTCGGGGCGCGCACTCAGCATGAGCGAGGCCACTCCCGCCACCAGCGGCGAGGCAAAGCTGGAGCCTGTCATGGGCGTGTATGTGGCCGACGCAGGGGTGGTGAGCCCGGTGTTGGAGGTGGTCAGCAGGCCTGCATCTGGCGCGCCGCTGATGCCTGAACCGCCGGGCACCGATGCGCCAATGTTGCCCCCGTAGCTGGCGTAGGCGGCTTTGGCGCCATCGCCCCTGAGGGCGGCGACTGCCACGACACCCGTGCAGTCCGCAGGACGGGTCAGTGGGGCTGCGGCGTTGCCGCCGGCCACCACCACCAGTGCCCCGGCGGCGGTCACGTCGTCCACGGCCTGCTGGTAGGCACCGTCGCACGCGCCCGACCCGCCATAGCTCAAATTGATTACCCTGGCCGGGTGGGGGTTCAGGGGCACACCGGCCACCGGCAGCCCTGCGGCCCAGCGCATGCCGTCGAGCAGGTCGCTCAGGGTGGCGCCGCATTTGCCTGCCACACGCACCGGCAGCACCTGGGCGCCCCAGCTCACACCCGCCACCCCCAGGCCGTTGTTCGTGGTGGCGGCAATTTGTCCGGCAATGGCGGTGCCGTGCCACGAGCTGTTGGATACCTCGCACAGGCTTTCTCGAAAGGGTGAACTTCGCGAGTCCCTGGCCGAGATCCAGTCGCCGGGGTCACTGGCATCGCTGTCGCGGCCGTCGCCGTCGTTGGCAAAGTCCACCTCGCTGACAAAGTCGTAGCCCGGCAGCAGGCGGCCGGCCAGGTCGGGGTGGTCAAAGCGCACACCACCGTCCAGCACCGCCACCACCACAGGAGCGCTGCTCCCGGTGTGGGTGGCCCAGGCCACTGGCATATTGAGGGCAGCGGGCTGCACCTGCGGCGAGTGCAGGTGCCACTGCTGGGCAAACAGGGGGTCGTTGGGGGTGCGCACGGCCGTCTGCGCACGCTGCCAGCGCACATTGGGGGTGACGCTGAGCACATCGGGGTGGGCCTGCAGGCGCTGCACTGCGGCTTGCCACTGCGCACCTGAGGCAGGGTCGGCCAGCTCCAGCTTGAATGCGGTGCCCGCCGAGCCCAGCGCGTCCAGGGCCACCCCGGCATCAAGGGCCACTTGCCGCACCCGATCGGCTTGACGCCGGTGCCGCTGCTGCCAGGCGCTGTGGGCCTGCTCGCGCACTGCCAGCGGGGTTTCGCGGGGCGTGTGGGCGGCGGCGGTGGAGTGGGCGACGGCACTGGCGCGCAGTTGCACGATCACACCCCTGGCGGGCAGCTCCTGTGGCATAGCCCAGGTGGCTGTGCTGTGCAAGGCGGCTGCCAGTGCGGCCAGCCCATACCATGCGTGCATGGGTGTTTAGACCGCAGGGTTGTGGGGCAGCTGGGCCTGGCGGGTGCTGTAGGCCAGCTGCTCGATCTGGCGCTCCAACCGGTCTTCCACCTCGGCCACGCTGGCGGCCAGGCCGTTGCTGGATTGCTCCAAGGTGGTCATCAGCCGTGCTTCCATTTGCGCCAGGCGTTCGTTGGCCTGGTTGGTCAGCGATTGTTCGTGGGCCATGAATTCCTGGTGCTGCGTCTGCAGCAGCTGGCGCAGATCGGTAAAGCGCGACTGCTCGGCCTTGTCTGCCAGTTGCCGCTGCTCGGTGGCCTCTTTGGTGGCGCGGCGCAGCTCCAGCAGGTGAGAGGTTTGCAAAAACACCAGTGCGACCAGAAAGAACGACAGCACCACCACCACCACACCCAGCATCACCAGACCCAGTGGCGCTTCTGCCTGAGAGAAGCCCAGGTTCAGGACGGTGGGGCGCAAAAACTCGTCCATGTTCAAGGCTGTGAAGGCGGCGATCAGCAAAATGCCAACAATGAGAGCGAGGGTACGGATTTTCATGTCAGGGTCCAAGGTGGGGTGCCACGGCGTGAGGTCAAGGCGGTCGCGGTGGGCGCCTGAATCGGGAAATGGCCGGGCCAGCTGTGGCCAGGTGGTCTGTCGATGATAGTTCGCCCCGTCGCTGTGACAGGTGCAGGGCCATCGGGGCATGTTAGATTCTGTGCATGAATTGGCTCGATCAAGTGAAATGGGATGCGCAGGGGCTGGTGCCCGTGATTGCGCAGGAAAACACCACCGGCGATGTGCTCATGATGGCCTGGATGAACCGCGAGGCGCTGGCCAAAACGGCCGAGTTGCGCCGTGCGGTGTACTTCAGCCGCTCGCGCAACCGGCTGTGGTTCAAGGGCGAGGAATCGGGCCATGTGCAAACGGTGCACGACATCCGGCTCGATTGCGACCACGACGTGGTGCTGCTCAAGGTCACCCAGCTCGGACACGAGCCCGGCATTGCGTGCCACACGGGCCGCCACAGCTGCTTCTACCAAAGCCTGGCGCCCACTGGCTGGCAGTCGGTCGAACCGGTCTTGAAAGACCCCGAACACATTTACCGCTGACCCTTTCGATGGCCATCGTCAGCCGATTCCCACGGGCCGCAGCCTGCCGCCACAGGGCGCTGGTACATTGATCGTCTCCAAGTCGCTCCAGGATTGCCTCCCATGACCGCTGATACCCTCACTTCGACGGCTTTGAGCCCCACCGATGCCCTGGCCCACCTGGCGCAAGTCATCGAGAGCCGCAAACCCGCCAATGGCGGCGACCCACAGGCCAGCTACGTGGCCCGCCTGTTGTACAAAGGCCCCGATGCCTTCCTAAAGAAAATCGGAGAAGAGGCCACCGAGGTCGTCATGGCCGCCAAAGACGTGGACCACGGGGCCAGTACCCACGGCCTGGTGGGCGAGGTGGCCGACCTGTGGTTCCACAGCATGGTGGCACTGGCGCACTACGGCTTGGGCCCCGCCGATGTGGTGGCCGAACTGGTTCGCCGGGAAGGCCTGAGCGGCCTGGAAGAAAAGGCGTTGCGCAAGGCCCAGCAGCGCGCAGGCGAGGTCTGAGCCATGGATGACCAACTGGCCCGCCTGAAGTCGCTCAACACCATTGGTGTCATCAGCTATGTGCTGCACCTGGTGGTGGCCGTCGCTGGTGTGGTGCCAGGCGCTCAAATGGGGGTGGGCATTTTGCTGGTGGCCTTGGTCATTGACCTGATCAAGCGCCCGGATGCGGTGGGCACCTGGCATGAGAGTCACTTCAGTTGGCGCTTGCGCACCCTGCTGATTGTCGGGGTGCTCTACCTGGTCACGATTCCCCTGTGGCTGTTGCTGCTGCCCGGCATGCTGGCCTGGTGGCTGATTTCGCTGTGGTTCGTGTACCGAATCATCAAAGGCATGGTCCGCATGAACGCGGGCCAAACCATGGAGGTCTGACGCATGTCCAATGCCGACAACTGTATTTTTTGCAAGATTGTGGCGGGCCAGATTCCCAGCCGCAAGGTCTACGAGGACGACGAGGTGTACGCGTTCCACGACATCAACCCCTGGGCGCCTGTTCATTTCTTGATGGTGCCCAAAGTCCACCTCGCGTCGTTGGCCCACGCTGGGCCCGAGCATGAGGCCCTGCTGGGCCGCATGCTGTTGCTGGCACCCAAGCTGGCACTGGAGCAGGGCTGTGAGCCGTATCCGGACGGCGGGTTTAGGGTGGTGTGCAACACCGGCGCGCAGGGCGGGCAAGAGGTGCACCACCTCCACATCCACGTCATGGGTGGACCACGGCCTTGGACCAAAGGCTAAGTGCCGAAGGCATAACGGGGGAACCCGCCCCACCGCTTAGAATCCAAAGCCTTTGCCACCCCCTCGGGGTACCGCATTTTTACAGGAGCAATTCATGGGCAGTCTTTCCATTTGGCATTGGTTGATCGTGCTGTTGGTGGTGGTGTTGGTGTTCGGCACCAAGAAACTTAAAAACGTCGGCGCCGATCTCGGAGGTGCCGTCAAAGGCTTCAAAGATGGCATGAAAGAGGGCACACAGTCGGGTACCGAGGAGCCCGCACAGGCGGCGTCCAAACCCCAGGTCGCCCAGTCTGCCGCCGAAAAAACCACTATCGACGTCGAAGCCAAGACCAAGAGCTGATGGCCCATGCGTTGTGCGGCTTTCGTGTGTTGGATTCGGTGACTGAGTCATGATTGACCTCGGCATTTCCAAGCTGGCCCTCATCGGGGTGGTGGCGCTGGTCGTCATTGGCCCCGAGAAGTTGCCCTCGTTGGCCCGCACCCTGGGGTCCTGGCTGGGCAAGGCGCAGCGCTATGTGGCCGACGTCAAGGCCGAGGTGGGCCGTTCGATTGAGCTCGAAGAGCTCAAGAAGATGAAGGAATCCATGCAGGATGCGGCCAAGGACGTGAAGTCGTCCATGGAGTCCACTGCTGCCGATTTTGAAAAGTCCTGGGCCGAAGCGACCAGCGAGTACAGCACCACACCGGGGCAGGACAACAGCGAGGCGCTGGCGGAGTTGGGCCGGTCGGTGGTGCCTGCCTACCGCAACCCCGACAAGAACTGGCGCGTCAAACAAAAGGCCATGCCGCAGTGGTACAAGGCCCGCAGTGGGGTTCGCACCCATGTGCAATCGGGAGCGGCCCGCGTGGCGCGCTTCCGACCCAAAAACCGTTTCAAACAAAGCTGACCGATGTCCGACCCCAAAAGCGGTGCGCCCGATGAACTGGCGGGTACCGAGCAGCCTTTTGTCCAGCACCTGATCGAACTGCGCGACCGCCTGATCTACGCCTTCATTGGGGTGGTGGTGTGCATGGGGGCGTTGGCCATCTGGCCGGGACCTGCGGGGCTGATTGACCTGGTGGCCATTCCCATCCGTGCCCACATGCCGCCGGATGCCAAGCTGATTGCGGTGGGTGTGTTTTCTCCGTTTTTTGTGCCTCTGAAGGTGCTGATGATGGCTGGGGTGCTGCTGGCCTTGCCGTGGCTGATGTACCAAGCCTGGGCCTTTGTGGCGCCGGGGCTCTACAGCCACGAGAAGCATTTTGCGATGCCGCTGATTGTGTTTGGCAGCCTGCTGGCTTACGGGGGCATTGCGTTCGTCCAGTTTTTTGTGCTGGACAAAATGTTTGGGTTCATCCAGAAGTTCACCCCTGAAAGCGTGGCGGCCACGCCCGACATCGCTTCGTATGTGGAGGCCATCCTGTCGCTCTACCTGGCGTTTGGCATGGCGTTTCAGGTGCCCATCGTCGTGATGCTGCTGGTGCGTTTTGATATGGTGTCGATTGAAAAGCTTAAAGATTTTCGTGGGTACTTTGTGGTGCTGTCCTTCGTGATTGCTGCGGTGGTCACACCACCCGATGTCATTTCACAGCTCGCGCTGGCCATTCCCATGTGCATTTTGTATGAGCTGGGCATTCTGGGTGCCCGCTACATGTCACGGGTAAAGCCGCCCGCCAACAGCGATTCCACCTCCTGATCAGACGCAGTCGCTGGGGGTACACGCGTTGGGGTGTGTCCGGTGTAGATGACACACGCCCAGTCTGTCAGTCGCGTCGGCGCAGCGCCGCCCGCCGTGCCGGCACGACGGTGAGTGAGAGCATGGTTCCACGCCGCAGCACACCCAGTTCGGCGGGAGTGCCTGGTTTGAGGGCTGCAACCTCGGCCAGCAACTGAGGCACGGTGGAAACCGCTTGACCATTGACGCTGGTCACCAGGTCGCCGGGGCGCACACCCGCCACGGCCGCTGGACCATTTTGCAAAACCCCCGTGATGATTACGCCTGAGGTGCCCGACAGATCGAATGTCTGGGCCAACTCGGGCGACAGTTCCCGGGGCTCCACCCCGATCCATCCTCGGGTCACTTTGCCGTCTTGCACGATGGACTCCATCACAGAGCGGGCGGTGGAGGTCGGAATGGCAAAGCCAATGCCCATGGAGCCGCCCGAGCGCGAGTAAATGGCGGTGTTGATGCCCATCAGGTGCCCGTTGACATCCACCAGGGCACCACCCGAGTTGCCAGGGTTGATGGCAGCGTCGGTCTGGATGAAGTTTTCGAAGGTGTTGATGCCCAGTTGCGTGCGTCCCAGGGCGCTAACGATGCCGCTGGTGACGGTTTTGCCCACTCCGAAGGGGTTGCCCACCGCCAGCACGGGGTCGCCCACCTGGAGCTCGTCCGAGTTGCCCAGGGCGATGGCGGTGAGGCCGGTCAAACCGACCTTCAGCACCGCCAGGTCGGTCTCGGGGTCGGTGCCAATCACCGATGCTTTGACGACACGGCCATCGTTGAGCATGACTTCGATGTCGTCGGCCTGTTCGATGACGTGGTTGTTGGTGAGGATGTAGCCCTCGGGGCTGACGACCACGCCCGAGCCCAGCCCCGATTGGGGGGTGCTGTTGCCCTGATCGCCAAAAAAGAAACGGAACCACGGGTCAGCGCTTTGCGGATGTCGCTGCGGTGCGGTGCTGGTGCTGATGCTCACCACCGCAGCCGATGCCACCTGGGCCGCGTGCCGGAACGACACGCCCGAAACGGCGTCCGAACGACTGTCCGCCGGTGCTTCCAGGATGGGCACGACCGAGGCCAGCCGGGGTCGGCGGTCCAGCCACTGGGGCTTGAGGGTGGCCACAATGAAGTAGGCCGCCAGCAACACGGTGACCGTTTGGGTGAACAGAATCCAGAGTTTTCGCATGTGAGACCGCCTTGTGCGGTGAGGGAACCGTCGGGGCCACTATTGTCCCCCGGTGTTCGGTGGTGGTTGCGCTGCGGGGCGCAGAAATCAAACGGCGTTGGTGCTCAGTGGAAGTGGATGCGGTCTGCCAGGCGCTCCCAGACGGGGGTGAGCCGTCCTTCCAGAAAGGGCAGGGCGCCCAGGTCGGTGTGGCTTTCGTTGGGGCTGTGGAAGTCGCTGCCGCGCGAGGCGGCCAGGTCAAATTCGATCGCCATGTCGGCGTACTTGGGGTACTCGCTGGGCGAGTGGCTGCCGGTGACCACCTCCACGCCCCCACCCCCATGTGCCTTGAATTCCGAGAACAGGGCGTACTCGGCGGTGGGGCTCAGGTCGTAGCGGGCCGGGTGGGCGATGACGGCCATGCCACCGGCCTCCCCGATCCAGCGCACGGCATCGCCCAGTTTGGCCCAGCGGTGTGGCACGAAGCCGGGTTTGCCTTCGGTCAGGTACTTGCGAAACACCTCGGACACATCGGCGCACACCCCGGCTTCCACCAGGTAGCGGGCAAAGTGTGAGCGGGAAATGAGCTCCGGGTTGCCCGCGTACTTGAGCGCGCCCTCAAACACGCCCGGAATGCCTACCTTGGCCAGCTGCTCGGCCATTTCGAGGGCGCGCTGGTCACGCCCGCCTCGGGTGCTGCTCAGGCCCTGCACCAGCGCGGGGTGCTCGGGGTCAAAGCCCAGGCCCACAATGTGGACTGTTGTGCCCGCAAAGGTGACCGATACCTCGGTGCCCGTCAGGTAGGGCAGCCCGACGTCCCGTGCGGCGGCCAGCGCGCGCTGCTGGCCGCCAATTTCGTCGTGGTCGGTGAGGGACCAAAGCTCCACCCCATTGGCCTTGGCTCGGCTGGCCAGCGACTCCGGCGTCAGCGTGCCGTCGGAGACGACCGAGTGGCAGTGCAGGTCGGCGTTGAGAATGCGGTGGGCGGCGTTGGTGGTCATGCGGCCATTGTAGGAACGGACCGACCACCCTGCGGGGGCAGGGCGATTGGCGACCATGCCCGACCGCAGGTCAGACCCCCTCAGCCGCTTCGATGCGAAACCGCAGCCGACGCTGGCCCTGCCACTCGTCCGCATCCAGTCGAAAAGCCAGCGTGACGCGGGCTGGCAAGGGTTCCGTGCGGCCAAACCACATGGCATCGACCGGGTCGCCCTGGTGCCTGAGCTTGAGGGCCAGGTGTTTGTCGGCCACCAGGCGCTGGCTTAGTACCTCCAGCTCTTCCGAAAAAGCGGGTGGTGGGAAGCCCTGGCCCCACACCTGCTGTTCCAGTGCGTCGGCCACGTCGATGCGGCGGTGCTGCTTGTCCAGCGGCCCGTCGGTGGCCAGGCTGCGGGTCAGGGTGGCGGGGTCCAGCCACTCGTGGGCGACTTGCTGCAGGGCCGCTTCGAATTCGTCGAGCCGGTCGGCATCGATGGTGCAGCCTGCGGCCATGGCGTGTCCGCCAAAGCGCAGCAACACGCCGGGGCAGCGCTTGGCCACCAGATCGAGCGCATCGCGCAGATGAAAGCCGGGAATGCTGCGGCCCGAACCTTTGAGTTCGTGGTCGTGTCCCTCCGCCTGGCTCATGGCAAACACAAAGGTGGGCCGGTGCAGTTTGTCTTTCAGGCGCGAAGCCACGATACCCACCACCCCTTCGTGGAAGTCGGGGTCAAACACGCACAGGGCAGGGGGGGGCTCCTCAGAGTCGTCCATCATCTCGTCGGCCAGCTGCAGTGCCTGCGTGCGCATGGCGCCTTCGATGGTTTTGCGCTCGCGGTTGATGCCGTCGAGCACGCCGGCAAGTTCCAGGGCGCGGGCGGTATCGTCGGTGCTGAGGCATTCAATGCCCAGCGTCATGTCCGAGAGGCGACCGGCGGCATTCAGGCGGGGGCCCACACCAAAACCAAAGTCCCGCGCGCTGGCCTGGGCGGCTTTGCACCCCGCCATTTGCAGCAGCGCGGCCAGACCGGGGGGCATGACCCCAGCGCGCACCCGCTGCAGCCCCTGCGCGACCAGACGGCGGTTGTTGGCATCGAGCCGGACCACATCGGCCACCGTACCCAGGGCCACCAGGGGCAGCAGCTGGTCCAGCTTGGGCTGGGGGGTGTCGGCGGTGAATACGCCGCGCGCGCGCAGCTCGGCACGCAGGGCCAGAAGCACATAAAACACCACCCCCACCCCGGCCATGGCTTTGCTCTCAAACGCACAGCCGGGCTGGTTGGGGTTGACAGTGACACAGTCGGTGGGCACCACCACCTGGCCGTTGACCACGGCGGGCAGGTGGTGGTCGGTGACCAGCACCTGCAGGCCCAGCGCACGGGCGGTGTGTACCCCGTCCATGCTGGCAATGCCGTTGTCCACCGTCATGAGCACCCGGGCGCCGCTGGTGTGTACCCGCTGCGCAATGGCGGGCGTGAGGCCGTAGCCATCGGTCACCCGGTCGGGCACGAGGTAGCGAATGAGGTCGGGCTGGGCGGCGCGCTGCCGGTGGCGGGCCATGCCGGCCTCCAGCATGCGCAGCCCACGCAGGCCCACCGCACAGGCGGTGGCTCCGTCGCAGTCGTAGTCGGCCACGATGCAGATTGTGTGCTGCTGGTCAAGTGCATCCGCCAGCAGGCGTGCAGCGGCGTCGGCTTGGGTCAGGGTGGCCGGGGGCAGCAGCTTGGCCAGGTGGTTGTCCAGCTCGTCCGGGCTGGCAATGCCCCGCGCTGCGTACAGGCGTGCCAGCAGAGGGTGGATGCCCGCCTGCTCCAGCGCCCACACCGCGCGAGGAGGGATGTCTCGGGTGGTGATATTCATAGTGAAGAAGTTAAGTCGGATAAGCGTAAAGGCCTAAAAGAGCTTGAAATTTTGGTCCACCAGCCTCGCCACCCCGACGGGGGGCGAAGGTGCAGCGTCACATAGGCGGATTCGCCACACAGGGTCAGGTCCATGGGCTGGCCCTGGCGGACGTGGGCAACCCAGGCTGGCAGCACCTCGGCTTCCAGAGCCTGCCAGGCCCGGTGCCAGGCGTTGGTGTCGTGGCGCAGGGCTGCGGCGCGCAAAATGGTGTCCACCACCAGCTCGGGTGCGTGGCGGCGGGCTCCTGGGGAGCATGCGCCGCTGCCACTGATCCAGATGGCGTTGATGGGTGCCAGTTGTTGTGCGTGGCGCTCGTCGTGCGCGGGGTGGGTGTAGAACAGCATCTGGGCCTCGCTTTGCAAGCGGCGCAGCCCGGCGGCAGCGGCGTCTGTGCCCAACCAGGGCGCAATGGATCGTCCCACCACCCGGTCCAGCGAGGCAGTGGCCAATCCGGCAAACACCGCGCCTTGCGCCAGCCAGCGGTCGGCGGCCACCCAGGTCAGGGCAATGCCGTCTTCGGCCGCCAGGGGCTGTAGCGCCGCCATCAGCGCTTGCGAGTGCTCGTCGCTCAGGGCCAAGGTGGCGGGCGGGTACAGCGTGACCTGGCCGGTGCCTACCTCCTGGTGGCAGGGGGTGAACCACGCGGCTGGGGTGACTGGCGAAGACAGCAGCTGGGGGCAGGCCCAGGCTGCCCAGGGTATCTGGCCGTCGGCCCCACCTTGCTGGTTGCTGCTGGCGTTCGTGGCCGTCGGCGAGCGACCTGACTCAGGAGTCAGCCCCAGCGCGGCGGCCAGTGCCCATTCGTGGGGCGGAGTCAGGCTGCGGCGGGCATCTGTGCCTGGGGGCGCATGCCTGCAGTGGCTGACGCGGTGGGTGCGAGACAGCAGTTGCGACAGGTTGCGCAAGGGGCCGTCGGGCAGGGTGCGCGAGCCATCGACCTGTGTCAGCACCGCATAGGGCAGCAGGAGGTGGGGGGGGTGGGCATAGCCCGCAGGGGGCATGGGGTTGGTCGCGTCCGACGCCAAAGGCGAGGCGGGGCCGATGGACGCAACGGGCGAGTGGCCTGAGGCTGAGGCCCCCTGGATGTCATCGGTGGTGGGGAACATGGGCGCATTGTCGGGGATGCCAAAATGCCCGACTTGTTCACCGCACACATTTTCATGAACCTCCCCTACGAATTGAGCCTGGGCTGGCGCTACACCCGAGCCGGGCGTGCCACGCGGCGCAACGGCTTTATTTCCTTTATTTCCGGGGTGTCCATGCTCGGCATTGCGCTTGGGGTGGCGGCACTCATCATTGTGCTGAGCGTGATGAACGGTTTTCAGAAAGAGGTGCGCGACCGCATGCTGGGGGTGCTCTCGCACATTGAGGTGTTTGCCCCCGGCGGCGCGGCCTTGCCCGATGTGGCGCTGACCCTGAAAGAATCCAAGGTCCACCCCCAGGTGGTGGGGGCTGCCACTTTCATTGCCGCTCAAGGTCTGCTGGCGCGTGGTGAGGACATGAAAGGTGCCCTGGTGCGCGGCGTAGATCCGGCCCTTGAGGGCGAGGTGACCGACCTGTTCGCCACCAACCCAGTGCTGGGCCAGCTGGTGCCGGGCGAGTTTGGCATCGTGTTGGGTCTGGACCTGGCGCGCAGCCTGGGTGTGATCGAGGGGGACAGGGTCACCCTCATTGCGCCCAGTGGGCAGGTCACGCCGGCTGGGGTGGTGCCCCGCCTCAAGCAGATGACGGTGGTGGGCACCTTCAATTCTGGCCACTACGAATACGACGCGGGTCTTGCGCTGCTGCACCAGGACGATGCAGCGCGCATCTTCCGCCTGGAAGGCCCCACCGGCATCCGCCTGAAGCTCAAAGACCTGCACCAGGCCCGCGAGGTGGCGCAGCAGCTGGTCGGCACCCTCAGTGGCGACCTGTTCGTGCGCGACTGGACGCGCCAGAACCGCACCTGGTTTGCGGCCGTGCAGCTTGAAAAACGCATGATGTTCATCATCCTCACGCTCATCGTGGCGGTGGCAGCGTTCAACCTGGTGAGCACCCTGGTGATGACCGTGACCGACAAGCGCGCCGATATCGCCATCTTGCGCACGCTGGGGGCGAGTCCGCGCAGCATCATGGGTATTTTTGTGGTGCAAGGCGCCATGGTAGGGGTCATTGGCACCTTCAGTGGGCTGGCGCTTGGGCTGTTGGTGGCGTTCAATATCGACGTCATCGTGCCCGCGCTGGAGCAGGCGCTGGGGGCCAGTTTTTTGCCGCGCGATGTGTACCTCATCAGCCGAATGCCCAGCGACCCGCAGCAGGCCGACATCCTGCCGATTGCCATCATTTCCCTGGTGCTGGCCTTTGTGGCTACCCTGTATCCCAGCTGGCGTGCCAGCAGGGTCAATCCTGCGGAGGCACTGCGGTATGAGTGACGGTACCTTGATAGCCCAAACCGACGCTGTTGCCGAATTCAGAGGAGGGGCCACATGCTGATCAAAAGCCTGCAACTCGCCAATCTGCTCAGCTATGGGCCAGACCATCCTCCCATCGAACTCAGACCCCTTAATGTGCTGGTGGGGGCCAACGGGTCAGGCAAATCCAACTTTCTGGAAGCGATATCTCTGCTCCAGGCTGCGCCAGACCAGATTGCGCGCCCGGTGCGTGATGGTGGTGGCATTCACGACTGGCTGCACCAAACGGCGGGTCAAACCGGTGCTCGGCCCGATGCATGGGTGGAAGCGGTGATTGCCAACGGGCACGATGCGGAATATTTTCGCTACCGGGTGACGTTCAATGAGATGGGAGGTCGGTTTCAGATTCAGGATGAATTTCTGGAATATGAAAAAACCCAGCCAGGCAAAGCACAACCTTATTTTTTCTACCGATGGAACGGTGGCCACCCGGTTCTCAACGCCAAGGGCATGGGTGAGCGTGGCTTGCAACGCGACTCCATCCAGCCTGACCTCTCCATCCTGGCCCAGAAGCGCGATGCCGACATCTATCCAGAGCTGACCTGGGTGGCCCGGCAACTGGACTCGATTCGCCAGTACCGCGATTGGACATTCGGGCGCTATGCCACCCCACGGCTGGCCCAGAAAACCGATGCTCCCAACGACAGGTTGGAACCCGATTGCTCCAACCTTGGGTTGATGCTCAACCGCTTGCGCATGAACGGCGCTGCCCGGCGCAAATTGATTGCCGCATTGCGTCAGGTGTATGAGGGCATTGAGGATGTGGATGTCAGCATCCAGGGCGGTACCGTGCAGGTGTTTTTGCTGGAAGCCAATGGTTGTGCCATTCCTGCTACCCGCCTATCAGATGGGACGCTGCGCTATCTGGCCTTGCTGACGGTGCTGTGTGACCCCGATCCACCTCCGCTGGTAACGATTGAAGAGCCCGAGCTGGGTTTGCACCCCGACATGCTGCCCGTGGTGGCCGACTTGCTGACCGATGCCAGCGAGCGCACACAGTTGATCGTCACCACCCATGCTCCTGGTCTGGTGGATGCGCTGACCGACCAGCCCGAATGCATTCTGGTGTGCGAGCGCGGGGAAACAGGTACCACCATTGAGCGACTGGATGCCAAGCAACTCCAGCCCTGGCTGGAAAAATACCGGCTTGGGCAGCTTTGGACAAGTGGCCAACTGGGAGGCAACCGGTGGTAAAGCCTGTATCCAACAACACAAAGCACAGCAGCAAGAAAGACAACGTGGTGCTTTATGTGGAGGGTGGTGGCAGCGGTGCCCACTCGGATGCCCTCCAGTCCGAGTTGCGTCGGGGTTTCAGCGAGTTTTTTTCCAAAACCAGTCTGGGCACACACTGCCGCCCCCGTGTGGTGGCCTGTGGTGGTCGTGAACAGGCGTTTGACCGCTTTCAGACCTCCTTGGCCAAAGGGGAAAACGCCTTGCTGCTGGTGGATAGTGAAGAGCCGGTGGTTTCCGCCGCCATGTCAGGTGAAGACAGTAGCGCATGGCGGCCTTGGCTGCACCTGAAACAACAGGCTGGCTGGAGTCAACCCGATGCCGCCAAGGACTGTGATGCCCACCTGATGGTGCAGTGCATGGAAAGCTGGCTGCTGTGTGACCCGCCTGCCCTGGCCTTTTTTTACCAATCAGGCTTCAAATCCCCTGCATTGCCGGGCACTGGCATGGAGGCTGTCGCCAAAGGCTTGGTGTTGTCGGCTCTCCAAAAAGCCACCCAAGATTGCCGAACCAAAGCGGTATATGGCAAAGGGGCCCATTCATTCAAGCTGCTGGCCCTGATCGACCCGAACAAAGTGTGTGCAAACTCACCGTGGGCCGCACGCCTGGTGGCCGAGCTGGAAAGACGCAAACTGTGATGAATTCAAACCAAGCAACTCTCCCGCCCCCCTCGCCGCACTCACTCCAGTCCATCGTTCTCCAGGCCACTGCCCTGACCAAGCGCTTTGTCGAGGGGCGGCTGGATGTGACCGTGCTGCAAGGGGTGGATCTGGCGGTGCGTGCGGGCGACACCTTGGCCATCGTCGGCGCATCGGGCTCGGGCAAAAGCACGCTGCTGCACCTGCTGGGCGGGCTGGACGCCCCCAGCAGCGGCTCGGTGGAGCTGATGGGCCAGCGGCTGGCGGGGCTGAATGCGGCGCAGCAAGGCGTGATGCGCAACCGCTACCTGGGGTTTGTGTACCAGTTCCACCACCTGTTGCCCGAGTTCAGCGCCCAGGACAACGTGGCCATGCCGCTGTGGATTCGGCGCACCGACAGGGCTGAGGCAGCGGCCACCGCAGCGGCCATGCTCGCCCGCGTGGGGCTGGCGGACCGACTGCACCACCGCCCTGCCGAACTGTCGGGTGGAGAGCGCCAACGCGTGGCCATGGCGCGTGCGCTGGTCACGCAGCCCGCCTGTGTGCTGGCCGACGAGCCCACCGGCAACCTCGACCGGGGCACCGCCGATGGCGTGTTCGAACTCATGCTGCAACTCGCCCGCGACCAGGGCACCGCCTTTGTGGTGGTCACCCACGACGAGGCGCTGGCCGCCCGCTGCAGCCGCAGGGCCAGGCTGGTGCGCGGCCTACTGACCGAAGAACTTTCCCGGGCCGTGGGCTGATGCCCGGCCCCTTGCCTGGCATACCCACACTCACTTACGTATTGATTCAGGACAATTTCATGGCTGACACCGGCATCAACACCCGCACCGTGCACGCAGACCGCGCCTTTGGCGTGGAGCACGGAGGCGTGCGCAAACCCATCCACACCTCCGTGCAGTACGGGTTCGACACCGTGGAAGAGCTGGTGGGCGTGTTCCAGGGCACGGTCAAGGGCTACAACTATGCCCGCCAGGGCACGCCCACCACGGCAGCGCTGGAAGCGCGCATCAACGCGCTGGAAGACGGGCAGGGCACCATTGCATTTGCCACGGGCATGGCGGCCATCAGCGCGGTGTTTTTCACGTTGCTGCGGGCGGGTGACCACCTCGTGGTCAGCCAGTACGTGTTTGGCAACACCAACAGCGTGCTGGGCACACTGCGCGGTCTGGGGGTGGAAGTGACCTTGGTCGATGCCACCCGCGCCGATGCCGTGGCCGCCGCCATCCAGCCCCACACCCGCATGGTGTTTGTAGAAACCGTGGCAAACCCCGGTACCCAGGTGGCCGATCTGCAAGGTATCGGGCAACTCTGCCAGCAGCGTGGCTTGGTGTACGTGGTGGACAACACCGTCACCTCGCCCGCGCTGTTTCGGCCCAAGGCGGTGGGGGCCAGCCTGGTCATCAACTCGCTCACCAAAACGATTGGGGGCCATGGCACCGCGCTGGGCGGGTCGGTCACCGATACGGGGCTCTTTGACTGGGCTGGTTATCCGCACATTTTTCAGGCCTACCGCCAGGGCAACCCCCGTACCTGGGGCCTGACGCAGATCCGCAAAAAAGGCCTGCGCGACCTGGGCGGCTCGCTGTCGTCGGAGCACGCCCACGCCATTGGGACAGGTGCCGAAACACTGGCCCTGCGCCAGCGACAGTGCAGCGACACGGCGCTGGCGCTGGCCCAGTTCCTGGCGCAACACCCGGCGGTGGCCAGGGTGCACTACCCACTGTTGCCCAGCCACCCGCAGCATGACAGGGCCCAGGGGCTGTTCAAAGCGGGTTCGTGGTTGCTGTCGTTCGAGCTGGCCGATGCCAGCGATTGCCTGGCGTTTATCAACCGGCTGCAGATTCCGGTCAAAGGCACGGGGCTGGCCGATACGCGCACACTGGTCATCCCAGTCGCGCACACCATTTTCTGGGAGGCGGGCCCCGAGGTGCGCGCCCAGATGGGTATCGCCGATGGCCTGATTCGCCTGTCGGTCGGCCTGGAAGATGTGGCCGACCTGCAAGCCGATCTGGCGCAGGCCCTGGGCTGAGCGGCTGCAGAGGGTGGTGGGCTGCCGCACCTTGGGTGTTGGGTGGGGCTCTACAGGCGCTTGTGCCGTCCGCCCTCAGCCACCCAAACCGCGCTTGAGTTCTTTGAGCAGCAATACCACCTGGTTGGAGCCGTGTTTGAACGGGCCGTTGAGGGCTTTTTCGGCCGACGCCATGTCGCCTGCTTGCACATGCGCTGCCACGGTGGAGGCTTGCACATGAAAATACCGGTGTCGCGCCACCAGCACCGAAAATGCCGGGTACTTGCCCAGGCTTCTCTGTCCTGGCCCATGCAGCCATTTGCCGAGTTCGCAGCGGTCGTCCATGCAAATCAGCGCTGGGTCCAGTTGCTCGGTGGAGTTGCCTGCGATCTGGCTGTGCAGACGCACCTTCCAGTTCTCGTGGGCCGCAATGGCGGTATCGATGTCGATTTCTCTGAGCACACTGGCAGCAGTTTTGGCATCCAACCCCAACTCGCTGGCGGGCAGTTTGCTGGCAACAGGGGCTTTGTCGTCCCACTGAAAAAGCTTGCTGAAAAAACCCATGGTGATGTATTTCCATCCAAAGAATATGCGCCGAATCTCATCTGACCCAATGCATCTTCATTCTGACCCAAGTGCATGACATGTTCCCAACAGGACGGGCCGTCGATACCCGCTTGTGCTGGATAGATACCCACGCGCACCTGGACGATGCAATATTTGCGCCTGGAGCCAGCCACAGCGGTGCCCGTGAGCTCGCCAGGGCGCGGGGCGTTGCCCTGTGTGTGCTGCCTGCGGTGCACCGGGGCAACTGGCCAGCAGTCGCCGCATTGGCCCATGCCACGGGTGATGCGTACGCACTTGGCATCCACCCCTTGTGGGTGCCACAAGCCACCGACGCCGACCTGCAGGCTCTCGACGAGCTGCTGCACCAGCGCCGCAGCGACCCCCACCTGGTGGCGGTGGGGGAGATTGGCCTGGATTTCTTTGTGCCCGCCCTGTGCACACCCACCATGCGGCTGCGCCAGCAGCAGGTGTTTCGTGCCCAGCTCAAGCTGGCCAAGGCGCACGGTTTGCCGGTGTTGCTGCATGTGCGCAAAAGCGCCGACGTGATCGTCAAGCACCTGCGCGAGGTATGGGGTGTCACCTCCGGCCAGGCATTGCCGGTCGGGCAGGCAGGCATTGCCCATGCGTTCAACGGCAGCATCGAGCAGGCCCACGCGCTGCTGCGCCTGGGGTTTTGCCTGGGGGCGGGCGGGGCCATGACCTTTGAGAGCGCCCGCCAATTGCGCCACCTGGCTGCCACCTTGCCCGCCAGCGCCTGGGTCATGGAGACCGACTCGCCCGACATACCGCCCCAGTGGCTCTACGCCACCGCCGCCCAGCGCGCCAGCGGTCAGCACCAGGGAGCCAACACCCCGGCCGAGCTGCCCCGCATAGGTGCGGAGATGGCCGCGCTGCGCGGGGTGGCTGCCAGCGCCTGGGCCCGTCAGACCACGGCCAATGCCCTGACGGCTGTACCTGGCTTGCAAACAATTATTTTAAATAAATAGCAAACTATTGTTATAAATAAAGCGCAAAAGGCATTTTTTATATAAAATTCTTTTCTCCCTGCTGGTCAGCCAAGGGCAGTAGTCATCTGATAGATTCATCACCTTTATGCACAGGCTGGGCGGGGTGGCGTCGCTGTCCAGCGGCCGCTTGGGGGTGCAGTCAACAGGTTTCACACACGGAGGCCACTTTGGATCTCGCGTCAATCATTGGTATTTTGGGCAGTTTCATCATCGTTGTGGGCGCCATCATGGTCGGTGGCCCGCTGTCGATGTTCGCGGACGTGGCGTCGGTGCTCATCGTGGTGGTGGGCAGCACGTTTGTGGTGATGTACAAGTTCAGCCTTCAGCAGTTCACCGGCGCGTTCAAGGTGGCCATCAAGGCCTTCATTGTCAAAGTACCCAATGCGGATGCTCTCATCGAGGAGGTGCTGGAGGTCTCCCGCATCGCCCGCAAAGAAGGGCTTCTGGCCCTGGACGGTCGTGACTCCACATCGCCATTCTTCAAAATGGGGCTGCAGCTGATCGTGGATGGGCAGCCCCCGGACACCGTTCGCTCCATTCTGGAAAAGGAGCGCTTCCTCACCCTGGACCGCCACCGCTGGGGGGCCAAGGTGTTCAGTGCCTTCGCCGACGTGGCCCCCGCCATGGGCATGATTGGGACCCTGGTGGGCCTGGTGCAAATGCTGGCCAACATGAGCGACCCCAAGGCCATCGGGCCTGCCATGGCAGTGGCGTTGCTGACCACGCTGTACGGCGCGGTGATGGCGTTCATGGTGTTTGGTCCTATGTCCGACAAGCTGACGTTGCGCATGTCGGAAGAAGCCAAGATCAACGCGATGCTGATTGATGCGCTGACTTCCATCCAAAGCGGCACCAACCCCAGGGTGGTGGAGCAACTCATGAACGCCTACCTGCCACCTGCCAAGCGCAAGGCAGAGGGCTGACCGACAGGGAAGCACGCCGCCATGGACGAAGAAGAATGCCCCAAACCCGGTTTGCCGGCCTACATGGGCACGTTTGCCGATTTGATGTCGCTGCTGATGTGCTTTTTTGTGCTGCTGCTGTCGTTTGCAGAAACCGATGCCACCAAGTTCAAGCGCATTGCCGATTCCCTTGAAAAAGCCTTCGGGGTACAGCGCCAGGTGCCCGCCACCGAACCGCCCATGGGCACCAGCCCGATTTTCGACAAGTTCTCACCCGGCATTCCGCAGCCAACCCCCCTGGAGAGTTTGCAGCAGCAAACCTCGCAGGATGCGCCCAAGCTGCGGACCTTCACCTCGGATGCGGCCGACAAGGCACAGGCCATGGCCGAGGCGCTGATGAGCCAGACCGCCCACCAGTTGGTGGACGTTCTGACCGATGAGCTTGCCAAAGGCCTGCTGCAGCTGGAAGCAGGCCCCAAGCACCTGACCATCCGCATCGAAGAGCGGGGCAGCTTTGGTTCGGGTACCGCGGACCTCAACCCTGTTTTTCAGGACGTGGCGCGGCGGCTGGGCCAGGCGCTGGAGCAGATTCCCGGCAAAGTGTCCATTGAGGGGCACACCGACAACCTGCCCATCAGCACCGCCCGCTTTCGCTCCAACTGGGACTTGTCCGCCGCCCGTGCAGCCTCCCTGGCTAACTCGCTGCTGGTGGTGGGCGGGTTGTCCGCCGAGCGCTTGCGCGTTCAGGGCCATGCCGACACCCGGCCACTGGTGGCCAACGACACGGCGGCCAACCGCGCACTCAACCGCCGGGTAGAAATCGTCATCGACATGTCGGAGCCGGTGGACACCTACACCAACCGGGTGCAGCTGCTGATCGAGAACGGTGATTCCGACCAGGCCCAACAACTCGGCTGGACCCGCCCCTGACCCTGACTGCCAGGTGCCACTCAGTGCGTGGTGCCGGGCCGCAGGCGGGCCAGTCGGCTGAGCTCCATGCCGAAGTGGCTGGCAAACAGCCGGAACTCGGTGTACTGCTCCCGCTCCAGTGGCCATTCGTCGCTGCCGCTGTCGGCCCACACCACCCCAACGGGTTGGCGGTTCACATGGATGGAGCTCAGGAACAGGCCGTGTTCGCTCAGGGTGTGGCCCAGGGCTGGCGGCAGCAGCTGCCGGGCGGCGGCCACGTTGGCCTCCCGGATCCAGATCGAAACCGTGGGTTGGTGAAACAGCCGCGACAAGAGGTTGTCTTCCACTGTGGACAGGGTGGTGTGGCGGTTCATCACCTGGGGGTCAAAGCCGTGCGCGGTGTAGCACGCCAGTGTGTCGGCACCGGTGCGCTTGAGGAACAAGGCACTGCGGGTCAGGCCCAGCCCATGGACCAGGGTGTCAGAGGCCGCCGCCAGGAATGAGGCCATATCGGTATGGCGACCGGCCTGGCAGTTGTCCATGAAGAGTTGCACCGCGTCATGGCTGGGGCTCACACGGGGTGTCTTGGTGCTACTGCTCAGTCTGCGTGGTCTAGGCGACTCGACCAGCACGCGCTGCGCGGGGGTGGGCATACCGGGCTGAAAGTGTGGGTCGTGGCTGGCGCTGACACCAGCCTGGTAGATGTCACGCACCACCGTCTCCAGGGGGCGCCCTACATGGGCGCAGACCACCGCCATCAGGGTCTGTGTGCGGTGGCTGTACCAGTCGTCCATCGCGGCGCTGGCCAGCAGGTGCGCCAGGGTGCAGGCGGTGGTGGGCTGGTGCAGCCAGCGGCCCACTGGCGCGGGTACCTGGGGTGCCAGGCCGCTGGTCCAGGCCAGGCGCGATGCCTGCACCAGCAGCCGGGGGTCTGCCCGCAGGGAGCGGCGCAACTCGGCGTCATCGGCCAGCCCCAGGTCTTTGAGGTGGGCGGTGTTCAGGTCGTCGGTGCTGCAACCCAAGACGGCGCGCTCCACCGCCGCGCGGTGCTCGCCCAGTGCGACCCGCTGTTCGATCTGGGTGGCCAGCTCGGGGTTGGCCAGCGGCAGCTTCCAGCGCGACAGGCCCAACAGCAGCGTCACCCACACCAGGTAGTCCACATCCAGGTGCTTGTCGCGGGCCGCCCAGCGCCGAATCAGGTAGGTGGCAAACACACTGGTTCCCATGGCCTGCCGCGACAGCAGGTGCCCTGGGGTTTCGGGGGCCAGCGGATGCCCGCAGGCCAGCAGGGCCAGCTGGCGGCTGCGATCCACGCCCAGCATGTTGACGGCATGCGCCAGCCCCCGAAGGCTCTCGCGCAGGCGGGGGTGTTGGGCGGCGGCCGTGACCACGGTGGTGCCCAGTACCACATCGGTTCGCAGGCATTGCAGCAGGTCTTGTCCGCTGAGGTCGGGTGCGTTCAGCGCATCGGTGCAGGCGCCAGCTTGCTGCACTGGCAGCTGTACCTGCATCAGCTGCTCTTGCCACTGCGTCAAGGCGACCATGTCATCACCTCGCCCGTGGACAGCGCCGCTTTGACCTCGCCCGGTCGGGGTGTCCAGCCCACGGCCAGCACCGAGCGCACCGCCATCCGGTCGGGGCCGGACATTGGCGGTACCGTCCAGCGCCGCAGCTCTCGGCCGTCCCTCACCGACCACACCGCCAGGTCCGAGCTGGGTGAGGCGGTCAGCAACTCGGTGCCGTCGGCAGAAAAACTCGCCCGGGTGAGCCCGGTTCGGGGGGAGCCCACCTGGCTGAGCACCTCGCCCCTGCCCCAGTTCCAGACGACACCCATGCCCCAGTCGGGTGCGGCAAACAGGCGCGACTCATCGGCCGACAGTGCCAGCGAAACCACCATGGAAGGCAACCGCTGGGCCATGAGGGCCTCGCCATTGGCCAGGTCCCACACGCGCACCATGCCGTCGTCTGCGCCGGTGACGCCGAGCAGGCCGTCGGCCGACAGCAGCACCGCGCCCACACTTTCGGCATGGGGAATGAACGAAGGCTGGCGCTGGCCCGATGCATCGATCCACAGTGCCTGCTGGGTGCTCAGCCCAGCCAGGACATAGCGGCCACCGTTGGAAATGGCCACAGACCGCACCCGCCCCTGGGTGGACCAATAGCCCACGGGGCGGCTGGTTTCCACGTTCCAGGCCACGATGGACTGTTCGTCGGCGGTGACGGCAAAGCGGCCATCGGGGGAAAATGCACTGGCCCTGACCACGGTGTCGTCGGCATCCTGGTGCCGCCAGTCTGCGCGCCGTGCCTCCGTCTCCAGGTGCCACAGGCTGGCCCCATGCCACAGGGAGCCCACCAGTGCCAGCTCGGACTGCGGACTCAGGCTGACGCTCAGGGCGGGGCTGTTGGCCAGTGCCTGCACCCGGTTTGGCTGCACTTGGGTACAGCCCACCAAGCTGGCCAGCAGCGCGAACCACAGCACCGACCAGCCCAACAGTCTCAGGTGGAGCGGGCTGTCAATGAAAACGGTGGGGCTCTTGGGGGGCGACATGGGCATGCACAGTTGAAGCGCATTTTGGCAGGTCAAGCGGTCGGCACAGGCCCAACCATGCACGGTCACCGACCACTGGCTGTCCCCGGCGTTGGACTCTGCCGGTGGCGGGGAGGCCTTTTACCGCACAGCGGGAGGGGGAGGTGGTACCACCAACAGGAATCGAACCTGTATCTAGCGCTTAGGAGGCACTCGTTCTATCCATTGAACTATGGCGGCGGTGAGAACTGCGCGGATTCTACCCAAGGGGTGTGGGTACCCTGCCTGCGCGCGCGCTGGCGCTCAGTCGTGTGGGATGGTGAACAACAGGTCAACCGCGTTTTCTTCGCCCGCGCGGGCGCGCAGTGTCAGGCGACGCGACACGTCGTAGAGCAGCGATAAAGTGCCCATGGCCGCGTTGGTGCCGGTTTCGTACACCACATACAGGCGCTGAGACAGCCGCTTGCCCAGGGCCACTCCGGCGTTTTGGGTGCTGCCGTCGGCCCGGGTGCTGCTGCCTCTGAAGGAGATTTCATCCAGCCCCAACCGGCTGGCCAGTGTGGTGTCCATGCTGCCCCCGTTGCGGCTGAGCAGTGCCAGCGCGGCTTGTTGCAGCACCGCTGCCTCGGCGCCTGCGCCTGAGGCCGGGCGGCCCAGCACCAGCCAGGCCAGCTTTTCGCTGTCGGGCAGGTCAGGCTTGGCGTAGAGCTTGACCAGTGGCGCGCGTGCGCTGCCGGTGATGCGCACACCCACCATCTGGTCCTCGCTGTCGCGGAAGGCTCCGGTTGCGCGCACCGCCAGTATGTTCAGGCTGGGGTCGTCGTAGGGTCCCGAAAAGCGCACCACACCCTCTTCGATGCGCAGCTGCTGACCATAGGCGCGGTAGCTGCCCTGCTGTGTGGTGACTTCACCGATGACGCGCAGTGCAGGTGCGCTGGGTGTGCTGATGAGCGACACCTGGCCACCCAGTCGGGTCTGCAGGCCTTGGCCGCGCACCTCCAACTGCCGGCCCAGGTCGATGCGCACCAGCATGTCGGTTTTGATGCGGCTGCCAGGCTCCGGGCGCATGGCCCGTGTTTGCCGCACCACCACGTCGTCACCCAGTGTGGGAGCGGTTTCGTCGGGCAACACAAAAAGCGCCTGGTCCACCGCCAGTTGTCCGCGCAGCTGCAGCAACTGCTGAGCCAACTGGGCGGATACATCTCCGCTCAGTGTGAGTCGTCGGTCGGGTCGGGACGAAACTCGCAGCTTGCTGGCCTGCGCCTGGAGGTTGAATTCCATCTGTTGGGGCAAACCAGCGGGGCTGGATGTCCATTGGGCGTGGCCGGTGCCGGTGAGGGTGCCGCCCTTGGCTGCGCCGCCAGGGCCTTCGAGGCTCAGTTGGTCGATGTCGATGCGCTCGCCCGACAGGCGTGCGCGCAAGCGCCCGTTGCCGAATTCCAGCCCCTCTACCGCCGAGCGAAGCGCCAGCTCGGTGGCCAGCAGCTCGCCGCGCCAGTCGGGCTGGCTCAGGGTGCCTGCCACGGTGGCATTCAGGCTCATCTGGCCGCGTGCCCGCCAGCCGGGTGGGGACACCAGGGGCGACCACAGCGCCATGTCGGGCGTGCTGGCCCGCAGTGTGCCTTTGAGCGCTGACTGCGGACCCACGGCATAGCCGCTGCTGCCGTCGGACTGGGCCCAGGCCACCTGCAACCCGGCCTCCACCTGGCCCGCGAGGCGGCTCGTCCAGGTCAGTTGCGCGCCCACTCCGCCCCGCTCTGTTCGAACCTCCAATTCGGCGCGTTGCAGCCCCGCCTGTATCCAGCCGTTGGCCGATGGGGTGTCGGGCACCGCCTCGGGGTTTTGCAGGCTGAGGTCGCCCTGCAGCCGCCGCAGCTGAACCCGCAGGTCGGGGCTGGTGGTCACACCGGCCCCAAGCGGCCATTCCACCCGCCAGGGGCCCGCCCAGACCAGGTCGCTGCGCACGCCCGCATCGGCCAACCAGCGCTGCTGGCTGGGGCCCAGAAGGCCGGGCACAGAGTCGAGCCAATCCAGGGCCAGGCGATCGACCTCGCCTTGGGCGCTCAGGACCCCTTTGGCCGCACCGATGTGTGCCCAGCGCAGGCTGGCGCTGGCCTGTGGTGAGGTAGAGGCGCTGGGCTTGGGTGGGGTCGCATCGGTCGATGCGCTCAGTTGCAGGCTGCCAGGCCCCAGTGTCCAGCGGCTGGCCTGCCAATCCAAGGTCATTGCTTGCCCGGTTTGCAGGGTAAGCGACTGGCTGGCCTTGCCCTGGCGCAGCCACACCTGGGAGGGCTGCACCACGACCTGGTAGCCCGTCTGGGTGCTGCGACCTTGGGCCTGCAGCTGGAGCTGGGTTGCCAGACCGTCGTGTGATACACCGGCAACCAGTCCGATGTCGGCCACGGTGCGGTTGCCTGTCAGATCGATCTGTACCGATTGCGTGACCACCGGTGGGCGTTGGGGGTCCGGTTGGGCAGAGATGCGCCGGCTGCTCAGGGTGGCCTGTATGTTGGGGCCTTTGGCGTTGTCCCAGCCGCCTTGCCACTTGGCCTCGATGCGGGCGTCGCCGTCCAGCGGCCAAGAGGGCAGGGTCATGTCGCTGGGCAGCGGCAGGCTGCGCAGCCACTGGTGGACCTGCGCCAGCTTGCTGGCGTTGACGCTGAGCTGGCCGTTGCCCGCCTGGGCCGATACGCTGCCTGTGACGAGGGCTTCCAGACCCGGCGCAGCCACGCGCCACTGGCCCTGGGTTGAGAACGGTTGGGGCTGCACGCTGCCTTGGCCCTGCAAGCGGGCGCTCGCCGCTCTCAGGTCCAGTTGCTGGAGTTGCAGACTTTGGCCGTCCCAGTCGCCGGTGGCGGTGATGGACTCGATGCCCAGCTGGCTGCCCGGCGCACGGGCGGCGGCCTTGTCGCCTGCGGTACGCACCGGGCCGGGTTTGCCAGAAGGGGCCGTCCGTATGGCCACCTCGATGTGGGTGTTGGAGCCTGCACCTGCGCTTGTGCGTGGCTTGCTTGCCGTGCCAAGGCTGATCCGTCCTGAGGCCAGCCGTGGCGCCAGGAGCGTGTGCAGCTCATGCAAAGGAAGTTCTTGCAGGGTGAGTTCGGCCCGGCCGCTGCTGCGTGCCAGGCTCCACTGGCCTTGGCCGCTCAGGCTTCCTCCACCGACTTGCAGCGTCAGGCGCTGGATGGCCAGCTGTTCAGCTGTTGCTTCGGCTTGGAGGTTCAGCCCCGATACCGGCAGCTGGCCGTAGTCCCATGGGCCCGCTGCGCTGTTGCGCAGTGCGATGGCAAGCTGCCAGGGGGTTGCCCCGGGAGCGGGCGGGGTTGCTTGCACCTCTCCTTGCAGCAAGGTGGTGGGCAATTGGGGCCACAGCGCGGCCAGGTTGAGCCGTTGCAGCTGGGCGCTGAGTTCGTGCAGCGGCTGGCGCTGCCACGGGCGCAGGGTGGCCTTGGCGCTCAGGCTTGGCCCAGCCGATGCCGATCCATCCTGACCCAGCCTGGCGTCTATGGCGATGCTGGCGTCGGCCATGCGTTGCGGGTCGTCGTGGTGCAGCTGGCCCCGGGCTTTGACCGATACCGGGCTTTGCCAGGGGTGGGGTGCGGCACCGTCCAGGCCAGGCAACTCGGTGGTCAGCGTCCCGTCGATCTCGGCCGCCACCGCCATGGGGGGTTGTGCCTGCAGGGCCAATTGCCCGGTGTAGCGACCTTGGGCAATGTCCAGGGACAGATCGGAGATCAGGTGCCTGGCCTCGGCGTCTTCACCCTCGTACAGGTAGGTGCCCTGGATGGCCCGGACTTCCACAGGCTTGTCGCTGGCAAGCGTCAGGTGGTCAATGCCGAACTGGACACGCAAGCCCAGCGGCAGGGTCAGGTCGGGCGGAGGTTGTGGGGTGTCTTCTGACGGTGGGCGGTCGTCGCGCACCCAGAGCTTGGCCATCTGCAGCGTCAGCACCACAGGCTTGGCCTGGATCAGCGGGCGCAGGTCCAGGCTGATGTCCAGATCGTTGGCGGTCACGCTCAGTCCGGCGGGGTCTTTCCATGCCAGTTGGTCGATGCGTCCACCGTGGCGCAGCGACGCTTGCGAGCCATCCAGGCTCAGGTGCTGCAGCGCAGGTACCCACGGACGGGCGAGGTTGACGGCTTGCTCCAGCGAGGCAGCTGAGCCCGCCCACAGCCACAAAGCCGTTGCCCCAGCCAAGGCAGTGGCCACAGCGGCCCCAGGCAGCCAGACCGTGAGCCAGGCAATGGCAAAGGTAACCGCGCCCACAGCCCGGCGCCACAGCGCCACTGGCAGGGTGCGCAGGGCTTGCACGCGTTGTCGGACTGGGGGGTGGCGGGCCATCAGAAGCTCAGCCCCACAGAAAAATGGATGCGCCAGCGTTTGGGTGTCAACCCGTAGGCCAAATCAAACTGAATGGGGCCAGCGGGCGTGTTCATGCGCACGCCTGCCCCGACGCCCACATGGGCGCTCAGGTCGGCTCCGCGATCGGCCACGGCACCGACGTCGGCAAACACCGCCGATTCGAACAGACTCACCTGGCCGTTGACCACGATGGGGCGCTGCCACTCCACGCTGCCAACCGTCAGCAAGCGGCCCGGGCGCAGGGTGCCGTCGGTTTGGGCTACGCCCAGGTCGCGCAGGCTGTAGCCGCGCACAGACTGGTCGCCACCGGCCCAAAACAGCTGGGAGTCGGGCACCCGGGCCCTGTCGGCAGCGGCCACGACCCCAGCCTCCGCGCGCAAGGCAATGCGGCCCAGGGTATTGGGGACCAGAGGTTGGCTGAGCGGGGTAGGCGCCTCAGTGGCCACGGACGAGCCCAGCGGCACCAGCCCCTGCCAGCGAACCCGGCTGCGCGCAAACGGCAGCCGGGGGGTGCCCAGCGTGATGCCCACACCGGCCTCCACCGCCAGCCCTTGCCCCAGCTGGGGCGACGATGGCTGGCTCAGGCGGTTGCGCGACCAGGCCACATGTGCGCTGAGTGATGTGTCGGCGCTCAAAGGGCCGGCCAGACGCAACCTTGGGTTGTCGGTGAGCGAGCGATCCAACTGGAAGTACACATGGCGGTTGATGTCCTGGCCCTCGTGCAGCTTGCCCGCTTGCACCTGCTGGCTGGTGGTTCGGGTGTCGCCCAGCCGGACCTCGTCGGCCATGAAGCGGGTGGTCCATTGCCACCCTTTGTAGTCGGCGGGTGAGCGCAGGTTCAGCAACAGATTGGGGTTGTCCCTGTCGATTTGCAGCTGGCTGATGGCCCGCCAGTCCAGCACGGGCACGCGGTTCCAGGTGTGCTCGGCACTGAGCCGGGGTCCGCTGTCGGTGCTGATGCCGGCACCCAGGCGCAGCCGACCGCGCCTGGCCTCGCGCACCTGCACCTGCACAGGCGCGGCGCTGGGGTCGGTGTCGGGGTCCACGTACACAAACACCGAGTCGAAGTACCCGCTTTGCGCCAGCCGCTGCTGGGCGGCTTGCAAGTCTTGTAGCCTGTAGGGAGCGCCGGTGCGAACGCCTGCGGCGCGAACGAGGTTCTCCATCCAGACAGCTTCGTAGCGCTGCAGGCCGTCAATGTGGACCGGCCCGAACGAAAACGCCGGTCCGGGGTCCAGCTCCACCGCCAGGTTGACTGTGTGGGTGTCGGTGTCCACGTCGGCCAGGCTGTTGATGAGGCGGGCATTGAGGTAGCGTTCGGTGCTCAGGCTGCGCAGCGACTGTGCCTTGGCCTCGTCCCACGCCGACTGGCTGAATGGCTGTCCGCTGCCCATTGACCACTGCTGACGAAGGCGCAGGTGCGCGGCCTCGCGCAGCGGGTCTGCTTCCAGGGTGGTGGGGCGAATGCCATCGGACGAGGGCTGTGTGCCCAGTGCCACCAGCACGTCGCCCACCAGGCTGACGGGGCCGGGCACCACCTTGACCTTGACCCTCCACAGGCCATCGGACGGGCCTGATGCGGGCGGGGCCACCAGTTCGGTGCTGATGTCTGGCGTAAAAAACCCCTGTGTGCCGAGCAGTCCCTGGGCGTCGGTGGGAAGTTGGTTCACCAGACGGCGCAGCTCGCCTGGGTCCAGGTCGGGCAGCTCGTGAAAGCGCTGAATGTCAAGATGGCGCTGCAGCAGGACATCCAGCGGGGGCGGTGCCTGGACATCCAGGGTGAAGCGCACGCCAGCGCGTGCAGGCGATGGGCTGGCCAGGTTGTCGGTGGAGGCCGAGGCTGAGGTGAGAGTGGGGGTGACGGTGGAAGCCGTGGCGGCGTGGTCAGGCGCAAAGGCCAGGGCAGCAGCCCAGGGCCAGGCCGTGGCCAGCACCAGGGCGCAGGCTGCGGCTCGCAGGGGAGAGTGCCAGGAAAAACCCTGGGCGCGCATGAAGGGCGAGCGCTTCGCCAAGTGTCGGTGCATGAAGCAGGATAGGGACTATTTGGACAGCATGCGCATGGTGTCTTCCAGCCCTTTGAGGGTGAGCGGGTACATGCGGTCGCTCATGAGTTGCTGGATGATGCTGATGCTCTGGCGGTATTGCCACATGCCGGGTGGCTCGGGGTTGATCCATGCGAATTTGGGGAATGCGTGCGTGAGGCGTTGCAGCCATTCTGCCCCGGCTTCCTCGTTGCTGTACTCCACGCTGCCGCCGGGTTGCAAAATTTCGTAAGGGCTCATGGTGGCATCGCCCACAAAAATGAGTTTGTAGTCTTTGTTGTACTTGCGGATGATGTCCCAGGTGGGGAACTTTTCGGCATAGCGGCGGCGGTTGTTCTTCCACATGTAGTCGTACACGCAGTTGTGGAAGTAATAGAACTCCAGGTGTTTGAACTCGGCCTTCACCGCCGAAAACAGCTCTTCCACCCTGTGGATATGGTCGTCCATGGTGCCGCCCACGTCCATCAGCAGCAGCACCTTGACGTGGTTGTGGCGCTCGGGCCGCATCTTGATGTCCAGCCAGCCCGCGTTGGCGGCTGTGCCTTTGATGGTGCCGTCCAGGTCCAGCTCGTCTTCGGCGCCGATGCGGGCAAACTTGCGCAGGCGGCGCAGCGCCACCTTGATGTTGCGGGTGCCCAGCTCCTGCGTGTCGTCGTAGTCGCGGTAGGCGCGCTGGTCCCACACCTTGACGGCGCTTTTGTTGCCGCCCTTGCCGCCGATGCGGATGCCCTGCGGGTTGCTGCCACCGTGGCCAAACGGGCTGGTGCCGCCGGTGCCGATCCACTTGCTGCCGCCTTCGTGGCGCTCTTTCTGTTCTTCCAGCCGTTTTTTGAGCGTTTCCATCAGCTCGTCCCAATCCATCTTGGGGGCGTTGGCTTTTTGCTCGTCAGACAGGATGCGCTCCATCTCCTGGCGCAACCAGTCTTGGGGGATGGGTTTGGTGAAGTCGGCCACCATCTCGACGCCTTTGAAGTAGGCGGCAAAGGCGCGGTCGAACTTGTCAAAGTGCTTCTCGTCCTTCACCAGCGCCGTGCGGCTGAGGTAGTAGAAGTCGTCCATGCTGCACGCGTCGGGGTTGGTGGGCCCCACCACATCGGCCTTGAGGGCTTCGAGCAGCGTGAGGAATTCCTTGACCGAGACGGGCAGCTTGGAGTCGCGCAGGGCGTAGAAGAATGAGATCAGCATGGGGGCCTTGACGGAGTAGTTGCGCGGAAAATTTAAAGAAAAATATGGCTTTACCGCTTTTATTTATTGGGTTTACAGCTATTGTTGCTGACTGGGTAGCAAGGCGTGGCCGGTCGGTGTCAGGCGGTACTTTTGCAAGCGGCTGTTGGGCCAAACCCAGTTCAACCATGGCGGCTTTGGTGCCAAGTGGTCCCGGTGCCAGTATGCCTAGCAGCTTCATCACCTGGGCTGTTACTTGTTCGGTTGCTTGAACGGCTACTTGTTCGGGTGCGTTGCATTGGAGACGGATCGTGGCAACGCCTGCGCACAGACGCATCGCTTTCCTCACACCCAACTCTCCACCTTCAACCCCGGCACCCGTTCGAACTCGCGCAGGTTGTGGGTGACCAGTGTCAGGTCTGCTGCCAGAGCATGTGCGGCAATCCACAGGTCATTGCCGCCGATGGGGGTGCCTTTGGCTTCCAGGTGGGCTCGAATTTGGCCGTAGTGGGCAGCGGCTTCGGCTGGGAGTGGCTCCGTGGCAATGGCTTGCAGCAGCTTGTCCAGCCTTGCAGCCAGGGCCGTTGTTCGAAAGCCTGGCCCCAGTTTGTTCAATCCGAAGTGCAGTTCGCCCGCCGTCACGACTGAAACGGCCAGCACATCGGGTGCCGTGTTCATCAGCTTGGCAGTCAGTGCAGGGGAATGGTCCCGCAAGAAATAGCTGACGGTGTTGGTGTCCAACAGGTAACTCATCGCACTTGCTGTTCGGCCAGCAGGTCAGCCCAGTCGCGTTCCTGGGTCGGCAGCGCTTTGTTGTCAGCCATCACGGCGTCCCACGCGGTTGCTTCACCGTCTGACACATCGGGCCAGTTGCCCAGGGCTTCGGCCAGCGTTTGTTTTTTTTCACGCAACACCACCTCGTCGCCGCGCCGAAAAATCTCGACCGATTTGGTGTTGAACCTGAATGATTTGGGCAGTCGCACCGCCTGGCTGTTGCCCGACATAAAGATAGCTGCTTCTGTCATGTGGAACCCTTACGTATATATGTTAAGTATATACATTGAGAGCACTGAGGTCTATCGGATCAGGTCTTCGGTTTATCCGTTGGGACGGTGGTGAGGATTCACAAAAAATTGCTCATCACCGCTTTCTGTTACTCGTGCCTTTGCTCCAGTAAATAAAGCAACTGTGCTTTGGCCTCGGGCCACTCCCCACTCCGCATGCTGTACATGACGGTGTCGCGGATGGTGCCGTCGCGGCGCAGGGCGTGGCCGCGGATCACGCCGTCCTTCTTCGCGCCCAGCCGCTCGATGGCACGTTGTGACGCAAAGTTGAAGTTGTCGGTGCGCCAGCCCACCACGTGGCAGCCCAGGGTTTCAAACGCGTGGGTCAGCAGCAGCAGTTTGGCCACGGTGTTGACGCGGGTGCGCTGCACGCGTTTGGCGTACCACGTCCAGCCGATTTCCACGCGCTTCACGGCGGGCACGATGTCGTGGTAGCTGGTGCAGCCCAGCACTTGGCCGGTGGCGCTGTCGGTCACCGCAAAGGGGAAGCGGTTGCCCGCCTCGCGCGTGGCCAGCGCGTCGGCTATGTACTGGCGGGTGTGTTCCGGCTCGGGCACCGAGGTGATGCGCAGCTTCCACAGCTGGCCGTCGGCGGCGGCGGCTTGCAGGCCTGCCTCGTCGTCCAGGGTGAGGGGGCGCAGTGTCACGCCGTGGGCGCTGAGGGTGACAGGTTCAACAAAGGCCATGTCAACGGTTCCTCTGGTTCATGAACACCAGCTTTTCAAACAGGGTCACGTCCTGCTCGTTCTTCAGCAGCGCGCCCACCAGCGGGGGCACGCTGACTTTCTGGTCGGCGCTTTGCAGGGCTGTCAGCGGGATGTCTTCTGCCATCAGCAGCTTGAGCCAGTCCAGTAGCTCGCTGGTGCTGGGCTTTTTCTTGAGGCCGGGCAGGTTGCGGATGTCGAAAAAGGTTTTCATGGCCGCCGTCAGCAGCTCCTTTTTCAGGCCGGGGAAATGCACATCCACAATTTGCTGCATCACCGGCGCATCGGGGAACTTGATGTAGTGGAAGAAGCAACGGCGCAAAAAGGCGTCGGGCAGCTCTTTTTCGTTGTTGGAGGTGATGAACACCAGCGGGCGGTGCTTGGCCCGAACCAGTTCGCGGGTTTCGTAGCAGTAAAACTCCATGCGGTCGAGCTCGCGGAGCAGGTCGTTGGGGAACTCGATGTCGGCCTTGTCAATTTCGTCGATCAGCAGCGCCACGGGCTGCTCGGCCGTGAAGGCCTGCCACAACACACCTTTGACGATGTAGTTGTTGATGTTTTTGACCTTTTCGCCGCCATCCACGCCAGACAGCTGGCTGTCACGCAGGCGGCTGACCGCGTCGTACTCGTACAGGCCTTGCTGCGCTTTGGTGGTGCTTTTGATGTGCCACTGCAGCAGCGGCAGGTTCAGCGCTTCGGCCACCTCTTCGGCCAGCATGGTTTTGCCGGTGCCGGGTTCGCCCTTGACGAGCAGCGGGCGCTTCAAGGTGATGGCGGCGTTGACGGCCAGCATCAGGTCGGCGGTGGCAACGTAGTTCTGCGAGCCTGTGAATTTCATGGCGTGGGGTCCTGGGTCCGGTGGAAATGGGAGGGTGGCGTGCGTAAGGCGCTGGAGTGCGGTGGCGGGAGCGGGGGCTGTTTGGGGTTGCTGTGCCCCGGGGTTGAGTCCGGGAGCTGGGCCATCGGGAGGTGGTACCGAGGGAAAACGCCAGAGCGTCCAGCTACCTGAGTCTATATAATTGAGCGTTGATTTTTGTCAATCAACCATCTCATTTCCCTCACTATGACCCATTCGATGCCCAAGCCGTTTGCAGCGGTTGTCGCTGGTGCGACCCTTTTCTTTGCATCTGCCGCAGTGATGGCGCAGGCCCCGGCAGGCGATGTCAAGGCAGGTGAAACCAAGGCGGCCATGTGCATCGGTTGCCACGGCATTGTCGGGTACCAGAACAGCTTCCCCGAGATCCACAAGGTGCCCAAAATTTCGGGGCAGACGCCGGGGTACATCGTCTCTGCCTTGGTGGCCTACCAGAAGGGTGACCGTAAGCACCCGTCCATGCGCGGCATCGCGGCATCGCTGTCCGAGCAGGACATGGCCGATCTGGCAGCGTTCTATGGCAGCCATGCAGGCAATGTGGTGGCCGCAGAGGCCCCCAGCCGCCAGCCCACAGTGGCGGTGGCCGCTTTGCTGGAAAAAGGTGCGTGTGCGTCTTGCCACGGAGCCAATTTCAGCAAGCCCATTGACCCAAGCTATCCCAAGATTGCCGGGCAACATGCCGACTACCTCTACGTCGCCCTCAAGGCCTACACCCCCCAAAACAGCCATGTCGTGGGGCGCGGCAACCCCATCATGGGTGGCACAGTTGCCCAGTACAAATTGTCCGAGCTGAAGCAACTGGCCAACTACCTGGCCACGCTGGACGGCGAGCTCAAAACCGTTCCACAGAGTCGCTTCCGCTGACGCGCGGTGGTGGCCCCGGTCCTGGGCTTCCTTACTCCTGTCAGGGCCGTCCGATAAAAACGTACAGACCGGTGCGCCCCTGCGGCGCATGCACCAGGCTCACATACATGGGGCCCATACCGGTGTCCGCGCCCACATACAGGCTGTAGCCGGTTTTGATCTTGCCCCGCTTCAGGCTGGCGATGTCGGCCCATGCGTTGCCCACCTCGGCGGTGGCCCCCACAAACAGGGCCCGGGCCAGCGCCAGCCTAGTTTCGAGTCGCTGGTAGTAACCCAGGCGTGCCAGCCCGATGTAGTTGCCCGAAAACTGCCCCAGCTTGTGTCCCGACAGCTGCTGGAACCCACCCAGCGCGAACTCGTCAATCGCGGCGGTGGGCACGTTGGTCACCCGGGCCAGTCGGGCGTGGAGGTTGACGGTGTGTGCCCCCCAGCTGTGGGCCTGCGTGCCCTCCAGCGCCAGCAGGTCAAACGACTCGGTGCCTGAGCGGGTGTGCCGCCTCCCCAGCTTGGCCTGCGCCTTCAGGCGGTGGCCGTGGTGGGGAAAGTTGGCCTGGTCCAGTTGGTCGGTCACCAGGGAAGCCTCCAGGCCGCCTTCGGTCCACAGCGATGGCGGATACGTGGTCGCGGCATGGTCGCGCAGCAGCTCGGGCTCCAGGCGGCGGCGGTTGACAAACACACCGGTTCGCACATCCCCGACCTGCCCCGCCCGCCCCAACGTCCAGCCATGCACCAGGCCGAGCTGGCCCGCGCTGCGGTTGATCAGGCCCAGCGCGGGGCCAGAGGGGTCATAGAGTTCCAGCCGTGTCTGGTTGGCGCTGAGGTAGAGCGATACAAAGCGGTCTCGGTTGCCACCCACGGGGTGGTAGAGCTCGGTGGTCAGCCCGGTGGTGCTGCCCAGCGACACCTGGTTGCGCCACTCCGTGCCACTGGCAGTGATGGCGCGCTGCTGGTGGTTGATGCGGATGTTGAAGCTGGCGTCGCCTTGCAAATCGGTGTTCAGGTCCAGGCCCACCCGAAAAAAGTGTTCCCCCAGCGGGTTGTCTTCCAAATGGATGAGCAGGCCTTCGCCCGCTCCGTCGGCGCCGGGCACAAGGCGGTAGTCCACCCGCCCAAAGTCCCGGTTGGCGCTGAGTTGGCGCAAATCCGCCTCCAGCGTCATGGGCTCAAGCGGCTGGCCAGCGGTGGTGGTGAGTTGGCTGGCCAGGTGGGTGGCGCGCTCGGGGGCCACGCCTCGCACCTCCACAAACGCAAGGGCCGCCGGTGTGGGGTCTGCCAGCGCTGCGCGTTGCAGCTGCCAGCTGGCGTAATCGGCCGCGCTGACCGAAAACCGCTCCAGCGATGCATCCACGGTGGCGGCGTAGGCCGAGCCCAGTGCAATGATCTCGGCCACCCGCTCGAAATCGGCCGCTGTCAGCCTGACCAGGGGCGGGGCCAGCAGCAGGTCGCGTCTATCCAGCTGGGCCATGCTGCGTTGCACGTTTTGCTCGGTGAGGATGTTGATCATCTGGGCGCTCACGCCCAGTACGCTGCCGAGCGAGTCCCGCCCGGCCAGGGGGGTGCCGATGTTGACGGCAATGACCGCATCGGCCCCCAGCGAGCGGGCCACATCCACCGGCAGGTTGTCCACCAGGCCACCGTCGCCCAGGATGCGGCCATTGATTTCCAGTGGCGCAAACACACCCGGTACCGACATGCTGGCGCGCAGGGCGGCGGCGAGGTCGCCCTGGTCGATCACCACCGCCTGGCCGGTTTCCATGTCGGTGGCCACGGCTCGAAAGCGGATGGGCAGCGCATCAAAGTGGCTGAGGTGGCGGCTGGAGAGGGTGTAGCGCCTGAGCATCCACTCCAGCGACTGGCTGGAGACAGCGCCCGAGGGCAGCACAAAGTTGCCGTTTCTGAACCCCAGCTGCAGCACCGGAGACAGGTCAAAGTCTTGCTCTTTGTCGCGCAGGGACAGCGTTTGCCTGGGGGAACGGCCCGCGAACAGCGCTGTCCAGTCGATGGCCAGCAGCTCCCGCTCCAGGGTGTCTGGCGTCATGCCGCTGGCATACAGCCCGCCGATGATGGCCCCCATGGAGGTGCCCACCACCATGTCGATGGGTACCCGGGCCTGCTCCAGTGCCTTGAGCACCCCAATGTGGGCAAACCCGCGCGCGCCCCCACCCGACAGCACCAGCGCAATCCTGGGCCTGGTCGGTGCTGTCGGAGTTGTCGCTGTTGTCGCTTTTGCAGGTACAGGCGGGGGCAGGGCACTGGCTGACGGTGCAGGGTGGGCACTGGGTGGTGCCGCTTGTGCGGCATGGGCCCACGGAGCAACCAGGGCGCTGCACAGCGCCAAGGCGCGAAGCCACCGGGCTGCTGGCCTGTGGGCGGGCAGCCAGGTGGGCACAAACGGGTGGGGCAAACGCATGGCCGGATTGTCTCGCAGGGGGCAGCGCCGCCGCCGCAGGCATGGGAGCAGGCGCGCTTTCGTGGTAATTTGGCGGATTGTGTGCCAATCCACGACCCATTCCCGTTCATCCTTCCCACGCCCATGACCGACATCCTGACCCACCAAGAAGCTGGCATTGCCACCATCACCTTCAACCGGCTGGATAAGAAGAACTCCATCACCGCCGCCATGTACGCCGCCCTGGCCGACGCGGTGGAAGCCGCTGCCCAGGACCCGGCCACCCGGGTGCTGGTGTTTCAGGGTCACGAGAGCATTTTCAGCGCGGGCAACGACATTGCCGACTTCCTGAACAACCCACCTGCCGAGATGGATGCGCCGGTGTTTCGGTTCCTGCGGGCCATCAGCACCTTCCCCAAGCCCGCGGTGGCGGCGGTGTGTGGCCCGGCGGTGGGCATAGGCACCACGCTGCTGCTGCATTGCGACCTGGTGTATGCGGGCGATAACGCGGCGTTTTCCATGCCGTTCGTTAACCTGGGCCTGTGCCCCGAGGCCGCCTCCAGCCTGCTGGTGCCCCAGCTCATGGGTTATCACCGCGCGGCCGAGGCGCTGCTGCTGGGTGAGCCCGTCATGGCCGAGGCCGCGCTGGAGGTGGGGCTGGTCAACCGCATCGTGCCACCTTCCGAGGCCAATGCCCTGGCCCAGTCCGTGGCCCGCAAACTGGCCGCCAAGCCCTTGGCCAGCCTGGTAGAGACCAAACGCCTCATGAAAAAGCTGCCAGCGGCCAGCGTGCAGGCGCAAATGAACGAAGAGGCCGCCAGTTTTGGCCGCATGCTGCGCGAGCCTGCCGCCCGCGAAGCCTTTGGGGCCTTCATGCAAAAGCGCCACCCCGATTTTTCTCAACTCTGACGCCAGACCCGCATGACCCGAACGACCCGCAGCAAAAAAGCAGAAACCACCCCTGTCGAATTCGAGCCCGAATTTGTGGCCGCGCTGGCTGATATTTTCGAGCAGCGCATCGTCTTCAACCAGGTGCTGGGCCTGAAGGTGGTGAGCGTGCGGCCCGAGCAGGTGGTGGGCCGCATCGCCATGCGCCCAGAGCTGGTGGGGCACTATGCCTACAACCGCATCCACGGCGGCGTCATCAGCGCCAGCCTCGACGCCATGGGCGGCCTGGCCGTGATGGCCGCCATTGGTGCCCGCCACATGGACGAATCGGTCGAGCAGCGCCTGCACCGCTTTGCCAAGCTGGGCACCATTGACCTCCGCATCGACTACCTGCGCCCCGGTATTGGCGAGGTGTTTGAGCTGCGGGCCGAGGTCATGCGCCTGGGCTCGCGCGTGGCCAGCACCCGCATGGAATTCCTGGGGGCCGACGGCAAGCTGCTGTCGTGCGGCTCGGGGGCGTACATCGTGTCCTGACCCGGGGCGTTGACCTGAGTCAAGCGCTGCGCCCCTTGCTGCGTTTACGCTGCCCGGCCGTGCCCATTGACCCACATGCAACGCCTGCCCGCACTGCCCACCCGCTGGTCCCGCCGCCGGTGCACCGCTGTGTGACCAGGTCGCCCCGAACATGTCTGTGACTGCCATGAACCACTCCGCCACCGTCCAACTAGCCCCACCCCACGCCGCAGACGCGGTGCGCACCGCACCCGGGCTAGCCTCGCATTTCGATGTGCTCATCGTCGGCGCAGGGCCAGCCGGACTGTCGCTGGCGCTGCGGCTCAAGCCACTGGGCTTGCGCGTGGCACTGGTGGAGCAGTCGCCCCGCGAGGCCCTGGCCCAGCCCGCTTTTGACGGGCGAGAAATCGCACTCACCCACCACAGCGCCCAGCTGATGCGCCAGCTGGGCTTGTGGGCCCATCTGCCGACCGAGGCTATCTCGCCCCTGCGCGACGCCCGCGTGCTCGATGGTCCCAACCCCTTCGCCATGACCATCAGCCACGCCGACGCCCCGGCGGTGAATGGGGTGGTGCCCAGCGAGTTGGGTTATCTGGTCGGCAACCACCACATCCGCCGCGCCGCCTTCAAGGCGTTGGCAGCTGTGGATGCTGAAAATTTTGAGCAAAAAAGTGCTTATTCGCTTGATAAGAAAGAAAAGTCTGCTATCTACGCTGATGTCGTGCCGCCCTTGCTGGTTGCCGGCCAGGCGGTGCAGTCCGTTGCCACCGACGACGACGTGGCCCGCGTCACGCTGGCCAACGGGCAGGTGCTGACGGCCGAACTGCTGGTGGCCGCCGACAGCCGCCACTCCAGCACCCGCCGCGCCCTGGGCCTGGCGGCCGACATGCACGACTTTGGCCGCAGCATGCTGGTGTGCGCCATGACGCACGATGCCCCCCACCACCATGCCGCCTGGGAATGGTTCGACTATGGCCAGACCCTGGCCCTGCTGCCCATGAACCCCTGTCCGGCCACGGGCATGCACCGCTCATCGGTGGTGCTGACCCTGCCCAGCAGCGAGATGCAGGCGGTGGAGGTGCTGGAGCCATCCGCCTTCAACGACGCCATGCAGCAGCGCTTTGCGAACCGGTTGGGCCGCATGACCCTGGCCAGTACCCGCCATGTGTACCCGCTGGTGGCTGTGTACCCCAAGCGGCTGGTGGGCCGCCGCTTGGCCTGTGTGGGCGATGCCGCTTGCGGCATGCACCCCGTCACCGCGCACGGTTTTAACCTGGGCCTCAAAAGCGTGGAGGCCCTGGCCACCGAGCTGCAACGTGCCCGCAGGCTGGGCCGCAGCCTGGCCGATCCCGCCGTGCTGTCCCGCTACGAGCGCACCCACTGGCTGGCCAGCCGCCCCACCTACCTGGCCACCCAGCTGGTGGCCGGGCTGTACACCAGCGAGTCTGCCCCCGCCCGCCTTGCCCGGCATGTGGCACTGCGCGTGGGCCAGAAGCTCGCCCCGTTTCGCCAGATGGTGGCGGCCTCTCTGACCGGAGCCAGAGGATGAGTGGTACTCACAGGATGGGTGGCACAGACAGGTGCCAGGTGTGGCTGCCCGCAGCGGTGCGCCGCTGTGGACGTGCGGTGGCTGGCCTGCTGCTGGTGGCTGTGCTGGCCGCCTGCCAGCACCCACCCGCCCAGGTGGCCGACGCAGCCCCCGACGATGACGACGACCGCGAGCGCACCCCGGCAGTGGTGGCCACGGTGCCCACAGGGGCTTTCCAGGGCTGGCTGCCGCGTCCCATGCCCTCCAAGCGCTGGGCAGACTTCGAGGCCGTGTTGCAACACGGCCAGCCTGGTCTGCAAGTGCGTGCCAACGGCACGCTCAGCCTGCTGCACCTGCCGCTGGAGCACGCCCGCACCGATGCCACCCAGGTGCGCTGGTCGTGGTGGCTGGACGGCCTACTGCCCGGGGCCGACCTGGCCCAGGCCGATGTCAGCGACTCACCCGTGCGGCTGATTCTGGGCTTTGACGGTGACCGCACCCGGCTGCCGGGGCGCTTTCATGTGGCCTCCGAACTTACCCGGCTGATGACGGGCAGCGATTTGCCCTATGCCACCCTTTCTTACGTCTGGACCACCCAGTATCCGGTGGGTACGGTGCTGAACAACCCGCGTTCAGACCGCATCCGCTACCTGGTGGTGGAGCACGGCCCGCAGCGCCTGGGCCAGTGGCTGCATTACGAGCGCGACTTTCGCGCGGACTTCGAGCATGTGTTTGGCGAACCACCCGGCCCCCTCATTGGCCTGGGCCTGATGACCGACACCGACAACACCCAGGGGCAGACCCGCGCCATTTACGGCCCAGTGGCCCTGCAGGCTGGGGCCGCCCGCTGACGTTCAGGCCGGCTTGGGCTCGTAGCGGATGGGGCGGGGCTTGCCGAGGTCGTCAATGGCCACGTAGGTCAGCGAGGCCTCGGTCACCTTCAGGTAGTTGCCCTGGTTGTTGAACCGCTCGGCGTACACCTCCACCTGCACCGTGATGGAGGTGTTGCCAATGCGCTTGACGCTGCTGAAAAAGCTCAGGATGTCACCCACCCGTACCGGCTGCTTGAACACAAACTCATTCACCGCCACGGTGGCAAACCGGCCCTGGATGTAGCGGGCAGGCACCACCGCACCCGCCAGATCCACCTGGGCCATGACCCAGCCGCCAAAAATGTCGCCGTTGGCGTTGCAGTCGGCAGGCATGGGAATGACCTTGAGCACCAGGTCTTTGTCGGTGGGCAGGTTGACGGCGTTGGGGTGTGTGGTGGTTGGCATGGGTGTGAACGTGGCTGGCGGTAATGCCACCATGTTACCCAGCCCATGCGGGCTGGCGCGAGGAGGTCAAGCGCCGGTGTTGTACCCGCGGCGACACAGGCATTGGCCAGTGGTGGTCCAATCCGGTGCTTCATTCCCCGTGGCCCTGCCATTTCAGCCCGAACCCGTTCATGCGCCAGGCACCTCTCTCTTCTGTGTTCCACCACCCCGCCAACGCAGCTGCAGCGCCTGGCCAACCTAAGCCCAGACGGACCGATTGGGCCACCCTGCAGCGTCTGTTGCCCTATTTGTGGGCCTACAAATGGCGGGTGGTACTGGCGCTGGGTTTCATGGTGGCGGCCAAGGGGGCCAACGTCAGTGTGCCGCTGCTGCTGAAAGAGTTGGTGGACACCATGACCCCCGCCGTGGGCCGCGCCACCGGGCTGGCGCCGGGTATGGAGGGGTTGCTCATCGTGCCCGTAGGCCTGCTGCTGGCTTATGGCGCACTGAGGTTTTCCACCAGCCTGTTCACCGAGCTGCGCGAGCTGGTGTTTGCCAAAGCGACCGAAGGGGCCACGCGCAGCATTGCGCTGCAAACCTTCGAGCACCTGCATGCCCTGAGCCTGCGCTTCCATCTGGAGCGCCAGACTGGGGGCATGACGCGCGACATCGAGCGCGGCACGCGCGGGGTGCAGTCGCTCATTTCGTATTCGCTCTACAGCATCGTGCCCACGTTCATTGAAGTGGCCATGGTGCTGACCCTGTTGGGCGTGAAATTCGAGGCCTGGTACGTGTACACCACGCTGGCGGCACTGGTGCTGTACATCGTCTTCACGGTGCGGGTGACCGAGTGGCGCACCCAGTTCCGCCGCGAGATGAACGAGCTTGACAGCAGCTCGCACAGCAAGGCCATTGATTCGTTGCTGAACTACGAAACGGTCAAATACTTCAACAACGAGGCCTTTGAAGCCCAGCGCTACGACAGCAGCCTGGAGAAACTGCGCAAGGCACGCATCAAAAGCCAGACCACGCTCAGCCTGCTCAACGCCGGGCAGCAGCTCATCATTGCCACGGCGCTGGTGGCCATGCTGTGGCGGGCCACCACGGCGGTGGCCGCAGGGCAGATGACGCTGGGCGACCTGGTGATGATCAACGCCTTCATGATCCAGCTCTACATCCCGCTGGGCTTTCTGGGCGTGCTGTACCGCGAGATCAAGCAAAGCCTGACCGACCTCGACAAGATGTTCACACTCCTTGAAAAAGAGCGCGAAGTGGCCGACGCCCCAGCGGCACAGCCGCTGGTGATTCCAAGCCAACCTGGCGTGCGCTTTGAGAACGTGCGCTTTGGCTACCACGCCGACCGCGAAATTTTGCACGGCGTGAGCTTTGAGATTCCACCCGGCAAAACGGTGGCGGTGGTGGGCCCGTCGGGGTCGGGCAAATCGACGCTGGCGCGGCTGCTGTACCGCTTCTATGACGTCACAAACCAAAAAGAGGGCGGGCGCATCACCATTGCGGGGCAAGACGTCACCACCGTGACGCAGGCCAGCGTGCGCCAGGCCATTGGCATCGTGCCGCAGGACACCGTGCTGTTCAACGACAGCATCGAATACAACATCCGCTACGGCAGGCCCACCGCCACCACGGACGAGGTGCATGCCGCTGCCCGCGCCGCCCGCATCCACGACTTCATCGTCAGCCTGCCCCAGGGCTACGACACGCCGGTGGGCGAGCGCGGCCTCAAACTCTCGGGCGGCGAAAAGCAGCGCGTGGCCATTGCCCGCACCCTGCTCAAAAACCCACCCATTGTCATTTTTGACGAGGCCACCAGCGCACTGGATTCGGCCAACGAGCGCGCCATCCAGGCCGAGCTGCGCACCGCCGCCGCCAACAAGACCACGCTGGTGATTGCCCACCGGCTGTCCACCGTGGTGGACGCGCATGAGATATTGGTGCTGGAGCACGGCACGGTGCTGGAGCGCGGCACCCACGCCCAGCTGCTGGCCGCCAATGGCCGCTATGCCCAGATGTGGGCGCTGCAGCAGCAAGGCGACGAGGCATAAAATACATAAGAAAATGGCAGTTATCGCTTGATGGTATTGAGTTGTTAGCTACATATTAAGAGGTGCTCTGTGGAAACCAAATGGCTCGAAGACTTTGTCAGCCTGGCCGAGACGCGCAGCTTCAGCCGCTCGGCGGTGCTGCGCCACGTCACCCAGCCTGCGTTCTCGCGGCGCATACAGGCGCTGGAGGCCTGGGCCGGCACCGACCTGGTGGACCGCAGCAGCTACCCCACCCGCCTGACCCCCGCCGGGCAAACGCTCTACGAACAGTCGCTGGACCTGCTGCACGGCCTGCAGACCACCCGCGCCATGCTGCGCGCCCACAACACCGCAGCGGGCGACGTGATCGAGTTTGCGGTGCCCCACACCCTGGCGTTCACGTTTTTCCCCGCCTGGCTCTCGGGCTTGCGCAAGGTGTGCGGGCCCATCAAGAGCCGCCTCATTGCGCTCAACGTGCACGATGCGGTGTTGCGCCTGGTCGAGGGCAACTGTGATTTGCTCATTGCCTACCACCACAGCGCCCAGCCCATTCAGCTGGACGCCGCCCGCTACGAAATGATGCGGCTGGGCCAGGAGCAGCTCTCGCCCTATGTCAAGCCCAACGCCTCGGGCCAGCCCATGCACCGCCTGCCCGGCACGCCGGCCCATCCCTTGCCTTACCTGGGTTATGCGCCCGGTGCCTACCTGGGCCGCACGGTGGACAGCATCCTCAAGCAGGCGGGTACCGCCATGCACCTGGACCGGGTCTACGAAACCGACATGGCCGAGGGCCTCAAGGCCATGGCGCTGGAGGGGCATGGCATCGCCTTTTTGCCGCTGAGTGCGGTGCGCAAAGAGGTGCAAAGCGGCAAACTGGTCTCGGCGGGGGAGGTCAGGGACATGGCCCTGGAGATTCGCATCTACCGCGAGCGGCCCCAGGCCCATGTCAAGGCCAAACGGCCCGCCCAGGTGTTCTGGGACAACCTGAGCGACGTGGTGGTTGCGGCAAGCGGCGCAGGCACCTCAGGCTGAACACCACGGGACCACGGAGGCGCCCCATCTATCGGGTCATGCAACAACGGCATGCACGGCTGGCCCGCTTGTGCGTACATTGGCCCCCCAAAGCTTGGCAGCCCCTCACAACTGCTTACCAGCGCTGGGTGCTGCCCCGGGGTGGCCACCGCCCGTCACCTGCCGTTCTCTCCCATCACCCTGTCGTCACCCAGCCGCCGTCTGTCGGCGTATCCACCAAGGCCCAGTCATGCAATCACCTGTTTTGTCCCGGCGGCTGTTGGGCTGCGCATTGGCCACCCTGGCCACCACCTGGTTGCCCGTGGCCCATGCCGGTGAGGTGCTGGAGCGCATCCGCCAGGAGGGGCGCATCGTGCTGGCGCACCGGGAGTCTTCGGTGCCGTTTTCTTATCTGGATGGCCAGGGCAAGCCTGTAGGCTATGCGCTGGACATCTGCCAACGGCTGGCCGGCGCCGTCAAAAAACACCTGGGTTTGGCCAGGTTGGACGTGGCTTACCTGCAGGTCACCCCCGCCAACCGCATCGACCTGGTCGAGCAGCGCAAGGCCGACCTGGAGTGTGGCTCCACCACCAACAATGCCGCCCGGCGCGAGCGCGTGGCCTTCACCGTGCCGCACTTCATCACCGGGGCGCGGTTGCTCGTCAAAGCCGACAGCCCTGTGCAGCGGCTGGACGACCCGCAGCTCCAATCTGTGGTGTCCACCAAAAACACCACGCCGCTGGCTGCGGTCCGGCGCATCGACCAAGAGCGGTTGCTGAGGCTGCGCATCCTGGAGGCGTCCGACCACGCGCGGGCGGTGGACATGGTGGAGTCCGGCGAGGCCGGTGCGTTTGCCATGGACGACGTGCTACTGTACGGCCTGGCCGCTGGCCGGCCCACTCCGGCGGCCCTGAAAGTGGTGGGGCGCTTTTTGACCACTGAGCCGCTGGCCATCATGCTGCCCAAGGGTGACGATGCCTTCAAAAAAATCATCGACGATGAAATGCGCCGCCTGGTGTACAGCCAGGAGATACACGCCATTTACCGCACCTGGTTCGAGCAGCCCATTCCCCCCAAGGGCAGCGTGCTGAACATGCCGGTGAGCTACCTGCTGCGCGATTTCTGGAAGTACCCCACCGACCAGGTCCCGTTCTGAGAGACGGAGAGACGCCAGGTTGGAGGCCGCGGCCAGCCCGTGCCAACTGGTGCAGCCCCGATGTTTGGGACAATCGCGGCATGAATACCGCCACCACCCAAGCCACCAACCACCTGACGATCACCCGCCCCGACGACTGGCACCTGCATGTGCGCGACGGGGTGGCCCTGCAGACTGTGGTGCCCCACACCGCCGCCCAGTTCGGCCGCGCCATCATCATGCCCAACCTGCGCCCCCCGGTCACCACCGCCGAGCAGGCGCTGGCGTACAAAGAACGCATCCTGGCTGCTGTGCCCACAGGTGTGCAGTTCGAGCCGCTGATGACGCTCTACCTGACCGACAACCTGCCCCCCGACGAAATTGCCCGCGCCAAAGACGCCGGTGTGGTGGCCGCCAAGCTCTACCCGGCAGGGGCCACCACCAACAGCGACGCGGGCGTGACCGACCTGAAAAAGACCTACAAAACCCTGGAAGCCGTGCAGCGCGACGGCCTGCTGCTGCTGGTGCACGGCGAAGTCACCAGCCCTGACATTGACCTGTTTGACCGCGAGGCGGTATTCATTGACCAGCAACTCATCCCGCTGCGCCGTGACTTTCCTGAGTTGAAAATTGTGTTCGAGCACATCACCACCAAGGAGGCCGCGCAGTATGTGGCCGAAGCCGGGCCGTTCACCGCCGCCACGCTCACCGCCCACCACCTGCTGTACAACCGCAACGCCATCTTCACCGGTGGCATCCGTCCCCACTACTACTGCCTGCCCGTGCTCAAGCGCGAAACCCACCGCCAGGCCCTGCTGGCTGCGGCCACCAGCGGCAGTGACAAATTCTTCCTGGGCACCGACAGCGCCCCTCACCCGGCCCACTTGAAAGAGCACGCCAGTGGCTGCGCCGGTTGCTACACCGCCCATGCCGCGCTGGAGCTGTACGCCGAAGCCTTTGACAGCGTGGGTGCGCTGGACAAACTCGAAGCCTTTGCCAGCTTCAACGGCCCCGCCTTCTACGGTCTGCCCGTCAACAGCGGCACCGTGACCTTGAATCGCGAAACCTGGATGGCTCCCGAAAGCTACCCCTTCGGCGAAGCCATCGTCAAACCCCTGCGTGGGGGTGAGGCGTTGGGGTGGAAGCTGGTGGGCTGATCTGACCGCAGTGCACAGGTATTCACGGTGGTCACACGCAACGTGGCCGATTTTCAGCACACAGGGGTGTTGCTGTTGAATCCCTGGGATGAATGATGGTTGGTCTTTCAACAATAGCAAACAAGCCAATACAGTCAAGCGGCAGGTGGCAATTTGGCTTGTAATTCAGACGACGAACAAGTTGTGCCCGTTGGTATACCCGCTGTGGACTGGCACCGTCCCTGGCTGCTGCCGCTGGCCGGTGTGGGTCAGGCGGTGGCGCTGGGCCTGGCCAGCGGTTCGGTGGCCGATGCACTGAATGTCGCCGTTCCCACGCAGGGTTGCCCCGTCCAGTTCACTGCCGCCGATGCCGCCCCGCCCGGCGAGGCGTACGAGGCGTTCATTCGCCGTACCGCCCAGGTGCCCACCCGCAACAACCTGCACGATTTGTTCAACGGCCTGGTGTGGCTGCGCTTCCCGCAGTCCAAGGCGGTGCTCAACCGCCTGCAGGCCGAGGCCATTGCCGCGCAGGGTGTGGGCGCGGTGCGCGGCCCGGTGCGCGATGCCATCACCGTCTTCGACGAAAACGGTGCCCTGCTGCTGGCCCCGCCCGATGTGGCTGCCGTGCTGTGGCCCGCATTGCTGGCCCGCGACTGGCATGCACTGCTGGTTACCCACCGGGCACTGTGGGACCAGGCACAACTGGTGCTGTTTGGCCACGCGCTGATGGAGCAACTGGTGTCGCCAAGGAAAAACATCACCGCCCATGTGTTGGTGGAGCCGTTTGCTGTGGGGTGTGGTGCGTTTGCACAAGGCGACCCAGGACTGCTGCACACCGACGCATGGGCCGCGCTCGACGCCGCGCTGGCCGCTCGCCTCACCTCCGAGTGGCTGGCGGGCAAACCCTTCACGCCACTGCCCGTCCTGGGTGTGCCGGGCTGGTGGCCTGCCAATGCCGACCCTGGTTTTTATGCCGATGCCAGTGTGTTTCGCCGCGCCCGGCGCGGCCAATGGCCCCACAGGCAACCAATTGACACCGAATCGCCAGGACCAGTGGCCGTGGCACCGCCATCACGCAGCTGAAACAGGTTTAATGTTGGTTTGGCCCATGGGGCAGGGACGCAAAGGTGCCACCCTCCCAGTGACCGTCGCCCAACAATGCCTCCCGAATTTGCTATGCGCCCACTTGACGCTGCCCCCTCCCTGCCCACGTTGCCTCGTGCCCATGGCCCCGAGTTGGTGGCCTATTTTCAACAGGCGGGTGTGCGCGAGGTGGAGTGCCTGTTTCCCGATGTGACGGGTTACCCCCGGGGCAAACTCATGCCCGCTGCCAGCTTTGCCCGGGGGCAGGAGCTGCGCATTTGCCAGGCCATCCCCATGCAATGCGTCACGGGTGAGTACTCCTATGACCCCATCTTTCCGGACCGCGACCCGGACGTGCGGCTGGTGCCCGACTTGTCCACCCTCGCACCCGTGCCTTGGGCCAGCGTGCCTCGCTACATGGCCATCCACGACTGCGTGGAACTGAGCGGCGAGCCCTGTGTGTTTGCCCCCCGCTCGGTGTTGCAAGGGGTGGTGGCGCAGTACCGGGCGCAGGGTCTGGCGCCGGTGGTGGCCCCGGAAATTGAGTTTTACCTCACGGCGGCTGTCACCGACCCCAACCTCCCATTGGCTGCCCCCGTGGGCCGTGGCGGTCGGGCCGAGGTGGGGCAATCGGCCTTCAGCATGAACCAGCTCAACGAGCTGGCCCCATTCTGGGACGAGTTCCATGCCGCCCTCGACACCCTGGGCGTGCGCGCCGACACCTGGATCCACGAGGTGGGCCTGAGCCAGTACGAAATCAACCTGCTCCACGGCGACCCGGTGGCCGCCGCCGACCAGGCCTTTTTGTTCAAGTACGCCGCCAAGGAGATTGCGTTGCGCCACGGGTTGAACGCGGTGTTCATGGCCAAGCCCATGGCTGGGCAGGCAGGCAGTTCCATGCACCTGCACCAGAGTGTGGTGGATGAACGTGGGCACAACATCTTCAGCCTGGCCGATGGCATGGCCAGCGAGGCATTCCGGCACTACATCGGCGGGCTGCAAACCTACACCGCCGACCTGATGCTGTTTTATGCCCCCACCGTCAATGCGTTTCGCCGCTATGTGGCCGGTAGCCAGGCGCCGGTCAATGTGCAGTGGGGAGAGGACAACCGCACGGCCGGGCTGCGCGTGCCCAACAGCACCCCGGCGGCACGGCGTGTTGAAAACCGCCTGGCAGGTGCCGATGCCAACCCCTACCTGGCTATGGCCGCCACACTGTCCGCCGGGCTGGCGGGTATGACCGAGCGCCTGGAGCCCAGTGCCCCCCAGCAGGACAACGCCTACCTGCAGCCCCGTGAACTGCCCCTGACCTTTTCCGAAGCGTTGGCCACCCTGGGTCGCAGCGTGCACGCTCCCCGCTTGCTGGGAGCGGACTTTGTGCGGGGCTACGTGGCGGTCAAAGCGCTGGAGCACGACCACTACCTGGCAGAGGTCAGCGCCTGGGAGCGCCGCTACCTGTTGCCGCTGGTGTGATCGGCGCCCGCTGCCCGCTGCCCGCGACCCAGTGCTTGAACTTGTCGGTGCCCCGTGGGTCACAGCGCCACCCGATTGGTCGCCACGGGCGGATAGACCTTGAATAATTCCCTGACAGTCCCCAGTTTATATTCCTTCTATTTCTCACTTTTGGAGTGATCCATGAAACGCATTGTGTTGTTTGTCCTGACCAACCTGGCCGTGATGGCGGTGTTGATGGTCACCGCGCGCATCCTGGGGGTGGACCGCTTCCTGACCTCCAACGGCCTGAACATGACCGCGCTGGCCGGGTTCTCGCTGATCATGGGCTTTGGCGGCGCCATCATTTCGCTGCTGATGAGCAAGAGCATGGCCAAGTGGAGCGCGGGGGTGCAGATCATCGAGCAGCCGCGCAACGCCGACGAGGCATGGATCGTGGAGACGGTGCGCCGCTTTGCCGACAAAGCCGGCATTGGTATGCCTGAAGTGGGCATTTTCGAAGGCGACCCCAACGCCTTTGCCACCGGAGCCAACAAGAACAACGCGCTGGTGGCCGTGTCCACGGGGCTGCTGCACAACATGACCCGTGAAGAGGTGGAGGCCGTCATTGGCCACGAAGTCGCCCACATTGCCAACGGCGACATGGTCACCATGACGCTGATCCAGGGCGTGATGAACACGTTTGTGGTGTTCCTCAGCCGCGTCATTGGCTACGCGGTGGACAGCTTTCTGCGCAAGGGCGACAGCGAAAACTCCGGCCCCGGCATTGGCTACATGGTGACGACCATCGTGCTGGATATTGTGTTGGGCTTTCTGGCCGCCATCATCGTGGCCTGGTTCAGCCGCCAGCGCGAGTTCCGGGCCGATGCGGGTGCCGCCCAACTCATGGGCCGCAAGCAGCCCATGATCAATGCGCTGGCTCGCTTGGGTGGTCTGCACACCGCTGAACTGCCCAAGAGCATGGCCGCCCTGGGCATTGCCGGTGGTCTGGGCAAGCTGTTTTCTACCCACCCGCCCATTGAAGAGCGCATTGCCGCGCTGCAACAGGGCTGATGAACAACCGCTGGTGCTGGGCCACGCTCAGCGCCAGCGACCGTCCCGCTCAAAACGCCCGTCGCGTTCAAACCGGCCATCGCGGTCAAATCGGTGGTCGCGGTCCCAGCGGTCGCGGCTGGGGTGTGCATGGTGTGCGGGTGCACGCACGTTGGACCAGTTCAGGGAGATGCTGGTGGCAGGTGGTGCCACCGGGTAGGCGTAGCGCGGCGGGCGCACATACACCGTGTGCGGCACGAAGGTGGTGGACGAGGTGATCACCGTAGGGCTGACATAGGTCACGGTCGGCTGCGCAGGCACCACCCACGACTGCGGCGCGGTGTACACCGGTGGCTGGTAGCTGGGGTAGGGCTGCTGGGGTGCCGGGTACTGAGGCGGTGGGTATTGGGTCGCTGGTGGGTTGTAGGTGGGCGCTGGTGCCATGGGCGTGACCTGCAACCGCACCCACTGGCCTGGGTCCTGGGGCATTTGCACGGTGTACTGCTTGCCTGCGTACTCGTAGGTCACGTTGTAGCCCACCGTGCGGTTTTCATAGAAGGTTTGGGTGCTGCAGCGCTGCATGGTCTGGGTTTGGGGTGCGCCGTCGCCCTCTATGCGGTTGCCCAGCACGGCGCCACCCACCAGACCGAGCAAAGTGGCCACCGCGCGGCCACTTCCGTCGCCAATCTGGTTGCCGATGGCCCCACCGGCCAGGCCGCCCATCACGGCACCGGCCCCTGACTTCTGGCCCGGTACGCTGACCTGTTCGTCCACACACACCTGGCGGGGCACAGCCGTTTGCTGAATGACCGGGATGCTGCTGAGCACACGGCCCATTTCAGCGCCGGGTGCAGCCTGGGCGCTGGCCAGCGATGGCCCCAGGGCAGCGGCCATGAGCAGCGTAAGGCCGGTGGTGTGTGCCATGCGCCCGGGGTTGGGTCGGCGGGTAGGGATCAAAGACATGGTGACTCTCCAACAATGGTGTCTTGAGCATGCCACGCGCGTGTCAAGGCATGCTTAAGCCGCTGTAAGAGTTTGTGTCAGCCGCTGCAGTTCCAAGGCCACCGCTTCGGCCACTTTGATACCGTCCACCGCGGCGGAGAGGATGCCACCGGCATAACCCGCCCCTTCGCCAGCCGGGTAGATGCCGCGCACATTCAGGCTCTGGAAGTCCGGCCCCCGGGTGATGCGCAGGGGCGAGGAGGTGCGGGTTTCCACCCCCGTCAGCACCGCATCGGGCATATCAAAGCCTTTGATCTTGCGGCCAAACACGGGCAGTGCCTCGCGCATGGCTGCCACGGCAAACGCAGGCAGCACATCGGCTAGGTCCACCAGCTTCACCCCGGGTTGGTAGGACGGTGCCACGCTGCCCAGTGCAGTGGATGGTTGGCCAGCCAGAAAGTCGCCCACGCGCTGGGCGGGTGCATCGTAGGTGTGGCCGCCCACCTCGTACGCGCGGCTCTCCAGCTGGCGCTGGAAAGCCACTCCGGCCAGGGGGTGGGTGCGCCCCTGTGCCCTCAGCTCGCTGGCCTGTTCGGCATAGCGCGCGCCATCGGCCTGGCCAAAGGCGGCCACCCAGGTGCTGGCATCGTGGGGGTAGTCGGTCGGGTCAATGCCGACCACCAGGCCGGCGTTGGCGTTGCGTTCGTTGCGCGAGTACTGGCTCATGCCGTTGGTTACCACACGGCCCGGCTCGCTGGTGGCGGCCACCACCGTGCCGCCAGGGCACATGCAAAAGCTGTACACCGCCCGCCCGTTGGCGGCATGGTGAACCAGCTTGTAGTCGGCCGCACCCAGCAGCGGGTGCCCGGCGTGTTTGCCCCAGCGGGCACGGTCAATCACGCTTTGCGGGTGCTCGATGCGCACCCCCACCGAAAACGGCTTGGGCTCCATGAACACGCCGCTGTCCCACAGCATGGCAAAGGTGTCGCGTGCGCTGTGGCCCAGCGCCAGTACCGCCGTGCGGGTGGGTAAGGTGGTGGTGACACCGGTGGAAACGTCCTGCACCACCAATCCGGACAGCTGATGATTTTGAGAGCTATCTTCTCTTGACTGATAAGCGACAGGTGGCAAAAAAGCTTCAAATTCCTGCGCGGGTGCTGTGGCCGCAGTGGTCGCGTGGGTGTTGCACTCGGCATGGGCCGGGGTGGCTGGCCCGGCGGCGTTGGGGGTGGCGCTGGTGTCAGCGGGGAGGGGGCTGAGCTGCACGCACACCAGGCGCTGGCCGAAGCGGATTTCGCCGCCCAGCGCGATGATGGTGTGGCGCAGCGCCTCCACTACCTTCACCAGCTTGAAGGTGCCCACATGGGGGTGGGCGGCGTACAGAATGTCGGGCGGCGCACCGGCCGCCACAAACTCCTGCATCACCTTGCGGCCCAGGTGGCGGGGGTCTTTGATCTGGCTGTAGAGCTTGCCGTCCGAGAACAGACCCGCGCCGCCCTCGCCAAACTGCACGTTGCTCTCGGGGGTGAGGGTGTGCTTGCGCCACAGCCCCCAGGTATCTTTGGTGCGCTGGCGCACCGGTTGGCCGCGCTCCAGCACAATGGGCCGCAGCCCCATTTGCGCCAGCGCCAGCGCGGCAAACAGGCCGCACGGCCCCAGGCCCACCACCACCGGGCGGCAGGCCTCATCGGTTGCGGGTGGCCAGCCGGGTGGTGCGGTCAGTGGCGGCATCCAGTGCATGTCGGGTGTGGGGCCTACGTGGGGGTTGCCGGCGTGGCGCTGCAGCAGCGCGGCCTCTTGCGCGGGGTCGGCCAGCGTCACGTCGACAATGAACACCGCCAGCAGCTCGGGTTTGCGCGCATCGAAGCTGCGCTTGAACACCGCCAGATCGGCCAGTGCCGCAGGCTCCACCGCCAGGGCCTGGGCCGTCAGCGCGCGCAGGGCGGGCAGGGCGGGCAGGGGGTGAACCCGGCTGGGGTCGCGGGCCTCTTCGTGGGTGGGCTGTTCGGCATCCACCGCCAGACGCTCGTCCGCAGGCAGGGCGGACAGGGGCAGTTTGAGTTCGGACAGGCGGATCATGGCGGGCTTTCTTGCGGCGGGAAGGTGATGTCGGGGCTGGCCCTGGGTCGGCAGCGATAATAGCGGCGTGAAGCGGGCCAGGCCGTCGCTGGTGCAATCCCGAAAGGGCGGGGCTTATGCCGAAAGGCGGGGGCTCCCGGGTCGAAAGGCCGCACTGGAGGAACGTCCGGACTGCACAGGACAGCGCAGGAGGTAACACCTCTCCACCGACAAGCCAGGCGGGTTCGCCCAAGTGGCCCTAAGGTGAGGATCAGAGCAACAGAGACGAGCCGGTTAAGTCCGGGTGAAACGGGCAATCTCTGCGCGCAGCAATACCAAGTAGGCACACCTGAAGCGGCGCGGTTCGCCGCGCTGACGATTCCTTGTGGTTCCGCAGGGCGAGTGTGCGGGTAGGTAGCACCGAGCCGGGTGGGTGACTCCCGGCCCAGATGAATGACGGTCACGCCCGGGGCAACCCGGGTGCACAAAATCCGGCGTATCGGCCCGCTTCACAACTTCTTCTCCACCCTGCAGCGGCTACAGCAGCACCCGCGCTGCCGGGCGCGCCGCACGCTTTAGAACCGCTCGTACCCCAGCAAAAACCGCCACTGCCCTTCGGGCAGGCTGGCCAGCGGCAGCCTGCCAATGCGCAGGCGGCGCAAAGCGGTCAGCTCCAGCCCCGCCTGCTCGCACAGCTGCGCTATCTGGCCGGGGTGGTAGCCCTTGAAGGCCATGCGCAGGGTGGTGTGGCCCGCTTGCGCCTGGTTGATGCTGACGCGGGCAGCGGCCATGGCGCGGCCATCAATCACCGCCGAGGCATTGAGCACCTTCAGCGCCTCGGGGCTGACGCCACCGCTGACCTGGGCCAGTGCCTCGTGTTCCACGCTGCTGGCGTCTTCCAGCAGTTTGCGGGCAATGCCCGTGTGTTGGCTCCAGACCACCAGGCCGCTGGCCGCAGGCTCCAGCGGGGTGAGGCAGACCAGCCCGCTGAGGTGCTTCTTCAACAGTTGCAGCCCAGAGCGGTCGTTGGGCAGGTGGTTGGCCTCGGTCAGCAGGGCCAGCATGGCCTGCGTGCCCAGCCCGGCGGGCTTGTGCAGCAGCAGGGTGGCTGGGTCCAGGCGGGCGGCAGGTTGGGTGCCGTCCACCTCCACCTGCTGGTGGGGTTCAACCCGCTGGGGGGGGTCTTGTACCCGCACGCCATCCACGCGTACGCGTCCTGTTTCAATGAGCTGCTCGGCCTGGGCGCGGGAGCAGTCGGCCACGTCCATGACGCGTTTGGCCAGCCGAACGGCGGTGGGGGAGTCCACGGGTCGCGCAGGGGCTTGATGTGTGGATGCCGGGCGGCGTGGTGTGGACCGGGCGGCTGGTGTAGCTCCTGTGGGTGCCCGGCGGGGGTTGGCAGGCGCTGCGTCTCGGGGGCGGGCCGGTGCAGGCGCGCGGGACGGGCCAGCCACTGGGGGCGGTGTGCCCCGGATGCGGCGGGCGGTGGGTGGGGGGGTGGGGGTGGTCATGTCAGTCCCAGTGTACGGATGCGTTGAACGTGGGCCAGCAGCGAGCGTTCGGCCACCGGCCACAGGCGCTCGGGCACGTCCTGGTAGGCCAGCTTTACCCAGTCTTGCAGGCTGCCCTCGGGCAGGGTCTGCATGGCGGACAGGACCTTGGCTTCGCGCTTGAGGCGGTGTTGCCTGAGCTGCTCTATGGCTTGGCGCGCCTGGCCCAGTGCGTAACCGTGCGCTGGCAGGATGTGGGTGATGCCGTGCTCGGTGCAGGCAGCGGCCAGGGTGTCCAGCGACTGCAGGTAGTCGTGCATGTTGCCATCGGGCGGGTCGATGACGGTGGTGCTGCCATTGAGGATGTGGTCGCCGCTGAACAGCAGGCCATCTTCCAGCAGCACCAGGCACAGGTGGTTGGACGCATGGCCCGGTGTGTGGATCACCTTCAGGGTGTGTGTGGCAGAGATTTTTTGGGTGTTTTCGGCAGTTTGCGCTTGTTGGGTAAGCGTTAGCAGCTCGTTATTTTGAAGATTTCGGTCTGGGGTGAACTGGCTGTCGCGGCGCGATGTGGGGCCACTGGCCAACCCCAGAATGGGCGGTGGTACCTCGCCCGCTGCCGCGCTGCTGGCGCACAGGGCCTGCAGCCGCCGGGCACCTGGTGAGTGGTCGGGGTGGGAGTGGGTGCAGACGATGGCGGCAATGCGCCCGCCCGCTGCCCGCCACAGCCGCTCGATGTGCTCGGGGTCGTCCGGGCCGGGGTCGATGGCGATGTGACCGGTGGCCGGGTCACCCACCAGGTAGCTGTTGGTGCCGGGGCCGGTCATCACCCCGGGGTTGGGTGCGGTGAGTCGCTGTACGTTTTTCAGCAGGCTCACCGGGCGCTGGCTGTTCCAGTCCAGCGGGTGCAGCAGCTGGCCGTCCGGGCACACCAGCTCCAGTTCGCCAAAGGGCGGCTCGTGCTCCATGTAGCGGGCCTCTTTGCCGCCCAGCAGCCCCGCGCGCGGGCAGCTGGAAAACAGCGGGTCTTCGGAGACGGCACAGGCATCGAGCAGTGCTTGCACACTGGCGTGGTGCTGCAGCTGCTCCAGCGTGCGGATGGTCGGAAAGATCATGAAAAACCGGCCTGCGGCGTGCTCGGCCAATGCATGTGCCGGGCGCACCCACACCGGCTCGAACTGCTCGGTGTTGTCGGCCTCGGGCACCTGGCCCTCGGGCACCCGGGCCACCAGAAACGGCACATCGAAGCGGCGGGGCAGGTCGCGGTCGGTGACCCAGTGGGCCAGCACATACACGTCGGCCCCGGCCAGCGTCAGCCCATGGCGGGCAATTTGCTCGTTGAACGGGGCCTGGCGGTCCAGAGCGGCCACATCGGTTGCCGAGACGGGGCGGCCATCGGCGTGGTGGGCCACCAGGATGCCCACTTCTTCAAAGCTTTCGCGCAGCGCGGCCACCGCCTGGGTCAGTGCCAGGTCGCTTTGTCCCGGGCGGCGGGTGGACAAGGTGTGGGCCTGGGCATCGGCGGCGTCGATGGCCCCGCCGGGGAACACATAGGCCCCCGGCACAAACCGAGCGGTGGCGCTGCGCCGGGTCATGAGCACCTCGAAGCCACCAGGCGCATCGCGCAGCAGCAGCACCGTGGCGGCGGGTCGGGGGTGCGCGGGTTCGCGCGGGGTGTGCAGGAGTTGGGAGAGTCTGGCCATCAGGCCATGGTAGCGCCCCCAGCGTCGCACAGTTCCATATGGGGTGGCCTGCCCGGTGCAGCGGGGTGTGGGTGCGGTGGGTGCGGTGGGTGCGGCCACTAGAATCGGACGTTTGCCGCCACGACAGGGTTCGCACCCTCGCTCTGCGCCCCGGTTGCTGGCGAGCGCAGGCCATCCTCTTATCCACCAGGAGTTCCGTTGTGACCACCCGCTTGTTGATCGTGGACGACAGCCGCGTTTCCCGCCTGATGATTCGGGCTCGCCTGGAGGCCCTGCACCCCGAGTGGGTGTACACCGAGGCGGTGTCGGGCGACCAGGCCGTGGAGATGGTCCGGGCCGACCCGCCGGACTGCGTCACCATGGACATGAACATGCCAGGCCTCAGCGGCTTTGAGGCGGCCGAGCAGATTGTGGCCATCGCACCGGCGGTGCGGGTGGTCATGCTGACGGCCAATATCCAAGAGAGCAGCCGCGCTCGGGCCGACGCCATTGGCCTGAAGTTTGTGGCCAAACCCATCACCGATGCCAGCATCCGCCAGGTGGTGGCTTTTTTGACTGAGCACCCATGAAACTCAACGATCTGGCGATGGATGCCCTCACCGAGATGTTCAACCTCGGTGTTGGCCAGGCCGCCCATGCGTTCAGCCAGATTGCCGGTGACTCGGTGCTGCTCACGGTGCCGAACGTGTTGTTGTTGCCGCGCGCCCAGGCGCTGCAGCGCCTGGGCGCGGACAGCCGCAGTGCCATCAGTTCGGTGCGCCAGCAGTACAGCGGCGCCATCAGTGCGGAGGCGGTGCTGATGTTCCCCGCCGAGCGCGGGCTGGAGCTGGTTCGCATGATGGTCGGTGGCGATTTGCCGCTCGACCAACTGGCCGAAATGGAGCAGGAAGCCCTGTGCGAAATCGGCAACATCTTGCTGAACTCGGTCATGGCCAGCCTGGCCGATGCCTTCAAGATTGCGCTCGATGGCTCGTTGCCCAGTGTGGAGCTCAGCCAGGTGGGCGATGTGCTCAATTTGTCCGACCAGCCCGACATGCTGGTGCTGCTGATCGATATCCAGTTCGAGGTGGCGGCCCGTGAGGTCAAGGGCATGCTGGCGTTTTTGCTCGATGTGCCTTCGCAAGACATGCTGGAGCGATTGTTGGCCCATTTTCTGGATGGGGTTTGAGCATGGTTCCCCTGACACCACCCCGTCAGCCCGCCTGGGCACCCACAGCACCGACAGACGATGGTGCGCCGCCCTGGCCCTTGTCCGCCCTCGTGAATTTGCAGGCGGGGGTCGTTGTGCTCGATGGCACCGGCGGCATCGTGTTCGTCAACCACTGGTTTGTGCGCCGCTGCGGCCGCTCGGCGGCCGAGCTCGTGGGTATGCACCTGAGCGCTGCCTTCCCGCAGCTGGTGGGTAGCTACTTTTGTCAGCGCCTGTCGCTGAGCCAGCGTACCGGTTTGCCCGCCGTGCTCTCGCACAGCCTGCACTCACCGCCGCTGCCGCTGTACATGCCCCACCTGGTGGGGCACCCCCAGGCGGTGCTGAGCCAGACGGTGCACATCATTCCGCTGGGGCGGGCTGCGGCACTCCCTGGGTCTGCCCACCTGACGCTGGTGCAGGTGACCGATGTCACTCCCACCGTGCGCCGTGAGTCGCTGCTGCGCACCCGGGTGGACCAGATGCACCACATGGCCAGGGTGGACCCCCTCACCGGGGTGGGCAACCGCCGCGAATTCAGCGAAACCCTGGACAGCGAAGTGCGCGCCGCCCTGCGTGCCGGCACACCGCTGGGCTTGCTGATGATCGACATCGACCATTTCAAAAACTACAACGACCACTACGGCCACCCCGCCGGTGACCGCTGCCTGCGCGACGTGGCCGACCTGCTGCGCAAAGTGGTGCGACGCCCCCGTGACCGCCTGACCCGCTATGGCGGAGAGGAGTTTGCGGTGCTGTTGCCAGCCACCCCACTGGAGGGGGTGGCCGAGGTCGGCCGAGAACTCGTCTCACGGGTGCGCATGCTCGACCTGCCCCACCAGGCCAGCCTGGTGTCGGACCGGGTGACAGTGAGCGTGGGCGCAGCCTCGCTCATTCCCACTGGGGCGGAGGACGCGGTCACCCTGGTACGCCATGCCGATGAGGCGCTCTACGCCGCCAAGGGCGCAGGCCGCGACCGCCTCCATGTGTGGTTGGCCCCGGCAGACCGCCATGGTGCTGCCGCCTTGTCCGCCGAGGCTACCCAGGCCCATGGCCCCGCTGTGACACCGACCTGACCCCCTACCCACGTCCTCAGCCATGCACATTCCATTCACCAAAATGCAGGGAGCCGGCAACGACTTTGTTGTGCTCGACGAAACCCGGGGTCTGCTCGGGCTGACCGCTGGCCAGTACCGCTGGCTGGCCGACCGGCACTTTGGGGTGGGTGCAGACCAAATCCTGAGCGTGCGCCCGGCGCCCAGCCCGGAGGTGGACTTTGAGTACGTCATCCACAACGCCGACGGCCAGGAGGTCGAGCACTGCGGCAACGGTGCCCGCTGCTTTGTGCGCTTTGTGCGCGAGCAGGGCCTGACCGATCGCCGCGATGTGAGGGTCAAGGTGCGCCACGGGGTGATTGACCTCCACATGGCCGACGATGGACAGGTCACGGTGGACATGGGCGCACCGGTGTTTGAGCACGGGCGCATTCCGTTTGTGCCACCAAGTCCAGTACCTGCAACTGAGAATTTATGGCAAAAATGGCCTCTATCGCTTGATGGTATTGAAGAGTTTGCTACAGTTGAAGTGTCTGTCCTTTCCATGGGTAACCCCCATGCGGTGTGTCTGGTGGCCGACACCGACACCGCCCCTGTGGCCACGGTGGGCCCGCTGGTGGAGCGCCATGTGGCGTTTCCCGCGCGGGTCAATGTGGGCTTCATGCAGGTGGTGGGCCCGCAGCACATCCGCCTGCGGGTGTTCGAGCGCGGCGTGGGCGAAACCCTGGCCTGTGGCACCGGTGCCTGTGCAGCGGTGGTGGCCGGTGTGCGCCTGGGCCTTCTCAGTGGCCCGGTGCGGGTAGATGCTTTGGGCGGGCGCCTGACCATAGACTGGAACCCCCTGGGTCCACTGGGCCTGCAGGCACCGGTTCGCATGACAGGCCCAGCCACCACCGTGTTTCGGGGCGAGGTTGAGCTGCCACCGGGCTGAGCCGCTGCCCATCGTTGGGCGCCCCATGGCCCGCCCCGGCGCACCCCACCAGCCCCTTTGCGTCACTTTCGCCGTTTGTTGCTACTTTTTGAAGCCTTGCCCATGACTGCCCCCTTCTACCCGTCGTCCGCACAGGCCGTCCCGCCCATCACCGAGGACGACATCGCCAACTACCTGCTGCAAACCCCCGGCTTTTTCGAGCGGCATGCCGAGGTGCTGTCTGCCGTGCAACTGACCAGCCCGCACACCGGCCGGGCGGTGAGCCTGCTGGAGCGCCAAGCCGATTTGTTGCGCGACAAAATCCGCGCCCTGGAGCTGAGGGTGGCGGACCTCATCCGCAACGGTCACGACAACACCGCCATTGCCGACAAGCTGCACGGCTGGATATTTGGCCTGCTGCGTGCCCGTGACCCGGCCCAGCTGCCCCTGGACATGGCCCGCAACCTGGAGTTGTGCTTTTCGGTGCCACAAGTGGCACTCAGGGTGTGGGGGGTAGGTGCCCCATGGGCCCATCTGCCGTTTGCCCAGGGCTGCAGCGACGACGTCAGAGCCTTTGCGTCCTCTTTGCTCCAGCCCTACTGCGGTGCCAACCCTGGCCTGGAGGCTGCGGGGTGGCTCGCCGATCCGGCGTCGATCCAATCGCTGGCGCTCGTCGCCTTGCGTGACGAACCCGGTGCGCCCGCCTTTGGGCTGCTGGTGCTGGGTTCGCCCGATGCCACCCGCTTCCAGGCCGACATGGGCACCGATTTTCTGGAGCGCATCGGCGAGTTGGCCAGCGTGGCCCTGGGCCGCTTGCGCCCCCCACTGGCCTGATGCCACCTCGCTGGCCCGCCGACACTGACCGTGGACCCCATTCCCTGAGGGCCGCTGGCGCGTGATCACCTCCGCTGCGTTCGACCCCGCCGCCTGGGCGCCCGGCCACCCCGACATGACCCCGGCCGACACCGACCTGGTGCGCCGCTACCTGGCCCATGCGGCCCACGAAAAGCGCCTGGCTGAGCGCACGCTGGTGCTGTATGCCTCGGACCTGCACAAGTTGTCCGTATTCGCCGTGGCTGCGGGTGTGGGCCTCATGGCCGTGCAACACCACCAGGTGCGGCGCTGGGTGGGGCAGATGCACGCCACAGGCCGCAGTGGCCGGGGCATTGCGCTGGTGCTGTCGGGCTGGCGGGGTTTTTACAACTGGCTGTGCCACCACCACGACCTGGCCCACAACCCTGTGGCCGGTGTGCGTGCCCCCAAAGCCCCGCGCCCGCTGCCCAAGGCGCTGGGCGTGGAGGAGGCTCTGCAGCTGGCCAACCACCAGCAGGCCCTGGCCGATCCGGTGCAGGAGGCCAGGGATCGGTGCATGGTGGAGCTGCTATACGGGGGCGGGCTGCGCCTGGGTGAACTGTTGGGGTTGGATGTCGATGGCCGACCACCCGCGGTGGGCTGGGTGGATGCAGCCGCTGGCGAGGTGCATGTGCTGGGCAAAGGCGGCAAACGGCGCACCGTGCCCCTGGGCCCAGTGGCACTGGAGGCGTGGCGGCAATGGCTGTCGCTGCGCGGGCAGTGGTTGGGCGCCACGGTCGGTGCTCCAGTGGGAGCCTCAGCGGGCACGTCAGCGGGCGGCTCGGGTCGGCGCGGCGTGGGGCGGCCGCCGCTGGAGCCCGCTGTGCGCGACGACGGCCTGCGGGCGCTGTTCGTCAGCCCGCGCGGGCGGCGTTTGTCTCCCCAGGGCGCGCGCCTGGCCCTGCGGGACCGCTCCCAGCGGGCGGGGCTGGCCACACCGGTGCATCCTCACATGCTGCGCCACTCTTTTGCCAGCCATGTGCTGCAGTCCAGCGGAGATATTCGGGCGGTACAGGAGCTGTTGGGGCATGCCCACATTGGCACCACCCAAGTGTACACCCGCTTGGATTTTCAGCACCTGGCCCGTGCCTACGATGCAGCCCACCCCCGCGCCGGACGGCAAGGGGCTGCCTCCGCTCCCGCCATGACACCGCTTGCTCCCTCTGCCACCCGCTCAGCGCCCGTGTCTGGGGATGTGTTTGTGGGTGTGCCTGTACCCTCTGCGCCCAAGGCCAGCAGCGGTGAGGGCGTCGATTGAGCGTGGCCTGTGTGGCAAGCCCTCAGTCGCGGGTAGCGCGGCGGCGGAGTTCGTCCAGGTAGGCCTGCCCGTCAGGGGGGCGGCCGGCCCGCTGGCTCTCCCAGACCATGCGGCCCAGCGCATCCATGGCCGCGTGGTGGGCGTCGTGCAGCGAGTCGAGACGGGCAGCCAGCAACTCCACCGCCTGGCGCACACCGGCGGGCTGGTCAATGGAGCACTGCTCGCTCACACTCAGGTGCATGGACAGGTGCAAAAACGGGTTGGTGCGGTCGGTGGCGGCTTTGGGCGGGCCGCCCTCGGTCAGCTCGCGCAGCGCCTGCGCTTCGTCGGCCAGCGCCGGGTGGAACTCGGGGTGTTGGTCTATCCACTGCCCCGTCAGCACCTCGATGGCTTCCATCGGTTCGCCGCTGCGTTGTTTGCGGTACACGCCACAAAAAAAACGGCGCACATCCGCCGGTGAGGGTTGAAACATGTCGGAGGATCTTCGGGTGTGCCGGTGTCGGCATGGGGTCAGAGGGGTGAGGCCTCAGGAATGCGGTCATCGGCCGATGTCTAGGCCCAGAGCGACGGGTAGATCTGGGGTCACTTGGGCAGGTAATTGCTCACGAGCTTGAAAAAACGTGTGTAAAAGCTGTCGTCGCTGATGGTGACTCCGGCGACCTTGACCAATGAGTCTGCTGTTTTGGACCACGGCATGGTGATGCTGGTGCCTGACACGCTGAATCCTGTGTTGCCAGACACCTTCTTCAGCTCGTAAGTGGTTTCCACGGCAGTGGCAAAGATGGTGCTGCCGCCAGAGGTGGCGCGGCAGGTCACTATCACATCCAGCGTCGAGTTGACCTCATCGTCGGGCTGGAAATTTTTCTGTCCATGCACCGCGTCCGTGCTCGTGGACTGCAACTGGTAGCCTTGGCTGAGCAGGGCCAGTTGGGCCGCTTGACACGCCTGGTCGAAGGTATGGCTGGTGGGCAGTTGGTAGGGAGAGTCCTGATTGAACTCTTCCTTCTTGTAGACCGGTGAGCTGCCACAGCCACCCAGGATGGCCAGCAGCACACCGGCGGAAATTGCAGGAATCCATCGGCTTGTCATGACTGCATTATGGCGCGCCAGAACTGTGGGTTTTGGTGGGTGATCTCGCCCGGGATGGGGCGTTGGTGCCCCGTGTGCCGACAGACCAGCGTTGGGCCGCGCGCTTCAAGCTCTGAATGGCCGGTTCGCATCATGTCCCCGGCATGACGCATGGGCTGCGCCGGGGCGGGCACCATGGCGGCCATGAAAACCTTTGATCACCTCCACGAACTGGAGCCTTTGGTGGGAGAGACGGTGGCTGTCAGCGATTGGGTCACGGTCACCCAGGCGCAGATTGACCAGTTTGCAGCCGCCACCGGAGACCACCAGTGGATACACACCGACCCGTTGCGCGCTGCCCAGGGCCCGTTTGGTACCACCATTGCCCATGGGTTTTTGACGCTGTCGCTGTTACCGCTGTTTCTGGAGTCGAGCCTGGAGGTACGCCATTCCAGTCTGGGGGTGAATGCAGGCCTGAATCGGGTGCGCTTTACCGCGCCTGTGCCTGCTGGCAGTCGCTTGCGCGCCCACCTCAAGCTGCTGGCCTTTGAGTGGCTGCAGGCGGGTGCGTGCCAGATGGTGTGGGGCATCACGGTGGAGCGCGAAGGCCACGACAAGCCTGCGTGTGTGGCAGAGGCGGTGGTCAGGCGCTACCCCTGAGTCTGGCGGCACCAGTCTCCGGCGTCGCTGGGCGAATGTAGGCGTCAGACCGCCTGCTGAAACCCCAGTTGGCGCCAGGCCTCGAAGGTGGTTACCGCCACAGCGTTCGAGAGGTTGAGGCTGCGTTGTCCGGCTCGCATGGGCAGGCGCAGCCATTGCTCGGCGGGAATCTGTGCCCGAATGTCGGGCGGCAGGCCTTGGGTTTCAGAGCCAAATACCAACCAGTCGTTGGCGGCAAATGGGGTGTGCTGTACCCAGCGGGTGCCACGCGTGGTCAGGGCAAACAGGCGGCTGCGCTCGGGCTGCTGATCGGCCAGAAAACTGTCCCAGTCGCGGTGGCGCAGCACGGGTGCGTACTCGTGGTAGTCCAGTCCAGCCCGGCGCATCTGTTTGTCGTCCATGGAAAAGCCCAGTGGCTCCACCAGGTGCAGGGTACAGCCGGTGTTGGCGCACAAACGGATGATATTGCCGGTGTTGGGCGGAATTTCAGGGTGGACAAGTACGATGTGAAGCATGGGCGGGGCAGCAGATCTGACGGGGTAGCTATTGTGGCGACAGGGGCTCGGGTGGGGGTGTGCGGGCCAGCACCAGCGCACTGACCGAGCGCACGCCCGCGCGGCGCAGCGCCAGTCCCGCCGCATGCAAGGTGGCGCCTGTGGTCATGACGTCGTCGACCAGGAGCACGTCGCGGCCAGCCAGGTGGGGCAGGGCGTGCGGGGCGACGCTGAACACGCTGCCCAGGTTGCGCAGCCGCTCGGCCCTGCCCAGGGCGTGCTGGTCGGCGGTGTCGCCGATTTTGAGCAGCCAGTCGGCCTGGTGTCTGGCGGGCGTGGGCGTCTTTGGGTGCAGTGCCGCCAGGTGTTTGAGCAGTTCCCACGACTGGTTGTACCCCCGCTCACCCAGGCGGCGGGCGCTCAGGGGCAGCGGCAGCCACCAGTCGCATGCAGCCATGGTGGTGGGTACATGGGGGGTTTGCCACAGGAGCTGGGCCAGCAACCCGGCCCAGGCCACTTCGCCATTGAATTTGAAGCGCTGGATCAGGGTGTGCCAGGGGTAGCCATAGTCCAGCGCGGCGATGCACCGGGCCAGCGGCGGCGAATTGTTCTGGCAGGCGAGGCAGGGCGGGGGCTCCTGGGTCAATGGTTGCCCTGTGCCTGGGGTTGAGGGGGGCTCGGCGTGGGCCAGGGCGCAGCGGGGGCAGCGCAGGCGCGGGGGCAGGCAGTCGGCCAGGCATGTCGCACATACCGCCTGGCCTGCAGGTGCAGATGGCCACCTGCCGCACACCTCGCAGCGTGCGGGCAGCCAGCGCCACAGCGGACCAGAAGCCTTGGGTGCCTGGGCTGGCGAGTAAGCAGGGCGCGAGGCAGCAGGGCCGACGGAGTTGGACGGCATGGGGCGTTGCAGTGGGCGCAATGGATGCAGTGGACGCTGTGGACCGGCGGCGTGGCCTCGCTGGGGGTTGTCCCAGGTGGTGGCGGCACATTCGGGTGTCGCTCACTATACTGGCCGCGACCAGCTGACCCTGCCACTGCACCAGCACCGCGACCTGCACCGCCCATGAGCAATTCCTCCGACTCGCCATTTCCTCCACCCAGTGAGGCTCCCATTGAAACGCCTGTGCCGGACATGGACCCAGTGGCGGTTGCCCGTTGGGCCGCCCACACCCGGCGGCAGTCGGCCTGGTTGCACGACGAGGTGGGGAGGCGCATGGCCGAGCGTTTGGGTTGGATGCGCCAGCTGCCCGCCGCCTGGCTGGACTGGGAGCCGGTACACGGTGGGCTGCAGGGCCACCATGCGGTGGCCAAGGCGCTGCCGGATTCTAAGGTTTTTATTGCCTCTTCGCTTGATAGTAAAGCATTGTTTGCTATCAATGAATCATCTCCCAGACGGGCAACAGTCTGGCAGCGCCTGCGGGGCATGGTGCCCCAGGTGGCCCGTCCCGACACCCAGGTGGACCTGGTATGGGCCAACATGGGCCTGCATGCGGTGCACCAGCCGCTGGGGTTGCTGCGCCAGTGGCACCGCCACCTGAACACCGACGGTTTTGTCATGTTCTCGTGTCTGGGGCCTCACTCGTTGCAGGAGCTCAGGGCCGTGTATGCCCGCATGGGTTGGGCGCCACCGGGCCACGCCTTCACCGACATGCACGACTGGGGCGATATGCTGGTGCATGAGGGGTTTGCCGAGCCGGTGATGGACGCGGAAACCATCACCCTCACCTACACCAGTGTGGCCCAGCTGCGTGCCGATTTGCGTGCGCTGGGGCGCAACCTGCATGCTCAGCGCGCACCGCTGACGCGGGGGCGCCGGTGGCTGCAGCACTGGGAAGAGGCGATGTCCCGGCATTGGCCCCGCACGCCTGACGGGCGGCTGGCGCTGACGTTCGAGGTGCTGTATGGCCACGCCTTCAAGCCCAGGCCCAGGGTGCAGGTGGCCGCGACCAGTGCGGTGAGCCTGGACGATATGCGGCGCATGCTGCGCACCTCACCTCCTCGCTGAGCAGGGGGAGACCGGCTGCCAATGGTGCGTGGCAGCAGCCTCGCTGGAGCCTGCTGTGTCGCGAAAGACCCAACCCCGCAGCGGTAGGGGCTGTTTCAGCCCGTTACAATTGATTTAAATCAAGGCGGGTCTGGCGCGGTTGCGGTTAGGCGCGTTTTTTTTCGGCTTGTCCGGGCCTGGTGCCTGGGTGGAGTGTGCCCATGGCGCATGTTGGCGCGACGTTTCGGTTTGCCACGGTCGACCCAGATGGGGTCCACTGGCGGCTGCGGCGAAATTGTTCGGTCACCCCGCGGCAGTTGTGGGCGGTGTATGGCGCTCTGTGCGTGGTTTCGTTGGGTATTGCAGGGTTTTTCTGGTCGCTGGGTGCGACGCTGGTGGTCCCGTTTGCGCTGCTGGAAATGGGTGCACTGGGGGTGGCCTTGCTGGTGTACGGACGCCACGCGGCAGACGCAGAGCACATCAGTGTGCAGCCGGGTCGGCTGGTGGTAGAGACGGAAACCGCCGGGCAGCGGCAGCGGGTCGAGTTTCGGCCCCCCTGGGTGCAGGTCCTGCCCCTGGCGAGCCGACAGGCGCTGATCGAGGTGTCGGGTCAGGGGCGGAAGGTGGTGGTGGGTCGCCATGTGCGGGCCGACCACAGGCCCGAGGTGGCGGCCGAGATTCGGCGGGCGCTTGCCAGCGGTGGGATGGGGCACACGCTTTGAAGGGTTTTCCCCCACCGGAAAATCCACAAAATTTGGTGTAATCCATTGATATAAATCAATGCTTATGTTTGGGGCGAAACGAAGTGAGTAACACAAATCTGGTAGGCAAGTCCGCGACATTCGGCTGGAACGCAGTGCCTCAGGCACTGTCCCGGTGGTCTTTGGTGGCGGGTGCGTGGGTGGCGTCGGTGGCCCATGCGCGTGTGAATGACCTGCCGGGTGGCCCGGCGGTGAACCAGCTGAACTTTGCGCCTCCGGTGACCAAAATCGCCGAACAGCAGCACTGGTTGCATTGGTTCATGATGGTCATTTGCGCGGTGATCTTTGTGCTGGTGTTCGGGGTGATGTTCTATTCCATCCTCAAGCACCGCAAGTCGGTGGGGCACAAGTCGCAAGAGCTGCCTGAGCCCATCTGGGTGGAGTTGGGCTGGACCATCGTGCCGCTGCTCATTGTGATTGGCATGGCGCTGCCAGCAACCAAGGTGCTGGTGGCCCAGAAGGACACCACCAACGCCGACATCACCATCAAAACCACGGGTATGCAGTGGAAATGGGGTTACGACTACATCAAGGGCGAAGGTGAAGGCATCAGCTTTGTGGCCACACTGGACAACGCCCACCGCGAGATGTCCAACAGCGGCAAGCCAGAGCCCATTGACAACTACCTCCTCAAGGTGGACAACCCCATGGTGGTGCCCGTTGGCAAGAAAATCCGCATGATCACCACCGCCAACGACGTTATCCACTCCTGGATGGTGCCGGCCTTCGGTGTGAAGCAGGATGCCATTCCAGGTTTCGTGCGCGACACCTGGTTTCGGGCTGAAAAAACCGGCGATTACTATGGCCAGTGCGCCGAGTTGTGCGGCAAAGAGCACGCCTACATGCCGATTCACGTGAAAGTGGTCACCACCCAGGAGTACGCGGCCTGGGTCGATGGGCAGATGAAGGCTATGGCCGCTGCGGCAGACGATCCGTCGAAAGTCTGGGTGCTGGACGATCTGGTCAAACGCGGTGCGTCGGTGTATGCCGCCAACTGCGTGGCCTGCCACCAAGCCAATGGCAAGGGGGCCGGGCCCATCAAGGCTCTGGACGGCTCTGCCATCGTGACCGACGCCAGCCATGCGCGGGTCACTGACATTCTGCTCAACGGCGCAGCGGCTGGTGCCATGCCCTCCTGGAAGCAGCTCAGCGACACCGAGATTGCCGCTGTGATCACCTACACCAAGAACAACTGGTCCAACCAAACCGGCCAACTCGTGCAGCCGGCAGACGTGGTAGCCGCCCGCAAGTGAGCGGTGTGGACAGTATTTAGTTTTCGAGTTTCAAGGATACGAACATGAGTGCAGTTCTCGGTCACCACGACACCCACGCGCACGACCATGACCACCACGCCCCCACCGGGTGGCGGCGCTGGGTCTATGCCACCAACCACAAAGACATTGGCACGCTGTACCTGCTGTTCGCGTTTGCGATGCTGATGGTGGGCGGTGTGTTGGCTTTGCTGATCCGTGCTGAGCTGTTCCAGCCCGGCCTGCAGTTGGTCAACCCCGAGCTGTTCAATCAGTTGACCACCATGCATGGCCTCATCATGGTGTTCGGCGCCATCATGCCGGCCTTTGTGGGCTTTGCCAACTGGATGATTCCGCTGCAAATCGGCGCGTCAGACATGGCTTTTGCCCGCATGAACAACTTCAGCTTTTGGCTGATGATTCCTGCGGCGCTGATTCTGGTGTCTTCGTTCTTCATGCCCGGCGGCGCACCCGCGGCCGGCTGGACCCTCTATGCGCCACTGACGCTGCAAATGGGTCCCTCCATGGATGCTGGCATTTTTGCCATGCACATCCTGGGTGCGTCGTCCATCATGGGGTCGATCAACATCATCGTCACCATCCTGAACATGCGTGCCCCCGGCATGACACTGATGAAAATGCCCATGTTCTGCTGGACATGGCTCATCACCGCTTACCTGCTGATTGCGGTTATGCCCGTGCTGGCCGGTGCCATCACCATGACGCTGACCGACCGCCACTTCGGCACCAGCTTCTTCAACCCCGCCGGTGGCGGTGACCCGGTGATGTATCAGCACATTTTCTGGTTCTTCGGCCACCCCGAGGTGTACATCATGATCCTGCCGGCCTTCGGCATCGTCAGCCAGGTGGTGCCCGCCTTCGCACGCAAAAAGCTGTTCGGCTATGCTTCCATGGTCTATGCCACGGGCTCCATTGCCATCCTGAGCTTTGTGGTGTGGGCCCACCACATGTTCACCACCGGCATGCCGGTCACGGGACAGCTGTTCTTCATGTACTCAACCATGCTGATTGCCGTGCCCACAGGCGTGAAGATCTTCAACTGGATCGCCACCATGTGGAAGGGTTCCATGACCTTTGAGGTGCCCATGCTGTGGGCCGTGGGTTTCATTTTTGTGTTCACCATCGGTGGCTTCACCGGGCTGATCCTGTCGGTGGCCCCCATCGACATCAACTTCCAGGACACCTACTATGTGGTGGCCCACTTCCACTACGTGCTGGTGGCGGGGTCTCTGTTTGCCATGTTCGCCGGGGTGTACTACTGGCTGCCCAAGTGGACGGGTGTGATGTACAGCGAAACGCGTGGCCAGATTCACTTCTGGTGGTCCATGATTTCCTTCAACATCACCTTCTTCCCCATGCACTTCCTGGGCCTGGCCGGTATGCCCCGCCGCTATGCCGATTACCCCATGCAGTTTGCCGACTTCAACGCCATTGCGTCGGTGGGTGGCTTTGCGTTTGGTTTCGCGCAGGTGTATTTCTTTGTGGCTGTCGTGTTGCCTGCCATGCGCGGCAAGGGCGAAAAAGCCCCCCAGAAGCCTTGGGAGGGTGCCGAAGGCTTGGAGTGGGAAGTGCCGTCTCCTGCGCCATTCCACACCTTTGAGAACCCACCCAAGCTTGACGCCACCGCTACACGCGTGATCGGCTGATAGTTGCCATGACGCCCGAGCAAAAAAAGAGCAACGTCAAACTGGGCCTGATCCTGGCATCAGTGGTGGCGGTCTTTTTCATCGGTTTTGTGGCCAAGCAAATGCTGCTCGGTCACTGACCACCAGGGGATATCTGCATGGGTTTGAAGCGAGAAAACGCACGCATGCTCGGCAAACTCGCGGTCATCACCGCGGGCATGTTCGGGTTTGGTTACGCGTTGGTGCCGATCTACAACGCCATTTGCGAGGCGACAGGTATCAACATACTGGCCATGTCTGAACGCGAGGGGGCGGGTGTGTCCACCCGTGCACCGTCAAATACCCAGGTCGATTATTCGCGCACCATCACTGTCGAATTTGACGTCAATGTGCGCGGTCCCTGGGATTTCACGCCGGGTGTGCGCTCGATGGAGGTGCACCCTGGTCAGCTCAACACGGTGCTGTACCAGTTCCAGAACATCCAGAACCGGACCATGGCTGCGCAGGCGATTCCCAGCTATGCGCCGCAGCAGGCCATGGCGCACTTCAACAAGTTGGAGTGCTTCTGTTTTACCCAGTACACCCTGGCGCCCGGCGAGCGCAAGGAGTGGCCAGTGGCTTTCGTCATTGACCCCAAACTGCCCAAAGATGTGAAGACCATCACCTTGTCTTACACCTTTTTTGAGGTGGGTGGCAAGGTGCCTGCGGCACCGTCGTCCGCCAGTTGGACAGCGCCGAACCCGGTGCGGCCAGCAGCAGGGGGCGCTGTGTGATGCCGCCCACCAAACGCAGCGCGGGGCTGTGGACCACTGTGTCTGCGGTGCTGTGGGCTTTTTTGGGTGTGCGCCGCCGGTCCGACTACCAAAAAGACATCGAGCGGCTTAACCCGCTCCATCTCATTGCGGTGGGTGTGGTCCTGGCGCTGGTGTTTGTGTTGGGTCTGATGGCCTTGGCCAAGTGGGCCGTGAGTGTCGCCTGAGTGGCGTTTGACCTATTAAAGATTGGGGCTGTCCTGAGGTGGCGGCGCCCGATTCGTGGCATTTGAGAGAACAACAGGAGTGAGCATGTCAGCAACTACACATGGCGGTACGCCGTATTACTTTGTTCCAGGGCCTTCCCGGCACCCGGTCATGGCCTCTGTCGGCCTGTTTTTTCTGATCCTGGGCGCAGGCCAGTGGGTCAATGGGTCTGGCTGGGGCGCCTACTCGGTGGCCTTTGGGCTCGCTTGGTGGTCGGTGGTCCTGTACCAATGGTTCCGTGATTCGGTGGCTGAGAGCGAGGGAGGGCTGTACGGTCACAAAATCGATCTGTCCTACCGCTGGAGCATGAGCTGGTTTATTTTTTCCGAGGTCATGTTCTTTGGCGCATTCTTCACCGCGCTGTGGTGGGCACGGGTGCATTCGGTGCCCGCACTGGGCAACATTGAAAACGCGCTGATCTGGCCCGACTTCCAGGCAGTTTGGCCCAGCAGCCAGGCCGGTGCCACTGCATCACCAGCCGGAATCGTCGAGCCCTTCCAGATTGTGGGCCCCTTCTGGCTGCCCACCATCAACACCGCTTTGCTGTTGACCTCTGGCATCACCCTCACCATCGCCCACCATGCGTTGCAGGCCGGCAACCGCACCAAAACCATCGCCTACATGTGGCTGACGGTGATTTTGGGCATTGTGTTTTTGGGTGTTCAGGGCTACGAGTATGCACACGCCTGGGGCGATCTGAACCTGAAAATGTCGTCGGGCATTTATGGCTCCACGTTTTACATGTTGACCGGTTTCCACGGCTTCCACGTGTTGGTGGGCATGCTGATGCTGCTGTTTATCACCCTGCGGCTGCAAAAAGGCCACTTTACGCCGCAGCGCCATTTCGGCTTTGAGGGGGCCGCCTGGTACTGGCACTTTGTCGATGTGGTGTGGTTGGGTTTGTACATCCTGGTCTACTGGCTGTAAATTCCGATACCTATCGGTGGCTTTAGATTGCCAAAGGGGCGACCAACCTGTCGCCTGACGCCCGCCCGGGTGTGCAGTTCCTGCAGACGGGTCTAGCCGCTTTTCAAGCGCCTTCGGGCGCTTTTTGGTTGAAGGTTCTGGTGGCAGATGTCCTGTGCTGCAGCCCCGCAAGGTGCCGCTCACACCAACCGATCAGCGCCCGGCAGCAATCCCGGTGGGCTGTATCCAGCCCATCCAGTAGCTGAACAGAATCACAGCGAAGAGCAAGACGGATAATCCGATCCGCAGCGTCAACGCCCACGCCATGCCCCGGTTGACGCCATTGGCGTCCGACGCTTTGCTGCCGCGCATCATGTGGCGCAAGGCCCAACCCAAGCTGCCCAGGATGGCGACGAACGCCACAAGTACCACGTAGTTCATGCGAAATATTATCCGTCTATGAGCGTTTCGACGCGTGACCGAAGGTTTTGGTTCGTTCTGGTGGCCACGCTGCTGAGCTGCAGCCTGACGGCGTCACTGGGTTTGTGGCAGTTGCGTCGGGCAGATCTGAAAGAGTCCCTTGCAGCGTCCATGGTGGCAAGTGCGGCGTTGCCCCCGGTGGTCAATGCCGACCTCGTGCCCCTGGCCACCACCGAGCCTGTGTTGCACCGGATGGCCGAGGTGTCTGGTCGCTGGGTAGCCGCTGGCACGGTGTACTTGGACAACCGGCAAATGTCCAAGCGGCAGGGTTTTTATGTTGTGACCCCGCTGCAACTGTCGGGTGACGGCCGTGTGTTGTGGGTGCAACGTGGGTTTGTGCCGCGCGATTTTCTCCAGCGGGACAAGGTGCCCGAGGTTGCGACGCCCGCAAGCGAGGTCGTGGTCAAAGGCCGAATGGCAGCGGTGCCCTCCCAGGTATATGAGTTGGGTGGAGCCTCACAGGGGCCCATCCGGCAGAATCTGGATGTAGTTGCTGCAGCACAAGAGCTGGGCATGGCTGTGTTGGTCGGCTCACTGGTTCAGTTGGAGCCCAACTCTGCGGAAAAGTCCGACGGTCTGGCCCGTGAGTGGCCAATGGTGGATGCCGGGGTGCACAAGCACCACGGGTACGCGTTTCAATGGTTTGGCCTGTGCGCCTTGATGGTAGTTTTGTATGTCTGGTTCCAAATCCTCGCTCCCCGCCGCCGCCAAGGCCAACCCCAACCGCCCGACCATGGCTGACCACCCTCTGGGCCTCACCGTCCACAGCGTGCCTCAGCTTGATGCGGCCGCTCTCCAGTCTTCCACCAACACCCGCTGGGCACGCTTGAAGTTGCTGCTGTTGTTGCTGGTGTGTGCCTCGCCTGTGATTGCGTCGTACTTCACCTACTACGTCGTCCGCCCCGAGGGGCGGCGCAACTACGGTGAGCTGGTCACCCCCCAGCGCGCCATGCCGGCGCTGACGGGTACCGCCATGGACGGCCAGCCGGTGGCGCTGGACTCCCTCATGCACCAGTGGCTGCTGGTCACAGTGGCCGACAGCACCTGCAACGAGCAATGTGTGAACCACCTGTTTGTCAGCCGCCAGCTGCGCGAAAGCCTGGGCAAGGACAAAGACCGTTTGGACTGGGTCTGGTTGCGCACCGGCGAGGGCCAGGTGCCCGAGGCGCTGCGCGAGGGCCTGCGGTCCACGCCGGTGTTGCAACTTTCTTTGGGCGACCTGGAACAGTGGCTGGAGCCTGCCCCAGGCCATGCCTTGAGTGACCATTTGTACGTGGTGGACCCCCTGGGCAACTGGATGATGCGGTTTCCGGCCCAGCTCGATGTACCCAAAGCCCGTAAAGATTTGGAACGGCTGATGCGCGCCTCCAACTTCTGGGACAAGGCGGGGAGACCCTGATGAGCGCTGAGGTCGATCTGTACAACCTGGGCCCTCTGGGCCAGATGCTGCTCGCGGGCCTGGTGCTGGCGGTGCTGCCCCTGGCGTGGGTATGGCGCCGCCACCGCCACTCGCTCCCGCGCGAGCGCTTGCATGCGCTTACCCTGGTCACGCTGTTTTTGACCTTTGACCTGGTGCTGTTTGGTGCCTTCACTCGGCTGACGGATTCCGGCCTGGGCTGCCCAGACTGGCCGGGGTGCTACGGCCATGCCAGCCCCCTGGGGGCCAAGTCTGATATTGCTGCGGCCCAGCTGTTGTTGCCCACTGGGCCTGTGACGTGGGGCAAGGCTTGGGTGGAGATGATCCACCGCTACCTGGCCACGGGCGTGGGGGCGCTGATTGTGGCGCTGACCCTGGCGACGTGGTGGTGGCGCAAGCATTTGCAGGTGTCGCCCTGGTGGGCCACCCTGACTCTGGTGTGGGTGTGCATCCAAGGAGCGTTCGGCGCGCTCACTGTGACCATGAAGCTGTTCCCCGCCATCGTCACCCTGCACCTGATGGGCGGCTTGATGCTCTTGGTGCTGCTGCGCACCCAGGATGTGCGCTACCAGCATGGCGCGGCTTGGGCCAGTGCCTTGCAGGGGTGGCGGGGTGTGCGTGCCCACCGGGTGCTCTGGTGGACGGTGGTTGCCCTGGTGTGGCTGCAGGTGGCCCTTGGCGGCTGGGTCAGCACCAACTACGCGGTGCTGGCGTGTTCGGACTTTCCCATGTGTCAGGGCAGCTGGTGGCCTGACATGGACTTTCGCCACGGTTTTGCGCTGTGGCGCGAGTTGGGCGAAACCCGTGGCGGGGATGCCCTGCCTTTTGAGGCGCTGACGGCCATCCACTATGTGCACCGGCTCAACGCCTACCTTGTGCTGTTGGGAGTCTGTGCCCTGGCGTTGTCGCTGTACCGCCGTGCCGATACCCGCCACAGCGCGGTGTGGCTGCTGGCTCTGGCGGTGTGGCAACTGCTCACCGGTTTGTCCAATGTGGTGCTGGACTGGCCGCTGCTGGCGGCGGTGTCGCACACCGGTGGCGCTGCGGCACTGGTGGTGGTGCTGGTGGGCGCAGGCTTGCCCCGGCAGGCTATTGCACCTGTGCACCAAACCGGCACCTACCCGCTTCGCTCGACAGGATTTGTGGCATGACGACCGTTTCTACCCCACCTTTGGTGGCCCCCCCAACGTCCAGCTGGCGGCAGTTTTATGCCCTGACCAAGCCCCGTGTGGTGCAGCTGATTGTTTTTTGTGCACTGATCGGCATGGTGTTGGCCGTGCCGGGCGTCCCCAGCTGGGCGCAGGTGCAGCTGGCGGCGTGGGCTTGCCTGGGCATCTGGCTGGTGGCCGGGGCGGCCGCAGCCTTCAACTGTGTGGTGGAGCAGCACATCGACGCGCGCATGAAGCGCACCGCCTGGCGCCCCACCGCCAAGGGTGAACTGAGCAACCGCCAAACGCTGCTGTTTTCGGCAGGCCTGTGCGCGCTGGGTTCGGCCATTTTGTGGTGGTCGGTCAATGCACTGACCATGTGGCTGACCTTTGCCACCTTTGTGGGCTATGCCGTGGTCTATACCGTCATCCTGAAGCCGCTCACGCCGCAGAACATCGTGATTGGAGGGGCCTCAGGGGCCATGCCGCCGGTGCTGGGCTGGGCCGCCATGACCAACGATGTGGGGCCGGAAGCCGCCATTCTGTTCCTGATCATTTTCCTGTGGACGCCCCCTCACTTCTGGGCACTGGCCTTGTACCGGGTGGAGGACTACCGCAAGTCCGGCCTTCCCATGCTGCCCGTCACCCACGGCTCGGAGTTCACCCGGCTGCAAATGCTGCTGTACACCTTCATCCTGTTTGCGGCTTGCCTGATGCCGTTCATTTACGGCATGAGCAGCTGGCTGTATCTGGCTGTGGCTGTGGTGCTTTCGGTGGGGTTTTGCAGCTACACCTGGCGCCTGTGGCGCTCGTACTCCGACACGCTGGCCCGCCAGACCTTTCGCTTTTCCTTGATTCACCTGTCGGTGCTGTTCGCCGCCATGCTGCTGGATCACTACTTGCTGGGCTGACCACGCATGACACACCCTACATACCGCCGCGAGTTCATCAAAAAAATAGCTAACTATTCATTGCTGACAAGCGCAATAGGCACTTTTTATGCTTGTTCTGATGCCAAGCCTGCCTTTGTGGGCATTGACCTGACCGGCGCCGACTATGCCCAGGGCTTCAGTCTGCCTGACCACAATGGTCAGCTGCGGACACTGGCTGACTTTGCGGGCCGGGTGGTGGTGGTGTTTTTTGGCTACACGCAGTGCCCGGATGTGTGCCCCACCACCTTGGCGGAGCTGGCCGAGGCCAAACAGATGCTGGGGCCGGATGGTGATCGGTTGCAGGCCATCTTCATCAGCGTGGACCCCGAGCGCGACACCCCAGCGCTGCTGAAGGAGTACATGGCCAATTTCGACCCAAGCTTTCTGGCCCTGAGCCCTTCGCCCACCGAGCTCGCCGGGTTGGCCAAGGCCTACAAAATGGTTTACAAGCGGGTGGAGGGCTCCACGCCCCAGTCCTACACCATGGACCATTCCGCGGGCAGCTATGTGTACGACCCCAAAGGCCGAATCCGCCTGTACCACCGCTACGGCAGCGGCCCTGCCGGCTTGGCCGCCGATGTGAAGGCCTTGCTGGCAGAGAAAGCCTAGTCGCCTGCTGCTGACCACCCTTGGGGCGACCGATGCGTGGCGGGTGGATCAGTCCACTTGGGCACCGCTGGCCTTCACCACCGGACGGTATTTCTGGCGCTCGGCGGCCATGAAGGTACCAAACTGTGCGGAGCTGGTGGGCACCGGCTCTGCCAGCAAGCTGGCAAAGCGGGCCTTGACCTCAGGACTGGCCAGGGCCTCGGTGAATGCCTTGTTGAGGGTGTGCACCACCTCAGGCGGTGTACCCGCCGGCGCTACCAGGCCCCACCAGGTGTCAATCTCAAAGCCTGGGTAGGTTTCGGCAATGGCGGGCACATCGGGCAGGGTGTTGCTGCGCTGTGCGGTGGTAACCGCCAGTGCCTTGAGCCTGCCCGAGCGGATGTTGGGCGCAGCAGTGGCCAGGTTGTCAAAGTTGAAATCCACCTGTCCACCCAGCAAGGCGGTCTGGGCTGGGTTGCCCCCGTTGTACGGAATGTGCAGCGCAAACACGCCCGCACGGGCTTTGAACATCTCCCCCGCCAGGTGGCCAGCGCTGCCATTGCCACCGGAGCCGAAGTTCAGCTTGGCCGGGTTGGCCTTGGCATAGGCCACCAGGTCTGCCAGGGTCCGAATCCCAAGCCGCGTAGCGGTGTCGGCATTCATGACGAGTACATTGGGCACGCGCACCATTTGGGTGATGGGCACAAAGTCTTTGGCGGCGTCGTAGGGCATGCGCTTGAACAGCCAGGGGTTGATGGCATGGGTGGCCACCGCTGCAATGCCCAGGGTGCGGCCGTCCGGTGCAGCTTTGGCCACCAGGTCCACGCCAATGTTGCCACCCGCACCGGGTTTGTTTTCAACGATGACGGTCCCCAGGCTGTCTTTGACCCGCTCGGCCAGCACTCGGGCGGTGGTGTCGACGGGCCCCCCTGGCCCGTAGGGCACCACGATGCGTGTGATGGTCGGCTGGTTTTGTGCCAGTACGGGAAGCGAGCCAGCAGCGACTGCCAGCAGCGCAGCGGTACAGACAAAACGGCGTTTCATGGGTGGTCTCCAGTGGGTTGTGTGGGCAGTGGGTCAGTGTAGAACGCACGCGCCAGGGTCACGGGCGCCTCAGGTCTGTGTGGGCGTCAAGGCATCGGCGGCGGAGGTGAAGGCGTCGGCAAAAAACTCTTCCGGGGGCAGGTCGCACTGGGCGCTGAAGTCTCGCCGGGCCGACTCCACCACAACGGGCGCCCCGCAGGCGTACACCTGGTGGCCACTCAGGTCCGGCCAGTCGGCCATGACGGCGTGGTGCACAAAGCCTGTGCGGCCCGTCCATTGGTCATCGGTGGTGGCGTCCGAGACGACCGGTATGTAGCGCAGCTGGGGCAATTCAGTGGCTTTGGCCACCAGCCAGTCGTGCATGTACAGGTCGTGGGGACGGCGTCCACCCCAGTACACCGTGACCGGGCGCTGGATGGCCTTGAAGGCCAGATGCTCAATCAGTGCCTTGATGGGCGCAAACCCCGTGCCCGAGGCCAGAAACACCATGGGCTTGTCGGACTCCTCGCGCAGCATGAAACTGCCGTAGGGCCCCTCTATGCGCAGGATGTCCTTCACCTTCAGACTTGCAAACACCTGGTCGGTGAACAAGCCGCCGGGCATGTGACGCACATGCAGCTCCAAATGGGCTGGGCTGCCCTGGTTGTGGGGCGCACAGGCCATGGAGTAGCTGCGCCGGACCCCATCGCGCAGCAGAAACTCCACATACTGGCCAGCATGGAACAAAAACGGTTCAGAGGCCGGCAGTTGCAGCCGCATCGCCATGACATCGGGCGACAGCAGGGTCAGGGCACTCACCCGAACCGGCATTTTCTTGATGGGGTGGGCGCCCGCCTCCAGAACCTGGCGCGACTCCAGCACCACATCGGACAGCGGCGTGGCGCAACAGGTCAGCACCCAGCCGGCAGCTTCTTCGTCGGCGCTAAGGGCCTTACTCTGATGCGGCCCGTGGACCACTTCACCCGACACTTTTTTGCATTTGCACGACCCGCACGCACCGTCTTTGCAGCCGTAGGGCATGCCAACACCCTCGCGGATGGCGGCGGCCAGGATCACGTCACCGGGTGGTGTTGCGAAGCTGCGGCCGCTGGGCTGCACGGTAATTTGAAATGTCATACTCAATCCCACTTGAACGAGGCAGCCCACCAGGGGCTGTCAAACCGTCAAATTGTCTCAAATATGAAATCTGGAACATGTCATGGCGCTGATGGGTGCATTGCCCGCACGGTTTAGGCGGCAACGGGTGTTGGTGGTGGGTTGCGGTGACATCGGCCTTCGTGTGGCGCGGCCCATGGTGGGGCGTGTCCGGGTGCTGGCCCTGACCTCATCGCCTCAGCGGTTGGGCGAGTTGCGGGCGATGGGCATTACCCCAATCGTTGGCAACCTGGACGAACCCGCCAGCCTGTGGCGGCTGGCGGGTTTGGCCAACCGAGTGCTGCACCTGGCGCCTCCTGCGGCGGTGCATGGCACCGGTTGGCAGGCCGACCGACGCACCGTAGCCCTGACCCATGTGTTGTCCCGCCGCACCCCCCCACGGGTGTTGGTGTACGGCTCCACCAGCGGTGTGTATGGCGACTGCCAGGGCGATTGGGTCACCGAGACCCGGCGCGTCAACCCCCAAACCCCCCGCGCCGTTCGCCGGGTGCATGCCGAGCGCACCGTGCGGGCCTTTGGCCGCCGCATGGGTGTGGGCTGCGCGGTGTTGCGCATCCCAGGGATTTACGCGCCCGACAGACCGGGTGGCACTCCGCGTGACCGTTTGCTGCGGGGCACGCCGGTGCTGCGCCCGGAGGATGACGTGTACACCAACCACATCCATGCCGACGACCTGGCGCGTGCCTGCGCCCTGGCGCTGTGGCGTGCAGGCCCGCAGCGCTGCATCCATGTGTGCGACGACACCGAACTCACCATGGGCGACTACTTTGACCTGGCCGCCGATGTGTACGGTTTGCCCCGTCCGACCCGCATTGCCCGCGCGGATGCACGGGCCCGATTGCCGCTGGCGCTGCTCAGTTTCATGGGGGAGTCGCGGCGGTTGAGCAACCTGCGCATGACGACCGAGCTGGGCCTGGTTCTGCGCTACCCCACGGTGGCGCAGGGCCTGGCTGGTGGGTGAGGGTTGGAATGGGGTGGGGGAGGGGCGAATGGCGCAAAAAAAAGCCCCTGATCGGGGCTTTCGTTTTCGATGGTTCCAACCCATTCGCTGATTTGCGGTGGGTGGTGCCGGGGGCCGGACTCGAACCGGCACGGTGTTTAGCACCGGCAGATTTTGAATCTGCTGCGTCTACCAATTTCGCCACTCCGGCGGCAATCGAAGCGCAAATTATGGCACAGTGCAGCGTCGTTTTTGGCCACTCCCCATCTGCCCACGCGCAATATGCGCCTGAGTGGATGTTTTTTCAAATGAGGTGACACGCATGCAGCCCAACCCCCCATCCTCGCCGGTGCCCGCTTACCCAACCCTGGAACAGGCGGTTGGCAACACCCCTCTGGTGGCCTTGCAACGCTTGGGGGCGGAGGTGGCCCGAGCCAGGGGCAATGTGGTGCTGGGCAAGCTGGAAGGCAACAATCCCGCTGGTTCCGTTAAGGACCGCCCGGCTTTGTCCATGATCCAGCGCGCGCAGGAGCGTGGCGACATCCATCCTGGCGACACACTCATTGAAGCAACGTCGGGCAACACCGGCATTGCGCTGGCCATGGCCGCTGCCATCAAGGGCTACCGCATGGTGCTCATCATGCCGGAGGACCTGAGCATCGAGCGGGCTCAAACCATGAAGGCCTTTGGGGCCGAGTTGATCCTGACGCCCAAAAGCGGTGGCATGGAGTACGCCCGTGACCTGGCAGACCAGATGCAAACCCAGGGCAAGGGCCGGGTGCTTGACCAATTTGCCAATGCGGACAACCCGCGCATTCACTTTGAGACCACCGGCCCTGAAATCTGGCAGCAAACCGCTGGCCGGGTGACCCACTTTGTGAGTGCCATGGGGACCACAGGGACCATCACAGGAGTGTCTCGGTTTCTGAAGTCCCAAAATGCGGCGGTTCGGGTGGTGGGGGCGCAACCCAGCGAAGGGTCGCGCATTCCGGGTATTCGCAAGTGGCCCGAGGCCTATTTGCCCAAAATCTATGACCCCACCGGGGTGGATGAACTGGCCTACGTGGGGCAGGCAGAGGCCGAAGACATGTGCCGACGCATGGCCCGCGAAGAGGGCATTTTTGCTGGCATTTCCGCAGCCGGGGCCTGCCATGTGGCGCTGGAACTGTCGAAGCGGGTGGAGAACGCCACCATTGTGTTTGTGGTGTGCGACCGGGGCGACCGCTACCTGTCTACTGGGGTGTTTCCCGCATGAAGCTGGGGTATTGAGCACGGTGGGCCTGGGTGCGCGGTCGCATTGACCGACTGTCAGCCCAGGGTGGCACTCGGCCCCTAGAATCCAGCCTCTTTGCAGGACAACCCCCATGAACACCGACAAACAACTTGATGCCCGCGGTTTGAACTGCCCTCTGCCCATTCTCAAGGCCAAAAAATCGCTGGCCGAGATGGTCAGCGGTCAAACCCTCAAAATCATTGCCACCGACGGTGGTTCTGTGCGCGATTTCCAGGCATTTGCCAAGCAAACCGGGAATGATTTGGTGCACCAGGAGACGGTAGGCGGCGAGTACATCACCGTTCTCAAGCGGCGCTGAGCGTGCAGCGGGGGCACGGCAGTGCCCCCGCACCCAAACGCTCAACCCAAGCGGGTCAGCTGTTCCTGGAGTTTGGCCAACATGGCGCCGAATTCTGAGACCCGTTTGTTTTCCTGGGCAATGACGGCTGCTGGTGCCTTGGCCACAAAGGCCTCATTGCCCAACTTGGCATTGGCCTTGGCAATTTCACCCTGCAAACGGGCCACTTCTTTGCCCAGGCGCAGTTTCTCGGCGGCCACGTCCACTTCCATAAACAGGCACAGGCGCGCCTCGCCCACCACGGCCACGGGCGCAGCCTGAGCCGCTGCTGCCCAGCTGGGCTCGTCGGCAAACACCTTCACTTCGCTCAGTTTGGCCAGGGCTTGCAGCACGGGGCCAGCGACGGTCATGAAGTCGGCATCGCCCACCGCGAGCAGCGGCAAGCGGGTGGCGGGTGACACGTTCATCTCGCCGCGCAGGTTGCGGCAGGCATCCACCAGGGTTTTCAGCTTGGCCACATGGGCTTCGGCCGCTTCGTCGATGCGGCTGGGTTGGCTCACCGGGTACTCGGCCACGCTCACAGAAGGGCCGCTTCGTCCCGCCACAGGTGCCACTTTTTGCCACAGCTCTTCGGTGATGAAGGGTGTGATGGGGTGCAGCAGCCGAAGGATGGTTTCCAGCGTGCGGATCAGTGTACGGCGGGTGCCGCGCTGGGTCTCGGCGTTGCCGGTGTTGATTTGCACCTTGGCAATTTCCAGGTACCAGTCGCAGAACTCGTTCCACACGAAGTCGTAAATGGTGTTGGCCACGTTGTCCAGCCGGTACTCGGCAAAGCCCTTGGCCACCTCGGCTTCCACGCGCTGTAGGCGCGAGACGATCCAGCGGTCGGGTTGGCTGAACGCGAGATAGCCGCCACCGGGCACGCAGGCATCGGCGGTGTGGTCTTTCAGCCCGCAATCCTGACCTTCGCAGTTCATCAGCACAAAGCGGGTGGCGTTCCACAGCTTGTTGCAGAAGTTGCGGTAACCCTCGCAGCGTTTGCTGTCGAAGTTGATGCTGCGGCCCAGGCTCGCGAGTGCTGCGAAGGTGAAGCGCAGAGCATCGGCACCGTAGGCAGGAATGCCGTCGGGGAATTCTTTTTCGGTCTGCTTGCGCACCTTGGGTGCGGTTTCGGGCTTGCGCAGGCCGGTGGTGCGCTTGTCCAGCAGTGGCCCCAAGGCAATGCCGTCGATCAGATCCACCGGGTCAAGCACGTTGCCTTCGGACTTGCTCATCTTCTGGCCCTGGGCATCACGCACCAAGCCGTGGATGTAGACGTGTTTGAACGGCACTTTGCCCGTGAAGTGCGTGGTCATCATGATCATCCGGGCGACCCAGAAGAAGATGATGTCGTAGCCGGTGACCAGCACGGTGCTGGGGAGGTAGAGGTCGTAGTCGTTGGTGCTGGCCGGTGCTTGGTTGGCGTTGGCCTGGGCGCAGGTGGGTGCACCGGGCTCGCCCGGGCTCATACCCGCCTCGCGGGCCAAATCGACCGGTTCGAGCCCGGTGCGCCCACCAGCTTGTGGGTGCGCGGTGTCAGAGCCGGACGACTCGCCCATGCCGGCAATGGCTTCTGGCCAGCCCATGGTTGAAAACGGCACCAGGGCGCTGGAGTACCAGGTGTCCAGCACGTCATCATCGCGCTTTAATGGGCCAAAATAGCCATCTTTTTGTGCCTTTAAGCTCGCCTCATCTGCATTGTTAGCTACATAAACCTTACCGTCGTCACCGTACCACGCGGGGATTTGGTGCCCCCACCAGAGTTGGCGGCTGATGCACCAGTCCTGGATGTTGTTCATCCACTGGTTGTAGGTGTTGACCCAGTTTTCGGGCACAAAGCTCACTTGGCCGCTGGTGACGGCATCAATCGCTTTCTGGGCAATGCTCTTGCCGGTGGGGTCAATCGGGCTGACCTTGTTCATGGCCACAAACCACTGGTCAGTGAGCATGGGCTCCACCACCTGGCCGGTGCGGGTGCAGATGGGCACCATCAGCTTGTGCTTTTTGGTTTCGATCAGCGCCCCGCAGGCTTCCAGGTCGGCCACGATGGCCTTGCGGGCCACAAAGCGGTCCATGCCCCGGTATTTTTCGGGGGCGTTGTCGTTGACGGTGGCTTGCAGCGTCAGCACGCAGATCATGTCCAGACCCTGGCGCTGGCCCACGGCGTAGTCGTTGGGGTCGTGCGCGGGCGTGACCTTGACCACGCCGGTGCCGAATTCCTTGTCCACATAGGCATCGGCAATCACGGGAATGGTGCGGTCGCACAGCGGCAGCACCACCTGTTTGCCGATCAGGTGCTGGTAGCGCTCGTCTTCGGGGTGGACCATCACCGCCACGTCGCCCAGCATGGTTTCTGGGCGGGTGGTGGCCACGGTCAGGCCCTTGACCAATTCGCCGTTCACCATTTGAGGGCCGTCGGCAAACGGGTACTCGATGTGCCACAGCGAGCCGTCTTTTTCTTCGTTTTCCACTTCCAGGTCGGACACGGCACTCTGCAGCACCGGGTCCCAGTTGACCAGGCGCTTGCCACGGTAGATCAGGCCCTGCTCGTACAGCTTCACGAAGGTGTCGGTGACCACCTTGCTCAGCTTGTCGTCCATGGTGAAGTATTCGCGGCTCCAGTCCACGCTGTCGCCCATGCGGCGCATCTGGGTGGTGATGGTGTTGCCGCTCTGCTCTTTCCACTCCCACACCTTGGCCACGAAGTTTTTGCGCGCTTCGGCGGGTGTGGGCCCCATGTCGTGGCGGCTGATGCCTTTGTCTTGCAGCTGACGCTCCACCACGATTTGGGTGGCAATGCCCGCGTGGTCGGTGCCGGGCACCCACACGGTGTTGAACCCTGCCATGCGGTGGTAGCGCGTGAGGCTGTCCATGATGGTCTGGTTGAACGCGTGGCCCATGTGCAGCGTGCCGGTCACGTTGGGTGGCGGCAGTTGGATGGCGAATGCGGGTGCGTCGGCCTGTGGGGTGCCCGTGCCACGGAAGCCTGCGGCACCGTAGCCGCGCTGCTCCCACTCGGGGCCCCAATGGGCTTCCAGCGCGGCGGGCTCGAACGACTTGGGGAGCGAATTCAGGCCGGGTTGTGCGGGCGCGGTGGGGGCAGTGTTGGTGTCGAGCATGGGAAAAACAGAAGAAAGTGGAGGCCAGTGTGGCTTTGGAGCGCGGCGCTGCTGGTGGGTGGCAGTCCAGTGGGCTGGAGCGCGCGGGCCAATGGTATGGATGGTGTCCGCAGGGGCAGTGCACGCGGCACGCTACGCAACCCTCGATTTTACGAGCCATGCCTGCGGCGTACCGGTTGGTGGCGGACTGGTCGGACCTGAAAGGCTTGGCAGAAGAAAAAAAGCCTGCCCGCGCAAGCGGACAGGCTTTCAACCTTGGATCTTCGAAAACGCGAGATCAGAACTTGTGGTTCACGCCGACGGCCCACAGGTCTTTGCCAGCGATGTTGTTGGTGGCGCGCAGGCCACCGTACACCGTGGTGCGCTTGGACAAAGAGTAGCCAGCTGCGACACCGAAACCGGTTGCGCTCTTCGCCCCTGCGACATCAACTTTGGAGGATGCATAGCCAACAGACAGTGTCAGGGCACTGCCCATGGGGATGTCTGCGCCCAGTTGGTAGGAGTTGGTTGCAATACCAGCGCCTGTTTTTGTGGTGTAGTAACTGGCCAGCACTTTTGCCATGCCCAGATCGTAAGAGCCGTTGACCAATGTGTTTTTGAGCACGGCAGGGCCATCATCTTTTTCGTATGCGACGCCTGCATAGATCGGACCTTGCTCGTATTTGGCGTACACCGCAGTGTGGCGCATTTCAGCGGCCGTTTCGTTCCCTTTCAGTTTGGTGCTGATTGCACCACTGAACCCACCCATAGTTGGGGTTGTGTAGTGAATCTGAGCATTCGAAGCATTGGTGCCATTCGAGTAGGCATAGTTGTTGATCCAAACTGCGTTGGCGGAGAGCGCTGAGTCAAAACCACTGTTTGCTGCGCCGTAAATGTCATCGAAAGCGGTCCAGCTTCTGCCGATTTTCAGGGCTCCAAAACCACCGCTGAAGCCAACATTGGCTTGGCGGTCGAACATTGCAGCGTTGGTTGCACCATTGCCGAGGTTTAGGGCAGATTCAAAGTTGAAGTTGGCTGACAAACCGCCACCCAAGTCTTCAGAACCCTTGATACCCCAGCGGCTGCCAGCAAGTCCACCCGAGCCAGCTTGCACTTTTGCGCCTTCTGGCTTGCCGACCCAAATGTCAGCAATACCGTACAGGGTCACAGAGGATTGGGCGGAAGCTGCGCCGACGACGGCCATGGCGGCCACTGCGATAAGAGATTTTTTCATTACGGGTCCTTTGAGAAGAAAAAAAGTTTGGTGGTGCTGGCGTATCAGCGGCTGGTAACAACCGCTGCTGCAATCAAAACTAGCAACAACGGTGCCAATGTAATCAAGCTGTCATGTCTTACCAGTCACGATGTTCAAAAAATTCATTGAATTAGACGAGAAAACAACGTTTTTCTTACCACGAGATCGTCGCGCACTGTTTTGGGGTTAACCCTTGTATTTGAATCACCAAATGAGGGATTTTTTTGATGGCTTTGTCCAGTTTGGTGCGCACTTATCCAGGGTGTCTGCGCACCCGGAAAACCGCCTGCTACAGCGGTTTTTGCATGAGGCATACTGTCAGTTTCCATTCATCTTTTGTGAGGTTGACCGTGAAATTCAAACTTTCTGTGCTGTGCGCGGCACTGGCTTTTTCGGTGGTCGGTGTTCAGGCCAAAACCTTCAAGTGGTCGAGTGCCAGTGACATTCCCACGTGGGACATTCACTCGCAGAACAACGCGTTGGCCAACGGCATTCATGCGGCGGTGTATGAGTCACTGGTGTACTACAACAGCCGCACCTTCAAGCTGGAGCCTGTGTTGGCCACAGCTTGGAAGCAGGTCAGCCCCACGCAGCTGCGCATGACTTTGCGCCAGGGCGTCAAGTTTCACGATGGCTCTGCCTTCACCGCCGATGATGCGGTGTTTTCGCTGGAGCGGGCCATGTCCAAAACCTCCAACTTTGCGGTGTACACGCAGGGCATGGACCGCGTGGTCAAGGTGGATGGCAACATCCATCGACATTTTCACCAAGGAACCCAACCCGGTGCTGCTCAACCAGCTGACCGAGCTGCGCATGATGAGCAAGTCCTGGGCCGAGAAAAACAACTCGGTGGCCCCCAAAGACATCAAAACCCAGGAAGAGAACTTTGCCCACCGCAACGCCATGGGCACCGGCCCGTTCAAGCTCAAGGAGTGGCAGCCAGACCAGAAAATGGTGCTCAGCCGCCACGATGGCTGGTGGGGCAAGGCCGAAGGCAATGTGACCGAGGTGGTGTACTCCCCCGTCAAATCGGTGGCGACCCGCATGGCAGCCCTGTTGTCGGGTGAGGTGGACCTGGTGCTTGACCCCAGCCCGCAAGACTTGCCTCGGGTGCGCAACACGCCGGCTCTGAAGGTGATTGACGGCATCGAAAACCGCACCATCTTTTTGGGCATGGACCAGTTCCGCGATGAGCTGCCCGGCAGCAACATCAAGGGCAAGAACCCGCTGAAAGATCTGCGGGTGCGCAAGGCCCTCTACCAGTCCATTGACATCGACACCATCAATCGGGTCACGATGCGTGGCTTGGGCCAGCCCACCGGCGCCATGGTGGCACCTCAGGTCACCGGTTGGTCCAAAGAGGTGGACAAGCGCTATCCCTACAGCCTGGATGCTGCCAAAAAGCTGCTGGTGGAGGCTGGTTACCCCAACGGGTTTGAAGTGGACTTTGCGTGCCCCAACAACCGCTACATCAACGACGAAGCCATTTGCCAGGCCGTGACAGCCATGTGGGCCAAGGTGGGTGTGAAGGCCAAGCTGCGCACCCAGCCGCTGGCCACCTACTTCCCGATGATTCAGCGCTATGAAGCCAGCATCTACATGCTCGGCTGGGGCGTGCCCACGTTTGACGCGCTTTACAGCATCCAGTCGCTGATGCGCAGCGTGGGTGCGGGTGGTGACGGCAACTACAACGTGGGTCGCTACAGCAACCCGCAAATGGACGCTCTGGTGGAGCGCACCAAGAAGGAGACAGACCTCAAGCTGCGCACTGAGTTGCTGACCAAGGCACTGGCGCTGCACAACCAGGACGTGGCCCACATCCCGCTGCACAACCAGGTCATTCCCTGGGCGATGAAGAAAAACATCGACGTGGTGCACCGCGCCGACAACCGGCTGGACTGGCGCCTGATCAAGGTGAATTGATTGCTGGCGTTCATTCTCAGGCGCCTGGCGCAAGCGGCCATCGTCATGGTGACGGTGGCCCTGATTGCCTTCATGCTGTTTCAGTATGTGGGCGACCCGGTGGTTTTTTTGCTGGGTCAGGATGCGACCCCCGAGCAGGTGCTGGAGCTGCGCGAGGCCCTGGGGCTGGAGCAGCCGTTTTTTGTGCAGTTCTGGCACTTTCTGGCGAATGCGGCGCAGGGTGAGTTTGGGCTGAGCCTGCGCCAGGGGGCCAAGGTGTCCACCCTGATTGCCGAGCGCTTTCCAGCCACGCTGGAGCTGGCGCTGGTGGCCGCGTTCATGGCGGTGGCTTTGGGCATTCCCATGGGGGTGTACGCAGCGCTGCGCCGGGGCAGTTTTCTGGCGCAGGTGTTCATGACGATCTCGCTGCTGGGGGTGTCGCTGCCCACGTTCCTCATCGGTATCTTGCTGATTCTGCTGTTTGCGGTGAATCTGGGGTGGTTTCCCAGTTTCGGGCGGGGCGAGGTGGTGCAGATCGGGGGCTGGAGCACGGGCTTGCTGACGGCCAAAGGCTGGCACCACATCACGCTGCCCGCCATCACACTGGCGATTTTTCAGCTCACGCTCATCATGCGGCTGGTGCGGGCGGAGATGTTGGAGGTGCTGCGCACCGACTACATCAAGTTCGCTCGGGCCCGTGGCCTGACGGACCGGGCCGTGCACTTCGGGCATGCGCTGAAAAACACGCTGGTGCCGGTCATGACCATCACCGGCTTGCAGTTGGGTGGGTTGATTGCGTTCGCCATCATCACCGAAACGGTGTTCCAGTGGCCTGGCATGGGGTTGCTGTTTATTCAGGCAGTGACGTTTGCCGACATCCCCGTGATGGCGGCGTATCTGTGCCTGATTGCGCTGATTTTTGTGGTCATCAACCTGGTGGTGGATTTGCTGTACTTCGCCGTCGATCCGCGCTTGCGTGCGGACAAGGCCGGGGGGCATTGAGCCATGCCGCACACCATGTTGCCGGGCGGCGTCCGGTACCGGGCCAACGGGCGCGCGTTTGCGCACATTGCAGCCTTTCACCCCGAGTTGACCGCGCTCAGACGCGACTTGCACGCCCACCCCGAGCTGGGGTTTGAAGAAGCCTACACCAGCAGCCGGGTGATTGCCGCACTGCGGGCGTGCGGCGTGGATGAGGTGCACACCCACATTGGCAAAACCGGTGTGGTCGCGGTCATCCATGGCCAGCAGCGTGGCAGTGGGCGCATGCTGGGACTGCGGGCCGATATGGATGCGCTGCCCATGACGGAACACAACACCTTCCCGTGGCGCTCGTCCAAACCCGGGTTGATGCATGGCTGTGGTCACGACGGCCATGTGGCCATGCTGGTGGGGGCCGCCCGCTACCTGGCGCATACCCGGCAGTTTGACGGTACCGCCGTGCTGGTATTCCAGCCGGGCGAAGAGGGCTTTGCGGGTGCCAAGGCCATGATCGATGATGGGTTGTTCGACCGCTTTCCGGTTGACTCCATCTACGCCATGCACAACTGGCCGCACATGCGCCCGGGGCAGGTGGGTATCAACCCCGGCCCTATGATGGCCGCGGCCGACCGCATCACCATCCACATCGCCGGCAAGGGTGGCCATGGGGCGCATGCCTACCTGGCGGTGGACCCTGTGCTGGTGGCGGCCCACATCATCACGGCGGTGCAAAGCATCGTCTCGCGCAACGTGCGCCCGCTGGACAGTGCGGTCATCAGCCTGTGCGCCATGCAGGCGGGCGACGTTGGCGCGTTCAGCGTATTGCCGGGCGAGGCCACGCTGGTGGGCACCGTGCGCACCTTCAGCCCGGCCATACAGGCCATGGTGGAGCGTCGGCTCAACGAGTTGTGCTCTGCGGTGGCGCTCGGCTTTGGTGCCACGGCCTCGGTGGAGTACGAGCGCATTTACCCCGCCACCATCAACACCGCGCCCGAGGCCGAGTTTGCTGCGAATGTGGCTGAGCGCCTGGTGGGCCCCGACCAGCTCGACAGGGAGATGGACCCCAGCATGGGGGCCGAAGACTTCTCGTTCATGCTGCAGGCCAAGCCCGGTGCTTACCTGCGGCTGGGGCAGGGCGATGAGAACGGCGTGGGCAGCTGCTTTTTGCACAACAGCCGCTACGACTTCAACGATGAGGTGCTGCCCCTGGGTGCCGCGTTGCATGCCAGCCTGATCGAGCAAGGCATGCCCTTGGCGGGTGCCGAATGAAGCCGCCGCTGGTCTTCATGGCAGTTGTCCGGGCATGGATGGGTAAAAGTTTATGAAAAAAATGCACATATCGCTTGATTTGCAATCATTGTTGGCTATGAATATATTTAAAACAATTGCCCATTGGCAGCAGCTGTCTGGGTCGCTGCTGGGTGAAGCGAGGTGAATGTGCTTCAACGAATGGCAGGGTGGTACCACAGCGATGTGGGCCACAGTTTCAGATCATCGCCCGTGGCCATGGTGGCTGCTGTGCTGGCGGTGGTGTGTGTGTTTGGCGCGGTGTTTGCCCCGTGGGTGGCACCGCATAACCCCTTTGATCTGGCCACGCTGGAGTTGTCGAATGCTCGGCTCCCCCCCGCATGGCAGGCCGGTGGCAACCCCGCGTTCGTGTTCGGGACCGACGACCAGGGGCGCGACATTCTGTCGGCCCTGATGTACGGCACCCGCATCTCGCTGGCGGTGGGCCTGGCTTCGGTGCTGCTGTCGGTGGTGGTGGGGGTTGGGCTGGGGTTGCTGGCGGGCTTTGTCGGAGGCTGGGTCGATGCGCTGCTGATGCGCCTGTGCGACGTGATGCTCTCTTTCCCGGCCATTCTGGTGGCGCTGCTGATTGCCGGTGTGGGCCGGGCCCTGTTCCCCAATGCGCACGACACCTTGGCCTTTGGGGTGCTCATTCTCTCGATTTCACTCACCGGATGGGTGCAGTACGCCCGCACGGTGCGTGGCTCCACCCTGGTGGAGCGCAGCAAGGAGTATGTGCAGGCCGCGCGGGTCACGGGGGTGTCGAGTGCGCGCATCATGCGCCGCCATGTGCTGCCCAATGTGCTGGGCCCCGTCATGGTGCTGGCCACCATACAGGTGGCCACCGCCATCATCACCGAGGCCACGCTGAGCTTTCTGGGGGTGGGGGCACCCCCCACATCGCCCTCGCTGGGCACACTCATTCGGGTGGGCAACGACTACCTGTTCTCGGGCGAGTGGTGGATCACGGTGTTCCCCGGCGCCATGCTGGTGGTCATTGCACTGTCGGTCAACCTGCTGGGTGACTGGCTGCGCGATGCGCTGAACCCCCGCCTTCGCTAACCCCTGACCGGTTTCAACCGTTTGACCATGAGCCTATTGAGCGTGAAAGACCTGGTGGTCGAGTTCACCAACCGCCACGGCACCTTGCGCGCCCTGGACCGGGTGTCGTTTGACATCGCGCCCGGGGAAATTCTGGGGGTGGTGGGTGAGTCGGGCGCGGGCAAGTCGCTGACTGGCGCAGCCATCATCGGCCTTCTGGAGCCCCCTGGCAAGATCGCCTCGGGCGAGGTGCTGTTGGACGGCCAACGCATCGACAACCTGCCGCCGCACGAGATGCGAAAAATTCGCGGTCGGCGCATCGGGGCCATTTTTCAGGACCCGCTTACGTCGCTCAACCCGCTGTACACCGTGGGCCGGCAGCTCACTGAAACCATCACCACCCACCTGAACGTGGGTGCGGCCGAGGCCCGCCAGCGCGCTATTGGCTTGCTGCAAGACACCGGTATTCCTGCTGCCGAGCAGCGCATTGACCACTATCCGCACCAATTTTCGGGTGGTATGCGCCAGCGGGTGGTGATTGCCCTGGCTCTGGCGGCCGAGCCTCAGCTGATCGTGGCCGACGAGCCCACCACCGCGCTGGATGTGTCCATACAGGCGCAAATCATCGGTTTGCTCAAGCGCATCTGCAAAGAGCGGGGCGCAGCGGTCATGCTCATCACCCACGACATGGGCGTGATTGCCGAAACCTGCGACCGCGTGGCCGTGCTGTATGCCGGACGGGTGGCCGAAATCGGGCCGGTGCACGAGGTCATCAACCACCCGGCCCACCCCTACACACGGGGGCTGATGGCCTGTATTCCCGATATGTCGCAAGACCGCGAAGAACTGCACCAGATCGACGGGGCCATGCCCCGGCTCAACGCCATTCCCACCGGTTGCGCCTACAACCCGCGTTGCCCCCAGGTCTTCGACCGCTGCCACCGCGACCGCCCCAACCTGTTGCCCGCCGGGGCCACCCGTGCGGCATGCTGGCTGCATGAGGGCCAGCAGCCATGACCCTTCCAGCCAACGCCATGCCTGCAACTCCCTCACCGGCGGCGCCAACCGCTGACATGCCACCAGCCCCGCTGGTGCGCGCTCAAGACCTGGCCCGAACCTTCGATGTGTCTCCTCCCTGGCTCAACCGGGTGCTGGAGGGCAAGCCCAAGCTGTTGCTGCGTGCGGTGGATGGCGTCAGTTTTGACATCGCCACAGGCACCACACTGGCCCTGGTGGGCGAGTCGGGTTGTGGCAAAAGCACCGTGGCGCGTTTGCTGGTGGGCCTGTATGCGCCCACCAGGGGCAGCTTCGAGTTCGATGGCCAGGACGCCCATGCCGTCTTCAAAACCCCGCAGGGCCACCACCTGCGCCGGCGCATACAGATGATTTTTCAGGACCCCTACGCCAGCCTCAACCCGCGCTGGAAGGTGGAGGCCATCGTGGGTGAGCCGCTGCTGGAGCACGGCATCGTCACCGATCCGGAGGCGTTGCGTCGCAAAGTGGGGGAGCTGCTGGAGTCGGTGGGCCTGTCGGCGCTGGACATGCTGAAGTATCCGCACCAGTTTTCGGGCGGGCAGCGCCAGCGTATTTCTATTGCCCGCGCTCTGGCCACCGAGCCCGAGTTTCTGGTGTGCGACGAGCCCACGTCGGCCCTGGATGTGAGCGTGCAGGCCCAGGTGCTCAACATCATGAAACGCCTGCAGCGCGAGCGCGGTCTGACTTACCTGTTCATCAGCCACAACCTGGCGGTGGTGCGTCATGTGTCCGACACCGTGGGCGTGATGTACCTGGGCCGCCTGGTGGAACTGGCCCCCAAACACACCCTGTTTGACACCCCGCGCCACCCCTATACCCGCATGTTGCTGGACGCCATCCCCAAGATGCACGACACCGGCACGGCCCGCACCCCTGTGCAAGGCGAGGTGCCCAACCCGCTGAATCCGCCTACAGGCTGCGCCTTCAACCCCCGCTGCCCCCACACCAACGAGCGCTGCCGCACCGAGCGCCCGGTGCTGAAAGACTGGCAGGGCATACGCATTGCCTGCCATGCGGTAGAAGAAAGTCGGATTTGAAAAAAGATAGCTAACTATTGTTGCTAACCAAGCGCAAGTAGCCAAAAGTATTTAAAAAATGGCGGGACAAGGTATGGCAAGGAAAAACACGCAGGGGCTGACTCAGGCGTAGCGTTTGCTGCGCAGGTTGTTCTTCATTTCCCTCAGCAGCGGCTGCAGCTTGGTGCCTCCAATGCGCAGCGCCACGGTGGTGGCCAGCACGTCGACAATCATCAGGTGCATGTGGCGCGAGGTCATGGGGCTGTAGCGGTCGTAGCCCTCGGGGTGGTCGGCGGCCAGGTGGATGTGCCCGGCAGCGGCCAGCGGCGAGCCGCTGGCGGTGATGACGATGGTGGTTGCGCCGTGCTTGCGCGCAATGTCGGTGGCGTCCATCAGGTCGCGGGTGCGGCCAGAGTTGGAAATGACCACCAGGCAATCGCCAGGGCGCAGCAACGATGCGCTCATTACCTGCATGTGCCCATCGCTGTAGGCAATCGTGTGCAGCCCCAGCCGGAAGAACTTGTGCTGTGCATCCTGCGCCACGATGCCTGAGTTGCCCGCCCCGAAAAACTCGATGCGCTTGTTGGCCGTGTGCGCCGCCACGATGGCGTCCACCGCTTTTTCGATGGCGTGGGTAGATGCGTCGTTGCGGTACTTCAGAAAGGCCGCCACGGTGTTGTCAATGACCTTCACCAGCACATCGCCCACTTTGTCGTCCACATCCACGCTGCGGTGGATGAAGGGCACACCCTCGCTGACTGTGCCCGCCAGCTTGAGCTTGAAGTCGCTGAGGCCGTCATAGCCCATGCTGCGGCAAAACCGCACCACCGTCGGTTTGCTCACATGGGCGCGCAGGGCCAGTTCGGTCACGGGCAGGCTGGCAAAGGTACGGGGGTCCAGCAGCACCAGCTTGGCCACCCGCTGTTCGGCCGGGGCCAGCGATGGCAGAGAGGCTTTGATGCGGTCCAACATAGCAGTAACCCAGTGAGTAAAAGGACTGAAATTTTATTACCGTTCGATAATGTGGGCATGACCAATTTGAACCAACTCGATGCCCTGAGGCAGTACACCACTGTCGTGGCCGACACCGGCGATTTTTTGCAGATTGCCCAGTACAAGCCACGCGACGCCACCACCAACCCCTCGCTCATCCTCAAGGCGGTGCAGCGACCAGACTACGCACCGCTGCTGGCCGACACGCTGGCACGCTGGGGCCAGCGCCCATTGGACGAAGTCATGGACCGACTGCTGGTGCGCTTTGGCTGCGAAATCCTCACCCACATTCCAGGGCGGGTGTCCACCGAGGTGGACGCTCGGCTGAGTTTTGACGCATCGGCTACGGTCAGCCGGGCGCAGCGCATCATCGAGCTGTACCAGGCCGAGGGCGTACACATTGACCGCGTGCTCATCAAAATTGCGTCTACCTGGGAAGGCATACAGGCCGCCGAGCAGTTGGAGCGCCGCGGTATCCACACCAACCTGACGCTGCTGTTCAGTTTTGCGCAGGCGGTTGCGTGCGGGCAGGCCAAGGTGCAGCTCATTTCTCCGTTTGTTGGCCGCATCTACGATTGGGCCAAGAAGCAGGCGGGTGCCGCCTGGGATGAGGCCGCTATGGCTGGTACCAACGACCCCGGCGTGCAGTCGGTGCGCCGCATCTACCACCACTACAAGCAGCACGGCATCGCCACCGAGGTGATGGGGGCGAGTTTTCGCAATGTGGGCCAGATCACCGCGCTGGCGGGTTGCGATTTGCTCACCATCGCGCCCGAGCTGCTGGCCCAACTGGCGGCATCGACCCAACCCCTGCACCGTGCCTTGGGCGGCGATGCGGCGGTGGCCGAGTCGCCCGCCATCCGCTACGACGAGGCGGGGTTCCGCTACGCCCTGAATGCGGATGCCATGGGCACCGAAAAACTGGCTGAGGGCATTCGCGCCTTTGCCGCCGATACCCTCAAGCTTGAAGCCCTGATGCTGCGCTGACCCTCGTGCGCGGGGGCGCTGTGGGTGCGCCCCCAGGTTGGGCTGTCAATTGGAGCAGCTACTCCAACACAGTCTGGTGTTTACCCTCTCCTTGCTTCTGGCTGACAGCTTTACGATGTGGATCTGAAAAAGAACGGTCGTTCTTTTTTTGGTTTTCGACATCCCAACCTGTGCAGGAGACGCGCATGAAGTTTTTGACATTGGCCACCAGTGCGGCCGCGGCAACCATGCTGGCCGCTTGCGGCGGTGGCGGCGACACCACCGATGGCCCCAGTTTTGACCTCAGCGGTGCCCCTGGCAGCCTGATGGCTACACCCAGTACCCTGACGCAGCTGACGCCTGCTGCTTTTCAGGCAGCCGCCCCGGCCAGCTTGTTTCAGGTGGCCGGGGTGCCCAAGTGCACCGTGACCTTCAATTACTTCCAGTACGGCACCGTGGGCGGCAAGGGCGAGGCCACCACCGCTTCCGCCGGTCTGATGGTGCCCAGTGGCGCCGACCCAGCCTGCACCGGCCCACGACCGGTGTTGTTGTATGCCCACGGCACCACCACCGACAAACAGAAAAACATGGCCAGCCCGCAGGATGGTGAGGCTGGGCTGGTTGCCGCCATGTATGCCGCGCAGGGCTACATCGTGGTGGCCCCCAACTACGCGGGCTACGACTCATCCACCCTGGGCTACCACCCCTACCTGAACATGGAGCAGCAGGCCAAAGACATGATGGATGGCCTCACCGCCGCGCGCAAAGGGTTTGCCGCTGTGGGCGCAGTGGCCAGCAGCAAGCTGTTTGTGACCGGCTATTCCCAAGGCGGTTTTGTGTCCATGGCTACCCAGCGCGCGCTGCAGCTGGCGGGTACCCCCGTCACCGCTGGCGCCCATTTGTCTGGCCCTTATGCGCTGGGCGCGTTTGGCGATGCGGTGTACGCTGGCAACGTCAACCTGGGTGCCACGGTGTTCTCGCCGCTGCTGACCACCAGCTTCCAGCGCACCTACGGCAACATTTACACCACGCCCTCTGACATGTACGAGCCCGCGTTTGCCACCGGTATCGAGACCCTGTTGCCCACCAACCTGGCCCAAAACGACCTGTTCACCCAGGGTAAGTTGCCCCCCGCGTTCATGTTCGAAGGCACGGCACCTGCCCCGCAGTTTGCGCCCTTCTTTGGTACGCCCAATCTGGTGAAGACCAGCTACCGCAACGCCGTCGTGGCCGATGTGGTGGCCAACCCCACCGCACCCAAGCACCCGCTGCGTGTGGCGGCCCAGAAGAACGACCTGCTGCAGCAGAACTGGACACCCGCGCAGCCCATGCTGCTGTGCGGCGGCAACGCCGACCCTACGGTGTTCTTTGCGCTGAACACCCAAGGCGCACAGGCCTACTTCGCCAGCAAGGGTGTGCCCGCCCAGGCTGTGACTGTGCTCGACGTGGACAGTGCACCCACCAGCGCCGCAGACCCATTTGCGCTGGCCAAAGGTGGTTTTGCCCAAAGCAAAGCAGCGACCATCGCTGCCGCGGGTGCCAACGCCGCCAGCGCGGTGGCCCAGGCCTACCACGGCACATTGGTCCCACCCTTTTGCAACGCGGCGGCGCGTGGCTATTTTTCGCAGTTTTTGTTGAGCCCGGTCTGACCGCTTGAAACCACCACACACGGAGCACACAACTATGCTGAAACACACACTCGTCGCCACCGCCGCCTGCCTGACCTGCGCCGGTGCCTGGGCCGACGTCACCTTGTACGGTATTGCCGATGCAGGCATCACCAGCGTCAGCGGCTATGCGCAGGGCCGCGTCACCCAAGTCTCCAGCGGCATCATGGAAGGATCACGCTGGGGCATCAAAGCCAATGAAGACATGGGCGGGGGCTACAAAGCCCTGGTTACCCTGGAAAGCCGCGTGGAACTGGGCAACGGCGGGGTCAGCAACCGGCCCACGTCTGGCAACCAACTGCCTGACCGGTTCACAGCGGGCATGATTCCAGCGGTGGCTGGGGCGACTGCGGCTGCAGTTGGCCCCCAGTTGGGGGTCAACCACCTCAACAACACCTTGTTTGATCGCCAGGCTTACCTGGGTCTGGTGACGCCAGTAGGTGGTTTTTTGATGGGGCGGCAGTACACCCCAGCCTTCGAGGCCATGGCCACCTTTGACATCATGGGCACACAAAGTGCGTTGTCCGCCGGACAGGTAGCCTCAGCGCCCGCCGGTGTGGATATTCGTCAGAACGACGCCTTCCAGTACCGCATGGTGCTGGGCCCTTGGAATGCAGCTTTTATGTACAGCCTGGGCGCGGGTGGGTCGGCAGGTCGGCTCATGGGCTTGAACGGCATGTACAAAACCGCCGACTTCAGTGTGGGCTTTGGCCACAACACCAAGAAGAACTCCGCCGGTCAGCAGGCGTTGCGCACCACAGTGCTGGGCGCTTCGGCCACCAGGGGTGTGTGGACCTTGTCGGGCATGGTGGCCCAAATTGAAGAACCTAATCCGTCGAGTGGACCTGAGTTGGCCAGTGGGTTGACTGCAGCCAGTGCCCAGTTGGTGCCTTTTATTCCTCTGATCCTGGACCGCCTCAAACAAGACGCCAACCTCATGCACATTGGCCTGCGCTACAACATGGGCGCTGCGGGCCATGTGAGTGTGGCCTACACCAAACTCAACGACAAGCGCGCGTCCAACGCCGATACTGCTTCGTATGGCGTGGCCTATACCTACCCCCTGTCCAAGCGCACCAACCTGAATGCGGTGGTGACGCGCTTTGTCAACTCAGGCACTGGCCAGGCTGCCCCCGGGGGCAATGGCTACCTGGGTGGTGTGACCGGCGCGGCAGGGCGCGACGCCACCTCGATTGCGCTGGGCATTCGCCACGTGTTCTGATCGTTACCCTCCATGAAAAAACCCCGCCGGTTTGCACCAGCGGGGTTTTTTTGTAGCTGCAACTCGCCCCAGGCCATTGAAAAGCCTGGGGCGGTGCGGCGGGGCTTACATACCCATACCGCCCATGTCGCCCATGCCACCCATGCCACCGCCCATGCCACCACCGGCAGGTGCGTCGGCCTTGGCGGACTCGGCCACCATGCACTCGGTGGTCAGCATCAGGCTGGCCACGGAAGCGGCGTTTTGCAGCGCGGTGCGGGTCACTTTCGTGGGGTCCAAAATGCCCATGTCGATCATGTCGCCGTAGGTGTCGTTGGCGGCGTTGAAGCCGTAGTTGCCGGAGCCGGCCATCACCGCATTGACCACCACAGACGGTTCGCCACCGGCGTTCGCCACGATTTCGCGCAGGGGCGCTTCAATGGCCTTCAGCACCAGGGCAATGCCGTGGTCCTGGTCGGTGTTGTCACCCTTGATGGTGCCAGCGGCTTGCTTGGCGCGCAGCAGGGCCACACCACCACCGGCCACGATGCCTTCTTCCACGGCAGCGCGGGTGGCGTGCAGGGCGTCTTCCACGCGGGCTTTCTTTTCCTTCATTTCGACTTCGGTGGCAGCGCCAACCTTGATCACAGCCACACCGCCAGCCAGCTTGGCCACGCGCTCTTGCAGCTTCTCGCGGTCGTAGTCGCTGGTAGCTTCTTCGATTTGTACGCGCACTTGCTTCACTCGGGCTTCGATGTCAGCAGCAGCGCCAGCACCGTCGATGATGATGGTGTTTTCCTTGCCCACTTCGATGCGCTTGGCTTGGCCCAGGTCGGCCAGGGTGACCTTTTCCAGGGTCAGGCCCACTTCTTCAGCAATCACCTTGCCGCCGGTCAGGATGGCGATGTCTTCCAGCATGGCTTTGCGGCGGTCGCCGAAACCAGGGGCCTTGACAGCCACAACCTTCAGGATGCCGCGGATGGTGTTGACCACGAGGGTAGCCAAGGCTTCGCCTTCGACGTCTTCGGCAATGATCAGCAGCGGACGGCCGGCCTTGGCCACTTGCTCCAGCGTGGGCAGAAGGTCGCGGATGTTGCTGATCTTCTTGTCGAACAGCAGAACAAACGGGTTGTCCAGCAGAGCGGCTTGCTTTTCGGGGTTGTTGATGAAGTAGGGGCTCAGGTAGCCACGGTCAAACTGCATGCCCTCGACCACGTCGAGTTCGTTTTGCAGGCTCTTGCCGTCTTCAACGGTGATGACGCCTTCTTTGCCCACTTTGTCCATCGCGCTGGCGATGATGTCGCCAATGGAGGCGTCAGAGTTGGCGGAGATGGAGCCTACCTGGGCAATTTCCTTGCTGGTGGTGGTGGCCTTGGAGGCCTTCTTCAGCTCGACGATCAGGGCTTCCACAGCCTTGTCGATGCCGCGCTTGAGGTCCATGGGGTTCATGCCAGCGGCGACATACTTCATGCCCTCGCGCACGATGGACTGGGCCAGCACGGTGGCGGTGGTGGTGCCGTCGCCAGCGTTGTCAGAGGTTTTGGAAGCAACTTCCTTGACCATCTGAGCGCCCATGTTCTGCAGTTTGTCCTTCAGTTCGATTTCCTTGGCCACGGACACACCGTCCTTGGTCACGGTGGGGGCGCCGAACGAGCGCTCCAGCACCACGTTGCGGCCCTTGGGGCCCAAGGTCACCTTGACGGCGTTGGCCAGGATGTTCACGCCCTCAACCATGCGTGCGCGGGCTTCGCCGCCGAAAATTACGTCTTTTGCTGCCATGTGTGGCTCCTCAGAAATTTATAGAAAACTGCCAGAATCGCTTACATAGAAAGCAATTCCAGCTATGAAATAGGATGAAATGAATTACTTCTCGACCACAGCGAACAGGTCGTCTTCTTTCATGACGAGCAGCTCGTTGCCATCGACCTTGACGGTCTGGCCGCTGTACTTGCCAAACAGCACGCGGTCACCGACCTTGACGTTCATGGCAGAGAGTTCGCCCTTGTCGTTCTTCTTGCCGGGGCCAACGGCCAGGATTTCGCCCTGGTCTGGCTTTTCTGCAGCTGAATCGGGGATGACGATGCCGGAAGCGGTTTTGGTTTCGCTGTCAATGCGCTTGACGATCACGCGGTCGGCGAGAGGACGAAGGTTCATAGCATCTCCTGGTATGTGAACAGTTGAAAAAGAAAAAAACCGATCCTTTTGCGAGAGCCGCTCATACAGGGCGGGGCAGAAGGGTCGGGTGGGATTGGGGTGCTTGGCACTCAACTCCAACGAGTGCTAATAATAAGGGCGGGTTTGACCCTTTCAAGGGGCGAGGGTCTAAAAAAACTCAAGTTGTTTCCAGTGCGGGTACCTGTACACTTATCCAGTGATGGACCGCCTGCTGCCACTGCCCACCCCCGCCACGCCCCAACGCACGCACCTCAGACGGATGCTGGACCTCTGGCGTTCCGACGGCTGGCCGTGCAAAGACGGCCTTGACATCGAACTGCTGGCGGCGGGTTGGGTGGACATGGTCACCGAGGCAGGGCACCAGAAGCTACGCCTGACGGCGCAAGGCATGGCGCTGCTGGCAGCGGCCCGACAGCGCAACCAGCGCGCTACGGGTGCCCACGACCGCCTGGCCGAGCGGGTGGCCACCCAGTTGCATGACGCGGGTAGGGTGGTTTGGCGGGAACTGTCCTTGCGGGCCAAGCTGGAGACCACCCACAGGGCGCCTGTCCCGGCTCAGGCTCTGGACCTGTTTCCCCCGGGCGATGGCACGGCCAGTGCTGCTGCCGATGCGGCAGAAGCCGATGTTGCGGCCGGTGGCACCTCGGCCGACGCCGCTCCCACCGCGCCGGGGCCGGTGACCATGCCTCGGCAGGCTTCGTTCGAGCCCTCGGCCAGCGGCTGGCGCATGGCCAGGCCCGATGTGTTCTCGGTGCGCAACACCTCGGCAGAGGCCTATTTGCACCCGGTGGTGCACGAGGTCAAGGTCAGCCGTGCAGACTTGTTCTCGGACCTGCGCCACGCTGCCAAGCGCGCCGCCTACCAGTGGCTGTGCTGCGAGTGCCACTATGTCTTTCCTGCGGGCATGGCCCAGCCCCAGGAGCTGCCACCCGAGCTGGGGGTGTGGGTGTTGCACGGAGACGCCGACACGGGCCGGCTGGAGCAGCTGCGCCCGGCCCGCCACACCCCGTGCACCCTGCCATTTGTGGTGTGGCTGGCGCTGGCCAAGGCCAGCCCCTGGCAACCGGAGCGCGAACCCCGCCAGGCCCACCTGGGCCAGCCCAGCCAGCCCTTGCCCAGTGTCACCGGTGTCCCCGGTGCACCCGGCACCGAGGCCACCCGCTGGTCCGACTGACCGCCCATAATGGCATGCCGTGGCCGCTGAGTCTGCCACCCAATCCCCTGCATGACCTCATCACCCGTGTCTTTCACCCCCAAAACCAGCGGCGCCCGTGCCGCCCCGGCCACCAGGACCCGCGCAGCCCAGCGCTTGCCCGAGGTCAACTTTTCAGACTATGGCGATGTGCGTTGCCTGCACCTGGGCACCGAGTGGGTGCAGGGCTCCATGCTGTTGGACCGGCCCTACGACATCGAGTTGGAGTACGTGCAGCGCATGATGGCCTGGCTGCTGTTTGACGACCCCGGCACCGCACCCAAAAAGCACGCCATGCAATTGGGCTTGGGCGCGGCCGCGCTGACCAAGTTCTGCCGCAAAAAGCTGCGCATGAAAACCACCGCCATCGAGATCAACCCCCAGGTGGTGTCTGCTTGCCGCTTCTGGTTCAAGCTCCCGCCCGATGATGCCAAGCTGCTGGTGGTGCTGGCCGATGCCGGGGTGGAAGTGCGCAACCCCGTGTGGACCGCCCAGGTCGATGCCCTGCAGGTGGACCTGTACGACCACGAGGCTGCCGCGCCCGTGCTGGACAGCTTTGACTTTTATAAAGACTGCCGCAACACCCTGACCGACGGTGGCTGCATGACCGTCAACCTGTTTGGCGAGCAGAACCAATACCCCGACAGCGTGGAAGAAATCGCCGCTGCCTTTGGGCGCGACGCGGTGTGGCTGTTCAAGCCCACCAAAGAAGGCAACACCGTGGTGCTGGCCCAGCGCACCCCCAGCCGGCCCGACCGCGCCACCCTGGAGGCCCGGGCCGCCGACATCCAGACCCGCTGGGGCCTGCCAGCGCAGAAGTGGCTCAAGGTGTTCAAGCCTCTGGAGGTTTGATTTTTCATAAAATATGCCTTTTTCGCTTGTAAATAAACAATAGTTTGCTATGAGTATTTAGTGGGCAAGCTGCCGCCCGTCGATGCACCCAAGCCACTTGCCCATGAAACCACCTGACCCCGCTCGCCACGCCACCACCAAGGCCGCTGCCGCACCAGCTGCAGCCCCTGCCTCCCAAACCGCTGTGCACGGCCCGCTGGACTGGCGCACCCTGGTGGATTGGCTGGAGGCCGATGGCGTCATTTCTCCCGACGAGGCCGAGCGCACCGTGGCCCGCTGCTCGGTGGCCCACAGCGTCCAGCCGCCGCTGCAGCGCCTGGGGGTGGTAGGCATGCAGCGCGCCGCCGACGGTTCTGTCCTGACCCTGGATGGCCTGGCCGAGTGGCTGGCCGGGCATGTGGGTCTGCCGTTTTTGCGCATAGACCCGCTCAAGGTGGATGTAGGCCGGGTGGCCGAGGCCATGTCGGCCCCCTACGCCGAGCGCCACCAGGTGCTGCCGGTGCAGGTGGGTCCCCACGAGGTGGTCGTGGCCACGGCCGAGCCGGGCCTGACCGACTGGGTGCCCGAGGTTGAGCGCCAGACCCGCCGCAGCGTGCGCCTGGTGGTGGCCAACCCGGTGGATATCAAGCGCTACACCGGTGAGTTTTATGCGCTGGCCAAGTCGGTCAAGGCCGCGACCAAGGCCGGCTCTGGCATCCAGGCCAGCTTTGAGCAACTGGTGGAGCTGGGACGCAGCAACCGCCAACTCGACGCCAACGACCAAGGCGTGGTGCAGGTGGTGGACTGGCTGTGGCAGTACGCCTTTGACCAGCGCGCCAGCGACATCCACCTGGAGCCCCGGCGGGAGAAGGGCGTCATTCGCTTTCGCATCGACGGTGTGCTCCACCCGGTGTACCAGTTGCCCGTGGGCGTACTCGCCGCGATGACGGCGCGCATCAAGCTGCTGGGCCGCATGGACGTGGTGGAAAAGCGCCGCCCGCAAGATGGCCGCATCAAAACCAAGAATCCCAGCGGCGACGAGGTGGAAATGCGCCTGTCCACCCTGCCCACCGCCTTTGGCGAAAAGATGGTGATGCGGATTTTTGATCCCGACACCACCGTCAAGGGCCTGGATGCACTGGGGTTTTCGGCGCACGATGCGCGCCGCTGGGAGGGCCTGGTCAAGCGGCCCCACGGCATCATTCTCGTGACCGGGCCCACTGGTTCGGGCAAAACCACCACGCTGTACGCCACCTTGAAGCGCCTGGCCACCGAGGAGGTGAACGTCAATACCATCGAAGACCCGATCGAAATGATCGAGCCCGCCTTCAACCAGACGCAGGTGCAAACCCACCTCGACTTTGACTTTGCGCAAGGACTGCGCGCCCTCATGCGCCAGGACCCCGACATCCTCATGGTGGGCGAAATCCGCGATCTGCCCACCGCCGACATGGCGGTGCAGGCGGCGCTGACGGGGCACCTGGTGTTCTCTACCCTGCACACCAACGACGCGCCCAGCGCCATCATGCGGCTGATGGAACTGGGCGTGCCGCCCTACCTCATCAACGCCACGGCCTTGGGTGTGCTGGGCCAGCGGCTGGTGCGCACCCTGTGCCCACTGTGCAAAGTGCCCGACAGCCAGGCCACCCGCGCGGCGCTGGACGAAGTCATCAAACCCTGGCAGGCCACCGGCACCTACGCGCCCTACAGGCCGGTGGGCTGTGTGGACTGCCGAATGACCGGCTTCAAAGGCCGCATGGGCCTGTACGAGCTGCTGGTCACCACCGAGGCCTTCAAAGACAAGGTCACCCGCGACCCCAGCATGGACGCGCTGCGCCGCCAGGCGGTGGCCGACGGCATGCGCCCCCTGCGCGTGGCCGGGGCCATGCGGGTGGCCGAGGGTCTGACCACACTGGAAGAGGTGCTGTCTTGCACACCACCGTTGCAATGACGCACAGCCTGGCCCGCCCGGCCGCCTGCGGGGGTGTGGGCTTGTTAAGCTGGCGGTCATTGCAGCTGTCGGAAAGGTCGGCACCATGTTGACACTGGTGTGGGTGCAAGCCCTGGGGTTGGTTTCTATCGTGGCGCTGGGCGGATGGGCCCTGGCGGCGGGGCCGTTGCGCATTGTCCGGCGGGCCTCGAGAGATGTGGCGGTGTTCAATGCCCTGGTGGCCGTCGGAGCGCTGGCATGGTTGCCACTGCCCGGTCTGGACGCATTGCCGCCCGCGCACCGCCTGGCTCTGGGCCTGGCGCTGGTGCTGGCGGGTGTGCAGTGGTTGTGCATGGGTATGCACCGGCTGCATGACACCCGCCATGCCTATGTGCTGTCGCCCTTGATGCTGCCGGGCCTGGCGGTGTTGCTGGCGGTGGTGGCCTGGCTCGACGGTTCCGGCCACGGCCTGACACTGGCAGCACTGGGGGCCTGCGTGTGGTTGCTGGGGGTGAGCCTGCAGCAGGTGTACCCCTCCGTCACCGCCTTGCTGGGTGTGCGCGGTGCGCAGTGGGCCCTGATGCCGGTGGTGCTGGTGGCGGTGGTCTGGCTGCTGGGCATGGTGCGGGCGGTGTGGATGCTGGCCAACGGAGTGGGTGGGGCCGGTGGGGTGGCTGGGGCCGCAGGCGCTGCAGCTGTGCCACTCGACGTATGGCATGCGGTTGGCTGGGTGCTGACCAGTGCCATGCTCAACGCCACCATGGTGGGCATGGTGCTGCTCAAGCTCATTGACAAAATCCGCGAGCTCAGCACCGAAGATGAAGTCACCGGTGCGCTCAATATGCGCTCCTTCATGGCCATGCTGGCCAACGAGCGCGAGCGCCTGCGCCGTACTCCCCAGCCCCAGTCCCTCATGCTGTGCGACCTGGACCAGTACCCCGCCCTGAACCGGCAGCTGGGCTTTGCAGCCGGTGATGCGGCGCTGCGCCATGTCACCGCCGTGATTGGACGCACCCTGCGCAAAACCGACCGCCTGGGCCGCACACCCGAGGGCGAGCTGGCGCTGTTCATGCCCGCCACCCCCGCAGTGGGCGCCACCCTGGTGGCCGAACGCACCCAAGCGGCTGTCAAGGCCAACCCCTTGCTCTGGAATGGGCAGTCGGTGTCGCTGACCCTGAGCATGGGCCTGAGTAGCCGCGAGAGCCCAGCGGTGCCGTGCGAAGCGCTGCTGGAGGCCAGTCGCCAGAGCATGGCCAGGGCCAGCCGCGAAGGTGGCGCCCGGGTACGGGTGGCGGCGCGTTTCGATGCGGTGGAGTCGGCACCCGCGCCCACCCCCCCGCAGCCCGCCGAGTGAGGAGGGCGGGCACCGCCCCCCTGCAGCGTGCCTGGAGACACCCGCACACGCACCATGGGACACTCCGTGGGGTACAGTTGGAGTGGTTGCAAGCTGTGCAACTGTCTTTGATTTTTGTCATGCGGGCATGCCGCCCAGTTACATCCGGTGCCTCTTTGTCCATGATCCCCATCAAAACCGAGTCTGCGTGGCGCGGGACGGCTGACTGCCTGACCTGCGGCATCCGTGACATGGTGCTGTTTGCCGACTTGAAGGAAGAAGACTTCAAGCACATCCACTCCCCCATCGACGATCTGGAGTTCGGCCCTGGCGACACCCTGCTGCACATGGGTGAGCCTGCCAATAGCCTCATGACGCTGCGGGTGGGCATGGTCAAGCTGGTGCGCAACATGCCCGATGGGCGTCAGCGCATCGTGCGGGTGTTGCGATCCGGCGATGTGATCGGCCTGGAAGCCCTGCTCTCCAATACCTACGAATCCGAGGCCGTGGCCCTGACCCAGGTGAGGGTGTGCCGCCTGCCGGTGGAGGTGATTGAGCGGCTCAACCGCGAGACCCCGCGCCTGCACATGGGCCTGATGGGCAAGTGGCACCGCAGCCTCAAAGAGGCGGACGACTGGCTGGCCGACCTCAACTTTGGGAATTCGCGCCAGCGGCTGGCGGGGTTGCTGCTGAAAATGCGGCCCAACCTGGCGAATGACCCCACAGCCGATGACACCGTGGTGACCGTCTTCTCGCGGGAAGACATGGGCGCCATGCTGGACCTGAAGCTGGAGACCGTCAGCCGCACCCTCAATGCCTTTGTGCGCGAGCGCCTGATTGCCCCGGTGGACAAGCAGGGTCGGCACTACCGTTTGCTGGACATTGCCAGGCTGCAAAGTCCCTGATGGGGTTGCGCGGGTGCAGGCCCATCAGGGTATGCCCGGTGCCTGTGCGGTACCGACTTGACACCACCGGCCCTGCCATCCCCCACACAATGGGTGTCTGTTGTTGATTTCTCCAGGAGCGGTGTGTGTTGCTGACCCATCAAAACCATGGTTACCCCTCGGTGCGCCTGCCGGTGTATGCGCGCAACCTGGTGGCCACTTCCCATCCCTTGGGGGCCCAGGCAGGGCTGCGCATGTTGGCCCAAGGTGGCAATGCGGTGGATGCGGCCGTGGCCGCTGCGGCCGTGATGACCGTGGTGGAGCCTGTCAGCAATGGGTTGGGCTCCGACGCCTTTGCCCTCGTGTGGGACGGCCAGCGCCTGCACGGGCTCAACGCCTCGGGCCGTGCGCCCCAGGCCTGGGTGCCCGGGTACTTCACCCACCGCTTGGGGGCTGACGCCCTCACACCACCCAAACGCGGCATCGACAGCGTCACGGTACCCGGCGCTATCAGCGGCTGGGTGGCCCTGAGCGAGCGGTTTGGCCGTTTGCCCTTTGCGGATCTGATGCAGCCCGCCATCGAGGTGGCCGAGCGGGGCTTTGCAGTGCCCACGGTGGTGCAGGGCAAGTGGGCCGCTGCCGTGCCCGAGTTGCACCGCCAGCCTGGGTTTGCCGGGGCTTTTTTGCCCAAGGGACGCGCGCCCGAGCTGGGCGAGTGGTTTCAGTTTGCGGCGGCGGCGCGGGGGTTGCGCAGCATTGCCGCCACCCGGGGCGAATCGTTTTACCGCGGAGACATTGCGCAGGCCATGGCCCGGTTTGTTGCCGCGCACGGCGGCGCGCTCACCGAGGCCGACCTGGCCGCCCACGCCCCCGAATGGGTAGAACCTGTGGGCCATGCCTACCGGGGCCATACCCTGCACGAGTTGCCGCCCAACGGCCAGGGCATTGCCGCACAAATGGCGCTGGGCCTGCTCAGCCACTTTGACCTGGCCAGCTTGCCGGTGGACGGCCCAGATTGCATGCACCTGCAGATCGAGGCCATGAAGCTGGCCTTTGCCGACGTGTACCGCTACGTGGCCGAGCCCGCTGCCATGCAGGCCACCGTGGCCCAGTTGCTGGACCCCAGCTACCTGGCGGACCGTGCCCGCCTGATTGACCCCCGCCGCGCCCGGGCACCGAAAGCGGGCAGCCCCGCCGATCCGCACCGCCAGGGGGGCACCATCTACCTCACAGCGGCCGACGAGCAGGGAATGATGGTCAGCTTCATCCAGAGCAACTACATGGGTTTTGGCTCCGGATGCGTGGAGCCCAGCTTTGGCATCAGTCTGCAAAACCGGGGGCATGGCTTTGGTTTGCCCGCCAGCCCCCTGAACCCGGCCAATCTGGTCGCACCGGGCAAGCGGCCGTTTCACACCATCATTCCGGCGTTTCTGACCCGGCCCGCACTGGACGGTCAAGGCAGGGAATGGATGGGTGCCGATGGCCAGCCCGTGCTGGAGCCCGTCATGAGTTTTGGGGTGATGGGGGCCAACATGCAGCCGCAAGGCCATGTGCAAACCCTGGTGCGTCTGCTCGACCATGGCCAGCCCCTGCAGGCCGCCTGCGACGCACCGCGCTGGCGCTTCAACACCGGCCTGTCGCTGAACGTGGAGGCGGGCATGGACCCGGCCACCGTGCAGGGCCTGCGGGCCCTGGGCCACTGCATCGACGTGCTGGACGACCCCTACCAGGACTTTGGCGCAGGCCAGTTCATCTGGCGGCTGGGCGACCCCGCCAAGCGCGGCTATGTGGCCGCCAGCGATCCGCGCCGGGACGGGCTGGTGGCGGGGTGGTAATTTGAAGGAAAAAGTGGCTCCATCGCTTGCTGTGTCTGATGTTGTAGCTAGACAAAACATGCTCATTGGGTTGGCTTTGGCCGCCGCTGGCTCCATTGCCTTCAGCGGCAAAGCCATCATCGTGAAGCTGGCCTATCGGTACGGGGTGGACGCGGTCACCCTCATCATGTACCGCATGCTGTTTGCGCTGCCGCTGTTTGCCGCCATGGCCTGGTGGGCCAGCCGGGGCAAGCCGCCGCTCACCCGGCGCGACTGGCTGGGCATTGTCTGGCTGGGCTTCACGGGCTACTACCTGGCCAGTTTTCTGGACTTTTGGGGCCTGCAGTACATCAGTGCCAGCCTGGAGCGGCTCATTCTGTACCTCAACCCCACCCTGGTGCTGCTGCTGGGCTGGCTGCTGTACCAGCGGCGCATCGGGCGCCTGCAGGCGCTGGCCATGGGGGTGAGTTATGCGGGGGTGCTGCTGGTGTTCGGGCACGAGGTGCGCTTTGACGGTTGGCAAACCCTGGCCGGTGCGGCTCTGGTGTTTGGCAGCGCCGTCAGCTACGCCGTGTACCTGGTGTACAGCGGCGAAATGGTCAAACGCCTGGGCTCATTGCGCCTCGTGGGCTTGGCCACCACCGTGGCCTGCCTGCTGTGCATTGGCCAGTTTGTGGTGTTGCGGCCCATCGGCGTGGCGCTGGAAGTTGCACCACAGGTCATCAGCCTGTCCATCCTCAATGCGGTGGCGTGCACCGCTGCACCGGTCCTGATGGTGATGATGGCCATTGAGCGCATAGGCTCTGGCCTGGCCGCACAGACGGGCATGGTCGGCCCCATGTCCACCATCCTGATGGGGGTGTGGATACTGGGCGAGCCGTTCAACGGTTGGGTCGCGGCGGGCACTGTGCTCGTCATGGCCGGGGTTTTTCTGGTCACACGTTATGGAGGCAAATAGCCATGGATTTGGGACTGACAGGCAAATGGGCGCTGGTGTGCGGCGCGAGCAAAGGGCTGGGTCTGGGCTGCGCCCAGGCGCTGGCGCAGGAGGGGGTGAATGTGGTGCTGGTGGCACGTGGCGAGTCTGCCCTGGAGCAGGCGGCACAGGGGCTGCGCGCCTACCTGGCAGACATGGGCAATCCATCGGGCCTCAACCCCTTGCATGGCCCGTCCGTGCTGACGGTGGCGGCCGACATCACCACCCCCGAGGGCCGTGAGGCAGCGTTGGCAGTGGATGGTGGGCCGGGGAAAGCCTTTGACATCGTGGTGACCAACGCCGGTGGCCCACCCCCTGGCGATTTTCGGGACTGGGACCGCGAGGCCTGGCTCAAGGCGGTGGACGCCAACATGCTCACCCCCATCGAACTCATCAAAGCCACGGTGGACGGCATGGCGGCGCGCGGCGTTGGCCGCATCGTCAACATCACCAGCAGCGCGGTGAAGGCACCCATCGACATCCTGGGGCTGAGCAATGGGGCCCGCAGCGGGCTGACGGGCTTCGTGGCCGGTGTGGCCCGCAACCCCACCCTGGCCGCCCACGGCGTGACCATCAACAACCTGTTGCCAGGTGCTTTCGACACCGATCGGTTACGCACCACCTTGCAAGGGGCAGCCACCAAAACCGGCCAGCCTTTGGACGCCGTGGTGGAGGCCAGGCGCAACGGTATTCCGGCACGTCGCTTCGGCACACCCGACGAGTTTGGTCGCATCTGCGCCTTTTTGTGCAGCATGCACGCGGGCTATATCACCGGGCAGAACGTGCTGGCCGATGGCGGGGCGTTTGGTGGCACCTTCTGAGGGTAGGGCGGCGGTGGCAGGCTGGTCCGGGTGACCAGGCCATACCAGGCTACAAGGGTCGTCGCTGGGTGTGGTGCCCGGCTCGTAGCTTCAGATCACCAGCATGACCGCAAACCACACCACCGCCACCCATTTCCAGGTCGGCGGTAGCCCAGGCCAGCGCCACACCACCGCCAGCATGAACAGGTTGTACGGCAGTGGCGCGAAATGCACGGCCAGCGCCCAGAGCACATCGGCGCCGCTGGACAGCATCACCAGCGCCAAAAACCCCAGGCATGCATTGGCCAGCGTGCCCAGCAGCATCAGGTCCCGCCAGAAGAACACCCGCCACGGCATGTGACCATGCCAGCGCACGCTGAAGTAGCCTTGCCGGGGTGCCAAGGCTGTCTGGCCTGGTCTGCTCGTCAAGCCTGCTCGGTGGTGGTTGGGTCAGCATCCGCAGCTTGTGCAGCCTCGGTACGGGTGGCCAGTACCTTGTCAATGGTCCGGCCATCCATGTCCACAATTTCCAGTCGCCAGTCTTCCCAGATGACGGTGTCGGCCACCTTGGGCAGGCGGCCAGTGAGCAGCATCATCATGCCGCTGAGGGTGTGGTAGCGGCCACGCTCTTCGTCGGGCACGGTGTCCAGGTTCAGCCGGTCTTTCAGCTCGGGCACGGGAATGTGGCCATCCAGCAGCCAGCTCCCATCCGCCCGTTGTACGGCCCACGAAGTCTCGGGGTCGCGGGGGTTGAACTCGCCGGTGATGGCTTCGATGAGGTCTTTGAGGGTGACGATGCCTTGCACCTCGCCGTACTCATCGATGACAAATGCCATTTGCACGCCCGACTGGCGAAAGTTGTCCAGCAGCTCCATGCCCGTGATGGTTTCGGGCACGTACAGCGGTTCTTGCAGCACCTGCTCGGTCAGCTCGCGCTGTTGGCCCAGCAAGGCGGTGGCCAGCCACTTGCGGGCGTTGACCACGCCCACCAGTTTCCCCCAGTCGCCCTCCACCACCGGAAACCGGGCATGGTCCGATGCCTCGATGCGGGCCATGTTCACCTCAAACGGCATTTCCAGGTCCAGCAGCACCACGTCACTGCGCGGCACCATCAGCGAGCTGATCTGGCGGTCGTCCAGGCGGAATACATTGCGCAGCATGGTGTGCTCGTGCGACTCGATCACACCAGAGGTGGTGCCTTCGGCCAGCATGGCGTGGATTTCTTCTTCCGTCACGGCATTGGCGTTGGACTCTTTCACGCCCAGCAGCTTGAGCAGCCCGCGGGTGGACACCGACAGCAGCAACACAAAAGGCTTGGTGGCAATGGCCAACCAGTTGATGGGCCGGGCCACCAGCCGTGCCAGGGTTTCGGGGTGCGACTGGCCGATGCGCTTGGGCACCAGTTCACCCACCACAATGGAAAAGTACGTGATGGTCACCACCACCAACCCGGTGGCCAGATAGTTGTCATACGGGTCGGGCACGCCGACAGACGTCAGCCAGATGGACAGCGGCGCGGCCAGTGCCGCTTCACCCACGATACCGTTGAGCACACCGATGGACGTGATGCCGATCTGGATGGTGGACAAAAACCGGGTGGGGTCCTCGCCCAGTGTGACGGCAGCCTGGGCCGATTTGTCACCCTCGTCGATGAGCTTTTGCAGCCGCACTTTGCGGGCCGACACCAGCGCCAACTCTGACATGGCAAACAAGCCATTGAGCAGAATCAGCGCGATCAGTATGAAGATTTCCATGACGTTTTCAAAAAAGTGAATGGATCAAAGCGGGGTCAATACACCTGCACTCAACAAGACGATTACCGCAGCGCCGAGTGCGATGCGGTACAGCACAAAGGGCATGTAGCCCCGAGACGACACCAGGCGCAAAAACACCACAATCACGCCGTACCCGACCACAAACGCGACCAATGTGGCCAGGGCCGTGGGGCCAGGCGCCACCGCACTGGGTTGACCCCAGGTGCGCACGAGTTGGTAAGCCCCCGATGCCAGCACCGCCGGGATGGCCAGCAGGAACGAGTACCGAGCCGCCGCCTCCCGGGTGTAGCCCATCAGAAGCCCTGCGGTGATGGTGCCGCCAGAGCGGGACACGCCGGGTATCAGCGCCATGGCCTGCGCAAAACCAAACAGAATGCCGTCGCGCCAACTGAGCTGGTCGAGCGTGCGCTGTTTGGCACCCGCCCGATCGGCATAGGCCAGCACCAGCGCGAAGCCCACCAGCATCGCTGCTGTGATGTAGAGGTTGCGCAGGGACGATTCAATGGCATCTTTGAACAGCAGGCCCAGCAGCGCAATCGGCAAAGTGCCCACCAGAATCAGCCAGCCCATGCGGGCATCGGGGTCAGAGCGCCACTGCGGGCTGACCACCGATTGCGCCCACGCCTTGGCCATGCGCCAGATGTCGTGCCTGAAGTACAGCAGCACCGCCGCCTCGGTGCCAATCTGGGTGATGGCCGTGAAGGCAGCACCGGGGTCCACACCCGATGGCAGCAGTGGCCCAATGATGCGCAAATGCGCGCTGGACGACACCGGCAAGAACTCGGTCAGGCCTTGAATCAGACCGAGAAAGGCGGCTTCAATCCACCCGGGCCCGGCGCTCATTGGTCACACCCAACGGCCCCGCAGCCATGGCTGGAGGGGGTCTGGGTGCCAAAGTGTGCATCTTGGGAGTAGCGGCTCATGGGAAATATGTGTACGGACAGGTGGGTTGGCGGGTGTATGCGTTGCGTCGGGTACATGCAAGGCGCGGGCCAGGCGGCCCGTGGTGCCGGACCGCTGATGCACCGCTGGGGCAATGTTGCCGCCGCCGCACCGCCAGGGGGATGGCGCTTGGTCAGACAAATCGGGCAGTACTGCGCGGTGGGCGCTGCAAGCCGTCCAATACGGGCGAACTGGGGGTGACGATGTGCACATCGGCTGGCGTAGGGAGGGCCATGGGTGCATCCAAAACCACAACGACGGGCTTGATGAGGTCTGGGAGGTCGGGCTGAGCGTCGGTCAGCCCGTGCTCGGGCATGGTGTTCGCCTGATCCACCGAGTGTGGGTGGGCGGTGCCGAGCCCGGCTGACGCATCCGAGTGGATGCCAGCGCCCTGGATCGGCATATGCAAGCTGGTGTGTCCGAACACGAAAGCACCCACATTCACGAAGAAGTGCAAGGCAAAAACAGCAATCAGCCAGCGGCGCATGGGAGCGAGATTGTATCTGTGGCACCAATGACCCCCGCCGCGCACCGTGGGCAAGCCAGCGGTGACTGGAAATGCGCCCGGTGCCGTCGCTGTCTGTTCAGCGCCGCGACGCCATGACGATGCCACCGACGATGAGCGCAAATGCCACCCCGTGGAAGGCTTGCGGCAGCTCACCCAGCACCGCTGCCGACAGCACGGCCGCAAACAGCGGCGTGAGGTTGATGAAAAACCCCGCCATTTGTGGCCCCGCAGCCGCCACACCCCGCCCCCAGCAGTAGTAGGCCAGCAGCGATGGCCCCAGCGCCACATACACCAACGCCACCGCCAGCGGCCAACCCCAGGTGATCTGTGCGCCCGGTGACAGCCCCCACTCCATGCCGGTGAACAGGGCTGACCACATCAGCCCAGGCACCATTTGCGCCATGAGCCAGCCAGCCCAGTCGCCGCGCAGGGCGGGCGGATCGGGCTGGTTGGCGGGCGGGCGGGTCAGCAGCCAGCTGTACAGGCTCCAGGCGGCGGTGGCCAGCAGCATGAGCAGGTCGCCGGGCACAGGGCGCAGGGCCAGCAGCTGCGACCAGTCCCCCCGGGTGAGCACTGTCACCACCCCGGCGCCAGACAAAGCCACCCCCCACCACTGCTGGCGCGATATCTGCGCCCCAAACAACAGCCGTCCCAGCCCCAGCATAAAGATGGGGGTGCTGGCTGCCACCAGCGTCACGTTCAGCGGCGACGACGTGGTCAGGGCCATGTATTGCAAAGCGTTGTAGCAACCCATGCCCAGCAGTCCCAGTACCGCCAGCCGCCGCCAGTGCGTCCACAGCGGGCTGCCGGGCTTGAGCACCCACGCCGCCAGCGGCAGCAACAGCACCAGTGCCAGGCACCAGCGCAGCAGGTTGAAGGTAATGGGCGGCACCGTGTCGGTCATCAGGCGGCCCACCACCGCATTGCCCGCCCACAGCAGGGGCGGAATGGTCAGCAGCAAGGCGGTGCGGGCGGTTAGGGCTTGGGTCATGTCACGGGTGATGGCGGCGGGTTGGGCACTGTACGCCATGGTTCGTCGGCTGCCTGTCACCCAGGGCTTGCGGCATACTGGCGCGCCTCCTTTTTTTCTATCCCCCATTTTTTTTGCCCGACAGGAGTCACACGCATGACAGATCTCACGTCACTGGCCATTCAGATTCAGCAGCCGGGTGGCCCCGAGTGCATGGCCCTGGTCTCCGTGTCGGTGGGCGAACCCGGCCCCGGCCAGGTCCGCATTGAGCACCGCGCCATTGGCCTGAACTTCATTGACGTGTACCAGCGCACTGGCCTGTACCCCCTGCCGCTGCAGCTGGGCATGGAAGGGGCTGGTGTGGTCGAGGCGGTGGGTGAGGGCGTGACCCACCTCGCTGTGGGTGACCGGGTGGCCTATGCAGCCAACCCGCCTGGCAGCTACTGCCAGCGCCGGGTGATGCCCGCCATGAACGTGTGCCGCCTGCCCGACGCCATCGGTTTCGAGACCGGCGCAGCCATGATGCTCAAGGGGCTGACGGCTCAGTACCTGCTCAAGCGCTGTCGGCCGGTGGAGGGTCTGGAGCCTGGCGACTTTGTGCTCTTTCATGCCGCGGCAGGCGGCGTGGGCCTCATTGCCTGCCAGTGGGCCAAGGCCTTGGGACTGCGGGTGATTGCCACCGCAGGTTCTGAGGAAAAATGCCGTTTGGCGCTTGCCAATGGTGCAGAGTTTGCTATCAACTACAGATCTGAGCAGTTTGTGCAGCGGGTGAAGGACATCACCGACGGCCAGGGCGTGAAGGTGGTGTACGACAGCGTGGGCAAAGACACCTGGGACGGTTCGCTGGACTGTTTGCGCCCTTTCGGGCTGATGGTGAGCTTTGGCAATGCCTCTGGCCCCGTGCCACCGTTTGCACCCGGGGCGCTGGGGCCCAAAGGTTCGTTGTACGTCACCCGCCAGACGCTGTTCAGCCACATCACCAGCCGCGAGCGCACGCAGGCCATGGCCGATGAGCTGTTTGAGGTGGTGGGCAGCGGCGCAGTCACCATCCACATTGACCAGCGCTTTGCCCTGGCCGATGTCCAGGCCGCGCACCGCAGCCTGGAAGCCCGCGCAACCACTGGCTGCACCGTTTTGCTGCCATGACACCCCAGGCCCAGCCCCTGCCAACCGTGACCGCACCGCTGGGCCGCTGGCTGGCCGTGCGGGTGCTGGTGCTGCTTGGGGTGGCCAGTGTGGGGGTGGCGGGCGTGATTTTCGGTGTGCTCACGCACCTGTTCGATGCCTTCGAGCGCCAGCAGGCACACAACGAACTCGACCGCGTGCAGGCGGTGATGCTCAGCGACATGCAGTCCATGGGCGAAATGGTCCAGGACTATGCGTTGTGGGACGACACCCACCGGGCCGCCCAGGGGCATGAGTCCACCTACATGGACGACAACTTCACCCTGTCATCCCTGCGCAATTTGCGGGTGCAGGCGGTGGTGTTGTTTGACCGCACGGGTCAGGTGGTGGCTGCCCGACAAGTGTCCTCAGGCCAGCTGCTGTCGGATTTGCCCGACGAGTGGGCAGCTACCCTGTCGCTCCTGGCCGACTGCAGCGGGCCCCGCAACCGCATGGTGTGGGTGGGCCCGCAGGCGTGGATGCTGGCGCAATCGCCCGTGTTGCCTACGTCGGGCCAGGGTGAGCCACAAGGCTGCATGCTGTTTGCGCGGTCGATGGCGGGCAGCTACTTCGAGGAGGCCCAGGCGTTCACCGGGGTGCCAGCCGGATTGCTGCAGCGCCCCCCTTTGCTGCCGGACCAATGGACGGTGTCTGCCGGTGCCTGGTCGGCCGAGGCTGCGGTACCAGGTCTGGGCGGCACTCTTCAAATTGTTCACCGGTCCGACGCTTCGCTGCATCGCACCACCATCATGGCCTGGCTGGCGCTTGGGTTGGTGCTGATTGCGGGGCTGGCGGTGGGCGGTGTGTACGCGCTGGTCATGCACCGGGTGGTGCGCCGCTTGCGCTATGGCGTGAAACTGGCCAATGACCAGCGCCGCGACCCATCGCGCACGGTGGCGTGGCCCGCCGATCAGGCCGATGAAATCGGTGCGCTGGAGCACTCGCTCAACCAGTTGGTGCAACAGACCACCCAGCACGCCCAGCACTCGGCGGTGCACGACATGCTGACCGGGCTGCTCAACCGCGCTGGCCTGGAGCAGCGCTTGCTGGGGTTGGGTCTGGTGGCGGGGGACAAGCGGCAGGCCCTCGTCTGCCTGGTGCTGCTCAACCTGGACCACTTCAAGACCATCAACGACGGGTTTGACCACGGACTGGGCGATGACCTGCTGCGCCATGTTGCCCGCCAGCTGGGCCATTCGGTGCGCCCCGGGGATGTGTTGGCCCGCACCGGTGGCGACGAGTTTGCGCTGCTGCTGCAGGGGCTGGAGCGAGAGCCCTTTGTGCAGCTGGCACACCGTGTACTGGAGGCTGTGCGCGTCCCCATGCAGCGCGGCGCGGTGTCGGTGGCTACCACGGCCTCCATGGGGCTGGCGTTTTCCGATGTGGCCCATACCCCGTCAGACCTGTTGCGCCATGCCGATCTGGCCATGCACCAGGCCAAGCGCAACGGGCGCGACACCGTGGTGGTGTTTGATGTGCCGCTGCTGCGCGAGGCCGAGCGGCGCTCGCGCCTGCTGCAGGCGCTGCGCCGCACCCTGGATGCCGATGGGCTGGAGGTGGCCTTTCAGCCGGTGGTGGATGTCCTCAGCCACCAGGCGGTGGGCATGGAGGCGCTGGCGCGCTGGACTTTGGACGGCCAGGCCATCTCTCCGGCTGAGTTTATTCCGCTGGCGGAAGAGGGTGGCCTCATCGGGCGGCTGGGCATGCAGGTGCTCCACCGCAGTTGTGCGGGGCTGGCCAGGCTCAGGGCGCAGGGTCACGACCTGACCTGCAGTGTGAATCTGTCGGTTCGGCAGTTTTCAGAGTCCGACCTGCTGCGCGAGGTGCCTGCGGTGGTGACCGCCTATGGCCTGCCGGTGTCGGCCATCCGGCTGGAAATTACCGAGAGCATGGTGGGCGAGCCCACCCACACCATGCTGGCCACCTTGCGCGCCTTGCACGGGCTGGGCTACCAGTTCTTGCTGGATGACTTTGGCACAGGCCAGTCGTCGCTGCACCGGCTGCAGACCCTGCCGATACACACCATCAAGATTGACCGCAGCTTTGTGCTTCCGCTGGACCGGGGCGACCAGGTCATGGTCAAGTCGGTCATCGCCTTGGCCCAGGCGCTGCACATGGACGTGGTGGCCGAGGGGGTGGATTCGCCGCGCCAGCTGGAGCAGCTGGTGGCACTTGGGGTCGTGAAAATTCAGGGGTTCCTGACGGCAAGGCCCATGCCACTTGCCGAGCTGGAGCGTTGGCTGGATGCAGCCAGACAACAGGGTGGTGTGCAGTGGGCGTCAGTTTCTGTTGGACAATAGGCATTCCCCCGCAACCGGTGGGGGCACATTTGACCACCAGGAGAGCCTATGTTTCCAGAGTACCGCGAGCTCATCAGCAGCCTCAAAGGCAACGACGCCCATTTCACCCGCCTCTTTGACAAGCACAACGAGCTGGACCAGAAAATCAAGAACATGGAGTCCCACATTGAACCGGGTACCGCCTTTGAAATCGAGACCCTCAAGAAAGAAAAGCTGGCACTCAAGGACGATCTGTACCAGCACCTGCGCAAGCTGGCCGCTGCCTGATGCCCACTGACGGGGCAGTGGCACAAGCAGCCAGTTCCCACTGACCCTCCAGGCCTGCATTGCAGGCCTTTTTTCTGGGCGCTGCGCCTGTCGGTGCCAGGCGACGGCGCCGCTCAGCGGGAGCGGCGAACCCTCAGAATTTCATCGAGGATGAGGCAGATGGCCCCCAGAGTGATGGCGGCATCGGCCAGGTTGAACGCAGGGAAGTGCCCGCTGGCAAACACCGGCCGCAGCCAGTGGCCGTGCACATCCAACATGTCCACCACGTAGCCATGCAACAGCCTGTCGATGACGTTGCCCAGCGCACCACCGAGCAGGCTGCTCACCGCAAACGAAAACAACTTTTCACCGGGGTGCTTGTGCAGCATCCAGACCATGAATACAGCAGCCAACAGGCCAATGCCTGTGAAGAACCAGCGCTGCCAGCCACCGGCGTCTGCCAGGAATGAAAACGCCGCACCCGGGTTGTGCACCCGCACGATGTTGAAAAACGATGTGACCGGGGTGCTGTCGCCAAGCTGGTAGTGGCCCAGGATCAGGGTCTTGGTGAACTGGTCCAGCACCAGCACAATGCCCGCCCACACCAGCCACGGCCACAGCCCAGCCCCCTTGGATCTGGCGAACGTCAGCCCCGCCGACGCCTTGCGTTGGCCCGCCATCACGCGGCTGCCCGGGACTCGCCCGCGCCGTACAGGTTGCTGGTGCAGCGGCCACACAGGGTGGGGTGCTCGGGGTCGTGGCCCACGTCGTTGCGGTAGTGCCAGCACCGCTCGCATTTAGAGCTTTTTGAGGCCTCTACGCTTACCTGTATTGAATGTCCAGCTACCAATTCAATATCTGAAGTGATGGTCACAAACTTCAGGTCTGCCCCCAGGCTGGCCAGCAGCACATGGTCTTCCGGTGGGACGGTGAGCGTGACATTGGCCTGCAGCGAGGAACCCACGGCCCCAGTGGTGCGCACAGCTTCGATTTCTTTGTTCACCACGTCGCGGATGTCGCGGATGCGCTGCCACTTGGCCAGCAGCGCTTCGCTGGCGGCATCGGGTGCGGGCCACACGGTGTAGGTTTCCATGAAGATGGATTCGCTGTGCGGTGCGTCTGGCAGTCCCATGAAGCCCCAGGCCTCTTCGGCGGTGAAGCTCAGAAACGGTGCCATCCAGCGCACGAATGCGTGGGTGATGCGGTACAGCGCGGTCTGGGCGCTGCGCCGCGCCAGGCTGTTGGGTGCGGTGGTGTAGAGACGGTCTTTCAGCACGTCCAGGTAAAAGCCACCCAGGTCCTCGCTGCAGTACAGCTGCAGCTTGGCCACCACGGGGTGGAATTCGTATTTCTCGTAGTGCGCCAGGATGTCGGTTTGCAGCTGAGCGGCGCGGGCCAGTGCGTAGCGGTCAATCTCCAGCAGATCGGCATCGGCCACGGAGTCCGTGGCGGGGTTGAAGTCGGAGATGTTGGCCAGCAAAAACCGCAGTGTGTTGCGGATGCGGCGGTAGGCATCGACCACGCGGGCCAGGATCTTGTCGTCAATGCCCAGGTCGCCCGAGTAGTCGGTGGAGGCGCACCACAGGCGGATGATTTCCGCGCCCATCTTGCTGCTGATGGTTTGCGGTGCCACCACGTTGCCCAGGCTCTTGCTCATTTTGTGGCCCTTGCCGTCCACGGTGAAACCGTGGGTCAGCAGGCCCTTGTAGGGTGCGCGGCCGTACATGGCGCAGGCGGTCAGCAGCGAGCTGTGGAACCAGCCGCGGTGCTGGTCGTGGCCTTCCAGGTACAGGTCGGCCTCGCAGCCTTCGCCGTGGGCGTGCAGCAGTTGCCCGTCGGCACCTCGCTGGCCGTGGCTGCCTTTCAGCACCGTGGTGTGGGTGGTGCCCGAGTCGAACCACACTTCCAGAATGTCGGTGCTTTTGGTATAGCTGGCAGGGTCGGCTGCATCGCCGATGCGGGCCAAAATATCTGCAACAGACAGCTTGCTCCAGGCTTCGATGCCGCCCTGTTCCACCACCTCGGCGGCCAAGTCCACGATCTCGGGCGTGCGCGGGTGCGGCTCGGCCGTGTCCACATGCAGCAAAAAGGGCAGGGGCACGCCCCATGAGCGTTGACGGCTGATGCACCAGTCGGGCCGGTTGGCAATCATGTCGCGCAGGCGGCTTTTGCCGTTTTCCGGGAAAAAGCCGGTGTCTTCGATGGCGGCCAGTGCGATCTGGCGCAGGGTTTGCGGCGCCTTGTCGGTGGTGAAGATGCCATCGCCTTCGTCCATGCGCACAAACCACTGGGCGGCCGCGCGGTAAATGACCGGCGTTTTGTGGCGCCAGCAATGCGGGTAGCTGTGGGTGATGACTTCGGTGGCCATCAGGCGGCCGTGCTCGCGCAGCGTGTCGATGATGACTGGGCAGGCCTTCCAGATGTTCATGCCACCGAACAGCGGCAGTTCGGCCTCGTACTGGCCGTTGCCCTGCACGGGGTTCAGGATGTCATCGTAGGCAAAACCGTTGGCCACGCAGCTGTTGAAGTCGTCCACACCGTAGGCGGGTGACGAATGCACGATGCCGGTGCCGTCGTCTGCCGTGGCGTAGTCGGCCAGGAACACGGGCGACAGGCGGTTGAAGCCTTCGTGTACGTGCGCCAGCGGGTGGCGGAAGTTGATTTTTTCCAGCTTGGCCCCCAGGGCGGTGGCCAGCACCTGGCCTTCCAGCCCATAGCGCGCCAGGCACTTCTCCACCAGCGTGTCGGCCAGGATCAGCAGGCCCTTGGGCGTGTCCACCAGCGCGTAGATCAGTTCGGGGTTGAGGTTGAGCGCCTGGTTGGCGGGGATGGTCCACGCGGTGGTGGTCCAGATGACCACAAAGGCTTCTTTGGTCAAGCCGTGCAGGCCGAAAGCGGCGGCCAGCTTGTCGGGCTCGGCGCAGGGAAAAGCCACGTCCAGCGTCTGGCTCTTTTTGTCGGCGTACTCGATCTCGAATTCGGCCAGCGAACTACCGCAATCAAAGCACCAGTACACGGGCTTGAGGCCCCGGTACACAAAGCCGCGTTCCATCACGCGCTTGAAGGCGCGGATTTCGTTGGCCTCGGTGGCGAAGTCCATGGTGCGGTAGGGGCGGTCCCACTGGCCCAGCACGCCCAGGCGTTTGAAGTCGGCCATTTGCTGCGCGATCTGCTCGGTGGCAAAGGCGCGGGCCTTGGCCTGCATGTCGTCACGGCTCAGGTTGCGGCCATGCAGCTTTTCGATGGCGTTTTCAATGGGCAGGCCGTGGCAGTCCCAGCCAGGGATGTACTGCGCGTCCATGCCCTTCAACTGGCGGGCCTTGACGATCATGTCCTTCAGCACCTTGTTCACCGCGTGGCCGATGTGGATTTGGCCGTTGGCGTAGGGCGGGCCGTCGTGCAGGATGAACTTCGGCGCGCCTTCCCGCGATTGGCGCAGCTTGTTGTACAGGTCTTTTTCTTCCCAGGCCTTCACCCAGCCCGGCTCGCGTTTGGGCAAGTCGCCGCGCATCGGAAAAGGGGTGTCGGGCAGGTTGAGGGTGGCGCGGTAGTCGGTGGGCGCGGTGCCTGCCGGTGCAGAGGATGGGGTGTCGGTCATGGTGGTTCGCGAGGGTGATGGGGCCGCAGGGGTGGGGTGTTGTCAACCGCAGGTCAGACCCGGCTGGGCGTGCCCTGGTGCGTGTGGTTCGGCTGGTTGGTGGCTGGCCAAGCACCTGTCCGAACCACGGCCAGGTGGACACCTGGCTGACGCTGTGTGGAGCGTCAAATTCGGTCGCGGGTGGTTTGGCGGCGGGTCTGGGTGTGGGTCAGGTGCCGCCCTTGGGCGAAAAAGGCACGGGCGTCGGCGCAGTCCCGAGCGATGCCCTGGGTCAGGGCATCGAGGTCGCTGTAGGTCAGCTCGTCATGGAGTTTGTGCAGGAGGTCCACCCGCACAATTTTACCGTAGGCCTCCCGCTGGCCTCTGTGCAGCGGCAGTGATGCCGACACCTCGTCGGGCCAGCTGAGGCAGTGGGTTTCCAGCAGCACCCGCCCGCCGTTGGCATCAGTCGGGTCCAGTGAGGGGCGTACCCCCAGGTTGGCCACGCCCGGCAGCGGCGGTGAGCCAGGGTCTGGCCCCAGGCCGTGCACCTGCACCACAAAAATGCCGCTGGCGGCGGGCTTCCAGTGGGCAAAGCGCAGGTTGAGGGTGCGAAACCCGTCGTCCTGGCCTACCGCGCTGGCGCCCAGCTGGCGGCCCAGCTGGCGGCCATGCACCACATGCCCGGTGATGCCGTAGGGGCGACCCAGCAGCGCAGCCACATCCTGCATGCGCCCCTGACCCAGTGCCTCGCGCACAGCGGAGCTGGAGACGCGCAACCCATGCACCTCGTACGACTGCATGCGCGCCACATCAAAGCCGTGGGCGTCGCCCGCCGCATCCAGCATGGCGTAGTCGCCCTTGCGGCCTGCGCCAAAGCAAAAGTCGTCGCCCACCAGCACGTAGCGCACGTTCAGCGCGCCCACCAGTGTCTCGGTGATGAAGGCACCCGCTGTTTGGGCGGCCAGGCGGGCATTGAAGGGCAGCACCAGGCAGTGGTCTATGCCGCAGCGGGCCAGCTCGCTGAGCTTGTCGCGCAGGGTGGCAATGCGGGCGGGTGCCAGGTCGGGCTGTTGGCGGGCTGCGGCGAAGTAGTCGCGCGGGTGGGGCTCGAAGGTCATCACGCAGCTGGGTACGCCCCGGTGGCGGGCCTCGCTGTTGAGCAGCGCCAGCATGGCCTGGTGCCCCCGGTGCACCCCGTCAAAGTTGCCGATCGTGAGGGCGCAGCCCCGGGCGAGGGCGGGCGGCAGCGAGTGAAGACCTCGGATGATGTTCATGGGGCAGGGATATGTGGGGCTGGCGGTGGCCTGTCATGTCGGACAGGTATATTGACACAAGCAGGGTCTGACCCGGCTTGGCCCCCAACCGGTGGCCGGGGTGGCGTGTGTGGTGTTCATGTGGATTCAGGAGATGGTCTTGAAGGTACTGAAACTCTCGGCCCAAGGTGTGCCGCAGTCGTGGATCACGCTGGAGCAGGCGGTGCTGCACTATGCCGCGCAGCAGGTGCGCTGGGAGGCCGGTGCGCCGGTGGCGGTGTTTCGGGGCGGTCACAACGCCATCAGCGGCCTGCAGTCCGAGATCACCGTCAACTCCATCATCGGCACCTGTGGCGTGCCCGGCATCAACCCTTTTGAGCAGCACCCTGCCATCACCAACGACAAGCTGTTTGCCCGCGACCGCCAGGTGTGCGCCTACTGCGGCGATCACTTCGCGGCGGATGCCCTGACCCGAGAGCACATCGTGCCGGTGAGCCGAGGTGGCCCCGACCACTGGATGAACGTGGTCACCGCCTGCCGTTCGTGCAACCACCGCAAAGGCAACCGCACGCCCGAATCAGCTGGTATGCCGCTGCTCTACACCCCCTACGTGCCCAGCCTGTGGGAAGACTTCATTCTGCGCAACCGGCGGATTCTGGCCGACCAGATGGGGTTTTTGGTGGCCCATCTGCCCCGCCACTCACGCCTGCACGGCTGACAGAGGCTGGCGCTCCGGGTGCCGGGCCACTGGCAGCTGGCCCATCACCCAGGGGACATGGAGCGGGTCGAGATGGCATTTTTTGGGGATGCTGCCCGCTGGACGTGGTGCAAAATGCCACACCACTGTGACCTGTTTCACCCCAAAGCCTTGACCAGTGTCCATGACTGTTGACGATTTGCCGCCACCTTTGCCGCCTGTGCAGCCCCCGGATACCGACGGCCGGGCGCTGAGTGCCCAGCGTGCGCTGCTGCGCACCGTCATCGACGAAAACCCCAACATCATTTTTCTGAAGGATTGGAACGGTACCTTCCTGATCGGCAACCGCGCCCTGGCCACCTTGTACGGCACCACCCCCGAGGGTTTGGTCGGCAAAACCGACGCCGATTTCAACCCCAATGCGGAGCAAGTGGCTTTTTATCTCGACAACGTGCAGGGCATCATGCGCCGCTTCGAGATGGAGGTGGTGTTCGAGGAGTCCACCCATGCGGCCAGCGGCGAGGTGCGCTACTTTCAGTCCATCAAAAAGCCGCTGCGCGACGCCGATGGCAACTTGCAGATTCTGGTGATTGCCAACGACATCACCGATGTGCGCCGCGCGCAGTTGCGTGCCGAACAGAGCGAGCGCCAACTCAATTACGTGATGGCCGCCACCGGCGAGGGCGTGTGGGACTGGGACCTGGGCAGCGGTATGGTGCGCCACAACGCGCGCTGGGCCCAGGTGCTGGGCCTGGACGAGGCCTGTGTGGCCAATTCGGTGGAGGAATTTGGCGCGCTGCTGCATCCCGACGACAAGCCACAGGTGATGGAGGCCATTGGCAACTGCCTGGCGGGCAAGGGCCCGTACCGACACGAGCACCGCATGGTTCGTCCCGATGGGTGCGAAATCTGGGTGGAAGACCGAGGCGATGTGGTCGAGCGCGATGCCCAGGGCAAGCCGTTGCGCATGGTGGGCAGCTTTGCGGAAATTTCGGACCGCAAAGCCACCGAGCGCCTGCTGATCGAGGCGCGACAACGTGCCGAGGTGCTGAACGAGGAAATGACGCAAACCCTGCAACTGGTGCGCGACATGGCCCGCGACGCCATGAATGCCAACCGGGCCAAAAGCGAGTTTCTGGCCACCATGAGCCACGAAATCCGCACGCCCATGAACGGCATCATCGGCATGACCCAGTTGCTGCTGGACTCCGCCCTGACCGATGAGCAGCGCAGCCACGCCAAGGCCATCGAGGCCAGCGGCGAAGGACTGATGGCCATCATCAACGACATCTTGGATTTTTCGAAAATCGAGGCCGGCAAGCTGGAGCTGGACTCGGTGGACTTCGATGTGCGGGCCCTGGTGCGCGAGGTCGAGGGTCTGGTGGGTGTGCGGGTGCGCGAGAAGCGGCTGGGCCTTCAGACCTACGTGGACGACGATGTGCCCCAATGGCTCAACGGCGCCAAGCAGCGGGTGCGCCAGGTGCTGCTCAACCTGGTGGCCAATGCGGTCAAGTTCACCCACCGGGGGTCGGTCGTGGTGCAGGTGCGCATGGTGCCGGACTTTCCCGCTGGGCCCTGTCTGCGTTTTGAGGTCCAGGACACCGGCATTGGCATTGCCCCGGCAGACCTGCTGGAGCTGTTTCAGCCCTTCAAACAGGTGGACTCATCCAACAGCCGCCAGTACGGAGGCACCGGTCTGGGCCTGTCGATCAGCAAGCGGTTGGTGACGCTGATGTCGGGGCAGATTGGGGTGACCAGTGCCCCTAACCAAGGCTCGACCTTCTGGTTCGAGTTGCCTTTGGGCGCGGTGGCGCATCCGCCGGTCGACAACCCACTGCCGCCGCAGGCCAAGGCAGCCGCAGTGGTCGAACCTGGGCAAGGTGCCGCACCGGCCCAGCCGCCGTTACCCATACTGGCTGGCGCGGACGCAGGCCGCACCACCCTGGTCCCCCGCAGCAGCGCCGCTCAGCCGCCATCCACCGCGGCCCCGGCACAGCCCTCGGCGGCTGGCTTGGATGTGCTGCTGGTGGAGGACAACGCCATTAACCAGGCGCTGGCGCGGGCCTTGCTGCAGCGCATGGGACACCGGGTGACTTGTGCCAACAATGGCCAGGAGGCCCTGGAGGTGCTGACCCACCAGGCATTTGCGCTGGTGCTGATGGACTGCCAGATGCCGGTGATGGATGGTTTTGAGGCCACCCGCCGCATCCGCGCGGGTGAGGCCGGCGCCGATCGGGCCACGGTGCGCATTGTGGCCATGACGGCCAACGCCATGGTCGGCGACCGGGAGCGCTGCCTGGCGTCTGGCATGGACGACTACGTGGCCAAGCCCATACAGGTGCCCATGCTCAAGCAGGCCATAGAACGCGTCACTTGCCTGGTGGGATGACCCGCTGAGGCCCTGCCAACCACCCCGGCACCGCCAGGCGCGGGCATGGGGCAGCCTGCAGTGCCTCTCAGGCGAAGACGCCCGCCGTGTCTGCCATGTGTTCGCTCACCTGTCCCAGGTGGTGCAGGGTGTCGCCCAGGGTCATTTCCAGCTGGGTGAGTTGCTTGAAGCAGTGGCTCACGATGTACTCGTCCGTCACGCCGATGCCACCGTGCAGCTGCACGCACCGCTGACCCACCAAGCGCATGGATTGACCCAGCTGCACCTTGGCCCGCGAGAGCGCCAGGCTGCGCTCGGCCGCCGGCGCGCCGAGCTTGAGCGTGGCGTAGTAGCTCATGCTGCGGGCCAGTTCCAGCTGCATCTTCACATCGGCCACCCGGTGGCGCAGGGCCTGGAAGCTGGCAATGGCCACCCCGAACTGCTTGCGGGTGTTCATGTACTCCACCGTCAACCCCAGGGTCAGGTCCATCACACCCACGGCTTCGGCACACAGGGCGGCCAGCCCCACGTCCACCGCCAGCTGCAGCGCCGCCAGGCCGTCGGGGCTGACCAGGGTGGCGGGGCTGTTGACCAGGGAGAGGGTGGCGGCGCGGCTGCCGTCCTGGCACAGGTGCCCTTCGGTGTGGGCGCCCGCCGCATCGCTCGCCACCAGAAACAAGGCCATGTGGCCACCGCCCGGCCCGCTGACCTGGGCGGGCACCAGCCACGCATCGGCATGGTCGCCAGCAGGCACTAGGTGTTTGATAGCTGTCAACGCCCACCCAGCTTGCGTAAGAACAGCTTTTGACTCACATTTTTCCAGGGCATAACGCGCCCGGCGTTCCTGGTGGGCCAGCACCACCAGTGCATTACCGCTGGCGATGCGAGGCAGCCACTCGGCCTGGACATCTGCGGGGGCACAGTGGGTCAGCACGGTGCCAGCCACAAACGCCTGGGCCAGTGGTGCCAGCACCAGGCCTTGGCCCAGCTGCTCCATCACCACCATGCTGTCAACCGCGCCCAGCCCCAGGCCACCGTGGTCCTCGGGTACGCACAGGGCGGTCAGGCCCAGCTCGGCCAGCTCGGTGTACGTGGCACGGTCAAACCCGCCCGCGGCGGTGGTGGCGCGGCGGCGCTCAAAGCTGTAGGCCTTTTCCACCCAGCGGGCCACGGCCTCGCGCAGTTGGGTCTGGTCATCGGAAAAATCGAAATCCATTTTGAAATCCTTGCTTCAGCGAGTCTCTGAAAAGCCGAACCCTGGTGTCAGGGGCACGGGGAGCTGCGCGGTCGCACACCGCGCGCACGGGGGCGGGGCTTTAGCCGAGCACGGTCTGCGCGACGATGTTGCGCTGCACCTCGTTGCTGCCGCCGTAGATGGTGGTTTTGCGCATGTTGAAGTAGGTGCTGGCCAGTGGCGCATTGGCGACGTTGCCACCGGGAAATTCGGACAGGCCCTTCGCACCGCCGTCCAGCTGGTTGCCCTGCCAACCCGCTTCCATGGCCTCGAACACGAACGGCAGGCTGTAGGGGCCAGCGGCCAGCATCATCAGCTCGGCATAGCGTTGCTGGATTTCGCTGCCTCGAATCTTGAGCAGGCCGGCAATGTCCAGGCTTTGCTTGCCGCTCTTTTCGGCGCTGAGCACACGCAGCACCATCATCTCCAGGGCCACCACGTCCACTTCCAGCAAGGCAATCTGGTCGCGAAAGCGGACGTCGTCCCACACGCCCTCGGCCTTGGCGATGCGTTTGAGGCGCTCCAGCTCCCGCTTGGTGCGGTTGACATCGGCAATGTTGGTGCGCTCGTGCGCCAGCAGGTACTTGGCGTAGGCCCAGCCTTTGTTCTCTTCGCCAATCAGGTTCTCGGCGGGCACCTGCACATTGTCGAACCAGACCTCGTTGACCTCGCACTCGCCGTCCAGGAGCTTGATGGGGCGCACGCTCACGCCCGGGCTCTTCATGTCGATGAGCAAAAAGCTGATGCCTGCCTGGGGTTTGCACTCGGTGTTGGTGCGCACCAGGCAAAAAATCCATTCGCCGTATTGGCCCAGTGTGGTCCAGGTTTTCTGGCCGTTGACGATGTAGTGGTCACCCTGCCTCTCGGCTCGGCATTTGACGCTGGCTAGGTCGGAGCCTGAGCCGGGCTCGCTGTAGCCCTGGCTCCACCACACCTCGCCGCTGGCAATGCCGGGCAAAAAGCGCTGCTGCTGCTCGGGCGTGCCAAAGGCCATGATGACCGGGGCCACCATCACCGGGCCAAAGGGCACGATGCGAGGGGCACCGGCCAGGGCGCATTCTTCCTCGAACAGGTGTTTTTGTACCGCCGTCCAGCCGGGGCCGCCAAACTGCTTGGGCCAACCAAAGCCCAACCAGCCGCGCGAGCCCAGAATTTTGGCCCAGCGCTGCATGTCATCGCGACTCAGGCGCAGTGCGTGGTGGACTTTGTGAGCAATGTCGGAGGGCAGGTGGGTGCGCACCCAGTGGCGCACCTCCTCGCGAAACGCCTGCTCTTCGGGGGTGAAGGCCAAATCCATGCGGGGTCTCCTGCGGCGCGGCCGCGTCAACAAAAACCAATTTTTAGCACGCCCGTTCGTTTCCTGGTTGTCCAACGTGGGACAGGCGCGGGTAAACGAGGGGGCGAGGGGCGGTCTGGTGGGGCGCGGCTACCCCGCGGGTCAGTCGGAGCCCGTGGCGGGTGCGGTGTCCACACCCAGTTGCTCGCACAGCCGCGCCAGGGTGGTGGTGACGCGTTGCAGCTCGGCCTCCAGCTCGTTGACCCGGCGGGTGAGGGCGATCACGTCGTCTTCGGTGGCGCTGCTGGCGCTGCCTGCGGCGTTGGCTCCGCTCAGGTCCACCGGGCCACACAGCAGGTGGGCCCAGCGCTGTTCCCGCGCACCCGGTGCGCGCGGCAGTTTGACGACCAGCGGGCCGCCTTTTTCGGCAGATCGGTCTTGCAGTTCTTCCAGGAAGGCATCGACCGATGAAATGTCGGCAAAGCGGTACCAGCGCTCGCTGTTGATGCGCAGCTCGCCCGCCGTTTGGGGCCCGCGCAGCATCAGCAGGCCCAGAAGCACCGCAGACTGTTCGGGCACACCGACGCCGCGCATGAAGTTGTGGCTGTAGCGGGGCACGCGGGCGCCGCTGTTTTCAATGACCAGGCTCAGGCCTTTGAGCTCGTCGATGGCCTCGGCGGCCTGGGCTTCGGTGAGGTTCATCACCGGGTCGCGGGTGGTTTTCTGGTTGCAGCCGGTCAGCAGGGCCTGCATGGACAGCGGGTAACTGTCGGGCACGGTGCGGGCTTTCTCCATGAGCGTGGCCAGCACGCGGGCTTCGGTGGGGGAGAGGGGGCGCAGGGAGGGGGTCATTACACTTCTCGCAATCGGACAGAGGGTGGCCCTGCAGGGACTTGCCCACAAGGAACACATGTGAAAAACATTGTCATTTTGATCTCGGGCGGTGGCTCCAACATGGCCGCCATCGTCAGGCACGCACAGGCGGCGCACTGGAAGCAGCGCCTGGGCGCCCAGGTGGCCGCCGTCATCAGCAACAAGGCCGATGCCCAAGGCCTGGTCTGGGCCCGCGAACACGGCATTGCCACCGTCGTGCTGGACCACACAGCCTACCCCAGCCGCGAGGCGTTTGATGCCGCACTGATGGCGCTGATCGACAGCCACGACCCGCAGGGCCAGCCCGCGCTGGTGGTGCTGGCGGGGTTTATGCGCATCCTCACGCCCGACTTTGTGGCGCACTACGACGGGCGGCTGGTCAACATCCACCCCAGCCTACTGCCCGCCTTCACCGGGCTGCACACCCACCAGCGGGCACTGGACGAGGGCTGCCGGTTTGCCGGGGCCACGGTGCACCGCGTGACGGCTGAGCTGGACCACGGCCAGATACTGGACCAAGCGGTGGTGCCTGTGCTGCCCGGCGACACGGCGCAGACCCTGGCGGCGAGGGTGCTGACGCAGGAGCACCTCATCTACCCCCGTGCCATCGAACGGCTGCTGGTTGGTGGGGTTTGATGGAGCGAGGTCGCTGAGAAATTTTAAGAAAAATTGGCCTTTTACGCTTTCTGTATATGCATTGTTAGCTATGGATAACTTGCCATGAAGTTGCTTCGCTATGGCCCTGTGGGCCAAGAAAAACCCGGTCTGTTGGATGCAAAGGGCTGCGTGCGTGACCTGTCCGGGGTGGTACCCGATGTGGCGGGCAAGGTGTTGCTGCCCGCCCAACTGGCTGCGCTGCGGGCGCTGGACCCCATGAGCCTGCCGCTGGTGCCCGGTGTGCCGCAGCATGACCTGCGGCTGGGCCCCTGCGTGGGGCAGGTGGGCAAGTTCATCTGCATCGGCCTCAACTACGCCGATCACGCGGCTGAAGCGGGCATGGCCGTGCCGCCCGAGCCGGTGGTGTTCAACAAATGGACCAGCGCCATCTGTGGTCCGGATGACGCGGTGCAGATTCCACGCGGCTCGCTCAAAACCGACTGGGAGGTGGAGCTGGGCGTGGTCATTGGTCAGGGCGGGCGTTACATCGACGAAGCCGATGCCATGGCGCATGTGGCAGGCTACTGTGTGGTCAACGACGTGTCCGAGCGCGAGTACCAGCTGGAACGCGGCGGCACCTGGGACAAGGGCAAGGGCTGCGACACCTTTGGCCCCATCGGCCCCTGGCTGGTGACGGCCGACGAGGTGCCCGACCCGCAGGCGCTGTCGCTGTGGCTGGAGGTGGATGGCCAGCGGCGCCAGAACGGCAGCACCGCCACCATGGTGTACGGCGTGGCGTTTCTGGTCAGCTACCTCAGCCGCTTCATGAGCCTGCAGCCCGGTGACATCATCAGCACCGGCACCCCACCCGGCGTGGGCATGGGCCACAAGCCCCCCATTTACCTGCAACCCGGCCAGACCATGCGCCTGGGTGTGCAGGGCTTGGGCGTGCAGACCCAGGCGGTGGTGGCAGCCTGACTGCCTTCAGCGGGCAGGCACCGTCCAGTCTTCCAGCGCCAGCTCCGGCACTTGCCGAAATGCTTGGTTGTTGGTCACCAGCGTGGCCTGAATGTGCAGGGCATGGGCGGCAATCTGGGTATCCAGCGCCGCCAGCGGGGTGCCGCTGGCTTGCAGCCGGGCACGGAGCGGGCCGTAAGTGGCCGCCACCTCGGCATCCCACGGCAGCACGTCCACCCGGCGTAAAAACGCATCCACGGCTAGCTTCAGCGCGGTGGCCTGCGGCCTTTTAGCCAGACCAAACGCCAGCTCTCCGGCTGTGATGGCCGATATGCACACGCTGCACATGGGCACGGCCAGCAGCCGTTGCGTGGCGTGGGGATGGGCCTTGATCAGGTGGCTGACCGTGTTGGTGTCAAGCAGATAGCGTGGCATGGCGAACGTGGTTGGCATCCGTGTAAGTGCCGAGTCAGTGCGGGTCAGCGAAGGGGTCGCGCTCGGCATCGACCGTGTGCCGTTCGACAGGGCTCAGAAAATCATCGGGGGCGACGGCAGCTTGCGCGGCGGCCTGTGCAGCGGTTACAAAGCCATCCCACGACGTGGGCTTACTCGACAGAATCACGTCTCCCGTGGCTGGGTCTTTGCGGATGAACACTTCAGCGCCCTCAAAACGGTAGCTGGCGGGCAGCCGGACCGCTTGGCTGCGGCCATTCAGAAAGAGTTTGGCGGTGTGCGACATAGCGGCCTCTGTGGTTGGTCGATACCAAAGTATATGCCCGCTGTCTGCCTGCCACTTGGGCGTACAGACCCCGGCTGGTGAAGCCTCATTCCGCCTTGGCCGAATCGTCGGCCAGGTATTTGCCCACCAGCTCGAACAAGCTGTCGTAGCACTTGTCGGAGGCAAAGGTTTCGCTGCCCGACGAAAACGGCAGCGATACCGAGCCGATGCCACCCAGCCCTACGCGGGCGGGGCTGTTGGATTTTTTCAGGGTGTAGCTGTCCTGCACGGCGGTAACGAAGACGAGGCTCATGGGCTCTTCGGCCTTTTCAGGCACGCACACCACGCTGATGGGTTCAGGCACTGAAACCCAAGGGGTGGTGATGTGCAACCAGCCGAGCACCATTGACATGCAGGCCTGTCAGGGGCGGTGGATAGAGCGTGTGCCTCCCAGCCTGCTGAACGAAGTGATGGCGCGTTTGCAGGCGGTGTCTGAGGATTGAGAGTGGGGCAGGGGCCGGGCAGAGGATGTGTAACCTGGGCGCTGTGTGTGATGTCGCATGAAGGGTCGCCGTTCAGTACACAGCGTCGTGGCCACCCACCTTGATGGGGATGATCTGCTGGTCCTGAATCAGCAATTCGAGCGTGATGCGATAAGACAGGTTGATGGATACCGACTGGAGCCCCAGCAAACGGCCCGACAGCGCGTGTAGCCGCAATGACGGGTGGTGCGGGTTGGCTTCTAGGAGCGCCAGCGTTTTGGCGTACTGAGACTTCAGCTCAGGGTGTCGCTTCAAAAACTTCAGCGCCCTGCGGTTGTACGCATCGGTGAAGACGAGCTGATAGGGCATGTTGACCGTAACCGCTCACGGCGCGTCTTGAATAAGCATGCCTTGCAGCCGGGTCATGTGCGCAGCCGCTGACTCCTGCACCGAGCGCCCCGCTGCCATGTCGGCGCGGCTCTGGGCCAGGGCAGCCTCCAGTTCACATTCCCGCAGGTAGTGGTAATGCGCCATGTCCATTACCACAAAGCGGTCCTTGCCCCGCACCGAGATGGTGGCCTCGGGCTGTGTGGCCAGGACGGATTCGATGGCGGCCACGCCGCGCACCTTCAAGTCGTTGGCGGTCAGTTGGTTCATTGGGCACGTCCTGTCGATGGGGATTAATCGTGCGATTTTGAATGCGATTAGTCGTGTGGTCAATCGTGTTGAGTGAATTTTGATCGGGGTACGATTTGCCCGATGAATGCCCAGCTGGGAGTGGGCAAGGGCCAGAAGCTATCGGTCTGTTTGCGTGCCGGGCGTGTCACGCGCCTAAAGGTTGAGGACTTTGGAGCACAGGCGGTCGTGGAGTCTGCAAATAGCTATTTGCAGCAGGTTGCGCTGGCTGTTGCGATCACGAATGCACCAGCGGAAGTTGTGGTCTTTAGCACTTCACCTCCAACCAAAATGCTGACTGTGATCTCTCCCTCTGCTTGACTGTTCTGTGCCGATATATACAAAAAATTGGAGTCGACAAAGTTTTGGGTTTTGCTGTACGGGAGGTTTACCGCTTCCTGCGCCGTACCGCCTTGGTTTGTGCTGTAGGTAACGCTGGCTGCACGCGTATTTACACCTGTAACCGAATATGTGACGCTATAGCTTCCTGTTGATGGAATACCAACTTGGGTATTTGTGGGTGGTGCGCTCGTTTCCCCTGAGCAAGTCACCGCACCGCCATTACAGGTGCCTGGATTTCCGCCCCCTCCGCCACATGCAGATAAAGCGAGTGCGAAGATAAAACTAAAAGCAATGAATCTCATGTCAACTCCCTGAAAAGTGTTTTTTAGCAAAAGGGCCCCCTGAAGGTGCTCGGGTTACTGCATTCGTAGTGGCACATTGACAACACTCCACCGACCATCACTGCGTTGGATTCGATGAAGTCTGGCTTAGGTCCAACGAGGTCACTTGGGAGCCAAAGTGCTTTTTCCAATCACATCGCCTTGTGAAACACCAGCCCCGCGTGCTCGCGCATGGCGTGGAACTTGATCTTGGGCCAATTGGCCTCCACCGCACGCAGGGTGGCGCTGTGGTCCACCAGCAAGGTGGGTGCGTCCACCGCATCCAGTGCCACGCGGTGCTGGTTGGCTTCGATAAAGCGTTTCAGCTCCTGTTCGCCACCGTCTTCCGGGGCACAGGTCACCCAGCGGGCGACTTGGTAGTTGCTGTGGGTGATGCGGGCTTTCACGCCATATTCGGCCTCCAGCCGGTGCGCCACCACTTCAAATTGCAGCTGGCCCACAGCACCCAGCATCAGCACGCTGCCCGCCACGGGGCGGAAGACCTGAATGGCCCCTTCCTCGCCCAACTGAGTCAGGCCCGCTTTCAGCTGCTTGCCGCGCAGCGGGTCGGCCACTTCCACGCTGCGGATGATTTCCGGCGCAAAAAATGGCAGGCCGGTGAACTGCAGCGCCTCGCCTTCGGTCAGCGTGTCGCCCAGTTGCAGCACGCCGTGGTTGGGAATGCCGATGATGTCGCCCGCAAAGGCCTCGTCCAGCAGTTCGCGCCGCTGGCTCATGAAAGTGACCACGGTGTTGGGTTTGATGACCTTGCCGCTGCGCACCACCTTCAGGGGCATGCCACGCTCGAACTTGCCGCTGGCCACGCGCACAAAGGCGATGCGGTCGCGGTGCGCCGGGTCCATGTTGGCCTGGATTTTGAACACCACGCCGGTGAACTTGGGCTCGGTCGGCTCCACCACGCGCTGGATGGACGGCTTGGGGCCGGGCGGCGGGGCCAAGTCCACCAGCGCGTCGAGCACCTCGCGCACGCCAAAGTTGTTGATGGCCGAGCCGAACAGCATGGGCGTTTGCCGCCCGGCCAAAAATTCGGCTTCGTCAAAGGCGGGTGACGCACCTTCCACCAGTTCCATTTCGTCCTTGGCCTGGGTCCACTCCATGCCGAAGCGGTTGGCAGCCTCAAGGTTGTCCAGCCCGGACAACACGTCTTCGTCGCCGCCCGCGCGGTCTTCACCGGCGGCGAACACGCGCATCTGGTCGGTGCGGCGGTCGTACACGCCGTGGAACTGCTTGCCCATGCCCACCGGCCAGGTGAAGGGCACGACAGTCATGCCCAGCTCACGCTCGATTTCGTCCATCACGTCCAGCGGGGCCTGCACCTCGCGGTCCATCTTGTTCACAAAGGTGAGGATGGGCGTGTTGCGGGCGCGGCACACTTGCAGCAGGCGGCGGGTTTGCGGCTCCACGCCGTTGGCCGCGTCGATCACCATCAGCGCCGCGTCCACGGCGGTCAGTACACGGTAGGTGTCTTCCGAAAAGTCCTGGTGGCCGGGGGTGTCGAGCAGGTTGATGACGCAGTCGCGGTATTCCATCTGCATCACGCTGGACGCCACGGAAATGCCGCGCTGCTTTTCAATCTCCATCCAGTCGGAGGTGGCGTGGCGGGCGGCTTTGCGGGCCTTCACCGATCCGGCAATGTTGATGGCCCCCGAAAACAGCAGCAGCTTCTCGGTGAGGGTGGTTTTACCGGCGTCGGGGTGGGAGATGATGGCAAAGGTGCGGCGACGGCGCACCTGATCTTGAATGTCAGACATGGGGCGGGATTATCGGCCAGCCCTGGCGGTTGACCCGCCATCAGCGCTTGGCCAATGGTGCCCGTGCCTGGCTCACCAGCGCCTGGCGACGCTGGTTGCGCCTGTCCACCCAGGCTTGCATGGCGTGCAGCCGCCTGAGCACGCCATTGGAAAAGGCCTCCATTTGCCGTTCGGCCATTTGTTGTGCCTGCTCCTGTCGCCCTGAGCGTGCCAGCGACACCACATTGGAGGCACTGATGTGGAACATGCGGTGCTGCTCCAGCAAATCTACAAAGCCCCTGTGTTGTCCCAGCCTGGCTTTGCCGGGGCCGTGCAGCCATTGGCCGAGCAGGCAGCGGTGGTCAAAACAGAGGTTTTCGGCATCCAACTGGGGGTCGCATTGGCCGTTGGAGCAAGCGAGCAGGCGCTGGCGCAGCCGTTGGTGTCTGGCAATGGCCGCGTGCACGTCCAGGCCCGCCGCCGTTGTGGAGGTCAGGGGCAGACTGTCCACCACCACGGGAGCGGGGGGGGTGGACCAAAGGCGGCGCAGAAATTCGGGCACGGGTCGGGGTCGGAAGTCAGGTGGTCATGAAAGAGTCATGGGCATGACATAAGCGCGGATCGTACAAACAATCGCCTTTGCAGAGCTGGTTTGGCCGCGAAAGGCCGCACACCCTGCACCAAAAACGTGACGCAATGCACCTTTGGGGCGGCCGCCTGTTGGTGGTACGCACGCCGCTTGGGCGTCCGGCGCCATGGGACAATCTGGCCATGCACCCCAAAGCCCTGCTCGAAGCCTGCACCGAACTGGTGCAATTGACCCTGAAATTTGACCACCCCGCCGATGCGGTCGTGTCCCGTTTTTTCAGGGACCACCGCAACCTCGGTCCGCGTGAGCGCAACACCCTGGCCGAAACCACTTACGCGGTGCTGCGGCACAAGCTGCTGTACGAGCACCTGGCGCGCTCCGGGTCGGGGCAGCGCGAGCGCCGCTTGGCCATCCTGGGCTTTCATGGAGACCGCAACTACATCAAGTCCGCGTTGGATGAGACCGAGAATAAGTGGTTGGACGCCACCGCCACCGTGCGCCCCGAAGATCTCATGCCCCATCACCGCCACAACCTGCCCGACTGGCTGGTGGCCCCACTGAAGGGCCAGGTGGGCGAGGGCTTTGAGGCCTTGGCCCACGCCCTGAACCAACCCGCTGGTTTGGACCTGCGGGTTAATATTTTTAAGCAAAAAAGGCCTTTGGCGCTTGCTGCGCTTGATAAGGCAGCTATCAAAGCAGAAATCACCCCTTACTCTCCCTGGGGCATCCGGGTGCAGGGCAAGCCCGCCATCAACCGCGTCAAGGCCTTTGAAGACGGTGAGCTGGAGGTGCAGGACGAAGGTTCGCAGCTGCTTGCCTGGTTGCTGGAGGCCAAACGCGGCGAAATGGTTACCGACTTTTGCGCGGGTGCGGGTGGCAAAACCCTGGCCATCGGCGCCATGATGCGCAACACCGGGCGCCTGTACGCCATGGATGTGTCGGCCCATCGGCTCGACGCCCTCAAGCCCCGGCTGGCGCGCAGCGGCCTGTCCAACGTACATCCGGTGGCCCTGGCACATGAGCGCGACGAGCGCATCAAGCGCCTGGCCGGCAAGATGGACCGTGTGCTGGTGGATGCTCCCTGCTCGGGTCTGGGCACCCTGCGCCGCAACCCCGACCTGAAATGGCGCCAAAAACCAGCCGATGTGGCGCAGCTGCAGGCCAAGCAAATCGCCATACTGGACAGTGCGGCCCGCCTGGTCAAGGCGGGTGGCCGCCTGGTGTATGCCACCTGCAGTGTCTTGACGGACGAAAACGAGGCGGTGGCCCAGGCGTTCATGGCCACGCACCCCGACTTTGAGCCCGTGCCTGTGGCCGATGTGCTTGCCCGCTTGTGGCTCGATCAGCCAGATGGCCCCGGCAGTGCCGCGGCTGCCGGCCTGTGCAGCGGTCCCTATCTGCGGCTGTGGCCGCATCTGCACCACACCGACGGCTTTTTTGCGGCGGTGTGGGAGCGGCGGGGCTGAATTCCGCAACGACCCCGTGGTGGCACCAGCGTTGACTCGCTGACCGTGTGTTTGGTTGGGATGTACCCAGGAGATGACATGACAGTGGTGGCGAAATCTGCAGAACAGGCCGAGGCCCAACTCCTCGCGCACGACACGGACGCATTGGTCAAAGATATCGGCATACCGCCCCGGCCGTCGATGCTGGTGGACCTGCAGACCGAAATGGCCAAGGACGATCCCGACTTTCGCCGCATCGGTGCGCTGGTGTCCACCGACGTGGCCATGACCGTCGCGCTGCTCAAGGTGGCGAATTCACCCTTGTATGGCTTGTCCCGCCGCTGCGAAACGGTGGACCAGGCCGTGGCCATGTTGGGCCTCAAGCAGGTGGGCAGCATCGTCACCGGCTTGGTGCTGCGCAAGGCGTTGCCCGTCAATGGCCCGCAGTTGGTGCGCTTTTGGGATGTGTCTGGCAAACGCGCCCACGCCATGGCCCGGCTGGCCAGGCAGTTGGGCGGTGTGGGAGTCGATGTGGCCCAGTCGTTTGGCCTGTTCTGTGACGTGGGCATTCCTTTGCTGATGGGCCGCTTCCCGACCTATGGCCAGACACTGAAGGCTTGCAACGAAGAGGCGGTGCGCAGTTTCACCGAGGTAGAGCATGCGGCTCACCAAACCGACCATGCGCTGGTGGGCGGCATGATGGCGCGCGGCTGGGGCCTGTCGCCTACGTTGTACAAGGCCATTCGCCTGCACCATGACTACGAGATTTTTCATGACCGGCACACACCACCCGAGATCATCCGCCTGATTGCCATGGGCCTGGTGGCCGAGGTGGCCATCCAACGGTTTGCAGGGCTGAACTCCAGCACCGAGTGGAACAAGGGTGGCGACCTTGCGGCCGGTGCGTTGGTGCTGAGCGACCTGGACGTTGAAGAAACCATCGAGCGGCTGCTGGAAGACTTCGCCCAGGGCCTGGCCTGAGTCACTAAAATTCAGTGCGCCGACTGATGGGTCAGTTGGTAAAGAATTGAGAGCTAGAGACATGAATTTGATAGATACGGTTGTGCATTGGATGAGCCATGGTCTGGTGGAGGCCACCTGGTGGCAGGTGGTGGTCGCCACGCTGGTCATGACCCACATCACCATTGCGGGCGTGACCATTTACCTGCACCGCCACCAGGCGCACCGGTCCTTGGACTTGCACCCGATTGCCTCGCATTTTTTCCGCTTCTGGCTGTGGTTGACCACCGGGCAAGTCACCAAGGAATGGGCGGCTGTTCACCGCAAGCACCACGCCAAATGCGAGCGCGACGGTGACCCGCACAGTCCGGTGGTGTTTGGCATCAAAAAAGTGTTCTGGCAGGGCGCCGAGCTGTACCGGGCCGAGTGCAAGAACCAGGACACCCTGAGCCGCTACGGCCACGGTACGCCCGACGACTGGATTGAGCGCAACCTGTACACCCGCTTCTCCTGGCAGGGTGTGGGGCTCATGCTCATCATTGATGTGGCGCTGTTTGGCGTGCTGGGCCTGTCGGTGTGGGCGGTGCAGATGGCCTGGATTCCCATCACGGCCGCAGGCATCATCAACGGCATTGGTCACTACTGGGGCTACCGCAACTTTGAGGCGGTGGATGCCAGCACCAACGTGTCGCCCTGGGGCATCCTGATCGGTGGCGAGGAGTTGCACAACAACCACCACACCTACCCGACATCGGCCAAGCTGTCGGTCAAACCCTACGAGTTCGACATTGGGTGGCTCTACATCCGTTGCATGGAGATGGTTGGTCTGGCCAAGGTCAGAAAAACGCCACCCCAGCTGGTGTTGGGTGCTGTCAAGCCCGTGGCCGATGAAAACACCCTGGAGGGCATCATTGCCCACCGCTACGAGGTGATGGCCACCTTTGCCAAGGAAATGCGCCGCGCCTGTCGGGTCGAAATTGCTGCTGCCAGGGCCCGCCATGCCGACGTGGCCATGATCCAGGCGGCCAAGCGCTGGATGCACCGCGACGATGACAAAGTGCCCTCCGAGCTGCGTTCCAAGCTCGCGCAGTTTCGTGCCGAGCACCCCGCGCTGCAGACCATGCATGCCATGCGGGAGGAGTTGCGCCAGCTGTGGTCCAACCGCAACCTGACGCGGGAGCAGCTGGCCAAAGACCTGCAGTCGTGGTGCAAGCGCGCAGAAGACAGTGGCATTGCCGCGCTGAGAGAGTTCTCTTTCACGCTGAGGGCGGTTCGCGCCTGAGTTGGGGCAACCGGGGTCGCCAGCCCGGTGGCCAGGAGGTGGCCGACCGGGTAATCCAAGTGACCGGGCAACAAAAAAGCCGCTGGAACACAGCGGCTTTTTTGTATCAGGCGAAGTGAATCACTTCAGCTTGATTTCCTTGTACTCGACGTGCTTGCGAGCCTTGGGGTCGAACTTCATGAAGGCCAGCTTTTGGGGCGTGGTCTTTTTGTTCTTGTTGGTGGTGTAGAAGTGGCCGGTACCCGCAGTGGATTCCAGCTTGATTTTTTCGCGTCCGCCTTTGGTTGCCATGATCGGTTCCTTTCAGTATCAGGCTTGGCCGCGTGCACGCAGGTCTGCGAGCACGGCGTCAATGCCGTTTTTGTCGATCAGGCGCAGCGCGGCGCTGGAGACGCGCAAACGCACCCAACGGTTTTCGCTCTCCACCCAGAAACGGCGGTATTGCAGGTTGGGGAGAAACCGGCGCTTGGTTTTGTTGTTGGCGTGGGAAACATTGTTCCCGACCATGGGCTTTTTGCCCGTTACGTCGCAGACGCGTGCCATGAGGACACTCCGATACACATCAAACAGCTGTCGCAGCGGGGGCACCGTGGTGCCCTGGCGTTTCAGCTTGACCTCGCCAAGAAAAGGGTGGCGGTAACCCTGTGGGGCTGAACCCAAAGCCTGCGTCAGCAGACCTGTGGTGCCTTGCCTGCCAAACAGCAAGCCGAGCATTCACCAGCAAAGCCCGCGATTATAGCTGTGCGGGGTGTGCTTTTGGTTGGGTTGCGCCAAAACAAAGCCCGGCGGGTCGTGTTCATGGCTATAATCTTGGGTTCGTCAGGAATCCGTCCTGCGAAATCACTTGTAGAGGTTCTTATGTACGCGGTCATAAAAACCGGTGGCAAACAGTATCGTGTTGCTGCTGGCGAAAAAATTAAAGTAGAACAGATTGCTGCGGATGTGGGCCAGGAACTCGTGTTGGATCAGGTTTTGGCTGTTGGCAACGGCAGCGAAATCAAGATCGGCACGCCCCTGGTGTCCGGCGCAACGGTCACGGTCACCGTGGTATCCCATGGTCGTCACGACAAGGTGCATATTTTCAAAATGCGCCGTCGCAAGCACTACCAGAAGCGCCAGGGGCATCGTCAAAATTACACAGAGCTGCAGATTGCTGCAATCTCTGCCTAAGGAGTAATTCAACATGGCACAGAAAAAAGGCGGCGGCTCCACGCGAAACGGGCGCGATTCCAAGCCAAAAATGCTGGGCGTCAAGGCGTTCGGTGGACAGGTGGTCACAGCCGGTTCTATCATCGTGCGCCAGCGCGGCACGCGCTTCCACCCCGGCACCAATGTGGGCATGGGCAAGGACCACACCCTGTTTGCTACGGTGGACGGCTCGGTCAAGTTCGCTGTTCAGGGCGAAAAGAACCGCAGCGTGGTCAACATCATCCCAGCCTGAACAAGCCAGCGCTTGACAGGTAAAAAGGCCCGCCTTGCGGGCCTTTTTTGCTTTCATACCGAGAGGAAACACGACCATGAAGTTCGTTGACGAAGCCTATATCGACATCTCTGCCGGGGACGGGGGCAATGGCTGTGCGTCGTTTCGGCATGAAAAGTACAAAGAATTCGGTGGTCCGGACGGCGGAGACGGCGGAAGGGGCGGCCATGTGTACGCCGTGGCCGATGTGAATCTGAACACCCTGGTGGACTACCGCTACTCCCGCCGCCACGAGGCCAAGAAAGGGGAGCACGGCAAGGGTTCCGACATGTTTGGCGTCAAGGGGGACGACATCACCCTCAAAATGCCAGTGGGCACCATCGTCACGGACGCCGAAACTGGCGAAGTGCTGTACGAGCTGCTGGTGCCCGGTGAGGTGGTCATGCTCGCCAAGGGTGGGGATGGCGGCTTTGGCAACATGCACTACAAAAGCTCCATCAACCGGTCGCCACGGCAAAAAACTCCGGGTTGGGCCGGCGAGCGCAAAGAATTGAAGTTGGAGTTGAAGGTTTTGGCCGATGTGGGCTTGCTGGGCATGCCCAACGCTGGCAAGTCCACCCTGATTTCTGCCATTTCCAACGCCCGCCCCAAAATTGCGGACTACCCATTCACAACCTTGCACCCCAACCTGGGAGTGGTTCGGGTGGCACCCGAAAAGAGCTTTGTGGTGGCCGATGTGCCAGGCCTCATCGAGGGTGCTGCCGAGGGGGCTGGGCTGGGGCACCAGTTTTTGCGCCACCTGCAGCGCACCCATTTGCTGCTGCACATGGTGGATGTGGCGCCGTTTGACGACTCGGTGGACCCTGTGGCCCAGGCCAAGGCCATCGTGGCCGAGCTGAAGAAGTACGACAAGGCGCTGTACGACAAGCCACGCTGGCTGGTGCTCAACAAGCTGGACATGGTGCCCGCCGAGCAGCGCGAAGCCCTGGTGAAGGATTTTGTGAAGCGCTTCAAATACAAGGGCCCGGTGTTTGAGGTCTCGGCATTGACCCGAGAGGGCTGTGAGCGGCTGGTGCAGACCATTTACGAGCATGTGGCCAAAACCCAGCGTGCCCTGCAGCCGCCCGAAGAGGTTGATCCCCGGTTTGTGGACGATGGTGTACAGTCCAGCAAGACATGAAGTGCATAGCAAACTAACTATACAAATCAAGCGCCAGTGGCTATTTAGATGATAAATTTTGAGCAAAACCCAGACCTGCTCCGCAAGGCAGAGCGCATTGTCGTGAAGGTGGGCTCCAGCTTGGTGACCAACGAGGGACGTGGGCTGGACGAGGAGGCCATCGGTCAGTGGTGCACCCAGTTGGCGGCGCTGGTCAAGCAGGGCAAAGAAGTCATCATGGTCAGCAGCGGTGCAGTGGCCGAGGGCATGAAGCGCTTGGGCTGGCGCACCCGGCCCAAAGAAATCAATGAGCTGCAAGCCGCTGCTGCGGTGGGGCAGATGGGCCTGGTGCAAATGTACGAGAGCAAGTTGCGTCAAAGCCAGATTGGCAGCGCCCAGGTGCTGCTGACCCATGCCGATCTGGCCGACCGCGAGCGCTATCTGAACGCCCGTTCTACCTTGGTCACTTTGTTGGGGTTGGGCGTGGTCCCAGTCATCAATGAAAACGATACCGTGGTCAACGACGAGATCAAGTTCGGTGACAACGACACCCTGGGTGCGCTGGTGGCCAACCTGGTCGAGGCAGATGTGCTCATCATCCTCACCGACCAAAAGGGTTTGTACACAGCAGACCCCCGCAAGCAAGCCGATGCGATGTTTGTGCACTCCGGCCGGGCGGGCGACCTGGCTCTGGAGCGCATGGCTGGTGGGGCGGGCAGCAGCATTGGCAAGGGCGGGATGCTCACCAAAATCCTGGCGGCCAAGCGGGCGGCTGGCTCGGGAGCCTCAACGGTCATTGCCTGGGGGCGCGAGCCCGATGTGCTGCTGCGCCTGACCCAGGGGGAGCCGATAGGCACCTGGTTGCTGGCCCAAACGCCCAAGAGCCAGGCTCGCAAACGCTGGATGGCCGACCACTTGCAGCTGCGCGGTGCGGTGGTGGTGGACGACGGTGCGGTGCACAAGGTGGTTCACGAAGGCAAGAGCCTGTTGCCGGTGGGCATGGTGTCGGTGGAGGGGGACTTCGCACGGGGCGATGTGATTGCGGTTCGCTCATCTGCCGGGGAGGAAATCGCGCGCGGCCTGGCCAACTATGCCAGCGCCGAGGCCCGTTTGATCTGCCGAAAGTCATCTACCCAGTTTGAGGTGTTACTGGGCTACATCGGTGAGCCTGAGATGGTTCACCGGACCAATCTGGTGCTCTCGCCGGGCGGTGTGTCCACCCATCCATGAAAAAAGGGCCTCACGGCCCTTTTTTCATGGATCGCAGCGCTGAGGGTCTGGATCGAAACTGGCTCCAGGCGGCAGTTCGAACCCGGGGAGATGTGATCGCAAGTACCCATGGGTTGATACGCACGGCTCGCCGTCTGGCATGACCTCCCGAGGAGGTCGAATGGGCCCACGCAGGTAGCGGCTGCGGCCGTCTATGCGTGGCAGGTAGCGGGCCAGCTCGGTGAGTGCCATTTGGTACACCCCACGCTTGAACTCCACCACCACATCCAGCGGAATCCAGTAGTCGTTCCAGCGCCACGCATCGAACTCGGGGTGGTTGGTGGCACGCAGGTTCAAATCCCAGTCGTGCCCGGTGAGTTGCAACAAAAACCAGATTTGTTTTTGTCCCTTGTAGTGGCCGCGTGCATCCCGGCGAATGAATCGGTCTGGCACCTCGTAACGCAACCAGTCTCGGGTGCGGGCCACGATGCTCACATGGTCGGGTTTCAACCCTACCTCTTCGTGCAGCTCCCTAAACATGGCCTGTTCGGGGGTTTCACCCCGGTCAATGCCACCTTGCGGAAACTGCCATGAATGCGTGCGTATGCGTTTGCCCCAGAACACCTGGTTCTTCTGGTTGAGCAGAATGATGCCGACGTTGGGCCTGAAGCCATCCCTGTCAAGCATAATCAACCTCGATCTTTAAAACTGTGGTCATTATGCACACGCTGCCCACAGTTGCGAATGGTTTTGTGTCTTTTGCCAGCCGATTGGTTTCAATTGACTGCCGATTTGCGCCCGATGCCCTTTTTTCAAGAACCTTGCAACCCCCAGGCTCAACCGCAGCCTTTGCCAGCCCATGAAAGCCTCCCAATTCTTTATTTCGACACTCAAAGAAGCCCCAGCCGACGCCGAGGTGGTCAGCCACCGGCTCATGACCCGGGCCGGCATGATCAAGAAGCTGGGCGCAGGCATCTACACCTACATGCCCATGGGCTTGCGGGTGATCCACAAGGTAGAGGCCATCGTTCGGGAAGAAATGGCCCGTGCGGGCGCGGTTGAAATCACCATGCCCGTGATCCAGCCCGCCGAATACTGGCAAGAAACCGGGCGCTTTGACAAGATGGGCCCCGAGCTGCTTCGCATCAAAGACAGGCACGGGCGGGACTTCGTGGTTCAGCCAACCAGCGAGGAGGTGGTGACTGACCTGGCTCGCCAGGAGTTGCGCAGCCACAAGCAGCTGCCCAAAAACTTCTACCAGATTCAGACCAAATTCCGCGACGAGCGCCGTCCCCGGTTTGGGCTGATGCGCGGGCGCGAATTCATCATGAAGGATGCGTACAGCTTCGACAAAGACCAGGCCAGCGCCAAAGCCAGCTACCAGGTCATGGCCCAGGCCTACCGCCGCATTTTTGACCGTTTTGGCCTAACCTACCGCGCAGTGGCTGCCGACAGTGGTGCCATAGGGGGGGACCTGAGTGAAGAGTTTCAGGTGATTGCGGCCACCGGAGAGGACGCCATCGTGTACTGCCCGCACAGCGAGTATGCGGCCAACCTGGAAAAGGCCGAGGCACTGCCCCCGGCCGGGCCCCGCCCTGCACCGGCAGAGCCCATGGCGACGGTTCCCACGCCTGGCAAAAGCACCTGCGCCGATGTGGCTGAGCTGCTGGGCCTCCCGCTGGCCCGCACCGTGAAGTCGCTGGTGCTGGCAACCGAGACGCTGACAGAGGATGGCCGGGTGCAAGCTGTCCAGGTGTGGCTGATGCTGCTGCGTGGCGACCACGACATGAACGAAGTCAAAGTCGGCAAGCTCGCCCCGTTTGCTGCTGGCTACCGGTTTGCCACCGTGCCCGAAATTGAAGAGCACTTTGGTTGCAAGCCCGGCTACCTCGGCCCCATTGGGCTGGTCAAGCCCGTGGGATTGGTGGTGGACCGTGAGGTGGCGGTCATGGCCGACTGGATTTGTGGTGCCAACCAGCCCGATCACCACATTCGGGGTGTGAACTGGGGCCGTGATTTGCCTGAGCCCACGCTGGTGGCCGACTTGCGCAACGTGGTGGAGGGAGACCTGTCGCCCGACGGAGCGGGTGTGCTGGCCATTGAGCGCGGCATCGAGGTGGGCCACGTGTTCTACCTGGGCACCAAGTACAGCCAGGCCATGAACGCCACGTTTTTGGGTGAAGACGGCCGCCCCGCACCGTTTGAAATGGGCTGCTACGGCATCGGCATCACCCGGCTGCCTGCAGCGGCCATCGAGCAGAACCACGATGAGCGCGGCATCATCTGGCCGGATGCGCTGGCGCCGTTCACCGTGGTGATTTGCCCCATCAATGCCGAGCGCAGCGTGGAGGTCAAACAAACGGCCGAGCGCTTGTACGCAGAACTCTTGGCGGCTGGTGTGGATGTGCTGCTGGACGACCGCAGCGAGCGCCCCGGCGCCATGTTTGCCGACTGGGAGCTGATTGGTGTGCCGCACCGAATCACCATCGGCGATCGGGCGCTGAAAGAGGGCCAGGTGGAGTACCAACACCGCCGCGACAGCGCCTCGGTGCGCTGGGCGCTGGCCGATGTGGCGTCGTCTTTGCGGGCACGCATGGGTCAATGAGTGGTGTCAAAATTCATAGAAGAAACTGCCTTATACGCTTATCGGCTATAGGTAGTTTGCTATGTAATTTTAAATTACCGGCCAGGGCCGGTCAATTGGAGGAGCCGCTGGCCGACTCGGTGCGAACAGCGCTGAGCGCAGCCATTGCCAACCAGGCGCCGCCGGTACCGGTGTTTGCGTCCACCCAGGACCGCCTGAACTACTTGCGCTGGCTGTCGGACACGAGTAGCCTGCTAGCGCGCCGCAAGGCCGACTTGCAAACGCGGACTGAGTTCCTACAAACCGTCTGGTACGAAAGCCGACGCGCAGGCCTGGACGAGCGCTTGGTTCTGGGGCTGATTCAGGTAGAGAGTGGTTTTCGGAAATTTGCCATCTCGCCAGTGGGGGCGAGGGGCTATATGCAGATCATGCCTTTTTGGTCGCGCCTGATTGGTGACGGGGACACAGGCAAGCTGTTTCACATGCAAACCAATCTGCGATTTGGTTGCGTGATCCTTCGCCACTACCTTGACCGCGAGAAGGGCCATCTGTTCATGGCCTTGGGGCGCTACAACGGAAGCCGCGGCCGCGCCGAATACCCCAATGCGGTATTTGCCGCCGCCAGGAGCTGGGGTTACAGCGGCCCCCAATGAGCAGCCGCTGGGGTTGAGCCTGGGGGGGTGTTGGATGTAACGGTGACTCAGGCCTGCGGGGGCTGCACCAGTTGTTGCAGCTCACCGGACTCGTACATTTCCATCATGATGTCCGAGCCGCCCACAAACTCACCCCTGATGTAGAGCTGGGGAATGGTGGGCCAGTTGCTGTATTCCTTGATGCCCTGGCGGATGGCCTCGTCCTCCAGGACGTTGACCGTTTTCACGGCCTTGGGCTCCACGCCGCTGGCTTTCAGAATCTGAATGGCGCGGCCCGAGAAGCCGCACATGGGGAAGCTGGCGTTGCCTTTCATGAAAAGCACCACGTCGTTGTTCTTCACCAGCTCGTCGATGCGTTGTTGGGTGTCGCTCATAAAAATCTCCAGGGATACATGGTCGTTGATCGATTCGCAGCCGCGCGCAAGCGCCGCTGTCACAGCTTCTGATTATCTGTGGTGTGGGCACGCAACCACCGTCCGCCCGTGCAGCGAACATGGTTTCCCAGGCCGCGCCGATACGCGACATCCGAAAAACCGCGCGCATGCAGCAAAGCAGCTACTGGAGCCGCTGGGTATTGGCTTAGGCATCGTCCACTGAGAGCGTCGCGATGCGAGCGGCTCAACGGATGTGGAAGGGCATCTAGAATCCCAGTTGGCTGATTGCCCATTCAAAGGTATCTTCATGAAAAAGTTGCATGGTTTCTGGATGTTCGTGGTTTCTCTGGCTCTGGTTGCCTGTGGGGGTGGAGGGGGAAGTGCAGGGACTCTGGCCAATAGTGGCGGTGGCGGCACCGACACATCGGCATTGAACATCGCTGTACAGATGCTTGACGCAGCTGGGGCAGAAGTCATCAACCGCACAGTACCGCCGGACACCAAGCGGAGCATTCTCGTTAAAGTGACTGATGCAAAGGGCGTTGCGGTAAACAACGTAGTGGTCAAAATTGCGGTGAAGCAAGATGCCAATTTTGTGGTTGTCTCAGGTGCAAACTCCGGTTTGACATCTGGCGGGTCAATCACTTTTTTGGTCGAGATGAGCGGTGAACGCAAAAATGGTGCTGCTACCCTTGACATTACCGCTGAGCAGGGCACCACAATTGCAACAAAATCTTTTGCAGTGCAGACCGCTGGCGGTACGGGTGTGGGTGTTGCCTCCAGCGGGCTGTCCGTTGGGCTGACACTGGTTGACCAAAGCGGTGTGGAGATCGCTTCACGTACCATTTCACAAACTGGCACACAGTCACTTCGCGTGTCCATCAAAGACGAAGCCAACCAGCCACAACCGTTTTCCTATGTCACTCTCACATTTTCCAGTGGCGCAGGTTTGGTAAAAGTCGTGGGTAGCAGTGACAGCAAGCTGACCGATGCCAGTGGAGTGGCGCAGTTTGCACTGGCACCCAGTTCGGTTGCGTCAAGCGGAGCGGTGCAGGCCAATGTGGCTGCTGTTTCTGGGGCAGTCAGCGCGAGCGGTACTTTTGCCATGCAGATTGCACCAGGCAATGTGGTTTTGGGAACAGTGGCTGTGGCACCTGCCAGTGTGCAGAGGGGTTCAACAACACTGGTCACAGTTCCCGTTTTGCTGAATGGAGTGACGGCACCGTCTAATTCCGTGTCAGTTGACTTCTCATCTACGTGTGGAGTCGTTACTCCTGCTACTGCATTGGTCGGAACTGGTGGTATTGCGCAAGCCACCGTCCAGACCAATCAACGCGGACCAGATTGCAAGGTGACTGCAACTGCCAGCGGCGCAAACACCGTGTTGGGTAGTTTTGCGGTGACTGATCCGCCCGTCAGTGCTCTGCGCTTTGTCCAGGCCGACCCGCCTGTTATCTACCAATCCAATTCCCCTGGGTCCACATCATCATTAGTTACTTTCAGACTGGTTGACACCGTCGGTGACGTGGTATCTGGTCGTAGCATCAATGCCACGTTGTCCAATGCGGACGGCGGCATTGTGTTTTGTGATGCCACCCCACAAAGCACAATATCACCGGCAAAAGTGACTAACGCTGATGGTGAAGTTACGTTTGCCGTTTGCTCGGGCACCCTACCTACCACCCTTGTGGTAAAAGCCAGTCTGAATTTGATCAATGGGGAGTCGTCGCCTGTTGAGACAATCTCCAACATCTTGACTGTGCAAACTGGTTTGCCGTCACAGCGTTTCTTTGATATTTCGGCCACTGCATTGAATATTTATGCAGGGGCAGGACAGGCAGTTGAAGGCGGCGTTCAAAAGGGTACTTCATACTTTTCAGGCAAGTCCACCGATATCACCGTGTATCTGGCCGACCGTTTGGCCAACCCGGTGCCCGATGGTACGCCTGTGGTGTTTGTGGCCGAGGGTGGCCAGATCAACTCCTCCAACGTCAGCAGTTGTTTGCTCAAAGACGGTGGATGTACCGTGAAACTGATTGGGCAGGAGTTTCGCCCCTGGGGTTCTGGCGAACTGGGCGCCGATCCCCGTCCAGGCCGGGTGACTGTGCTGGCTTACGCAGATGGGCAAGAGGCGTTTACTGACGCGAACCGAAACAACCGATACGACGCAGGAGAGCCGCATGAAGAGTTGGGCCGTCCTTATATTGATTTGGATGAAAACAATGTTTTCAAGTCGGATGCGATCACTCAGCTGGTGCGAGGTGGATCGGTTTTGGAGCAATCCTTTCCTTTGCCGACGGGGGTAGAAGGCACAGATGCCTGCCTTATGGACAGCAGCGCGGGAGTGGATATCGGTTTGTCTGTTGAGAACACCTGTAATCGAAAGTGGGATGAGCTCACGAAGGTACGTCGGAAGATAACAATTGTGTTTTCGGGCGGAGAAATTGGAATTCCCTCAGGTGATGGGACTGCGTGTGTGGACGGTACGGGTGACCGTGCATTTAACTCCCGTATTCCTTGTGCTGACCGGACGCGAATTTTGGTTGCTTCAGCTGGGTTTATGTCTGCACGGATATCCGACGCCAATGGCAATCCACTCCCCGCAGACGCGACGTTGGGTTATTCAGTCACGCCGACAATTGATGGCTGTGAAGTCACACCCTTGGTCACAGGGAGTTACGGGAACACCACTGAGCCGATAACAATGGCTGCCGCGTTAAAGGGTTGCAGCGGAGGCGCGCTGCAATTCCAAGTGACGGTGGATGGGAAGACCACTTCTTTTGCCCAACCTGTGCCCTAACGCTTCTACTGAACGGTTAACCCTTGTGAGCTGAACTGGCAAAGGTTTGTGAACGTTTGTTCGTTAGTGGTTTTAATATGGATCCTCCTGTGCATCGGTCCAAACCAGCCAAGTCCTGGCGGGTTTGGATTGAGTCAAATCCTTCCGCGCGTAAAAGATCTTGCACGGCACTGGCTTGGTCGTACCCGTGTTCTAGCAGAAGCCAGCCCCCGGTTCGCAAGTGAGCGGGGGCATTTTTCACAATGTGTTTGATGTCATCCAGTCCGTCTGACCCGCTGGTCAGCGCTTGGCGCGGTTCGTGATGCAGGGCCGTTAGGTGAGGGTCACTGTTGGCAATGTAGGGAGGGTTGGAGACGATCAGTTGCAAATGGTTGGCAGAGTTCGGCTCAGTAGCGATGGGTACCAGCCATGGGCCAAGGGCGAAACGCACCGGCAAATTCAGTCGCTTGGCGTTGGTTTCCGCTACGGCCAGGGCATCTGCGCTGGCATCGGTGGCGATCACCAGTGCATCGGGCCGTTGGTGTTGTATGGCCAAGGCAATGGCTCCGCTGCCGGTACCCAAGTCCGCCACTTTAGGGGCATGCAGGCCAGTCAGTACTTCCAGCGCCCAGTCCACCAGTGTTTCGGTGTCGGGGCGGGGATCTAGCACGCGGGCATCCACCATCAGGTTCAGGCCGTAGAACTCGCGGCGTCCGGTGATGTAAGCCACGGGCTCCCCGTTGCGTCTGCGCACGCAGGCTAGGTTGTAGGCGTACGCTTCCTCTGGTTCCAAGATGTCGCTACTGTGTGCCCGCAGCCAGGCTCTACCTTTGTGATGTGCTTGTAGGGTGTGTAGCAGCAGTGTTTCGGCATCACACGTGTCTAGACCTTGCTTGGAGCTGGTGCGTAGTGCGTCACAAATGGTGATGACATTAGCTTTCATGTGGCGACTCCAACTCCCCCAACAACTCCACCCCCCGCGCGACCTGTAGCGCCTTGACCAGGTCCTCCAAATCCCCCTCCATCACCTGCAGCAGCTTGTACAGCGTCAGGTTGATGCGGTGGTCGGTCAGGCGGCTTTGCGGGAAGTTGTAGGTGCGAATTTTGTCGGAGCGGTCGCCGCTGCCGACCAGCCCTTTGCGCAGCGCGGCGTCTTTGGCGGCGCGTTCGCTGCGCTCTTTTTCCTGTAGCCTGGCCTGGAGCACCTGCAGGGCTTTGGCCTTGTTGCTGTGTTGGCTGCGACCATCCTGGCATTCGGCGGTCAGGCCGGTGGGCAGGTGGGTCACGCGCACCGCGCTGTCGGTTTTGTTGATGTGCTGGCCGCCCGCTCCACTGGCGCGGAAGGTGTCAATGCGCAGCTCGCTGGGGTTGAGGGTGATGGCTTGGGTGGGGTCGGGCTCTGGCAGGGCTGCCACGGTGCAGGCGCTGGTGTGTATGCGTCCTTGTGTTTCTGTGGCGGGTACCCGCTGCACCCGGTGGCCACCCGACTCAAACCGGAGCAGGCCGTAGGCCCCCGCGCCCGTCAGGTGCAACACAATTTCTTTGTAGCCGCCCACGTCACTGGGCGATTCGCTGACGATCTGCGCCCCCAGACCCTGGCGTTCGGCATACCGGAGGTACATGCGGGCTAGGTCACCCGCAAACAGGGCCGACTCGTCCCCACCCGTGCCTGCCCGAATTTCCAAGAACAGGTTGCGCTCATCGTTCGGGTCTTTGGGTACCAGCAGCAGCTGCAGCTCCTGGTCCATGGCTTCAAGGGTGGCCAGTGCCACTTGCGTTTCTTCATGCCCCATGGCGGCGAGTTCCGGGTCGGTATCGGTGGCCATTTCCCGGGCGGTGGCCAGGTCTTTCTCGGCGGCTTGGTAGCGCTGGTAGGTCTCGGCCAGGGTTTGGGCGTCTGCGTGCTCGCGGGTCAGACGGCGGTAGCGGTCCATGTCCTGGGTGATGTCGGGGGCGCTGAGCAGGGCATTCAGCTCCTGCAGCCGCAGGGCGTGGCGTTCCAGGATGTTTCGGATGAAGGGTTTCATGGCGGGGTGGGTGTTGGCGTGTCAACCCTGGGTGGGGTACACAAGCGTCGGGAGCCGATGTCTTGGTTGGAGGAGGCAGCCTGTTGGCGCCATTGGACTGGCTGTGGGGTGCGTGCGTTGGCACATCCGCACATGGCGGGTGCCAAGGCTGGCGATGGACGGGGTTCGGTCGCTACCGATGGTCCGGGTCGCGGCGCGGGGCGCGCGTGCTGGCGTTGGAGGCGTCAGCTCCGGTACGCCCCCGCACGTCCGATCGCAGGAACAGGCGAGACACGGTGTGCGCCGTGGCTTCTCGGGTGGCGGGGTCGCCGGTGTGCAGTTCAGCCAAGGTGCCGTGCAGCATTTTTTGGGTGAGGCCCCTGGCCAGTGCTTCCAGCACCGCATCCACCGGCTCACCTTTGGCGAGCAGCTTGCGAGCCCGTGCCAGCTCGGCGTCGCGCCAGACATCGGTTTGGGCATTGATCTGTTGGATCAAAGGCACCACGCCACCTCGGCTGGGGTTGCGCTGGTCCATCCAGTGCATGAAGCTTTTGACACCGGCGTCGATGATGGCTTCGGCCTGGGCCACTGCTGCCTGGCGGTTTTCTCTGCCGGTTTGCACCACCGAGGCCAGGTCGTCCACGGTGTAGAGGTACACATCGTCCAGTGCTTTGACCTCCAGCTCAATGTCGCGTGGCACGGCCAGATCCACCATGAACATGGGGCGGTGTCGGCGTTTTTTGAGAGCACGCTCCACCGCGCCCAGCCCGATGATGGGCAGCGTACTGGCGGTGCAACTGACCACCGCGTCGAACTCGTGCAGGCGCCCAGGGATGTCCGCCAGGCGCAAAACCTCGGCTCCAAAGCGCCCGGCCAGCGCCTCGCCACGCTCCAGGGTGCGGTTGGCAATGGCCATGCCCTTGGGGTTTTTGGCGGCAAAGTGGGTGGCGGCCAGCTCGATCATTTCGCCCGCGCCCACAAACAGCACGCGGATGTCTTGGAGGTCTTCAAACAGCTGCCCCGCCAGGCGCACGGCGGCGGCGGTCATGCTGATGGAGTGGGCGCCGATTTCGGTGGCGGTGCGCACCTGCTTGGCCACCGCAAACGAGCGCTGAAACAGCTGGTGCAGCTCGGTACCCATGGCCCCGGCGGATTCCGCTGCCCGAACGGCGTCTTTGAGCTGCCCCAGAATTTGGGCTTCACCCAACACCATGCTGTCGAGCCCGCTGGCCACCCTGAAGGCGTGCCGGGCCACCTGGTCGCCTTCCAGGCTGTAGCTGTGCTCTCGCAGCACCTGGGCGCTGACGCCGCCGGTGTGGGCCAGCCACTCCAGGGTGGGTTCAATGAGGCTGTGGCTGCTGGCTCCGTAAATTTCGGTGCGGTTACAGGTGGACAGCAGCGTGGCCTCGGGCTGGCGGGCCACTTGTTGGCGCAGCGCTTGCAGCACCGAGGGCACCCTGTCGATGGCAAACGCAAACCGGCCCCGCAAATCAAGCGGGGCAGAGTGGTGGTTGATGCCGAGCGCCCAGACTGCCATAAGCGCTGGATTATAAAATTTGCAGCTATGTCGGTTCTGCACACCGTTTTTCATGCCTTGAACCTGCTGGCACCCGCGTTGGCGCTGGGTGCCATGCTGGCGCTGTGCGAGCTGTGGCAACAGCGGCGCGGCCTCAGCGTGGGCCTGGTGCTGCGTGCGGCTGCCACCTATGTGTTGGCAGGCGCTGGTGTGCTGATGCTTGGTATTGCTTTCTGGGGGCAAGACGGCAAAACGGCCACTTATGCGGCTTTGGTGGCGGTTGTGGGGTCCCTGGCGGCTTGGCGCATGCCGCCAGCGCGCTGATCTTCGCGGCCGCTGCAGGTCATCGCCCACTGACACTTTTCTCGTTGACTTCCGGGCAGTGCAGCCTCTGGGTGCGAGCCGTCAGCAGACGCAGCATGGGCCATGCATGGGGGTCTCCTTAAGGGCGGTGGGTGTATGTTGCACTGCGGTACCATCGTTTCCCCCCAAATCGGGTCAATTCCGCTGTTTCGCGGACCCCCCGGTCAGCCTCTTTGCCATGAACGCACCGATACCCCACCAGCACCTGCTGCCCGCCACCGCCGATGCCCCTCGGTTGCGGGAGATTCCCTACAACTACACGTCGTTTTCGGACCGCGAAATTGTGATTCGCCTCCTGGGCGCACCGGCTTGGGGGGTATTGAGTCAGCTGCGCGAGGAGCGCCGCACCGGCCGATCGGCCCGTATGCTGTACGAGGTGCTCGGCGACATTTGGGTGGTGCAGCGCAACCCCTACCTGCAAGATGACTTGCTCGACAACCCCAAGCGCCGGGCGCAGTTGGTCGATGCCCTGCGCCACCGCCTGGGCGAGGTTCAAAAACGGCGTACCCCTGCAGATGATGCCGCCCGCGATGCCTTGGTGGGGCAGTTGCTGACCCAGGCGGCCCAGGCAGTGGACCGCTTTGCCCGTCAGTTTGAGGACATGGCCCGCCTGCGCAGCCGGGTGGTGCGCACCTTGGGCAAATGCACGGCCAAAGACAACATCAAGTTCGACGGTCTCTCCCGCGTCAGCCATGTGACGGATGCGACCGATTGGCGGGTGGAGTACCCCTTTGTGGTGCTCACGCCCGACACCGAGGTGGAGATGGCCAGGCTCGTCAAGGGTTGTATCGAGCTTGGGTTGACCATCATTCCCCGAGGGGGCGGCACGGGCTATACCGGGGGCGCCATTCCCCTGACGTGGCAAAGCGCGGTCATCAACACCGAAAAGCTGGAGGCCATGACGGAGGTGGAATGGGTCAACCTGCCCGGTGTGGATGAACCCGTGCCCACGGTCTGGACCGAGGCTGGTGTGGTGACCCAGCGGGTGGCCGATGCCGCCGAGCGGGCGGGCCACGTGTTTGCCGTTGACCCCACCAGTGCGGAAGCCAGCTGTGTGGGTGGCAACATCGCCATGAATGCGGGGGGCAAAAAGGCGGTGCTGTGGGGTACGGCATTGGACAACCTGGCCAGCTGGCGCATGGTCACACCCGACGCGCAGTGGCTGGAGGTCACCCGCCTGAACCACAACCTCGGCAAGATTCACGACATCGCCACCGCCAGCTTCGAGTTGAAGTACTTTGAGGCGGATGGCAAAACCCCCATCCGCACCGAGCGGTTGGATATTGCCGGCCCCAGCTTTCGCAAAGAGGGCTTGGGCAAGGACGTGACGGACAAATTTCTGAGCGGTTTGCCCGGCATCCAGAAAGAGGGCTGTGACGGCCTAATCACCAGCGCGCGCTGGGTGGTGCACCGCCTGCCTGCGCACACCCGCACGGTGTGCCTGGAGTTTTTTGGCAATGCCCGTGACGCGGTGCCCAGCATCGTCGAAATCAAAGACTTCATGTTCGCCGAGGCCAAACGCTCGGGCGTGCTGCTGGCGGGGCTGGAGCATCTGGATGACCGCTACCTGAAGGCCGTGGGCTACGCCACCAAGAGCAAGCGCGCCACCACCTCCAGCGTGCCCAAAATGGTGTTGGTGGGTGACATTGTGGGTGACGACGCCGACGCCGTGGCCCGTGCCACCAGCGAGGTGGTGCGCATTGCCAACAGCCGCAATGGCGAGGGCTTTGTGGCCATCAGCCCCGATGCGCGCAAAAAATTCTGGCTGGACCGTAAGCGCACGGCGGCCATCAGCAAACACACCAATGCCTTCAAGGTGAACGAGGACGTGGTGATTCCACTGCCGCGCATGGCCGAGTACACCGATGGCATCGAGCGCATCAACATTGAACTGAGCCTGCGCAACAAGCTCAGGCTGGTGGATGAGTTGCGGGCCTGGTTCGAGCAGGGGAACCTGCCACTGGGCAAAACCGATGATGCCCAGCACATTGCCAGCGCCGAACTACTGGAAGACCGCGTGCAACAGGCGCTGGCGCTGCTGGCGCAGGTGCGCGGCCTGTGGGCTGGGTGGCTGGCGGACGTGGACACACTGTTTGCACAATTGCAAGACCACAGCCTGCGCGCCAGCTGGAAAACCCAGATACGCGCTCCCCTGCAAAGCATTTTTTCGGGCTCAGCCTTCGACCCGGTGCTGGCGGAGTGCAACGCCATCCACCAGCGGGTGCTCAAGGGACGGGTGTGGGTGGCGCTCCACATGCATGCCGGAGACGGCAATGTGCACACCAACATTCCCGTCAACAGCGACGACTACGCCATGCTGCAAACCGCCCACGAGGCGGTGGCCCGCATCATGAAACTGGCCCGCAGCCTGGATGGTGTGATCTCGGGTGAACACGGGATTGGCATCACCAAGCTGGAGTTCCTGACCGACGAGGAGCTGGCACCGTTTGCTGACTACAAACGCCGCATTGACCCCGAGGGCCGCTTCAACAAAGGCAAGCTACTTAGAAATAAAGAGCTAACTATTCAATATGGACAAGCGCTTGATGCCAATTTTGTTCAAAATTCAGGCCTGGCTGATGAGGTGCTGCGCGCCGACCTGACCAATGCCTACACCCCCAGCTTCGGGCTGATGGGGCACGAGTCGCTCATCATGCAGCAGAGCGACATTGGCGCCATTGCCGATTCGGTCAAGGACTGCCTGCGCTGCGGCAAATGCAAGCCGGTGTGCGCCACCCACGTGCCCCGGGCCAATTTGCTGTACAGCCCCCGCAACAAAATCCTGGCCACCTCGCTGCTGATTGAGGCGTTTCTGTACGAGGAACAAACCCGCCGCGGCATCAGCATCAAACACTGGGAAGAGTTCGAGGACGTGGCAGACCACTGCACCGTGTGCCACAAGTGCGAGTCACCCTGCCCGGTGAAGATTGACTTTGGCGACGTGTCCATGAACATGCGCAACCTGTTGCGCAAAATGGGCCAGAAGAGTTTCCGGCCTGGCAACGCAGCCGCCATGTTCTTCTTGAACGCGACCAACCCCGAAACCATCAAGCTCATGCGCACGGGGATGGTGGACATTGGCTTCAAGGCCCAGCGCTTTGCGAACGACCTACTCAAGACGCTGACCCGCAAGCAGACGGCCAAACCGGCCGCCACCGTTGGTACCGCGCCGATCAAAGAGCAGGTGATTCACTTCATCAACAAAAAAATGCCGGGTGGCCTGCCCAAAAAGACGGCACGCGCCCTGCTGGATATCGAAGACAAAGACTACGTCCCCATCATCCGCAATCCCGCCACCACCACCGAGGACACGGAGGCCGTGTTCTATTTCCCAGGCTGTGGCTCCGAGCGCCTGTTCAGCCAGGTGGGGCTGGCGACGCAGGCCATGCTGTGGCACGCCGGTGTGCAAACTGTGCTGCCGCCAGGCTATCTGTGCTGTGGTTACCCCCAGCGGGGCAGCGGGCAGTTCGAGAAGGCTGAAAAAATCATCACCGACAACCGGGTGCTGTTTCACCGCGTGGCCAATACGCTGAACTACCTCGACATCAAAACCGTGGTGGTGAGTTGTGGCACCTGTTACGACCAGTTGCAGGGCTACCAGTTTGACAAGATATTCCCCGGCTGCCGCATCATCGACATCCACGAGTACCTGCTGGAAAAAGGCATCACCCTTCCCGGCGCCGACCAACCCGGCGCGGGTGGCTACCTGTACCACGAGCCCTGCCACAACCCCATGAAGCTGGGCAACTCCATGCAAACGGTGAAGTCCCTGGTTGGGGACAACGTGCTCAAGAGCGACCGATGCTGCGGAGAGTCGGGCACGCTGGGTGTGACCCGGCCTGACATCTCCACCCAGGTGCGTTTTCGCAAAGAAGAAGAGTTGCGCAAAAACGAAGCTGAGTTGCGCGCCCGCATGCAGGCGGCCAGTGCCCAGCCCGCTGCCACCGTGGCCGGGAACGTCAAGATCCTCACCTCCTGTCCCAGTTGTCTGCAGGGCCTGACGCGCTACGGCGATGACCTCCAAAACGGCTTGCTGGAAGCCGACTACATCGTCGTCGAAATGGCGCGGCACATTCTGGGTGAGCAGTGGTTGCCCGATTACGTGGCCCGCGCCAACGCCGGTGGCATTGAGCGGGTGCTGGTGTGAGTGCCTGGCCTGTTGTGGCCGGTTGCCCTCTGTGCGAAACCGATGGCGGCTTGCTGGTGGCCCAGCTGGCGCATTGCCGGGTGGTTCGCGCCCATGAGCCAGGGTTTCCGGCCCTGTACCGCGTGGTGAGCCAATCCCATGTGCCCGAGTGGACCGACCTGCCCGAGCCGGAGCAGCAGGCTGTGATGCGTGTGGTCAACACGGTGGAGTGTGCGCTGCGCGACAGCCTGCGCCCCACCAAGATCAACCTGGCCACACTCGGCAACGTGGTGCCCCACCTGCATTGGCACGTGATTGCCCGGTTCGACTGGGACAGCCATTTCCCTGCGCCCATCTGGGGGCAGGCCCAGCGGGCGGCAGCACCTGCCCAGCTGGATGAGCTGGAGCTGTTGCTGCCTCGGGTCGATCAGTTGCTGCAGCAGCGGCTGCGCGACGTGTAGGGTGGGGCACAGGCTGTTGTACCTTCGGCCCCTTAATTTGTTTCAACAGGAGACCCCATGGCCGGTTTGCAAGCCAATACCCCTTCACCCACATCCCTCACGGTGCACCAGCGCTCCGGCATGCTGGAGGTTGGATTCTCGGATGGGCAGGTGTTTCAGATTCCGTTCGAGCTGATGCGGGTGTACTCACCGTCTGCCGAGGTGCAGGGGCATGGGCCCGGTCAGGAGGTGCTCCAGACCGGCAAGCGTGGGGTATCGGTGGTGCAGCTGGAGCAGGTGGGTAACTACGCTGTGCAGCCCACGTTTTCCGATGGGCACAGCAGCGGTATCTATTCGTGGGACTACCTCTATTTTTTGGGCTCGCAGCAGACCGAGTTGTGGGTAGATTACAACAAACGCTTGCAAGCGGCGGGCACAGATCGCGATGCGGCCATGCCCGAGAAGTCAGGGCACGGTTGCGCCAGCCATTGACGGATAGCATGACCGAATGAGCAAGACACATTTTGGTTTCGAGTCGGTGGACGAGCGCGACAAAGCACGCAAAGTGCGCGGCGTGTTCGATTCTGTGGCACCCAAATACGACCTGATGAACGACGTCATGTCGGTGGGCCTGCACCGCATCTGGAAGGCCTACACCCAGACGGTGGCCAATGTCCGCGAGGGCCAGCGCGTGCTTGACATTGCCGGAGGCACCGGCGACCTGTCCCTGGGCTTTGCCCCCAGAGTGGGCCGCGCTGGGGTGGTGGTGCACACCGACATCAACGAAGCGATGCTGCGTGAGGGCCGTTCGCGCCTGCTCGACAAAGGCGTGGTCTTGCCCACACTGGTGTGCGACGCCGAGCAGCTGCCCTTTGCCGAGGGTGAGTTTGACCTGGTGTCGGTGGCCTTTGGTCTGCGCAACATGACCCACAAAGACGTGGCTCTGAAGGAAATGTGCCGCGTGCTCAAGCCAGGCGGTCGCTTGCTGGTGCTGGAGTTTTCCCATGTGGCCAAGCCTTTGGCTGGTGTGTACGACTGGTATTCGTTCAATCTGCTGCCCAAGCTCGGTGGCCTGATCGCCAATGACGAAGCCAGCTACCGCTACCTGGCCGAATCCATTCGCATGCACCCCACCCAGCAGGAGTTGCGCGTTCTCATGAATGGGGCAGGTTTTGGCCATGTCGATGTCCACAACCTCACGGGTGGGGTGGTGGCCTTGCACGTGGGAACCAAGTGCTGAAGCCCAGAGCCTGAGAGGGGTGTTGCGGTGCATTGGAGACGTTCATGAACAGCTGGTTTTTTTTCCTGATGCTTTCCCTGGCCTTGGTTGCGCCTGAGGTATCGGCCAAGAGATTGGCCAACGGCGGCAACGCCGGGCAGGTGTCGAGTTCAGCGGCACCCCACACAGGCGGGTCGGGCCCGGCCACGGACCCAAGGACGACACCCGCCGTGTCCGGTGGCACGGCGGGTGCATCCGCCGCGGCATCTGCCCCCTCACGTGGCTGGTTGGGCGGCTTGGCGGCTGGGCTTGGTCTTGTCTGGCTGGCTACCTCGCTGGGCTTGGGGGACGGGCTGGCCCAGTTGCTCTTGGCTGGGTTGGCGGTGTTGGTGCTGGCTGCGGTGGTCGGCGGCTGCGTGCTGCTGGTGCGCAACAGCAGCGTGGCCCGTTCGGGGCGTGCGGGGCTGGTGTTTCAAGCGGCAGGGGAGGCAGCGCCTGCGCGCTCCTACAGTCCGGCCAATGTGGGCAACGATGCCTCTGCCCGCCCATGGGAGCGCTCCACCACAGGGTTTGAAGTGGGGCGGATGTCCGAGCCCTCCCAGGCTAGCCATGTGCCCGCCGGAAGCGGCCTGGCGGCGGTTCCCCAGGGTTTCGATGTCGACGCCTTTTTGAAGGCGTCCAAAGACAACTTCATTGCCTTGCAAGCGGCCTGGGACCGCGCCGATGTGGCGATGTTGCGCGCCATGATGACCGACGACATGCTGGCCCAGATCAAGGCCCAGCTCGCCGCCCACGAACGCGACACTGGCGTGCCAACCACGGTCACTGACGTCGTGATGCTGGATGCCAGCTTGCTCGGTGTCGAGCAGCGGCCCGAGGGGCTGGTGGCCAGTGTGGAGTTTTCTGGTCTGGTTCGGGAAGATCCGTCTGCCGGGCCCAGCCCGTTTCGCGAAATCTGGAGCATCACCCGGCCGGCCTCGGGCCACAGTGGCTGGCTCGTGGCGGGTGTTCAGGCCCTGCAATGACGCTCGCTGGCGCGGGCCTCCCGCAATCCGTCAAAATCGAGCGCGTATGACCAACACATCCCCCTTCACCCGTCCGTCTCTGCCGGGGTTGTCCCTGCTGCAAAACCTGCTGGAGTCGGCCCAACCGCCCGATTGGGTCATTGACGAAACGCAAAACCGCTTGGTGTTGCTGCTCAACCATGTGCTGATGCAAGAGCCCCAGGCCATGGACCGTCTTCGGCGCCAGCAGGGCAAGTCTGCCCGCCTGGTGTGGGGGCGGTTCGAACTGACCTTGCAGGCCAGCCCGGCGGGTTTGCTGGCTCGTCAGCCCTACCCGGTGCCAGCGGGCGAGACCGCAGTGGTGCCTGACCTCACCATCACCCTCACCCAAACCGCGGTGCCGTCGCTGGTGGCTGCTGCCTTGCGCGGCGAAAAGCCGGCGGTTCGCATCGAGGGCGATGTGCAACTGGCCGCGGAGGTGGCCTGGCTGAGTGACAACGTGCGCTGGGACATAGAAGAAGACCTCTCCCGCGTGCTGGGCGATGCGCCTGCCCACACCCTGCTGAAGGCTCTGGGTGGTGTTCGGGCGGCCATGCAATCGTTTGTGTCCCGCATGCCCCAACCTTTTGGCCGCCAGGACAACGCTCCGGCGACGCCATGAATCGGTTTTTTCGGGGGGTATTCATCGTCTGGGTGGTGTTTCGCCACGGGCTGGATGAACTGGTGCTGTCCAACTTTTCGCACCCCTGGCTGCGCCGCCTGTCCCGCGTGCTTACCTTGGGCAGAACGCTGGACGCACCTCGCGGCCAACGTTTGCGCCAGGCGTTGGAGTCGCTCGGTCCCATTTTTGTGAAGTTTGGCCAGGTGCTCTCCACCCGCAGAGACCTTCTGGCCCCGGATATTGCCGACGAGTTGGCGCTGTTGCAGGACCGGGTGCCACCGTTTTCCAGCGATGTGGCGGTCCAAACCATCGAGCGTGCCTTCGGCCGGCCCATCGACCAAGTGTTCGCCACATTTGACCGCCAACCGGTGGCCAGCGCCTCTATTGCCCAGGTGCACTTCGCGGTGTTGGCCGATGGGCGGGAGGTGGCGGTCAAGGTGCTGCGTCCGGGCATGGTGTCGGTCATTGAGAAAGACCTGTCGCTGATGCGGACCATGGCCGCCTGGGTGGAGCGCCTGTCCGAAGACGGCCGTCGCCTCAAGCCACGCGAGGTGGTGGCCGAGTTCGACAAGTACCTGCACGACGAGTTGGATCTGCTGCGAGAGGCCTCCAGCGCTGCCCAGCTGCGCCGCAACATGCAGGACCTGAACCTGGTGTTGATCCCGGAAATGGTGTGGGACTATTGCCGCACCGAGGTCATGGTGATGGAGCGCATGCATGGGGTACCCATCAACCAGATCGAGCGCTTGCGTGCGGCCGGGGTGGATATCCCCAAACTGGCGCGTGACGGGGTCACCATTTTCTTCACGCAGGTGTTTCGTGACGGGTTTTTCCATGCCGACATGCACCCAGGCAATATCCAGGTGAGCCTGGAACCTGCCACGTTTGGCCGCTACATCTCGCTGGACTTTGGCATTGTTGGGACCTTGACCGAGTTCGACAAAGAGTACCTGGCGCAGAACTTCACGGCCTTCTTCCAGCGCGACTACAAGCGGGTGGCTGAGTTGCACATCGAGTCGGGCTGGGTGCCGGCCACCACGCGGGTGGACGAGTTGGAGGCCTCGGTGCGCGCGGTGTGTGAGCCCTACTTTGACCGCCCGTTGCGGGAAATATCGCTTGGCATGGTGCTGATGCGGCTGTTCCAGACCTCGCGGCGGTTTCATGTGGAAATCCAGCCCCAGCTCGTGTTGCTGCAAAAAACCCTGCTGAACATCGAAGGGTTGGGTCGCCAACTGGACCCTGAGTTGGACCTCTGGAGCACCGCGAAGCCATTTCTGGAAAAGTGGATGCTGGAGCAGGTGGGCCCCGAAAAGCTGCTCAAGCAGCTCAAGGCCGAGGCTCCGCAGTACGCCAAGTGGTTGCCCATGCTTCCTCGTCTGCTGCACGACGCCCTCAAGCGCAACTCTGCCCCAGCCAGCGCCGACCTCAAGGCGCTGTTGGCGGAGCAACGGCGCACCAACCGGTTGTTGCAGGGTCTGGTGTATGCGGCCGGTGGTTTTGTGGCCGGGCTGTTGGCCATGCAGGTGTTGTCGATGGGTTTTGTCCGCTTGCCGCTGTGGTGAGTGGCTCATTGGCGGATGGCGTGGGGTTGGCAACCTATAATTTCGGGTTGTCCATCGATCTCCTGTTTGGTTGAATCTCATGCCCATTTACGCCTACAAATGCGAGTCTTGCGGACACACCAAAGATGTGCTGCAGAAAATGTCAGAGGATCCATTGACGGTTTGTCCGCAGTGTGGGGCCTCGACGTTCCAGAAACAGCTCACTGCGCCCGGCTTCCAACTCAAGGGAACCGGTTGGTACGCGACCGATTTCCGTGGAGGTGCGGCGGCGGGTGCTGCAGCCGCAGCCGCAGCCGCCACCACCGAGCCAGCCGCAGCCAGCTCCGAGGCTGCACCAGCAGCGGCTGCACCCCCTGCCTCCACCCCGTGCGGGGGCTCGTGCGCCTGCCATTGACCCCCACATGATGTCCTCCCTGCGCAAGTGGTTGCTGTCTGGCCTGTTGGTGCTGGTGCCGCTCATCATCACCTTGTCGGTGCTGGAGTGGGTGATTTCCACGCTGGACCAAACGCTGAACATCCTGCCCGCGGCCTGGATGCCCGAGCGCTGGCTGGGCTGGCGGGTGCCGGGGTTGGGGGTGCTGTTTGCGCTGGCGGTGGTGCTGTCCATTGGTGCGTTTGCCTCCAACTTTGTGGGCAACAAGCTGGTCAACTGGTGGCACGCCTTGTTGCACCGCATACCAGTGGTGCGCTCCATTTATTCGGGCGTGAAGCAGGTGTCCGACACGCTGTTTTCCGAAAAAGGCAATGCGTTTCGCAAAGCCGTGCTTGTGCAGTGGCCCCATGAAGGTTCTTGGACCATTGCATTCCTGACTGGGCGTCCAGCCGGAGAGGTGGCAGGCCTGTTGCCTCTCGACTGCGTCAGTGTGTATGTGCCCACCACGCCCAACCCCACGGGCGGCTACTTCGTCATGCTCAGGCGAGCAGATTGTGTGGAGTTGGCCATGACGGTTGACGAGGCGCTGACCTATGTGGTTTCCATGGGAGTGATTGTTCCGGGCAGTGCCCTGAAGCCTGGCAAGTCAGGTGGGCCGCATTTCCTTGCCCCCCACGCGGCCCAGGGTGGCCAGTGATATTTTTTTGATTGTTTGAAAGCTGATTTCCATGGCGATGCGTTCCCACTACTGCGGTCATGTGACCGAAACCCTGCTTGGCCAAACCGTGACGCTGTGTGGCTGGGTCAACCGTCGGCGTGACCACGGCGGCGTGATTTTTGTGGATCTGCGCGACCGCGAAGGCTATGTGCAGGTGGTGTGCGACCCCGATCGGCCCGACATGTTTGCGACCGCCGAAGGTGTGCGCAACGAGTTTTGTGTGCAGGTGGTAGGCGTTGTCCGCGCGCGCCCCGAGGGCACGGCCAACGACGCCATCAAGAGCGGAAAGATCGAGCTGTTGTGCCACGAGCTCAAGGTGCTCAATCCCTCGGTCACACCGCCCTTCATGCTGGATGACGACAACCTGTCCGAAACCACCCGGCTCACGCACCGGGTGCTGGATTTGCGTCGGCCGCAGATGCAAAAAAACCTCATGCTGCGCTACCGGGTGGCCATGGAGGTGCGCAAGTTTCTGGATGCCAACGGCTTCGTGGACATCGAGACCCCCATGCTCACCAAAAGCACGCCCGAAGGTGCGCGTGACTACCTGGTGCCCAGTCGCGTCCACGACGGGCAGTTTTTTGCGCTGCCACAGTCCCCCCAGCTGTTCAAGCAGCTGCTGATGGTGGCTGGCTTTGACCGCTACTACCAGATCACCAAATGCTTTCGCGACGAAGATTTGCGGGCGGACCGCCAGCCTGAGTTCACGCAGATCGATATCGAAACCTCATTTCTGACCGAGCAAGACATCCGCGACATGTTCCAGGGCATGATCAAAACGGTGTTTCAGAACACCCTCGGTGTGGACCTCGGCGATTTCCCGGTCATGGCCTACAGTGAAGCCATGCACCGCTATGGCTCCGATAAGCCCGATTTGCGTGTCAAACTCGAATTTACCGAGCTGACAGACGCCATGGCCAGTGTCGATTTCAAGGTGTTCAGTGCTCCAGCGCAGATGAAAAATGGCCGAGTTGTGGCCCTGTGTGTCCCGGGCGGCGCTGAGATGACCCGCAGCGAAATCGATGCTTACACCGAGTTTGTGAAGATTTACGGCGCCAAGGGTCTGGCCTGGATCAAGGTCAACGAGGTGGCCAAGGGCCGCGAAGGCTTGCAAAGCCCCATCGTCAAGAACCTGCACGACCAGGCAGTTGCCGACATCCTGGGCCGTACCGGTGCCAAAGACGGCGACATCATTTTCTTCGGTGCCGACAAGGCCAAGGTGGTCAACGACGCCATCGGTGCCCTGCGCATCAAAATCGGTCACAGCGTGCTGGGCAAGAAAAACGGCCTGTTCGAGAACCGCTGGGCGCCCATGTGGGTGGTGGACTTCCCCATGTTCGAGCATGACGAAGAAGCCGATCGCTGGACGGCGGTGCACCATCCCTTCACCGCACCCAAAGACGGACACGAGGACTGGATGGTCACCGACCCTGGCCGCTGCCTGGCCAAGGGCTACGACATGGTGCTCAATGGTTGGGAAATCGGTGGTGGTTCCGTGCGCATCCACACCGCAGACGTTCAGCAAAAGGTGTTCGACGCCCTCAAAATCAATCCCGACGAGGCGCAGCTGAAGTTCGGTTTCCTGCTGGATGCCCTGCAGTACGGCGCACCTCCTCATGGCGGGTTGGCGTTTGGCCTGGACCGCATCGTGACGCTGATGACCGGCGCAGAATCCATTCGCGACGTGATTGCTTTCCCCAAAACCCAGCGCGCCCAGTGCCTGTTGACCCAGGCTCCCAGCCTGGTGGATGAGAAGCAGCTGCGAGAGCTGCACATCCGCCTGCGCAACCCCGACGCCGTCAAGGGCTGATGGGGCTGCGGGTGGCACAGCCAGTGCGGAAGCACCGACGGTGCGTTTTGGGCATTGAGGAACTTCATGGGCTGGCCAAGGTCCATTGAAGCTGTTAGTTTTTTGCCAAGTTGTGACGCTTAATCAGGAGAAACCATGAACGACAACACAGATACCCTTGCCAGCAAAGAGCGCTTTGTGGCGGACGTGAAGCAGGTGATTCAAGACGCTGAAGACCTCATCGTTGCCACTGCACACCAGACCGAAGGCAAAGCAGCTGCGCTGCGCGAGCGTCTGAGCGAAAACCTCAAAGTGGCGCGCCATAAGCTGGCCGATGCCGAAGATGCCATCAAGGTCAAGACCCGCGAAGTGGCCCGTGCCACCGACGACTACGTGCACGAGCACCCCTGGAAGTCCATCGGTGCAGCGGCAGGCGTTGGCCTGATCGTTGGCTTGCTGATCGGTCGCCGCTGATGGCCATGGCGCAGCGGCCCGCCAGGGGCGCCGATGAGGCGTCCGAGCAGGCGCCTGCGCCCCCTTTGGCCCAGTCGGTGCGGGGCCTGCTGGGTTCCGGGTTGGAGCTGGTGCAGGTTCGACTGTCGCTGCTCGGGGTGGAGGTGCAGGAAGAGGTGGCCCGCCTCGGGCGCCTGTGGCTGCTGGCCACGGTGTGCTGCGTGCTGCTGGCGGTCGGGCTGGTCTTTGTGGCCATCCTGATCACTGTGGCTCTGTGGGACAGCCATCGGCTGTTGGCCTTGGCCGCTTTTTCGGCGGTGTTCCTGACGGCTGGCGCTGTGGCTTGGGCCATGCTCCACCAGGGGCTGCAGCAGGGCAGTGGTTTGTTCAAGGCCAGTTTGGCCGAACTGCGCGCCGACATCGAGCGCCTGCGGCCCTGAGCCGCCGAAATGGTGTTGCCCATGTCCCCCAAAGCCCAGGAACTGATGCGTCGGCGTCTGCTGCTGCAGCAGCGTTCGCAAGCGCTGCGTGCCGACATGGCCCAGCAGGGCCAGGCCCTGGTGCCGTGGCTGCAAGCGGCTGATACCGTGCGGGCCGTCGGCCGTTGGGTCGCCCGCAACCCGCTGTGGGTGGGCGTGGCGGTGGCCACCATGGCGGTGGTTCGGCCGCGGCGCACCTTGAGCCTGGGCTTGCGGCTGTGGACCGGCTGGCAGTGGTGGAACCGCGCCCGAGGTGCCTGGCAAGATGCCTCCGCCCGTCACTGAGCCTGTTGTCCCCAAAATTCCCGAGTCTGTGCTGGTAGTGATCCACACACCGGATGCACAGGTGCTGCTGCTGGAGCGTGCCGACGCTCCAGGGCATTGGCAGTCCGTCACCGGCTCCAAAGACTGGCCTGCCGAAAGCTGGTGGGACACTGCGGTGCGCGAGGTTCGTGAGGAAACCGGGCTGGAGGCGCTGGCACCCCGCCACTGCCTCACCGATTGGCAGCTGGAAAACGTGTACGAGATTTTCCCGCACTGGCGCCACCGCTACGCGCCTGGCGTGGTGTGCAACACCGAGCGGGTGTTCGGCCTGTGCCTGCCCGCACCCATCCGGGTGCGCCTGTCCCCGCGTGAGCACACGGCACAGCGCTGGCTGGCACACCACGCCGCAGCCAATGCCTGCTTCTCAGGCTCCAACGCCGAGGCCATTCTGCAGTTGCCCCGGCTGGGGCGCTGCGCCTCGGTGGCATGATGCCGCGCATGAGCACTCTGCGCATTGCCACCTACAACATCCACAAGGGCGTGCAAGGCCTGGGCCCCACCCAGCGGCTGGAGATCCACAACCTGGTGCACGCGGTCGAGCAGTTCGACGCGGACATCGTGTGCCTGCAGGAGGTGCGGGGCGTTCACCGCAAGCTGGCCAAGCGCTTTGCGCACTGGCCAGCGCAGGGGCAGGCAGAGTTTTTGCTGCCAGAGGGCTACGAGGCCGTGTACCGCACCAATGCACTGACCCGCCATGGCGAGCATGGCAATGCCCTGCTCAGTCGCTGGCCGGTGCTGTCCACCGGACATGAGGATGTGTCCGACCACCGGTTCGAGCAGCGCGGCCTGCTGCACGCCTGTGTGGATGTGGGCGGCGAGGTGGTGCATGTGGTGGTGGTGCACCTGGGCCTGCTGGCGGGCGGGCGCGAGCGTCAGGTGCAGAGACTCGGCGCCTACCTGCAGCGGGAGGTGCCCGCCGATCAGCGCCTGGTGGTGGCGGGCGACTTCAACGACTGGGGCGATCGGTTGCACCGCCCCTTGCAGGCGCTGGATTTGCACACCTTTCGCGGTATTCGACTGGCCACTTTTCCCGCGCGGCTGCCCATGCTGCACCTGGACCGCATCTATGTGCGAGGCCTGACCCTGCGCCACGCCCAGGTGCCACACGGCAAAGCCTGGTCGCGCATGTCCGATCATTTGCCGCTGATTGCCGAGTTCGGCATGTGAGTGCGTGGTGGACGCAGCACCCGCACCCATCCGGTCGTTTGCGTCGCGCCATGCCCCCAAGCTGCAGGGCGGGCACACCCTGGGCTTGCTGACCAGTGGGCAAGCGCTGTTTGAGGCCATGGCACAGGCCATGGACCAGGCTCGAAGCTCCATCCACCTGGAAACCTACATTTTTGAATTTCAGGGCGCACCGCTGCAGGTGGCTGAGGCGCTGGAGCGGGCGGGGGCCAGGGGCATCAGCGTGCGTCTGCTGGTGGACGGGATTGGAACCGATGCCATGCCCGATGACTGGCAGCGCCGCTTTCGGGCGGCGGGTGTGCAGTGGCGGGTGTACGAACCCCTGGGGAAACTGGGGCTGCTGCTGCCCAGCCGCTGGCGGCGTTTGCACCGCAAGCTCTGCGTGATTGACGGCGTGTTGGGTTTTTGTGGCGGCATCAACCTGCTGGACGACTACCTCGGTGCGGGCAGTACACCACTGGCCCACCCCCGGTTCGATTTTGCGCTGCGTTGCACCGGCCCGCTGGTGAGCGACATGACCGAGGCGCTGTTGCAGCTGTGGTGGCGGGTGCTGGCCCTCAAGCGCGTCCGTGCCCACGAATTTTCGGCAGCCTGGGACGCCTTGCTCGCCACGGTGTCGTCCGCCAGTGGCCCCGAGTACCCCGGAGGTGCCAGCGGGGAAGGCCGTGAGGTGGGGCGCAGTGGGGCCACGGACGTGCGCTGGTTTGGCCAGTCGGCCCATGCCCAAGCACCCCCTGTGGTGCACGACGCCCCTGCCATGCTGGTGCTGCGCGACAACGTCTGGCACCGCGCCGACATCGAACGGGCCTACCTGAAGGCCATTGGCGAGGCGCGCAGCGAGGTGCTGCTGGCCAACGCCTACTTTGTGCCCGGGCGGCGCATGCGCCGTGCCCTGGTGCTGGCTGCGCGGCGGGGCGTGGCGGTGCGTGTGCTGCTGCAGGGGCAGTACGAGGGCTTCATGCAGTACCACGCGGCCCGCCCGGTGTACCAGAAGCTGGTTGATGCGGGGGTGGATGTGCGCGAGTACACCCTCAGCGCCCTGCATGCCAAAGTGGCGGTGGTCGATGGCGCATGGGCCACTGTGGGCTCCAGCAACCTGGACCCGCTGAGCCTGCTGCTGGCCAAAGAGGCCAACGTCGTGACCGCCGACCCCGCGTTTGCAGCCGACCTGCGCCAGCGTCTGTTGCATGCCATGGCACATGGCGCCACTGTGCTGGACCACCAGGCCCTGCGCAACCGGCCATGGCAGCAGCGGGTGCTGGACAGGCTGGCGTTTGTGGTGATGCGTACCCTGCTGTGGCTGACCGGCCACCGGTACTGATGTCTCCCACTGGCCCGGGGAGGTGGCAGATGCTGGTGCCGTCAGTATGGTTAAATACTGTAGCTATCTATGTATATAAATCAAGCGCTTAATTGCATTTTATTTAATAATTTTCTCCTGAAGATGCGCATGACGGTTAGAAAACAGACTGAGTGGTAACATGACCACCGAAGGCAGATAGCCGGTCGCATTTGTTTCCAACTACCCCATCCACACAGACCATGACACCTGTTGATGACCACGAAGGCACCCCGGTGTCCGTCAAGATCCGGGAGCGCATCAAGGCCTCCCGCCAGCGCTACCACGGCAACGACAACATTGCCGAGTTCATACAACCCGGCGAACTTGAGCGCTTGCTGGACGAAGTAGCCAGCAAGA
>JAUYTN010000058.1 GCA_030695205.1 Burkholderiaceae bacterium | reverse complement strand
CTGAAGCACCAGCGTGACATGCTGGAGGCGGCTCAGGCTGCCTATGAACTGGGGCAGCGCATGGTGACGGTGGGCAACTGGAGCAAGCTGCAACTGTCTCCCGTACAACTGGCTGCGTCCAACGCACGCATGAATCTGCGGCGAGCACAGCAAGCCGCCGCCCAGGCCCAGGCCAATCTGGTCAAGACGATGGGGCAAACAGGCCTTCAGGATGGCTTTGCGCTGCCGGACCAGCTGCCTGCTATCCCGGTGCAACCCATGACAGCGGCCGAACTGCAGAAACGGGCTGAAGCGGTTCGCAGTCATTTGCCAGATGCAGAAAGCCTGCGCAACCGTGCTCTGTCGAAGTCGGCCATGAACGTTTACTGGGCCGCCCATGCGTTGGCGCAGGACAGCCAGGGAGACATTCTGAAAACCCGTGAGTTCATCACCGAAGAGACGGTGCTGCACTACAACGGCATGCTCAAGAGCGTATGGGACCTGCTGGACGAGGTGCGCAACCAGTCCCAGGCCACCGTGGACGCCATCGGCGCTCAGCGCGACTTCTGGATCGCTGAAGCCGATCTGCAGTGGGTATTGCAAGGCGGAGAGCCCGACAGTTTTGTGAGCCTGGGGGGCGCCGGTGGCGATGCCCCGGCTGCAGCAGCGCATTGAAAGGACACAACACATGACCAACACCAATTCCAGACGCCAGTTTTTCGCAGGCGCAGCCGCTTCCGTGGCAGGCCTGGCCGTTGCCCGCTCCGCCCTGGCAGGTTTGCCGGAGCCCGTCATCCAGACGTCGGTAGAAACCGCGCCGCCCTTGATTCCGACCACCGGTCGGCCCTACAACCCAGTGGTGACCCTCAACGGCTGGACGCTGCCATGGCGCATGAACGATGGCGTCAAGGAATTCCACCTGGTGGCTGAGCCGGTGGTGCGTGAGGTTTCGCCAGGCTTCAAGGTCAACATGTGGGGTTACAACGGCCAGAGCCCGGGACCCACCATCGAAGTGGTCGAAGGCGACCGCGTCCGCATCTTTGTGACCAACAAGCTGCCCGAGCACACCACCATCCACTGGCACGGTCAGCGTCTGCCCAGTGGCATGGACGGCGTCGGGGGTCTGAACCAACGCGCGATTCCCGTGGGCAAGACCTTTGTGTATGAATTTGAGGCGCGGCGACCCGGCACCTTCATGTACCACCCGCATGCGGACGAGATGGTGCAGATGGCCATGGGCATGATGGGCATGTGGGTGACCCACCCCAAAACCAAGCATCCTCACATCAGTGAGGTGGACCGGGACTTCTGCTTCCTGCTCAATGCGTTTGACATTGAGCCTGGCAGCAAGACACCCAAGGTCAACACCATGACGGACTTCAACATCTGGTGCTGGAACAGCCGGGTGTTTCCGGCCATCGACACCCTGAACGTGCGCCTGAACGACCGGGTGCGCATCCGGGTGGGCAACCTCACCATGACCAACCACCCGATCCACCTGCATGGGCACGAGTTTCTGGTCACGGGTACGGACGGTGGACCGACCCCACCCAGCACGCGCTGGTACGAGGTCACCACCGATGTGGCCGTGGGCCAGATGCGCCAGATCGAGCTGATCGCCGACGAGGAGGGCGACTGGGCCATGCACTGCCACAAGAGCCACCACACCATGAACGCCATGGGGCACGCTGTGCCCACCATGATCGGCGTGGACCACCGCGGTCTGGTCAAGAAGATCCAGAAGGTCGCACCCGATTACATGCTGATGGGCGAGCGCGGCATGGCCGACATGGGTGAGATGCAGATGTCCATTCCTGACAACACGGCTCCCATGATGACCGGCACCGGCCAGTTCGGGCCGCTGGAAATGGGCGGCATGTTCACGGTCTTCAAGGTGCGCAAGGACCAGAAACCGGGCGATTACAAGGACCCGGGGCCGTACCAGTTCCCCGAGGGAACCGTGGCCTACGAATGGAACGGCGCACTTCCCCCGACACCACGCCCTGCGGCCAGCGCTGACACGACACCGGCCGCCGCCACGGCGATCAAACCCACCGTCAAAGGCATGTCCCACTGAAATGGCCCATTGCCCGTCTCACCACTGTTTTTCCTCAACCGTTTCCCCAACCAAAACCCCAAGGACAACCATGAAATCCGTCAAGTTCAACTTCGCTTCCCGCGCTGGCTTTGTTTTCGCTGCTGCAGCATTGGCCGCATCGGCTGCTTTCGCTGGTGGCACCCATGGCGGTGGGCACGATGAATCGCCCATCGGCGAACCGGGTGTCGCAGCCAACGTCACGCGCACGATCGAGGTGGACGCGGCCGACAGCATGCGGTTCACGCCGTCGAACGTGTCGGTGAAGAAGGGCGAGACCATCCGTTTTGTCATCAAGAATTCCGGCAAGGTGCCGCACGAGTTCAGCCTCGGCACGGAAAAGGAGCTCAAGGAGCACTACGAGGTCATGAAGAAGTTCCCGACCATGGAGCACGAAGAAGCCAACAAGATCTCGCTCAAGCCTGGCAAACAGGGTGAAGTGATCTGGCGCTTCACCAAGCCCGGTGTGGTGAACTTCGCCTGCTTGCATGTGGGCCACTACGAGGCCGGCATGAAGGGCCAGGTCAAGGTGGCAGCCAAGTAAGCGGCTATCCGATCATCACAACCTCCACCCAACGACACAAGGATTCACGATGAAACTGCGACTGGTTCTGAGCGCAACCGCACTGGCCTTCACGGCCATTGCAGCCAACCCCGTGTTCGCTCAAATGAACATGGACCACAGCAAAATGGGCATGGCGGGCATGCCCAGCATGACCGATGGTGAAGTCCGCAAGATCGACAAGGACGCCGGCAAGATCACCATCAAGCACGGTGAAATCAAGCACATGGAAATGCCTGGCATGACCATGGTCTTCGTGGCCAAGGACAAGGCCTTGCTGGACAAGACCAGCGTCGGTGCCAAGATCCAGTTCATGGTCACGAACGAGAACGGGCAGATGACGGTGACGGACATCCAGCCAGTGAAGTGATCCTGCGTTTTCAGCGTCTCCGTTTGGCTGCGGCTGTTCTTGCTCTGGCAGGGATTGCCGCAGCTTTTTTCTGGGGGCCATCTGCGGACTTCTTCCGGTCAGATCCCATCGGGCTGCTTCGCCCGGATGACGCCGTGATGCTCAAGCAGGGTGCGCTGATCTACCAGGCCCGGTGCGCCAGTTGCCATGGCGTGACGCTGGAGGGGCAGGCCAACTGGCGAGAACGGGGTGCCGATGGTCGCTTGCCGGCGCCTCCCCACGACGGGAGCGGCCACACCTGGCACCACTCGGACGATGTGTTGATTCGCATCACCAAGGAAGGGGTAGCGAAGGCCGTTGGAATGCCCGACTACGCCACCAACATGCCCGCCTTTGGCGATTCGCTCAGCGAAGCCGACATCGTGGCGGTTCTGTCCTGGATCAAGTCGCAGTGGTCACCAGAGACCCGGCGCCACCACAACGACATCAATCTACAGGCCCAGCAGCAGTCGCCACGCTGAACCTGACTTTTTTGTCATGTCCGGGTCATCTTGGCGACCTGGGTCGATTCCTACAGTGACTCCATGGCATCTCGCCATGCGCTCCGTCACGAAAGGAAATCGATATGTCCACCTTGATCCGAACCCTTCTGGCCGTGGCTGTCGCTGGTGCGGCGTTCTCCACCGCAGCACAGCAAGCAGCAGACCACACCCAGCACCACCCATCCACCCCGGCAGCCAACGGCACGACCCGGCAGGCTACACCTCAGGCCGGTATGCCCATGGGCATGTCGTCGATGCCGCAGATGCAGGAACACATGCAGCAGCACATGACCACCATGCAGGCGCTGCGCGCCAAGATGGCGGCGGCCAAAACGCCGGCCGAACGCCAGTCTCTGATGGCAGAACACATGCAGGCGATGCAAGAAGGCATGGACATGATGAAAGGCGTGAAGTCCATGGGTGACATGTCTGGAATGCAGGGAATGGGGGCTCCCGGCGCCGTTACACCGGACATGACCCAGCGGCATCAAATGATGGAGATGCGCATGGACATGATGCAGAACATGATGGAAATGATGATGCAGCGCATGCCGCAGTCGCCGTCCAGTACCGGTGCCCAGTGACCACGGCGACATTCTGACGCTGTACCAGTTTTCATATCCAGTTCAGGAGATTGTGTGATGTCGATGTATTCCCGGCGGCAGTTTCTGAGCGGCGCGGGTGCTCTGGGTGCCGCGACAGCCTGCCCAGGCATCTGGGCGGCCACAGTTGCCCAGTCAGGCCTGTCTTCCGACGAGATCCTTCGCCTTGAAACACAGGCGGCGGGCTTCTCCAACCCCTTGCGACTTCCGGGAAGCAGCGGTCTTTTTGGTGTTCTACCCGCAACAGACTTCAAGGAAGTCCATGTGGTCCGCAGCGAGATCGAGGTGCTGCCGGGTCAGCGCACACCTATCCTAGCCTACGCCGTGGAATCGCGTGGCAAGAAGTTCCTCAACCCGGCGCTTCTGGCCCGCCGTGGCGACGAGATGCGGGTGAAGCTGATCAATCACATTGATCAACCGACGGTCATTCACTGGCATGGCCTGAGTGTCGATTCTCGCAACGACGGCAATGGCCTCAACGTCGTGGCGCCGGGTCAGAGCATGGACTACGCGTTCGCCTTGCAGGACCGGTCGTCGATGTACTGGTACCACCCCCACGCCCACGGATACATCCCTCAGCAGGCCTATCACGGCCTGGCCAGCCTGCTGTTCGTCGAGGACGACGACGAAGCCGCCCTGCGCAAGGAGCTGGCGCTGGCGTTGGGTGAATCCGAAATCCCGCTGGTGCTGCAGGACAAGGAGTTCGACGCACAAGGGCGCCTCCAGTACGCGCCCAGCGCCGCCCAGTCCTTCGGTGGCTGGGTGGGCAACCGGCTGATGGTCAACCTGACCGAACGCCCACGCCTGAAGGCCGGGCGTCGCATCGTTCGTTTTCGCATCCTCAACGGCAGCAACGCGCGCAGCTACCGGCTCGCGTTCCTGCAGGACGGCAAAGCGCTCGGCTTCTACCTGGCGGGCACGGATGGCGGCCTGCTTGCGCAGCCCTTGCGCATCGATCAGACCTTCCTTTCCCCGGGCCAGCGGCTTGATGTGCTGGTGGATTTTCGAGAAGCCAACCCCACCCGCCCGGTGACCCTGGCGTCCTTGCCCTTCGACCCGATGCACCAGGAGGGGGGACACGACATGGCCACGATGGACCACAGCCAGCATGGTGCGACACAGGGCGCAGCCGCGCTCGCAGCGATGGCCATGGAAGGCGATGCACGGGCGCTGATGCGTATCGACCTGGCGCCGTCCAGCACACCATACGACCGCCGTCTGCCTGCGCGCCTGTCTAGCCTCTCCGCTCCGGTTGAACCGGCGGGCGCGGCGCGGCGCATTCAACTGGGCCACGATGGCAAGGGCCACTGGACGATCAACGGTGGGGTGTACGACCATACCGCTGTCCCATTGACTGTCCAGCGGGGCGCGCGTGAAACCTGGCGGATCGAGAACGCCGAACGCAGCATGCCGCACCCCATGCACCTGCACGGTTTCTCGTTCCGGGTGCTCGAACGTCTGGGCAGTCCAGCGCCGGTTCGCTCCCTGGCCGGTGCACGCGGCCTGCTGCCTCAGGACCAGGGCGTGGTCGACACCCTGCAGGTGTGGCCGGGTGAATCCGTGCGGATCGCCATCGACTTTTCGCATCCGCACCAAGGCGATCAGGACTACGTCTTTCACTGTCACACGCTTGAACACGCCGAGGCGGGAATGATGATGCGGTACGCGGTCAAAGCCTAGCCAACGGAGCACCAGACACCATGAACCACGATGACAACGAACCCCATGTGCATTCCTTCTGGCGGCGCCCAGCCGGCATGGCGCTGGCGACGGCTGCATTGATCGCAGGGTTTTACATGCTGCGCGAGCACTGGGGCCATGTCCTGGGCTACTGGCCCTACCTGCTGTTGCTGGCCTGTCCGCTGATGCACCTGATGCATGGACACGGTCATGGAGGACATGGTCGGCACCCGCATCCACCCGGTCGCACCCAGGACGACAAGCAATAGGCCCATGAATATCACCACACACCAACACCACAGAAGCGGCACCCCGCCGACCGTGCCCGACTCGCCCACCGATCTCAAGGACCCGGTGTGCGGCATGAAGGTCACGGCGCAGTCGGCGCACACGCTGAAGCGCGAGGGGCGGCCCTACTACTTCTGCAGTGCCAAGTGCCAGGGCAAGTTCGCAGCCAACCCGCTGCAGTACCTTGTGTCCACGGCGACTGCAGTTTCAGCGCCAGCGGCCGCCGACACGGTCTACACCTGCCCGATGCACCCGGAGATTCGCCAGGACCATCCGGGCAATTGCCCCAAGTGCGGCATGACGCTGGAGCCCTTGCTGCCGGAACTTGATAACGACAACAACCCCGAATTGCGCGATTTCCAGCGCCGCTTCTGGTGGACGCTGCCGCTGACCGCCGGGGTCTTTGTGCTCGCCATGTTTGGCCACCGCCTCCAGTGGATGGACATGTCCGTGCAGAGCTGGGTCGAGCTGGTCTTGTCCATTCCCATTGTGCTGTGGGCCGGCTGGCCGTTCTTCTCGCGTGGCTGGCAATCGGTGATGAACCACAGTCCCAACATGTGGACCTTGATCGGGCTGGGCACGGGAGCCGCATTTGCCTACAGCGTGGTCGCGACGGTCACGCCACAGGTGTTCCCGGACTCGTTCATCTCCATGGGCCGCGTCGCCGTGTACTTCGAGGCTGCCGCCGTGATCATTTCGCTCACGCTGTTGGGCCAGGTGCTCGAACTCAAGGCCCGGTCGCAGACCTCGGCGGCCATCAAGTCGCTGTTGGGGTTGGCGCCCAAGACGGCCCGCCGCATCCGCGCCGACGGCACCGAAGAGGACGTGCCGCTGACCCATGTGCACGTAGGTGACGTGCTGCGCGTGCGGCCCGGCGAAAAGGTCCCGGTGGACGGCGAGGTGACGGAAGGCGGCAGTTCGGTCGATGAATCCATGCTCACGGGCGAGCCGATGCCAGTGGCAAAACAGGTGGGCGACAAGGTGGTTGGTGCCACGCTCAATACCAGCGGCGCGCTTGTGATGCGCAGTGAGCGTGTGGGCGCGGCCACCATGTTGTCGCAGATCGTGCAGATGGTGGCTCAGGCACAGCGTTCCCGGGCGCCGATGCAGCGCATGGCCGATGTGGTGGCGGGCTACTTCGTCGTCACGGTGGTGGGCATTGCTTTGCTGACTTTCTTCGGTTGGGGCCTGTTCGGCCCCGAGCCGCGCTGGGTGTTCGGCCTGATCAACGCGGTGTCGGTGCTGATCATTGCCTGTCCCTGCGCCCTGGGTCTGGCCACACCCATGTCCATCATGGTCGCGACCGGTCGGGGCGCCACGCACGGCGTGTTATTCCGGGACGCCGCGGCGATCGAGAACATGCGCAAGATCGACACCCTCATCATCGACAAAACCGGCACATTGACCGAGGGCCGTCCGAGTTTCGAGCGCGCCATTCCCGCGCCCGGTTTTGATGCCGACGAGGTGCTGCGCCTGGCCGCCAGCCTGGACCAGGGCAGCGAACACCCGCTGGCCGAAACCATCGTGCGCGCCGCGCGCGAACGTGGCATGGCGCTGGACAAGCCCGAGAACTTCGAATCCGGTTCAGGTATCGGCGTGCGTGGCCAGGTGGCTGGGCACCAGTTGGCGCTGGGCAACACCGCGCTGATGGAGCAGATCGGTGTCTCGGTCTCGGCGCTGGTGCCGCAGGCAGAGGCCTTGCGTGCAGAAGGTGCCAGTGTGATGTACCTGGCGATGGATGGCCAGTTGATGGGCCTGCTGGCGGTGTCCGATCCGGTCAAGGCCAGCACGCCGGAGGCCTTGGCGACCCTCAAGGCATCGGGGCTGCGTATCGTGATGGCGACCGGTGACGGCCTGACCACGGCCCAGGCTGTGGCCGCCCGCCTGGGCATCGACGAGGTGCATGGCGAGGTCAAACCGGCCGACAAGCTGCTGTTGGTCGAGCGCTTGCAAAAGGAAGGCCGCGTGGTGGCCATGGCCGGTGACGGCATCAACGATGCGCCCGCACTGGCCAAGGCCGATGTGGGCGTGGCCATGGGGACCGGGACCGACGTGGCGATGAACAGCGCGCAGGTGACGCTGGTCAAGGGCGATCTGCGCGGGATTGCAATCGCGCGGGCGCTGTCAGAAGCGACCGTCGGCAACATGAAGCAGAACCTGGTGTTTGCCTTTTTGTACAACGCCCTGGGCATCCCGGTGGCCGCCGGTGTGCTGTACCCGTTGACGGGTTGGCTGCTGTCGCCCTTGATTGCTGCGCTGGCCATGAGCCTGAGCTCGGTGTCGGTGATAGGCAATGCGCTTCGCCTCAGGTCGGCTCGGCTCCAACGAGGAACACCCTATAGAGAGGTCTGACCATGGACATTGTTGCGCACGGGGTGTGGGTAGGCCTTGGTGCTGTGTGGATGCATCGAAATCGGCGCCTGGACCGTCGCACCGCCGCCCTGGCGGTCGGTATGGCGGTGGTGCCTGACCTGATCCAGTTGCTGCCTCTGGGATACCTGGCACTGGTCACTTCCGATGGTTGGTCCGTCCTGCAGGCCTATGCCATTGCCCTGCCGGGCTACGAACCCCCGATGTCTCCCGTCCTCTCGGAGCTGACCCATCACCTGCATTGTGTGATGCACAGCGCCTTGGTGGCCGGTGTGGTCACTGCTGCCTGCTGGGTGTGGCTGAGGCGCCTCTGGCTACCTTTGCTGGGCTGGTGGACTCACATCCTGATCGATGTCTTCACCCACTCGGCTGATTTCTACCCATCACCGGTTCTTTATCCGGTGACCTATTGGGGGTTCGATGGAATCGCCTGGAACACACCTTGGTTCATGGTGGTCAACTATCTGGTCATGTTGGCTGTTGCCACAGTGATGTTCCGTCGCAAATAGAAAAGCCACCCCAAGACAGGGTGGCTGTTTCTGCGCAGAAGTCGCGATCAGTTGTGGTGACCCTTGCGCGCCAAGATATCAAGGCGAGCGACTTCGTTGCCCACCGTGCTGATCTTCTGACCATCCACCGATTGAACGACCTCTCCCTTGGCGAGATATGCAGTGCGTCCAAATTGGTTGGCTTTGGCCATGTTCCCGTCCTTGAAGACGTACAGGGTCTCACCATTGACCAGTGGGACTGTCTGCTTGGCCTCGGATTGAGCTGCATCCATGGCGAAAGCCGGGAGGGTTGCGGCGAGCGAAAGGACGACGATGTTGAATTTGCGAATCATGGTTTCTCCTGAAAGTTTCACGTTGATCGGGTGATGCAACGAGGTACCGTGTACAGGTCCAATGTAGTGACGCGCGGGTGACCGCAGGCTTGCCTTCCGGTGACAGTTTTGACTGCTATTTGACTGCGAACCTGCCGCCCCTGGCGATTGATGTGGCTGCTGAACTGGTCAGCGCGGCTGGAACGCAATGATCCCCATGCCCAACAAGGCCACCGCCGCACCGGTCGCATCCCACACTGAAGGTCGGACACCATCGACTGCCCACAACCACGCGATGGCTGCACCGATGTACACCCCGCCGTAGGCCGCATACACGCGGCCCGAGGCCGCATCATGCAAAGTCAACAACCAAGCGAACAGTGCGAGACTGGCCGCTGCCGGCAGCAGCAACCATGCGGAACCGCCATGGCGAAGCCATAGCCAGGGCAGATAGCAGCCAACGATCTCGGCCAATGCGGTGGCGATGTAGAGAAAAAAGGTCTTCATGACCGGTCAATGCGCAAGATGAGCATGGCACGCACAGGCCTCGCCGTGCGCTGCAGCCACCAGTTCCTTGAGGATGCCGCAGTCTGACCCTTCGTCGTCACAACGGCCGCAGCTGGCCTTGAGCAGCAACAGCTGCTTTTCCAGTGCGCGCATGCTCTTGAGCCGCGCTCGTACCTTGTCGATCTGCTCCTGCACCAGCCGGTCCACATCCGGGTGCGGCTCGCCCGGTGCGTCCAGCGCGCCCAGCAGCCGGCGGATGTCGGCCAGCGGCATCTCCAGTGCGCGGCAGTGGCGGATGAAGGCCAGACGTTCCAGATGGGTGCTCGCGTAGTCGCGGTAGCCGTTGTCCTGCCGGGCCGGTTCCGGCAGGAGGCCTTGTTTTTCGTAGTAGCGGATGGTGTCCACGTCCACACCTGTGGCTTCGGCCAGTTCCTTGATGCGCATGGGGTTTCTCCGGTGGGTGGGACTCAGGGCTTGACTCTGGAGTCGCTCCAGGGTTTTCAATACCCCTATTCTGATCCTGTAGGAGTTTCCATGTCGGCCCCCTCTTCTGAACCCGACCACACCCCATCGACTCGCAAGTGCGGGAACGCGGAGCATCGCCATGAGCCATCTCAAGTTCGTGATCATCAACACGCCCAGGAACAGGACGGGGCTGCTGCTTGCTGTGCGCCCGCTCCAATCTCCCTCGAAGCACTCCGTGCTCCCCAGCTCACCTCCGACGGCGTGCGCACGGCCATCCGCATCCTGCAGATGGACTGTCCGACCGAAGAAGCGCTGATCCGCAAAAAGCTCGACCCGATGACCGAGGTTCGGCAAATGGACTTCAACCTTGTGCAGCGGGTTCTGACTGTGGTGCACGCACCCGGCGCGCTGGACCCGGTACTGGAAGCGGTGCGCTCGCTGGGGTTTCAGCCCGAGCTGGTTGAAGCAGGTGCCGCACGTACTCCTGCCCGCCAAACCCGAAAGCCCTGGTGGCCGCTGGCGCTGGCGGGCGCCGCAGCCATCGCCTCAGAAGCTGCGGACTGGGTCGGACTTCCTGACACCCTTGTGGCTGCGTTGGCCCTTGTGGCCGTATTGGGGTCAGGTCTAACCACTTACAAGAAGGGCTGGGTGGCCATTCGCAATGGCAATCTCAACATCAATGCGCTGATGAGTATCGCTGTCACAGGTGCGTTGGCGCTGGGTCAATGGCCTGAGGCGGCCATGGTGATGGTGCTGTTCACGATCGCTGAGCTCATCGAGGCAAAGTCCCTTGACCGGGCCCGCAACGCCATCGAAGGACTGATGCGTCTTACGCCGGAGCAGGCGACGGTTCAGCAGAACGACGGAAGCTGGCAGTCTGTCGAGGCCCAGTCTGTGGCGGTGGGCAGTTTGGTGCGGGTGCGACCGGGTGAACGCATCGCGCTGGATGGCAGCATCATCAGCGGACGTTCTACGGTCAACCAGGCGCCCATCACGGGCGAAAGCCTGCCTGTTGACAAGGCCGTTGGCGACGCTGTGTTTGCCGGCACCATCAATGAATCCGGCTCGTTCGAGTACCGCGTCACGGCCGCAGCAGGCAACAGCACGCTGGCGCGCATCATTCACGCGGTCGAAGAGGCGCAGGGCGCCCGGGCGCCCACACAGCGGTTTGTCGACCAGTTTGCCCGCATCTACACGCCCGTGGTGTTTGCCATCGCCTTGGCCGTGGCGGTGCTGCCCCCGCTGTTGATGGGCGGAGCCTGGCAGGACTGGATCTACAAGGCACTGGTGCTGCTTGTCATCGCCTGCCCCTGTGCCCTCGTGATCTCGACACCTGTGACCATCGTCAGTGGTCTGGCTGCCGCAGCCCGGCAAGGTGTGCTGATCAAGGGAGGGGTGTATCTGGAAGAAGGGCGCAAGCTGCGGTGGCTGGCCCTGGACAAGACCGGCACGATTACCCACGGCAAACCAGTACAGACCGATTTTGCGCGGCTTGACGACTTGGACGAGGCGCGGTGTCTGCAACTGGCTGCCAGCCTTGCGGGGCGCTCGGATCACCCGGTTTCCCAAGCCGTGGCGGCTTCGGCGAATGCCCAGGGTGTCGAACGAGAGGCTGTGGACAACTTTGAAGCCTTGCCCGGTCGCGGTGTGAAGGGTGTGATCGGTGGCACGGTTTACCGCTTGGGCAATCACAGACTGGTCCACGAACTGGGCTTGTGCACCCCGGACCTGGAAAATCGGCTCGATACGATGGAACGGCAAGGCAAGACAGTGGTCATGCTGGTCGACGAACAGAGGGAGCGGGTGATGGCCCTGTTCGCTGTGGCCGATACCGTGAAGGAAAGCAGTCGGGCCGCTATTGATCAACTGCATCGCCTGGGTGTACGGACCGTGATGTTGACCGGCGACAACGCGCACACCGCCGAGGCGATCGCCCGACAAGTGGGCATAGACCAGGCGCATGGCAACCAGTTGCCCGAAGACAAGCTGCGCGTGATCGAAAGTCTTGGCCGCGAAGGGGTGGTCGGCATGGTCGGCGACGGCATCAACGACGCTCCTGCGCTGGCCCGCTCAGACATTGGGTTCGCGATGGGCGCCATGGGCTCTGACACGGCCATCGAGACAGCCGACGTTGCCTTGATGGACGACGATCTGCGAAAGATCGCCACCTTTATCCGACTGTCCAAAACCACCCATACGGTGCTGGTGCAGAACATCACGCTGGCGTTGGGCATCAAAGCCGTGTTTCTTGTGCTCACCCTCATGGGGCTTGGCACCATGTGGATGGCCGTTTTCGCTGATGTGGGTGCCAGTCTGCTGGTTGTTGGCAATGGACTGCGCTTGCTGCGCCGCTGAAAGGAACCAACATGGGCATTTTCGACAATCCGTTTGGCGACCGCCATGGCCCACGTCGCCATGGGAACCGCAGACACGAATATGAACACCACGCCCACTGAACCCACTGCGACGGTGGCGTTCGACCCGGGCACCTTCGAGCGGCTGCACCGGGCGTACCGCCGGATCGACCGCAGTGACCCAGCCCAGGCCTGGCATCTGCTCGAAGCCCTGCATGTGCTCGGGCAGACGCGGCTGGTGTCGCATGCACGAACGCATGGGCTCATGCTCGCGCTGGCCTGGCGGACGCGAAACCTGACCGAGGTGAATGGTCAGCTGTTGCGGCTGCTGCTGGTGCCGCTTGGGCACCTGCTGGGCCGGCTACCTCTGGGCAACACCGGGCGTTCGCACGTGGGGGCGTTTCGGCCCATGCAGGTCGCTCCGGAATTGCTGGCCACCATTCGCGCACATCAGCGACCGCCGACTCTCTGAACAACCTGCGGGCTGTCCGGGTCAACCGATCTCTATTGCTGTCTTCACCCTACAATCCACCCTTGATGCGTGCCTGCCTGTTTGCCCTGTTGCTGATGTTCTGCCTGCCCCTGCAGTGGGCCGGCGCAGCCACGGGCGCGCCTTGTGCGCACGAACCCTGTGCGCCCCTCCACGCCAGCGCGGCCGGTGTCTCGTCGCAGGTTGACGCCGCCGACCACGCCGGTGAGTCCCATGCTCAGCACCCGCACTGCGGAAGCTGCCACGCTGGCGCCCTGGCCCTGCTGGCCAGCGTGCCCTTTTCCATGAGCGACACCCGTACCCGGACGCAAGCGAAGTCGCGTTCCTGGACCGAGGGCCTGTTCGTCGAGCGGCCCGAACGGCCGCAGTGGCCCACCCTGGCCTGACCAGGGTTCGGTTTCTTTGGCGGCGCCCATTGCCGCCCCTATCCGATCCCTGTAAAGCGTGCCAGCCCTTGCGGCTGGTGATGTCCGTTCTTTCAGGGTCTTTTCATGTCTGTATCTCCCTGGCGGGGCCGTCCCCGTCTGGCCTGGCTCACGGCCGTGGTCCTTCTTCTGGCGCTGGATCAGCTAAGCAAAGCCTGGTTCGCCAGCACCATCGCGCTGGGCACGGCCATCGAGGTCACGACCTGGTTCAACCTGGTCCATGTGCTCAACACCGGTGCCGCGTTTTCCCTTTTGGCTGAAGCGGGCGGCTGGCAGCGGGTGTTTTTCATCGCCATCGGCTTCGCAGTGGTCGTTCCCATCACATTCGTCTGTCTGGCTCGCCAGGTGGAGCCGCTCGAACGCGTGGCGGGTGCGCTGCTGGTGGCCGGCGGCAGCGGCAACCTGATTGATCGCATCGCCAGCGGCGCGGTTACCGACTTCCTTGACCTGCACTGGCGCGGTCTGCATTGGCCGGCCTTCAACCTGGCCGATGTGTTCATCGTGCTGGCGGCGGGCGCCTGGATCCTGATGTCCCTGCGTCCTGCCGTGGCCTCTTCGAAAGGCGCGTCATGAACCGCCCCTGGACCTGGCTGCTGATGGCCTGGCTGGTGGCCACGGCCGCCACCTCGGGCGCGCTGTTTCTGGGCGAGGTTATGGGCATGACGCCCTGCGTCCTGTGCTGGTACCAGCGCATCTTTATGTTCCCCCTCGCCATCATCCTCGGGATCGCCTGCTTCACCGATGACCGTCGGGGCGCCGTCTACGGCCTCGCCCTGGCACTGGGCGGGGTGGCCATGGCCGGGTACCACACCCTGCTGGTCGCCGGCCTGATTCCCAAGGCCTGGGTGCCTTGCAGCGCCGGTGTGTCCTGCGCGGACCAAAAGCTCGACATCCTCAACGGCGTCCAGATCCCCTGGCTGTCGCTGGCCGCGTTCATGGCGCTGGCATTCCTTCTCATCGTTTACCTCAGAAAGTCCTCCCGATGAACTCCAAAAAAATTACTGTTGCCGCCCTGGTCGCCATCGTCCTGGTGTTCTTCTTCCTCGGCATGAACGCTTACCAGAAGCGGGTGCAGAACTCGCAGGCCGAGAAGGTCAGCCAGGTGGTCCAGCAGTCCGGCAGCGAACCCGCCATTCAGACGGACAACCGGCTGGTCCGCTTCCATTCACCGGTCTTTGGTCCCAGCAATGCGCCGGTCACCATCGTCGAATTCTTTGACCCTGCGTGCGAGACCTGCCGGGCGTTCTATCCCATCGTCAAGGACATCCTCAAGCAATACCCGAACGATGTGCGCCTGGTGATCCGCTATGCCCCGTTCCATGCCGGCTCCGATCAGGTGGTCAAACTGCTCGAAGCCGCCAAACGCCAGAACAAGTACCAACCCGTGCTGGAGATGATTCTGGCCACCCAGCCGCAGTGGGCGGACCACGGTAAACCCAACATCGAGCTGGCGTTCCGGGCGGCGCAGGAAGCCGGTCTGGACATTGCCAAAGCACAGGCCGACGCCCAAGGCTCGGACATCGCAGCGGTGCTGAAACAAGACATCGAAGACCTGACCGCACTGGAAGTGACCAAGACGCCCACGTTCTTTGTCAATGGTCGCGGTCTGCCGTCCTTCGGTGACCAGCAACTGCTGTCACTCGTGGCCGAAGAAGTGGCTAAAGCCAGGAAGTGATATGGACCCGCGTTTTTCATCCACACCTGGCCACCCGTCCATGGGCCGTCGGCGCTTTGTCCGGGTCGCCCTGGCCAGTGCAGTCGGCATGCCTGTGCTGATGGCCTGCTCACCCGAGGTTACGCCGTTTAAAAGCACCGATGTGACCGGCGCCACCTTTGCCCAGGATTTCCGGCTCAAGGATCACCTCGGCAACTTGAGAACGCTGGCGGACTTCAAGGGCAAGATCACGGTCGTTTTCTTCGGATTCACACAGTGTCCGGACGTCTGCCCCACCTCGATGACCACCATGGCAGAGGTCAAGCGCTTGCTGGGTGCCCAGGGTGATCGACTGCAGGTGCTTTTCATTACGGTGGACCCCGAGCGGGACACGCAGGCGCTGCTCAAGGAGTACATGGCGAACTTCGACCCGAGCTTCATCGCGCTGCGGCCCGAGCCAGACGAACTCAAAGACGTCGCGGCGGGCTTCAAGATTTACTACAAGAAGGTCTCGGGCTCGACCCCGACCTCCTACACCATGGACCACTCGGCAGGGAAGTACATCTTCGACTCCGAAGCCCGGGTCCGCCTGTTTTCCGCCTACGGAACCGATGCCGCCACGATCGCATCGGACATCCAGATCCTTTTGTCCGCGGCCTGAGGCGTTTGAAGCCGTGGTCAAGCCATCGAGTGACCTGACATGCACCCAGCCAACATGCTCCGTTTGACAGTACTGATCCAACACCACCGGCGGTCCGTGCTGGCGGTCTTGGGCACCTTGATGCTGGGCACAGGCGTCGTGGCTTTTGGTGTCTCCCCGGCTTTGCCCGACGCGGCGCAGTGGCCCGTCCGGCAAGTGATGGAGACCATGAATGCGCCACTGGTGGTGTCTGAGCCGACGACATCGAACCCCGAGTTTCTGATCCATCAATCGCAGCTCACCCGCCGCGACGACTCCCTTCAGGCCCTGCTCAAAAGGCTGGGTGTCGATGACCGCGAGGCACAGACCTTTCTCGCGCACGACGCCACATCGCGCATGCTGTTGACCGGTGCGTCCGGCAAGCTGGCCACCGTCACCCGAGCGTCGGCAGGGCGCCTGAAGACCCTGTCTGTGCGCTGGGTGGACACGAACAGCCAGCGCATCAGCCGGCTGGTGGTGGAGCAACAAGAAGGTGGCTACCAATCTCGGATTGAACAGCCGACGCCACGGCGCCTAGAGCAGTTCGGTTCGCTCACCATCCGCTCCTCGTTCTATGCCGCCACCGACCAGGCCGGCATTCCGGATGCCGTCGCCGCGCAGACGGTCGAGGCCTTTTCCGGGGACATCGATTTCCAGCGCGACTTGAAGCGCGGTGCGCGTGTCAGCCTCGTGTATGAGGTATTCGAGCTGGATGGTGAAATCCTGTTCACAGGCCAGTTGCTGGGTGCCGAGATTCAGAACGGCAAAGACACGCACCAGGCCATGTGGTTCCAGGCGGCAGGTCAGACCGGCGAGTTCGTCAGCCTCGATGGGGCGAGTCAGCGTCGTGCATACCTGGCCTCACCCCTGGCGTTTTCCAGGGTCACCAGCTCCTACGGGCCTCGTATCCACCCGGTGTTCGGGGGTCAGAGAGCGCACAAAGGAACGGACTACGGCGCTCCGGCCGGAACCCCGATTCGAACCGTGGCCGACGGCGTGGTGAGCTTTGCGGGTCGCAAGGGTGGGTACGGCAATTACGTCGTGATCCAACACCCCGATAAGGCCGCCACCGCCTATGCGCATCTGGGCCGCATCGATGTCCGGATGGGCCAACGCGTGCAGCAAGGTCAGACCATTGGCACAGTCGGCTCCACCGGAACGGCGACGGGCCCGAATCTGCACTTTGAATACCTCGTCAAGGGAGTGCAGACCAACCCGTCGCGGATCGCCAGCGATTCGTCGGTCTCGACCGTTGCGGTTGCCCAGTTGCCCGGCTTCAAGCAGGAGGCCAAGGCCATGCGGGAACAGCTCGACATGGCCGCTTCCGTTGCCCTGGCCGACGCGCAATGACCTTTGGACAGAACGACTCCATGTCAGTACCACCTGATCGGGTCACCACCCGACGAAAGTTGCTCTCCCGAGCTGCGCTCGCAGGTGCGTCTCTGGTTTTGCCATTCGGACAGGCCAGCGGCCAGACCACCAGAAGCAGCTTGAACGATGGCGCTGTTCTGGCCGGCTCATTGAGTTCGTCGCCGGAAGCGCGCCTCATCGCGGTCTACCGCGCCATCGCGGCCGGGGACCGGCATGCCCTGCCATTGGCCGCGGCGCTGGTGCGTGACGTGCCGGGTTTCCAGTTGGGACAACTCGTCTACGGGGACCTTCTGATGGCCCAGAGTGGAACGCTGCCCAGCTTCGCCACGGTGAAGGATGGCCCTCCGGCCGTTCGGGAGCAACTGCAAAAACTGCGCGCCGAGGCCACCCGGCGCCTGGGTTCGCTCAGAGAGATGCCACCGCCCGGCACCGTGCCGGAGCAGGTGCTGGAGCTCGCCCGCAACGTTCGGCATGTGGTCGTCGTAGACGCCAGCCATTCACGGGTCTACGTGTTCGAGCAGAAGTCCAGCGGCCTGCAGCTGGTTCGCAGTTTCTATGCGTCCATTGGTCGGGCGGGTTTTGACAAAGAGGTGGAAGGTGATCTGCGCACGCCGTTGGGCATCTACCACATCACCAGCAGGCTGGACGACCAGCAGGTGGAAGAGCTGTACGGAATCGGCGCGCTGCCTCTGAACTATCCGAACGAGCACGACCGTCGCATGGGCCGAACGGGCAGCGGCATCTGGTTGCATGGCGTCCCTCGCGTCTCTTACGCCCGCAGCCCCTACGCCACAGAAGGTTGTGTCGCCTTGGCCAACGACGACATGGCTTACCTCATGGAGGTGCTGCAAACCCGGCGCACACCTGTTGTCATTGCGAACGAGGTGAACTGGGTTCGACCCGCCGACCAGGCGGCCGAACGGCGCAGTTTCGAAACTCTGCTCACCAAGTGGCAAGAGGCACGTGCCCGCGGCGATGCTCGCACTTTGTTGGCCCTGCAAACGGCGGACTTCAATGCGCGCGTTGACAACCCGCTGCGCAAGGCGTCCCTTGATGCCGAGCCCCTGGGCGCCAGCGGGGAACTCGATCCGCAGGCCGATTGGCGTCAGGTTTCCGTCTTTCGCTGGAAGCGAGGGGCCGAGGTGACCATCGTCAACTACACCGTGGTGAGCACGAAGCCGTCACGCAGCGCCGACCGTCGCCAATACTGGGCACGGGAGCAAGGGCGCTGGCGCCTGTTTTTCGATGGAGCCGTCTGAGCTGCCCTTTAAGCATCATTCAACCCCTGCTCAGGGCACTGTATGCGCCGTACTTTGTTGCAAAGGACGTCGGTCCACGCGCGAAGTGCGATGACCAAGGACATGCGCTGCACTACAGGAGTCCATAGAGGCGCGCGATACGCACCGCAGTGCGCCGATCAGGCGCCCCCAACTTGGCATTGAGCCGCTGGAACCGGCAGTCGATGGTTTTGGCTTCCAGATTCATGGCCGCGCCGATGAGCTTGCTGCTGTGACCGGCGGCCTCATGGCGTAGGAGTTGCAGGTCGGCGTCTGTGAGGCGCACCCCTTGAAGCAGCTCTTCGCGCATGGATTGCGCGATCCAGTGATGCAACTCCATGGCGAGCGCGCGTGCCAGCACACGCAACTTAGGGAAATTTTCGCCGTCAAACCTACTGGGGTCGGCTGATCCCAGGCACAGGACGCCCACCCGGGAGAGGCCAACCGGGCTGGGAGCAGGCGCAATCAGAGCAGAGGTGAAACCATGCTGTGCCGCTGTGCGGGTGAAGTCGATTTCTTCGTTCGATGAGCAGGCCAAGTCGCTGGCGCGGATGGGCTCCGCGTTGCTCGATGCATACCGCAACCAGGGGTCGTATTCGAACCATTGGTGAGACGCGTATTCAGCCGCCCATGCCGGGTCGCACGCCCACATCGACCGAAAGGAGGTTCGGGTTGCATCATCCCGGAGGCAACTCAGGAAGACGCCCGCGTCAGCACCCAGACCGGCAACAACCTCGTGAAAGAGCGATAGCACTTTCCCAGAAGAGCTGACGTCTGCGATCAGGGGCAGCAGCTGCAAAACACGCACATCGTCCATGCTGTCGCACCCGTGCGCAGCGTGCCTGTTGGATTCAGCACCTGGCAGTAAATGCTGCATGGCCTTCGCGCACCAGCTTGCTGAACAGCAGGCCATCTCCAAACCGCAGTGGCTCAACCGCGCACCACAAGTCGAAGCTCTTCACGTCACGAAACACCATCGTCTGTACCAGCCGCGTACCCGCACCTTGACGTTGGGTGCGCTCCATCAGCAGACCGAAGTTGGTGGCGCGCAGCAGGAAGGTTACAGCGCCATCGGCTGAGACTAGCAACGAGTCGCCCGCCGCAGCAAGTCCAGTTTTGTGACCTGCAGACAACGCAGCCGAGTCAGCGCGTTTGACGACAAGCGCCGAACGCTTTGAGCCCAAAGGGCGAGCAGGCGCGTCGATAGGGTCTATGCGTCGTTTGACCGAGGATTGGGTCAACACGGAGCGTGCTGACTGCATCACCACGGGAGTCTGAAAGTTGCTCATCCCCACTCCTACAGGTCGGGTTGACCGACAGGCCACGCGGTGCTGGCACCGAGTGACCCACTCTTCAAGTCTCAACTGATTGGATAGAGGGGAGGGTAGACAAACGCGTCGTGCGATGTCAAAGGAAATCCGGTCAGGGCGACCAAATCTGCAGCTAGGTCAGTCGCGCTAAACGACGACGACCCGATGCACGCGGTTCCTCAAATCACTGCTGGCGCGCTGCTTTGGCTCAAAGCCTCCAGCAACGAAAACGCATCGTCGGCCCGATTCACCGGGATGAACAGGTGATCGTGGTGGAAGGCTGCGACCGCGTTGCAGGGGATGCCCGCTTTGGCCAATGCAGAGGAGATCATGGCCAGGAAGCCGATGGCCTCCAGCGAAGAGTGCACGGTGAGCGTGATGAGTTTGGCCTCGAAGATGTAGGGTACTTTGGCTTGAACGGCTTGAGAGCGCTCCACGATGGCCGTCAGTCCTTCTGACTCTCTGAACGTACAGATGGGGGAGAGGTCAACAGGAAGGCAATGGTCCTGGAAGGTGCAGTAGACGTAGGTCTCTGGCCTAAGGTCAGGGGCGATCTTCTGCGGCAGCCGAACTTGGTCTTTTTCTCCGCTCATCCGATGTCCTCCTGTCAGGGCAATGGTGTTGGCTTTCGGCGCTGATTATGGGCGGCAGGCGTTCATCTGGCGCGTGCACAAGTGCGCAGGTGGACCGCTGAAAGCGGTCTGTTTAGCTGAATTGACACGAGGCCAAAGTTCCTAAACCACGACGTTCAAGCGGGATCTGCTGCTACCGTCTGGCGCAGCCCGGAACAGACTCCCGCCATCAACTGCTTTTGCCGCCGGGCGCCACACGGCAAAGCACAGTGAGAAGGAGTGTCCAAATGGCACCGACTTCCGAAGTCCTCGCGGACATGGCCGATCTTCGCAGCCAGCTGAGGGAACAGGGCAGTCCATACAGCGAGTTGTTCAAGCTGCGTCCCGCACGCGTGTTGCTCGATATTGCGTTCGACTGGACGCTCATGGTGGGAGCTGTTGCCGCCGTCGTGTGGCTCGATGTGATGCTCGCTCCCTTGTCCGTGCTAGTACTCGCCAATCGGCAACGGGCACTGGGCAACATCCTGCACGACGCGGGTCACCGAAACATTTTTCGAGACAAAGATCGGAACGATTTTGTAGCCCGTGGGCTGGTGGCGCCGTTGCTGTTCGCAAGCCTATCCCGATACCGGGAGACGCATTTCCAACACCACCTGGAGTTGGGCCGCACGCAAGGCGATCCCGACCTGATTCCGGGTCAGGATCATCTGCCATCTTCGTGGATGGTCAGCTACATAAAGTGCCTGCTTTCGTGGACCAATTGGCTCGGGTCACTGGGCGGCCATCTGTTCGACCAGAAGGTCAGCTTGAGGAGCAAAGCCTTCATCATGGGATGGTGGGCGAGCCTCGTCGGTGTGCTGGCCCTGTTGGGTGGCGGCGATTTTGCTTTGGCTTTTGTATCGCTGTGGTTGATCTCGCGGGCAACGCTGTTTCATTGCATCACCACATTTCGCGAGATGTGCGATCACTTCGGACTGCTACCGGGAGGGGTGTTTGGCTTCACCCGTGACATGGTCTGTCACGGACCCTGGCGCTGGATCATTCATCCGCGCAACAACGGCTACCACCTCACCCACCATCTGTTGCCAGCAGTTCCGTACTACCGACTTCCGGAAGCTCACACACTGCTGTGTCAGTTGCCTTTGTTCGAGGATCGATCACACATCTGTCGTGCCTACTTCACCACGCAAACGGCGGTGACGACCGAGTGGCAGAGCAAGGCGGCGACGTGATGGATCGCGTCCTGAGCAGCGTCCAGATCGCGGCGCTATTGGTGTCGGCCAGCTACGGCATCGGCTTCTTGTTCGGCTCCGGAGAACTGGCCCTGACACACGGGATGGCCGGAAGCATCTACGGCTTCGCCACAGGGTTGGGCATGCTGGCTCTCGCGGTGGTGGCAAAACCTCTGTGGCAGTCTGGTTTGTCGGTGTGGGACCTGTTTGGGCGTGCCTACGGCTCGCAACAGCGTGGCTTGGTGGCGGCTTTGTCCCTTGTATGGATGGCGGGTGTGCTCGCCGCGCAGATTCATGGCGGTGTGGCTGTCGCTCGCTTGCTGGGAGCACCCGATCCGTATGGACTGATCATCGTGCTGGTTCTGATCTACGCCGCAGCGCAAATGAGCCTTCGCATTGCTTCGGGTGTTTTCGCCGGCTGCCTTCTGTTGAGCGGGGTGGTTCTGGTGTACACCCTCGTTGCTGCAGATGGACTGGCACTCTATTGGCAGGCAGTGCCTAGGTTCGTGGAGGACCTGGATACCTTCAGTCCGACCCAAATGGGCACCATGTCCCTCGCCGTTTGCCTCCTTGTCGTCACTGGGGCCGACTACCACCAATTCGTGATGTCTGGTCGAACAGCCCAATGCGCCGTGGTCGGATGCGCCACGGCTGGGTTGGCGCTGATCCTGATTGGATTCTTGCCAACGGCTGTTGTGGTGGCGATGCAGACAACCGGCGTGCTGGTGGACATGCCAGATGGCAAGCAAGTCATTCCGTGGTTGCTGTCTCGCTCAGCCGGCCATCTTTCGGGGAGTCTGGGGGCTGCCATGTTGGTCGCACTGTCACTTGCTGCGTTGGGTTCCGGAGCGGCGATTTTGCGAGCGATGGCTTCAGCGATTAGCACGACTCTGCCAGGAATAGGGCGGCGAAGGCTTGCCTCAGCTTCGGCGCTCGTTATTGGGGCCATGCTTGCCGCGCGCGATCAGGGCATCGTGGAGACCATGGTGTCGGTCAACATCGTCTACTTGGCCAGCGTCGGCGTCTGCTTTTTTGCCTTGCTGGCAGACATCAACCTGACCCCTCAGCGTGCCAGGGCAACCATGGTCGCGGGGCTCATCGCGTCTGGCGGTGTCTACGCGGCCAGTTGGCTAGGCCTGCTGTCTACACAGGCTGACGCCAGTTCGCTGGTGGCTGGACTTGCGGCATCAATGGGTGTTGCAGTCGGCTTTGGTTTTGTTGCTGGCCACCGCCGGACTCGCATGACGAGGTCCTCTCGCTGAGTCGTCCGACCCAGCGACCACCAGCACTGGCTCTTCGACTGCTCGCGAAACCAGTTCACGTTGAGCCACCTTGACGATCAGCGCAGTGACGTCGTGAGCCAACGGCGGTTCGAGTTCCCAGTGGTGCCAGTACAGATCGACCATGACCCGGTGGTTTGGGCACAAGTCCACGAGCCGTCCGCTGTCGACCACCGGTTGTGCCTGGGTGCTCGGTATCAGGCCATAGCCTGCACCCATCGCCACGCCTTCCAGCAGGGCAACTGGTGACGGCAAAAAGTGTTTCGCGTACCGGTCTATCGGAAATCCGAAACGGCTTTTCAGGAAGTCGTCATGCAGGGAGTCTTTTCGATTGAAAAGGACGGCGGGTGTGGCCAGAACTGATGGAACAGTCAATCCGTCTGGAAATGCACTTACTGCGAAATCAGGCGTTGCGTAGCAGCGGTACTCCATGGCGCCGAGGCATTCGGCCACGAAACCATCGGCCGCTTTGGCACTGGTCGATATGCACCCAATGACTTCACCGCGAGACAGCAACTGAGATGTGTGGTCCTGATCGTCTGCAATCACTTCCAGTGCAACCAATTGGCTCAACAGGAGTTCCTTCAAGACCTCTGGAAACCAAGTAGCCAATGAATCCGCATTCACCGCAATGGAAAGCGGAACGGGCGCATGGAGTTTGGGCTGGGGCGCCAGTTCCTGCAAGGCAGACCCTTCCATGATTCTCAGCGCCTTCACGTATCGAAGCAGGACTTCTCCTGCCGGCGTGGGTGATACCGGTCGGTCTCGAAGCACCAGGACTGTGGACAGCGATTCTTCCAACGCCTTGATTCGCTGAGAGACGGCGCCCCTTGTGATACTCAATGCAGACGCCGCTTTTTCAAAGCTCTGCTGCTCAATCACAACGGCAAAAGTTTCCAACTGATCACGATCCAGCATGGGTATCTCCCGATGTCTGGCTGACGCGGTTGCCAACCTTCACCATTTAGTGGGGTAATCGGGAAATATGTCGATGGTTTTTAGGTGTCAAACGCTTCCGATAAGTTACGAGCAGTATCGGGTTTTGGCCGATTCAAGGCGGTGAGGCAGATGGCTGTAAAACACAAATTACACATGGTTGCCATGCGAAATGAACCGATGGATGGGATGTGGCATTCTTGAAGAGACTAAAAAAGGAGGTATTCCATGTGGCTTCTGGTGGCTCGTGAACCGAGGCAAGATGCTCCCCAATGGGCGGGCAGGAAAAGTCTTGCTGTTTTGGACGCGGTGGCATGGCCGCTGGTCGGCGTTTCTTTGCTTTATCTGTCTCGCATGTCGCTCGGTGTCGTCGGCCCGGTGTTGATGGCGGCGGCTTTCGTGTTGTCAATTGCCCGACTTCGTCGCGCCATCTGGCTGAACCACCGGTACCGATTCACTACCTGGCGATGGGGTGGGATGGTTCTCGGTCTGGTGATGTTGGGAGCCGTCCTGGACATGAGCGCTTGAGGGTTGCGTCAGGCGTGGGACGGTGATCCCAAAACGCGCTGGATCGTGTAGCCACTCAACCGTATTGCGCCAGATCTTCCTGCGCCACGGTCTGGGCTGTGCCCAAGGGAATGCGTATCGCGTTCGAAAGAAACCTGAGGCATCGTCCCCCAGCACGATCATGAGCATGTCCACGCGCTTGGCGTCCGCATCGTGGATGACCAGGTCACCAGGCTTCCACAGAGTTGTGTTCGGATCGTGGATCAGACCCATGGCATACCCCACTCGGCGGTGCAATCAGTGAGCCGCTACCGGGCGGGTTTCGCTCCACGCTTCGATGTCGGTACTCCGCCAAGCGACAGCATGTGAGGTCAGACGTACCGGGCAGGGGAACTGTTTGCTTGCGATCAGCCTATAGATGGTTGACCGCCCAAGCCCCGTGATCTTCATGACCGACCGCATGCGCAGAAAGACAAGTGAGGACTGATCTCGATGATCAGGCTGCAGGTTGGTTTGAAGCTGTTGCATGGCGCACCTCTGGTAGAAGCAACACCACCACTGTGCCGTCGGAACGTTCCTCTCGGTTCGCTGGATTCACATCAATTTCGTGCTGCATTCGTACATTGACCGCAGAGAGCGGTGCAGAAGCGCCAGGCTGAGCAGCACGAGGCGCGTCAGATACTTTTTTGCAAGCGCCTTGATCATTCGATACGAGTTACCCGCACGAGAAAACCATACAGGGCTTCTGCATAATTGATCGCAAATGTTCAACAAGATATCGCGAGACTACACATGCGGACGCTGTTCCTGAAGGGACACAAGGCCAAGCTTCAGCGTTGGCATGTGGCCGCCTGGGCATGTGGGGTAGTTGCCGTATTGCTCACCGTGCTCGCACTGCTGGAAGAAGCGATTTCATGGCATGTGGCGTCCTTGTGGTTGCTTGCAGCTGCTGTGTTCGCAGGGCTAGCGATACTTGTCGGCCGCTGGGTGTACCGACGGCGCCTGCAGGACTCGACTCGGAGTCTGAAAGACTCTGCACTTTGGTAGTGTGGTCAAGTGCGACTCCTGGCTTTGGTTGTCGCCACTGTGGGAGGTGATTGCTTGCAGAGGCGCAGTCACTGGCAGGTAAGTCATGCCTGCACATGCCTTGGCGCCATAAAGGTGTAGCCCACTGAGTTTGATCATGGTGTTGTACTCAAGATACACACACCAAACCCCCTGGAAATTTCGGACACGTGTCGGACACGAGCCGCCCAGAAAGCAAAAAAGTCAGCAGGCGCTAACCTGCTGACTCTCATGTTTCTTGGCTCCCCGACCTGGACTCGAACCAGGGACCTGCGGATTAACAGTCCGGCGCTCTACCGACTGAGCTATCGGGGAAAAATCGGTACCTACAGTGAAATTTGGCTCCCCGACCTGGGCTCGAACCAGGGACCTACGGATTAACAGTCCGGCGCTCTACCGACTGAGCTATCGGGGAATAGCCACTGATTATAGTGCCTTCAGATGGCCTCGGATCCAGGGGCGCAGTTTTTTGTCAATCGGTAGACAGTGGCTCAGAAGCTCATGTCCAACCCCAAGCTGACGGTGCGGGGTGCCGCTGGAAACAGATAGACGTGGCTGTACTGGTAGGGCGATTCCTGGAAGTAGCGCCGGTTGAGCAGGTTGCTGACCCCCAGCCGCCAGGTGGCGGGTTGGTTGGACAGGCGGGTGCGGTAGGCCAAGCCAGCGTCCACCCGTGTCCAGGAGGGCAGTTGCACCGATCCATCGGGCACCACCGCACGGCGCCCCTCGTGGGAGGCGCGTGCGTGCACCGTCAACCCGGGTACCTGGGCAATGGCCAGTGTGGCACCTGCGCGCAACACGAAGTCGGGCACATTGGTCGGGCGCTTGCCATTCAGGCTCGGGTCAATCTGCCCGTTGCGCCGCTGGGCCGCCAGCCACATGGCCGAGCCATCCAATGTCCACGCCCCCAGCCGCTGGCGGGCTGTCAGCTCCAACCCTCTGTGCTGGTCGTCACCGTCCATTTGGAAGGTGCAGCTGCCGGGCGCATCGCAAGCACCGGCTTTACCAGCGCGCGGGCGGGTGATGCTGAACAAGGCCGCCGACAAATCGCCTCTGTGCCAAGCGTGCTTGAGACCCAATTCCCACTGGCGGCTTTTGAGCGGATCGAGCGGCATGCCTGCATTGGTGTACTCCACACGACCCGGTGCCACGGCGGTTTCAATGCCTTGCCCGGTGCTGGCGTAGACCATGGTCTCTGGTCGCCACTGCCACGCCACCGCCAGCCACGGAGTGGTGAAGCTTTGGGCATAGTCGGTGGCTCGGGAGCCATCGGTGCGCACGCTGGAGCGCCGCAGCTGACTGTGCCTGAGCCCCACCCAGGTGCTCAGCTGCGCGTTCCACTCGATGCGGTCATGTGCAAACCATTCGGTGGTGCGTTCAGTGCGGTTGGTGTACTCGTCGTCAAAGACAGTGCCAGCAGGCGAGGGTGCAAGCGAAAATACATTCCCCGTCCCGACGCCTTGGTACATCCCTGGTTGCCCGGTTTCCGTGTACCTGCTTTTGAGCACCCCGGCGCTGATGTGGTGGGTGGTGCCTGCGGCTTGCAGCGTGCCTTTGATTTGCCATTGCAGAGCCTGGGTGGTGCGCCGCTCGTTCAGGCTCCGGTAGTCGTAGAGATCAAAGTCGCCGTTGGGGCAGTAGGTAGATTCGTACGGTTTGCCGCATCCAAGGGGATACGCCAGAAAATCATCCGCTTTGAGGCGCTGGCTGGACGCCTGCGCGCTCCAGCTCCAATCGGTGCTGATGGCGTGGGTGTAGCGGATGCTGCCAGTCAGGCCTGCCATGGTGCCGGGCTGACTCCATGGTTGGGTGTTGATGTTGATGAACGGGTCGGGTGCCGGCAGGGCATTGCCCGTCAGGCTCAGGCCTGGTACGCCGGGTTGACTTTTCCGGGAGTGTTCCAGCTCCACCTCTAGCAGTTGGCCGGGTTGCAGACGCCAGTCCATTGCCAATGCCGCCAGTTCACGCTGGCCGTTGGTGCCGTTGACATGGCTGCGCAGGTGCTCGCTGGCCACATTCAGGCGGTAGCCCAGTGCCCTGTCGGTGCCAAACCGTCCGCCCAGATCGATGTGGGCCAAGGCGTTTCCGTGCTGGTTGACACCCAGGCGGAGCTGGCGGGTGGGCTGTTCGGTCGGGCGTTTGATGACGTGGTTGACCAGCCCACCCGGTGCACTGGTGCCCGCTTGTATGCCGCTGGTGCCCTTCATCAGCTCGATGCGCTCGCGGTTTTCCAGTCCCAGCGAGGTTTCTGCGCTGATGGGCAGACCGTCGCGGCGGTGGTTGTAGGTGTTGTCCAGCACAAAGCCGCGCAGGGTGATGTGGTCCCAGTAGCCGATGGCGTTGTAGGCATCGGAGGCGGATGCATCGAGTTGCACCACATCGCTCATGCGCCGGACCTGGTTGTCTGCCAATGTGTCTGCGTCAATGACCCGCACACTCACAGGCGTGCGTTGGGGTGTCTCATCGCCAAACCCAGTCACGCTGGCGGGTTCGCTTTCGGCCGCTGGTCGCACCACCACCGTGCCCAAAGTAGCCATGGCGTCGGCTGGGGTGGTTTGCGCGTGCGCCACAGGCGTCAACAACCCGCTGGTGAGGGTGAGGCCAGACAGTGCCAGCACCAGGTGGCGGGTAGCAAGGGCGGTGGGTAGCAGGCGCAAGCCGCGCGTACCTGGTCGGGCGTGTGAGGTGAAAAACGTGTGGGAACGAAGTGTGTTGGTGTGTGCCATTGGTCGGTGTCGGGTCAATGGCAGGGTGGCTTGCGCCACACCGGGTACCCAACCCGCAGACGGTGGTCAATCCGTCAAGAGGCGAGGTGCGCCTGTGCGAGAACACAGCGGTGTGGTGGGCATGCTTCCCTGCGCGAGGATTACCTCAATCAGGTTCAAAGGGACTTTCTCAGTCGCACCTTGCGGTGCAACACCCCTAGCGAGCGCGCCCAGTTCAGGGCGCGGGCTGCATTCTAGCTGCTGGCCCCAGGGGCCGCGCTGGCGTTGGACGCCGGGCTTGGGGCCGTGGCTGCGACGCCCAGCAAGCGGTGCAAGTGGCTGCTGGACGAGGTGTACTGCAGCACCACCGGCTGTTGGGGCGACAGCAGGGCGGCTGCTCCGTAGGCGGCCAGGGTGGCCTCGTGAAAGCCACAGACGATGAGCTTGCGTTTGCCAGGGTAGGTGTTGATGTCACCCACCGCAAAAATGCCTGGCACAGCCGTGCTGAACTGTGCGGTGTCTACCACCAGCTGCTTGCGCTCCATGGCCAGACCCCACTGGCTGATGGGGCCCAGCTGTGGGCTCAGGCCCCCGCACACCAGCAGGATGTCCAGGGGCAGGGTTTGGGTGGAGCCGTCGGGGGTGGTGATGTCAACGTCGGTCAGCCGCCCCGACTGGTGGTGCCCGGTGATCTGGCCCACCTGAAAGTGCATGCCGCCCTGCCTGCAGCGAGCCCGCACAGCCGCTTCGGTGGCCGCATCGGCCTGGAAGGCATCGCGCCGGTGGACCAGCACCACGCTGGCAGCAGCGTGGTCTCCGGGCTCGGACAGACGCAATGCCCAGTCCAGGGCCGTGTCGTCACCGCCGACGACCACCACCCGCTGGCCTGCCAGAGCTTGGGGCTGTGGTACCCGGTACAACAGCTGAGAGCCCTCAAAGGCATCCAGGCCATCCACCTTCAGGCGCTTGGGCTGGAATGCGCCGACGCCTGCGGCGATGAACACCGTCTTGGCCAGCCACTGCACACCGGCCGACGATTCGACCAGAAATCCACCCCCCGGCTGGGGAGTGAGCGCGCAGACGGTCTGGTCAAGGTGAAAGGGTGTGTGGAAGGGCTCGATTTGCTGCCGCAGCTTATCCACCAACTCCTGCCCGGTGCACACCGGAACCGCGGGGATGTCGTAGATGGGTTTGTGCCCGTACAGCTCCACCGGTTGACCCCCCACCACGGGTGATGCATCGACCACCTGGGCACTGATGCCCAGCAGGCCCAGCTCGAACACCAGAAAAAGACCTACCGGGCCAGCGCCGATGACCAGCGCATCGGTGCGCAGGGGCGTGCTGGGCTCGACGGAGCGCTCTGCCTGGGCAGCGGGTGGCACGGTGCGTGTCAGCGGATGAGCTCGGACAGCTTGCCGGTGCGGTCTTTCCAGTCCTCGTGATCGGGCAGGGGCGCTTTGCGTTTGGTGATGCTTTTCCAGTTGGGCAACAGAGCAAGTTCGGCGTTGAGCTTGGTCATGTGCTGCTGGTCTTTGGGCACGTCTTCTTCGGCGTAAATGGCACTCACTGGGCACTCGGGGATGCACACCGCGCAGTCGATGCATTCATCGGGGTCGATCGTCAGGAAGTTGGGGCCTTCGCGGAAGCAGTCCACAGGGCAAACGTCCACACAGTCGGTGTATTTACAACGGATGCAGCTTTCGGTGACAACGTGGGTCATGGTGGTGTGTGCGGGTGATCGGTAAAAACCCGTGATTTTAAAGTTGGAGCCACGGGTTGTGGGTATTGACCTTGCGTGCCGTGTTTGACCTGGGGCAAACGTTGGCACAGCAAGCGGATTGGGTTGGCTGAAACAGCTGGCAGTGTGTGCGTCAGCGCACCAACACCGCGCCAGAGGTTTTGTGGCTGGCGGTGTCGACCAGAATCAGCGAGCCCAGCACCCGGGACTGGGTGTAGGCCACGACGGGCAGAGGTTCTTGCAGCAGCAGTTCGATGTGACCCACGGCGTTGGGGTCGAGCTGAGTGGCCTCTTCTTCAGCCAAGGTGTTGACATTGAGTTTGTGCACCACGCGCTTGACCTTGGCCTTGACCCAGCGGTGGCCGTGCAGCGCCCAGTACACGCGGCCAGCGATCAGGGGCTCATCGTCCATCCATGCCACAGTGGCTTGCAGCTCGCGGTTGCCGGGGTATGGGCTGACGGCGGCGGGGGTGTCAAAGTCGTCGTCTGCCACGGCGGCTGCCACCGGTGTTGCCAGAATCCAGTCGCCGCGAGACACGTCCAGCTCGCGGTCAAGCACGATCCCGGCGCTGTTGCCCGCTGCGACCGTTCGGGGGCGGCGGGCATGGTCCAGCACCTGGGCCACCACGGCCTTCTGGCCACTGGGGAACACCTGCACTTCGGTCCCCGCTGCCACAGTGCCAGTGGCCACTCGGCCCCAGAACACACGGCGGCCTTGGGATGTGTCAGAGGAGGAAGCGTTTTTTTCTACCCATTGCACAGGGAAGGCGACGGGTGCTTCTGTCTCAGCGGGCGTGCCGGGCAACTGCTCCAGGATGTCGAGCAGGGTGGGGCCGGTGTAGCCGCACCAGCCGACGTGCTCGTGGTCGGCATCGACCACGTTCCAGCCCTTCAGGGCCGATACGGGCACGGTGGCGGTGATGGTGATGCCGGCCTCGGCCGCAAATGCGTTCAGGGCGTTGCGGATATTGGCAAATGCCAGCGCGGGGTCGGCCACAGCGTCCAGTTTGTTCACGGCAAACACGATGCTGGGCACGCGCAGCAGGTTCACCAGCAGCGAGTGGCGGCGGGTTTGCGTCAGCAGAGCCAGGGGCTGCTTGGCCCCCACGCTTGCCGCTGACGCGTCGGCGCTGCCCCCCGAGGGGGTGTCAGCCTGCTTGGAGCGGTCCTGCGCTGGCTGAAGGTTGGCCCAGTCCAGCTTGGTGGCATCGACCAGCACCACGGCCGCATCGGCGCTGCTGGCGGCGGTCACCATGTTGCGGGTGTACTGCTCGTGGCCGGGGGCGTCGCCAATGATGAATTTGCGCGCCTCGGTGTTGAAGTAGCGGTAGGCCACGTCGATGGTGATGCCTTGCTCGCGCTCCGCGCTCAGGCCGTCGGTCAGCAGGGCCAGGTCGGTTTCGCCCGAGCGCTGCACACCCGCCAGGTGGTCTTGCAGCACGGCCTTGGTGTCCACCAGCAGGCGGCCAATCAGGGTGCTTTTGCCGTCGTCCACGCTGCCGCAGGTGATGAAGCGCAGGGCACTGGCTGTGGCGGCGGTGGGTGTGTCAGATTTCATGTTTTTTTGGCATTCAGCGCTTGCTGCGTATGTGTTGTCAGCTACAGAAGTGGCAGTCATCAGAAGTACCCGTCTTTCTTGCGTTTTTCCATAGAGGCTTCGCTGGTTTTGTCGTCCATGCGGGTGGCACCGCGCTCGCTCACGTCGGCGGCCAGGGTTTCAATGACGATGTCTTCAGGCGTGGCTGCTGTGCTTTCCACGGGGCAGGTGCAGGTGATGTCGCCCACGGTGCGAAAGCGAACGTCGCGCACCACCACGGCCTCGCCGTCGCGCGGCGGGGTAAGTTCGGTCACTGGCACCAGCAGGCCTTTGCGCTCCACCACCTCGCGCTGGTGCGAGTAGTAGATACTGGGCAAGGCGATGGCTTCGCGGGCAATGTATTGCCACACGTCCAGCTCGGTCCAGTTGCTGATGGGGAACACGCGGAAGTGCTCGCCGGGCTGCAGCCGGGTGTTGAACAGTGTCCACAGCTCGGGGCGCTGGGCCTTGGGTTGCCACTGGCCGAAGCTGTCGCGGTGGCTGAAGATGCGTTCTTTGGCTCTGGCTTTTTCTTCGTCGCGGCGGGCACCGCCAATCAGCGCGTCGAAGCGGAATTCTTCAATGGCCTCCAGCAGCGTGACCGACTGGTGCACGTTGCGACTCTCACCAGGGTGGGCCAGGCGAACGGTGCCACGGGCCATGGAGTCTTCCACGCTGCGCACAATCAGCTCTGCACCCAACTCCTGAGCGCGGAAGTCGCGGAAATCGGTCACTTCGGGGAAGTTGTGGCCGGTGTCAATCATCAGCAGCGGGTAGGGCAAACCGCCGCCCTCAGACTTTTTGCCAAACGCTTTTTCAGCGCACTTGAGCATCACCAGCGAGTCCTTGCCGCCCGAAAACAGCAGGGTCGGGCGCTCGAAGGCGGCGGCCACCTCGCGCAGGATGAAGATGGTCTCCTCTTCCAGGGCATCGAGGTGGGAGTTGTTCAGGTGGTGTTCGGTCATGGCGTGCCCGTGTGCGGGGGAAGCGGCGGCTTGCAGCAGGTGGTCGGGGGTGCGGGCGTTCATGCGCGGGCTCCGGTGGCGGTCTGTGGTGGGGTGGTGGGCGTGTTGGCCGTGGTTGTGGCATCACCGTCGGTGCGGGTGGCGTGCAGGCCGCACTCCTTGGCTGTGCCACCGTCCAGCTCGGCTTCCCACCACCAGCGGCCTGCGCGGAAGTCTTCGCCCAGGCTGATGGCGCGGGTGCAGGGCGCACAGCCAATGCTGGGGAAGAAGCGGTCGTGCAGTGGGTTGTAGGCCACACCGTGGGTGGCGATGTAGTGCCACACGTCGCCCCAGGTCCAGTGGGCCAGGGGGTTGAACTTAATGCGGCCGTGGGCCTGGCCGCTGTCGGGCTCGCTGCTGTCGCGCAGGGGTACGTCGGCGCGGTTGCCCGATTGTTCGCGGCGCAGGCCGGTGATCCAGGCTTGCTTGCCCTCCAGCGCTCGTGCCAGGGGTTCCAGCTTTCGGATAGCGCAGCATTCCTTGCGCAGCGCCAGGCTGCGGTACATGGCGTCTGTGCCTTCGCGGGCCACGAACCGCACCACGCTCTCTTGTACCGGTTGGAACACCGCCACGGGTGCCAGGCTGGTGTGGCGGGTCTGTTCCAGCAGGGCGAGTGTGTCGGTGTGCAGGGCCCCGGTGTCCAGCACAAAGATGGGCAGGTTCAGTCTCAGGTCGTTGATGAGGTGGGTGATGACCACGTCCTCCGCACCCAGGCTGGAGGCCTGGGTGATGAGGGCCTGGCCGTCGGCGGTGGTGAATTCGATGGCCGCTTGCTGCAGCAGCGCCCGGGTCTCGGCCAGCTTGTCGCCAAACGTGGCCGACGCCCTGGCATGCAGGGTGGTGGCGGGGGTGAGCGGGACGTCGCTGGTCCAGGCGAGGGGTGATGTGCTCATGCGTGCTCCTGGCTGGCGCTGGTGCGCTGGAACTTGGGTGCGGTGGCGACAGCATCGCCCTGGTAGAAACCACCGCAGCGCTGGGCGTAGTGGCCCAGCAGGCGCTGGCCCACGGCGGCGTCCTGGCCGGGGCTGAGCACGGCCTCGGTGAACCCGGCACGCTGCATTTGCAGCAATTGGTCCACCAGCACCTCGCCAGTGGCGCGGATGGTGCCCGCAAACCCCAGGCGGCGGCGCAGCAAAAAGGCCTGGCTGAAGGCGCGGCCATCGCTGAACTTCGGAAAGTGCAGCTCCACCACATCTACCCCGTCGAGCTTGTGTTGCCGGGGGTCGGCGTCGTTGGCCAGGCTGAGCACGTTTTGAGAGCTTTTTTGTGCCTCAGCGCTTGATTTTATTGGGTTATCAGCTATGAGTTTCATGAGGTGTGGGTGGGGTTCAAATGCGGTGGTTGGCGTGGCTCAGGCGTCGATCTCGCGCACGGCCTGGCTGTGGGCCAGGTGGCGGGCGTGTTCCACCTCGACCATCGCTTCGTCTCGACGCAGGGTGATGTGCCGCACCGCGTTGGCGGCCGCTTTGAAGGGCTCGGCTCCCACCCGCTGGCAGGTGGCGATGAAGGTTTCGCCGGGCAAGCGCAGGGTCTGGTAGGTGTCGAGCACGGCTTCGATGACGTCCACCACCTCTTCTGCGGCAAACGACGGGCCAATGACCTTGCCCGCGACCGGCGGGCCGCTCAGGTGCGAGCCGTCTGAGCCGCCCAGCGTGATCTGGTACCACTCCTGACCGTCCTTGTCCACGCCCAGGATGCCAATGTGGCCGCTGTGGTGGTGGCCGCAGGAGTTGATGCAGCCGCTGATGTGCAGGTCAATCTCGCCCAGGTCATGCAGCTCGTCCAGGTCGGCGTAGCGCTGGGCAATGGCTTCGGCCAGGGGCAGCGAGCGGGCGTTGGCCAGTGCGCAGTAGTCGCCGCCGGGGCAGGTGATCATGTCCGTCAGCAACCGCACATTGGGCTTGGCCAGGCCCAGCTTGCGGGCGGCGCGCCACAGCTCGGGCAACTGGTCGCAGCGCACCCAGGGCAGCAGCAGGTTCTGGTTGTGGGTCACGCGCACCTCGCCCGCGCTGAACTGGTCGGCCAGGTCGGCCGCCCGCCACAGCTGCTCTGCGGTGGCATCCCCCGGGGCCTGGCCCAGGCGCTTGAAGCTAAGGGTCACGGCCCGCAGATCGGGGTTCTGGTGGGGCGCCACGTTTTGCTGCAGCCAGCGGCCAAACTCCACGTCGTCTTCGGCAGCGGCTCTCAGGATCCGGGCAATTTTTTCGTCGGCGCTGGCTTTGTCGCACGACAGGTCGGGCGGGGCAAAGTGGGCGGCCACGCGGTCGTACTCGGCCTGCGTGATGGTGTGGGGCGCACCGTCTACGGCCACGATGTCGCGGTACTCGGCCTCCACCTCGTTCACAAAGCGCTCGCCCTCGGCCTTCACCAGGATTTTGATGCGGGCTTTGTACATGTTGTCGCGGCGACCCCAGCGGTTGTACACCCGCACCACGGCTTCTAGGTAGTTGAGGATCTGGTGCCAGGGCAGGAATTCGCGGATGACCGAGGCCACCACCGGCGTGCGGCCCATGCCGCCACCCACCAGCACCTTCAGGCCCAACTCGCCATCGGGGTTGCGCAGCAGCTGCAGGCCCACGTCGTGCCAGGCAATGGCGGCGCGGTCTTCGCTGGCACCGTGGATGGCAATTTTGAATTTGCGCGGCAGGTAGGCAAATTCAGGGTGCAGGGTGCTCCACTGGCGCATGATTTCGGCCAGGGGGCGGGGGTCGGCCACCTCGTCCACGGCAATGCCGGCACGCTCGTCGCTGGTGATGTTGCGGATGCAGTTGCCGCTGGTCTGTATGCCGTGCAGGTTGACGCTGGCAAGCAGCTCCATGACATCGGCACTTTTTTCCAGAGGTATCCAGTTGAACTGCACGTTCTGGCGGGTGGTGAAGTGGCCGTAGCCGGTTTTCAGACGTGGGCCTGGCATGCGGCCGATCTGGTCCTGGGTGGCCTGTGCGTGGGCCAGCAGCTCGGGTGCAGGCCGGTCAAAGTCGCGCGCCACAGTGGCCAGCACGCGCAACTGCGCGCTGTTGAGTTCGCCATAGGGCACAGCCACCCGCAGCATCGGTGCGTAGCGCTGCACGTACCAGCCGTTTTGCAGGCGCAGGGGGCGAAAGGCGTCGTCGCTCAGTGTGCCAGCCAGGTTGCGCTGCAACTGGTCGCGGTACTGGGCGGCGCGGGCTTTGACAAACTGGGTGTCGAATTCGGTGTACTGGTACATGGGGGAAATCAGTCAGAACAAAAGCAGTTGGGGCTTGGGGCAGGTGTGGAGGGTGGTGGGTCAGGCGCCTATGGCGTCACACCATCACCAGCTTGGTGCCGGCCCAGGCCAGCAGCACCGACAGGATGGAGCGAATCAGCCGCTCCGGGGTGTGGCGCATGAGCCGCGAGCCCAGCCAGATGCCGGGCAGCGAGCCCACCAGCAGCTTGGCCAGCAGTGGCCAGTCCACCGAGCCCAGGGAGGCGTGTCCCAGGCCTGCGACCAGCGTCAGGGGCACGGCGTAGGCGATATCAGCGGCCACGATGCGCGGCAGCGGCAGCAGCGGGAACAGCACCAGCAGCACCGTGACACCAATGGCCCCGGCCCCCACCGACGTGAGGGTGACCAGGGTGCCAATGAGCGCCCCGAACACCAGCGGCAGTGACCAGTGGCGGGCCTTCATGGCTGCGAGTTCCTCACCCCTGGCCAGGGTGCGGGGCTGTTGTTGGCCGCGCATGGCTTTGTAGAACATGGCGCAGGCCGTCAGCAGCAGGGCCACACCCAGGGTCGTGGTCATGAGTTGTTGCACCTCCTGGCTGGCGGGGCCCAGGTGTTTGAGCACGGCCAACGTCACCAGGGCGGCGGGCACACTGCCGGCGCACAGCTGGGCCACCACGCGCCAGGGCACCAGGCGCTGGCGCGCCAGGCTGAGGGTGCCGCCCATCTTGGTAAAGGCCGCAAACAGCAGGTCGGTTCCCACGGCCAGGTAGGGCTTCACCCCAAAAAAGAAGATGAGAATGGGTGTCATGAGCGAGCCGCCGCCGACGCCCGTGAGGCCAACGATGACGCCGACCACAAACCCCGCAAAAATGAAAGCCATATCGTGCATGGGGGGCGACTGTAAGCAGTTACCCTCATATTTCAAACGACATTGTTTTCATCCGCTTATGCAGAAATAGATATAAAAAGCCGGTCGATGGGTGCGGTAGCATGTGCCAATGAGCGAGACCAGCGTGCCCACACAACCCGCCGTTCGGTTCACACCGGAGGCAGGTGGTGCCGCCCGCACAGGCCACGACACGCTGGGTTTTGAGGACACCTTGCCACAGGTGCTGGTGGGTCAGGCCGATGCACCCACCGCCGAGGTGGACCTGGACCTGAGCTTCGATCTGGACCCGGTCGTGAGCCTGGATGTGGATTTGGGCCTGGACCTGGACCTAGACCTGGACCTCTCCGTGGCGCCTGAAAGTGCGTCTGAAGGGCCGCTGGCTTCTCCCGCTGCCCTTGGTGCTTTGCCCTCTGATTCCTCGGCCGCCACACAGCCCCTTGTGCGGGCTGTGCCGGGTGGTGCCCCAACCCGGCGGGTACTGGTCATCAGCGCCGATGCCGATGAGCGCATGTACGCCCGCGCCCGGTTCGCGGTACGGCGGGTCGGTTGGCTTGACGAGGTATCCACCAGCACCCAGGCCATGGCGGCCATGGACGATGTGCGCTACGGGCTGGCGCTGATTAACCTGGACTCACCCGTCATCGACGCCTGGGCTCTGGCTCGGCGGTTTCGCGAGGTACAGCCTCAGGCTGTGATGGTGGCCACTTCCGACATGGTCGGCCGGGTTTCATGGCTGGCGGTGGGGCGACGCTGGCGCGCATGGCAGCTGCACCGCCGCGCCAGGGCCGAGGGGTTCGATGCCTTGCTGGCCAAACCGCTGCGGGGCAGGCACCTTATGGCGCTGGTGGATCGCCTGGAGCAGGCACTTGGAGCGGCCAGCGCTGCGGTGGGCCGCTGAGGTCACCCCTTCGGTGCGCTTGTTTTTTGTGCCCGGGCTGTTCTTGAGGCCTTGAGGGCAAAACGGGCGGGGTCCAGCGCGTCCGCCTGCTGGCGGGTCAGCGGCCAGGGCTCTCCCAGCATGCGTGCCACCACCAATTCCGCACCCAGTCCAGAGAGCGTGAGTCCGCGCGAACCCAAGGCGGTCAGTGTCCACAATCCTGGCCAGCGCGCCAGGGTGTGCAGCTGCGCATTGGGGTGCAGGGGGGCGGGGCTGGGCACGGCACCGGCCAGGGGCAAGCGGTCTTGGGAGGCGCAGCGCACCTGAGCCCACCCTTTGAGCTGCCCTTGCGCCTGCTGCTGCTGCATGAGCGCCTGTGCCTGGGGCAGCATGGCGCCCAGGCTGGTGGCGTTGCGGTCGTGGTCTGGGGTGTTCACCTGGTCGTCGTTCACCCCGCGGGTGTAGGTGGAGCCCATGGCCCACAGCCGCTTGGGGCCGGGGTGCTGCAGGTCTTCATAACAGGGCACATACACCCCATGGCTGCGCAGGGGGTGTGGGGCCAGCGGCTCCCCGCTGAGTTGGCCGTAGCTCATTTGCCCTTTGACGGGACGCAGCGGCAGGGCCCTAGGTGGGCCACTCTGGATGGATGGGGCGTCCCTGGAGGCCATCAGTGGTCCCAGCAGGGCGGTACTGCCGTAGGCGCTGGCCACCACCACATGGGGGGCCTGGGCCAGCACGTTGCCGTCGCTGTCCAGCACCTGCCACGGTGCGGGTGACTCCGCCGATGGGCCAGCGCTGGTTGGGCCGATGGCGCGGCCGCCGGATGCGTCAACTGGCTCGGCAGGTTGCAACCGATCGACCCTGGCCCTCCAGTGGGTGCGCAGCAGACCCGTGGCTTGCGCCTGGGCCAGCCAGGCCTGAACCAGGGCGGCGGGGCGCACCAGGGCAGCGGGGAGTGCGTGGCCGTGCTGGAGGTTGGCCACTTGGGTGGGTTGCCAGCCAGCACCCACCGGTACCAGCGCCTGCAGTTGCTCCCAGTGCCAGGGCAAACCCATGCGCGACAGCTCGGAGAGCATGGTGTCCTGGGCGGTGACGTGTTCGCTGAGCATGCCCACCGGCAGTGCAGAGGCACCTTCGGCAGGGCCGGCGTGCTGGTCCAGCAGGTCCACCCGCCACCCGCGGCGGGTCAGGCTGGCGCACAGCGCGGCACCGGCCAGACCCGCGCCAATGACCACGGCGTGTGCGTCTGCGCCGACCACCACGCCTGTGGGGCGGGGCAGGGGCCAGCGCGGCAGGTAGTCGGCCATGCACCCACCAGGCGGCGGGGCTGTGCCCGGTGCGTCGCGTTCAAACCCCGCCTGGCGCCAGGCCTGCCACACATCGGGTGACAGTGTGTCGGCGTCGGGCGAAGTGACCCATGGCGCTGTGGCCAGGCACAGGCGGGCAATGGGCTTGGCCAGCCGCTCACCCATGGCGGGGTATTCGGGGGAAAGCCACACTTCGCTGGCGTGGCAGGCCACCAGCGGCAGCATCTGCTGCGGCTCTCCAATTGCCCAAGTGATGGACCAGGTGCCGTGGGTGCTGCGGTGCAGGCCGTGTGGTGGCAAGCCCCGCCCGGCCACAGCCGTGGAGGCCAACGCGGCGGTGGCGGGTGCCGGGGAAGGTTCGGGGGCAGGCGCAGGATGAGCAGACTGCGTCGCTGGCGCCACACAGCCGACAGTCGCCAGCGCTTGCCACGTGGACGGCGCCCAATCAACTGGCACCGCAATGACCACATGGTGGGTTGGCTGCGTGGCTGCGTGGCGTGCCGGGTGCACGTCTGCCAGCGATGGCGAGCCAGGCTCAGCGGCGAGGGGTGGGGTGCTGCGGTGGGCCCAGTCGAGCAGGTGGGCCACCAGTGGCTGTGGGTTGGCACCCGCCAGCACCAGCAGGGTGGGTGGGGGTGCCATCACCGCCTGAACTCAGGCGGTGGGGGGTACGTAGCCTTGCACCCCATCGGCACCGGCGCCAAAAAAATGGTTTTCCATCTGGCGGGCGAGGTACTGGCGCGCGCGGGCATCGGCCAGGTTGAGGCGGTTTTCATTGACCAGCATGGTTTGGTGCTTGAGCCAGTCGGCCCAGGCCTGTTTGCTGACCTGCTGCCACAGGCGCTTGCCCAAATCGCCGGGGTAGGGGGGGAAGTCCAGCCCTTCGGCTTCTTTGCCGAGTTTGATGCATTGAACCATGCGTGCCATGTCGTGAGTCCTTGAAGGTGGTGTGGGTCAGGCGGCGGATGGTAGCGTCACTGCTCGACGAAAGCCCGTTCGACCACGTAATCACCCGGGGTGGTGGTGGTGCCCTCGACGAAGCCGCGACCGTTGAGCAGTTCGCGCATGTCCTTGTTCAGGGCGGGGCTGCCGCAAATCATGATCCGGTCGCGCGCGGGGTCCAGCCGAGGTAGGCCCAGGTCGCTCTCCAGCTTGCCGCTGGCCATGAGGTCGGTGGCTCGTCCCCGGTTTTTAAAGGGCTCGCGGGTGACGCTGGGGTAGTACAGCAGCTGCTCTTTGACCATGTCGCCCAGGTATTCGTGGTTGGGCAGGTCCATGGTGATGTATTCGGCATAGGCCAGCTCGCTGACCTCGCGCACACCGTGGAACAGGATGACTTTTTCGTACTTTTCGTAGGTGGCCGGGTCACGGATCAGGCACATGAAAGGCGCCAGCCCGGTTCCGGTGCCGATGAGGTACAGGTGTTTGCCGGGCAGCAGATAGTCGATCAGCAAGGTGCCGGTGGGCTTTTTGCCCACAATGATCTTGTCGCCCACCTGGATGTGCTGCAGCCGCGAGGTCAGCGGCCCGTCCTGGACCTTGATGCTCAGAAACTCCAGGTGCTCCTCGTAGTTGGCGCTGACGATGCTGTAGGCGCGCAGCAAAGGCTTGCCGTCTACTCGCAGGCCGATCATGGTGAAGTGCCCGTTGGAAAAGCGCAAGGCGGTGTCGCGTGTGGTGGTGAAGCTGAACAGCCGGTCGGTCCAGTGGTGGACGCTCAGCACGGTTTCTTCCAGAAATGCACTCATAAATCGGACCTTGGCGGTGGCGTGTGGGTTTGAAAAAGGCTTTGAGTGTAATTTGTGATCCGTCCGGTATGCCTTGACATAAGTTGAACCTTGCGGTTGTCAGGCGTGTCAGTGTCCGTGCCGGGGTAAGACACAATGCCCGGTATCGCTCCGGCACGGTGTCGGGGTGGGTCAGTGGTTGGGTTCACAAGGTCGAAAGCGAGTGGTTCAGTATGTGGCGTGCGGTGACAACGGTGGTGCGGGGCTATCCCCGCCTGGTGTGGGTAGCGGTGGCGGTGTGGTGTGTGGGTTTGTTGGGGTTTGGCCTGTACCTGCAGCATGGGGTGGGCCTGGAGCCGTGCCCCATGTGCATCGTCCAGCGCTACACCCTGGTACTGGTGGCGCTGGTGGCAGCCCTGGGTGCGTGGCTGGGCACTGGCCGCTGGGCCAGGGTCGGCCTGGGCGGGTTGATGGGTGTGCTGGCGGGGTTCGGTGCGTTTGTGGCCGCGCGCCAGAGCTGGTTGCAGTGGTACCCGCCCGAAGAGGCCAGTTGTGGCCGGGATTTTTACGGAATGATCGAAACCTTCCCGCTTCAACGGGCGGTGCCCATGATTTTCAAGGGCAGCGGCGACTGCGCCGCCATCGATTGGACGTTTCTGGGCCTGACCATCGCCAACTGGTCGTTCCTGAACTTTGGCCTGGTGGGGGTGGTGGGTCTGGTGCTGGCGGTGGAAGCCGCCCGGCGTCGGCGCTGACACCAACCCTCCGTCAGAGATACTTGGCTAAGAAAAAAATAGCAAACTATTGTTTACTGGTCTGCGTTGAACGGCTATTTTTTTTATAAAATAGCACTGCCGGGGTGTTCGCCCCGTTCGTACACCACATGGGCTCGACCCACCAGCAAGGTATCGAGCGTGCCGATGTTGTCGGAGTTCTTGTTGGTGTAGGGGAGTTTCTGCAGCACGTAGCGCATGGCATTCAGGCGGGCGCGTTTTTTGCAGTCGCTTTTGATGACTGTCCACGGCGCATCAGCGGTATCGGTTTCAAAGAACATCGCCTCTTTGGCCTTGGTGTAGTCCTCCCACTTGTCCAGGCTGGCCAGGTCAATGGGGCTGAGCTTCCACTGCTTGAGTGGGTGGACCTCGCGCTCCTTGAAACGGCGACGCTGCTCTTTGCGGCTGACCGAGAACCAGAATTTGATGAGGTGCACACCGCTGCGCACCAGTTGGCGCTCGAATTGCGGGGCCTGGCGCATGAACTCCTGGTACTCGTCATCCGAGCAAAAGCCCATCACCCGCTCCACACCGGCGCGGTTGTACCAGCTGCGGTCAAACAACACAATTTCTCCCGCAGTGGGCAAATGCTGCACATAGCGCTGAAAGTACCACTGGCCGCGTTCGACTTCGCTGGGCTTTTCCAGCGCCACCACGCGGGAGCCTCGGGGGTTGAGGTGCTCCATCATCCGTTTGATGGTGCCACCCTTGCCGGCGGCATCGCGCCCCTCGAAGAGGATGACGATGCGTTGGCCTGTTTCTTTGGCCCAGGCCTGCAGTTTGAGCAGTTCAACCTGAAGCAGGTACTTCTGCTGCTCGTAGGTCTTGCGTGACAGCAGGTTCTTGTAGGGGTATTCGCCGCTGCGCCAGTTGGTGTTGAGCTCTTCGTCGGGCTTGGCTGCCACTTTGGACTGCTTGCGCTCGGAGGCTGTGGTCTGGCGCAGCAGGTTGCGGATGGCTTTGGCGTCGTCGGGTGCGGCACCGTCCAGGATGGCTTTGAGGGAAGCCGCGGTTTTTTCGGGCTTTTGACCTCGGCGCGACACGATGTCTGCCACCGCCGCGAGCTTGGCAGTTTGGGCTTTGTCCACCGCACGCTCCACCGTGGCTTTGCGCAGGCGTGCGGGCTGTACCGTGCCCAGTGTGTCGCCCGCCTGGGTGGGACGGGGCGCTGCAGCGGCGGCCTGCGACGGTGCTTTGGGCTTGACCGAGGTGGTGGTTTTGACCGGTGCCTTGGCTCGTGCCTTGGCAGCCCTGGGGGCAGCGCGTGAGGCAGAGGAGCCTGGTGCAGCCGCTGCGGTATCGGCCGTGGTGGCTGGTGAGGGGCTGGCGTTGGTTTCGGCAATGTGCATGGGTGTTCGGGCTCCCGAGGTTGGTGGGTGAAAAGGGGTGGTCAGACAGTATCGGCAGCTGGTGAGTGCTGTGGTTTGACACGGGTCAACCTACGCTGGTGTTCACCCTAGGCGCTTGACCATGACCACACTTTTTCGGTTCCAGTTGTACTTGCGTTTGCGTGCTTCGGGCAGCCAGTCGGGGTCTACCTGCACAAATCCCCGCTTGATGAACCAGTGCATGGTGCGGGTGGTCAGCACAAAAATGCTTTGCAGCCCCATCAGGCGGGCACGCTGTTCGATGCGTTTGAGCACCTTCTCTCCGTCGCCCTGACCCTGACTTTGTGGCGACACGGTGAGAGCGGCCATTTCGGCGGTTTTGGCTTCGGGGTAGGGATAGAGCGCGGCGCAGGCAAAGATCACGCCGTCGTGTTCGACAATGGTGTAGTTGGCCACATCGCGCTCGATTTCGGTTCGGCTGCGCTTGACCAGCGTTCCGTCCTGCTCGAATGGTTCAATCAGCTGCAAGATGCCGCCCACATCGTCAGGGTTGGCCTCGCGCAGGCTTTCCAGCTTCTCATCGACCACCATGGTGCCAATGCCGTCGTGGACATACACCTCCAGCAGCAAGGCTCCGTCGACCGAAAACGGAATGATGTGGCTGCGCTCCACCCCCGCTTTGCAGGCCTTGACGCAGTGCTGCAAATAAAACGCGGTGTCGGTAGGCGCTTGCGCCTGCGGCAGCTGCGCCAACAGCGCTTCGGCGGTGGCCAGGGGCAACTCGGTGTCGATGGGGTTGTCCTCACCGATGGGCTCGCTGGGGTTGAGCGCGATGCCGGGGACTTCGGTCACAAAAATCAGCTTGTCGGCCTGCAGTGCGATGGCCACGCTGGTGGCCACTTCTTCCATGCTGAGGTTGAAGGCCTCGCCGGTGGGCGAAAAACCAAAGGGGGAAATGAGCACCATCGCGCCCATGTCCAGGGTGCGGCTGATGCCGCCCACATCCACCTTGCGCACCAGGCCGCTGTGTTGGAAGTCCACCCCATCGACGATGCCCACTGGGCGGGCGGTGATGAAGTTGCCCGACAGCACCCGCACGGTGCTGCCTGCCATGGGTGTGTTGGGCAGGCCCTGGCTGAAAGCGGCTTCGATTTCGTAGCGCAACTGCCCAGCGGCTTCCTGTGCGCAGTCCAGGGCCACGGAGTCGGTGATGCGCATGCCTTGGGCATAGCGGGCCTGGTGCCCTTTGGCTGCCAGTTGCTCGTTCACCTGTGGCCTGAACCCGTGCACCAGCACCACCTTGACCCCCATGCTCTGGATCATCGCGAGGTCTTGGGCGAGGTGGGGCAGTTTGCCTGCCGCAATGGCCTCGCCCGCCACCCCCACCACAAAGGTCTGGTTGCGGAATTTGTGGATGTAGGGCGCCACGGAGCGAAACCATGGCACAAAGGTGAAGTTGAAGACGTTGGACATCGGTCAGGGACGGGTCAGGGCTGGGTGATTTGGGGCAAAGCAGGTCACCGCAGGGCGACTCACGGCAGGGTGGTCGTGCGGGGGTGGGCCAGCAGGCGCTTGAGGATTCGCCCCGCGGCATGGCCATCGCCATAGGGGTTCTGGGTGCCAGCCATGCGCGCGTAGGCGGCTGGGTCGCTCAGCAGCGTGTCGGCTTCGCGGACGATGCGGGCCGGGTCTGCCCCCACCAGCAGCGCGGTGCCCGCCTGCATGGCTTCGGGGCGTTCGGTGCTGTCGCGCAGCACCAGCACCGGTTTGCCCAGCGAGGGGGCTTCTTCCTGCACGCCGCCCGAGTCGGTGAGGATGAGGGTGGAACGGGCCATGGCTGCCACAAAGTCGGGGTAGTCCAGTGGCTCGCTCAGGCGAACTCGGGGGTGCTCGCCCAGCAGGGGCATGACCACCTCGCGCACCTTGGGGCTGAGGTGAACCGGGAAGTGCACCCGCAGATCGGGGTGGGTGTCCAGCAGCGTCAGCACCGCCTGGCAAATGTCGCGCATGGGGTCGCCGTGGTTCTCACGGCGGTGGGTTGTCAGAAGAATTTCAGGCCCGTGCGCTTGATCTGTATGGGAAGTTTGCTCCAGTTTGTTGTGGGTCCAGAGCAGGGCATCGATGCCAGTGTTGCCGGTCACCTCGATGCTGTCGGCCGAGAGCCCTTCGCGCAGCAGGTTGTCTCGCGCGCCGCTGGTGGGTGGAAAGTGCAGGGTAGCAATGTGCCCCGTCATGACGCGGTTGAGCTCTTCCGGGTAGGGGCTGAGTTTGTTGTGGGTGCGCAGGCCGGCCTCCACATGGGCCACGGGTATGCGGTGGTAAAAGGCCGCCAGTGCGCCTGCAAAGGTGGTGGTGGTGTCGCCCTGGACGATGACCCAGTCGGGCCGGTTGTGGTCCAACCAGTCGCTGATTCCGCCCAGGCTGGCCATGGTGATGTGGGCCAGGTTCTGGTTAGGCTTCATGATGTCCAGTGACACCGAGGGCCGCAGGCCGAACCACGCCAGCATGCTGGCCAGCATTTCGCGGTGCTGGCCGGTGCTGACGACGTCCACCTTGAAATGCTCGGGCTGGGCCTGCGCTGCCAGCACCAGGGGGGCCAGCTTGACAGCTTCAGGGCGGGTGCCGATCACGACGGCGAGGTGCAGGGGGCGTGGGTTGGTCATGGGAAAAAGCGCCATTCAATGTAGGTGTCAGCAAGGGGTTCAATGGTCGCGCTGGCCGGGTTGCAGCCAGCCGCGCAGCACCAGGCCGACGAATCGGGTGTTGGTGCTGAGGTAGCGCTTCCAGAGGCGGCCGGGTTCTTGCACGAGGCGGTAGGCCCATTCCATGCCCACGGCCTGCACCCAGGCGGGTGCCCGTTGGCGCAAACCGGCCAGCACATCGAAGCTGCCGCCCACGCCGATGGCGAGTTGTACGCCCAGGTGTGGCCACTGGCTCTCTATGAATCGCTCTTGGCGCGGTACGCCCATGCCCACCAGCAGAATGTGCGCACCGCTGGCGGCCACGGCATCGGCACGCTGGCGGCTGTCGGTCTCGGCAAAGTAGCCGTTGGCATGGTGCAGGCGCAGGGTGGGCCAGCGGGCTTGCAGCCGCTCGGCCAGGGTGTCGGCCACCTCTTGTGAGGCACCCAGCAGGTACACCCCCAGGCCCCGGCGCTCGGCTTGCTCGCACAGGGCCTCCACCAAGTCAACGCCCGTGACCCGCTCGGGCAATGGCCGCTTGAACCAGCGCGACACCCAGATGAGCGGTTGACCGTCGGCCACTGTCCAACGGGCCTTGTCCACAAAGCGCTGCAGCTCGGGGCTGTCGCGCATCATCATGAGGATGGCTACATTGACCGTGGCAAGCCAGCCGCGGTGCCCCTTGGCCATATCGCTTAGCACACGGTCCACGCACTGGGGCAGGGTGACGGGGTCGAACCGCCCGTTGAACAGCCTGACTGGGGGAGGCGTTGGCTGGGATGGGTTGGTGGCGGTCATGCGCTCCGGCTCCAGGCGCGCTGCAGCAGGGCAGCATCGACAAAAAACTTGCTGGCCCAGTTGGGGTAGCTCAGCGGTGCGTAGCGGCCATAGACCGGGAAAGAGCCCGCGATGGCGCCGCGCACGCCGGGGTTACCGTCGCCGCAGCGCTGGTGCGACATGACAAACCGCAGCGAGCGCTGGGCCGCCGCTTGCAGCTCGGCCTCGCCCGTTTGTGCAAATTGCTTGGCCCACACAATGGCCAGCTGGCACTGGCCAGTCAGGCAGGAGTAGCTGGCCGCGGGTGTGCCCTGTGGGTCGATCTGGCCTGGAATGAGCCCATCGCTGCGCATGAGCGTGCGCGCTGCCTCGCTGCAGCGCCTGGCGGATGCCAGGTAGCGGTCATCGCCCAGCAGCCAACCCGACTCCTGCAGGCCACAAATGGCGTACGAGATGTTGTGGGTGTAGGGGGCATCGCCTTCGACGAAGGCGTTGTGGTCGAAAAAACCGCTGTCGCGCTGGCAGGCCACTGCCCAGTCCAGGTTGGTGCGAGCCACGCGCACCCATTGCGGCTGTGGGTCTACCTCGTTGAGCCGCAACAGCGCCCAGGCCGTGCGGGTGTTGTACACATGCGGCGTGTTTTTGTGTTCGAAGCGGGTCCAGATGCCGAACTCGTCGGCCACCTTCACCAGCCACGCCCCCGCACGCTGCGCTGCCTGCAAAAACACCGGGTCGCGGGTCCGCTCCCAGGCGGTAACCAGGCCAAACAGGTCTTGCCCGGTGTCGAACACGATGCCATCGCTGCCATATTTGGGGTTGGCAAAGCTGCCGTCTTCGTTTTGCACACTGACCAGCCAGCGTGCCACTTGCTCGGCACGTTGCGCCAGTTGGGGGCGCGCCAGGGCATCGGCGGCGCGGTAGAAGGTGGTCAGGATGTAGCCGGATGTTTCGCGGTAGGGCGGCAGCCAGCCTCCCCGCAGGCTGTAGCCGTAGCTGACGCCGCCGCGCAGGGCTTGGTCATGCGCCCGCTCCAGCCAGGCCAGGGCGGCGTCGAGGTGGTCGTCCAAAGGCTTCAGGGGCTGGGTGTTTCCGAGTGCATCGGACACACACAGCCGCCCGAACGTGGCGATTGGCCACGTGTGGACAGCGGGAGTGGCATGGGTTGTGGCAGAGGTCATGGCGTGTCGCGGTCTGGGTGGGTGACAGGGGCTCAAAGTCTGGGCAGAGCCTGTAGGGACATGGCATCGCGGTCGTAGCGGGAGCGCTCCCAATCGTAGCGGAGGCCCACTTGCCAGAAGTTCAGCCGGATGTGGCGGTTGGGGCCGCTCAGGGGCTCAATGGTCTTGCGCTCCAGGCCCCATTCCACAAAGGTGGTCCAGGGTCTGTGCCACTCGTACTCCAGCCGAGACGCAAACGCCCACTGGCGGGTGCGTTCGGAGCCGCGCACGCCACCGTCCTGAAAGGCGGGTTGCTGGCGGGCGCGGGTGAGGTCCAGGCGCAAACGGGTTTTGGGGCTGTGGACCCAGTTCAGCGACCAGTCGTGCACGCTTTGCTGGGTCAACCCGGAACGAGCTGAGAAGTCGGCCACCATATCCTGGCGGTACTGGTACTGCAACCGGGTCAGGGCGGAGTAGCGGTGGTCCACCCCCAGGCTCAGCGGCCGGCGGCTGGACGCGGGCTGCCCGATGAGTGGCAGCTTCCAGCGCTGGGCGCCCCATGTGGCCGTGAGCTGGGTTTTGACGCTGACGCGCCAGTCCACTTCCAGGCTGTGGGTGCGCAGCTGCAGCGGCTGTCCCAGCGTGCCAGCGCTCCAGAACACGGGTGTGGTGGTCAGGGTGGTGTCGGTGATGCCTAGCCCTATGCTTCGCCCGGGCTGGGGCGACCAAGCCAACCCAACGCGCTGGCTGCGCTCCTGGATGTCGCCCGACTCGGCGGCCACCGCCGCATCGGTGCGGGTGTGGCGCCAGGTGTTTTGCAGCGGGACCGACCACTGGGGCGTGGGGTTGAGGCTCAGCGTCCAGCCGTGGCTTTGGGTGCGCTGGCGACCGGTGCGGGCCTGGTTGTTGCCAATGTCGAGGCGCTCGGGCTGGTCTTGCCAGCGGGTGGTGAGTTGGCCGGTGATCCAGCGCTCGCGGCCCCAGACCAGGTTGGCGGTGCTGAGTTGGCTGTTGCCGTCGAGCTCGGCCACCTGTGCGTGTGTGCTGCGTTGGAGCTGGTGCGTCAGTTGCAGGCGGTTGGCGGGGTGGCCCAGATCCCAGCTGATGCCAACGTCAGCGCGCAGCCTCAAGGTGGATGTGTCGGTGACTGGGGGGGGCACACGGGCCAGTTCGTCGTTGGCTAGGCGCAGAGCGTTGGTGGTGTGCCCTAGAACGGTTTCCAGCCTCAGCAGCACATCGGCGGCGGCCATGGCGGTGCCAGGTGCCACTGTTGCCAGGCCCAGCGTTCCCCATGCTGCCCAGTCGCGAACCCTGGTCGCTGTCATGGTGTGCCCCCTGCCCAGCGAATATCGAACCACATCGACGGTGGTTGCCCGCTGGCCGCTGGGCCTGTGGGCAGGTGCCAACGCCCTTGGGATCCAGGCAACAGGCCCACCTGGCCAAGGTGCTCACCGCGCGCCCCCAGCCGCCACACCTGGGCTTGCGCGGCACGCGCAGGAAGTTCCAGGCGCAGCCGTGGGGGCTCGGTCCACAGCGGTGGCACAGAATTGGGTGGCTCCGAAGGGCCAGCGGCACCTGCCACTGGTGCGAGCGTCCAGCGCTGGCTGCCCGATGGGTGCTGGGCCCAGGTGTGGGGCATGGGTGGCGTGGCGGAGGCACTGGAGCCCACCGTGGGCGTCACGACCCCCAGCAACCAGTGCCGCGACTGCCCCAGTGGCAAACCGTCGCCACTGACCAGCACCAGGGTGGCCAGTTGCTCGTCGTGCCCCACGGGCAGCGCCCAGTGCACTTCACCCATGAGCCCTTGGCTTGCGCCGACGAACCTGCCGCTGACCCAGGCGCCGGTGGCCCAGTCCGCCGACAGGCGCCCTGCGCTGTGGCGCAGCATGGGGCTTGTCCGGTCGCTGTGTGGGGTGGCGGTCTGGGGTGCAGGCCCGTAGCCCCAGGCCTGCAGGGCGTCTGCCAGCGCCGGTGGGGTCGCTTGCTGTAGTTCGTGGCTCCAGTAGTCGGGTCGGCGCTGGCGCAACCAGGATGCGGTGAAGGACGCGGGGTCGGGCTGCGCCACAGTCTCTGCCGGGATGGCGGCGAGACCGTCGGACAGCAACACCCTGGATGCCAGCGCCGACACCACAGCCCGCGGCCAGTCGCCTTGGACGTCAAAGTGCGCGGGCGCACGGCGTTGGGTGTCGAAGGCGTCGTGGTCAAACAGAAACAAGCCATCCCAGTCCTGCAGCCGGGCGAGGGTCGCCAGGGTCAAGGCCATTTCGGGGCCCAGTGGGTTGGGGTAGGGCTGGCCAAACTCACTGATGATGTAGGGACGCGTGCGGTCACGAAGGGCCGCTGCCCCTACCAGCCGTGGCCAGGCCTGCCCGGACAACGCCTCTCGGCTGACGTACCAGTTGTTCATGTCCCAATTTGTTCCGGTGAACTGGTAGTGGTCCACGTACAGGTGGTCGTCCACAAAATCCATTCCAGCTTGCGCCACGGTGCCCCAGCCGTTGCCGTAGCCCACCTGGGTGCCTGTGACGGGCAGGTCGGGTCGAATGCTCTCGCGCAAGGTCGCCCTCAGCGCCTCTCCATGCTGTCTGTCGAGTTCGGTCAAAAAGCGCAGGTAGTCGTGGAGCACTCCGTTGGGCAAGGGGCTGTTGGCGCGAAGCCAGCCCGATACCGTCGCACGCCAGGCGGGCGGTAACAGGTCCACCAGGCGTGCCACACGCTGCCATGCGCGTGACCACCAGCTGGAGGTGTTGCCACCGGGGCTGAGGCCCACGCCATGCGGCTCGGTGGGTGTGGGGGTGGGCAGAGGGGTCGATGCGGGCAGGCCCCAGGCTTGCAGGGCTGCGGGCAGTCCGCCATGGGTGCGGTCCACCCAGCGTGCCCAGGCACCTTCCAGCCGCTGGGCGTACTCGCCTGAGACGGTGTGTACCCACCCTTTGGGGTCCCACTGCGTCCAGGTGGCCAGCAGGGAGGACTCGTTCACCGCATCCACCATCGCCAGCGCGGGCTGGTGGCGGAGGTCCAGGTGCTGGGCCAGTTGAGTCAGGTAGGTCTGCTGGCGTTGGAGCAGATCCGGGTGGATGGCGGCCAGCGGGTGGTTGGCGGGCAGGCGGGCCTCGGCATTGCCAGCTGCCCCCCGTGCAAGCGGTGCCGGTGGTGCAAGTGGCGGCACACCGTCCTGCTGTGGACGCAAGGTGTAGGCGGCGATTGGGTTGAGCTGCACATACAGCCCTTGGTCACGCAGCTCGGCCAGCAAGTGCCGCAGCCGCTCGATGGCCACGGGGTTGAAACTGGGGTAAGGGCCATCGCTGAGCACGCTGTTGACCACCGTCGGGTCAGGGTGGGGCGGGGCGTCTATGTAGTGAATCCGCACCGCATTGAAGCCCCAACTGGCCAGTGTGCGGGACAATTGCCTCGCACCGTCTGCGGTCGGGAATGCAGCCACACCCGCGACGTTGATGCCGTACCAGCGCATGCGCACATCATCGGGCGTACCCAGCTCCCCGTCGGGCCCTGGCGTGAAGAAATGCGGACCGATGGCCACCACCCGCTGGCCATCGGCAATGCGCCCTGCCGCATGGCCCAGGCCCAGGTGGGGGGACAGGGGGCCCCAGTCGGGCGGGTCCCAACTCACCAAAGGCGAGGTCGACCAAGCGGGGCTGCACATGGACAGTCCCAGCCACAGCCACAGCCAGATGAAGCGCTCAGGCACTTGCCGTCCTCGGGTGGTCGGCGGTCTGTGCCATCAGCAGTGAGCACCAGATGACGAACTGCAGGGGCATGTAAGCATTCACCGCCGATGTTTCACTGAAGTTCCACAGCAAAAACGGCACCAGCAGGGCCAGGTGAACCGATGCTTCTACCCGTTGGCGCTTGTGCAAGCTGGCAATGCGGGCGAGCTGGGCTACGCAGAGTGCCATAAACAGCAGCAGGCCCACCAGGCCCACCTCATTGATGAGGTCGATGTAGCCGTTGTGAGCGGTCGTGGGCGCCCAGTACAGCACATCGGCGATGTACTGTGAGGCACTGCCCTCACCCCGCCAAAAAGCGGCATAGCCCAGGCCCAGCCAGGGGTGTTTTTCGATTTCGCTCCATACCAGTGGCCAGATGTCGGCCCGACCCGACAGGTCGGCCCCTTTCCCGAACCACTGGGCCACCGAGCCCACAAAGCCGTTCCAGGTAGGGAGTTGGGAGTGCCACATGAAGTACAGGTATACGTAGGTCATGATCAGCAGCACGAATGCCAGAAACAGGCGGCTGAGCCAGGCAAAGCTGTTGAGGTGTTGCCGGTAAAACAGCCAGAAAATGCCGCTAATGAGCACTGTCATGGCCAGCGAGGTGGAGCTGCGCGAACCCAGCAGACACACCACCGCCACCGCTGCCATCCACCACTTGGCCAGGGTGTCGCGCGGGCGGGTCAGCAGCAGCACGAAGTACGATGCCGCCGCCAGCGCCGCCGCGAGGCCCAAGGTGTTTTTCTGGGCGGTGATGCCACGCCAGGATCCTTCAATACCCGCGACGGACTCCAAACCCACGCCAGGCTTGAGCAGCGCCACCGCAATCGATGGCACCAGCACCAACATGAGCACCAGCAGACCATCGGACAGAAAATCCAGCATGCGGCCCCGGTAGCCGTGGGCCAGCACCGTGGCCACCAACAGGGTCAGCACCAGGCGCAGCCAGCTTTTGAAACTGGCATCGGGAAGGGGGGACCACAACAAGGTCAAGCCCACCCAGCCAACCAGCGCAGCCAGCCATGGGGCAACCGTCCAGTCGGGGGTCCAGACCCGAGTGGGCGAGCGGACCCACAGCCACATCGACCACCCCAGCATGATGATCAGTGGCAACCGCGACGCCCAGCTGCCATCGGTCAGTGCGAGCTCGGTGCGGTCTTCGGGCCAGCTCAGATCCGATGGCAAGAAGCTCGTGAGCAGCATGAACCCCCACAGGCCGCGCACATCCAACCAACTGGTGGGGGCTGCAGAGGCATCGGTACCCGGCGCACCACTGCCGACCTGGGAGCGGGCGCCGGGGTTGAGCGTTCGCACCCGATGGGCTCTGGGGGTATCAGCCGTACTCGGCAAACCGACCCCCAAAAAAGTGGCTGATCTTCCCGAGTTGACCCACGCATTTGCGCGACCAGTGCAAGCGTTTGCCCGCAGAAACCGGGCTCCAAACCAGCAGCAGCAGCATGGAGATGGCCAGCAGCACCCCCGCCCTGAGCAGCAACAGGCCTCCGTGCAGCACCCGCTTGGCACCCCCGCGCCGCAGCATTTCGGTGCGTGCCCAGGTTTGCCCCTCCCGGTAAGACCGGGTCAGCAGCCACTTGGCGGTGGCGCGTTGTGGCGGGACGTACTCGCTCACCGCGCCGTCGGCACACCAGATGAGCCGAAAACCCTGGGCCAGCAGTTCCTGAAAAAACACGCTGTCTTCGCCGCCTGTGCGTCCGTAGTCGGTGTTGAATGGTGGTGAGACGGCCTCGAAGCACCGACGCCGGATGAGCGAGTTGCCGCAGTGGGCCAGGTCTTTGGTCACGGGCGTGCCAGTGGACATCCCGGCGGGGTCCATGTCGAAATGGCCAGCGTCCCGTATCCAGTCGGGCGTACCTGGCTCAAACAGCGGACGAACCGCACCAAAGACCGCATCAGCCTGAAACTGGTCCATGGCCTCGGACATGGCCATCAGCCAGTGGGGGTCATGGGGGTGCTGGTCGTCATCCAAAAAGAGAATGCGCTCCCCTTTGGCCAATGACACCAGCCGGTTGCGGGCGCTGGCGATGTTGGATTGGCCAAAGGCATCGGCCACCAGAGGCCAACGGCTGCGGATTGACCAGTCTGCCAGGACGGCCGTGGCCGACAGGGCAGGGTCGTTGTCAACGACCACAATCTCGCACTCGGCGTCAAGGCCATCCCAGGCCACGCGCTGCAGGTCCTGCAGCAGGGCCGACAGCATGGCGGGCCGCTTGAAGGTGCAGATGCATATGCTCACGCGGGGGGACATGCCGCCTCCCTGGCAAACAGCAAACGGGGCACCAGGCGGCTCCACATCCACACCACCAGCACACATTCGCAAAGGGCCACAGACGCAATCAGGCCCATGGCGCCGAAGCTCGGCACCAGCACTGCGATGCCAATGCCCTGCACCGCCAAGCCCACCACATCCAGGCGAAACAGTGGCTTGAAATGACCCATGGCAGCCAGCAGCACGCTGCCGACATTGCGAACGTTGTACACCACAAAATACAGCGACCAGGCCACGATCAGCCACTCCAGGTGCTGGTAGTTGGCTGGCAGAAAGTGGGTGGACACCCACCCGTAGCCCAGCCACAGCGCGAGCAGGTAGAGCACACCAAACCCAGACACCATCAGCACCGAACGGACCACATAGCGGCGGGCAGGCCCGAGGTCGGCCGGTTGCAGCAGGTTGCCGATGTCGGCACGGGCCACATTCTTCCAACCCAGGGTGATGAGGGAAAGTGGCATCAGAAACAACCGCGCGGCCCCGATGTCTGCTGTGGCTGCCAAGCCCAGCAAAGCCGCACTGGCGTACAAAAACGCATGGTTGCTGACCCACGCAAGGGACGCTCCCCCCATGGCCCAGCGGCTGGTGCGCCAGACCGTGGGCCAATTGGCGTGGTCCGACCAAGCTCCCGGCCCCTGGACAGCAGGAGCACGTATCCATACCGCAGCGGCCACCGCATTGGCAGCAGCCAGGGTGACCAGTGTGGTGGTCAGCGATAGCCCATCGGTGGCAATCAGCCAGGCCACACCCGCCACAGTGAGCGCGGCGTAGGTGATGTCCATGTACAGCACGTCAAAGGCCCGTTGCAACAAATGCCCCGTGCCACGCTTGAACTCCCGCCACGCATAGCTGCCGACGTAGGCCGCCGCAGCTGGCCACACCAGCCAACTGCCCGCACCCGTGTCGACAGCTGCCAGTTGCGGCTGCATGAACAGCCACCAGCCCAGGGCTGACAGGGCAACCGCACCCAGGCAGGTGTGAATGGCCAGGCGCATGTGTGCGCCTATGGTGTCCATGCGCTCGGTGCCCGCCGCCAGCCGGTTGTAGCGCGCCACCACTGTGGCGCCCACGGTGGCGTCGATCAGCGAATACGCCAACATCACCACGCCGAACCACTGCAGGTACAGGCCATACGATGTTTTGTCGGCAAAGCGAATGAGCGCCAGCGCCACCCCCAGGTTGAGGGCGCTGAGCAGCATCTGGTCGGCAATGGATGCCAGCGACTTTTTCAACATTGACGGGTCCGGCCTTCGCCCTCAATGCCCGGATGGGTTGTCAACCAAGTCGGGCAGTGATGTCCGTTGCCACCACCGCTTCACCCCTGAGACCCGGTTATAGAAGACGCCAATCGGGTTGACATCCAGCCCCTCCAGGTTGCGCTCGGTTTTTTGTACCCGCTCAATGAGCGAGTGGTCCTCCCTGACCACCATCAGCACATGGGTGCATTGCAAGGCAATGACCAGTGCGTCGGCGGTGTCCCAGGCGGCTGGCGTGTCCACCACCACCAGTTCGTGGGTGTCGGTGTAGCGGCTGAGCACCATCTGGAAATTTGGGGGGTCCAGAATTTCCAACGGGTTGGGCGGCCTGGGGCCAGCGGGTACCACTGACAGCCGCTCGGTGATGCGGTGCAGCTCGCGGCCCTTGTCCGATTGCCGACCAGCCAGCAAGGTGGACAGGCCAAAACGGTTGCTGATCCCAAACAGCCGGTCTTGCATGGGCCGACGCATGCTGGCATCGATCAGCAGGGTGCGGCGGTTCATTTGCGACAGGGTAATGGCCAGGCTGGCCGCTACATGGCTTCGGCCCTCTTTGGGCTGTGCCCCGACCACCGCGATCACGATGGTGCCCTCGTGTGCCGATGTGCGCTGAAGCACCTCGGCCCTGAGCTTTCTGAATGCCTCTGACTCGGCCGAGTAGGGCTGGTGCGCCACCGCCAGGCGACTGCTGATCCGCCCGGACTGCAGGGCCGCTTTGGTGTTGAGCAGCTGAAAGTTGAACTGTTTGGCCAGGACGTCGGCAACGTCGTCCTCGGACAGGTAGCCCAGCCGGATAGCCGCCTCGCCAAAGCGCATGCCCAGGCCATGCTGCGCCCGCAGCACCTCCGCTACCTGCTCGGCGGTGAGCTTGCCAGCGGCCATGAACGCCCGGCCCATGCGGTTGGCGCCCGCGTCTTCGGGAGGGCTGGGTCGTTGTCCGCTCTCTGGGTCGTCCAGGTTCAGGTCCAGTTCGCCCGAAAACCCTGAGTCGTGCAGGACAGAGGCTGGGAACTGCGACTGCGCCAGCACCTCCGAATGGAACTGCGACTCCTCAAACCGCGAATGCTCGAACACCGGCGAGGGCGTATCGCGGCGGCGTCCAAAGAAAGGAATCCTGAACTTCATGGCGCACGCCCCAGCACCGGCAGACCAAGGTACATCTCGGCGTCGGCCGGACAGCGGATGCGCCGATTCATCAGCTCCACCAGCAGCGCCAGCGCCAGCCCGATGATCAGACCGGCCGGCACGCTGAACACCAGGTTTTGCGACATGATGGGGTGGGATGGTTTGAACGGTGTGGCGGGCCAGCGCAGCACCTCGAATGCCGAAGAGTTGGCACCGTTGGACAGCAGAAACTGGTCGTATTTCTGTAGCGACACGTTGTACACCGCGCGCGTGCTGTCAATCTCGGTTTGCAGGGACTTGACCACATCCAAGTGCTGTTTGCGCTCCAGCAACAGCCGCCGCTGGCGCTGCATGTCCGATTCGATGCTGGACTGAACCTGGGCCAGTTGGTCACGCTGGGCTGTCAAGGCGCTGACGGCGGTCGCCCCTTCTACCTGGAGGGCATCTATGGCCGCTGTGCGTTCTTCCCTGAGGCTCATCAGGCGCGGGTGGCGCTCGCCAAGTGTGGACTGGCTGGCGGCAATTTGGGCGTCCAGAGTTTCAATGCGCCCGCGCAAGTCCTGGACCACCCGTGCGTCAGGCAGCGCCGCCAACCGGTCGGCTGAGCGCTCGCTGGCCAGCAGACCTTTCACAGAGCCTAGCCGGGTATTCGCTGTGTTGAAAGCGATGGTGGCTTCGGTCAGGCGCTGTGCCATGTCCTGGAGCATGCGGGCGTCCGTGTCAAGTTGCTCGTCCAGGCTGACGATGTTGTGCTCGCGTTGGTAGGCTGACAACTCCTTCTGGGCCTTTTCCATTTGGGCACGCAGGCCCTCCAGTTGCAGGGCGTACTGCTTTTGCCGCTCTTCGGCGGGCCCACGTGTGATGCGTTGGGTGGTGACCAGGTAGGACTTGACCACTGCTTCAAGTCCTATGCGGGCTCGCTCGGCGTCGTCGGCACGGAACTTGATTTCAATCAGTCGCCCCGGCTTTTTCAGAACGATATCCAGCGATTTTCCAAGCCCCTCCAGCAGCGTTTGGCGGGCGGCTGCAGCCCCCATTCTGGCAACGAGGCGCTGCCCGCTTTCGCTGTCCAGAAGCTGGGTTGCTTCCAGCACCTGGGCCAGGATGCGTTCGCTGCGGATGATGTCGGTTTGGGTTTGTAGGTAGCTCTCGTCCAGCAACTGGGCGCCATAGCGCCCGATGGTGGGGTCCCCGGCACCGAAGTCCACATAAATTTCTGCGGTGGCGGTGTACACCTTGGGAATGAGGCTGGTTAGCACATAGGCGGTCACAACGCTGAGTGCGGTGACCAGCGCAATCAGGCCCAGCCTGGCCTGCACCATGGCCAGGATCTGGGCCAGGCTGAGCACCGGAATGTGGGGGGCGGCTTGTGAGGTCACTGGTGGGGCATGGAATAAAAGGGATGTAGGCGAGGCTGGCAGGACCAACAGGTGAGTCAGAACAACCGTTCTTTGACCCTGATCACATCGCCAGGCCGGATGGGTTCATGCAAATCGGTGGACGTTTCCTGGGTATGGCCATCGTCGGTTGTGCGGGTGACCACCACCCGGCGGTCGCTGCCCCGATCGGTCAGGCCACCTGCCAGGCTGAGGGCCTTTTGCACGCTCAGATTTGGTTCCACAGAGAACACACCAGGGCTCCTGACCTCGCCGTACACATAAAACACCTGCTTGGCCGGCACAAACAACACATCGCGGTTGAGCAATGGCAGTGTGGCCAAACTGGGATCTGGCCCCGTGCGTGGATCCAAGCTGAACCGCAGCAGGGGAGGCAGCTCCCGCGAACCTGGTGCGTTGGCCGCTGGCGGGTTGTCGCTGTCACGAATGAGATGAAGCACCGGTTCGGCTTTGTCGGTGGCGCCCCCGGCTTCGGCCAAGGCGTCCAGGAGCGAAAGACGGTTTTCCAGGGGGTAGCGGCCAGGGCGGGCCACCTCGCCCAGCACGCTGAAAAAGCGGCTGCGGGTTTGCTGAACACTCACTACCACGTCGGCGTCTTTCAGGTAGCCACCGTCGACCAGGCGGGTCGCCACCAGGCGCTCCAGCTGGCGTGGCAGCAGGCCCAGGGCTTTGACGGGGCCAATCAGCGGCAGCGTGATCATGCCCACCGCATCCAGGGTGACCTGCGTGGTGAGGTCGGGTTGACCAAAGACATTGATGCCGATCTGGTCACCTGTACCCATGGGTACACCCGCCTGTTGGGCCAGGGGGGGCAGCGGCACAGCAGTGGGTGGGGAGGTCTGTGTCAGTTCAAGGCTGGGTTTGAGCTGCAGCTCTTGTGCCAGCAGGGGCTGTACCAGCAGGCCCAGTCCTGTGACCAGGACCGCCAGCCCGGTGCGCGCACGCGGCCACAAACCCCTGGCCCAGCCCAAGCAGCGCCTTGTAGCGCCCTGGGAGCGGGGAAGGTCAACGGCTTGCTGGCGGTTCATTCGGAGGGCGGTCATGGGTGGGTGTGGGTGCGGGCTGCACAGGGTCGCTGCGTTGCGTGCGCGTCCATTGTGTCTCGGGTTGGCGGACCCAACGCTGGTAAATACCCAGTTTTTGCCACACATAGCGTGGAATGTGCAGCCAGTCTGCACCTGTCATGGCGTCACTGCCCCAGCGGGACCAGGCCAAAAAAAGGCTGGTTACCAGCAAGCCAGCACAGAGGCCGGTACCCAGCAGGGGCCAGATGGGGCCACCCAGCGCAGCGGTCAGCACCGCAGCAAGGCCTGTAGCCCCCAAAGCCAGTACCAGCAACGCCAGCGGTGGCACCAACACATACAGCGCCAGCACCAGACGGTCAACTTCGCCCTTGAGCAGGCCAGCGCCGAGGGCACGTGGTACCTCTGAGCCCAAAATGCCCAGGTGACCGTGCTCCCAGCGGGTGCGCTGGGCCTGCTGGGCCTCTTCGCTGGTGGGGAACACGCTCTCGACGGTGGCCAATGGGTAAAACAGCGGCGTGGCACGGGCCTGTGCCAGCCGAAAACTCAGGCTGAGGTCTTCTGTGATGTGGCCGCTGGCCAGTGGCATGGCCGCCAGCACCTCCCACGGGAACGCCATTCCCGAACCCAGCAACGAGCCGCCACGCCCCATCTGTCGCCACCCCAAGGGGCGAACCCAGGTTTTGATTTGCCAGGCGAACTCCGCCACACGCAGGCCCAAGCCTGCCCCCTGGGGGGCTCGCATCAGGTAGGCAGCCTGCATGGGCCGCTTGGCCCCATGGCAGGCCAGGCTGAGGGCGGCCATGTCGGGCAGTCGGGTCAGGCAGTCGGCGTCCAGTACCAGCACTACCTCGGGCGGGTGGGCAGACAGGGCCTGCATGCCCGCGTGCAGCGCATACCCTTTGCCCCGGTGGAGCAGATCGTGCCGCTCCACCACCTCGGCACCAGCTTGACGGGCAATGGCGGCGGTGTCGTCGCTGCAGTTGTCGGCCACGACGCACAGTCGCAGCCAACTGGGGCGCTGGGCAAAAACCGCCAGCGTCTGGCCGATACCCGCTGCCTCGTTGTGGGCCGGAATCAGGATGGCGGTGCTGGGTGGTGGCCCCGGCGGTTCGGGGGCTGTGGTGTCGCGCAGGCGGTGTGGACCCGGATGCAGGGGTACACCTGCAAAGGGTCCACGTGCACAAACACGCAGCGCCATGGCGATTTCTGTGCACAGCACCAGCACCGGCAGCGCCAGCACCAGCAGCACAAGGGCCCAGCCCAGCTCAATGACCAAAGACACAGCGTCTCCCATTGCGCTTTACCCCGACGCCTTCTGGCGCACCCAGCGCTTGAGCCGGCTGTGCAAACCCATGGCCTGGGTGGCCCTGCGCAGCAGGCCAAAGGCCCACGTCAGGTGGCGATGCAACCACACCAGGGTGCGGTTGCGCAGCGTGGGGGGCAGCAGCAGCACGTCGGCCACTGGCAGCGTCTGGCTGCTGAAGACGGACTTGTGCTGCCCCTCGCCCGAACCGAAATCCAGCCACTGAAAGCGGCCCTCCTGTTGCAAGGCCTCAATCGCCAGTGTCAGCAGCACCGTGCCGGGTGACAGGTTGGCATGCTCATGGTCGTGGCCCATGTAGGCCCATTCCAGAAAGCCTTGCTCGTGTTCCATGTAGGCGTAGGCCACCGGCTGCCCGTTCAGCCACAGCATGTAGGCGCGCACATCGTCCCGGCTGGCAGCGTCCAGCATGCGTTGCCTGAACGCGTCGTCTTCCGGCAGACCCCCGTCAAACAGCTTGTGCTGGTAGGTGCGGCGGGACAGCGGCAGCGCCAGGCGGTGGAATTCGGCCACCTGCTCGGGGTTGCGGTAGCTTCGCCAGTCCAAGGTGCCGCTGCTGCTGGCCTTGGCAAGCAGTTTGACGTTGCGCCGCAAATTGAAGCGCGTTTTGCTGGAAAACTGCGCCCAATAGGCTTCTGCACCCATGGTCAGGTCCACCACGTACTTGGCGTACTGCTGTGGCACATACGCCAACCAGCCGTTGACGTGGGACAGTGGCGCCAGCTCGCCCGCGACGGTGTGGGCGTACAGCAACCAGCCGTCTTGCCCGGTGGGCAAGGTCTGGGTGAGCGGTTGAAGGGCTTGCAGGTCAGCCAGCGCCCCCGGCGTGTACTGCCGGGTCACTTGCACCCGAAGGCGGGGGTGAAACACCCGCCAAGGGCCTAGCCACGCACCCAAGTGGGTGTCTTCGTGCTTCCATACGGGGGTGGTCTGCGTCATGGGCGAGGGGGTTTTCCTTGGGCTTTCAGCGCGTAGTCACAGCAGTGCGATACGTTGCAAGTGTGGCACAGCGGTGTTCTGGCTTTGCACACGTAGCGCCCGTGCAGAATCAGCCAATGGTGGGCATCGACCCGGTACGCCGGTGGAACGCGCTTAAGCAGCTTCAGCTCAACGGCCAGCGGCGTTTTGCCAGGTGCCAGGCCAGTGCGGTTGCTGACCCTGAAGATGTGGGTGTCTACCGCCATGGTGGGCTCACCAAACGCGCTGTTGAGCACCACATTGGCCGTTTTCCGGCCCACGCCGGGTAGGGCCTCCAGCGCCTCGCGGGTGCGGGGCACTTCGCCACCATGCTGTGCCAGCAGAATCTCGCAGGTTTGCAGCAGGTGCCGGGCCTTGCTGTGGTACAGCCCTATGGTTTTGATGTGCGACTCCAGCCCCTCCAGGCCCAAGTCCAGAATGGCCTGCGGGCTATGGGCCACCGCAAACAGGCGCTGAGTGGCTTTATTCACACCCACGTCGGTGGCCTGGGCCGACAGCAGCACGGCCACCAGCAGCTCGAACACGCTGGTGTATTCCAGCTCCGTCACCGGCTGGGGGTTGGCCGCTTTCAGGGTGTTGAAAAAAGTCTCGATGGCCGCAGGTTTCATGGGAGGTGGTGGTTGGTTGGCCTGAACGCAGGGGCTTGGTAAACCCCGGTTTGTATCACCCGTGTCCCAAGGTGCCGCGCCGCAGTTGTGGAAAATGCGACATTCCGCATACACAGGACATCCCACCATGCAATTTGCCGATCGCCTCAACAATGTCGAAACCTCTGCCATCCGCGAGCTGTTCAAGCTGCTGGGCAAGCCCGGCATCATCAGTTTTGCGGGTGGCTTCCCCGATGCGGCTTTGTTTGACGTGGACGGCATCCGCGAAGCCGCGAGCGCGGCGCTGACCTCTGACCCTGGCGCCGCGTTGCAGTACGGCGCCACCGAAGGCTACAACCCGTTGCGCGAGCAACTGGCGGCCTTCATGCGGGCCAAAGGTGCCTCCGTGGCAGCCGAGCAGCTCATCGTGACCACTGGCAGCCAGCAGGCGCTGGATCTCCTGGGCAAAACCATGATTTCCCCCGGCGACAAAGTCATTGTGGAAGGCCCCACCTTTTTGGCCACCATCCAGTGCTTCCGCCTGTATGGGGCCGAGCTGATTTCGGCCCCCATTGACGGTGACGGTGTTCAGACCGATGCGCTGGAGGCGCTGATTGCCGAGCACCGCCCCAAGCTGGTGTACCTGATTCCCACCTTTGGCAACCCCAGCGGGGCGACGCTGAGCCTGGAGCGTCGCCAAAAGGTGCTGGAGCTGGCCGTGAAGTACAACACCCTGGTGGTGGAAGACGACCCGTATGGCGACCTCTACTTTGACCAGGCTCCCCCCCCCAGCCTGCTGGCGTTGAGCGACAGCGTGCCCGGCAGCCGCGAGCTGCTGGCCCACTGCGGCAGCTTGAGCAAGGTGCTCTCACCCGGCCTGCGCGTGGGCTGGATGGTGGCCCCACCCGAGCTGCTGGGCAAGGCCACCATGTGCAAACAGTTCAGCGATGCCCACACCAGCACCTTTGCCCAGGCCACAGCTGCGCAGTACCTGGCCGCTGGCCGCCTGCCCGCCACCCTGGCCAAGGTGCGCGCCGTGTATGCCGAGCGTGCACACACCATGTGCCAGGCCTTGCGCGCCGACCTGGGCGATGCCGTGACGTTTGTCCCCCCGCAGGGCGGCCTGTTCGTGTGGGCCCGCCTGAGCGGAGTGGGCGGAAAAACAGCCAACGGCAACGACTTGGCCAAGCGCGCCATCGAGCAGGGCGTGGCCTTTGTGCCCGGTACCCCGTTCTACGCCAACCAGCCCGACCACGCCACCTTCCGAGTCAGCTTTGCCACCGTGGGCACCGACAAAATTGTCGAAGGCGTCAAACGCCTGGCCGCCGCACTGTGAGCGCAGGCCCATCCGTCCAACCTGTGTAACCTGGGAGCCTGTATGCGTGGAAACGTCGCCGCCATCGTGTTGATTCTGGTGGGCAGCTACTTTTTGCTGTCCAACCTCGGGCTGATCAACATCAGCATGCGCGAAATCATCGCCACCTGGTGGCCCGCTGTGTTGATTGCGGTGGGGGTGAGCATGTTTGCCCTGCCGAATGGCAAAAAGTAGCTAACAATCCAATACCAGCAAGCGTGGAAGACGCTTTTTGTTATAAAAATTCAGAACAGGCTGGCCCACCACAGCCGGGCCCGCATGCCCAGCTCGGTGGTGTAGCCGCTGGCCACGCTGCGAATGTGGCCGTCGGCGTCCAGCACCACCCACGCGGGCACGGCCGTCAGGCCATAGGCTTTGGACACGTCGCCCTTGGGGTCCAGGCTGGCCACCCAGGGCAGCTGCTGCCGGGCCATGTACCGGGTCACCTGGGCCGCGTTGCCCGAGCGGCTGGCCACCGTCAGCACCGGCCAGTCAGCGGCCACCCGCGTGACCGACCCTTCCTCCAGCTTGCAAAACGGACACCACTCGGCCCAAATGTGAATGGCGACCGGCCGACCCGGGTGGGTCGCTCGCCACTCCGACAGGCTGAGCTCCGCGCCATGCGCCACCCCTGCTGCACTTGCAGCACCAGCTACAGGTAATGCGCCCGGCCCCAGCAGAACGGTGCCCGAAAAGTCTGGCGCCAGCCCGCTGGGCACCGCGCGGGTTTGCCAGGCGTTCACCGCCAGCATCGCCGCCAGAGCAACCAGTACTGTGCCCAGGTGGGAGAGCCAGCTGCGTCTGAGGTAGGCCAAGGCCCGCGCAGGCCAGCGCCCGGTGGGCGTGGTGGTAGCGCTCAAACCAGCACTTCCAGCAGTCGGTCCAGCCCACCTTCGTTGATGGCCACCATGGCCTGGGCCCGCACCGCAGGCTTGGCGTGGTAGGCCACGGACAGGCCACCCGCGTCAGAGCAGGCCTTCATCATGGGCAGGTCGTTGGCACCATCACCCACGGCCATGCACTGCGAGGGCGTGATGCCCATGAGCGAGGCCACCTCCAGCAGGGTGCGGCGCTTTTCTGCCCCGTCGCAAATGTCGCCCCAGGGCTGGTCCACCATGCGGCCCGTGAGGGTGCCGCAGTTGGGGCCGGAGCCCACCTCCAGCACGTTGGAGCGGGCAAAGTCCATGCCCAGCCTGGCCTTGATGCGGTCGGTAAAGAACGTGAACCCCCCCGACACCAGCAGCACCTTCAGACCGGCCGCTTTGCAGGCCGACACCAGTTCGGCCGCGCCAGGGTTGAGTTGCAGGCGCTGGGTATAGACCTCTTCCATGTGGGCCACGGTCACGCCCTTGAGCAGGGCCACGCGCCGGCGAAGGCTGTCTTTGTAGTCGGTGATTTCGCCGCGCATGGCCGCCTCGGTGATGGCGGCCACCTCGGCCTTGCGACCAGCAGCGTCGGCAATCTCGTCCACGCATTCGATGTTGATGAGCGTGGAGTCCATGTCAAAGGCCACCAGCTTGAACTGACTCAGCTGCAGCGGCGGCGTGAAGCCTTGAACGTCAAGGCCGGGGGCGAAGGAAGAGGCGTTGTTCATAGGGCAAATGATTTCTGATAATAAAAAAGCTTTTATGCCTTCCGTGTCTGGCAAGCTTGCTAATGAAACTTTCAAGGTTTGGCTACGGAGCCAGCGCGGTGGGCCGCTCGCAAGGCATGGGCCGGGCCGCATCCTTGGACAATTGGCATGGAAATGGGTTGGAGCCTCTGTGCGCAAGTGCGCAGGGGACTCAAGGCAAAAAACACATGTGCAGCTCCCGATTTTCCACAATCGGATGCCGACCACGTCAAGTCATTTCTCGCTGAAGGAAGCGTGTGCACCACCTGCCGTTCATTCCTGGGCGGGTGGGCTTGTGGCGTGTCTGGTTGAATGCCAGCTGTGCTGACTGCCAGCGTCAGGTATTACGCCAATACAGTGGGGTAACATTTGCAAAGGAGCCCCAGCATGTCCACCACGCTCACAGTCAAAGGACAGGTGACCATCCCCAAGCAGATTCGTGACGAGCTGGTCCTCACGCCCGGCACGGCGGTGGACTTTGCCGTCAACCGCGATGGGTTGGTGGTGCTGCAAAAAGCAAGCTGGGCGCAAGGCAGCAACGCACCCCCGCAGCCCGACCGATTTGAAGCAGTCCGGGGCAAAGCCGACATGAAATGGCGCACGCAGGACCTGATGGCCCTGCTGCGCGGCTGACATTCCCACTCGAACATGCGGGTAGACACCAATGTCCTGGTGGACGTGTTGGAAAACGATCCCGATTGGGCTGACTGGTCGGTGGCCCAGCTTCGTGCCCAGGCACAGATTCATCGCTTGGTCATCAACCCCGTCATCTACGCCGAGCTGTCACTGACCTTCAGCACCGTCGAGGCGTTGGATGACACGCTGGTTGCCTTGCAGATCCCGGTGATCGACATGCCCAAACCAGCCTTGTTCTTGGCGGGCAAAGCCTTCGTCAAATACCGCCGTCAGGGCGGCACCAAAAACAATGTGCTGGCCGATTTTTTCATTGGTGCTCACGCCGCAGTGGCGGGCTTGCCCGTGCTGACGCGTGATGTGCGGCGGTATGCGGGGTACTTTCCCACCGTGGCACTGGTGGCACCCGACTGACCAATATGGTTGAACAAAACAAGGCCGCCATGATTACCTAAATCAGTGCCGTCACCTTCAGTCGCGACACACCAGCCCAGCACTGAGTCATGGGCCACACACTGCGGGTGGTGCTTGACACCAACGTGCTGCTGTCTCGCATTGCCTACCCCGGAAGCTTGCCCGGCAAAAAAAATTCTGGCCGCCTGGCGACATGGCTTGGTGGGTGTGCTGCTGCAGCACTTCATTCTCGACGAACTGCGGCGCGTGTTGCCAAGGCTGGCCAGCAGGCGCGGGCTGACCCTGCCGCAAATGAATGATTTGGCGGACGTGCTGGCAATTCTGGCTGAACGGATCGAGCCCAGCGACGGCCAAGACGCAGCGCTGAGCGATGCCAACGACCCACCCGTGCTGGGCACGCTGCTGACTGCTCGGGCCCGGGAGGAGGTCAGCTACCTGATCACAGGCGACAAGGATTTGCTGCCGTTGGCGGAGCGTTATCCCATCGTCACGCCTGTTGCGTTTTTGGCAATGTACGTGGGTTGGGTGGGTGATTCGCAGCCATCCCTGACTTCGAGTGAAAACTTTCCGGGGAGTCCCGCAACTGCTTAACAGCGGCAGACCTTCAGGTCAGCACGCCGAGGGTCGGCTTCGTACTCGGTTGCCGTCAATCAGGTTCAGCGGTCTGGCGTTTCCATCGATGTTTGGCCTTCGAGGACTTCGTTTCAGAGTCCGGATTCAGTCCGTGGGGGGCTACCGGATGGGCGCCGCCAAGTGACAACCGGCGGATTGCCACGGCGTCGGGCAAGGCGCCATACAATACAACCATGTTCTACCATCCAACCATCGTTGCCCGCACGGCAGCTCGCTTGCCTTTCGTGGCATGCGGTGCTGTAGCCGGTCGCAAACTGATGGGCTCGGCGGGATTGCGCCAGCCGGCCGCAGATTCCTAAGCCCGGCGATACCCCTTCCTCCTTTTTGCGCAATCCAACCATCGCCGGGCCCAAACCCAGCGCGATCGCGGGCGTCGCCTTTTGACGGCGGGCCTGCCCCAGTTGGAGTGCACCATGCACAAATACCTCGCCGGTGAGCGGCTGCTCACCGAGATCGATTTCGCTCGCCTGAGCAACCTACGGGGCGTACAACTCCCTTCCGAACTGGTCGACACGCTCGAATCCCCGGATCTCGTTCCCTCGCGCGAGATCCCATCCGACATTGTCACGATGTACTCGCAGGTCACCATCGAAGACCTCGCGTCAAAGAAGCAGCAGAAGCTCACGCTGTGCTACCCCGGCGATGCCGAGCCGCACTTGGGCTTCATCTCCGTGCTCTCGCCCGTGGGGGCGAGCCTGCTCGGTCAGCGCGTTGGCGCGATTGCCCGCTGGCGTAAGCCCAACGGGGACACATGCTCGGCCGAGATAGTCACGCTGTTATTCCAGCCCGAAGCCAGCGGCGACTACACCACTTAGCCGCCTCGTCACCATCGATCACGCCCCGCTGCCCTTGCGCTGCGGGGAAGGCCCTCGTTCGTCCAGGAATTCATCAGGACTCGGTGCCATCCTGCTGCGAGTACTCGGTCTTGAAGGGGAAGCGGTCAATGGCGTGGTCGGTCTCCGAATGACCGCTGACGACCCTCCCTGCTGTTTGGACCGCCGTCCCCGAGTGACTCTGTCGAGCCTTCAAGAGCCGTTCGGGTTCGCACGTCGATTGACTGCTGATGGCAACAGCCAGCCGCGAATCACCCCTCCACCGGCTTCCCCAACCCCCGCAACACATCCCGCACCATTTGCGCCCGGTCTTTCACCTCCGGCAGCGCCCGCTCAATCCGCAGCTTCTCGTTCCCGGCCAGTTTGATGTGGCGGTTTTTCTGAATGAGCTGGATGATGGCCATGGGGTCCACCGGCGGGTTCTTTTTGAAGGTGATGATGATCACGCCGGGGGTGGCATCCACCTTCACCACGCCGTAGGGCTCGCTCAGGGTGCGCAGGCGGTGCACGTCGATGAGGGTCTGGGCCTGGGCGGGCAGCTTGCCGAAGCGGTCCACAATTTCTTCCAGCAGGCGGTCGATCTGCTCGCCGGTTCTGGCGGTGGCCAGCTTTTTGTAAAAGCTCAGGCGCAGGTGCACGTCGCCGCAGTAGTCGTTGGGCAGCAGGGCGGGGGCGTGCAGGTTGATGTCGGTGGCAGCGGCCAGGGGTTTGAGCAGGTCGGGCTCTTTGCCCGCTTTGAGGCTGCGCACGGCTTCGGCCAGCATTTCGTTGTACAGCTGAAAGCCCACCTCCAGCATGTTGCCGCTTTGGTTCTCGCCCAGCACCTCGCCCGCACCGCGAATTTCCAGGTCGTGCATGGCCAGGTAAAAGCCGCTGCCCAGTTCTTCCATGGCCTGGATGGCGTCCAGCCGCTGGCTGGCTGCTTTGGTCAGGCCGTCGATGTCGGGCACCATCAGGTAGGCATAGGCCTGGTGGTGGCTGCGGCCCACGCGCCCGCGCAGCTGGTGCAGCTGGGCCAAGCCAAACTTGTCGGCCCGCGCCATGATGATGGTGTTGGCGGTGGGCACGTCGATGCCGGTTTCAATGATGGTGGAGCACAGCAGCACGTTGAAGCGCTGGGCCACAAAGTCGCGCATCACCTTTTCAAGCTCGCGCTCGGGCATCTGGCCGTGGGCGATGGCGATGCGGGCTTCGGGCAAGAATTCTTCCAGCTTCTGGCGGCGGTTCTCGATGGTTTCCACCTCGTTGTGCAAAAAGTACACCTGCCCGCCGCGCTTCAGCTCACGCAGCACGGCCTCGCGGATCACGCCCTGGCTTTCGGTGCGCACAAAGGTTTTGATGGCCAGGCGGCGCTGCGGGGCGGTGGCAATCACGCTCAGGTCGCGCAGGCCCTCCAGCGCCATGCCCATGGTGCGGGGAATGGGGGTAGCGGTCAGGGTCAGCACGTCCACCTCGGCGCGCATGGCCTTCATCTGCTCTTTGTGGCGCACACCAAAGCGGTGCTCCTCGTCAATGATGAGCAGGCCCAGGTCTTTGAACTTGACCGACTCGCTCAGCAGCTTGTGTGTGCCCACCACAATGTCCACGCTGCCATCGGCCAGGCCTTTGGCGGCAGCGGTGATTTCCTTGGCCGAGCGGAAGCGGCTCATCTCGGCAATCTTTACTGGCCATTTGGCAAAGCGGTCCACCAGCGTCTGGTAGTGCTGCTCGGCCAGCAGCGTGGTGGGGGCCAGAAAGGCCACCTGCTTGCCACCCACCACGGCCACAAAGGCGGCCCGCAGGGCCACCTCGGTTTTGCCAAAGCCCACATCGCCGCACACCAGGCGGTCCATGGGGCGGGGCGAAATCATGTCTTGAATGACGCAGTGGATGGCGGCCTTCTGGTCGGCGGTTTCTTCAAAGCCGAAGTCGGTGGCAAAGGTTTCGTAGTCGCTGGGCGAGTACCGGAAGGGGTGGCCCACGCGGGCGGCGCGGCGGGCGTAGATGTTGAGCAGCTCGGCGGCGGCATCTCGCACCTGCTCGGCGGCTTTGCGCTTGGCCTTTTCCCACTGGCCCGAGCCCAGGCGGTGCAGCGGGGCTTCGTCGGCGCTCACGCCGGTGTAGCGGCTGATGAGCTGCAACTGGCTCACGGGCACGTACAGCGTGGCGTTGTCGGCGTACTCCAGGTGCAAAAACTCTTGCGTGGCGGGGCTGCCATCGCTGTTTTTTTCGCCCAGGTCCATGTTGATCAGGCCCCGGTAGCGGCCAATGCCGTGGGCGCTGTGGACCACGGGGTCGCCCACGTTGAGCTCGCTCAGGTCTTTGATGAGGGCTTCCACATCGCTGACCTGCTCCTGCCGCTTGCGCCGGCGGGCGGTGGGCGCGGTGTTGAACAGCTCGGTCTCGGTGATGAAGTGGATGCCTTCCTCCACCCAGGCAAAGCCCTGCGTCAGGGACGACGTGGCAATGCCAATGACCTCGTCACTGGCGGCAAACTCCGCCAGTGACTCGAAGGCGGGGGGCTGCAGCCCACCGGTCCGCAAAAAGTCCAGCAGGCTTTCGCGGCGGCCGGCGCTTTCGGCCAGCACCAGCAGCCTATTTTTTAAGCTTTTTTGGCCTCTATCGCTTGCTGTGATTAAATAGTTTGCTATATCTGATTGCTTGCCATTCAAACCCGCATGGGCCTTGAGGCGGGCCAGTGGGTCTTCGGTGCCGCGCGCCACGCTCAGGTCGGGCAGGGCCTGCACCCAGGCGCTGTCGGCCACATCGGCCACATCTGGGCGCAGGGCCAGCTGGGCATGGGGTTTGGCCTGGCTGTAAAAGGCCTCGGCATCCAGAAACAGCGCGTCGGGGGGCAGGGCGGGGCGCTCGGGGTCGCCCTGTATCAGGCGGAAGCGGTCGCGGGTGTCTTGCCAAAAGCGCTGGAAGGCCGGCTCCAGCTCGCCGTGCAGCACCACCGTGGCATCGGGGCCGAGGTAGTCAAAGATGGTGGCGGTGGTGTCAAAAAACAGCGGCAGGTAGTACTCGATGCCCGCCGTGGCCACGCCGTTGCCAATGTCTTTGTAGATGCGGCTTTTGGTGGGGTCGCCGTCGAGCAGCTCGCGCCAGCGGCTGCGGAACTTGGCACGGGCCGCCTCGTCCATGGGGAACTCGCGCCCGGGCAGCAGCCGCACCTCGGGCACGGGGTACAGGCTGCGCTGGCTGTCGGGGTCAAAGGTGCGGATGCTGTCGATTTCGTCGTCGAACAGGTCCACCCGGTACGGCACCGGGCTGCCCATGGGGAAGAGGTCAATCAGTCCGCCGCGCACGGCGTACTCGCCAGGGCTGACCACCTGCGTGACGTGGTTGTAGCCCGCCAGCGTGAGCTGGGCTTTGAGCCGGGCTTCGTCCAGCTGCTGGCCGGTTTTGAAGTGGAAGGTGTAGCCCGCCAGAAATGCTGGCGGGGCCAGCCGGTACAGGGCGGTGGTGGCGGGCACGATGACCACATCGGCCCCATCGGCATGGTTGCCACCGTGGCCCCGGTGGTGGATGCGCCACAGCGAGGCCAGCCGCTCGGAGATGAGGTCCTGGTGCGGTGAAAACGTGTCGTACGGCAGCGTCTCCCAGTCGGGAAACAGCACGCAGCGCACATCGGGGGCAAAAAAGGGCAGCTCCAGCAGCAGGCGCTGGGCGTCGGCGGCATCGGCGGTGACGATGACGGTGGCGTGCCCGGCGGCTTTTTCTCGCTGGGCGAGTTGGGCCAGCAGGAGGGCGTCGGACGAGCCCACAGGGCGGGGCATCGAAAAACGCTTGCCGGGAGAGAGCTTGGGGAGTTGCATGGACCGAGGCAGGGCCGGGCAGCGGCCCAATGGGTGGCGGTGCGCACAGGCCGCACCAGTAGAAAGAGCCAAATTTTAAGCCGTGGTGCCTTTGGGCCCTTCGGCCCAGGGCTTGCCCGCGGGCGCTATCCGCGGATGGGGCCTGGTGCCACCAACAGGGCCAGAACTTCGCGCAGCTGCTTGGGTATGTCCGAGGGCTGTGCTGGCTGCGTTGGCTGGGGCGGTGTGAGCCGGTAGGTTGCACCAGATGGCAGCAGGTGCAGCTGCACACCCACCATTTGCAGCCGCTCGGCGGGGCCCAGTTCATGAAAGTTGGTGTCCATGCGCCGGCCATCCACCAGGGTGACGTTGCCCGAGCCAATGACCTCCAAGCCCACTCCCCGCTCAATCAGCAACGCCGTGTCTTCGTCCACGCCAACGCCCAGCAGGTCGGGCCGCTGGGCCATGGCCGACAGCAGCCGCCCCAGTCGGCCCCGCTCGGAAAAGTGCTGGTCCACGATGGCGCTGGAGAGCAGGCCAAGCCCAATGTCGGCACTCACCATGTCTTTTTCGGGGCGCGGCGCGGCTTCGCCAATGGCCAGCATGTGGCGCGACATGGCCGCTGCGCCAGCGCTGGTGCCGCCAATGTGCGAGCCTCGCACATGAAACGCCAGGTGCAAGGCGCGCGCAGCGGCAGTTTCCCACAGCGTGGCCATGAGGCGGCGCTGGTCGCCGCCCCCAATCCAGATGCCATCGGCGGCCAGTATCTGGGCCACCACCGCCTCTTGGTTGGCCTCATCGGGGTGGCGGAGGTTGAGGTGTTCGCACTGGGCCACTCCCAGGTCTTCAAATACCTGCTGGTAACCCTCCCAAGCGGCCTGTGGACTGCCGCTGGCAGCGGTGCACACGAGGATGCGCGCCGCTGGGCCACCACTGCGGGCCACGAAATTGCGCAGGATCACGCGGTCTTGCAGGCGGTCCTCGGCACCTCCAACGATCATCAGGGTGGCCACCCGCCGCTGGGTGCGCACAGGGGGTGCTGCCGGTGGCTGTGGTGCGGCAGCGGCAGGAAGTGCCGCGCCGGGTGCCGACACAGGCCCTGCTGGCAGTTCATTGGCTGCAGCGCCGAGCGGGTGCAGGGCGGCGGCCCAGGCGGCTGCGGCGGAGGTGCCCAACCACTGGCGCCGCGACACAAGGCGGAGCGCGGCGGTGGCCAGCGGCGCGGGTGTTTTCAGGGGGGAAGCGGATGTTTGGCGAAGCAAAGAGGGCAAGAACAGGGGCATGGGTCAGATCGAGCAGGGGTGCGCAGCGGGAGTTTCCGATAATCGACAGACCTCCATCATCCCACTTGGTGCCCACCGTTTCATGACCCAGCCCATCGCCCGTGCCGACTCCCCCGTGGCCCCATGCCCTGCCGACACCTCTGCACCGGCCCAGGCTGCCCCCAGGGTGTGGGCGGTGGTGCCCTGCGGTGGCAGTGGGTCGAGGGCGGGCGCGGGCCTGCCCAAGCAGTACCGATTGCTGGCAGGGCAGCCTGTGTTGGCCCACACCCTGACAGCTTTGGCGCAGGTGCCCGAGCTGAGCGGTTTGCTGTTGGCGATTGCGCCACAGGACGCGGTGTTTGACGCAGGCCACCCAGGCCTGCCCGTGCAGGGCTGGCAGGGTTTGTCGGCGGTGGTGGCGCGCACCGCCAGGGCACGCGGCTGGCTGTGTGTGGCCCGGTGTGCGGGTGAGAGCCGGGCACACACCGTGCTCAACGGGCTGCGCGCATGCCTGGCCGAACAAGGTGCCACCCCTTCCGACTGGGTGCTGGTGCACGATGCCGCCCGTTGCCTGGTGCGCCCGCAGGCGGTGTCGGCCTTTGTTCGGGCCTGCCAGGCCGACGCGGTGGGCGGGTTGATGGCCATCCCGCTGCCCGACACGCTCAAGCAGGCGGCCAACGGGCGGGTGGCCGCCACCGTGCCCCGGCACGACAAATGGCTGGCCCAGACACCGCAAATGTTTCGCCTCGGTGCACTGCTGGCCGCGCTGGAGGCGGCCGTGCCTGCGGGTTTTGCCAGCATCACCGATGAAAGCAGCGCCATGGAGCAGCAAGGCCACGCCCCGCTGCTGGTGCTGGGCAGCCCCGACAACATCAAACTCACCTACCCGGCAGACTTTGCGCTGGCCGAGTCCATTGTGAAAGAGCGCCTGTCATGACACAGCCCCAGCCGACACCACCCGAGCCTCCAAGCACTTGGACTGCACCCGCATCTTCGACCCCAGAGCTCTCGGCCCATGCTCCCTCCACTCCAGAGCCCGGCGGTGCGGCGGGTGGTGCCAGCGGCACTGCCGTGCCATGGGCCGGTTTGCGCATCGGGGAGGGCTGGGACTGCCACGCGCTGGTGCCTGGGCGTGTCTTGGTGCTGGGCGGGGTGACGATTCCCCACACGCATGGCTTGTTGGGCCACTCCGATGCCGATGTGCTGCTGCATGCGGTCACAGACGCGGTGCTGGGCGCGGCGGGCCTGGGCGACATTGGCCGTCATTTCCCCGACACCGACCCCCGGTTTCGCGGTGCCGATTCCCAGGTGCTGCTGGCCGAGGCCATGCGCCGGGTGCGTGAGGCGGGCTGCGAGCTGATCAATCTGGACTGCACCGTGGTGGCCCAAGCCCCCAAACTGGCGCCGCACATCGAGGCCATGGCACAAGGGGTCGCCAAGGCGCTTGGGGTGGGGGTGGATCAGGTCAACGTCAAAGCCAAAACCGCCGAGCGGCTGGGCCCGGTGGGGCAGGGGCTCAGTATGGAGGCGCGTGCGGTGGTGCTCATGCACCGGGCCGCTGGTGCGGTTGGCGCTGCTGTGGCGCCTTGCGCAGCTGCACCAGGGCGGTGAGTCCCTCGCCTGGCGCGTGGGGGCTGCTGAACGAGAGCTGTCCGCCCATGCGCTCCAGCATCTTTCGCACCACTGCCAGGCCCAAGCCCGCGCCACTGGCTTGGCTGCGGGCGGCGTCACCCCTGAAAAACGGCTGCGACAAGCGGCTCAGGGTGGCGGCGTCCACGCCAGGGCCCCGGTCACCGAAGGCCACCTGTATGTGGTCCGCGTCGCACGACAGCTGGATGTGCGCCTGGGCAGCAGCGGGAGGCATGCGGCCATAGCGGCGGGTGTTTTCCAGCAGATTGTTGAACACGCGCAGCAAATCCACCGGGTCGGCCAGGGCCAGGCAGGGCGGCTGGCCCTCGTTGGAGGGCAGGGCAAGGGTCACCATCAGCAATATGTCGGCAGACTCGCGGGGTTCGGGCGTGGCAGGTTCACACAGCTTGCCCTGGCTCACCAGCGCACGCTGGCTGGCCAGGGCGGCGTGCAGGCACTCTCCCACGTCCACCACCTGCATGTGGGTCGGTCCGGGGCGGGCGTAGTCCAGAAATTTGTCGATGATGGCGTTGACCTGGGCAAGGTCAGCCACGATGTCGGCCTGGGCCTGGGGGTCGGGCACGCTCATTTCGGCCTCCAGCCGCAGGCGGGCCAGGGGGGTGCGCAGGTCGTGGGAAATACCGGCCAGCATCAGCTGGCGGTCTTCTTCCGCGCGGGCGAGCTGGCGCGCCATGCGGTTGAAGCCCTGGTACACCGCCCGGATTTCGGGGGTGGACGCATCGCCGTCAAGCCTGCCTGCCTGCCAGGCCCCCGTGCCCACTTGGGCGGCGGCGCGCGACAGGGCATGGAGCGGCCGGTTGATGAACCGTGCCAGCACCGCCGCCCCGCTGAGCGAGAACAGCGTGGCAATGCACAGCCAGATCAGCCAGGTGCGGCCCTGGATGGTGGCCAGGCGGCGGGGGTCCAGCAGCAGCCAGTAGCTGTCCTGCTCCATCTGGAAGCCCACCCACAGGCCTTCAAAGCCGTTGACCTCCCGGGCCACCAGCGTGCCGGGGCCCAGGTGCTGGGCCAGCTCATCGGCCACCCGGCGCGAAAACGTGTCGGTGCCGTAGCCGGTGTAGGTGTCCGATGGCTCGCGCGGCGCAATGCGCACCCGCTCTTCGTCCACCAGGGTTTTGACCAGCGAGACACGGGCGATGGCATCGGCGTGCTGCAGGGCCGCTCGGGTCAGGTTGACCAGCGAGGCCACCTGCCGCGCGCTTTGCAGGGCCTGGGGTTCAAACTCCAGCGCCCGAAAGGTCTGCACCCAGGCCAGGATGCAGGCCGTCAGCAGCAGCACCAGCGACAAAAACGTGCGCCAGAACAGGCCCACACGCCGTGGCCATCGCGACCACCAGGCGGTGGCTGCCGCACCCCGAGATGCCGAGGTGGCTGTGGTCATGTCTCGGGTGCGTCGGGTATGAACACATAGCCCACTCCCCACACCGTCTGGATGTGGCGGGGGTTGGCCGGGTCAGCCTCTATGAGTTTTCGCAGGCGGCTGACTTGCACATCCAGGCTGCGGTCGTAGGCCTCGAACTCGCGCCCCCGTGCCAGCTGTGCCAACCGCTCCCGCGACAGGGTGATGCGCGGATGGCGCACCAGCGCCTTGAGCATGGCGAATTCGCCTGTGGTGAGCGTGATTTCTGCGCCAGACTTGCGCAGTGTGCGCTGGCCCAGGTCCAGCTCGTGGGCACCAAAACGCACCACGCCTTCGTCGGCCGATGGGCCGCCGGGCACTTCGGTGGCGGGCCTGCGCCGCAGCACCGCATGGATGCGGGCCAGCAGCTCGCGGGGGTTGAATGGCTTGGCCAGGTAGTCGTCCGCCCCCAGCTCCAGGCCCACGATGCGGTCGAGTTCGTCGCCCTTGGCGGTCAGCATGACGATGGGGGTGCGGTCGTGTGCGGCCCTCAGGCGGCGGCAGATGCCCAGACCGTCTTCGCCTGGCATCATCAGGTCGAGCACGATCAGGTCCACCCCTTCGCGCTGCAGCACCCGGTCCATGGCTGGGCCACCGTCGGCCACGATCGCCACAAAACCCTGTTGCGTGAGGTAGCGCCTGAGCAGGTCACGGATGCGCTCGTCGTCATCCACGACCAGAATTTTGTCGGGGCGAGTGCCAGGTTGCGCCGTGCCAATGGCGGGTGGCTGGTGCGGGGCTGGAGAGGACGGGGTACTGGCGGATGGCATGGCAGCGACTCGGGTGGTGACAGGTGGGGCGACAACTTTGGCATTGTGACCCTTGGTCAGCCCGGCAGCCACGGTGTTGTCCAGTCCCCCGGCGCTGACGCTACATGCGCTTACAAACCGCTGGCGCGGCTACGGGGCACAGGTCGCACAATGCCAGGCTTCGTTGGCGAACTGTCCAACCCATCGCCCCAGGAGGTATTTCGTGGCACAGCACATGCGTAACCGTTCGGCGTATTCAATAGCTAGAAACCTAGTATTGGTGAGCGTAGCAGGCATTTTTATTGCAAATTTATCTCATGCCCAAACGGTGGAGCCCACAGGGCCGACGATGGCCCGCGTCACCTTGTCGGCCACCGCGGCCACCGAGGTCCCCCACGACTGGATGACCATCCAGCTCTCTACCACCCGCGATGGCACTGATGCCAATGCCGTGCAATCGCAGCTCAAGGCCGCTCTGCAGGCGGCGCTGGCGGTGGCCAAACCCAAGGCCGAAGGCGAGCGCCTGGCGGTGCATACCGGCAGCTTCCAGTTGTCGCCGCGCTACGGGCGGGACGGAAAAATCAATGGCTGGCAGGGCAGCGTTGCACTGACCCTGGAAGGGCGGGACTTCGAGCGCCTGGCCAGCGTCGCTGGCCAGGCCACCACCCTCACGCTGGGGGACGTGGCGTTTGGGCTGAGCCCCCAAGCCCGCACGGCCCTGGAGACCGACTTGCAAGCGCAGGCCATCGAGCGCTTTCGGGCCAAGGCGCAGCAGTCTGCGGTGTCGTTTGGCTACACCGGCTATCGGGTGGCCCAGGTGGTGGTCGGTGCGGTAGACGGCGGGGGCGGCTCCATGCCCAGGCCCATGCTGGCCATGGCAGCCAGGTCAGTCATGGCGGAGGCTGCCCCCGTGCCAGCCGAGCCAGGGCGCTCAAGGGTTCAGTTGACCGTCAGTGGGAGCGTTGCTCTGCACTGAGTCTGAGCCAGCCGGGGCGGGTGGTGGGTTTTACTGGGCGGTCCAGCCGCCGTCCATTTGCCAGGCCACGCCGCGCACGTTGTTGGCAGCCGCCGAGCAGAAAAACACCGCCAGTTCGCCCAGCTCCTCGGGGGTGGTGAACTGCAGTGAAGGCTCTTTCTCGGCCAACAGCACGCGTTTGGCTTCTTCGTTGGAGATACCCAGTGCTTCGGCTTTGGCGTCCACCTGCTTTTGCACCAGCGGCGTCAGCACCCAGCCGGGGCAGATGGCGTTGCAGGTCACGCCATTGGTGGCGTTTTCCAGGGCGGTGACTTTGGTCAGCCCGACGATGCCGTGCTTGGCGGCCACGTAGGCTGATTTTTGTGCCGATGCCACCAGGCCGTGAACGGATGCCACGTTGATGATGCGGCCCCAGCCTGCGGCCTGCATGGCGGGCAGCGCCAGGCGGGTGGTGTGGAATGCGCTGGTCAGGTTGATGGCGATGATGGCATCCCAGCGTTCAGCCGGAAACTGCTCGATGGGGGCCACGTACTGGATGCCGGCGTTGTTCACCAGGATGTCCACTCGGCCAAACTGCTCGGCAGCGGCGGCCATCATGGCTTCGATGTCGGCGGGCTTGCTCATGTCGGCACCGTGGTAACCCACCTGTACGCCCAGTGCGGCCACTTCGGCCTTGGCACCTTCCACGTCACCGAAGCCGTTGAGCATGATGTTGGCACTCTGGCTGGCCAGTGCCTTGGCAATGCCCAGGCCGATGCCGCTGGTGGAGCCCGTGACGAGGGCGGTTTTGTTCTTCAGCATGTGCTACTCCGATTCCATTACGATTTGCCCATACAGGCGCCAATTGACCCGTTGGTCGGGTCGCCGAGCCCGGATTATCTGGGACCATTGCCCAGTCGTTGGCTCTAGGTCCCCCATTTGTACGGTACCAGCCGTTTCGCTGCCGATATGTCTTCATCCCCTGCGCTTGCGTTTGTTCCGTGCCCAGTGCCACCTGCGGCCTTGAACCGTACCCCGAGTGGTGTGCCACCCACCAGCCGCCGCATGGCCTATTGGGACTGGCCAGCCAGCGACCCCACCCTTAGCGGGCATGCGGTGGTGTGTGTGCACGGCCTGAGCCGCCAGGGGCGGGATTTCGACACCCTGGCCCGCGCCCTGCAGCCGCTGGGGCGGGTGGTGTGCCCGGACGTTGCGGGGCGCGGGCAGAGCGACTGGCTGGCCGACCCCATGGCCTACCAGGTGGGCACCTACGCCGCCGACATGGTGGCGTTGCTGGCCCAACTGCGCCAGCAAGGGGTACACACCGTCGATTGGGTCGGCACCAGCATGGGCGGCCTGATTGGCATTGCGCTGGCTGCACAGCCTTCGCTGGCGCTGCGCCGGTTGGTGCTCAACGATGTGGGCCCAGTCATCCAGCCGGAAGCTTTGCTGCGCATTGGCAGCTACCTGGGGGCTAACCCGCTTTTCGCTACCCAGCATGAGGCGGCCGACTACCTTTGGCGCATTTCCAGTGGCTTCGGGCCCCATGGCCCCGCCCAATGGCTGGACCTGTCGCTACCTATGTTGGTGCCAGACCCTGCCGACGGTGGCTCTGCCGCGGGCTGGCGGTTGCACTACGACCCGGCCATTGCACAGCCTTTCAAGGCCCTGACCGCCGACCTTGCAGGCGCCGCCGCACGCGATGGCGAAGCAGCGCTGTGGGCCATGTACGACCTCATCACCGCCCCCACCCTGCTGCTGCGTGGCGGGAATTCCGACCTGTTGCTGCCCAGCACAGCCGCCGCCATGACCCAGCGTGGGCCACAAGCCCGGGTGGTGGAGTTTGCGGGCGTGGGCCATGCGCCCACCCTGGTGGCCGATGACCAGGTGCAGGTGGTAATGCGGTTTTTGGAGGAGCGCTCCTGATGCAGCCGATACAGCCAGGCGCAACAGGGGTGCCGGTTCCCCCGCCGTCCATGATCGCCGCGGTCACTGCCCAAGGGCTGCCGGCGGTGGCCCAGGCCATTGCCCGTGCCCGTGCCCTGGCAGAGCCACTGCTGGCGAACGAGGCGCTGGATACCGGCGAAAACATCCTTGGGCACGCCGATGCCGTGGCCGCCATTTTGGACAGCATTGGCGGTTCGGAGGCCATGCAAGCTGCGTGTTACCTCGTGTATGCGTGGGAACACCTCAACAAACCCCAGGATGTGATTGCCAAGGCATTTGGTGACAACTTTGCGGGTTTGGCCCAGGAGACTTCGCGGCTCATACGGCTTCAGCGCCAGGCCCGCCAAAAAGCCATCGAGGCCCGTCAGGGCCGAGCCCAGGTGGACCTGCTGCCTGGCGCAGCCTCACCCACCAAAGCCCCCATTTCCGAACTCGCCGCGAGCCAGACAGAAAACGTGCGCAAGATGCTGCTCGCGTTCTCTCGGGACCTGCGCGTGGTGATGCTGAGGCTGGCGTCGCGGTTGCAAACGCTGCGCTACCACGCGGCGGCAAAAAAGATCCCATCTCATGAACTGGCCTGGGAGGCGTTGCACATCTTTGCTCCTCTGGCCAACCGGCTGGGCATCTGGCAAATCAAATGGGAAATGGAAGACTTGGCCTTTCGCTTCCTGGAGCCTGATACCTACAAACAAATTGCCCGCTGGTTGGACGAAAAGCGCTCGGAGCGGGAAATCTACATGGCCGAATTGCGCGAGCGCCTGCAGACGGGCACAGCCCGCCTGGGTGTCACCGCAGAAGTGCAGGGCCGACCCAAACACATCTACAGCATTGCCAAAAAAATGCAGGGCAAGGCGCTGGACTTCGAACAGGTGTTTGACATTCGGGCCTTGCGGGTCATTGTGAATGACGTGACCGACTGCTACACCGTGCTGGCGTGGGTCAATGACCAGTTCCACCCCATCCATGGTGAGTTCGACGACTACATCGCCAACCCCAAACCCAATGGCTACCAGTCGCTGCACACGGTGGTCAGAGACGAGCAGGGCAGGGCCATCGAGATACAAATCCGCACCCAGGACATGCACGAGCACGCCGAGCACGGTGTGGCGGCGCATTGGGCGTACAAAGAGGCGGGGCGCAAGGGTTATGCAGGGGTTTCGGCATCGTCCGAATACGACAGCAAAATTGCGGTGCTTCGCCAGTTGCTCGCCTGGGAGCGGGATCTGAGCGGGGAAACCCAGGCACTCTTTGACGACCGCATTTATGTGCTCACGCCCGATGCTGCCATCGTTGAGCTGCCCAAGGGCGCAACACCGGTGGACTTCGCCTACACCGTGCACACCACCCTCGGCCACCGCTGCCGTGGCGCCAAGGTCGATGGCCACATGGTGACCTTGAGCACCCAGCTGCACAACGGACAAACCGTTGAAATCGTGGCTGGCAAAGAAGGCGGGCCTTCGCGCGACTGGCTGAACCCGGAGCTGGGTTACCTGGTCAGCTCACGGGCGCGCGCCAAAGTACGCGCCTGGTTCAACAGCCTGGCGGTGGAGGCCACCATTGCCCGGGGCCGCGAGGCCGTTGAGAAGCTGTTGCAGCGGGAGGGGAAAACCTCGCTCAGCTTGGACGAGCTTGCCCTGCAGATGGGGTTTTCGTCCAGCAACCAGTTGTTTGAGGTGGTGGGCAAGGACGAGCTGTCGCTTCGGGCCATCGAGAGCCAGCTGACACCTCCGGAACCACCACCCGAGCCCGATGCAGCCGATTTCGTGCCCAGGGCACGGCACAGCGATAAGTTCAAAGGCAGCCATGTGCTGGTGGTGGGTGTGGACTCTATGCTCACCCAGCTTGCCCGGTGCTGCAAACCGGCTCCTCCCGATGTCATTGGCGGGTTTGTGACCAAGGGCAAGGGAGTCAGCATCCACCGTGCAGATTGCACCGACTTTCGCCACATCAGCCGCTCACACCCGGACCGGGTGATCCCTGTTCAGTGGCGCGGCATGAAGGCGCAGGAGCCTCAGTTTTTCCCAGTGGATGTGGTGGTGCAATCCCGGGATCGCCAGGGGTTGCTGCGAGAGGTGCTCGATGTGTTTGCCCGGGACAAGATCAATGTGATTGGGGTCAAAACCCAGTCCGTCAAAGGCATTGCACTGATGACATTCACCGTGGAAGTGTCCGATGCCTCCCGGCTGCAGCGCGTGCTGTCCGCCATGGGTGAGTTGGAAGGGGTGGTGCAGGCCCGGCGACGCTGAGTGCCGTGCCCCCTGACTTTTTCAGGTCAGTGGCTTGGTTGCCCAAAACCGGTGATTTTTGCCGCTATACTTACGGCTTCGAACAGACGTAGGCGCGTAGCTCAGCTGGTTAGAGCACCACCTTGACATGGTGGGGGTCGTTGGTTCGAGTCCAATCGCGCCTACCACGTCTTTCTCCTGGCTTTCGCCAGGATGTCCCCGGGCATTGCACGCTGGCCAGAGGTACAACACCTCCCGTGCGGTTGGTGGATGGACTGCGCTGCAGTCTGTTGATCAAGGTTACCCAGTGCACACAATCCGCCCCGATTCTCCCGAGACTGCCCTTGCCGTGAGCGTCAAACCTCGCATCATCAAGAAGTACCCGAACCGTCGGCTGTACGACACCGATACGTCTGCCTACATCACCTTGTCAGAGGTCAAAAGCCTTGTGATGGATGCAGAAAATTTTGTGGTGATCGACGCGAAATCCGGTGACGACCTGACCCGCAGCATTCTGCTTCAGATCATCCTTGAGGAAGAAACGGCGGGTGTGCCATTGTTCACCGAGCAGATTCTGGCCAACATCATTCGCTTTTATGGCCATGCCATGCAAGGTTTTGTGGGTGCTTACCTCGAAAAAAACATGCAGGTGTTCATGGAAATGCAACAAAAGGTGGGCACACAGCCTCCTGGCATGAGCAGCGAAGCCTGGACGCAGCTGGTCAGCCTTCAGGGGCCCGCCATGCAGAACATGATGGGTGCCTACTTGGAGCAATCCAAAAGCGCCTTTGCGCAGGTGCAGGAGCAAATGCAGCGCAGCAGCGAGCAAATGTTGTCTGCCATGGGCTTCAAGCGGCCAGGCTAATTTCGCCTCTCAGGCTCGACGCGGCGACCCTGCCGCCCAATTCTTCATGGAAGACACGCAATTGAAGGCTCCCAAAATTGGTTTCGTCAGCCTGGGCTGTCCCAAGGCTTTGACCGACTCGGAACTGATCCTGACGCAGTTGAGCGCCGAAGGCTATGAAACCTCCAAGTCGTTCCACGGCGCGGACCTGGTCATTGTCAATACCTGCGGGTTCATCGACGATGCCGTCAAAGAGAGCCTGGACACCATTGGCGAAGCATTGGCGGAAAACGGCAAGGTCATCGTGACCGGTTGTCTGGGTGCACGCGCGGCCGACGATGGCGGCAACCTCGTGTCACAAGTGCACCCTTCGGTGTTGGCGGTGACTGGCCCACACGCGACGCAGGAGGTCATGGACGCTGTCCACACCCACTTGCCCAAGCTGCACGACCCCTACCTGGACTTGATTCCGCCCCAGGGTATCAAGCTCACGCCCAAGCACTACGCTTACCTGAAAATCAGCGAAGGCTGTAACCACCGCTGCACCTTTTGCATCATTCCGTCCATGCGGGGTGATCTGGTCAGTCGGCCTGTGGGTGATGTGTTGTCCGAAGCCGCCCGTTTGTTTGAGAACGGGGTCAAGGAGTTGCTGGTGGTCAGCCAGGACACGTCGGCCTATGGAGTCGATGTGCGCTACCGGACCGGTTTCTGGAACGGCAAGCCTGTCAAGACCAGGATGTTCGACCTGGTGCAGTCGTTGGGTGAGATTGCCAAGCCATATGGGGCGTGGGTGCGGTTGCACTATGTGTACCCCTATCCGCATGTGGACGAGGTCATCCCCCTCATGGCCCAGGGCGTTTGCCTGCCCTACCTGGATGTGCCTTTCCAGCACAGCCACCCTGACGTGCTGCAGCGGATGAAGCGGCCCGCCAGCGGCGAGCGCAACCTGGAGCGCATACAGCGCTGGCGTGAGATGTGCCCGGACCTGGTGATTCGCAGCACCTTCATCGCCGGATTTCCTGGCGAGACGGAAGCAGAGTTCGAGCATTTGCTCGCGTTTCTGCGAGAAGCCCAAATTGACCGGGCGGGGTGTTTTGCGTACTCTGATGTCAAAGGTGCCGCGGCCAATGACTTACCTGGCGCCTTGCCTTTGGCGGTGCGCGAGGAGCGCCGGGCGCGGTTCATGGCGGTGGCAGAGGAGGTATCCGCCCAACGCTTGCAGCGCTGGGTGGGCAGCACACTGAAGGTGCTCGTCGATTCAGCCCCAGGACTTGGCCGCAAGGGTGGTGTGGGTCGCAGTTTTGCCGACGCGCCTGAAATTGATGGCATCGTCAGGCTGCTGCCACCACACAAAATCAGCAAAACATTCAAGACAGGCGAGTTCATGTCCGCCAAGGTCGTTGCGACCGAAGGGCACGATCTGGTCGCACTTCCTGTCTGACGCGGTGGTTCACTGCCACTTGCAGTTGCACTTGGCGGCGCCCGATCATGGCAAATGGCTCAGCCTCAAGCCTGTGCAACCGGCGTCGCCAACGAAAAAGGCTTGCAATGTGTTCCATTGCAAGCCTTTTGATTTGGTGCCCAAGAGAGGACTCGAACCTCCACGACTCTCATCGCTAGTACCTGAAACTAGTGCGTCTACCAATTCCGCCACCTGGGCTTTCAGAGTGGCCTAGAGTATAACACCGCAGATATGGACACAAAAAACACCGCATTTGAAGAATTTGAAGGCACCGTGGTTGGTCACAGAGATGGCCATGGCTTTGTCACCCGCGATACCGGAGGGGGCGACGTGTACCTCGCGCCCAATGAAATGCGCGCCGTTCTGCACAAGGACCGCGTCAAGGTACAGATCATCCGGTCGGACCGTCGGGGCCGACCCGAAGGGCGCGTGACGGAAATTCTGTCCCGATCGGAGTCGCCCATCATCGGCCGCTTGCTGCAAGAGGGCGGCGCCTGGCTGGTGGCGCCCGAGGACAAGCGCTACGGGCAGGACGTCCTGATACCTCGCGGCGCCACCGCATCTGCACAGCCAGGCCAGGTGGTTGTGGTTGAGCTGACCGAGCCACCAGCGCTGTTTGGTCAGCCAGTGGGGCGGGTGTGCGAGGTGTTGGGCGAGGTGGATGACCCCGGCATGGAGATTGAAATTGCGGTGCGCAAATACGGCGTGCCCCATGTGTTTTCGGACGCTGCGCTGGCGCAGGCACGCTCCTTGCCCGATCGGGTGACACCCAAAGACCGGCTGGGGCGCGTCGATTTGACCGATGTTCCCCTCGTGACGATAGATGGCGAGGATGCCCGCGACTTTGACGACGCGGTCTATGCCGAACCTGCCAAGGTCGGGCGTGGCAAGGGCTGGCGATTGCTGGTGGCCATTGCCGATGTCAGCCATTATGTGGAGAACGGCTCTGCCATTGATGTGGATGCCTACGACCGTGCCACCAGCGTGTACTTCCCACGGCGGGTCATTCCCATGTTGCCTGAGAAGCTTTCCAACGGCTTGTGCTCACTCAACCCCGGGGTGGAGCGCCTGTGCATGGTGTGCGACATGCTCGTGAATGCCAAGGGCGAGATCCACGCCTACCAGTTTTACCCGGCGGTGATGTTCAGTCATGCCCGGTTGACCTACACAGAGGTGGCCGCCATTTTGTCCAACACCAAGGGCCCTCAAGCGGCCCAGCGTCAGGCGATGGTGCCCCAATTGGTGCAGCTGCACGATGTGTACCGGGCGCTGTTGGTGGCCCGCCAGGCCAGAGGGGCGGTGGACTTTGAAACCACCGAAACCCAGATCGTCTGCGACGACTTCGGGCGCATAGAAAAAATTGTTGCCCGCACCCGCAACGATGCGCACCGGCTGATCGAAGAGGCCATGCTGGCTGCCAATGTGTGCTCTGCCGAGTTCATTGACCAGGGCAAGCAGCCAGGCCTGTTCCGGGTGCACGAGGGTCCCACCCTCGAAAAGCAGGAAATTTTGCGTGGTTACCTCAAGGCCATGGGTGTGTCCAGCACCTTGAGCGAGAACCCCAAAACCGCCGAGTTCCAGAAAATCGCCCTGGAAACTAAGGATCGGCCCGACTCCGCGCAGATTCACACCATGCTGCTTCGCTCGATGCAGCAAGCCATTTACACACCGGTGAACAATGGCCACTTTGGTTTGGCCTTTGATGCCTATACCCACTTCACCAGCCCGATTCGGCGCTACCCGGACCTGCTGGTGCACCGGGTCATCAAGTCCCTGTTGCTGGGCACCAAGTACCAGTTGCCCAATCTGCCATTGCCTGGCGAGGCCCATGCCAAGCTGAGCAAGCGCCTGGCCGACAAGAAGCCGGACGCAGCCCATGCCGAACCGCGTGCCAAGCCAACAGCCGCCGTGCAGGCTTGGCAAGCGGCAGGTCTGCACTGCAGCGCCAACGAGCGGCGTGCCGATGAAGCCAGTCGCGATGTCGAGGCCTGGCTGAAGTGCAAGTACATGCAGGAGCACCTGGGCGAAGAGTTCTCTGGCGCGGTGACATCCGCCACCAGTTTTGGCCTGTTTGTGACCTTGGACGCCATGTTTGTCGAGGGTCTGGTTCATATCACCGAGCTGGGTGGCGAGTACTTCCGCTTCGACGAAGCCCGCCAGGAGCTGCGGGGAGAGCGAACCGGCATCCGCTACCAACTGGGCACGCGGGTACAGGTCCAGGTCAGTCGGGTCGATCTGGACGGCAGGCGCATCGACTTTCGCCTGGTCACAGGGGAGGGCGATGCCAGCCTTGTCGGCCGAGACAGTAGCCGTGGCAAAGAAGGCGGCAAACGTGCCGCATCGGGCAAGACCCCCGGCGCTTCCAATATGGACACCGCCGAGCGAGTGGACGCTGGCCGCGTGAGCGGGGGGGGGGTCAAAGAGGCTGTGCGGCGTTCAGGTGGGAAGTCAGGTAAGCCAGAGAAGCCGGGCGACAAGTCCCCTGCTCGTGGTTCCGCTAAAAAGTCCCGTCGCTGAAACCATCAAAATCAAACGCATGCAAGTTCTTCTGTTTCTGGTGGATACCGTTTTTTTCGTCCTGCTTGCGGTGGTGCTGGTCCGTGCGTGGCTCAACGCTGAACGCATCAGCATGGCGGGCCAGCCTGGCCAATTCATCATGGCGCTGACCGATTGGTTGGTCATGCCTTTGCGGCGCTCCATGCCCCGTCGTTGGCAGAGCTCGCGCTGGGACTCGGCCAGCATTCTGGCGGCTTTGCTGTTGGCGCTTTTGCATGCAGGCCTGTTGCTGGCACTTGGCCACTGGATGTCTGCCGGGTTGGGGGGGGCTTCAGGGGTGGCCCTTTTTGGGGTGTTACCGCTGCTGGCTCTGAAGCTGCTGCTCCGCACAGCTTTGCAGGGGCTGCTGGTGCTGGTGCTGGCGTATGCCATTTTGTCGTGGGTCCAACCGCAGGCTTACGCCAGTGCATGGCTGCACCGGCTGGTGGCTCCGCTGCTGCGGCCTTTTCAGCGGGTCATCCCGCTGGTGGGCGGGGTGGACCTGTCCGCTCTGGCGCTGGTGGTGCTGCTGCAAATCGGGCTGATGCTGGTGGGGTGATGCGCCTCGCCAGTTCGCTAGCCGTCAGGGTGTGCTCGGCCGCATGGGGGTGTTCCCACTGGTCGGCTGCCAAGCCGTGGGACCACACGGCAGACAGCACATCGGGCAGCAAGGCTTCGTCCCACCAGGCCCACGGTTGGGCGTGGCGCGGTTGATCCGGCCAGACCCGCGCCCCGGCGGCAAGTGCGGCACCCATCACCCCGGCCAGCACATCCCCAGTGCCTGCGGTGGACAGCCTGCCGTTGCCACTGGGGTTGATGCACACCATTCCTGTCGGCGAGGCCACCACTGTGCCGCTGCCTTTGAGCACACACACGCACCGCAGGTCTGAGGCCAGCGTTTGGGCGGCCTGGATGCGGTCTGCCTGCACTTCAAGGGTAGTCTGGCCCAACAGGCGGGCAGCTTCCAGGGGGTGCGGGGTGATGACGGTGGGCCAACCCCGCTCGCCCCGCTGGCGCAAGGCAGTGCGCAGATCGGCCGACCGCGACACCGTGTTCAGCGCATCGGCATCGAGCACAAGGGCTTGCGCCTCGTGTATGACCCTGGGGAGGTAGGCCTCAATGGCTGAGCCACCGCCGCAGCCGCACACCCAAACGCCTGTTGGTAGTGCTGCCAAGCCGTGCAGGCTGGTGGCTCCACGCAGCATCAGCTCGGGTTGTCCCGCGTCCCAGCTGGGAGCCTCGTTGTCCAGCAAGGCGACCAATACACGGCCCGCTCCGGCATGCAGCGCCGCGCGCGCCGCCAAAATGGCGGCTCCGGCCATGCTCTGGCCTTGTGGCTTGCCTTGTCCACCCAGCACCCAGACGTCACCAAGCAACCCCTTGTGGGTGTGGTGTACGGGGGCTTCGGTGTGCCCTGTGGACAGGGTATGGCCTGGGATGCCGAGCCAGGCGGTGGGTGTGGGTGGCAAGGCTGGTGCCACGTGGAGTTGAGACCAACCGAGGTCATCGAGCCATATGTCACCGGCCAAAGCCCTCCCGTGTCCGGTGAACAGACCGGGTTTGGCTGCGATAAATGTTAAGCAAAAAGTGCCTTTTGCGCTTGATTTATATGGATAGTCAGCTATATAAATAGCTCCAGTGTCGGCGCATAGGCCGGTGGGTACATCCAAGCTCAGGCGGGTGCCGCACTGGGTATGCAGTGCCAGCAGAGAGGCTTGGATGAAATCCCACTGGGCAGACGACTGCGTGGGTGCTCTGGCGCCTATGCCCAGCAGTGCATCGATACCCAGGTCGCACCCGGGTGGTGGGTGGTCAGCCCAACGCACACCCGCTGCCACCGCCAATTTCCAGGCATGGTGGGCATCGGGTGGTGCGGTGTGGGGGCTGCCACACCAGCCCACGCTCACATCCACCCTGGCCTGTCGGGCCCAGGGAGCCAGGAAAGCAGCCGCCATCAATCCGTCGCCGCCGTTGTTGCCAGGGCCACACGCGATCCAGATCGACCGGGCGTGGGGTGTGATGGCACGGGCCAGGGCCGCCGCCGATCGCCCGGCGCGGGTCATCAGCTCATGGGCGGGCAAGTCGGCACCCAGTGTGCGCTCCATTTGCCGGATGGACTCTGCACGGTGGAGAGCCTGTGCCTGCAGGTTGTGCGGGGTTCCCGAGGACAACAGCATGGGTTTCAAATGGGTGCTCCTGTCGGCCCAAGGGGCGGTGGTGACTCTGTCAGCCCCCGCGCATGGACCGCAGCGGTGCCAGGCATGAGGGGGCTATGGATGGCGTTTGCCCCGTGATCAACTCTGCCAGCAAGCGCGAAGCGCCTGCAGCAAACGTCCAGCCCCTGCCGCCGTGCCCCGAATTGACCCATATGCGGGGGTGATGGGTGGCACCGACGAGCGGCAGACCATCTGCGGTATGCCCCACGCAGGATTGCCAAGTCTGCACCAGGGCTTTGTCTCCGTGCAGCGTGGTGGCCCCTGGGAACCAGTCCTCCACAGCGCGGTACAGCGACTTGAAGACGGCTTTTGGCGACGCACCCGGAACCAGTGTGCCACCTGAGGCCCGCAGCCGCTGGCCGGTGCGGGAGATGATGATGCGTTCGTCGGCATCGATCCACGCGGTGGACGGTGCATGGGTGGCCTCTCGGATGGGGGCCGACAGTGAGCAGTGGCTGAGCACCAGCATGGGAAGTTCAATGCCTAGGGGTTTGACCAGGGCGGCTGAGTCAGAGGCCGCGCACACCACCACTGCGTCGAAAGCCAGTGAGCTGGTGCCGCTGCGGTCTTCTGCGCTCACATGCACGGTACCGTTGGCGTCCAGGCCTGTGACGCGGGATCTGGTATGCACCACGCCCCCGAGCTGCACAATGTCGTGCTTGAGCCGGGCAAGCCACTGACGTCCATTGATCACCCGATCGCCCGGTAAAGCGATGGCGCCTGCAAACACCATGTCGGGGCCAACAGCTGTTTCCAGTGCCCGGGCCTGGGTAGGGTCGAGTTCCCGAAGAGCGCCTGGTGTGCGGCGAATCCGTTCCACGCCACCCGAGAGCTGCTGGCGCTGGCTCTCGGATTTCCAGGCAACAACGGCGCCTGCAGTGGTTTCTATGTCCTGCAGGGTGCTGTGCAGGTGGGTGTCCACGCATTGGTCAGTAAGCTGCGCCAGCGCCTGGGCAGCGGCAAACAAGGTGTCTTGGCGGTCTGTTGATTGGTGGCTCAGCCGCTGCCGCCAGAACACCATGCCCGGCACTGTGAGCGCCCACGCTGGTGGCAGCAGGGATGCTGCCCTGCCTTGGGGGACTGGTGGCGGTCCGGCAAAGTCCCATGCAGCCAGAGCAGATGCGCCCAGGAGACCTGTGCTGGCGAAACTGGCGCCTTCGGCAATCCCGTTGTTGGATTCAAACACCTCCACTGTGCACCCGTGGCCCAACAGTTCCCAGGCAGTTGACAGCCCTGCCGCTCCCGCTCCAATCACCGCAACTCTCAATGTCATGTGTTCCGTTCTATGTGTCTGCACGAGCGAGGATTGTCACTCACCCGCCTCCGGACCCATCCCTGCCATTGCAGCCCGAGGTCCACTGCTACCGGACATAAGCCTGGCTGGATGGCCAGAGGCTGCGGGCTATAATCCGACGGTTTTGTCGCAGTAGGTGCTGCTGGCGGCTCAACAATCGCAAACCGGGCCATTCAGGTGTTGCGCCCACTCCCCCCGATACCCGGGCGGCTAGGGTGGGCCAATCGGGCCCCGGATTTAAGAACCAACCTCTGAAAGACTCTCCATGTCCGTATCGATGCGCGAAATGCTGGAAGCTGGCGTCCATTTTGGCCACCAGACCCGTTTCTGGAACCCAAAAATGGCTCCCTACATTTTTGGCCACCGCAACAAGATTCACATTGTCAACCTCGAAAAGACGTTGCCCATGTTCGAAGACGCCGCCAAGTTCGTGCGTCAACTGGTGGCCAACCGCGGCACCATCCTGATGGTGGGTACCAAGCGCCAGGCGCGTGACATCGTGGTGCAGGAAGCCATCCGTGCCGGCGTGCCCTTTGTCAGCCAGCGTTGGCTCGGCGGTATGTTGACCAACTTCAAAACAGTCAAAACGTCGATCAAGCGCCTCAAGGAAATGCAAACCCAGCAAGAAGCAGGTTTGGATCACATGAGCAAGAAAGAGCAGCTGACCTTTTCCCGTGAAATGGCCAAGCTGGAGCGCGACATAGGCGGTATCCAGGACATGGCTGCCCTGCCAGACGCCATCTTCGTGATCGACGTGGGTTTCCACAAAATTGCGGTGGCCGAGGCTCGCAAGCTGGGTATCCCGCTGGTGGGTGTGGTCGATACCAACCACTCGCCAGAAGGCATTGACTACGTGATCCCTGGCAACGACGACTCCGCCAAGGCTGTGGAGCTGTATGCACGAGGCATTGCCGATGCCATTCTGGAAGGCCGTGCCAATGCTGGCGCTGAACCGACCAAAACAGCTGCGCCTGGCACCGGCGACGAGTTTGTCGAGGTCAGCGAGCCTGCCGCTGCCTGATCGGTCGGCTCTCGTTCAACAGGGGCTCTTGAAGCCCCTTTTTCATCATTGAATGGCAGTGTGGCTGCCAACATTCGGAGAACACAATGGCTATTACCGCAAGCATGGTCGCAGAACTGCGTGCCAAAACAGACGCTCCCATGATGGAGTGCAAAAAAGCCCTGACCGAAGCCGAGGGCAACATGGAAAAAGCAGAAGAAATTCTGCGTGTCAAGTTGGGCAGCAAGGCTGGCAAAGCTGCCAGCCGCATCACCGCTGAGGGAGTGGTCAGCTCGCACATCTCCGGCAACGTGGGCTCGCTGGTTGAGATCAACTGCGAAACCGACTTTGTGACCAAAAACGATGCATTCTTGTCGCTGGCCAGCCAGGTGGCTCAGTTGGTCGCGACCCACAACCCTGCCGATCTGGCAGCGCTTGCGGCCCTGCCCCTGAGCATGGAGGGCTTTGGCCCGACCGTGGAAGATGTGCGCAAGGGTCTGATTGGCAAAATCGGCGAGAACATGAGCATTCGCCGCTTCAAGCGCTACGCAGACGGTGGCAAGCTGGTGAGCTACTTGCACGGCACCCGCATTGGTGTGGTGGTGGAGTTCGAAGGCGACGATGTGGCAGCCAAGGATGTGGCCATGCACATTGCTGCCATGAAGCCGGTGTCACTGTCCAGCGCAGAAGTGCCAGCCGAGCTCGTGGAGCGCGAGCGCTCTGTGGCGCAAGCCAAGGCAGCTGAGTCCGGCAAGCCTGCTGACATCGTTGCGAAAATGATTGACGGCTCGGTGCAGAAGTACCTGAAAGAAGTGAGCCTGTTGAATCAGACCTTCGTCAAGAACGACAAGCAAACTGTGGAGCAGATGCTCAAGTCGGTCGGAACGACCGTCAAAGGCTTTACCATGTTCGTGGTGGGCGAGGGCATTGAGAAGAAAGTGGACGACTTTGCGGCCGAAGTGGCTGCCCAGGTTGCCGCCGCCCAAGGAGGCTGACCGCCACATCGGCTGGGGTGGTGGTGTTTTTGAGGCTGTGGCCGAAAGAGCACCTCGTCCCCGCTGTTGTGGTTTTCTTTCATTTCCAACCAAACCAATATGCCTGCCTACAAACGGATTTTGCTCAAACTCTCCGGTGAAGCCCTGATGGGTGACGATGCCTTTGGCATCAACCGGGACACCATCGCTCGTATGGTTGAAGAAATTGCCGATGTCACCCGCCTGGGTGTTCAGGTTGCGGTTGTCATTGGTGGGGGCAATATTTTCCGTGGGGTGGCGGGCGGATCGGTGGGCATGGACAGGGCCACGGCCGACTACATGGGCATGCTGGCGACTGTCATGAATGCGCTGGCCCTGGCCGACACCATGGAAAAGGCAGGTCTGGTGGCGCGCGTTATGTCCGCCATATCGATCGAACAGGTTGTGGAACCTTATGTCCGCCCCAAAGCCCTGCAGTACCTGGAGGAGGGCAAGGTTGTGATCTTTGCCGCAGGAACAGGCAATCCGTTTTTTACCACCGACACGGCCGCAGCTTTGCGTGGCGCTGAAATCGGTGCGGAGGTGGTGCTCAAAGCCACCAAGGTTGATGGTGTGTACAGCGCGGACCCCAAAAAAGATCCCAGTGCGACCTTGTACACCTCCATCACCTTTGATGAGGCCATGGGCAAGAACCTGCAGGTCATGGACGCAACCGCATTTGCGCTGTGCCGCGACCAGAAACTGCCCATCAAAGTATTCAGCATCGTCAAGCACGGTGCCCTGCGCCGCGTGGTGCTTGGCGCTCAAGAGGGCACTTTGGTGCATGTGTGAAACCCTTCGGGAGTGTGACCAATGAGCATTGAAGACATCAAATCCGGCGTCGAACACAAGATGCAGCAGTCCATCGAGTCGTTTCGGCATGTGTTGTCCAAAATTCGGACAGGGCGCGCCAATCCAGCCATTCTGGATACGGTCCATGTGGACTACTACGGCTCCATGGTGCCTGTGTCCCAGGTGGCCAACCTGTCGCTGCTGGACTCCAGGACCATCGGCGTGTCCCCCTGGGAAAAGGGCATGGGCGCCAAGATCGAAAAGGCAATTCGCGATTCCGATCTCGGGTTGAACCCCGCTAGCCAGGGTGACCTGATCCGTGTGCCGCTGCCAGCCATGACGGAAGAGCGTCGCCGGGAATTGACCAAGGTGGTGCGCCATGAGGGCGAAAACGCCAAGATTGCCATTCGCAACCTGCGCCGCGACGCCAACGACTCGGTCAAAAAGCTGGTGAAGGACAAACTGGCGTCTGAAGACGATGACCGCCGGTCGCAGGACGAGGTCCAGAAAATGACGGACCGTTTTGTGGGTGAGGTGGACAAGCTCGTGGCCGCGAAAGAGCAAGAAATCATGGCGGTGTGACCGAGGTGCAACTGCCCTCAACCGAACCTGGCCACAGTGTGCCGCGTCACGTTGCCATCGTGATGGATGGCAACGGCCGCTGGGCCAAAAAGCGCTTCCTGCCTCGGGTGGCAGGGCACAAACAAGGCGTAGAAGCCTTGCGCCGCACCGTCAAGGCCTGCCTGGATGCGGGCATTGGTGTGTTGTCGGTGTTTGCCTTCTCATCGGAAAACTGGGCCAGACCGCCAGAAGAGGTGTCTGGCCTGATGGAGCTGATGGCCCTGGCGCTGTCGCGCGAGGTAGCGGGCTTGCACCAGCAAGGAGTGCAAATCCATTTTCCAGGTGACACCAGCTCCCTGTCCAAGCGGGTGGTGGAAGGTCAGCGCAAGGCCGTCGAGCTGACGGCTGGCAATACCGCGTTGGTGCTGAATGTCTGCTTCAACTATGGCGGTCGTTGGGACGTGTGCCAGGCCGCCGCCCGTGCGCAGGCGCAGGGGGAGGTCATCACCGAGCAGGCGATTGCGCAGCGCCTGGCTCTGGCCCATGTGCCCGATCCCGATTTGTTCATCCGCACCGGCGGCGAGATGCGGGTCAGCAATTTCCTGATCTGGCAAATGGCGTATGCGGAGATGTATTTTTCAGATGTGCTGTGGCCAGACTTCGGCGCCAAGGAGCTGTCGTTGGCCCTGGGGGCATTCAGGCAGCGTGAACGGAGGTTTGGTTTGATATCCGAGCAACTCGATGCCACCGCTGCGCCTGATGTGAAAGCAGGCACCTGATGCTGCGCCAGCGTGTGATCACTGCACTGGCCTTGCTGGCGGTGCTGTTGCCGCTGCTGTTTCACAGCCGTCCCGAGCCTTTTCTGGTGTTTTCGTTGCTGATGGTGTCAGCCGGCGCTTGGGAGTGGGGGCGCATAAATGGCTGGTCGCCACGTGCATCGGTGGCTGCTGGCTTGGTGTTTGGTGGTGTCATGGCCCTGTGGTGGTGGCTGATGGGTTTGGCACTGCCGGTGTACGTTTGGGTGCTGCCAGCGGTGCTGTGGGTGGTGGGTGGTGGTCTGTTGTTGCGCATGGGCGTGCCTGGCTGGGGCAAGCTGGCATCGGGGTTGCGCATCAGCGCGGGTTTTGTGGCGCTGGCATTTGCCTGGGTGGCCATGGCGCAGGCCAGGACCGCAGGTATCAATTTTCTGTTGTCGGTGTTTTTTCTGGTGTGGGCCGCCGATGTGTTCGCTTACTTTGGCGGTCGCGCGTGGGGTCGGCGCAAGTTGGCCCCCACCATCAGCCCCGGCAAGAGCTGGGCTGGCGCCTACACCGGTGCCGTGGGCGTGGTGGTGGTGGCAACCGTGTGGATGTGGGTCGACCGCACCTGGGTGCTGGACAGCCCCAGTGTGTACAGCCGCTTGTGGCAGGCCTCACCCCTGGGTGGCACTTTGGCGCTTTTGGGGCTGGCGGCCATGAGTGTGGTCGGCGATTTGGTCGAGTCGCTGGTCAAGCGCAGTGCGGGTGTCAAGGACTCCAGCCAATTGTTGCCCGGGCACGGTGGTGTGTTGGACCGGATTGATGCGCTGTTGCCCGTGTTGCCCCTGGTGGCGCTGCTGATGAGTCTGTAGATATTTGTAGCAAGCTATCTATTAAAGACAAGCGTAAACGGCAGTTTTAATTATATATTTATGCGCAAACAGTCTGTCACGGTTTTGGGGTCCACCGGGTCAATCGGTAAGAGCACGCTGGACGTCATGGCCCGTCACCCAGACGTGTTCGAGGTGTTTGCGCTCAGCGCATCGACCCAGGTGGAGGCCATGGTGCAGCAGGTGTCTGCGCACCGTCCCCAGTTTGCGGTCATGGCCAGTGCGCCGCATGCGCTCCTGTTGCGGGAGCGGCTGCAGGTCCTGGGTTTGTCCACGCAGGTGCTGTCGGGTCAAGTCGGTCTGTGCGAGGTGGCCAGTGATGCACGTGTGGACAGTGTGATGGCCGCCATCGTGGGCGCGGCAGGCTTGCCCTCTTGCATCGCCGCTGCCCGGGCTGGAAAGAAAGTGTTGCTGGCCAACAAAGAGGCGCTGGTGGTGGGCGGAGAGTTCTTCATGCGCAGCGTGCGCGAAGGTGGCGCGACGCTGTTGCCCATAGACAGCGAGCACTCTGCTGTCTTTCAGTCGCTGCCCGATGACCCGACCACCTGGTCCCGGCGGGTCGAAAAAATCATCCTCACCGCCTCGGGTGGCCCCTTTCGAACACGGGCGCCGGACACCTTGGGCTCGGTCACCCCCGACGAAGCCTGTGCACACCCCAATTGGGTAATGGGTCGAAAAATTTCAGTGGATTCGGCCACCATGATGAACAAAGCACTGGAGGTCATTGAAGCCAGGTATTTGTTTGGCATGAGCCCCCGGCAGATTGAGGTGGTGATCCACCCCCAGAGCGTGATTCACTCCATGGTGCAGTACGTGGATGCATCGGTGGTGGCCCAACTGGGCACACCCGACATGCGCGGCCCAATTGCCTATGGCCTATCCTGGCCGGAGCGGGTTGTCTCCGGTGCGAGCGCCATCGACTTCAAGGTCTTGTCGGCCCTTACGTTCGAAGAGGCAGACCCGCTGCGCTTTCCGGGCTTGCCTCTCGCATGGCAGGCACTGGATGCGCCACCGGGTACGACTGCCGTTCTGAACGCCGCCAACGAAGTGGCGGTGGAAGCTTTCCTGAACCGACGCATACGGTTTGACCAGATCCATGCGGTGAACCTGAGCACCTTGAGCGGATGCGTGCCCTCTCTGGTCGATGATCTGGATGCGCTGGTGGCGCTCGACGCCGAGGCCAGATCGTTCGCAGCCCAGCGGGTGCAGGCGCTGGCGGCATGACGGCACAACGGAGTCCACCATGCTGACCGTCGTTGCGTTTGTGTTGGGCCTGAGCCTGCTGATTGGTGTGCATGAGTACGGGCACTACCGCATGGCACGGGCCTGCGGGGTGCGGGTGCTGCGGTTTTCCATAGGTTTTGGCAAGCCGCTGCTGTGCTGGCGCTCCCCGGTCACCCAGACCGAGTACGTATTGGCCATGGTTCCGCTGGGAGGGTATGTGCGCATGCTGGATGAGCGAGAGGGTGATGTGCCTCCCGCTATGCGGCAGCAGGCCTTCAACACCCAGCCACTGTTGCAGCGTGCGCTGATCGTGGCGGCTGGTCCGGCCGCGAATCTGCTGTTGGCCGTCGTTTTGTATGCGGGTGTCCATTGGGTGGGTATGGAGGAACCAGTCGCGTTGCTGGCCTCGCCAGTGGCGGGATCCGTCGCCGAGCAGGCGGGCCTGAGGGGGGGCGAGCGGGTGGTGGCCTTGTCAACGGCGGACGACTCCGATGCCGAGCCAGTGGCATCTTACGAGCACTTGCGTTGGTTGTTGGCCCGCGCTGCTTTGAATCGGCAGGATGTCTCATTGGTGGTGTCGCCACGCGACACCGAGTTGGTGCGCACCGAGATTCATTTGCCGTTGACGGCGGTGGCCACCGATTCTGCCGATGCGCAGTGGTTGCTCCAGCTGGGGCTGACGGGCCCCTGGACCGCGCCTGTGTTGGGTGAGGTGGTGCCGTCTGGTGCGGCGCAGCGCTTCGGCTTGAAAACCGGGGACGAGGTGCTCAGCGTGGATGGTGTTGCCATGGCCGATGGGCAACAGCTGCGGCGTGCCATCCGGCAGGCGGTGGATCCGAACGGGCAGGCCCGAGCGCAGCAGTGGCTGGTTCAGCGGGATGGGCGGCAGGTGTCGCTGGTGGTAGAACCGGTGGCCGAGCGCCACGACGGCCAGTGGGTGGGGCGCATCGGCGCCTATGTGGGTCAGCCCCCAGAGATGCTGCTGGTGCGGCAAGGGCCGGTCGATGGGTTGGCCGCGGCTTTCACCAAAACCTGGGACGTCTCGGTCCTGAGTGTGCAGATGATGGGCAAGATGCTCATTGGCGAAGCGTCGCTGAAAAACCTCAGTGGTCCACTCACCATTGCCGACTACGCTGGCCGATCAGCCAGCGTGGGTTGGGTGCCGTATGTGATGTTTCTGGCGCTCATCAGCGTCAGTTTGGGTGTGCTGAACCTCTTGCCTTTGCCGATTTTGGACGGTGGACACCTGATGTATTATCTTTGGGAGGGTGTCACCGGACGTCCCGTGTCCGAGGTGTGGCAAGACCGGTTTCAGCGCGGTGGCGTGGTGATTCTGATGGGCCTGATGTCCATTGCCCTTTTCAACGATGTGACCCGCTTACTGGGTTGACACTATTCATGAACTACAAACAATTTCGCGCGCGCGGGTTGGCGCTGTCGCTGGTGACACTTTCTGTTTTGACAGCGTCGCCAGTGTGGGCCGCAGATCCTTTTTCCATGCGGGACATTCGGGTTGAAGGCTTGCAGCGGGTCGAGCCTGGCACGGTGTTCGCGTCCTTGCCCTTCCGGGTGGGTGAAACCTACAGCGACGACAAAGGTGCAGCGGCCATCCGGGCGCTGTTCGGACTGGGGCTGTTCAGCGATGTCCGCATTGAGATCAACAACGATGTCGTCGTCGTCGTCGTCGAAGAGCGGCCCACGGTGGCAGATATCAGTTTCTCGGGTGTCAAGGAGTTTGACAACGAGGTGCTGCGCAAGTCGCTGCGCGATGTCGGTCTGACCGAAGCCCGCCCCTTTGACAAAGCGCTGGCCGACCGAGCTGAGCAGGAGCTCAAGCGCCAGTACCTCAACCGCAGCATGTATGCCGCGCAGGTGGTGACCACCGTCACGCCGATCGAGCGCAACCGCGTCAATCTGAACTTCAGCGTCACCGAGGGTGACGTGGCCAAGATCCGAGACATTCGGGTGGTGGGTGCATCGGCCTTCAGCGAGTCCACTCTCAAGGGATTGTTTGACCAAGACACCGGCGGATGGCTCAGTTGGTACACCAAATCGGACCGCTATTCGCGCTCCAAAATGGCAGCCGATCTGGAAACCCTGCGCTCCTATTACCTGACGCGCGGATTTTTGGAGTTCAACATCGAGTCCACCCAGGTGGCGCTGTCTCCGACCAAGAACGAGATGGCCCTCACCATCAACATCACTGAAGGCAAGCGCTATGTGGTGTCAGAGGTCAGGCTCGAGGGCGATTACCTGGCCAAAGAGGACGACTTCAAGTCCCTTGTGACTGTGGTCGCGGGCGAGCCTTACAACGCAGACAAGGTCAATGAAACCACCAAAGCGTTCACCGACTACTTTGGTGCATTCGGGTTTGCCTTTGCACGTGTGGAGGCGGTTCCCACCATCGACCGCGAAAACGCGCGTGTGGCATTGACCTTGCAGGCGCAGCCGTCCCGCCGTGCGTATGTGCGGCGCATCAATGTGTCGGGCAACAGCCGGACCAGGGACGAAGTCATCCGTCGGGAGTTTCGCCAGTTTGAATCCGCCTGGTACGACAGCGACCGCATCAAGATGTCCAGAGATCGGGTGGACCGCCTGGGGTTTTTCACCCAAGTGGGCATTGACACCCAGGAGGTGCCGGGCGCGCCTGACCAAGTGGACCTGAACATGTCGGTGGTGGAGAAACCCACCGGCAACCTGTCCATCGGTGCGGGCTATTCCCAGGCCGAGAAGCTGTCCCTGATCGGTGGTGTCAAACAAGAGAACGTCTTTGGCACGGGAAATTACCTGGGTATTGACCTCAACACCAGCAAGTTCAACCGCCAGGTGGCGGTCACCACCACCGATCCCTACTTCACCCGTGACGGCATTTCCCGCACGGTGGACGTGTACTACAAGACCACCCGCCCGTACACCCAGCAGGGCGGCGACTACCAGCTTATCAACCCGGGTGTGAATGTCCGTTTCGGGGTGCCATTTACAGAATCGGATACTGTGTTTTTTGGTGGTGGTGTGGAGTCCACCCGCATCGTGTCCGGCACCAGCATGCCAGCAGCCTACCTCGACTTTGCGCGGGTGTACGGTGTGCGCAGTCTCTCGGTTCCATTGACCATTGGCTGGACGCGCGACGACCGCGACAGCGCATTGGTGCCCAATGTGGGCCGTTTGCAAAGGCTGCAGTCCGAGTGGGGCGTGGGTGGCGACACCCGCTACCTGCGTGCCAACTACCAGTTCCAGCAGTACATCCCGCTCAACCGCCAGTTCACAGTGGCTTTCAACGCAGATGTGGGCTGGGGCAAGGGCCTGGGTGGGCGTCCGTTCCCGGTGTTCAAGAACTTTTTCGGTGGTGGCTTGGGCTCGGTGCGCGGCTTTGACCAAGGCACACTGGGTGCGCGTGACATCACAGGTTCCTTCATTGGCGGACCCAAAAAGCTGGGCTTCAACACCGAGGTGCTGGCCCCATTCCCAGGCGCTGGCAATGACAGAACGCTGCGGGTGTTCGGCTTCCTTGACGTGGGCAACGTGTATGGCGAGAGCGACAAGGTGGATCTGTCACAGATGCGGGCATCGGTGGGTGTGGGTCTGAGCTGGATCTCGCCGGTGGGCCCACTTCGGATTGCCTACGCCAACCCCGTGCGCAAATTCGCGGGCGATAGAATCCAAAAAATCCAGTTTCAAATCGGAACCTCCTTCTAATGAATACCTTTTTTCGTCAAACCTTGTTGGCCACTGCCGTTGGCTTGTTCACTCTGACTGCGGCTGCCCAGGAGTTTCGCATTGGGTTTGTGAACACGGACCGAATTTTTCGCGAGTCCAGCCCTGCCAAAGCCGCTCAGACCAAGTTGGAGCAGGAGTTCTCCAAGCGGGAAAAAGAACTGGACGACCTGGGCTCACAGCTCAAAACGTCCACCGAAAAGTTCGAACGCGAAGCGCCCACCTTGTCTGAGACCCAGCGCAACGCCCGCCAGCGCCAGTTGGTGGACCAGGACCGGGAGTTCCAGCGCCGCCGCCGGGAGTTTCAGGAAGACCTGGGTGTTCGCAAGAACGAAGAACTGCAGTCGGTCATCGAGCGAGCCAACCGTGTCATCAAGCAGGTTGCAGAGTCTGACAAATACGACTTGGTCATTCAGGAAGCGGTGTACATCAATCCCAAGCATGACATCACCGACAAGGTGCTGAAGGTCATCAACGGCGGCAAGTGAGTGCCTGCTTGAATCGGCCGGTGCGCCTGGGGTCTATCGTTCAAGCGCTGGGCGGAGAATTACTGGGCCCTGATGTCGATGTCCAGCGGCTTTCGCCGATAGAAACGGCCGCACCCGGAAGCCTCTCCTTTGTGAGTGCTCCCCGGTTTGCGCGGCAGGTGGAGCTCACCGGGGCTTCTGCTCTGGTGGTTCCTCCGATGCTGGCGGAGGCTGCTGTGGCCAGGGGATCGTGCATAGTCACCGACGATGTGTACCCCTACTTTGCCCGTTTGACCCAGTTTTGGAAGGCCCTGGGCACTGAGGCCCCGGTTCCGGGTGTACACCCCACGGCACTGCTCCATCCTTCGGCGCACGTCAGCGCAGATGCAGTGGTGGGGCCGTATGTGGTCGTGGGTGCCGGTGCACGCATCGGTGCGGGTGCTCGGCTCGACGACCATGTCAGCGTCGGCGCTGAGGCGCAGGTTGGAGAGGGTTCCCACCTGTACCCCCATGTCACGCTGGGTGATCGTTGCAGCATCGGCGCGCGCGCGGTAGTGCATGCTGGAGCTGTCATTGGTGCGGATGGCTTTGGGTTTGCCCCCTACCAGGGTGGGTGGATCAAGATCGAGCAGTTGGGTGCGGTTCGGATTGGCGACGATGTGGAAATTGGCGCCAACACCTGCATCGACCGCGGTGCCTTGGACGATACCGTCATTGACAACGGTGTGAAGCTCGACAACCTGGTGCAGATTGGTCACAACGTACACATCGGCGCGCACACTGCCATGGCCGGTTGTGTGGGGGTGGCCGGCAGCGCACGCATCGGCTCCCACTGCACCGTGGGTGGTGGCGCGGTGGTGCTGGGCCACCTGAGTTTGGCCGACCATGTGCACGTGTCGGCGGCCAGCGTGGTCACCCGATCTTTGAGCAAGCCAGGCCAGTACACTGGCGTGTTCCCCCTGGACGACAACGCCAGTTGGGAAAAAAATGCGGCCACATTGAAACAACTCCACGCGCTGCGTGACCGGATCAAGAAACTCGAACGACCATGATGGACATTCACCAAATTCTCAAGCAGCTGCCCCATCGCTACCCCATTTTGCTGGTGGACCGTGTGTTGGAACTGGAAAAAGGCAAGCGAATCAAGGCGCTGAAGAACGTGTCCATCAATGAGCCGTATTTTCTGGGCCACTTTCCTCACCGGCCAGTCATGCCGGGTGTGTTGATGCTTGAGGCCCTGGCCCAGGCAGCGGCTCTGCTGGCATTTGATCTGCAAGGCGTCACGCCCGATGACAAGACGGTGTACTACTTTGCCGGTATCGACGGTGCGCGGTTCAAGCGCCCGGTGGAGCCTGGAGATCAGCTGATTCTGGACGTGCAACTCGACCGCATGCGCGCCGGCATTTTCAAGTTCAAGGCTTCGGCCAGCGTGGGTGGCGAAATCGCTACGGAAGCCGAACTGATGTGCACGATGCGCACCGTGGCTTGATGCCAACCTCCTGTTACTTTGTGTGTTGTGATTGACTGAAATCTCCCGTGTCGCTCATCCATTCCACCGCTCTGGTTAACCCCAAGGCCGAACTTGACAGCTCCGTCAGCGTGGGTCCATACACCGTGATTGGCCCTCATGTGCGCATTGGTGCGGGCACACGCGTTGGTGCCCACTGCGTGATCGAGGGGCACACCACCATTGGACGCGACAACCAGATCTTCCAGTTCAACTCGCTGGGGGCGGTGCCGCAGGACAAGAAGTACGCCGATGAGCCCTGCCAGCTTGTGATCGGGGACCGCAACACCGTGAGGGAGTTTTGTACCTTCAACATTGGCACCCCTCAAGGCGGCGGCCTGACCCGCGTGGGTGACGACAACTGGATCATGGCTTACGTCCACCTGGCCCACGACTGCCTGGTGGGCAACCAAACTATTTTTGCCAACAACTCGCAGCTGGCCGGCCATGTGGAGGTTGGGGACTGGGCCATTCTGGGTGGGTTCACCGTGGTGCACCAGTTTGTGCGCATCGGTCCCCACGCCATGACGGCCATGTGTTCGCTGCTGTTTGCCGATCTGCCACCCTATGTGATGTGCCAGGGTCAGCCCGCGGTGGCTCGATCCATGAATTACGAAGGCCTGCGCCGCCGGGGGTTTTCGGCGCAGCGGCTATCGGCGGTCAAAGCCATTCACAAGCTGCTCTACCGCAGTGGCCACACACTGGCCCAGTCCTGTGCCGCCATTGCAGAGTTGGGCCAGCAGTACCCCGAAGCGGTGGCCGATGTGGCGCAGATGGTTGCTTTTTTGCAGGCGACTTCCGAGCAGCGCGGCATCGTTCGCTGACGAACCACCCCCATGCAATCGGTTAAGTTGGACCTGGCCATGGTGGCCGGCGAGGTCTCAGGTGATCTTCTCGCAGCTGTGGTACTGGGTGGTGTTCGTCAGCGGCACCCCGGTTGGTTGGCGGGCGGTATTGGGGGTGAGCACATGCGGCGCCAGGGATTTGAGGTCTGGTGGCCCAGCGATGCCCTGGCAGTCAGGGGGTATGTCGAGGTGCTGCGGCACTACCGCCGGATTGTGGGCATCCGTGATGCGCTGCGACACCGTTTGTTGGCCCATCCACCCGGCCTGTTTCTGGGGGTGGATGCGCCCGATTTCAATTTGGCGCTGGAGCGGGACTTGAAATCGGCTGGGGTGCCCACGGTGCACCTGGTGTGCCCGTCCATTTGGGCCTGGCGGCCTGAGCGTGTGCATACCCTCAAGACCAGCGTGGACCATGTGCTGTGTATTTTTCCGTTCGAGCCAGCCTTGTTGGCCCGACATGGCATCGCGGCCACCTACGTTGGCCACCCGTTGGCCCCACTGATTCCGATGGAGCCCGACCAGGCAGCCGCGCGGCGCGCGCTGGGACTGCAGGCCGATGGGCCGGTGGTGGCGTTGTTGCCCGGCAGCCGGGCGTCGGAAATCAAGTACCTGGGGCGAACGTTTTTTCAGGCGGCTCGGCTGATTGTGCAGGCGCGCCCGACCGTGCAGCTGGTGGTGCCGTGCGTTCCCAGCCAGCGCGCAGCCATCGAGCGGTGTGCCGCAGACGCTGGGCTGGGTACATCGCTGGTGCTGGTGGATGGGCAGTCGCATGCTGCCCTGGCGGCGTGCGATGTGACTCTGATTGCGAGTGGCACAGCCACCTTGGAGGCGGCGCTGTTCAAGCGGCCTATGGTCATCGCCTACCGAATGAATTGGCTGAGTTGGGAGATCATGCGGCGCAAGCAGCTTCAGCCCTGGGTGGGTCTGCCCAACATCCTGTGCGAGGAGCATGTGGTGCCGGAATTGTTGCAGGGCAGGGCCACACCCCAGGCACTGGCGGCCGAGGTGCTGGCCTGGCTAGATGCCCCCGAGCGGGTGCTGGCAGTGCAGGCCCGTTTTCAGCGGTTGCACGAGACCTTGATTCAGGACACCGTGGGTTTGTCGCTTGGGGTGTTGGAGCGCCTCATGGGGCGCATCCCTGAGGGGCAGCCTGGCCAGCCAGGGGCTGCACATGGTTAGCCGACCAGCGGTTGCACCGGGCTCCCGAGGCAACGGACAGGGTCGCCTGGTGTGGTCTGGTCCTGGTTTGCTGGCCGGTGTGGATGAGGCGGGCCGTGGGCCATTGGCGGGGCCAGTGGTGGCGGCTGCGGTCATTCTGGACGACCGTCGGCCCATTGCTGGCCTGGCCGATTCCAAAAAACTCAGCGCATCGCGGCGCGAAGTGCTGTACGACGACATCCGCGCGCATGCGCTGTGCTGTTCGGTGGCGATGGCAAGCGTGGAAGAAATTGATCGTCTCAACATCTTGCAAGCCACGATGCTGGCCATGCAGCGTGCTGTTAAGGGGCTGCGGCTGCGCCCCGGTATGGTGCTGGTGGATGGCAACCGTTTGCCGATGCTCGACGTGTTGGCAGAAGCCATCGTCAAGGGCGATGACAAGGTGCCCGCCATTTCCGCGGCCTCCATCTTGGCCAAGGTCACCCGCGACCGGATGATGGGGGATCTGGACCTTGCACATCCTGGCTATGGGTTTGCCGCGCACAAAGGCTATGGCACAGCCACACACCTCAGGGCACTGGCAAAGCTCGGCCCGTTGCCCGAGCACCGGCGCTCGTTTGCACCGGTGGCAACTGCCTGGCTTTCAAGAAGGTAAGGGGGGTCGCCGATGTGCGACACAATGCAGGCATGACGCCTCCACTGCATATCACCTCTCGGGACAACCCGCTGCTCAAGCGGCTCAGGCTGCTGGTGCGCGACCCAGGCGCCTACCGCAAACAAGGCCAGGTCTGGTTAGAGGGGGACCACCTGTGCCGAGCCATGGTGGCACGTGGTCGTCAACCAGAGTTGGCTGTATTTTCAGAGTCTTTTTGGCCTTCAGCGCATGATTTGATTGATATTTCAGCTATCAAATGCGTGATTCTTCCCGATGCCTTGATGCGCGATATTTCCTCGCTCGAAACCCCCTCCCGCATGGGCTGCCTGGCTAATTTGCCAGTTGCTGACGGGCTGAACCCCCTGCTGCCGACGCTGATTCTGGATCGGGTGCAGGACGCTGGCAATGTGGGCTCCATGCTGCGCAGCGCGGCGGCGTTTGGCGTGTTGCAGGTCGTGGCCCTGAAAGGTACGGCAGCCCTGTGGTCCGCCAAGGTGCTGCGGGCAGGTATGGGGGCACATTTTGGACTGGAGCTGCACGAGGGTTTGTTGCCTGACGACCTGGCCACGCTGCAGGTCCCCTGGGTCGTGACCAGTTCCCACCAGGGGGAATGGCTGCACCAGGCCAGCTTGCCCTGGCCTTGTGCATGGGTCATGGGCCATGAAGGACAGGGCGTGTCAGAGGCGCTGATGGCACGCGCCAGCCGCTGTGTGCGCATTGCCCAACCGGGTGGTGAAGAGTCATTGAACGTGGCTGCTGCGGCCGCCATCTGCCTGCACGCCAGTGCGCCCAAGCCATGATCAGGCAGGTTTACCGCAAGCACCGGGTATGGGTTGTGTATCTGGGTGTGGCGGCTGGAGTGGCTCATGGCGGCGCGGTGGCGGCCGTTGGGGTAGCTGGGGCCGCGTCAGCGTCGGTCCGACTGTCGGTGGTTGGCCCAGCGGGCAGCCCGGGCGAACAAGAGGTGCGCGACGCCAAGACCCGGCTGGTGTGGCGGCGCTGCGTCGAGGGCATGGTCTGGAACAGCGGCACCTGCACCGGTACGCCCAGGCGCATGGAGTGGTCACAGGCGCAGGCCTTGGCGCTGGCCGAGTACAAGGCCACAGGGGTTCGCTGGCGACTGCCCCATGTCACTGAGTTGCGCCTGCTGCTGTCGCTGGGTCCTGGCCTGGGTGAGGCGAAACCTCTGGATGCTGTGCTGTTTCCAGCAGCGCCACCGCAGTGGCATTGGTCAGGCTCGACCACAGTGAGGGGTGGAGCGGGTTTCAACCAGTACGACTACGGCAACATCGTACAAGGCCGTAATGCCAGCGGTGCCAACAGCGTGTCGTTCATGCACGGTTGGGCGGTTCACATGGGCACGGGCGAAGCCGCCGGAGACGTCTCCAAAAAAACCGGGCTGTTGGTCAGACTGGTTCGCCCTGACCTCTGACCCGGTGTGGTGGCTACCTGCGTGTGACCACCTTATTGCCAGGGCAGTCACCGAGAAGAGAGTGCTTCGCGGCCTATAATTGACGGGTTTACCCGCAAACTTTGCGCACCTTCGCGGCTGACACCCGGCTGACCCATCCCCCGCTTGCCATCGAGACCGTTCACGTAGGGTGAAGTGGGTACTCGGTGTGTGGGCGGCATTTGGGGTGAAAGGTGCGCGCAACAGGAGAATCCCGTGCATCCCGTCTATCCTCAAGCCATTCTTGCTCTGGCAGACGGCACGGTCTTTACTGGTCGATCCATCGGTGCCACAGGTCAGACTGTGGGCGAGGTGGTGTTCAACACCGCCATGACCGGCTACCAGGAAATCCTCACCGACCCCAGCTATTGCCAGCAGATCGTCACCCTGACGTACCCGCACATTGGCAACTATGGGGTCAATGAAGACGATGTGGAGGCGCGCAAGGTGTTTGCCGCCGGCCTCATCATCAAAGACCTGCCACTGCTTGCCTCCAACTTTCGCCAAACCCTGTCGTTGCCCGACTACCTGTCGCGCGAGGGCACGGTTGCCATTGCCGACCTCGATACCCGTGCCCTGACCCGGCGCTTGCGCACCCACGGTGCCCAAAATGGCTGCATTCTGGCGCTGGCACCCGGCGAGGAGCTGACCGACGAGGTCCGCGCCCAAGCCTTGGCCGCTGCCCGCTCGGCGCCTGCCATGGCCGGACTGGACCTGGCCAAGGTGGTCACCGGCGGCACATCCCACGCATGGACACAAACCGAGTGGCGTCTGGCCCGTGCCGACGGCACCCCTGGCTACGGCGAGCTGGCTGATGCACGGTTCCATGTGGTTGCTTACGACTTTGGTGTGAAGTACAACATCCTGCGCATGCTGGCCGAGCGCGGTTGCCGGGTGACGGTGGTGCCTGCACAGACCTCCGCCGCCGAGGTGCTGGCCCACCAGCCTGACGGGGTGTTTTTGTCCAACGGTCCCGGCGACCCCGAGCCTTGTGGCTACGCCATTGCGGCTACCACCGAGTTGCTGGCGTCTGGCGTCCCGATGTTTGGCATCTGCCTGGGGCACCAGATCATGGCGCTGGCCAGTGGTGCCAAGACCTTCAAGATGAAGTTTGGCCACCACGGTGCCAACCACCCCGTGAAGGACCTGGACACAGGGCGCGTCAGCATCACTAGCCAGAACCACGGTTTTGCTGTGGAGGAGGCCACGTTGCCTACACACCTGCGGCCCACCCACGTCAGCCTGTTTGACGGCACCCTGCAAGGGCTGACCCGCACCGATGTGCCGGCGTTTTCATTCCAGGGGCATCCCGAGGCGTCGCCCGGGCCGCATGACATTGCCTACCTGTTTGACCGGTTTGTCGGTCTGATGGAAGCCCGGGCATGAGTTTTTACGGGGTCACCGACATCTGGACATATGCGCTGGGGGCGCTGGGCATTATTTTGTTGCCTGGCCCCAACTCGTTGTTCGTGCTGTCGGTGGCCGCGGCCCGTGGCGTGCGTGCCGGCTACCAGGGAGCGATGGGTGTGTTTGTTGGCGACACCGTGTTGCTGACACTCACCGGCTTGGGCGCAGCGGGACTGCTGCGCACCCACCCGGGGATGTTCATGGTGGTGAAGTACGCCGGGGCGGCCTATTTGTCGTGGGTCGGGGTTAACCTCATTCTGGCGGCGGTCCATCGCTGGCGCCACCCAGTGGTGGAAACCACGCCCACCAGTCTCCCTGTTGAGAGCCGAGCGCACCACGCCAATCCGTTCAAACGGGCGCTGGTCATCAGTTTGCTCAATCCCAAGGCGATTCTGTTTTTGCTGTCGTTCTTTGTGCAGTTCATTGACCCGACCTACGCTACCCCGATTGTTCCGTTTCTGATTCTCAGCGCCATCATCATGGCTTTCAGTGCCGCCTACCTGTCGGCACTTATCTTTGCCGGGGTTCGCCTGGCCCAGGTGTTTGCCCGACGCCACCGCCTGTCATCGGGTTTGTCCAGCGCCGTGGGCGCGCTGTTCGTGTGGTTCGGCGCCAAGCTGGCCACCGCCAGCTTGCAGTGACGTGATCCACGCCCAACTATAAAAAGCAGCACAACATGCCAAAACGTTCAGATATCAAAAGCATTCTCATCATCGGCGCAGGCCCCATCGTCATCGGGCAGGCGTGCGAGTTCGACTACTCCGGCGTGCAGGCCTGCAAGGCCCTGCGTGAAGAGGGCTACAAGGTCATCCTGATCAACAGCAACCCTGCGACGATCATGACCGACCCCGCCACGGCCGATGTGACGTACATCGAGCCCATCACCTGGCAGACGGTTGAAAAAATCATTGCCAAAGAACGTCCTGACGCCATCCTGCCCACCATGGGTGGCCAGACCGCGTTGAACTGTGCGCTGGACCTGTGGCGCAACGGCGTGCTCGACACCTACCAGGTCGAATTGATTGGGGCCACGCCAGAAGCCATCGACAAGGCCGAAGACCGCCTGAAGTTCAAAGACGCCATGACCAAAATTGGCCTTGGTTCCGCGCGCTCGGGCATTGCCCACAGCATGGACGAGGCTTGGGGCGTGCAGCGCACGGTGGGTTTTCCCACTGTCATCCGCCCCAGCTTCACGCTGGGTGGCACGGGCGGTGGCATTGCCTACAACCCCGAAGAGTTCGAGACCATCTGCAAGCGCGGCCTGGAAGCGTCCCCCACCAATGAACTGCTGATTGAAGAATCGCTGCTGGGCTGGAAAGAGTACGAGATGGAAGTGGTGCGCGACAAGGCAGACAACTGCATCATTGTGTGCTCCATCGAAAACCTGGACCCCATGGGTGTGCACACCGGTGACTCCATCACCGTGGCTCCCGCCCAGACGCTGACCGACAAGGAATACCAGATTCTGCGCAACGCATCGTTGGCGGTGCTGCGTGAAATTGGCGTGGACACCGGCGGCTCCAACGTGCAGTTCTCCATCAACCCGGCAGACGGCCGCATGGTGGTCATCGAGATGAACCCGCGAGTCAGCCGCTCCTCGGCTTTGGCCTCCAAGGCCACGGGCTTCCCGATTGCCAAGGTGGCGGCCAAACTGGCGGTGGGCTACACCCTGGACGAGCTGCGCAATGACATCACCGGCGGCGCAACACCCGCCAGCTTCGAGCCCAGCATCGACTACGTGGTGACCAAGGTTCCCCGGTTTGCCTTCGAGAAATTTCCCGCCGCCGACAACCGGCTGACCACCCAAATGAAGAGCGTGGGCGAGGTGATGGCCATGGGCCGAACCTTCCAGGAAAGCTTCCAGAAAGCCCTGCGCGGCCTGGAGGTGGGTGTGGACGGCATGAACGAAAAAACCCAGGACCGCCAGATTCTGGAAAAAGAACTTGGCGAGCCCGGCCCCGACCGCATCTGGTATGTAGGTGATGCCTTTGCTGCCGGTTGGTCGCTGGACGAGGTGCACGACATCACCAAGATCGACAAGTGGTTTCTGGTACAGATCGAGGACATCGTCAAAAACGAATTGGCGCTGGACGCCCTGGTGGCAGACAAAGGGGAGGGCGCGCTGGCCAGCCTGGATGCGCCGACCTTGCGCGCCCTCAAGAAGAAGGGCTTCTCCGACCGCCGCCTGGCCAAGCTGCTGCACACCACCGAAACCGCGGTGCGCCAGGCTCGCATCGCCCTCAACGTGCGCCCGGTGTACAAGCGGGTGGACACCTGCGCCGCAGAGTTCGCCACCGACACGGCCTACATGTACTCCACCTACGAGGGACATGGCGACGGCGAGTGCGAGGCAGAACCCACCAACAACAAAAAAATCATGGTGCTTGGTGGCGGTCCCAACCGCATTGGCCAGGGCATCGAATTCGACTACTGCTGCGTGCACGCCGCGCTGGCCATGCGCGAAGACGGTTACGAGACCATCATGGTCAACTGCAATCCCGAGACCGTGTCCACCGACTACGACACCTCAGACCGCCTCTACTTCGAGCCCGTAACGCTGGAAGACGTGCTGGAAATTGTGGACAAAGAAAAGCCCTTGGGCGTCATCGTTCAGTACGGGGGTCAAACGCCTCTGAAGCTGGCCCTGGGTCTGGAGGCCAATGGTGTGCCCATCATTGGCACCAGCCCCGACATGATCGACGCCGCCGAAGACCGCGAGCGCTTCTCGGCGCTGCTGCACCAGCTCAACCTGAAGCAGCCCCCCAACGCCACCGCCCGAACCGAGGCCGAGGCTTTGGAAAAAGCCGCCACCCTGGGCTATCCGCTGGTGGTGCGCCCCAGCTACGTGCTAGGTGGCCGTGCAATGGAAATTGTGCACGAGCAGCGCGACTTGGAGCGCTACATGCGAGAAGCCGTCAAGGTCAGCCACGATTCCCCCGTGCTGTTGGACCGCTTTTTGAACGATGCCATTGAGTGCGACGTGGACTGCCTGCGCGACCACGAAGGCCGTACCCTGATTGGAGGGGTCATGGAGCACATCGAACAAGCCGGCGTGCACAGCGGCGACTCCGCCTGCTCTCTGCCCCCGTATTACCTGGGTAAGGCCACGGTGGACGAGCTCAAGCGCCAGTCCGCCGCCATGGCCGAGGCCCTGAACGTGGTGGGGCTGATGAATGTGCAGTTCGCCATCCAGGAGGTCGATGGACAGGACGTGATTTATGTGCTGGAGGTCAACCCCCGCGCCAGCCGTACCGTGCCGTTTGTGTCCAAGGCCACGGGTATTGCGCTGGCCAAGGTGGCAGCCCGCTGCATGGCGGGGCAATCGCTTGTGTCCCAAGGTGTGACCAAGGAAGTCACGCCACCGTACTTCAGTGTGAAAGAAGCGGTATTTCCCTTCGTCAAGTTCCCCGGTGTGGACACCATCCTGGGGCCAGAGATGAAGTCCACCGGCGAAGTCATGGGTGTAGGCAAGACCTTTGGCGAGGCATTTGTCAAGAGCCAGCTTGGTGCAGGCACCCGCTTGCCCCGCTCGGGCAAGGTGTTCATGTCGGTCAAGAACAGCGACAAGGCGCGCATGGTTGAGGTGGCCCGTGGCCTGGTCGAGCAGGGTTTTGACATCGTGGCCACCAAAGGCACCGCCCAGGCCATGGCCGAGGCGGGTGTGCCCTGCACCACCGTCAACAAAGTGACCGAGGGTCGCCCCAACATCGTGGACATGATCAAGAGCGATGCCATCGCCATGGTCATCAACACCGTGGAAGAGCGTCGCAACGCCATCGTCGATTCACGCTACATCCGCACCTCGGCGCTGTTGGCCCGCGTCACCACCTTCACCACCATCTCGGGGGCCGAGGCGGCAGTCGAGGGTCTGAGGGCCATGGACAACCTGGGTGTGATTTCGGTGCAGGAGATGCACGCGCAACTGGCGGGGTGAGAACCCTAGCCCGGTGTCATTGAGTCCGTTGGGCCCCTTCGTTGGGCCCCTTGGCGATTGAATTAAACTCCTGTCCAACCCCAACAAACGACCGCCACAGAGCACCTCTGTGGCGGTTTGTCTTTTATCTGGAGATACACACATGGCCACCATCCCCGTGACCAAGCGCGGTGCCGAGGCACTGAAGGCTGAGCTGCACAAACTCAAGACCGTGGACCGCCCCTGGGTCATCAACGCCATTGCCGAGGCACGTGCCCAGGGCGACCTGAGCGAGAACGCCGAGTACGACGCCGCCAAGGACCGCCAGGGCTTTATCGAGGGTCGGATTGCCGAGATCGAAAGCAAGCTCTCCACCGCCCAGGTCATTGACCCCACCACCCTGGATGCAGGTGGCAAGGTGGTGTTCGGCTCCACGGTGGTGCTGGAAGACGAGGCCAGCGGTGCCGAGGTGACCTACCAGATCGTTGGTGAAGACGAGGCCGACCTCAAACTGGGACGCATCAACATTGGTAGCCCGATTGCCCGCGCCCTGATTGGCAAGGTGGAGGGTGACAGCGCCGAGGTGCAGGCACCAGGTGGGACCCGCCACTACGAGATCGTGTCCGTCCGCTACGAGTGATCCAGCCCTTGCCATCCCCCACCCCCGCAACCCTGGCCACACATTCAGCTGCAGACCTTGCGCTGCGTGTGGCGAGGATGTGGGCTGGCCTGTTGTGGGGTGGCGTCACAGCGTTGGCGTTCGTGGCGGTGCCTCTGCTGTTTGCCCGGCTGGGTTCACCCGCCGTGGCTGGCCCAGTGGCGGCCAGCCTGTTCGAGGTGGTCGGGCTGTTTTCGGTCGTCAGCGCCCAGGCAGGGGTCTTATATTTTTTGTTTTTTTGCCACTTTACGCTTGCTGCGTATAGAAAAACAGCTCTGATATTGTGTGCAGTGGCTGGGGTGTCTGCTCTGTGCCAGCTGGGGTGGGTGGGTCCACAGATTGTGGGTGCACGGGCCATTGGCGGGAACCTGGCCCTGTGGCATGGCCTGGGCTCCGTACTGGTGCTGCTGCAGTGGTGCGCCGCTGTGGCCGTGGCGTGGTTGCTGGCACGCCAGCCGACAGCGTCAGGCAGCCAGCATGTGCTCCGCTGATGCCAAGGTGTTGACCATCAGCATGGTGATGGTCATGGGCCCCACACCGCCAGGCACGGGCGTGATGTAGCCAGCCACCTCTTTTACATCGGCAAAGTCCACGTCGCCGCAGAGTTTGCCTTCTTCGGTGCGGTTCATGCCCACATCCAGCACCACCGCGCCGGGCTTGACCATGTCGGCCGTCAGCACATTGCGCTTGCCAACGGCGGCCACGATCACGTCGGCTTGCAGGGTCATGGCTTTCAGGTCGGGCGTGGCACTGTGGCAGATGGTGACGGTGGCGTTTTGCTGCAGCAGCATCAGCGCCATCGGTTTGCCCACGATGTTGCTGCGCCCAATGACGACCGCATGCTTGCCGCGCAGGTTGTAGCCAATGCTCTCCAGCATCTTCATGCAGCCGTAGGGCGTGCACGGCCAAAAACCGGGCTGGCCCACCATCAGCGCACCGGCGCTGCCGACGTGGAAGCCGTCCACATCTTTGGCGGGGGAGATGGTCTCTATCACCCGCTGCGCGTTGATGTGGGCGGGCAGAGGCAGTTGCACCAGAATGCCGTGGATGCTGGGGTCGTTGTTCAGGGCCGTGACCCTGGCCAGCAAATCGGCTTCGGTCATGTCGGCTGGGTACTGCTCCAGCACCGAGTGCATGCCCGTGTCCTCGCAGGCTTTGACCTTGTTGCGCACATAGACCTGGCTGGCGGGGTTGTCGCCGACCAGCACCACCGCCAGGCCAGGCACCACGCCGCGCGCGCGCAGGGTGAGGACGCGTTCGCGAACGTTGTCGCGCAGTTGTCGGGAGAGGGCGTTTCCGTCGATGAGTTGGGCAGTCATATTTTTTCAATAAAAAAGCCCGTCAGCGCTTGTCTGGCGGGCATTGTTAGCTATGATTGGTTTAGTTTTTTCTTTATGGGGCGAGCTTTAGGCCGCCATGGCGGTGTTGGGCCCCAAGGCAATTTTGAGCAAATCGGCCACGGTGTTGGCATTGAGCTTTTCCATGATGTTGGCCCGATGGGCCTCCACGGTTTTGATGCTGATACCCAGGTCGTCGGCAATTTGTTTGTTGAGTCGGCCGGCAACGATGCGTTCCAGCACCTGTGCCTCGCGGGTGGTGAGCTTGGAGAGCAGGGCGTCGCGGCTGGCGGCTTTTTGGTGGTCGGTGAAGGTTTCCCGGGCTTTGTCCAGCATTTTTTCAACCATGCCCAGCAAGGCAGATTCCTGGAAGGGCTTCTGGATAAAGTCGAGCGCCCCCTTTTTCATGGATTCGACCGCCATGGGCACGTCGCCATGCCCGGTGATGAACACGATGGGCAGAGGCGAGTTGCGCTCGATGAGCTTGTCTTGCAACTCCATGCCCGACATGCCCACCATGCGGATGTCGGCAATCAGGCAGGCCACTTCGCGAGTGTCATAGCGGCTCAGGAACGCCTCGGCCGATTCGTAGCAGCGCACCCGGTAGTCGTTGCCTTCCAGCAGCCATTGCAGGGAGTCGCGAACGGCCTCGTCGTCGTCCACGACATAGACGTTGCCTCGTTTGGGGTTGATGCTCATTGTTGTCTGCCTCGGAAGGGAAGGGCTGCCGACCCGCTTGGGCCGCGGGTTTGTGATCAAAAACTCAGGGGGGTATTACCGGGTTTCTGCGGATTGAAGGGGAGATACAACCGGTATCCAGAAACTGAATATGCAGCCTGAAGGTTCTTTTCCATTGTAAATGTTCTCCACTTGGATGCGTCCGTGGTGCGACTCGATGATGCTGCGGCACAGCTTGAGGCCTATGCCCATGCCCTCGCTTTTGGTGCTGTAAAACGCCTCGTAAATCCGCTCCAGCAGCTCGTCGGGCACACCCAGACCGGTGTCGCGTACGCTGAACTCCACCACCTCTGCACCTTCATGTTGCCGGGGTACAACCTTGAGCTCCAGCTGGCGTTGTGCGGGTGGGCGCTGGGCGTTCAGGATGGATTCGGCCCCGTTTTTGAGCAAGTTGATGAGCACCTGCTCGATCAGGATGGGGTCCACCATCAGCGCGGGCAGGCGGGCGGCCACATAGTGGGTCAGGCGCACCTGTTGGCGTTTGAGTTCGATGTCGGCCAATTCAATGGCGTTGTTCACCATGGTGCCCACGTCCGAGAGGGTGGGGTTGGGCTCGCTGCGCTTCACAAAGGCCTTGATGCGCTGAATAATCTGGCCCGCCCGCTGCGCTTGGCGGGCGGTTTTTTCCAGGGCTTGCAACAGGTCGTCCTGGTTGATTTGCTGCTTTTTGACCCGGGTGATCATGCCGCTGCAGTAGTTGCTGATGGCGGTCAGCGGCTGGTTGAGCTCGTGGGCGACGCTGGAGGCCATTTCTCCCATGGTGATGAGGCGACTGGCCTTTTCCGCCCGCTCGGACTGCTGGGCCGCCAGTTCCTCAGCGTGGCGGCGGGTGGTGATGTCGGTGGCAATGGCCATTTGTGCCAGCCGCCCATCTACCCAGGTGACGTAGCGGGAGCGCACCTCCAGCCACTTGCCCAGCTCTTCGACGTACAGCTCTATGTTTTCGGCCCTCGCATCGGTCAAGCCATCGGTGGGCATGCCCACGAACATATCCACGGGGTCGCTGCCGTCGCTGTCGGGCAGGGGGAGGTGTCCGCTCATGACGATCACTTGTTGGTGGCCTTTGCCGCTCATGCCAAACCAGAGGCGGTACAGCTTGTTGGCAAACAGCAGCTCATCGCTGCCCAGAGGCACCACAGAGACCGCCGAATCCAGGCTTTCCAGCACCGTGGTGAAGCGCTCGTACGAGGCGGTCAGCTCCTGGCGGATGCGCTTGGGCTCGGTGATGTCGGTCATGGAGGTCATCCAGCCGCTTTGCACGCCGTTGGGGTCAATGAGTGGAGAGACGTACATCCGGGCATCAAAAATCTGGCCGTTGCGCCGGCGCACCCTCACCTCGAACCCGCCGGGGTTGGAGCGTCCACTGAGCTCGTCTTCGAGCCGCGCAGTCAGCATGTCCCGGTCTTCGTCTGGCCAGTATGGGAACGGCGCAGTCCGCCCCACCAGCTCGGGCTCGGTCCAGCCGGTCATGCTGCAAAACGCAGGGTTGACGTAGGTGATGCGGCCTTGCATGTCCAGCGCGCGCATGCCGGTCAGCATGGAGTTTTCCATGGCACGGCGAAAGTTGGTCTCTGACACCAGTGCCTGCTGGGCCTGCAGGCGCCTGCGGGTGTGGCGCCATGTGCCGATCAGCATCCACAGGGTGAGGGCACACAGCGCACCAATCAGCCACATGAAGCCACCACCCACCAGGTCTTGAGACGCACGGTAGCCCTGGGCACGCAGCAGCAGCCCGTTGCCCACCGGAGAGACCGGCACGTCTTGCGAGATGTCGTGGGGCGCCCAGGGCAGCGGCGGCAGGTTGCGCGGCGGCGAACCCGCCGCCGTACCGGCCAGCAACTTGCCGCGCTCATCGACCAGCGTCACCGCATAGCGGGCCATCACCTCCGGCGGAACACCAAAGTTGAGCAAGCCGTCCATGGAAAATTCCGCCATGACCACCCCGTTGAAGCTGGCAATGTCCACCAGCGGCACATGCATGGCCAGGGTGGCCCCTTGGTCGGGGTGGCCCAGCGGGCCGGAGTACACCGGCTGGCGCAGTTCGCGGGCTTGCTCGAAGATGCCACCCGCACCCTGCGGGCCCAGCACGTCGCCGCGCAGCATCACGCTGGAGGATGCGGCACTGGGCGAGGCGTGAGAGGCCAGCACCTCGCGCCGTTGGTTCAGCCAGGACACCGCGATGAGTTCGGGGTACTGCTCGATGAGGCTCTCTGCCTGCATCTCGAACTCGTTGGCTTCAATCTCGTGGTTGGCCGCCTGGCGGGCCATGCGCATGAGCTGCTCCTGTCGCTCCAACAGCCGCAGGCGCAGGCGCTGCTGGGCGTACTCCACATCGCGCATCACCGCGCCCTGTTCCCGGTCAATCTCTTCCAGGCGCAGGTACACAAAGGCAGACATCATCACCAGCACAAACAGCACCACCGCCACCAGGGGCCCCAGCAGGGCATAGCGGTCCTGGCGCAGCGCAGATTGACTGCGCCACCACCGACGCCACACACCCTGTTCGCGGTTGGGGTGGGGTTTGGAGGGTAGGGGGGGCGGAGTGATGGGTGTTGTCATGGGCTGCAAGGAGGCGCGGTGCACCATGCACTGCACACGGGCGAGTCTTCTTATTTTCTGACAACCGGGTTCGACGCTTTGGCCCAGCGGGTGTTGGCTGCCCAATCAGTACGCAGATTGGCTGTCGATCAGTGGTATTTGGGCGGTGCGTGAAAAAATTTTATTGCAATGTGAAAAAGACATTTGCATGTTGAAATTTCAGGCGCCTTGTGTGACACTTGCAGCCGGACTGGACATCAAGCCACACCCGCCCCCTTCAATTCCCAGGAGACAACCATGAACACCCCAAAGGATCAACAGCTATTTGGCACCGCTGCCCAAGACCCGGACAGCCAGGAAACCCGTGAGTGGATGGATGCCCTGTCTGCTGTGATTGAGCGCGAGGGGGGTGAAAGGGCGCATTTTTTGCTGGAGCAGTTGCTGGAGCACGCCCGCGAGAACAGCATCGATATGCCGTTTTCAGCAACCACGGGCTATGTGAACACGATTGAGCCGGATCAGGAAGAGCGTTGTCCCGGAAATATTGAAATAGAAGAGCGTTTGCGCGCCTACATGCGCTGGAACGCCATGGCCATGGTGGTCAAAGCCAACCGCCACAACCCTGCCGACGGTGGGGACTTGGGTGGCCACATTGGTTCGTTTGCGTCCCTGGCTCACATGTTTGGTGCCGGGTTTAACCATTTCTGGCACGCAGAGAGCGAAAACCACGGCGGTGATTGCCTGTATATCCAGGGCCATGTGTCGCCCGGCGTGTACGCCCGCGCCTTCATGGAGGGCCGCCTGAGCGAGGAGCAGTTGCTCAATTTCCGCCAGGAAGTGGATGGCAAGGGCTTGTCCAGCTACCCGCACCCCAAGCTGATGCCCGAGTTCTGGCAGTTCCCCACCGTGTCGATGGGCCTGGGGCCACTGATGGCCATCTACCAGGCCCGCTTTTTGAAGTACCTGCATGCCCGTGGCATTGCCAACACCGAAAACCGCAAGGTTTGGGTGTTCTGTGGCGACGGCGAGATGGATGAGGTAGAAAGCCTGGGCGCCATCGGCCTGGCCGCCCGGGAAGGGCTGGACAACCTGGTGTTCGTCATCAACTGCAACTTGCAGCGCCTGGATGGTCCGGTGCGCGGCAACGGCAAAATCATCCAGGAACTTGAGGGTGAATTCCGCGGTTCGGGCTGGAACGTCATCAAGCTGCTGTGGGGCTCCAACTGGGACCCTTTGCTGGCCCGCGACAAAGACGGTGCGCTGCGCAAACTGATGATGGATGTGCTGGACGGTGACTACCAGAGCTTCAAGGCCAACGACGGCGCCTACGTGCGCAAGCACTTCTTTGGACGCGACCCCAAGGTGTTGGAAATGGTGTCCAAGATGTCTGACGACGACATCTGGGCGCTGCGCCGTGGTGGCCATGACCCCCAGAAGGTGTATGCGGCCTTCCACAAGGCGGTCAACCACAAGGGCCAACCCACGGTGTTGCTGATCAAAACCGTCAAGGGTTTTGGCATGGGCAAGAGCGGCGAGGGCAAAAACAACGTCCACCAGACCAAGAAGTTGACCGACGAAGACATCAAAATCTTCCGCGACCGCTTCAACATCCCGATTCCGGACAGCGAACTGGCCAGCATCCCGTTTTACAAGCCGGCCGACGATACCCCCGAAATGCAGTACCTGCATGAGCGCCGCAAGGCGCTGGGTGGCTACCTGCCCAAGCGGCGCACCAAGGCCGATGAAAGCTTCACGGTGCCGTCACTGGAAACCTTCAAGAGCGTGATGGAGCCCACCGCCGAAGGCCGTGAAATCTCCACCACCCAGGCCTATGTGCGCTTTCTGACGCAGCTGCTGCGCGACCAGGCCCTCGGCCCACGCGTGGTGCCCATCCTGGTGGACGAGGCCCGCACGTTCGGGATGGAAGGCTTGTTCCGCCAGATTGGCATTTACAACCCGCAAGGCCAGCAGTACACCCCGGTGGACAAAGACCAGGTCATGTACTACCGCGAAGACAAGGCGGGCCAAATTCTGCAAGAGGGCATCAACGAAGCCGGCGGCATGAGCAGCTGGATTGCCGCAGCCACGTCTTACAGCACCAGCAACCGCATCATGGTGCCGTTCTATGTGTACTACTCCATGTTCGGCTTCCAGCGCATTGGCGATCTGGCCTGGGCAGCAGGCGACATGCAGGCACGCGGCTTCCTGCTGGGTGGCACCTCCGGGCGCACCACCCTCAACGGCGAAGGCCTGCAGCACGAAGACGGCCACAGCCACATCATGGCGGGCACCATTCCCAACTGCATCAGCTACGACCCGACCTTCGCGCACGAGGTGGGCGTCATCCTGCACCATGGCCTGAAGCGCATGGTCGAAAAGCAAGACAACGTTTTCTACTACCTGACCCTGCTGAACGAAAACTACGCCATGCCCGGCCTGACCGCTGGCACGGAAGAGCAGATCATCAAGGGCATGTACCTGTGCAAGCCCGGTGCCGAAGGTGCCACACGGGTGCAGTTGCTGGGTTCCGGCACCATCCTGCGCGAAAGCATTGCCGCCCAGGCCTTGCTGGCCACCGACTGGGGCGTGCAGGCCGATGTGTGGAGCTGCCCAAGCTTCAACGAGCTGACCCGCGACGGCCAGAACGCCGAGCGTTTCAACCTGTTGCACCCGCTGGAAACCCCTCAGGTGTCGTTTGTGGCGCAACAACTGGGCGGTACCACCGGCCCTGTGGTGGCCTCCACCGACTACATGAAGGCGTATGCCGAGCAAATTCGCCCGTTCATACCCGCTGGTCGCACCTACAAGGTGCTGGGTACCGACGGCTTTGGCCGCCGCGATTTCCGCAGCAAGCTGCGCGTGCACTTCGAGGTGAACCGCCACTTCATCGTGGTCGCCGCTCTCAAGTCGCTGGCCGATGACGGTAACCTGCCGTTGGCCAAGGTGGCCGAGGCCATTGCCAAGTACGGCATCAACGCCGACAAGGTCAACCCCCTGTACGCATAACCCGAACGGAGACAGAACATCATGGCAATCATTGAAGTGAAGGTCCCCGATATTGGGGACTTTGATGAAGTTGCGGTCATCGAATTGATGGTCAAAGTGGGCGACACGGTCAAGGCCGAACAGTCGTTGATCACCGTCGAGTCCGACAAGGCGTCGATGGAAATCCCGTCTTCCCACGCTGGCGTGGTGAAGGAACTGAAGGTCGCCCTGGGCGACAAGGTGAAAGAGGGCTCGCTGGTGGTGATGCTGGAGGTGGCTGGTGCCGCTGACACACCTGCTTCGGCCCCCGTTTCAGCACCTGTTTCTGAACAAAATACGGCCCCAGCGCCTGCCCCTGCAGCGGTAGCAGCTCTTGTTACTGTAGCGGCCCCCGTTGCCGCTGCAGGCCCGGTGGAAGTGCGCGTGCCCGACATCGGCGACTTCAAAGACGTGGCCGTCATCGAGGTGTTTGTGAAGGTGGGCGACACCGTGAAGGTGGAGCAGAGCCTGATCACTGTGGAAAGCGACAAAGCGTCGATGGAAATTCCATCGTCCCACGCGGGCGTCATCAAAGAGCTGAAGGTCAAGCTGGGCGACACCGTCAACATTGGTGACCTGCTGGCCATCCTGGAAGGTGCTGCGGGTGCTGCTGCTCCCGCTTCAGCCCCCGCCCAGGCTGCCACGGTTGCACCCGATGCGGCTGCGCCTGCGCCAGCCGCCGTGGCAACCCCTTCGGTGGCTGCTGCCCCTGCAGCTGCAGTTGCGGTGCCTGCGCACAACCCCACCACGGTGGCGGCGGGCCTGCCCCACGCATCGCCCTCGGTGCGCAAGTTCGCCCGCGAGCTGGGCGTGCCGCTGGCTGAAGTCAAAGGTACCGGTCACAAGGGCCGCATCACGCCCGATGACGTGCAAGCGTTCACACGCGGTGTCATGTCGGGTGCCCTCCAGACCACGGCCATTGCGTCTGCCACCTCGGCCGCGGTCTCTGCGGCTGTGGCAAAGGCCCCCGCAGGTGGCGGTGGTTCCGAGCTGGGCCTCATCCCCTGGCCCAAGGTGGACTTTGCCAAGTTCGGCGCAGTAGAGCGCAAGGAAATGGGCCGCATCAAGAAAATCAGCGGTGCCAACCTGCTGCGCAACGCTGTGATGATCCCGGCCGTCACCAACCACGACGATGCCGATATCACCGACCTGGAAGCCTTCCGCGTCTCCACGAATAAAGAGAACGAGAAATCGGGCGTGAAGGTCACCATGCTGGCCTTCCTCATCAAAGCCTGCGTGGCCGCGCTGAAGAAGTTCCCGGAGTTCAACAGCAGCCTGGACGGCGACAGCCTGGTTTACAAGCAGTACTTCCACATCGGATTTGCGGCAGACACGCCCAACGGCCTGGTGGTGCCTGTGATCAAAGACGCCGACAAAAAAGGCATCTTCCAGATCAGCCAGGAAATGGGCGAGCTGGCCAAAAAAGCTCGCGACGGCAAGCTGGGGCCTGCCGACATGAGCGGTGCCAGCTTCACCATTTCCAGCCTGGGCGGCATTGGCGGGCGTTACTTCACGCCCATCATCAATGCCCCTGAAGTGGCCATTCTGGGCGTGTGCAAGAGCACCATGGAACCCGTGTGGGACGGCAAGGCATTCCAACCGCGCCTGATGCTGCCACTGAGCCTGACCTGGGACCACCGCGTGATCGATGGCGCAGCCGCCGCACGTTTCAACGTGTACCTCGGCCAGATCCTGGCCGATTTCCGCCGGATCATGCTGTAAGCAAAGGAACCTGAACATGGCAAACATAGATATCAAGGTTCCCGACATTGGCGACTTCGACGAAGTGGCCGTGATCGAGTTGCTGGTGAAACCCGGCGACACGGTTAAGGTGGAGCAAAGCCTCATCACCGTGGAGAGCGACAAAGCCTCCATGGAAATCCCATCCAGCCACGCTGGCGTGGTCAAGGAGCTGAAGGTTGCGCTGGGCGACAAGGTCAAACAAGGCACGGTGGTGCTGGTACTTGAAGCTGCGGGTGAAGTTTCAGAGCCAAAACAGGCTCCAGCGCAAGCTGTGCCTGCTGTGGCAGCTACACCTGTTGCAACGCCTGCTGCGGCCGTGGCGGCTCCAGCCGCTGCCAGCTTTGGCGCGTCATTCACCGGTTCTGCCGACCTGGAGTGCGACCTGCTGGTGCTGGGCGGTGGCCCCGGTGGCTATTCAGCCGCCTTCCGCGCTGCCGACCTGGGGCTGAAAGTCGTCATCGTCGAGCGCTACGCTACCCTGGGCGGCGTGTGCCTGAACGTGGGCTGCATCCCGTCCAAAGCCCTGCTGCACGTGGCCGCCGTCATGGACGAAGTCAGCCACATGGCCGACTTGGGCGTGGACTTTGGCGCACCCGTGGTCAACGTTGACAAGCTGCGCGGCCACAAAGAAAAGGTCATTGGCAAACTGACCGGCGGCCTGGCCGCCATGGCCAAAATGCGCAAGGTGACCACCGTGCGCGGCTACGGACACTTTGTGGGCCCCAACCACCTGGAAGTGGAAGAAACCACCGGCACGGCTCAAGAGAAGACGGGCACCAAAAAAGTGGTGGCGTTCAAAAAAGCCATCATCGCCGCAGGCAGCCAGGCCGTGCGCCTGCCCTTCATGCCCGACGATCCGCGCGTGGTCGATTCAACAGGTGCCCTGGCCCTGAAAGAAGTGCCCAAGCGCATGCTCATTCTGGGCGGCGGCATCATCGGCCTGGAAATGGGCACCGTCTACAGCACGCTGGGCGCACGCCTGGACGTAGTGGAAATGATGGACGGCCTGATGCAAGGCGCTGACCGCGACCTGGTCAAGATCTGGCAGAAGATGAACGCCAAGCGCTTTGACAACATCATGCTCAAGACCAAAACGGTGGGCGCCCGCGCCTTGCCCGAAGGCATTGAAGTGACGTTTGCACCGGCAGAGGAGGGCGGCACGGCCCCCGCACCGCAGGTGTACGACCTGGTGCTGCAAGCCGTGGGCCGCACGCCCAACGGCAAAAAGATTGCCGCCGACAAAGCCGGTGTGGCCGTGACCGACCGTGGCTTCATCAACGTCGACATCCAGATGCGCACCAACGTGCCACACATCTTCGCCATCGGCGACATCGTGGGCCAGCCCATGCTGGCGCACAAGGCGGTGCACGAAGCGCACGTGGCGGCGGAAGTGATTGCCGGTGAACTGCAAGGCAACAAAGAGCTGGCTGCCGCAGCGTTCAACGCCCGCGTCATTCCATCCGTGGCCTACACCGACCCCGAAGTGGCCTGGGTAGGCCTGACGGAAGACCAGGCCAAAGCGCAAGGCATCAAGGTCAAGAAGGGCCTGTTCCCCTGGACCGCCTCAGGCCGCGCCATCGCCAACGGCCGCGACGAAGGTGTGACCAAGCTGCTGTTTGACGACAGCCCCGAAGCGCACGGCCACGGCAAAATTTTGGGCGGCGGCATGGTCGGCACCCACGCGGGCGACATGATTGGCGAAGTGGCCCTGGCCATTGAGATGGGGGCAGATGCAGTGGACATCGGCAAAACGATCCACCCCCACCCCACGCTGGGCGAAAGCATCGGCATGGCGGCGGAGGTGGCGCATGGGTCTTGTACGGATGTGCCGCCTGGCAAGAAATAAGCACCTTTAGCGTTGCTTGAGTAAAAAGCCCGAACATGGAACGTTTCGGGCTTTTTCTTTGGAACTCATCCACTCTTATCCAGAGTGGTCTAATTCTGAGTCATTTGGTTCTGGGAGTTGAATAGGTGAGAAACGTAGAGGGTTCTGTCTGTGGGTTTTCCACCAAGATCGTTTGGCGTGGACTATCTCTTTGCATATTGAGTCTGCTGGTTTCCTGTGGGGGAGCAGGCGGGGATGGATCTCGCTCCGGAACAACAGATGGACCACCTCCGCCGGTGGCTTCTTCTGGCGCTGTTTTTTTTCCACTGGATGTTGATGCGAGGTGGGTCTATCAAGAAGGAGCAGCCATCAAGGTGACTCGCTTCGCCGGAACAGAAACTTTGCCAGGCGGTGGGCAGGGTACGGTATTGGTTGACACGAGCATTGACGGTCAGATCCTTGATCGGTCAACTTATGAACTACGCAACGATGGCATCTACCAGCACCCTGGTTCAAATGCTGATGCTTTTTCTACAGCCATCGGCGTTACACGTGTCCTTGCGTTCCCTGTCCAAGCCGGAACGTCTTTCGTGCAGTTTGATGGCACTGTCAACGTGGGTGACTTTGATTCTGATGGACGTATTGACCCAGTCAGGCTGCGTTCAGTGGTTGACGCCGTCGGTTTAGGCCCCTGTACCTTTGGTGGACTGCGCTTTGACACCTGTCTGCATCAGCGGATTTCGGTGACAGCTGTCACTTCTTTGAGTAAAAGTCGCGCTGAGATCACCGAGACCTTCGCCAGTCACGAGTGGTACGCGCCTGGTGTTGGGCTGGTGCGTCAAGCCTTTGATGAAGAGGGCGCTTCCCCGACACAGTTGATCGCCTACAAAGTGAAGGACTGGGCGAGTGACAGATTGTCGCCGGCGATCTCTGCTCAGACACCCGCCGCTGACACCACAGTTGCTGGTTCGCTCGTGGCGAGCGTTACCTTCGACGAGGTGATTGATCCAACAAGCGTCAACGAGCTTCAGTTCAGCGTTCAAACTGAGTCAGGGCAGATAGTGCCCGGACGTACCGTTCTCGGTTCTGACGGAGCCTTGCGGTTTGTTCCGGCACAAACTTGGGCCAGTGGTCGCTACCAAGTGCAACTCAACCCAGGTGTTGCTGATCTGTTAGGCAACCGTATTGCATCCACCGAGCGTTGGAGTTTTGTGGTCGACAGTACGTCTCCAACGTTGGTTAGCCATAGCCCCGCTCCTGGTAGCGGCGTCCTGGGAATAATGTCGCCTATCCTGCTGACTTTCAGTGAGCCAATTGATCCAGCAACAGCGAATATTTCTAGCGTTCAGCTGGTGGATACCAACCGGTCCGATATATCGACTAACCTTCGGCTAGCCGTGGAAGGCACTGCGTTGACAATCACTCCCCTTGATGCTCTGCGTCCAGCGACAGAATACACAATCAGGCTTGGAACGGGTCTGACCGACTTGGGCGGAAATCCACTTGCTGGCGAGGTCAATTCACAGATATTCACCTCACAAGGGCGTTTTGCTTTTCCTCAGCGTATTGAGACTGATATTCGGTCTGATGCGATGACCTTGGGTGACATTGATGGTGATGGACTAATTGATTTGGTCTACCGCGGTACGTTCTCGTTCGATGAGTCCAGCGGTCGCTTGTATGTTCAGCGGGGCCTGCCTGGTACCCGTTGGTCCCGGCCGGAGCTAATTGACGATCAATCTTGCCCCAGTGCTGGCAATCTATTGGTGGCAGATCTCGACGGCAACGGCCGCGCTGACGTGGCGCGTGGTGGCGTCGGCTGCGGACTTCGTATTCGCTACCAGCTTGGCGACGGCACACTGGGGCCTGCACAGCAGTTGTCCAACGCCACCCATGCCGCCTTGAGAGCTGCGGATCTGAATGGTGACGGACGCAAAGATCTTGTGGCTGTAGGTGGTTCAACTTACAGGGTTTGGCTGCAGAACCGTGCGGGACAATTGGTGTTGCAAACTGTCCGTGATCTGGACTTTCCACGCTTTGGCGGCGTGAACGGACTGATAGACCTTCACATGCGCGGGCTGGAGATCGGAGACATGAACGGCGATGGGCGCTTGGACATCGTCGTGACGTTGTCTGGCGATACGGATCCTCGCAGATTGATGATTTTGCACCAACGAGTCGATGGCACCTGGGCCGAGCCGCTTTATGACACCAAAGGTGGTGCCGATTCGTTCGCGTTAGGTGACTTGAACGGTGATGGCCGACTCGACCTGGCTTTCACGGGTGGTTATGTGCTTCAGCAAGCCGATGGCAGTTTCGGACCATTTGTGATGTTCCCTGAAGAGTTCGCTTTTGGGAATTACGCTGTCACCCTTGCTGATATAGATAGCAATGGCCTCGTTGATATCATCAGCCGAAGTACGATCGAAAGCTCCGTGCGAATAGTGGTTCAGCGGCAGCAAATGGGTGGCGTGTTTGCATCGCCTGAAATATATCGCGGCGGCGGTTACAACGAAGGACCGCTGTTCGCTATCGACTTGAATGGTGACCGGATGCTTGACGTGATCGATGGACTCACGCTTCTAATGCAAATAGGCAGTGAGCAGCCGACTCTTGCGCAGTCAAATAGGGCGAGTCCTGCCCGAGCTATGAATGCAGCGGCCAAGCAGCAGCCTGCTTCGGTTAGAGCATCATGGCCATCAAAGCTACGCGCCCACTGGCGCCACTGAAGAAGCGCTTGGCATCGGCCTCAGGGAAACGGTTCGTTTGGGTGGATTTACCAATTTGTTGGTCGACTGCGGCTTCATCAACGTCGACATCCAGATGCGCACCAACGTGCCGCACATCTTCGCCATCGGCGACATCGTGGGCCAGCCCATGCTGGCGCACAAGGCGGTGCACGAGGCACACGTGGCGGCTGAAGTGATTGCCGGTGAACTGCAAGGCAACAAAGAACTGGCAGCTGCCGCGTTCAACGCCCGTGTCATCCCAAGCGTGGCCTACACCGACCCCGAAGTGGCTTGGGTCGGCCTGACGGAAGACCAGGCCAAGGCGCAGGGCATCAAGGTCAAAAAGGGTTTGTTCCCCTGGAACGCCTCAGGCCGCGCCATCGCCAATGGCCGCGACGAAGGTCTCACCAAACTGCTGTTTGATGACTCGCCGGAAGCCCACGGCCACGGCAAGATCCTGGGTGGCGGCATGGTCGGCACCCACGCGGGCGACATGATTGGCGAAGTGGCCCTGGCCATTGAAATGGGCGCAGATGCAGTGGACATCGGCAAGACGATTCACCCCCACCCCAGGCTGGGCGAAAGCATCGGCATGGCGGCGGAGGTGGCGCATGGCAGCTGCACGGATGTGCCGCCGGCGCGGAAGTAAATTCACAGCTAAAATGGCCTTTCGCTCTGGATGAGAAAGCGTGAGCAGCTATCAAAAGTAAAAAGGCCCGAACTGGCAACGGTTCGGGCTTTTGTATTTGTACCCGGCATGCACAAACTGTTATTGCCGAACAGTTGGTGCTACCGAGCAGGTCGATTCTGTCGAGCAGGCATACTGCCACGACACTTCGAGTTTCAAGCTTCTTTTCAGGAGGCCAGCAGCCTGGCCTTGCGTTTTTGGGTTTTGAGGAGTTTGACGGCTTGCTGGTCAAACGACACAAACTCAGTACCGCCGAGCAAATCACCCTCAAAAGCAATCACCCCATCGGCAAAGTCGCCTCCAGCCTCCAGCAGTGCCAACCCGGCCAGCACGGCTGGTGTATGGCAAGCCACTTGCCGCACTTGCAGCAGTGAGCGCAGGGCGTGTGCCACCTGCATTGGGGTGTAGCAGTAGCCCCGCAACAGCACCCACGCCATTTCGCACAGCGCGGGGGTGGGTACGGCAATCAGGCTGGCTTTTTGCAAAACCCGAAGCGCCAATGCCGCCTGCGCCGGGTCGTCCTGGGTGGCAAGCCGCACCAGCACATTGGTGTCCAGCGTAACTTTCACTTTTGCCCTGCCCAGCCGTCAGCGATGACACTGTTCATTTCTTCCACGCTCAGTGCCTTGCTGGGTGGCGGCAAACAGCCAGCAAAGGCTTCCAGGCCCTGAGGCGCCACAGCCTGTAGTGCCAGCACCCCATTTGCCAACTTGTTCACCTCAACCTGCTGCCCTGGCGCTATGCCCAGAAACTGCAACAACTCGCGCCGCAGGGTGATTTGGCCTTTAGCGGTAACAGTCAATGCGGTCATCAAATAGTCCTGATCAATGTAAAAAGTAATGGTAACTTACCTTACGAGTCCGGGAAAATTTTGGATACGTTCATCCTGTCGGCACGCATTTTTTTCTCGAAGCCGATGGAAGTGAGCGCACACGCGAGCAACGCCTGCGTTGCGCCTCCCGCACCGCATGTGTATGACCTGCCGCCGCGGGCCGTGGGCCGCACGCCAGATGACAAAAAGATTGCCACCGACAAATGTTGAACTGCTGGTGTCGCGTTTGTCCGTGCTGGCGTGCCGGGTCAAGCCATTGGGTGAAGGCGATGCGGTGCTGTTGAAGCGGTATGACGACATTTTTGCCTCTGTGCACATTGTTGAATTGAGTGTCGAGGTGATGGATGCCGCTACCCAACTGCGTGCACGCCATGGCCTGAAAACCTCGGATGCCTAGCAAGCAGCCAGTGCATTGGTGGCATCTGACCGCGTGCTGTTTGTGACTGCCGATGCGGGCTTTGCCAAGGTGACGGGTTTGAATGTGCGGCTGGTCACGCCAAGCCAGCCCTAACAACACGCCGCTTTTGTGGTGCAAGTCGAGCTGCGCAAACGCGAACTCGATCTGCGCCGACCACCGCATCCACGGCTACACAGCGGCCTTGGTTGCCCCGTTTGGACGATGGGCCACGGCAGCTTGTGCAACATGTCGTGGGTTGTGCGGGGACATGCTCAGCGGGTGTTGGCGGGCTGCGGGTCGTGGATCACGGTGCTGGCACCCACTGCTGCACCCACCCTGGCGCGGCCATTGCCCACCTGGGTGCTGGTGCCCACGCCCGCATGCCCGGTGACCTGACCGCCTGGGTTGACGCCGACGCCCACACCCACCGGGCCAACCCGGGTACCAGCCCCGGCGCTGACATCTCCTCTGGAGTTGACGCCCACACCCACCGAAAACGGGCCAACCGGCACACTGACCCCCACGCCTGCGGCACAGCCCCCCAGGGTGGCTGCCATGGCCAGCGCGAAGAAAAGGCCCAGTGGGCGGGGGCTGGGGGTTCTGTCATCGGGCGTCATGGTGGTCGACTTGTGGCGGGTGGTTGTGGCGGGTGGTCGGGCGGATGTGCGGCAGACAGGCGATTCCATCATACGGTGCGTCAGGGTTATTCCGCATAAATCGACCCCTTGGCACCTGCGCCCCGCACGCCTGCTCGGGATACCATTTGGAATCTTGCAACTGAAGGACCAACGATGAAGACACTGCTGACCCTCGCATTGACCTCCGCCATGGCGGCGGGTGCGTTCGCCCAAGGCTTCCCATCCAAGCCCATCACCATCGTGGTGCCGTTTGCCGCAGGTGGCCCCACCGATGTGGTTGCTCGCCAATTGGCCGAGTCCATGCGCGCGCCGCTGGGTGGCGCCACTGTGGTGGTGGAAAACGCAGCTGGCGCTGGTGGCACCATTGGTGCAACCAAAGTTGCCCGTGCGGCACCCGACGGCCACACACTGCTGGTGTGGCACATCGGCATGGCCTCTACCGCCAGCCTGTACCGCAAGCTGCAGTTCAAGGCCCTGGAGGACTTTGAGTACCTGGGCATGATCAACGATGTGCCCATGACCCTGTTGGGCTCACCCAAGTTGCCTGCCAACACCTACCGCGATTTCGAAAACCACATCCGTGCGAATGGCGGCAAGCTCAACTTGGCCCACGCCGGCCTGGGGTCGGCCTCCCACTTGTGCGGGCTGATGTGGCAGTCGGCCGTGAAGCTGGACAAGTCGATGACCACCATCGCCTACCGGGGCACGGCACCTGCCATGAACGACCTGATCGGTGGGCAGGTGGATGTGATGTGTGACCAGACCACCAACACTACCAGCCAGATTGAGGGTGGGCGGGTCAAGGCCTTTGCGGTGACCACCGCCAAGCCGCTGTCAGGCCACAAGGTGCTCAAAGACTACCCGTCGCTGCAGGAAATGGGCCTCAAAGGCTTTGACCTGACCATCTGGCACGGCATGTACGCACCCAAAGGTACTCCCGCCGACGTCACCAAAAAGCTCAACGATGCCCTGAAGGTGGCCCTGAAAGACCCCGAGTTCATCAAAAAGCAAGAGGCGCTGGGCGCCCTGGTCGTCAATGATGCGCGGGCAACCCCAGCAGGTCACAAGAATTTTGTGGCCGGTGAGATCACCAAGCTCAAAGCGGTGATCGAAGCCGCTGGTCAGTTTGCGGACTGATGCCGCTGTGGGGCAACCGTTGGGGTGCCCTCCTGCAAGCCCCTGATGCCCACAAGGCCAAGGGGCTTTTTTGTGTGAAGGGCTTGTTCTGGCCAGCCCAATTCCGTACACACGATTCACCAAGAGAAGATTTCCATGAAAAACAAAGACATGCAAGACGTGATTGGGGGCCTGTCGCTGGCGGCTCTGGGTGCGTTTGCGGCCATCTTTGCGCAGCGCTACGAATTCGGGGACCTCAACCGCATGGGCCCTGGCTTTTTTCCGGTCATCCTGGGTACATTGCTGGCGGTGTTGGGTATCTTGATTGCGGTGCCGGCATTTTTTCGCAGTGGGCCACCGGTTCAGGTGCGCTGGAAGCCGTTTGCCTTGGTCATGGCCAGCCTCGTGGCGTTTGCCATGACATTGAAGGTGCTGGGCCTGATTGTGGCCACCATGTTGGCCGTGGTGATTGCATCGCTGGCGGACAACGACACACGCTGGAAAGGCCGCATCCTCATTGCTTTGGGTGTCGCCCTGATCACCTACCTGGTATTTGGCTTGGGGCTGAGCATGGTGTTGCCCATGTGGCCCTGGAGCGAGTAACGGCGCACTGCGCCCCATCCGTTCTGTCTCCCCACCACTGAAAGACTCCCACCATGGACATTTTCAACGGCCTGATGCTCGGCCTTGAATCCGCATTGAACCCCATCACGCTGTTGTACTGCTTCATCGGCGTGTTTCTGGGTACGCTGATTGGTGTGTTGCCGGGCATTGGGGCACTCGCGGCTATCTCTCTCCTGTTGCCCATCACGTACCACATCCCTCCTACCGCAGCCATTGTGATGCTGGCCGGTGTGTATTACGGTGCGCAATATGGTGGTTCCACCGCCTCGATTTTGCTCAACCTGCCTGGCACGCCGTCGTCGGCTGTGGCGTGCCTGGATGGTTACCCCATGGCCAAGCAAGGCCGTGCCGGTGTGGCACTTTTCATGACCACCATCGCCTCGTTTGTGGGCTCCATGCTGGGCATCTTGGCCTTGGTGCTGTTTTCTCCCGCCATTGCCGAGTTGGGTCTGAAGTTCGGTGCAGCAGAGTATTTCGCCATGATGCTGCTGGGCCTGATTGCCGCCTCGGCGCTGGCATCCGGGTCGCCAGCCAAGGGGTTGTCCATGGTGGTGCTGGGCTTGCTGCTGGGCACGGTGGGCACGGATGTCAACTCCGGCCAGGCACGGTTTGACTTTGGCGTGTTGGAGCTGATGGATGGCATCAACCTCGTGGCGCTGGCGATGGGGGTGTTTGGTATTTCGGAGGTGATCTCCAGCATCAACCAACTCAGGGGTGGCGAGGTCAAAGAAAAAATCACCATGCGGTCGATGACCCCCACCCGCAAGGATGTCAAAGACTCCGTCATGCCCATGCTGCGCGGCACCGGCATTGGCAGTTTTTTCGGCGCGCTCCCTGGGACGGGGGCTTCCATCGCGTCGTTCATGTCGTATGCGGTAGAAAAGAAAATCGCCAAAGACCCCACCCGGTTTGGCAACGGTGCGATCGAAGGCATCACCGCCCCAGAGGCCGCCAACAACGCAGCGGCACAAACCGCTTTTATTCCTACGCTGTCGCTAGGCATCCCAGGCGACGCCGTGATGGCGCTGATGCTGGGTGCACTGATCATTCACGGCATACAGCCTGGACCCTTGCTGATGTCGCAGCAGCCTGATTTGTTCTGGGGCCTGATCGTGAGTTTTGGCATCGGCAACATCATGTTGATGGTGCTCAACCTGCCCATGATTGGCCTGTGGGTGGCGATTTTGCGCATCCCGTATCGCGTGCTGTACCCAGCTATTTTGGTGTTCATCAGCCTGGGGGTGTACAGCGTGAACAACAACACCTTTGATGTGCTGATGGTGGCCGTCATTGGGGCCATGGGCTACATGCTGGCGGTTTTCAAGTTTGAAGCGGCTCCTATGCTTCTTGGCTTTGTGCTGGGGCCCCTCATGGAAGAAAACCTGCGCCGCGCCATGTTGCTGTCGCGCGGTGACATGATGACGTTCATTGAGCGCCCCATCAGCGCTGGCTTTCTGGCCTTTGGGGTGGCTATCCTGCTTTGGAGCGCGTGGAGTTCACTGCGGTCCTTTGTGCGCGAGCGCGAGCGCCAGGCCGACCACCCTGACCACCAGCGCTGAAGTTGGCATCACTGCGGTTCTGACCCCGGCGGTGCAGGTGGCGCCGCAGGGGATTGGTGCATTTTTTCAATGAAAACAGGATCTATCGCTTGCTGGCATTGAGGTTTCAGCTATAGGTCTTAATTGGCTGTCAGTGGTCCAGTGAGTCCAATTGCCGTCCCAGCGCCGCCGCCAGTGCCTGCATCAACACCCGTATGCGCATGGCATTGCACAGGTCGCGGTGAGTCAGTACCCACAGTAGGGTGGTCAGTTCGGGCAATGTCGGCGTCAGGGGCTCGATGTCCTGGTGCATCGGTTCGACAAAGGTGGGCAGCAGTGCCAAACCCAGCCCGGCCCGCACCATGGCCAGGGCGTGGTCAAACCCATCCACCCGCCCAACCTGGCGCCCCCCCCAGCCACTCGGGCACCTGTTCGGCAATGCGAATGGCCACATCTGCCTCCCGCCGCGTCAAGCTGAAGTGGTTGCCAGAGGCCATGAAGTCCAGCTTCACATCGGGGTACTCGGCCGCACCTCGCGGCTGGCACCAGGTAGCGCCGCGCCCCCGCCCGGGTGTCACAGGCCCAGCTGGTCTGCCAGTTGGGCCATTTTTTTGTCCACCACAGGGTCCATGGCCATGACACGGCCCCACTCGCGCTGTGTTTCGCCGGGCCACTTGTTGGTGGCGTCCAGCCCCATCTTGCTGCCCAGACCACTCACCGGGGAGGCGAAGTCCAGGTAGTCGATGGGTGTGTGTTCGATGGTGAAGGTGTCGCGGGCGGGGTCCATGCGGGTGGTCATGGCCCAGATCACATCGCTCCATTGGCGCACGTCGATGTCTTCGTCCACCACCACCACAAACTTGGTGTACATGAACTGCCGCAGGTGGCTCCACACGCCCATCATGACCCGGCGGGCATGGCCGGCATAGGCCTTGCGGATTTGCACCACCGCGAGCCGGTAACTGCAGGCCTCGGGTGGCAGGTAGAAGTCGGTGATTTCCGGAAACTGGCGCTGCAGCAGCGGGATGAACAGCTCATTCATGGCCATCGCCAGAACGGCAGGTTCGTCGGGTGGCTTGCCGGTGTAGGTGGAGTGGTAGATGGCGTCGCGGCGCTGGGTGATGCGCTCGACCGTCAGCACAGGGAACTCCGCACGTTCGTTGTAGTAGCCGGTGTGGTCGCCGTAGGGCCCCTCCACCGCATGCTCAAAGCCACTGGGGTGCTGCGCATCGGGCTTGATGTGTCCTTCCAGCACGATTTCAGCGCTGGCTGGTACCTGCAGAGGCACCCCCAGCGCCTTCACCAGCGGTGTGCGACCACCGCGCAGCAGGCCCGCAAACTGGTACTCACTCAGGCTGTCGGGTACCGGTGTCACAGCGCCCAAAATGGTCGCAGGGTCGGCGCCCAGTGCCACCGCCACCGGGTAGGCCTGCCCTGGGTGCAGCCGGACGTGGTCCCTGAAGTCCAGCGCGCCACCCCGGTGTGCCAGCCACCGCATGATGAGCTTGTCGCCAGAGAGCACCTGCTGGCGGTAGATGCCCAGGTTCTGGCGCCGCTTGAGCGGGCCTCGGGTAATAACCAGTCCCCAGGTGATCAGTGGGGCCACATCGTCCGGCCAGCAGTGCTGGATGGGCAGGCGGGCCAGGTCCACGTCGTTGTCCTCCCACACCACATCCTGGCAGGGGGCGCTGGAGACCTCTTGGGGTGTCATGTGCCACAGTTGCTTGAGCAAACCACCCATGGCTGCCATGTCTTTGAGGCCGCCGGGTGCCTGGGGCTCTTTCAGAGCAGCCAGCATGTGGCCAAACTGGCGCAGGTCGCCCAGGCTGCCAACCCCCATGGCGCGTGCCACCCGGTTGGTGGTGCCAAAGAGGTTGGCCAGCACCGGCATGCGGTGGCCGGTGGGCCGCTCGAACAGCAGCGCAGGGCCACCCGCACGCAGCACCCGGTCGCACAGTGCCGTCATTTCCAGGTGGGGTGACACGGGTTCGTTCACGCGCCGCAACTCGCCCACTCGCTCCAGCTGGGCCATGAAGTCGCGCAGGTCTTTGTAGCTCATGCCGCTTCGGCGGACAGCCCCTGCCAGCGATGGCTCAGGGCATGTGGCACATCCAGCAGGTCCAGCACCCGTGCGACGGTCGCATCCACCAGGTCGTCGATGGATTGGGGTTTTAGGTAAAACGCTGGCATGGGGGGGCACACAATGGCGCCCATTTCTGTGACTGTGGTCATGTGGCGCAGGTGCCCCAGGTGCAGTGGGGTTTCGCGGGCCATCAGCACCAGGCGGCGGCGCTCCTTGAGCATCACATCGGCGGCGCGGGTGACCAGGTTGTCCGAGAGGCCGTGGGCAATGGCGGCCAGGGTGCGCATGGAGCAGGGGGCCACCGCCATGCCGTCGCACCGGAATGAGCCACTGGCAGGTCCTGCACCCACTTGGTGTGCGTCGTGCAGGGTGTGCACCAGGGGTTGCAGCGCATCGGGGCCGAGGTCCAGTTCGTGGCGCAGCGTGAGCCATCCGGCGTCGGACACCACCGCATGGACCTGTACGTCAGGGGCCTGTTGCAGCGTCTGCAGCAGCCGCAGGCCGTACACAGCGCCGCTGGCTCCCGTGATGGCGACCAGCAAACGCCGGGGGGTGCAGGAGCCTTCAGTCATGGAGCGCGGGTTCCGGTTTGCAGGGTGCGGCAACGCCGCGGTGCGCCAGCTTCGACAACCCTGCCTGCACCTGCGCCAGCACTTGTGCGGCTTGGTCGGGGTCAAAGTCTTCGTGCTGGCGCTTGCGCACGCCGTAGGCGTGCAACAGATGATGCTGGTCCGGGGCGATGCCGTGGCGGGCCAGGCTGTTGCTGACGCAGGCGAGCTGGCAGCCGTCCAGCGCCACAATGGGCCGCCCAGAGCGTGCCACTTTGAGCAGTGAGGGCACATCTCCACCCACGCCTGCGATGCAAGACATTTCCGCCAGGCCGCTGCGGTCCAGCCGAATGGCCACATGGTTGGCCAACTGCGCAGCGCTTGAGCAGCCTGAGCAGGCATACACCAGGGGCAACTGGGCTGGCATGCGCTTGGTTGGTGGTGCTGGCGGGTCAGCGCGGGTCATGATGGGCCTCGTGGGTGTGGCGCGGTCGCAGCCGTTGTACCCGAGCCAGAACCGCCGATGGTGTCCACTGGGCGGGGTTGAATACCGGCAACTCCAGGGCATCCAGTGCATTTTTCACCACCAGGCCCAGCTCGGTATCGCCTTCCATGGACAAGCGGCGGTTGAAAAACAGGGTGTCCGGGTCGTCCAGGCGTTGAGCCAGGCGCCAGAAGTCATGGGCGTTGGCCCTTAGGGTCAGGTCGGCGTGGTCTTGTGGTGAACAGGCAGAGAACCCGTGGCCTTTCCAGACAAAATCAAAAGCCAGACGGGCGTCGCGCACCTGTATGCGGATGCGCTGACCTGTCAGCCGCTCGGTGACATCGGTGGGCAGTTGCTGCGCCAGCACCAGGTTCAGGCCAGTCACCAGCAGCAGCGAGCCTGGGTAGGCCGGCAGCCGAGACAGCAGGCTGGCCACAGGTTGGGGAACCGTCGGTGAGGGCGCAGAGGCCATGGAGGGGTTCATGGTGGTGGGTCTGGGGTGTTCAGGGCAGGTGCATCGGAGCTGGCTCAATGCGCTCTTGCCCGGGTTGACCGTGCCAGTAGCCATTGCAGTCTCGCTCGGGCAGCAGGCCCAGCATGACGTCACGGGCCGAACGGCCATTGAGCTGACCCGTGCGCACGGCGTCATACAAGCCAATGACCTCGGCCGTGTGTTGTGACTGTGGGCTGATGCGGGCCACATCCACACCCAGGGTGGCCAGATCGTCCCAGGCATCTATCAGGCTGTGGACGCGGGCAGATTGGGTCTGAATGCCGTTGAGCACCAGAAATTCGGCGCTTTCACGGGTCTTGAGCATGAGCCCGTCAGGGTCATCGATGCACCGAAACCCACAGTCATCCTTGGGTAGGTTCAGGTGGCGGGCGGTGAAGCAGCGCGCCGAGAATGCCAATGGCAAGCGCCCGTGCGCAAATACCTCGGTTTGCAAATTGGTCGGTTTCTGTTGCAGCAGCAAAGCCAGGTCATGGCGTGGCATTTCCAGGGGGGCTACCCAGCGCGTTGCGCCCAACGAGGCCAGCCACTCCAGGCTCGGGAGGTTGTAGATGTTCAGGTGCGGTCCGCCCACGAAAGCTCGGTCGCCAGCCACCGCGCCCACCGCTCCCATGTCGTTGGCTTCGACCAGGTAGTCGGTATGGGCCACGATTTTTTGCATTGCATGGACATCGGAGCCTGACTCCAGCAGCACCTGGGTGGACAACACCGCCACCTTGCCAGCGGAGCGCATCAGCTCGGCCACATCCAGCCAGTCGGACAGGCGCAGCTCGCGCCGGCGTGAGCAGGTGACCTCGCCCAGGTACACGATATCCACCGCAGTGGTGGCCATCGCGTGGTAGAAGTCGAACACAGCCTGGCGCGGCCAGTGGTATTGCAGGGGGCCCAGTGAGAGTTTCATGGTGTGTGGTGGAGTGGGGCGGGCATCACTTCCACGCGCGGTGGTAGGCACCCAGTGTGTGCTGCTGGCCCTCGGCCAGCTGGTCCAGCGTGGCCATCCAGGCACCTTTTGGGGTGTAGTGCTGGGTGTGTTGCAGACAATGGTCGATGGCCTCCCGCCACACTTTGGTGACCTGCGCCACATAGGCCGGACTGCGCTGGCGGCCCTCGATCTTGATGGCGCGAACACCCATCTGCAGCAGCTGTGGCAGCAGGGTGAGTGTGTTGAGGCTGGTGGGTTCTTCGATGGCGTAGTAGTTGGAGTCGTCACCCACATCGAAGCGGCCCTTGCACAGGGTGGGGTAGCCCGCGCTTTCGCCAGCGGCATAGCGGTCGATGAGCACACCGTTGAGCCGAGACTCCAGCCCCTGCGGCGTTTCCTGCCAGCGCACCGCCTTTGCTGGCGAGCACACACCATGGGTGTTGGGCGACTCGCCGGTCACGTAGGAGGACAAGGCGCAACGCCCTTCCACCATGACGCACAGGCTGCCAAAGCCGAACACTTCGATCTCCACCGGGGTTTTCTGGACCACCTGGCGCACCTGCTCCAGCGACAGCACCCTGGGCAACACTGCCCGGGAAATGCCAAACTGTCGGTGGTAGAAGTTGATGGCCTCGTGGTTGGTGGCCGAACCCTGCACCGACAGGTGCAGCCGCAACCGGGGGTGCCGATCGTTGGCATAGCGCAGGAGGCCTGGGTCGGCCAGGATCACGGCATCCACCCCCCAGTTCACAGCCTTGTCCATGGCCTGGCGCCAACGCTCAGGCTGAGCCGCCTGTGGGTAGGTGTTGAGCGCCAGAAACACCTGGCATCCGCGTGCGTGGGCGTAGGCAATCCCGGTGGCAATGGCGGTTTCGTCAAAGTTCAGGCCTGCGAAGTTGCGGGCATTGGTGGCATCGCGCAGGCCAAGGTACACGCAGTTCGCGCCCTGATCGACGGCGGCCTTCAGCGCAGGCAGGCTGCCTGCGGGGCAGACCAGGTCCAGGGTAGGGTGGGTGCAAGGTGCCATGTCGGGGTTCACGGAATCAACGAAGTGCGCTGGTGTGAACCGGCTCAGGGGCAGCAGGGCGCCACCTGAAGCTCAAACTGGGGAAACAGCAGGTTGTTCTCCAGGTGGATGTGGTTGATCAGGTCATCTGACAGCTGGGCAATGCCTGCATACAGCGCGCGCCAGGTGTTGCAGGCGCCCCGTGGAGGGGTGGCGTCGTTGCTCAGCCGCATCAGCTGCTCCAGCTGCGCGCCGTGGTGGATGTGCTCTTCGCGCATCACCCCGATGGGTTGATGCACCATGGGGTTGTTGGCTGCCTTGATCATCGGGAACAGCAGGGCTTCTTCTTTTTCCATGTGCTCCAGCAGCTCGGCTTCCATGGTCTCCAGGTGGGCGGCCAGGCCCACTGGCACATCCGGGCTCTCCCGGTGTACGGCTTCCACTCGGCGGGCCATGCGAATCAGCTCGGGCAGTTGCTCGCGGTGCACTGCGTGGTAGCGCGACAGAATGTGGTCCACCATGTCCGACGGGGCCTGGGGGGCGGCCTGTACGGCCGGGCGATCAAGTCCTGCCAGCTCGGCCAGCACGGTGTCAAGGTCCAGACCTTTCTGCTCACAGGCGGTGCGCAAGGCAAGCTGACCCCCACAGCAAAAATCGAGCTTCAGACGGCGAAACACAGCGGTAGAGCCCGGCAGGTTGACCGCAATCTGGCCAATCGCCTGCAGGCTGCGGTCAAGGGTGGGGATGTCGGTGACGGAGGTGGTTGCGTGGCCCATGCGAAGCATTCCTTAAAGATTCATGTGATGTGAATATATTAGTGCATAAAATTCCCTGCAAATGAATGTTTACAGACTGCAAAAGACCATCGGTCGAAAGGAGGATGCGGCGTGCGATTGACCAACTGGACGGACTACAGCCTGCGCGTGCTGATGTACTGCGCCACCTGCGCCGAGCGCGCAGCGCCCGTCACGATTGCTGAAATCGCCGAGGTTCACGGCATATCGCGCAGCCATCTGACCAAAATCGTGATGACACTCTCTGGCCTGGGTCTGCTGGAGACGACCCGGGGCCGTGGCGGTGGTTTGCGTTTGCTCAAGCCCGCCAGCGACATCGTGCTGGGTGATGTGGTGCGCCAGACAGAGACCGACTTCACCATGGTGGAGTGTTTCGATGCAGCCAGCAGCAGTTGTCGGCTGGACAGCCATTGCCGGCTCAAAGGTGCGCTGCACAACGCCACGAATGCCTACTTGGCGGTGCTGGACGGGCTGACGCTGGCCCAGCTGGTGCCACCTGCCGGGCTGGCTGGCGGTTTAGGTGGCGGCCAGCCATTGCTGCGCTGGGCCCGTCCACCCACAGCCCCCGCAGGGCCGGATTGACGGGGGTAAGGCCGATCCCGTCAGGGACGCAGGTACACAAAGCCCTGTTTGGCCTGCAGGTTGGCAGTTTCTGCCACACCGGAGGGCACCACCTTGGCCTCGGTCACCACCCGGTTGGCATCGAGTTTGCGGGCCACCAGGGTGTTGTTGCACACCCGGAATTCCACACCCTTGGCTGCGAGGTCAGCAATGGCCGGGCCGAAGGGCTGCTCCATCTGGTTCATGGCGTCCTTCATCAGAAAATCAATGCCCAACCCGTGGGCCACCACCACGATTTTGGCGGTGGGGTCTGCGGCGAGGTGGTTTCGGATGTTGTTGATGGCCCTCGACGCCTGGGGAACGCCTTCGCTCATGTGATAAACCACTCTAACGGGCTCATCAGCGGCCTGTGCCAGCGACGACAGCGCCAGACCCACGGCCAGCCAGAATCCCCTGAACAACGACAACATACGCATGAAGCTTCTCCATTGAAACACCCACATTGGGCGCTGCCACTGTAGCGGGATGGGCAAGGCGGCGCGATGGGTATTCACCCTTGGTACCCGGGCAGGGTATGTAGTGGTGTGATCCGGTGACCAACACCGATTGGCCGCGAGGCTATAGTTCCAGCGGTTGGGCAGCATCCGCTGCTCTGTGTGACTGTGCTGGCCATCCCCGGCCACAAGGAGGTGTGATGCATCGTTTTATTCGCTCGCTGTCGGTCTGGTGTGCGGCGCTTGTGCTGGCTGGCGGCCTGACCGGCTGCGGCTACAACGACTTTCAGCGCTTTGATGAAGAAAGCAAATCTGCCTGGTCTGAGGTACTCAACCAGTACCAGCGTCGCGCGGACCTGATTCCCAACATCGTGGCCACCGTCAAGGGCGAGGCCAATTTCGAGCAGGAAACCCTGACCAAGGTCATAGAGGCGCGGTCCAAGGCCACCTCGGTGCAGATGACGCCCGAGATGCTCAACGACCCCGCTGCCATGCAGAAATTCCAGGCCGCGCAAGGGGAGGTGGGTAGCACCCTCAGCCGCCTGATGGTGGTGGTGGAGCAGTACCCCAATCTGAAGGCCAACCAGGGGTTCAGCGATCTGCGTGTGCAGCTGGAGGGGACCGAGAACCGCATCACCGTGGCGCGCAACCGGTACATACAGACCGTGCAGCAGTACAACGTGCTCACGCGGAGCTTTCCGACCAACCTGACAGCCATGGTCTTTGGCTACGCGCCCAAGGCCAACTTCACCGTGCAAAACGAAGCCGCTGTTGCGGTGCCACCCTCCGTGGACTTCAACAAACAATGACCACCTGGCTCCGAAAGGGTAGGCACTGGCTGGCGTGGCTAGGCCTGTGGCTGTGTGCCTCGGTGGCTCTCGGGCAGGGTCTGCAGCCGGTGCCCGAACTGCGTGCCCGGATGATGGACCAGACCGGCACCCTGGACGCTGCCAGTCTGTCTGCCATCGAAGCCCGGCTGGCCGCATTTGAGCAGGCCAAGGGCTCTCAGGTGGTGGTGCTGATGGTGGCCACCACCGCCCCCGAAGACATTGCCGATTTCACCCAACGCCTGGGCGATGCCTGGAAAATTGGCCGCCCGAAGGTGGGTGATGGGGTGCTGTTGGTCATCGCCAAAGACGACCGGCGCCTGCGCATCGCCACGGCCAAGGCGCTGGAGGGCGCCATTCCCGACCTGGTGGCCAGCCGCATCATCGAGCAGGCCATCACCCCCGCCTTTCGCCAGCAGGACTACTCAGGTGGCATACAGGCCGGGCTGGAACACATACTGGCCCGCATCAGCGGCGAGGATCTGCCGCTGCCCGGCAATGCGCCACAGGCTGGTGGCGATTTTGAGCCGACAGACCTGTTGATTTTTGCGGTGTTTGTGGTGCCTTTGGTGTCCAACGTGTTGCGTGGCCTGTTCGGCAACAAGCTTGGCGCGCTGCTGACGGGCGCAGCCGCAGGCGGCATGGCCTGGTGGTTGACCTCGGTGGGGTGGATTGCCATTGGCGTTGGTCTGCTGGGCATGCTGGCTTCGCTGTTCATCAAGTACCTGCCTGCCCACATGCCCTCCGGCAAAGGGCGAGGCGGAGGTCACTGGGGTGGGCCAGGCAGCGGCGGCTTCGGTGGCGGTTTTGGCGGGGGCGGTGGCTTTCGTTCCGGTGGTGGTGGCAACTTCGGGGGCGGTGGTGCCTCTGGTCGCTGGTGATGGAGTGTCAGTGATGAAGCACCTGTTGCGCATCCTCAAACACCAGTGGCTGGACGCTTCCGACACCCGGCGTGCGGTGCCGGACGACATGGCTGAACGCTTGGCCCGTCGGGTAGCCGCCAGCGAAGCGCGCCACACGGGTGAGGTGCGCCTGTGCGTCGAAAGCAGCTTGCCGCTGAGCTACCTGTCGCGCGTGGGCACCGATGTGCCGCTGGCCGCTGTGGTGCGTCAGCGCGCGCTGGCGTGGTTTGGCCGCTTGGGTGTGTGGGACACCGCGCAGAACAACGGCGTGCTGATTTACCTGCTGCTGGCCGAGCATGCCATCGAGGTGGTGGCTGACCGGGCGGTGGTCAAGTGCCTGACCGCCAACGAGTGGCAGGCCCTGGTGGACCGACTGGGCCAGCGCCTGCAGCGTGGTGAATTTGAAGACGGGCTGACCCAGGCGCTGGAGGAGGTGTCTGCCGTCCTGGTGGCCCACTTCCCGCTTGGTCCAGTGGACGCCGCCCTCAACGAGCTCCCCGATACCGTGGTCCGGGTCTAGCCTGGGGCTCCGGGCCAATGACCAGTTCACCGGTAATCGGTTATTTAGAAGAATAGCAAACTATTGTTTTCTGATAAGCGTAAGATGGCATTTTTACTGCTTTTTTTCTGGCTCTCCGCTGGGCAGTGGGTCTGACGCTGATGGCGAGTCCGTTGGTGCTGCGCTGGTCGGTGGTGGGGGGGTGGAGTCGGGTTGGTCCGAATCCGGCGGCTGCAGTGGCTGCGGTGGGGCAGGGGTCTGCTCGGTCAGCGCCAGGGGGTGCAGGGGAGCGCTGCCGGCTTCTTCAGCGGGAGGGGGAACGGATGGCCCAAAGTCAGCCCCTTGTGTGGCAGCGGCATGTTCGTTGGCACTGATGGGCCAGAGAAAGCTCTTGGGTGCTTTGCGCAACCGGTGGCGAAGTGCCTTGTAAATGCGGCGACGGTTCACGTCACTGACGCCCTGAGCCTTGAGTGCGAGGCGAAATGCCAGGAAAAAACTCACCGCCAGGTTGATGGGGCCCACCAGCAGGGTGGCCACCACGGCGGACCAAAAGCCACCCATGGTCAGCGCCTCCCACCCCAGAGAGGCGACAGCCGCCGCCAGCTGACCGGTGACCAGCGTCACGTGCCTGACTTCCAGACCGATGCCAAAAAACACCGCAATAGCAGGCACCAGGCCCAGCATCATGCCCAGCGACACATTGGCAGCCAGCCCGGACACATGGGTACGCAACCACTCACTCCACCGCTTGGCCCGCGCCACGCCCAGGCGGCGGGTGATGTGGGGGTTGTAGGCGATGGCCGAATCCAGCTTTTGCAGCACAAACCAGTTCTCCACCCAACCCGCCACGATGCTGGAGGCAAACAACAGCAAGCCCGTGGCCGCCGCAAACAGCAGCGTGGGCCCCCACAGGTGATGGGCCTCAATGACATGGACGGCCTTGTCGCCGCTGATCATGGGCGCGCCGGTGAACCACCACAGCAGCAGGCTGATCACCACCACCATCGGCATGACCAAGGCCAGGTTGCCCACAATCGCGGCCACCTGCGAGCGGAACAGGTGGGCCACCTCGTCCACAAACCGCAACACCCCGTCGCCAGTCCGAATGTCCTTTAGCTTGGCCACCATGGCCGGCGCCGTCACAGCCGGCTGCTTGGTGGCCACGGTGAAATGCAGCAGCATGATCACCACAAACGCCAGGGCGTAGTTCATGCCCTCGGCAAAACCTCCCCAGAACGCCGACAACCCCAGGCCGGTGATGAGGAACTTGAACCAGGTGGTGAAGCCCAGCAGCGCGCCACCGCCGCCGGCCTTGATCAGCATGCCGCGGTATTCGTCCCAGTTTCGGGTGATGTAGTGCTCGCCCGATTCGGCGCTGCGTTCGGCCACCTTGGCCGCCGTCAGTTGGGTGCTGCTGGAAATCAGTGCACCAATGCTGCGGCTGTCTTCACCGACTTGCACCAGGTTGGCCAGCAGCAGCAATGTCGCCCGTGGCCGCTTGGGTGCCAGCAGGCAATCCAGCAGCTCCTTGGCCCTGAGCACCCGCTCACGCAGCTGCCGCAGCTTGAACACAATGCCCACTGAAATGCCGTGTTCTTCCAGGTGGGCGTAGACCGTATAGGCGGCCTGGCGTCCCTCGTCGAGCAGTTCGCGCAGTTGGTGCTCGTGGGCACGGGCTTCCTCGCTTTGCGCGCCGTGGTTAGAGACGGCCTGGCGAAATGCCTCCATGGCCACTGGCAGCTCGTGAAAGGTTCGGCTGCGCTTGGCCTCGCGCGACATGCGGATGCGCAGGTCGGACGAAAACCCCACTGCGCTGATCTGACTGACACAAAAAGTCAGGGCATCCACCAAAGTTTGCTCCCAGTCGCTCAGGCGGGCGCTGACCTGGCTGCGGCGGGTGATCTGCTCGGGGCGCTCCTGCATGAGGCCGGTAACGCGTTGCAGCAGCTTTTGCGGAATGCCCCGCAGCCAGCGCTGGTCGTTGGGGTCTGAGAACAGCAGGTCAAACAGCTCGGCCACGTCAGAGGTATCAGGGGTGGATGGCAGCAGCTTGCGGCGCAGCCGGTGGGCCAATTCACCCAGAAATGCGGGCTTGGCCGCAAAGCCATGGTCGGCCAGCAGGGGTGCAATGTCCACCTCGTCGCGAAACCGTCGCCACCAGGCGTGCCAGCGCGTCACCCATTCGGGACGGGCTTCGGCCGCATCCAGCAACAGCTCCAGGCGCTTGAAGGTGCCTGGTACATCGTCGGTGGGGCCTCGGAGCCAGTCGATCATTTCCAGTGCCCACAGGTGGCGCTGCGCCTGCGAGGCGTCGGGGTCCAATCGGCTCATCAGCTGGGCCAAGTCGGGAATGGGTAGGGTCATGTGTGGGGTTGATGGGGTCGGTCAAATGGTGGTTCCGGTGCCAAGGCTCCGAACAATGGCCAGAACTGTACCTTGGGCACCTTGTCCTTGAAACGCAGGGCCCTGGCCTCACATCATTGGTATTGACACATACACCGGAGATTCAAGATGCGTGCCGACAAACTCACCACCAAGTTCCAGGAAGCGCTGGCCGACGCCCAGTCGCTGGCCAATGTGGCCGACAACGCCTACATCGAGCCCCAACACCTGCTGCTGGCCATGTTGCGCCAGGACGATGGCCCCAAGTCGCTGCTGCAGCGCGCAGGCGTCAACGTGGCCGGGCTGCAGAAAGCGGCTGAGGAAGCCGTGCAGCGTCTGCCCCAGGTGCAGGGTGGCGAGCAGATTCAGCCCAGCCGAGACCTGATGGCCTTGCTGCAAGCCACCGAAAAAGAGGCTGCCAAACGGGGCGACCAGTTTCTGGCCAGCGAGCTGTTCCTGTTGGCCGTGGCCGATGCCAAGGGCGACATCGGCCGTTTGGCCAAAGACAACGGCCTGACCCGCAAGAGCCTGGAGTCGGCCATCGACGCCGTGCGCGGTGGCCAAAATGTGAACAACCCCGAAGCCGAGGGCCAGCGCGAAGCCCTGAAAAAATTCACTGTGGATCTGACGGAGCGGGCCCGCCTGGGCAAGCTGGACCCCGTCATTGGCCGGGACGACGAAATCCGCCGTGCCATCCAGGTGCTGCAGCGCCGAACCAAAAACAACCCTGTGCTGATTGGCGAGCCCGGCGTGGGCAAAACAGCCATTGTCGAAGGCTTGGCCCAGCGCATTGTGGCCGGCGAAGTGCCCGAGTCGCTCAAAGGCAAGCGGGTACTGAGCCTGGACATGGCCGCGCTGCTGGCAGGGGCCAAGTTCCGTGGCGAGTTTGAAGAGCGCCTGAAAAACGTGCTCAAAGAACTGGCCAAGGAGGAGGGCCAGGTGATTGTGTTCATTGACGAGCTGCACACCATGGTGGGCGCGGGCAAGGCCGAGGGTGCCATGGACGCGGGCAACATGCTCAAACCCGCGCTGGCCCGGGGCGAGCTGCACTGTGTGGGCGCGACCACCTTGGACGAGTACCGCAAATACATCGAAAAAGACGCCGCGCTGGAGCGTCGCTTTCAGAAAATCCTGGTGGGTGAGCCCTCTGTGGAGGCCACCATCGCCATCTTGCGTGGCCTCAAAGAACGTTACGAGCTGCACCACGGGGTGGACATCACCGACCCGGCCATCGTGGCAGCGGCCAATCTTAGCGACCGCTACATCACCGACCGCTTTTTGCCCGACAAGGCCATCGATCTGATCGACGAAGCGGCCAGCAAAATCAAGATTGAGCTGGACTCCAAGCCCGAGGTGATGGACAAGCTGGACCGCCGCCTGATTCAGCTGCAGATCGAGCGGGAGGCCGTCAAGCGGGAGAAGGACGAGGCATCCAAAAAACGCCTGGACCTGATCGACGAAGAAATTGCCAGGCTCCAGTTGGAAATTGCCGATCTGGACGAGGTGTGGAAGCGCGAAAAAGCCCAGGCCCAGGGCAGTGCCCAAGTGAAGGAGGACATCGACAAGCTGCGCTTTCAGATCGAAGAGCTTACCCGCAAGGGCGACTTCAACAAGGTGGCCGAGCTGCAGTACGGCAAACTGCCCGAGCTGGAAAAGCAACTCAAAGAAGCGCAGGCCAAAGAAGCCGGCAGCGGCGGTGGCAAAGGCAACCAGCTGCTGCGCACCCAGGTGGGCGCAGAAGAAATTGCCGAGGTGGTGAGTCGAGCCACCGGCATTCCCGTGGCCAAAATGATGCAGGGCGAAAAAGACAAGCTGCTGCAGATGGAAACCAAGCTGCACGAGCGGGTGGTGGGGCAGAACGAGGCTATTGCCGCCGTGTCCGATGCCATCCGCCGCTCACGTTCGGGCCTGTCTGACCCCAACCGACCCACAGGCTCCTTCCTGTTTCTCGGCCCCACCGGTGTGGGCAAAACCGAGCTGTGCAAGGCGCTGGCGGGCTTCATGTTCGACAGCGAAGACCACCTGGTGCGTATCGACATGAGTGAATTCATGGAGAAGCACTCTGTGGCCCGCCTGATCGGTGCGCCCCCCGGCTATGTGGGCTACGAAGAAGGTGGTTACCTGACAGAGGCTGTGCGCCGCAAGCCCTACAGCGTGGTGTTGCTCGATGAGGTCGAAAAGGCCCACCCCGACGTGTTCAACGTGCTGCTGCAGGTGCTGGACGATGGCCGCCTGACCGATGGTCAGGGCCGCACGGTGGACTTCAAGAACACCGTCATCGTCATGACCAGCAACATCGGCAGCCAGCTGATCCAGGCCATGGTGGGCATGCCCTATGACGATCTGAAAGACGCCGTGTGGGGTGAGCTGAAAAACCATTTCCGTCCGGAGTTTTTGAACCGGATCGACGAAACCGTGGTGTTCCATGCGCTGGATGCTGCCCACATTGCCAGCATCGCGGGCATTCAGCTCAAGGGATTGCAGGCCCGCCTGCAGGGCATGGATTTGCGCCTGGAGGTGTCACCCGCCGCGCTGGACGAACTGGCCAAGGTGGGTTTTGATCCCGTGTTCGGCGCGCGGCCCCTGAAGCGTGCCATCCAGCAGCGCATTGAAAACCCGCTGTCCAAGCTGCTGCTGGAAGGCCGCTACCCGCCCAAGTCGGTCATTGCGGTGAGCGTTGACACGGTGCGCGCGCCTGGGGTGTTCGAGTTCGCACCCGCACAACCCATGGCATGAGCAAGGGGCTGCGGAGTGGCGCAAAGGCCGTGGTCAGCGGCTGATGCGCCGATCAGCCGTGTTCTCGGCCCCCGGTGGTGGACACACCACCGGGGGCTTTTTGCTGGTGCGCCCAGCATGGGCGCACACCTGCGGGTGCAAGTCCCGCTGCAAGCTGGTCACAGTGAGCAAAGCGAAGCGCAACTGCGTAAGGGCGACCGAGTGTGGGAAGGAAGCGTGGAGCGTAAATCGCGAGCCGATGAACA
>JAUYTN010000056.1 GCA_030695205.1 Burkholderiaceae bacterium | reverse complement strand
TCTTGCTGGCTACTTCGTCCAGCAAGCGCTCAAGTTCGCCGGGTTGTATGAACTCGGCAATGTTGTCGTTGCCGTGGTAGCGCTGGCGGGAGGCCTTGATGCGCTCCCGGATCTTGACGGACACCGGGGTGCCTTCGTGGTGCTCGGTAAAGGTCATGTGGCAGCCCTTGTCTGTAGGTGAGTCAATGAATGTGGGTGGCGCGGTTTTGGTGCAAACCTGATAAGCCGCGAGTGCATGCGCAGGTTGAAACTCGCCTTTAGCGGATTCAAAATGTACCCACTCACCACCAGAAACCAACTCAAGCGGTGAAATACCCTTGAATATCGGCGGACTTTCTCTGCATTTCAGACTCAATAACAACTCATTGGGTCCGTTTGGCGCAAAAATCCAACGCAGGGCATCAGTGCATCTGTCTCTGAGACGAGCGACCGGCTTGCCTTTGGCCTGAAAAAGGGTGTTGGCGCACACTTGCCACCCTGTCCCGCTTCCCCCTCACCCACCCAAACAAGCCGCACCATGTCAACACCTGTTACCCCCACGTCGGCTTCTGGCATTCGGCTGTTGTTGCTCGGTGCCACCGGTGCCGTGGGCAGCGAGGTGCTGCGCCTGGCCTTGCAGCACCCGCAGGTGCAGCAGGTGGTGGCCCCCACCCGCCGCCCGTTGGCGCTTGGGTCGCCAGCAGATGGTGCAGCCTGCCCATTGCTCAACCCTGTGACCGATTTTGCCGACCCGGCCCTGGCCTGTGCTGGCCATGTGGTGGACGCAGTGGTGTGCGCCCTGGGTACCACCATCAAGCAGGCAGGCTCGCAAGCGGCGTTTGCGGCGGTGGACCGCGACTTGCCCATTGCCCTGGGCCGAGAGGCCCAAAGGCTGGGAGCACGCAGCATGGCTCTCACCTCGTCGCTGGGTGCCAGTGCCTCAGGCAATTTTTATTTGCGCACCAAACACCAGGCCGAGGACGGGCTGCGCGAGTTGGGTTTTGCCAGCTATACCGTGGTGCGCCCGTCGCTCATCGCGGCAGACCGGGCCGACCATCGGCCCGGCGAGCGCGCAGGGCTGTGGGCACTGCGCACACTCGGACCGCTGGTGCCCAAGCGCTACCGCCCGGTGTCCGCCCGAGCCATTGCCCATGCGCTGTTGGAGGCGGCTTTGGCAGGTGCAGCCGCAGCGCGGGGCGAGCGCACCATAGAGTCGGAGAACATTGGCACAACCGATTGCGCGTGATGCCTGGACGTACCCACCGGTTCAAAGACCGCCAAACACCTTTTTGATGAGGGCGCTGCCCGCAGCAGCGGGGTTCTGGCGGATCTTGCGTTCTTCTTCGCCAATGAGGGCATAGAGGGCGTCCAACGCACGGCCAGTGACGTAGCCCGGCAGGTCGGCGTCTTCCTGCTTCATCAGACCCAGCCTGGAGGCACGGCCCGCCACCGCCTGGTACTTGTCGGCCAGCTGCACCTGGTCGGTGCTGCGTTTGACCACAGGCAGAAACTGCGTGGTCAGCGGCTGGCGGGTTTTGCTGGCAAAGAAGTCGGTCACTCCGGTGTCGCCACCGCGCAGAATGCGTTGGGCGTCGTCCACCGTCAGGTTCTGGATGGCTTTGCCCAGCAGGTCGGCGGCCAGGGGCACGGCCTGCTCGGCGGCCTGGTTCATGGCGGCCTCCAGCTCATCCAGCCGTTTGCCCTGGCCCATGCTTCTCAGCATGGGGGCCACATCGCCCAGCACACCCGGTAGTCCGATGCGCACCTTGGGGTTTCCCGAAAACCCCCCGGTTTGTCCCAACTGCATCACGGCCGTTTTGGCACCGCTGCTGAGTGCGGCGCGGATGCCACCCAAGGCGTCGCCCGCTGACAGGCCCTGCGCCGAGGCATGGCCCATTGGCAGGGCGCACCAGGTGGCCAGCAAAGCGGGAGAAATGCGCACGAATGAGCGACGTTGCATGGTGATGACCTTTCTGCGTGATGGTGTTGCGCCGAATGGCGCACTCATGCAGGCATTGTCTGTGGCGAACTGCAGCCTGTGCGGGGCTGCCCGCCACGCCTCGCCAAAAAGTCACGGCAAGTGTGGACAATGCCCGTGGCGTGGCAACCTACCCAACAGTCCGATCACACGCAGGCAGGGCATGTGGCTGGCGGACCGGCCGATCAATCGGCCGCCGCACCATGGTCAGGCCCTGATGCCTACAGGCAACCGACGCCTTGTGGTGATGCCCGAAGATTTTGGTATTTTTTTGCAGCGAACTTGCTGTTTGTGTTTTGAGCAGGAAATCAATCAATGGACAAGCTTCTTTCAACCGTGGGTTCGATGCTTTACAGCATGCGATTCACCATGCTGTTCTTCTATGTTGGCCTGGTGGCGATTATTTTCGGCATCCTGGGCAAGTTCATATTGGAGACCTACAAGCTGATGACCACGCTGATCTTCAGCGATATCGAAAAAATCGGCCTCATCATCAAGGTGCTTGAACTGGTGGACATGACCATGGTGGCCCAGCTGGTGTGGGTGGTGGCGCTGGCAGGCGTCTCGCTGTTTGTGACCACAGGGCACTTTGACAAATCCGACATGAAAAAGCCCGACTGGCTGGACCACGTCAACACCTACAACCTCAAGTTGAAGCTCGCATTTGCCATCATCTCCATCTCTGGCGTCCACGCACTCAAAACCTACCTGAGTGGCGAATTGACCCTGGAGAACATCCAGGTCGTGACGATGGTGGCGGTCATCCACTTCACGTTTGTGCTGTCTGCCATTGGCATTTCGTATGCAGAAAGACTGACCCGCAGCCACGATTAACGCCTGGCAATGGCCTGCGCCCCGCGCGGGCAGTGTGCACAAGGCTCCATCTCATCCAACCACCAAGCTCACCATGACCTACCTCGTACTTGGCCTGATTCTGTTTTTGGGTATCCATTCGGTGCGCATCGTGGCCGATGACTGGCGACTGCGCCGCATCGACGCCATGGGTCTGAACGGCTGGAAAGGGGCCTATTCGCTCGCGTCTGCCGTGGGCCTGGCGCTCATTGTCTGGGGCTACGGCCTGGCCCGGGCCGAACCCGTGGCGCTGTGGGTGCCACCCAAGGGCATGGCCCACGCCGCCTCGCTGCTGACGCTGGTGGCCTTTGTGTTGCTGGTGGCCGCCTACGTGCCGCGCAACGCGCTGAAGCAGCGCCTGAAACACCCCATGGTGCTGGGGGTGAAGGTGTGGGCATTTGCCCATTTGCTGAGCAACGGCACGCTGGCTGACGTGGTGCTGTTTGGCAGCTTTCTGGTGTGGGCGGTGTTGTCGTTCCGAGCGGCGCGCCTGCGCGATGCCGCCGCCGTGGTGGGCAGCGAACCGCCTCCCAGCTTGGTGAGCCGCACGGCGCTGACGGTGGCGGTGGGTGCGGTTGCCTGGGCAGCCTTTGCCCTGTGGGGGCACGCGGCGCTCATTGGGGTACGGCCGTTCGGGGCTTGAAACTGCCCGACTGCCCCTGGCGGTGGGCGAGTTGACCACGAACTTACAGCAAAAATCGCCTCTACCGCTTACTGGAAAACACTTTGTAGCTATGACAATTGCTTGTTAGCCAGTGGAAGACATCGGGGCATGTGGGACTGACCGGCAGCGAGTACGGGCGCATGCTGGGAGCCGATCAGCCTATCTGTTGAAGTTAACTGCTGAAGTTAACTGCTGATCCGACAGTTCAGGAATGTATAGTTTGGCGGCTATGGCTGGCACAGCAGCCAGCCAGGCATCACGGAGAAAAGTCATGGGTCTCATTCAGGCAGTGGTGGGTTCGGTCGGTGGTGCGCTGGCAGACCAGTGGAAAGACTTCTTCACCGTACCGGGTGGTTTGCCAGCAACAGCGGCCTTGTTCGCCGCCGTGCCGCAAGGCACCAACGCCGGTCGGGGCTCGAACACCAAGGGTTCTTCGAACATCATCACCAACGGCTCGAAGATCGTTGTGCCTGAGGGCTATGGGCTGTTGCTGTTCCAGGCGGGTGCGGTCACAGGATTCGTGGCCGAACCGGGTGGGTATGAATGGCGATCGGACGATCTCAATTCCAAGTCGATTTTTGCGGGCGATGGCATTGTCGATTCGCTGGTCTGGCAGAGCTGGGAGCGCTTTAAGTTCGGTGGCCAGCCAGGTTCACAGCAGGCCGCGTTTTTCGTCTCGCTGAAAGAGCTCCCGAACAACCGTTTTGGCACGCAATCTGAAATTTACTGGGACGACGGTTTTCTGAACACGCAGGTGGGCGCGGTGACGCGCGGTTCCTACACCTTGAAGATCGTCGATCCGATCCTGTTCGTGAAGAACTTTGTGCCAGCCGCCTACCTGCAGCCCGGTCAGGTTTTCGACTTCACCGACCTCGACAACGCCGCCGCCGGTCAGCTGTTCAACGAAGTGGTGGGCTCGCTCGCGCCGGCCTTCAGCCTGTACACGAACGACCCTGGCAAAGGCAACCGCATCACCCGGCTGCAGCAAGACTCGGTGGGCTTTGCCCAGAGCCTGTCCAGTGCGGTGGAAAGCGCCTACCAATGGAAAGCCGATCGCGGTCTGGCCATCGTCAAAACCGCGATTGTTTCCATTGAATACGACGCGAACACGCGCGAACTGCTCACGAAGGTGCAGCGTGCCGATGCGCTGTCAGGCGCTCGTGGCAATTCCAATCTGCAGGCCAGTGTGGCGTCGGGCATCCAGTCGGCAGGCGAAACCGGCGGCGCGGCCGGTGTCATGGGCCTGGGCATGGCCACCGGCATGCTGGGCGGCATGGGCAGCTTGCAACAGCCCGTTGCCCCTCCCGCACCCGCTGCCCCCGCCGCAGAAGACCCACTGACCAAATTGAAAAGGGCGAAAGAGGCACTCGATCTTGGCCTCATCACGCAGGCCGACTACGACGCTGTCAAAGCCAAGGTGCTGGGCTTCTGATCGTCGAACGGAGCCAGCGTGTCCAACCCCCACGGTCCTTCACCGGCGCCTCTGGTCAACGGCCCGGGGTCGCCGCAGCAGGTACCACCGCCACCGGGCAGTTTTCCGATCGACCCGGCGACCCTGCCCGAGGCGATCCGGGATGAGCTGTCAGCGCCCGATCCGGTCGCCATCGACACCGCCGCCGATGAACTGAAAGATGGCCTGAACCGCTGCCCGAAATGCGGTGCCACCGAGGTTCGGCACAAACCTGGCACCGACCTGCTGGTCTGCCTGTACTGCCGCAACGAATGGCACGGCGAGCGGGTCGAAGAGGCATTCGGGCTCGGCGAGGGCATTGACCAGCTCAAGGGCACGGTCATTGCGTCCGGTGCCCAAGACATCGCCGCCGATGCCGCCAGCCTGATGAGCTTCAAATGCGCGGGCTGCGGGGCCGAGGTCACGGTCAACACCGAAAGTGCCATGACCGCACGTTGCCACTGGTGTCGGCACGTATTTGGCGTCAACGAGCAGGTGGCCAACGGCGCGGTGCCCGACGCCATATTGCCCTTCCGCATCAAAAAAGACGACGCGGTTGCGCGCATCCGCCAGTTCGTGGACAAACGCCGCCTGTTTGCGCTCAAGGCGTTCAAGGACCAGTTCACGCCCGACAACGTCAGCTGCGTCTACCTGCCGTACATGATCGTTGACATCAACGCAAGCGCTGACGTGGTCGGCCAGGCAGAGATCGAGACGCGCCGTTACACGCGAGGCAGCGGCAAAGACAAAAAGACCTATTACGACGCCGACGTTTACCAGGTGCAGCGGCATGTGGATTTCACCGTGGACGACCTCCCCATGGAGTCCACCTCCAGCCGACGCAACCTGGACACGCGCACCAACACCAACAACATCATCAACACGATCTTGCCGTTCGACACCAAGAACGCGGTGAAGTGGAACGCGTCGTATCTGGTCGGTGTCACGTCGGAGAAGCGCAACCTGGATGTGGCCCACCTGCGACCGCATCTGGAGGACCAGGTGCTGTCGATCGCCCGCGCCCAGTTGGTTGCATCGGTGAAACGCTACGACCGAGGTGTGCGCTGGGAGCAGGAGCAGCTCAGTGTGCACGGCACACGCTGGGTGTCGATGTACCTGCCCGTGTGGCTGTATTCGTACCACCAGCCGGGCAAAAACGGCGGCCTGCTGCACTACATCGCGGTGAACGGCCGCACCGGCGAGACCATGGGCAGCGTGCCGGTGCAACAGTGGAAGTTGCTGACGGCGGCCCTCGTCACCGGCACCTTTCTTGAGGCCATTGCACTCTGGATCATCGGGAGTTCGTCATGAACGACGATGGCGGACTGTGGCTGCTGCTGTTGGGTCCGGCCGGTGCCACCGCCCTGTATTGGGCCTTGTACCGGTACTACCGCAACACCGACAAATCGCACGCCTTCGAGTACGAAACCACCGTCAACGCGGAGCCTGTGACCGGTTCGGACCTGAAGGTCAACGAGGTGCGGGGCACGCAACAGCCACGCATCTCTGGCGACAATTTGCATGATTACCGCCAGCGTGTGCGGCGCATTCAGAGCGGCAACAACACCCGCCAGGCCGTTGAATGACGGTTTTGGGCTGGGTTTTTATGGCTGTGGTCAATGCTTCCCCGCCAAGCTCAAATACAGGCACGTTGCGTGTGCAGCTCGCCTGGAGCACCTCAGGGCCGTTCGCCCGCCGCCAGCCGCTGCTCGATCAGCGCCAGCGCAGGCAACAGGTCGGCCACGGTGTCAATGACCAGGTGTGCACCAGCCTGCTTGAGCACACCGCTCACGCGCTGGCGGGTGGCCTCGCGCTCGGCGGACGTGGCGGCTTCAAATTCGGCCAGCGTCCAGCCTGCGGGGCTGCCTGACAGCGCCAGGCCAATGGTCCACATGCCTGCGTTGCGGCCTTCGGCAATGCCGGGTACGGTGTCGTCCACCTTCACGCATTGCGACACGGCGCCAATGGCCAGACGCTGAACACACTCCAGCGCCATCCACGGGCCGGGGCGGGCACCGGCGGGCAAGTCGTCGGCACACAGGGTGCAGTCGGGGGTGTAGCCCTGTTCGGTGGCCAGGGTCATCAGGCGCGTCATCACCTGGCGCGGGTAACCCGTGGTGGAGCCGATTTTGTAACCTTGCTGGCGCAGGCTTTGCACCACGTCCAGCGCGCCGGGAATGAGGGCACTGTGCAGGCCCACACGCTCCACCTGCAAGGGAATGAAGGTCTCGTAAATGTGGCGGATGTCGGCCTCGCCCATGGGCTTGCCGAACCGGGCTTGCCAGCGTGCGCCGATGACGGGGTCGTTGCCCAGCGCCTCGATGTGCTGCCACTTGCCCAAGCCCATGGGGCCGCGGGCTTCGTCCAGCGAGAGGTCAAAGTCAAACGCGGTTTTGAACGCGTCTACAAAAATCTGGGTGGGGGCAAACGAGCCGAAATCGACGATGGTGCCGGCCCAGTCAAAAATGACGGCTTCAAGGGTGCGTTGCATAAACAGTCTCCGTGGGGTTGTGGCCATTCAGCCGGATGTTTTGAGTGCCCGTGCAGCGGCGCACGTGGCAAGAAAGTCGGGGGTGTAGGGGTCGAAATTGCCACGCCGCGCGGGTGCGCAAGGCAGCGGGTCGACAAACGGTGAGGTGCCCCGAATCAGCTCGCCCACCAGCCCGCCCACCCCACCCGCGAAGCTGATGCCCGAGCCGTTGCAGCCACTGGCCACAAACAGCCCGCTGACGTGGGGTGCTGCCCCCACCACCAGCTGGCCATCGGGCGTGTAGTTGCTGGGCCCGGTGATGTAGTGGGCCATGCCCAGGGTGTTCAGGGCGGGGAAGTAGGGGGCCAGTTCGTCGGCACCATCGGCCAGGTTGCCCCAGCCTTCGGCATCGTTCAGGTCAAACACAAACCCCGTCAGGTCGGCTGGCAAGGTGCGTGGGTCGGCCACTTGCTGCTGGCGCTCACGCAAGCCGAACAGCAAGGCACCGACCTCGGGCCGGGCATAGGAGCGCACGGCAGGCATGAGCACGATGGCACTGTCCCTCGGGAACAGGGGTGACGGCTCGGTGATCCAGTACTGGCTGCGCACCGGTGCCATGGGCAGCGGCAGGCCAAGCGGGGCGCTGAGCAGGTTGGCCCAGGCACCGGCGGCGTTGACCACGGTTCGGGCTGGCAAGTTGCGGCCGTCGGCCAGCCCAACGCCTTGGATGCACTCGTCTTCCACCAGGATGTGCATCGCCTCGGCAGCTTCAATCTGCACACCTTGCGCGCAGGCTGCACGCAGCAGTGCAGTGGCAAACAAATAGGGTTCCACGTAGCAATCGTCCGGGAACAGCACAGCATGGTCAAACGACGTTGGCGCCAACCAAGGTGCCCGCGCCAAGGCGTCGGTGTGGCTGAGCCAGGTGCACGCAATGCCGTGCGCAGCAGCCAGGTCGGCTCGGGCTTGCAGCACATGCAGATGGCTGGCAGGTGCCACGTGCAGGGCACCCACGGTGCGCCGCCCAATGTCTTCGCCGTGCACCTGCTCCAGCTCGGCAATGGTGCGCAGGGTCTGCTGGGCCAGCGCCATTTGGTCGGGCTTGTCGCGTACCTGCGTGACGAGGGCCGCAGCCCGGCTGGTGGCACCGGCTGCGGGTTGAAACCGTTCCAGCAGCAACACTCGCTCGCCCAAACCGTTGCGGGCCAGGTCGTAAGCCACCGCAGCACCGAAGATACCGCCGCCGATGATCAGGGTGTCGCGGTCAGTTGCGGAACTAGCCATGCGTCAGTTGCCCACCGACACCTTCATGTCGCGCAGTGTGGCTCCCACGGCATCGACCACTTTTTGCATGTCAAGCGGCGTCAACGCACCGATGCAGCCCACGCGGAAGGTGTCCACCTCGGTCAACTTGCCCGGGTACAGGATGAACCCACGCGCACGCACTGCCTGGTAAAACGCCTGAAAGTCGTAGGTGCTGCTGTCAGGCGCGTGGAACGTGACGATGATGGGTGCCTGGTGAGCCGGTGCCAAAAAGGGGCGCAAGCCCAGCCCGGCCATGCCGTTGACCAGCGTGCGGCAATTGGCCGCATAGCGGGCATGGCGCGCGGGCAGTCCACCTTCTTCGGCATATTGCTCAAGGGCACTGTGCAGGGCCACCACCACATGCGTGGGCGGGGTGAAGCGCCATTGCGTGGTTTTTTGCATGTAAGCCCACTGGTCGTGCAGGTCCATGGCCAGTGAATGGCTGTTGCCTGCAGCGGCTTCCAGCGCCGTTTTGCGGGCAATGACAAACGCCATGCCGGGCACGCCTTCCAGACACTTGCCCGACGCTGCCACCAGCGCGGTGATGAGGGTGGTGCGCAGGTCAATGTCGATGGCGGCAAACGAACTCATGGCATCCACAATCAGCTCGCGCCCCTGGCGGGCAACGGCGGCGGCAATGTCGGCCAAGGGGTTGTGGATGCCGGTGCCGGTTTCGCAATGCACCTGCGCCACGTGGGTGATGGCCGGGTCAGCGGCCAGTGCCGCTTCAATGGCAGCCGGGTCAGCCGGCTGGTCTTCGGCAAAGCGCAGCTCCACGGCGCTGCGGCCCAGGTAGCCCAGAATTTTCAAAATACGGGCGCAGTAGGCGCCGTTGTTGGGCACCAGCACCTTGCCGTTGCGCGGCACCAGGGTGCCCAGTGCGGCTTCCACCGAGAACGTGCCGCTGCCTTGCAAGGGCACGCACACGTGGGTGTCTGCACCATGGGCAATGTCCACCAGTTGACGGCAGACGTCACCCGTCATGCGGTTGAACGCCGCGTCCCACGAACCCCAGTCGTGCAGCATGGCCTGCTTGGTGCGCAAGGTGGTGGTCAACGGGCCGGGGGTGAGCAACAGGGGATCGCGGTCGATGAAGGTGGGCATGGTCAGGGCAGATACAGGGGACGGAAACAATGAGACGGCAAGCAGCCGCTTACCGCGACGCCGTGCGCCAGGCCTGGTGGCGGCGCAGCAGCAGGTGGGTCAGGCCCGCGTGCAGCAGGCTGAACACGGCGGTGGTCAAAATGATCAGCGTGGCCATGGCGGCGGCGGGGCCCAATTCACCGGCCTCGTCCAGGTTCAGGATGGAGACGGCTGCGGGCAAGGTGTCGGGCGAATACAGAAACACCAGTGCCGACACGGTGGTCATGGCGTTGATGAACAGGTAACGCGAAATTTCCAGCACCGCAGGCAGACACACCGGCAAGGTGACCCGAAAGAACGTGACGAAGCGCGACACCTTCAGCGAGGCCGACACGGCTTCAAACTCACGGTCCAGGCTTTTGAGCGCGGTCAGCGCCGTCAGGTGGCAGGCCGAGTAGTAATGCACCACGTTGACGATGACCATGATGGCAAACGTGCGGTACAGCGCACCCAGCGGGTTGTCGGGGTGGTTGAAAAACAGGATGTAGCCAATGCCCAGCACCAGCCCCGGCACGCCCATGGGCAACGATGCCATGGCCTGAATGGCCGAGCGCAGCGGCGAGTTGGGCTGCCCGGTTTTGTCCAGCAGATAGGCCGTGACGAAGATGAACGGTGTGCCCAGCACAGCTGTCAGCAACGCAATCCACAGGCTGTTGAGGTAGGCATTGCCCACGCCCGCGTCGGCCAGGCCGTAGGTGTAGTGGCCTAGCGTGGGCGCCAGGTTGTAGGGCCAGAAGGTGATGAACGAGGTGTACACCGCCATGCCCAGCACGGCCAGCATGGCGGTAGCGACCACCGCCGTGAACAGCAGCAGCAAGCCATCGCGGGCCACATCGCGTTTGGGCTGGTAGGGCACGGCGCGCGCCGTCATGCTGGCTTGCTGGCGGCGCTGCACCTGGCGGTCCACCACATAGGCAAACATCACCGGCAACAGCAACATCAGCGCCACCACGGCCCCGTGACCCAGGTTCTGCTGGCCCACCGTTTGCACGTAAATTTCAACGGCCAGCACCTTGAAGTTGCCGCCAATGACCTTGGGAATGCCGAACTCGCTGACCGAATAGGCAAACACCAGCATGCCCGCGCTGATCAGTCCGTATTTGGCGGCAGGCAGGGTGACGGTGACAAACTTGCGCCAACGCGAGGCACCCAGTGCATCGGCGGCTTCAAACAGCCGCCCATCTGCCGTGGCCAGCGCCACGATCAGCACCATCAGCGCATGCGGAAAGCTGGCAAACACCGTGGCCATGATGATGCCCAGCGGGCCGTACACCGATGTATCGCCCAGCCACGACTTGAGCACGCCTTGCGTGCCAAACCACTGAATGAAGGCAATGGCCCCCACCAAAGATGGACCTAACAGTGGCGACAGGCCCAGCACCCGCCACAGGCCCTTGAATGGCATGCATGAGCGCTGAATGGCGTAGGCATACAGGAAGGCCAGTGGCACAGTGATGCCGGTGACCACCAAGGCCACCCAGAAGGTGTTCCAGCTGGCGTCGGCCATGCCGGGTGCCGTCAGCACTTCATGAAAACGCTGCAAGCTCCAGTTGCCCCGGGCATCCAGCACGCTGTGGCCCAACAGTGCCCCCATGGGCAACAACAAAAACACCGCCAACACCAGCGCGGCCAGCACCAGTAGCAGGCCACTGGCGTTGAAGCGACTGAACGCCGATGGTGAGGGTGCCGCAGCGGTCAATGCCTGTGCCAAGGCGTTCACGCGGCCTCCTGCATGGGGTGCAGCCGCTCTTTGGGCAGGCCGATGCGCACCCGTGAGCCCACTTCAATCGGTCGGCCATCCAGATAGTTGCTGGAGAACTGGGCCACCAGTGCAGGCATGCCGCCGTGCAGCGGGTTCAGGGTGACCAGCGTGAATGCACCCAGGAACTCCTGCTTGTCCACGGTGGCCAGCAAACTGTTGTGGGTGGCCTCCAGCGGATCCAACAGACGGATGTCTTCTGGGCGCAGGTAAAAGCGGTAGGCCTTGCCGGGCTGCAGCGTCGCATCGCACTGCAGGGTCAGGCCGTGGTGGAGGATGGTGTCTGCAGCCGACGCCGTCCCCTGAATGAGATTGCCACGGCCGATGAAGTCGGCCACAAAGTCGTTGGCGGGGCGGTGGTAAATGGTCTGCGGATCGCCTATCTGCTGTATGCGGCCACTTCGCATGACCACAATTCGATCGGCCATCGACAAGGCCTCTTCCTGGTCATGGGTGACCATGACGGTGGTTACACCCAGGCGCTGCTGCAGTTTGCGGATTTCGGTGCGCAGGCGGACGCGTTCGATGGCATCGAGCGCCGACAACGGCTCGTCCAGAAACAGCAAGTCTGGCCGCGTGGCCAGGGCACGCGCCAGCGCAATGCGCTGTTGCTGGCCGCCCGACAGTTGGGCGGGGTACTTGTTTTCGGTGCCGGGCAAGCCCACCAGGGCCAGCATCTCGTCCACACGCTGGCGAAACGCCTCACGCCCTTCGCGCTTGTTGTTCAGGCCGTAGGCCACGTTCTGGCCCACGTTCAAATTGGGAAACAAGGCGTACGACTGGAAGACGATGCCGTAGTCCCGCTGCGCCGGGGGCAGGCGCGAAATGTCGCGCCCCGCGTGGGTGATGTGCCCCTCGTCCTGCATTTCCAGCCCGGCCAGCGTGCGCAGCAAGGTGGTCTTGCCACAGCCAGACGGCCCCAGCAAGACCACAAACTCACCCTTTTGCACATCCAGATCAATGTCACTGAGCGCCACGAACGCGCCAAAGCGTTTGCTTATGCCGCGTATCTGCAAGTGGCTCATGGGGTGTCTCGTTCCGGATGGCTTGGGCTTGGTGCAGGCGCTTACTTGCGGGGCTCAGACTTGCCTGAGTAGCGCTTTTGCCATTCGGCCAGCACGGCGTCGCGGTTCTTGGCCATCCACTGGAAGTCGTTTTTCACCAGGCGCTGCTCGTAGTCAATCGGCACGTGCTTCAGGCGCGTGGCAATGCCGGGAATGGCGGTGACCGCAAAGTTTTTGGCGTACAGCTCGTTGGCTTCGCGGGTAGAGGCCCAATCGGCCAGCTTTTTGGCAGCTGCCGGCTTGGGCGTGCCTTTCACGATGGCGGTGGACTCCAGATCCCAGCCCAGGCCTTCTTTGGGGAACAGTACGTCTATGGGCGCACCCTTTTCGCGCACCACGTTGGCCCGGTATTCAAACGAGATACCCACCGGGAACTCGCCCGCACCGGCCATCACGCAGGGCTTGGAGCCTGAGTGCGTGTACACGGCAATGTTCTGGTGCAACCCGTCCATGTACTCCCAGCCACCCTTTTCGCCGAACATCTGCAACCAGGCGGTCACGTCCAGAAAACCGGTGCCCGACGAAGCGGGGTTGGGCATCACGATCTTGCCCTTGAACTCGGGGCGCAGCAGGTCTTTCCAGCTTTCAATCTTGGGCAGGCCCAGCTTCATGGCCTCGGCCACGTTGTAGCAAATGGCGGCACCCCACACGTTCATGCCCACCCAGGTGGGTTGCGCGCCACCCGACGTGTAGCGGGGGTTGACGGCCTTCAGGTTGACGGGTGCGTAGCTTTGCAACAGGCCTTCCCGGTCAAACACCACCATGCTGGAGGCGGCCACGCCCATCACCACGTCGGCCACGGGTTTGGCTTTTTCGGCCAGAAACTTGGCAGTGATGATGCCGGTGGAGTCGCGCGTCCACTTGATTTCGATGTCGGGGTTGGACTTGGTGAACGCGTCCTGGTAGGCCTTGATCTGGTCGGTTTCCAGCGCGGTGTAGACGTTCAACACGGTTTTCTGGGCAAAAGCGGGCAATGCCACGATGGCCGCCAGGGCTGCCGCCAGCAAGGGCTTGGCGAAAGATTTGAACTTCATGGGGTTTCTCCGGTTGAGGGGTAAACGGGCATTGACACCGCACGGACATCTGTGCAGGTCACCATGCAGTAGGCATGTCCGAAACGAAGCGTAGTGGGGCAATGTGTCAAATTGTTGACAATCGACAATGTCGGCGAGCTGCCTACAATGTCCGCCATTGCTCTCTTGCACATTCGCACTTTCGGACCTGCCGCATGCACACCGCCGCTACCGCTTCCGCCCCGTCATCCGAACAAGCCCTGGCGCTGGTGCAAAGCACCTCGCTGACGCGCCTGGTGGCCGAATCCATTGAAGACCTGGTGCTGGCAGGCGATTTGCCGCCGGGCCACAAGCTGAACGAAATTGCGCTGGCCCAGCGCTTTGGCACCTCACGCGGGCCCTTGCGCGAAGCCTTGCGCCTGCTGGAAGAAACCGGCCTCATCCGTCAGGAAAAAAACCGGGGTGCCCATGTGCGGATCATTCCCTTGTCAGAAGCCGCCGACCTGTACGACGTGCGCGCCGGGCTCGATGCCACCGCAGGCCGCCTGCTGGCCGAGCGCATCACCCCCGAACAACTGCGTACCCTGCGCGACATGACCGACGCCATGAAATCCGTGCCCCCCGATGCGGTGGACCGGTTTCACGAGCTGAACCTGGGGTTTCACGATTGCATCGTCAATATGACGGGCAACCCGGTGCTGTGCGACCAGTACCGCCGCCTGACCAAGCTGCTGGCACTGTTTCGCCGTCGCAACCTGCTTGCTCCCATGGCCATTCCGCATTTTGCCGATGAGCACAGCGCCATCGTCGACCTGCTGGCCGCTCGCAACGGCCCCGGTGTGGCAGAGGCCTTGTTTGCCCATGCACAAGGTGGCCGCCAGCGCATGCTGCATGACGGCGAACTGGCCGCCGCCCAGGCCCATGACGACACCACGGTGCGCCCATGACCGCGCCTGACCGCAGCGAAGGCGACATCAACCTGAGCGACCGCCGCACCGCCTGGCAAGCCCAGCACCTGGACGATGCCACCCGGCAATTGCTGGCCGAAGACGCCCGCTGGTTTTTGCACCAGTCCATGTCCACCCCTTGCCTCAATGCGCTGCAAGGCGCGCAGGGTGCCTGGCTGACCGACACCGCAGGGCGGCGCATTCTGGACTTTCATGGCAATAGCCTGCACCAGGTGGGCCATGGCCACCCCACGGTGCTGGCCGCCATGCGACACACGCTGGACACCCTGCCCTTCAGCCCCCGCCGCTACACCAACCAGCCCGCTGTGGACCTGGCCCGCCGCCTGTGCCAGGCCGCACCGATGCAGGGTGCGCGGCTGCTGTTTGCACCGGGCGGCACAGCGGCCATCGGCATGGCGCTCAAACTGGCGCGGCTGGCCACGGGGCGGTTCAAAACCATTTCCATGTGGGATGCGTTTCATGGTGCGTCGCTGGACGCCATTTCCATTGGCGGCGAAGCCGTGTTTCGCCAAGGCATTGGCCCCCTGCTGCCCGGCGCTGAGCACGTGCCCCCGTGCGACCCCGGCCATTGCGTGTTCGGCTGTGGCGGCAGTTGCGCGTTGCGTTGTGTGGACTACATCGACTACTGCCTGCAAAAGGAAGGCGATGTGGCAGCGGTGATTGTTGAAACCATCCGCTGCACCGATGTGCAGGTGCCCCCAGCTGACTACTACCGGCGCTTGCGCCAGATTTGCGACCGCCACGGGGCCTTGCTCATCCTGGACGAAATCCCGATCGCCCTGGGCCGCACCGGCCACCTGTTTGCCGTGGAACGCTATGGGATTGAGCCCGACATGATCGTGCTGGGCAAAGGCCTGGGCGGGGGCAGCATGCCCCTGGCCGCGCTGATAGCGCGCGAGGGCCTGAACGTGGGCCCGCACATCTCGTTGGGCCACTACACCCACGAAAAAAACCCGGTGGCCTGTGCCGCCGGGCTGGCCGTGCTGGATGTGATCGAGCAGGAAGACCTGCTGGCCCGCAGCCGCCGCCTGGGTGATGCCGCTGTGCAGCACCTGCGCGCTGGCCTGGCCCATCTGCCGGTGGTGAAAGAGGTGCGTGGCGCGGGCCTGCTGTTGGGCATCGAGTTGACCGATGCTGACCTGGCCGAGGCTGTGCTGTACCACTGCCTGACTGCCGGGTTGTCGTTCAAGGTGGGGCAGGGCCAGGTGCTGGTGCTTGCCCCGCCACTCAATGTGGAAGAGGCCGACCTGTTCTGGGCGCTGGACTGCGTGGTCAGCGCCATACAGGCCCTGGCCCCGACCACCCAAGCGGCCTGAGCGCCCGCCATGAGCACCCCTGTTCTGCTGGCGGTGCTGGCTGCGGCCCTGATGCACGCCTGTTGGAATGCCCTGATTCGCGGTGCCCCCGACAAAGGCCTGTACACCGTTTTGCTGCACGGGTGCAGCGCCGCGCTGGCTGTGCCGCTGTTGCTGGTCGTGGGCCTGCCCGATGCCGACTGTTGGCCGTACCTGTTGGTATCGGCATTGCTGCACTCCGCGTACATCATGCTGCTGATGCGCGCTTATGAGGGCGGGCAATTGGCGGTGAGCTACCTGCTGATGCGCGGGCTGGCGCCGCTGCTGGTTGGCCTGGCATCAGCCCCCCTGCTGGGCGAGCCGCTGGGTGCTGCCGGCTGGTGGGGTGTGCTGTGCATTCTGGGTGGCATCGCGCTGATTGCCTCGACCAGCGGGCAACCTATGCGCGCGGTGCTGCGCCACCCGTCTGGCCAGGCGGCCCTGCTGAACGCCGCTTTGATTGCCGCCTACACCGTGGTCGATGGTCTGGGCGCGCGCGCCAGCGGCCATCCCCTGGGCTATGTGTTGGTGCTGGCCCTTGTCGAGCCCGTGGCAGCTGTGGTGGTGCAGTGGCGCCGCCGCCCTGCCGCACTGGTTGCGTATGCGCGGGCCCACTGGCCACTGGGCCTGGCGGGAGCCATCATGGCCACCGGGGCCTACGCCACCGTGCTGTGGGCCATGACATTGGCACCCATAGCCATGGTGGCCGCCGTGCGTGAAAGCGCCGTGGTGTTCGCGGTGCTGATCGGGAGTCTGTGGTTCAAAGAAGGAAGCTTGCACACTGGTTTGCTGGCCGCCGCTCTGGTGGCAGCTGGCATCATCGCCATCAAACTGGGCGCAGCGGTATAACGAATAGATCATGCCTCTGCCAATGGCGAATTGATGGCTTGATGCACTAAAAATAGTGCAGCAAAGTATTGATAATACATAAGCGCACAAGGCATATTTAACTTAAAAAACACCCCATACCATGCCCACCAGTACCACCACCCACGACACCACCCGCATTGACGATGTGCGCATACGCGCCGTTCGCCCGCTGCTCACCCCCGCGCTGCTGGAAGAATGGCTGCCGGTGCCGCCCGAGGCGCAAACCTTGGTCGAAGGCAGCCGACGGGCAATTGCCGATGTGCTGCACGGCCGCGACGACCGGCTGGTGGTGGTGGTGGGGCCGTGCAGCATCCACGACCATGACCAGGCCCTGACCTACGCCCATCTGTTGAAAGCCGAGGCCGACCGCCACGCGGGCGAGCTGCTGGTGGTCATGCGCACCTACTTCGAAAAACCCCGCACCACCGTGGGCTGGAAGGGCTACATCAACGACCCCCACCTGGACGGCAGCTTTGCCATCAACGAAGGGCTGGAGCTGGCCCGCCAGCTCATGCTCGACGTGCTGGCCGTGGGCCTGCCGGTGGGCACCGAGTTTTTGGACTTGCTGAGCCCGCAGTTCATTGCCGACCTGGTGAGCTGGGGTGCCATCGGCGCCCGCACCACCGAGAGCCAAAGCCACCGCCAGCTGGCCAGCGGTTTGAGCTGCCCGGTGGGCTTCAAGAACGGAACCGACGGCGGCATCAAAGTGGCCAGCGATGCCATGCTGGCCGCCCAGGCCGGGCACGCCTTTCTGGGCCTGAACAAGATGGGCACCGCCGCCATTTTTGAAACCCGTGGCAACCCCGACTGCCATGTGATTTTGCGCGGCGGCAAGGCCACCAACTACTCGGCAGCCGATGTGCAGGCCGCCTGCGAATTGCTCAAAGCCAACGGCCTGCGCGAGCAGGTGATGATCGACGTGAGCCACGCCAACAGCAGCAAGCAGCACGCCCGCCAGATCACCGTGGCCGCCGACGTGGCCGCGCAGATTGCAGCGGGCGAGCGGCGCATCACCGGCCTCATGATCGAGAGCCACTTGCAGGAAGGTCGGCAAGACATCGTGCCCGGCCAACCGCTGAAACACGGCGTGAGCGTGACCGATGCCTGCATCAGCTTCACGCAGACCGTGCCGGTGCTGGACGGGCTGGCAGCGGCGGTGAAGGCGCGGCGGGGGGTGTGACAGCGGGCCGGTCTGGCCCATGACCACCCTTGCATTTATTGACATTTAAATCAACAATCTGCACTAAAGCTTAATTTGTTGACGCAAATATCAAAATGCAAACCCTACAGGAACTCGGTGAAGCTGTCGCCACCCGCCGCAAGCGGCAGGGCCTCAAGCAGGGCGACGTGGCAGCCCAGGCGGGCATCACGCCCGAATCCCTGTCGCGCTTCGAGCGGGGCCGGTCGGCTGAATTTGGCGCACGCAAGCTGCTGGCCGTGCTGGCCGTGCTGGACGCCGAGCTGGAGGTGGTGACCCAAGGCCAGGCAGGCAACCTGGATGAACTGCGCCGCGAACGCGCGCAAGGCAGCCGGTGATGCAGCTGTCGGTGTACGTGCTGGGGCGCGAGGTGGCCACGCTGGAACAGTCGGGCGACTTCAAAAGCGTGCTCACCTACCACCCGCAAGTGGCGGCGGACGACTTGGTGTCGCTCACCATGCCAGTGCGGCTTGAAAGCTACGCCTGGGACGACCCGTTGCCGCCCGTGCTGCAAATGAACCTGCCCGAAGGCTATTTGCTGCAAGTGCTGCAAGAGCAGTTTGGCCCGCACATTGGGGCCAACCCCATCGCGCTGCTGTCCGTCGTTGGCCGCAACATGGTGGGCCGCGTGCAAGTGGCCGCAGCCGGGGCTGAACTGAATGAACCCGCTCAACCCATTGAAGTGGCCGCACTGCTGAAAGGCGACAACGCCGAGGCCGCCTTTGCCGCCCTGGTGCGCCAGCACGCCACCAGCGGCGTATCAGGCGTGGTGCCCAAGTTTCTGGATGCACAAACCAGCGAAGACAACGCTTCGCCACTGGCGCCACACACAAAAGCCAGCCTGGTGACGCGCCGCCACATCATCAAAGGCTCCACCGCCAAACTGCCGTTCGTGGCACTGAACGAGCACCTGTGCATGCAGGTGGCCAGCCGCGTGGTGCCAACCGCCAGAACCGACATTTCAGACGACGGGCAGGCGCTGGTGGTGCACCGCTTTGACGTGAACGAACACGGCCAACCCCATTGGGGCATGGAAGACTTTTGCAGCCTGCTGGGCCTGCGCCCAGCCGCCAAATACGACACCACCTGGGAGCGCATTGCCAAAGCCGTGCGCGACCACGTGCCCGGCACGCAACGCCTGGCCACCTACCGCCAGTTGGCCCACACCTTGCTGCTGACCTACGCGCTGCGCAACGCCGATTGCCACGCCAAGAACCTGGCCTTGCTGTACACCAACCGGGCAGATGTGCACCTGTCGCCCACCTACGACATGCTCACCACCAGCGTGTATGCCGGGTTTCAGCACAACCCGCCTGGCATCGAGTTCATGGGCAAAAAAACCTGGTTGCCCGGCAAGAACCTGCAACGCTTCATCGCCGCCACTTTTGGCATACAGCCCAAGGAACAAGGCCAGATGGTCGAAGCCATCAGCGACGCGGTAGCCGATGTGGGCCCCCTGGTGCGCCAGGCCATGGCGCAGCACCCCGGCTTTGAGGACATTGGCAAACGCATGCTGATGGCTTGGGCAGAAGGCGTGCAGGGTTTGCGCGACCAGCGCGTGTACGCTGTGGGCGAATGGCAGGCGGGGGAGGCGTTTGAGGGGTTTTCCGAGCCCCCCAAACTCAAGATGGAAACCACCCAAATTGGGCGCTCTCCGTTGCTGGCGGGTCGCTCCATCAAAAAATCATTGCAATGAATACGCACATGCAACCAATTGCACGCCCCGGCCACGCAGCTGAGCCGTCCTGATCAACCACCCATTGCGAAGGAAGCCCATGCCACAGTACACCTCCCCTGAAGTCGTCGTTCAGCGCCAGCTCGATGCCTACAACGCCAAAAACCTCGATGCCTGGCTGAGCACCTACGCCCCGGATGCCAGGCAGTTCGAGCTGGGTGGCCAGCTGCTTGCCCAAGGGCACGCGCAAATCCGTACCCGCACAGCGCCACGTTTTGCTGAACCCAATCTCCACGCCAAGCTCCTGCGGCGTGAAGTTTTCGGCAACGTGGTGATTGACCACGAAGATGTCACGCGCACGTTTCCTGAAGGCCCTGGCCGCATCGAACTGGTGTGTGTGTACGTGGTCGAGCAGGGGTTCATCCAGAGCGCATCCTTTGCCTTCGGCCCCCAAACACCTTTTTGACCCAAGCACTCACGCCCTGGGCGAACTTGCCAGGTTGCTGACATGCGTTGCAGGTGTAGCAAAAACTGCGGGTTGTTGATGCAGCGCAAATTTGAAACATTAAAGCCAGTCTACGCTTGATTGGCATGAATTGTATGCTATTGAATTAATTACGTAGCATTCAAACCATATTCAACAAGCGATGGCTGCATTTTTTGCTTGCAATTTCCGGTTTTCTGCCTGCCAATACAGCACCCCGTGACCACCTCGTCCAACCCTCTCGCCCAAGCCGCCAGCCCCCTCCTCGCCATCACCGGACTGACCAAGGTGTATGGCGCGGGCGACAACGCCGTGCACGCGCTGCGCGGCATCGACCTGGAGCTGCTGCGCGGCGAGGTGGTGGTGTTGCTGGGGCCATCGGGCTCGGGCAAGTCCACCCTGCTCAACATCCTGGGTGGGCTGGATGCGGCCACGGCGGGCAGCGTGCGGTTTGTGGGTGATGGCGCAGGAGCCGATGCCAAGACAAGCGCCACTGCCGATACCGGTGCCACGCTCGACATCTGCACCCTGTCGCCCACCGATCTCACACAGTACCGGCGCGACAAGGTGGGCTTTGTGTTCCAGTTCTACAACCTCATCCCCAGCCTGACCGCGCGCGAGAACATCGACGTGGTGGCCGAGCTCAGCCCCGGTGCGCTGCCTGCCGACGAGGTGCTGGGCCTGGTGGGGCTGGGCGTGCGGGCCGAGCACTTTCCGTCTGAGCTGTCGGGCGGCGAGCAGCAGCGCGTGGCCATTGCGCGTGCGCTGGTCAAGCGCCCGCCGCTGATGCTGTGCGACGAGCCCACCGGTGCGCTGGACCTGCAAACCGGCATCCTCACGCTGCAAGCGCTGCTGGATGCCAACCGGCGTTTTGGCACCACCATGCTCATCGTCACGCACAACGCCGACATTGCCCGCATTGCCGACCGCGTGATTCACTTTGCCGATGGCCGCATCCGCAGCATCACCACCAACCCCGAGCGGCTGGACCCGGCCCAACTGCACTGGTAGCCAGCAAAGCCCCACGATGACCCCGCTGCACCGCAAACTGTTCCGCGACCTGTGGCGCATGAAATCGCAGGCGCTGGCCGTGGCGCTGGTGCTGGCCTGCGGCATTGGCATGCTGGTCATGTCGGTGGGCATGCAGGGCTCGCTGGAGCGTGCGCGTGACCGCTATTACCAGCACAACGGCATGGCCGACTTGCAGGCGCAGGCCGTGCGTGCGCCACGCCGCCTCGGCGCGGAACTGGCCGAGCTGCCCGGCGTGGCCGCGCTGGAGCTGCGTGCAGTGGGCCAAGCCCGCATCAGCCTGCCGTGGGTGACCGAGCCGCTGGCGGCCCAACTGGTGTCGCTGCCCGACGACGGCCTGCCCCGCGTCAACCGCCCGCTGCTGGTGGCGGGCCGCTGGCCCGAGCGCCAGGCCCAGGGCGAGGCGCTGGTGAACGAAGCCTTTGCCCAGGCCAACAACCTCACCCCCGGCAGCCACATGGAGGTGGTGGTGCGCGGCCAGCGCCAGCGGCTGCTTCTGGTGGGTGTGGCCAATTCGCCCGAATTTGTGTTTGTGAGCGCACCGGGCGAGCCGTTTCCGCAGCCCGCCCGCTTCGGTGTGCTGTGGATGCGCCAGGGCCAGCTGGAGCGGGCGCTGGACATGCACGGTGCCTTCAACGACGTGGTGCTGACCCTCTCCGACCCCGCGCAAGACGCACCCGTGCGCCAGGCCCTGCAAGACCGGCTGGCGGCCTACGGCGGCATGGAACCCTTCGGGCGCGACCGCATGGTGTCGGCCCGTTTTCTGACCGAAGAGCTGGCGCAGCTGGGCAACATGGCGGCCACGCTGCCGCCCATTTTTCTGGCGGTGGCGGCGTTTTTGCTGAATGTCACGCTGTCGCGCCTGGTGGCCACCGAGCGGGCCAACATCGGCCTGCTGAAAGCCTTTGGCCACAGCAATGCTGCAGTGGCGCGCCACTACGCGGGCATGGCGCTGCTGCTGGGCGGCATGGGGCTGGTGCTGGGCATGGCGCTGGGCCATGTGTTTGGGGAGTGGATGTCCAGCATCTACCGCGCCGTGTACCGCCTGCCTGCGCTGCCCTTCCAAACCGATGCCACCACCTGGGCGCTGGCCCTGGGCGTGGGGCTGGCCGCCGCGCTGGCGGGTGCCTTGTCTGCCGTGGCGCAAGCCGTGCGGCTGACCCCTGCCGCCGCGCTGGCCCCACCGTCGCCCCCGCACTTTGGCCGCAAGCGGGCCAGCCAGCCTCAGGCCGCAGGGCAGGGTGGCGACAAGGTAGCCAGCGCGGCCAATGGCAGCAGCACGGGTGCTGGCCAGAGCAGCGGTGTCAGCGGTACCTCGTGGCTCGGCCAGCTCGACCCACTCACGCGCATCATCTTCCGGCGGGTGGTGAGTGCGCCCCGGCGCTCGCTCAGCACGCTGGCGGGGGTGGCGCTGGCGCTGTCGGTGCTGGTGGTGTCGCAGCACTTTCCGGCGGGCATCGAGCGGTTTTTGCAGGTCACGTTCCGCGTGGCCAAAACGCAGGATGCCACCGTCACCCTCACCGAAGCCGGTGGCCCCATGGCCCTGCACGCGCTGGCCCGCCTGCCTGGCGTGGAGGCGGTGGAGCCTTTCCGGGCCGTGGCCGTCAGCTACCACTTCAATGGCCGCAGCGTGCAAGACGCATTGGTGGGCATGCCCGCCCAGCCCCAACTGGAGCGGCTGGTGCAAACCGACTCCGAAGCCGTGACGCTGCGCGGCGACGGGCTGGTGGCCTCGCGCGGGCTGGCCCGCCAACTGCACGCCCAGGCAGGCGACGTGGTGCGGGTGGAAGTGACGCAGGGGCGGCGCATGCAGTTCGATTTGAAAGTGGTGCAAGTGGCCGACCTGTGGGTGGGCTCCAGCGGCTACACCGAGCTGACCGCCCTGGGCAGGCTGTTGCAGGAGCCGGGCCGCATATCGGGCGCACACCTGCGCCTGCAACCCGACCGCACCGATGCCTTCAACGCCGCTGTGGCCGAGCGCCCCGCGCTGGCGGGCCTGAGCCACGTGCGCCAGGCCGAAGCGTCCATGCGCCAGACGTTTTCTCAAGGCTCAGGCTTCATGTCCACCCTGTTTCTGACCTTTGCCGGGATGATGGCCGCCGGCGTGGCCTACGCCACCGCCAGCGTCACCCTGGCCGAGCAGCAGCGCGACCTGGCCACCTTGCAGGTGCTGGGCTACACGCGCTGGCAGGTGTCGTATGTGATGCTGGGCGAGCTGGCCCTGCTGACCTTGCTGGCCCTGCCGCTGGGCCTGTGGGTGGGCTACGGCTTTGCCCTGTGGCTGATGGGCACCATGAGCAACGAGCTGTTCACCTTCCCCATGGTGGTAGACCCCGCCGCCTACGCCCGCTCGGCCCTGTTTGTACTGGCCACCGTGGCCGTGTGCGCCGCCTGGGTGCGCCGCCAGGTGGACAAGGTTGACTTGGTAGCCAGTTTGAAATCGAGAGAGTGACATGACCAAAACACAACGCAGCCTGGCCCTGTGGGCCGCCCTGGGTGCCACGCTGGTGGCCGCATCGGCCTGGGCACTGTGGCCCAAGCCACTGACGCTGGAAGTGGTGCACCCCCACCGCGACACCCTACGCGTGCAGCGCACCGACCAGGGCACCACCCGCGTGCGCGACCTGTTCACCGTCAGCGCCCCCACCTCGGGCCTGCTGGAGCGCCTGAACCTGGAGGCGGGTGATGCCGTCACCGCCGGGCAAACGCTGGCCAGCCTGCGCGCCGCCCTGCCCGTGCCGCTGGATACCCGCCGCCAGGCCGAAACCCAAGCCGCCGAAGCCGCCGCACGCGCCCGGCTGGACGAAGCCCAGCTGCGCACCCGCCAGACCCTGAGCGAGCTGGAACGCCAGCAAAAACTGGCCGCGCAGCAAATGGTGTCAGACAGCGCCCTGACCGCCGCCCGCTCCGCCTGGGCCGAGGCCAGCGCCCGCCAAACTGCGGCACAGGCCGACTGGGCCGCCGCACAGGCCACCAACCAAGGCGGCTGGGTGGCACCGGGTCGGCAGGCCCTGGCCATCAAGGCCCCCGTGGGCGGCGTGGTGCTGCGCACCCTGGTGCGCAGCGAAACCAGCGTGGCCGCAGGCACCCCGCTGCTGGAGCTGGGCGACCTGTCCGCCCTGGAAGCGGTGGCCGAATTCATCTCGGAGGACGCGGTGCAAATGGCCCCCGGCGCACCCGCCACCATCGAAAACTGGGGCGGCCCGCCCGTACCCGCCAAAGTGCTGCGCGTGGAGCCGCTGGGCGAACGCAAGGTGTCGGCCCTGGGCGTGGAAGAACAACGGGTGAAGGTGGTGCTGTCGTTGCAAAACCCGCCCAAAGCCCTGGGCCACGGCTACCGGGTGGATGCCCGCGTGACCGTGCTGGAGCGCCCCAACGCCCTGCTGCTGCCGGTGGAATCCCTCATCCGCACAGCCCAAGGCTGGCGTGCCTGGGTGCTGGAACAAGGCCAGGCCCAACCCCGCACCGTGACCGTGGGCGACAGCGACGGCCAGCACCGCATGGTGACCGAGGGGCTGACTGAAAGCGATGCGGTGGTGTTGAGGCCGCCGCCTGGGTTGGTGGCGGGGCAGAGGGTGAAAGCGGAGGCGGCGGCGGGGAAGTGAGTGGTGGTGGCCGTTGGGGATGTGCAGAATGAGGGGCTGGGTTTGGGGGTGAATTTATTCGGGGTGGGGAATGGATGAATTGACCGCAGGCGCTTGATCTAAATGATATTTCAGGAGGAAATTGTGATTAGGATATCTTGCGATATTTGTTTGATTCCGCAGGGTTGGCGGAATACATTGAGTTAACTATGCAAGGAGATCATTATGCAAATAGAGAATCCGCAACAAAGAATAATGAGGCTTCAGAATGCGGTAGATGCAATATTAATGCACGACCCCTCTGATAGCTTTAGAAATCTTATTGAAAACAATAGTACGATTTTCAAAGGATTTAGGCTGGTTTATTCCACAAATAATCTTGATGCTGAGTTTTTACATTCCTCACTAAGGAAAATCGAAGAGCATTGTCCAACACTGAAGAAATACTTCTATGGAACAGGGATGTTATTTTATTCAGACGAACTCTATGCAGCAACAAAGAGTAAAGGACGCATTGAAATACCACTAGACTATTCACTCAGTCTTGACTCAAACGCTGCAGAAAAATTTAGAGTTTGGGAGAATGGAGGTTCTCTAGACAAGGAAGAAGGTCGATTTGAGGGTCTTGTAAGGTTTATAAAGGAAGGAAAAGAAAGAAGGTTTAACTTCGACTATTCATTTTTTATAATCGAAAATTTGATCGATTCCATGAAGCTTGAAAATCAAAGGCCTTTCAATACTATTAGAGCCTTGAAGAGGTTTGATTATTTAGAGTATGAAAAAAACTCTTTTGATATTGGAAATCCTAAATTCGCGGAGAGCCTAGAGGAGGCAGGCAAAAGGACAATAGAGACACTACATGCTTTTCATTCCAGCAGTGATATCAAAGGCCTTCTGAATAGAAGAAAAGGGTTATATCTTATTCTATTGAAAGCAGTCTTATTGAGAGAGCAGAAAGACCTAGACTTCGGCAAGCAGCTTGAAATGCTGGTTGAGTATTCATTGGATGCTCTAGATGCCTTCGCCAAAACTGAAATTTACTTTGCCTGGAAGCTACTTAAGTATGGTAAAGATTTGAGATTTTTTAACCCGATTAGTCAGTTGAGCAAGAAATCACTTCATAGCATAAAAGGCATGGCTTGGGATTTGTTCGCCGTAAGATACCAAGAAACACTAGCTAGCAAGTCAAAAATTGGCGATTTTTACGTTCCATTCTTCGCATCATTTGACAACAAATTTGTGGAGCTTGCACAAGCCTGTCCAATTAGGGCCGTTGTAATTGATGACATCGACAAACGCGTAATTACAATTCACCTTGACGAGCATGAATTCATGGTTGATTTAAACAAATCTATTACGGACAATTTAAGTCGCAAACTTCAAGATCCTAATGAGAAAATAAGACGTATGTCGAAAAAACCGACAGAAGAAGATCTAGATAGAAGAGCTGATGAGTTAGAGCAGATGCTTGAAAGCATTGTTAACAAGTCAAAGCACGCGGACGCAGTAAGCTGCGCCAGTGTTTGAAGCGTTAGACCGCATGCACAACACCGACATTCTTCTCAACGATTTTGCTATACGGTCATTCCGAGATGTAGCCGACTGCGACTACATTGCAGCTCGCCTGTCTTTCCGTGCACAGCTTGTGCCGCAGTTTCTTTGGCAAAGCCTTCAGGCGATTGAGAAGTACCTGAAGTGCATCCTCGTTCTAAATCGAATAAAAGCACAAAAGATTCATGATTTATCGAGGCTTCTCGACGCTTTCGAGCAGTCGAAGAAGTTTGAGGTTCGCCTATCTCCAGACACGTACAAGTTCCTTCAGTACTTGGATACGTATGGCCGTTTTCGGTACTACGAGACACCCTACTACATCAGAGGAGATGAGCTATTCCGCTTGGATACGGCTGTCTGGGAGCTCAGACGCTATGCGCGAGTTCTTGACTACAACGTGAAGCTTCTTGACGGAACAGAGGTCAACTTGCAGGCGTTTGAACTCAAGAGGAATGAACATGCAGAGACTAAGGCACCGCAGAAGTTTTCTATCACGGGCGGCCACTTGGAGAAAGTACTTGCCAAATCGGATCACCCCAGCAGAGCAGGATTGGTTTGGCACAACCTGAAGTTCGGAAGCCGGCATAGAACCTCAGTCAGCTACACGCGCACTTCTATGAGTGGGAACTCGCCGCTCTCACTTCATCCCGAAATATTGGATGAAGTTATTAAGTATGTCTTCCTTCCAAAGGATGTCGTAAAAGCCTACAGAACTGCCGTCTAGTCAGTCGGCTCAGCTTCAACGTTACTAATCCCCCATGCCATTCACAGGCACCATCCAATCCTGGCAAGACGACCGGGGCTTTGGCTTCATTGAGCCCGCGCAAGGCGGGCAGGCCGTCTTTGTCCACATCAAGTCCTTCACATCGCGCGGTGGCAGCAGGCCGCTGGTTGGCCAGCGGGTCACGTTTGAAGTCGAGCTGAACGCCCAGGGCAAGAAGCGGGCTAAGAACGTGGCCGTGGTCAGCGCCGCAGCCGCCACCTCCGCAGCGCCGCGTCAGCGGCGGGCTGCCGACTCCCCGGCGCAATGGGGCACGGCCAGCCTGTTTGCCCTGCCTGCGTTCCTGCTGGTTTACCTGGCGGTGGCCGTTATCTGGCGGGTGCCGGGCTGGGTGGCGGCGCTGTATGCGGGTGCCAGCGTGGTGTGTGCGCTGGTCTATGCCATCGACAAATCGGCCGCCGTGGCCGGGTGGTGGCGGGTGTCGGAAAGCACGCTGCACACGCTGAGTCTGGTGGGCGGGTGGCCCGGCGCACTTGTGGCGCAGCAGGTGCTGCGCCACAAGTCGAACAAGGCAGCGTTTCGTGCGGTGTTCTGGGTCACGGTGGTGGCCAACGTGGCGGGCTTTGTCGCTATCCATTCGCCGCTGGCTGCGGGCTGGCGGGTTTGACGGTGGGTGAAGGCGCACGTGCCACCCGGAGGCAAAGTTGGCTACAGTCACTTCATGGCACCCACCATTGTTCGAGACGGGCAGTACCGCCTGTTTTTCTTTTCCCGTGAAGAGTCTCGCATCCATGTGCATGTTGCACATGCCGATGGGGAGGCCAAGTTTTGGCTGACACCGCAAGTGAGCTTGGCCAACCAAACAGGCCTGTCAGCCGCGCAAATTCGTCAAGCGCAAGCCATTGTGATTGCGCACCTCAAGGAGATTCAAGATGCCTGGCACCACCACTTCGGCAGCTGAAGTGACCCACATCTCCAAACATGGGTTTTGGATATTGCTGGGCGATGAGGAGCTGCTTGTGCCCTTCGATCAGTTTCCATGGTTTCGCAAAAGCACGATTGAGCAAATTTCGGAAGTGGAGTGGCCCACGCCCGATCACCTGTATTGGCCTGCGCTGGATGTGGATTTATCCGTCCAATCCATACGAAACCCAGCGGCGTTTCCTTTGGTGTCCGGTTTGCAGGTTTGACAGCGGGGGGCGCCGTTGGCTGTGAAAAAAAGTTTGAATAAAAAAACGGCTCTATCGCTTTATTTATAAGCGAATTTAGCTATTAATTTGTCAGGCAGCTGCAATACCAAAGCGACCAGGAGGAACCGACATGAAAACAGAACAGGTGCAGATGCTGACCGAGACCTTTGAAGGCCATGCCCAGCAAACCGGTGGCAACCAAGACTTTGCGCTGATTCGCAGCAAAGGCGACCAAGCCCTGTTTGGCAAAAGCACCCAGGCCATGAAAGCCCAGTGGAAGGTGCCCGAAAGCCGCCCGCTGGCCGACTTTGCGCCCACCATCCTGCTCAAGGCCAAAGACTTCGCCACGGAAATCACCATCTTCAATGCCCGCCAACATCAAATGGACAGCGAGCGCGCCATCTCCAGCGAGCACATCACCAACAACCAGGCGGTGCGCAACACCCTGCTGCAACGGGGCATACGCCCCGAAAGCCTGCCGCCCGCAGAAGACGTGAAGAAAGTGGAGCGCCGGATTCAGTCTGACGACAAAAAAGCCCTCAACAAACCCGACACGCTGGACCGCCCTTGATTGGCATGAGCAGTTTGCTGAAAAAACAATTCAATAGCAATCCACGCAAACCAGCAAAGCGGGGAAGCCACTTTTTCTTTTTATTCCCGTCGAGCCACTTGCCGGTTCACCGACAATGCCCGCCTTTGCAGCACTGACGCCACCCGCACATGAACATCACCAAAGACGCCGCTGTCACCATCACCTACAAGGTGACTTCCCCCCAGGGCAAACCGCTGGACGCTGGCGACCTGGCCTACCTCCACGGGGGTTATGAAAACATTTTCCCCAAGGTCGAAGCCGCGCTCGATGGCCAGGCCGTGGGTTACAGCACCACGTTGCAACTGTCGGTGGAAGACGCTTTTGGCCCCCGCGACGAGAGCCTGGTGCGCACCATCCCCAAAAGCGAGTTTCCGCCCGGTGTGAAGGTGGGTGGCCAATTGCAGGGCATGGCCGACGACGGCCAGCCTGCCGTGTTCAATGTGGTCAAGATCAAAGGCCCCACGGTGCACCTGGACGGCAACCACCCCCTGGCGGGCCAGGCGCTGACGTTCAGCTGCAAGGTCACCGCCGTGCGCGCGGCCAGTGCCGAAGAGATAGCGCACAAGCATGTGCACGGGGCGCACGGGCACCAACACTGAGACCCGCGCGACTCTGCGCCGCTGGGGCGAGGCAGTCCCCAGCGGCACCGCGCACACGCGGCCTTGTGCGTTATAAAGTTGAGGTCAGTCCTTGGCTGCCTTCGGTTGCCCGCAGCCACTGACGGGTCGACAGGCCAACCCAACTCAACCGAACCCAACCCCCTATCCACCATGATCCCTGCATCTCTGTCAGCCAGGCCCCATTTCCCCGAGGGGTTTCAGCCCATGACAGGCACTGCCAACGGTATCTGTTCACCCCCCCCCTGAGTTTCATATCACGCACCCAAAACGATAGCGCAGGGGTTAAACTGATGGCATGCGCAAAAGCGATAGCACTCAAGCACCAGCTGGTCGGCTTGACCTACCCGAAACCGTTGAAGCTTG
>JAUYTN010000062.1 GCA_030695205.1 Burkholderiaceae bacterium | reverse complement strand
ATTTTTTTTCATAATCAGCAATTTCTTTTATTGCGTCGTAAAGTTCGGCGGAGATATACGCCTGAAATACTTTGTTTTTAATCATAACTTCCTGCCGGTATAAATAAATAATGTGATGTAAGCAGTGCTTTTTTTATTTGTATGGCCGATGTTTATAAGATATTTTTCAAAGTGGCAACCCATAAACAAAAGTTAAGTCATCCGGGACGGTCCTACGTCACGTTGTCTGTGTCTCGCTTCGCTCGGACTGAGTCAGGCCGGGGCTTCCGTGAGGGTGAAAGGCAGCTGTGAAGGTGGAAAAGGTGGTTTCTCTGGAAGTGAAGTGGAAGTGAAGTGGAAGTGAAGTGGCTTCGACCAGGTGGGGGCGCGGGGGGAGCTGCGGCCCGAGGCGGGCCTTTACTGGGGAAGCCCCAGCCCCCCGGGTTCGGTGTCATCACATCGTTGACAGCTTTGTGCCGACCGTCGGGAATTCACCAGGTGAGGGTAGATTTACTGCATTATTACTGCATTATTACTACAGTCAAAAGTCATGCACGGAATTAGCACTACAGTCTAAAACCGTGCATGGAATTAGCACTACATTGACACTGCATTACCGTGGACCTGGATCACACCTGGTGCGGGTGAGCTCAGGGCGGTGTCCGACCAGGTAGGCGGCTGCGCTTTGCTCATCGGGCCAGACGTAAGGACCGTCCAGGGAGGACACCACGGCGGAAAATCCGTTGCGGAAGACAACGAGCATGAAGCCGGATCCATCGTCCAGGGGCCAAACATCCCAAGAGTCAGCGGCCTGGACGTTTTGAAATGAGGTGCGCGTGATAGGCATTTTCATAGCAAGGGCTAACCTCCCTCCGGTCAGTTCGTTTGTTTTTTAGCGATTTGACATACACAAGCAGCCGGAGTGCTCGGGCCGGATTGCTCGAGAATACTCATGACCACGTTTGCCACCTCACGGGCTGATCCGGAAATAAGCTGCGCGTCTTCGTCGCGACCGAGGCGGTCGATGTGTGCAGCCAGGATCGTGAGGACGTGGACGGCCTCTTCGCCTACATCGGAAATAGTGCAGATCGTCAGTTCATTGTTCATGTGTTCCTCCATGTTTTGTGATGAGTTCTTGCCAGAGATCCGGGAGGCCGGACGGATCATGCTCCGCCACAATGAGCACTTCCGACCAGGCACACGCCCGGATCATGGCAAGACGTTGAGTGTTGTTGACCGTGGCCACGGTCACGGCGGTTTCTTCAGGATCCGCTTGTGCCACTTCTTCGTCTGATTTTTCCAGACCAAGGCCAAGCAGCTTCCGAAGTCCGTTGGACCAGTACAGCTGGCGGTTTCCTTTGAAAGCTTGTGCGTAGATGACCCAGAGGGCGCGCGCGCGGTCCTGATCGATCCCAAGGCGCGTGAGTGTCTCGCGCAGCTCCGGGCTGATGGAGAAATGACCAGGCCCAAAGGCCATGACGCGCATAAGATCCCAGGGAGTGAGGGAGGTCTTGCCCTTTTTGAGGTGTCCCTTCGTGAGCTCGTGCTCCATGCCCCACTTGGTCAGATACTCGGCGGCCCTGGATCCGTCCTCAACCTTGAGCCCATGCTTCCGGGAAGGTTCGCCGAGGCCGGCCTTGATGCATCCGTCACGCCACAGAGGCCACCAAGCTTCCTCGACCTGGGCCGGGGTCATTTTTGTGTCCAGGATCAGGAGCGCGTGGAAGTGGGGGTGAAAACCGTTTTCGCCGTAGGTGGTTTCCAGTACCCGGATGGAGCCAACGAGACCAATTTCCTGACGCAGGGCTTGGGCTTTGCGACCGCATGAGGTGTTTTTCCATCCCTTCTTGAGAGCAGCCAGAACGACGCGCACATCATCGCCGAGGCCATGCGGCGCGGTTCCCGTAAGCAGCATGACCTTGAGGCCCTGGGCCTTTGCCAGTTCCACGGCCTGGGCCACCTCGACCTTACGCCGTTCTGTCACCTTGGGTGCACAGACGGCACAGATCCAAACCGAGCCGCACGCCTGGAAGCCGGAGAAGAACGCCCGGGCGCTTTCGGTGGAAATCTTGATCTCGACGTCTTTGGTTTTGTCGATCCTCATGCGTTGGCACTTGAAGAGGCGGGAGCCGTTGCCAAGAACCTTTTCCGCTGCGGCCTTCATTTCGTACCGCTGGCGCCTGGTTTCCTGGCCGTCCGTGTCCGTGTAGCGTCTTTCGTGGAGGCCTGGGCGGGTTTGCTCGAATTCGAGTATTTCCCCGGTGGTTCTGTCGTGGAGGATGATGATATCGGGAGGCTGGGAAGCCTTGGTATCACTGCGTGGAAGAAGTTCCCGTCTTTCTACCAAGGGGTCCAGGGTCGGAGAGGCTCCGCCGTGCCTGCATGTGTTCGGCCCGGCCTCCGCCCCCCCCTCGACCATGAGGAGGGGGGGGGCTTGCAATCGGTTGGCTGGTGTCTTATTCAAAAAGAATACCTCGGGTTGTTACTCGGGTTGCTGTAAACCTCCTGGATCCGCCGCCAAGCATAGAACCAGGGGGTTTTTTTATGTCCTCAGATCGGCAACTTGTGCTGTGGAGGATCGACCTTGGCTTGCTGAACAGTAGTCTCGATATCTTCAAGACTCTTTTTGACGGTCTTTTCCAGGCGCTTAGAGTGCCGCTTCAAAGCAGGAAGCATTTGTTTTCTAGCTTCCGCGTTTATGGAGTGGGCAGCTCTCATCAAATCTCTTGCTTGAAGAATCCCTGGTTCCAGGGTTGCAAGCATTTCTCTACCGATCTGGGAAACAGATTTTTTTTCATAATCAGCAATTTCTTTTATTGCGTCGTAAAGTTCGGCGGAGATATACGCCTGAAATACTTTGTTTTTAATCATAACTTCCTGCCGGTATAAATAAATAATGTGATGTAAGCAGTGCTTTTTTTATTTGT
>JAUYTN010000060.1 GCA_030695205.1 Burkholderiaceae bacterium | reverse complement strand
GTTTTTTTTGGCCGTCGGCGGCGCGAAATTTGAAAACGGTGCATATATCCAGGTACCCACCCCCCCCAGCCGGGGGGTGGGGGGCGGCCTGCCGACCCCCCACCCCCTGCTGCAGCGCTTGGTCTTGCCCCTGCACCTGGTCAGTTCCGCCCTTTGAATTGCGCTTTTCACCCTCTCCGCCCATCACGTCCCCCTTGTTCCACCGTTGTTGAATGTCGCTTTCTGCCATAACCCGTAATTCATAGTTTTGACAGGCTGGACGATTTAGCCCGATATCGGGTCAAGTTTAGGCAAGGATCGTGCCCGCCCCGCTTCACCCAGTAACCACGCCAATCCACCCTATATATACTCACGCTGACAGCCACCCCCACGATGGGTTGCGCCGGGCAGCAACTCAACGAGCACGCGTCAGCCTCGATGCCAGTAAAAACCACCAGCCCCGGAAAAGACCGGTTTTCATGATCACCGTGACGGGCCCGGTCATCCCGAAGCCAATGCTGGTCTTGGCCCCTTTGCATGGCGGCACCTTGAAGGTGATCGTGCCCTGGGCTCTATCCACGTCGAAGTGCTTCCCTTCCTTCAGTTCGATCTGCATTGCCATCCTCACTTTCCTTGAAGTCGTTTCAGTAGATCCGATGCCGGCGTGTTCATCTTGGCCATAGGGTTGGCCCGGTCCGATTCCCTGGTCAGCTTGCGCATGGCCAGGTGGGTGTAGACCTCGGTGCTCTTCGGGTCGGCGTGGCCCATCAACTTCTGGCGCACCAGCAGGTCGACGTCGCCCTCGGCCAGCTCGGTGCCGTACAGGTGGCGCAGGGCGTGGGGGTGGATCTGGCTTTCCGGGATGCCGGCGCGGCGGCCGTGGCGGGCCACCATGTCCAGCACCGCGCGGCGGTTCATCCGCCGGCGCTCCCCTTGGTATTCGTGGGCCGGGCAGGTGCGGTTCCTGGTCGACACGAACAGCACCTTGTCCCCGTTGCCCACCTCGCGATCGATCTCCGCCAGCTCCGGGTGCTCGAGGTACAGGCGCAGCAGCAGATCGGCCTCCACCGGTACCGGGATCCGACGCTGCTTCTTCCCCTTTTCCTCCACCCGCACGATCAGGCGGGGGCGATCGTCGACCACCTCCTGCACCAGGTTGCTCTCGTTCAGGTTCACCAGGCCGCTGGCGCGCAGGCCGCAGCCGATCAGCATCGCCAGCATCGCGCCGTCGCGCACCCCCTCGAATGTCGTGAAGTCCGGCGACCACATCAACTTCTCCGCGTTCGCCAGCGTCATCAGGCGGGGCAGCTTGTTTGACGCCCTGGGATAAGGCACCTGGTCCGCCGGGTTGCTGCGGATCCGGCCCAGCCGATTCAGCCAGGCATAGAACTCCCGCACCGCCGCCACGTGCGTCTTGCGGCTTTCCGGCGCCAGGCCCTGCTTGTGCAGCCACGGGCCGGTGAAGGCCAGCAGCTCGTCCGTCGACACCCGCAGCGGATCCGCGCCGGCCAGAAAAACAGCCAGCCGGCCCAGCGCAAGCCCGTAAATACGGGCCGTGCGCGGCGACCGGCCCGCGTTCGACACCTTGAAGGACAAAAACGACTCGATCAGCTCTTCCAAAGTACCCCCAGGCATTTCTTCACGTGGATCCGTGGATGGCCGTACCTAACCACGTAACCCATTGTTCTGGCAATAAAAACAATCCACGGGTTTCCACGGAAAACCCGTGGAAAGGGGTGGAAACCCGTGGATTAAAAAATAGGCAGCGGTGCACACCCGTGGATGCGCGTTTTCGCTGAATTGCCCTCTTTTCTTCTTCTTCTTTTTGTTTATTAAAGAGAAAGAGAGAAAGGAAAGCCGTGGGTAAAAAAACCACACCCGTGGAAAAACGAGTCCGACCCGTGGAAAACGGAGGCCGACCCGTGGAAAACGAGGTGCAACCCGTGGAACCACTCTTCTCAAGAATCAAAGGCTTAGGATAGAAAGGGCTGATGATCCACGGGTTATTGCGGACACCCCTCCCCTCCTTTTGGGCAAGCCGCCGCGCGCAAAAAATTTTTTGGGGGTGCGGGGGCCGGCAGAGGGCGAGTTGGCGGGTCATACAGGCAGTTCCCCTAGCGGCAGCAGGGGCAGGCCACGGAGGCGGCAGAAGCCCCGTGCACGCAGCCACTCACCGCTGATGTGACGCAGCTCGGGGGCAATGTCCGGGCATTCGTAGCGGGCCTTGTGCATCCCGGCCAGCATGCCCTCCCTGGACAGCCCTGGCACCCACGACTGCGCGGCGTCGACGTCCAGCTCGGACAGGATGCGGTTTCTCTCGATGCGGTCGGTGTCGGGATCCGGGCTCGGCATCACGCCTCCCACCGCTGCGGCAGCGTCTCATAGGGGATATACAGCGGGTGAGCCGGCGTGCCGTCCTTGTTGAGTTTCAGGTAATGGGGCACCACGCCGTTCATGAGCAGCGTCTTGTGCACGATGCGGCCGCGATCGTGAAGATTGCCGTGCTTGCCCCAGGCGCAGATCACGATGCCGGCGCCCTGGACGAGCTCCATGATGGTGGCGTCGTTAGATTGCCCGACAGGGTCGGCATGGTCATACAGGGCGCGCGGATCGGTCGACCGCAGCGCAAACAGATTGCAGACGCGCAGCGCTCCGAAACCCATGGCACGCGCGCGACGTTCGCAGCGCTCGACGGTGGGATCGTTGACGACCTCGTCGGCCGTGCTCGGATTCAGCATGATGAAGACAGCCGGCACGCCCGGGTCGGCCCAGCGGCGGAACAGTGCATAGCGGTATTGCCTGCAGGGGGAGAAAACGGCTCCGGTGTTCATTTCTTTTCCACCACGTACCGGGACACAACCACCGTCGATGATTCGCCACCGTTCCGCACCTTTGCGTATTCCATGATCATGTAGTCCAGCGAGTGCGCGGCATCCAGTTGCTTGCCGTCGTCGTCGATGATCGCGCCATCGAAGCAGCGCCGACCCGCATTGTTCAGAATCATCCCGATCAGGTCGATCTTCATGACGGCACCTCGCTCAACGTGAAGCCGTGTTGCTTGGCCTCTGCCACCATCGCCTCCAGCCCGCGAGCCTGCGACAGCAGGTTGTCTATTTCCTCGATGGCCAGAGCAGTGTCGTCGTCCTCCACCGCGCTCTCGATAACCGGCACGGTTCTTTTGATGGCAGCGAGATTCAGGGCAACCCGCTGCTGAAGCTCTTTCTCGTCCTTGCATGTCTTCATTTCCCTCTCCTCAACGTCCATACGTCTCCCGATCCGTCGCCACCGACGGCCCCGCATACAACCCATACAGCTCCAGCTGCTTCATATCGATGCCCACCAGGTGCGCCTCGCGTCTGCCCCGGATCGTCCGTTCGAACTCCACCATCTTTCCGTCGATGTCCTTGCACAGCACGCCCGCCTCGAGGATCTGGCGCTTGAAGATGCGGTCGCTCTTCACCGGCAGCGCGTTCCACTTGTCGCGCAGGCTGTTGGTGTGGGCGATGTGGTCCATCACGTGGCTGGTGCGCACCATCAGCACGTCGTTGCCGTCGATCTCGTCCCAGGTAAAGGGGTGGCGGTAGTTGCCGGCGGAAATCTCGCTGAGCAGGATCTCGAGGATCCACACCCACGGCTCGCGGTCGGCCACGGTCTCCGACACGTGCTCGTTCATCACCCCCATCACATCGAATTCGAAGTCGCCCATGTCGTGGTCGGCGCCGGCAAATTCGCACAGCAGCCGCCAGGCCGTCACGATCGCGGCGTAGTTGCCCGCCATCCGCTTCGCGCCGTCCTCGCTGCTGCGGCTGTGGGCCTGGCAAAATGCGCGCAGCTCGTTGTAGGTCTGCATCACCTGCGTCTTGTTCAGCGTGGACAGAAACTCCAGCCACTGCCGCAGCGGAAAGGAAGGCAGGTCGTCCGGCATCATCGGCCCCTTGTCCTTCAGCACCGTCTGCACCACCTTGCCCAGCAGGCTGCGCACCGGCACGTCCTCGCCGGCCAGCAGCACCGGGGCGGAGAGCAGGTATTCCGTCATATCCGAACCGCGGCGGCTCAGCGTGTACTGATAGTTCTCCTGCAGCATGCCCACCGCCTTGTCGATGATCTCCTGCTTGCGCGCCGACAGCTCCTCCCACCCCACCGGGTGCGACGTGTGGCTGATCGACGTCAGAAGGCGAAACTCCGTCTGCAGGCTCTGCCCGGAAAACATCGTCATAGCGATGGTCCGTTCCAGCCGCTTCACCAGCGTCGATTTGCCCGCGCCCTTCCTCGCCTGCAGGATCATGTGCGGCCAAAACCCCAGAAAAACCTTGAGGTGGCCGCCTAAGGCCCATACAAGGGCCAGCAGCGCCGCGTTTTTCTGGAAGGTGTTCTGGTATGCCCCGATCACTTTCATCGCATCCTGACGCGATCCAGAGGGGAAGGTCAGATTGTGGTACGGGCACTGCTTGTCCGGCTCGGTGAAATAGCAGTCCGGACCCTCGTTCACCACCAGCGCCCCGTTGCGCCACGCCAGCCCCACAAAATTCACCGCGTTGCGTGCGCCCAGGTGCGCGGTGCGCTCCAGAATGTTCACCATCCGCTTGAAGTTTCCCTTGTCCCAGATAGGGCCGAATTTCTCCCACTGTTCCGTGTTGTGCAGCTTCTCGTCTTCCAGCACGCGTCGGATCAGCTTCGGCCCATGCCGCGGCACCTGCACGCTCACCGCAAACATCACCGTCGGCTGGCTGTCCGGGTCGCCCGTCATCACACTGGTCGCGCCGGCGATCGACACCCGCGACACGCTGGCCACGCGGAATCCGGCCAGCTCCTTGAAGATCGGCGTCTCCGTCCCCGCCTCGTCGTCCTTCTTCATCTCGGTGATCAGCGACGTGAAATCGTCCTTCACCCGAAACCGCCAGTAGCGCGCAAAGTCGTGCCCCGGCAAAAACACCCGCGGCTTGCCCTTGCTGTCGCCGCTGCCCGGCATGCCTGGAATCAGCCACGACTCCACCCGCTTCAGCGCCAGCCCCAGCTCGTAGGGCCCCGACGCCTTCAAAAAATCATTGACGTCGTTCACCTCCCACTCGCTCTGGTCGATAAACAGCGCCGAAATATTCAGCCCCAGCAGCAGCTCGTGCAGCTGCCACGCCGCCTCCGGCCCCGGCCGATGGCCCGCCTTCTGGTGGCCATCGGGAAAAGGCTCGTCGTTGTCCATGCACACCAGCACCCGCTTGCCCATCATCCAGCGCCAGTCGATCGCGCCCACGTTCAGCCCGCGCACCGCAAACGCCCCATAGCCCGGCAGGTTCGCCGTCTCCACACTCAGCGCATTGATCGGGCTTTCCACCACCACCACCGTGTGCGCCGAGCGCAGCCGCTTGATGTCACTGGTCCAGCCGTAGCCGAACTTCTCCCCCTGCGTCTGCGTCTTCACCCCGCCATTCAGCGCCGGGTCCAGGTAGCGCATGTCCACTGCCACCACGTGGCCCGGGTTCAGCGTCTTCACAATAAACGCCGCCGCCGGCCCGCCGTGGCCAGGCTCGCCCGCCGGCGCCTTCGGGCTGCGCCAGTCGTTGAAACCCACGCTGCCCTTCTCCATCGCCCGCCGCGCCACCGCCTCGCTGATCCCGCGCCCCGTCAGGTATGCCAGCGCCGGCAGCCGGTTCTCCAGGCAGCGGTCCGCGATGTATTCCACCGTGCTCTTCGGCTTCGCCGGCTCGTTCGACGCCGGCCGCTCCATCGAAAACCCATACAGCTCATGCAAAAACTTCACCGCGTCCACCACATCGGCAAAGCCCTTCGTGTACATCACCAGATCGATGCACGAGCCGCCCTCGTCGCCGGAGAAATCCTTCCACGCCTTGCCGCCCTTAAAGATCGACAGGCTCGGGCTCTTGTCGTCGTGGTGCGGCGAGTGATAGTTCGCCTTCTCCCCGCCCTTGCCCCGTTTGATGCCCAGCTTTTCCGCCAGGTCGTGCAGATCGATCTTCTGCTTGAGTTCGTCGATTGATGCCACCCGCTTACCCCTGATAGACCCGGTCCGCCGTGCAGGCGAACCTCGGCCCGCACGCATGCTGCAAACGCCAGGCATGGTGCGAACTGCGGTTGATATTCACAAAATCCAGGCTCCACCGCCCCGGAAACAGATCCGCCAGCCCCATCACCAGCGGGCTGTAGGGCTCGGATGCAAAGTCGAAGTCATGCGTCGCCGCCGGCGCCATGCGCAGCACGTCGTCCACCTCCTCCCACGGCACCGGGCAGCCATCCACCACCCCCGAAAGATCGCCGCGCACCAGATACATCGGCACCAGAAGCACCGCGCCAGACAGCGCCGCCACCACGTGGTTGTAAGCCCGGTACAGCCGCCCATCGTCGGAGAAGGCAGCCAGTGCGGCAGGAAGAACAGAGGGGAATTGATTCGGGTGAGCCATCATTCAAAAAGCCCCCCCTGACGCGTGATGTAAAGCGAGCGCCGGCCGCACTTCACCTGGTCCACCACCCGCCCGGCAAGCAGCGAATACAGCGCCCGGTAGATCGACGAGCGGCCCACCTTCGCCTCCGCCGCCAGATCGCGTGGGCGGTAAAAGCAGCGGGGTTGCATCGCGGTGAACACCGAGTCGATCGCGGATTTGTCCGGCGCCTTCATGCCGGCACCCGATTCAAAACCTCGCCCCGCGCCGCCCGCCGGCGTACCTCCAACATCGCCGCCCGTGCCCCGTCGCGGGTGATCGCCGCGGCGTGCGCCTCGTGGATTTCCACCGCGCGCGTCAGTGCCTTATAGGCCGGGCCGTCGAAGGCCCAGCGGCCGGTGGCCGTGTGGCGGTCGAATATCCGCAGCAGCGCGTCCTGTGCCGTCAGAATGTCCGGCATGAGTTCCGCCCCCACGCCTTTCTCGCACAGCACCATGCTCACGTTCACCGCCGCCGCCAGCGTGTGCCAGTCGCCCTCGATCGGGTTGCCCGTGCGCAGCCGCTCAATCGCCAGGTGAACCGCCAGCCCCAGGTCGTCGATCTGCTCCTGAGTCAGCGGCTGCTGCATGCCAATCGCCTGCAGCCACGCGCCGGGGTCGCGCCGGCCTTTGTTCTTGAAGTGGGCGCCGCGTTTTCTCATGCCTCACCGCCCTTTCTCGCTGCATACCAGCCGCGGCCTTCCTCGTAGTAAAAGCAGACCTCCCCAATCTCGCCGACAATGCGCGCCTTCGCACCGCACAGCACGGCCAGCGGCCCGGCCTTGTCCATTACCAGATCGATGTCACGTTCGTCGAAAGGCAGCGCGTGCTTCCACGCCCCCTTTGAATTGAAATCGAGTCTCATGCAGCACCCCGCTTTTTTAGTTCGCGATCGATGTACCAGCGCGCCTTCTTCAAGTCCTCAATCGCGTCAGCCTTCAGGTCGGCGCGCCAGATGTACTTCACCGCGTTGCCCAGGTTGAACCCCATGTGCTCCGTCACCTGGATACACTCCACGCCGCTCGGGTGTGCCGTGTAGTGCTTGGGGTGGTTCACCGCGTCATGCTGTTGCTCGCTCATACCCCACCCCCGTCCTGCATCCGGTGATACAGCGCACGGTCCGCGCTGAAGATGTCGCCGATCACGCTGGCGAAGCCGGCGACGATGATGAAAATATCGAATGGGCTCATGCTGCCTCCTTCCGCAAGTCCCAGTACCGCATCACAAACATGGCGCGCGCGTGGCTTGGCGGCCAGGGATCGATCGGCGCCGGCAGCGGCGGCACGCCATCCAGCACCGGCCACGGCGTGTCCTGCTCCTTCATCAGGTCGCGGCGCTCGGTTGCAAGCAGCACCAGGTCGGCACGCTTCACGCAGGCAGGCAGGTCGGCAGGGAGGTCAAAGCTGCTGGCAATCGCGCGCCAGATCGACGCCTCGATGGTGCGGTAGTCCGGCAGCAGCTGCTTCAGCGGCAGTGTCACGTCGCCCACGTAAGCCTCGGCGGCGTCGTGAAGCAGCGCCGCCAGCGCATGCTCGTGCGGCACGATGCGGCTCACCAGCACCGAGTGCTGGGCCACCGAATAGAACTCGCGGGTATGTCCGCCAAAGCGGCAGATGTTCGACAGCGCGTGCGCAATGTCGCCGATGTCGATGTGGTGCGGCAGCGGAGCGACGAGGTTGGCGTAGCGCCCGCTCGCCGTCTGGATTGTTGCGTGCATGATTCCTCCCTTGTTCAATGCTTGCCGGCGGCGCTGCGCACCAGGCGCTTCAAACCGTCCAGCGTCGAGCGCTTGCCCACCAGCACGTTCTGCGGCGGGGTTTCACGGTAGAGCAAAAAGGCGTCGGCCTTTTCCACCACAAACAGCCCCGCCTCGCGCGCCGTCTTGCGCAGTGCGTGGATCGTTTTCACTTCGTCGTGGGTGGTCAGTTTCATCCGCACACCTCCAGCCCCAGCTGGGCAGGATGAAATGCAGCGGCACGCTCCGGCTCATCCAGGCGGAAGATGCGCACCGTCTCCATGATCTGGTCGGCCAGCTCGCAGGCCACCAGCGCCAGCGTCAGCAGGTCGTCGCGCAGCGCGTAGTCCGGCTCGCTCGCCGCCGCGTGCAGCAGATCGGTCGCCAGCGCATCCCACTCGCCGTGGTTGGCTTCGGCGATCGCGGCCTGCCAGGCGTCCACCGTACCCTCGGGCAGAATGATCGTCATGCCGCGGCCTCCTTCGACATGCGCATCCAGCGGATCTCGATGCCGTAGCGGTTGGCCGACCAGGTGGTGAACTCCGGGTTGCTCATGCACGCCACGCCGTCCAGCGCGTCGCATGCCGGGCTGTACTCAACCATCACCCGCTTGTTGCGGCGGCGGTCGGCCTGCACCGTAATCACCGAAAGGCCCAGCCGGTCAAGCGTGTCCACCGCCTCCACCAGCAGGCGGGTGGAATCGTGGATGTCGGCGTTCACCGGGCTGATGCTGTCGCCGAACCGGCGCGGCTTGCACTGGGCGGCGGCGCTCATGATTTCCTCCTGCGCTTTTCCATCCCGTGGCGGGCGATGATCTCCTCGAAGATCGTCCCGCCGTTCTTGATGAAGGTATGCGGCTCGCGGTGCGTCTCGTGGCACAGGTGCAGCACGTTCATCAGGTGCGAAAAGTGCTCGTCGTCGTAGTTGAAGATCCGCGACACGTCCGCCTGCACCCGGTGGCCGTTGTAAAGGCTGGCCAGAAAGCGGGCGACCGACACCGCCGTGCTGTAGTCGGCGCCGCGCGCAATGTCCACGCACCACACCAGGCTCTGCAGGCACTTTTCCAACTCCTGCGAGCGCACCGCCTGCCCGCGCTCCCACTCGTCGCCGTGCATAAAGGCGTGCAGCTTTTCCAGGTCGCGGCGGCGCACCGTCATCTTCACTTCCACGCGCTGGTCCAGCGCCGCCTCGAGCTCGGGCGGACGCTCCTGCTCAAGCGGGTCGGCCTTCAGTTCCACGGCGTGTTCTTCCAGATCGGCGGCGCTCATGCTGCAGCCCTCCCCGTCAGGATTCGGCCGTACATCGCCCAGGCAATCTGCTCGGCGGCGGCAAAGGTGGCTGCGCAGTCGCCGCGCTCGGCGGCGGCGAACAGCGCCTCGTGGTGAGCGCCGATTTCTGAGCGCGAAGCCCTCACCAGCCCATGCGACTCAAGATCGCTGTCGTCGAGCTGGCGCAGCACCTCACCCACATTCACTTCAACAGAAACAGTGCTCATGCCCCCACCCTCCCCTCATAAGCCCGGCGCAGCTCGCGCTTGCGCAGCCGCGGCTGGCCGTCCACCTCGCGCAGCGCGGCGTCCATGTCTTCCTTGGTGATCTGCGTATAGATCCCGGTGCTGGCGATCGAGGCGTGGCCCAGCGCGGCCTGCACCACCCCGCGCGGGTCGTGCGATGTGCTGCGCCGCATGATGTTCATCGCCCGGGTGTGGCGAAACCAGTGCGGGCTCACCTTCTCGCCCAGCCCGGCCAGCTCGGCCCACATCGCGCAGCGCTGCTCAAATGCCCGCGCCGTCACCCCCACATGCTTGCGGCTCATCACCAGCGGGGCGGACATGATGTCCGCATGCCCCTGCTCCCGGCGCACCGCCAGCAGATCCAGCAGCGCGCGGCGCACCGGTTCCGTCACCAGGTAGCTGTGATCCTTCGCCGTGCCCCTGCTGTACCCCTTGCGGCGCTCCTTCGGCACGAACACATGGCCCGTGCGCAGCGCCGATTCGGCATCGCCCACTGTCATCGTCACCAGCTCGTGCAGCCGCATGCCGGTGCTCTGCAGCAGCCGCGTCCATGCCGAATCGCGTCGCGCCAGCAGGCCCGCATGCTTGTTGATCGTCCGCAGCAGCTCTCCCTGCTGCGCCTCTGTCAGATACCGCTTCATCACGTTCATGACACACTCCTCGTCCCGTATCCCAGGCTGCGGCGGCGAACACGGGACAGCCCGCCGCCGGCAGTAGTCAAAAAATCGGATTCATCCCTGCTCGGGTTCCAGCGCAGCCGCGGGTCGTGGCGCCGGCTTCAGAAACCGCGCCTCCAGCTCCTCGCGAAACGCCCAGAAAAGCGGCGTCACCCAGTTCACCTCCTGGCCCGGCTGCAGGTTGTGCGTCACCCCCGTAAAACCGCGCTTGGCCAGCGATGCCGGCATCGGCCGGCGGGTGGGTGGGTTGGCAGGCTTAGCCATCGATCAGCCCCTCCAGCCGCGACACCGACTCGCAGATCGCCGCGATGAACGAATACGCCTCCGCCTTCACCCGCGCGTGTTCTGCCCGGCGGTAAAGGCGGTCAGCCATGCCGTCGGCAATCGCGCGGTGGAAATCGCCGCTTTCCGCGCCGATATTGGTGATCAGCTCCAGTAAAGCAGTGTCGGAAACCTTGGAAAGATCGGGCAGCGGAATGCACACCTCGCCCAGCGTCGAAGCAAAGGCATGCAAAATGCGGTGGTCGCCCGTGGCCAGCGAAGCCAGAACGGCGTCGCCCAGAGTCGGCTTGTGGTGGCTCGATTCGTTATTGTTGGCCTTGTTGTAGAGCACGGCCGGCGACATCGCCATCCGGCTCGCCAGCTTCTCCACCCCCTTCGGGTAGTCGTGCACCACCCGGCGAAAAGCGTCAAAAACGTCGGTAACAGGCCGCTCGGCCATAGTGAATCCCCCTTGAACCTTCACCTATCCAGTTCGGGGCATGCGGCTTAACCTGTGATTGCTAGTCGGTGGTGGGGCCGCGCGCCCTGCTGCCTGGCTGCCCGGTGCGTCAACACCGGGCAGCCGCCTTGTTCACCCGGCTTTGCCGGGCTTTTTTTGTTCAGTCTTGCTTCATAAGAAGACGCCGGGACATGAGGTCAGCCCACTCGGCCTGCTTTTGCTCGATCCAGTCTGCTGTCGCCTCATTCCCGGCGCTGCGGATCGAGTCTGGGTTCAGTGAATTGAGGTAGGCATAAACCCGGTCGACACGCATGCACACCATTTCGCGCATCTGACCGCCATGAAAGACCTTTTCCAGGCAGACGCCGAAGCGCTTTCGCATGTTGTCGTTCAGGGTTTTTTCCCACTGCCCATCCCATGCAAGCCCAATCGCCTCGCAGATCGGCTTGACCGCAACCACCATGGTTCCGTCAGCGCGTGCGACCGTAGGGAAGTTCCTATCGGAGAAGTTGAAAGTCACAGTTGAATCCTGAGTCTTCATCACTTCCCCCTTTCACGTTGAATCCGCTTCTGGTCGCGCTTCAACGATTCCTGCAGACGCACCACGATCTCGGTATTGCGGCTGCGTGAATTCACACGCGCCGCCTCGTTCAACTGCGCCAGCATCCCTTTCGGGACGCGGACAGTCGTGTATTCCCCATCGCGTCCGACAATCATTTCAGCCCCTTCGTTAATGCACTGTGCATTCACGATATAGCGGTGCATTCATTCTTGTCAAGTGTTTTTGTGATTACACTGCGAAGGTGAGCCGAGCCTTCCCCCCCTACCAGGTGCGCATGCCTCCTGAACTCAAGGACAGGCTGCATAACGCCGCCTCGATCAACGGTCGCAGCCTCAACATGGAGATCATCCAGCGGCTGCAGGACAGCCTCGACGGGGTAGCGAAAGAAGCGCCGGCAACCATCCTTCGGCAGGAAGGCGCGGACTACGGCCCCGTGATGAGCGACCTCGACAAGGCCATCCTGGCTGTGTTCAGGCGGCTTCCCGTGGACAAACAGCTCGCGCTAATATCCCTGTTCCGCTAGTCAGCCCGCAGGGCCCAACCATGCGCCACGCCGCCCTCGCCCTCGCCGTCCTGCTCGCCGCCTGTAGTGCACCGCCACCGCCGGCCGACCACACCGTCACCGGCCGCCACGGCCCCCTGGTCTACATCGTCATGAGCGAAGCCGCGCCGCGCAGCGCCCACGCCTGGCGCCTGGCCGTGCGCGATGCCTGCGGCGACGCCCACATCTGCAATGTCAAAATATGGACCGACCCCACCCGCGCCGCGCAGGGCTTTCCCATGACCGAACTCGAGGCAAACGCCATCGAGGCCGCCTACCTCATCAACCGCGCCACCGGGGCCGACGAATACCTCTGCCACCCCTTCGGCCCGGTCACGCAGCGCTGCGCGAAATAGCGCCCGCCGGCGCCGCCGGCCCCAGCATCCACAAATGCTGCGGCGTCACCCGGCGCAGGCTGTCCGCCCGGAACAGCGGCTCCCCCGCCTGTTCAAACGCCCACGCGATCAGCTCCGTGCAAAACCATGCATCGTCCTCCTGCCAGTTGCGCCGCAGCGCCAGCCCGGCAATCGCGGTCCAGTCGTAGGGCCGGCCCACCTGGCTCGACGCTGCAGCACGCACCGCCGCCGGGTTGCGGCAGGGCAGCTCCACCAGCTCGAACTCGCGCGACCGCATCAACACCTCCTGCGTTTCCGTCACGATCACCCCCTCGCCCGGCAGCGCCTCGATCGCGCAATAGCCGTCGATCATCGCCACGTGGCTCCAGCGCGACCAGGTAAAAACCCGGATCGCGCGCGAAACGAAGTCGGGCGAATTGCAGAACAGCAGGCTGATCGTGCTCACTGCCCGCCGCCCAGCATCAGCACCGCAAGAATGATCAGCGCCCCGATCAGGCAGCCCGCCAGTGCGCCCACAAAGGCACCAAACGCACACGCATCCGCGCATTCGGTGCGCGGCGCATCTTCCAGTCCTGGACGCATCTCAATCTCCTTCGGTGGCACGCGCCATTCAAAGCGCGAAATCGGCGGGTCGTCCACCCGCAGGTGCAGGCGGGCGCATTCGTTGGGGTCGTCGTCGCGGCGGTGCGCGTGCGATGCGGCATCCGTCGCGCGGCGGCCCGGGTTCATCGCTACAGCCCAGCCGCCGTGGTAAACAGCGCATCGAGCTGCGCGGCCGTCAGCCCCAGCGCAGCCGAAAGCCCGGTCACCAGCGGGCTGTCGCGCTCCACCGACAGCGCGTATTCCCATTCGATGCGAGCAGCCTCGCCCTGCACGCCGGCCATGGATTCGATGGTGGCGTTCACAGTCGACAGCAGCCCCGCGCCCAGCAGCGCCAGGCGCGCCTGCCGCATGGTCACCCTGGCAGGAATCGGGGGGGGCGGGGGGGGCGGCGCTTCGTCCAGCGCCCCTTCCGGCAGCGCCACGCCGCGCGCGGTGATCTCGTGCCGGCTGCCGTCGGCCAGCCAGTACACCCGGCCGCGAAGGTCCGGCCGCTTGGTCCATGCCCCGCCCGCCCAGTGCGCCGTTTCGTTTGCCCCCAGCGCCGGCGGCGCCGTGCCCACGCAGCCGCGCGGAATCAGCCAGTTGCCCGGCGTGAGCGGGTCGGGGTCGGCTGCCACCGTGCCAACCAAATAGCCATCGTCGTCGGTCTGGTAAACGTCCATGTCGTGTCCTCGGGGTCAGTATTTGATGCAAGCCAGCAGGGCGATGTTGCGGGGGCGGTTTTCGCTGCCGCCACCCGCCGCGCTGGTGGTGACGGTTCCTACGACAGTAGTGAGGCCCGGCTCCCTTTTAACGTCGTCTACCCCGCCCTCTGTCCCGGCGTACATCGATAAAGCATGTGTGTGGCTTTGCATTTGATGCCCCTGCGCACTCCCAAACACCCGCCCTGAATCCACCCCGCGCCCGTCATCCCACGCGCGCACGAACTCACCACGCATATCCGGCAGGTTGAAAGTCGTCGATCCATCCCCCACCCCGAACGTCGTGCCGATGGCCGTAAACAGCGACGCATACGTGGTACGCGACACCGCCGCGCCGTTGGCCTTCAGCCAGCCAACGGGCGCGGTGTTCATCGCAAAGCCCGCCACCTGCCCGGTGGAGCCGCCACCGCCGCCGACGAACACCGCCAGCCAGCCGGTGGCATCCGCATTCGTCAGCACCACGCACGATTCGCCCGGCCCGATCACCAGCGTGCTCACGCCGTTGATCTGCTCGGAAAGGTCCGGGTTGAGGGTGATGCTGCCGGTGCCGCCGTTGCGCATGCCAAAGGCAAAGCCGGCGCCCAAGGTGGCCACGGGGTCGATCGCCAGCGTCCAGGTGCCGCTGCAGTCGATCAGCTTGCCGCGGTCGGCGGCCACCACGGTGTGGCTGGTGGTCTTGGCGATGCTGCCGTTCATCAGCGCGCCCAGCGCGGTCAGCGCGGTGGCCTGGGTGCCGTCCGCACCCAGCAGCCCGGCAAGAAAAGCCCGCATCGCGGTGAGCCGGGTCTTGAAGTCGCCTTCGGTGACTCCGGATCCGGTGAAGGTTGAGGCGGCTGGCAGGGCGGTCATGGTGTTCCTTTAAAAAAGCCACATCGGCGTGGTGTCGTCCACGTTCCACATCAGCGTGGTGTCGTTGGCGTTCCACATGTAGTCGGCGCCGCTGGAGTAGCTGATCGTCACCCACGGCCCGCGCGACAGGCCCACGCCGGCCACCCGCACCAGCGTGGCGTTGCCGTACAGCGCGCGCACGGCATAGCCTGCGGTGCCGGTCTCGCCCACGCGCGTCCAGCTGCCGTCGCCGCTCGATTGTTCGATCAGGTAATGCTCGGCCCCCGGCGCGGCCTGCCACGACAGCAGCATGGTGTTGATGTCGGTGGTGCTGCTGCGCACCGTCAGCCCCAGAATCACCGGCACGGTGAACAGGTTGGGCAGCTGGCTGGTGATCACCGCCGGCGCCGTCACGCCCTGGTCGGCGGTGTGCACGCTCGGGTCTTCGTTCACGCACAGGATCTCGGCGTGGTGCAGCCCGCGCGGCGTCACGCTCAGCACGCGCGCCGGCTGCCGCCACGTTTCGCCCCAGCCAAATGCCACGTGGGTGCGCTCGTAGTCGCTGCCGGTGTAGGGCACCCAGTCCGGGTGGGCGGCCTGCAGGTCGGCCCAGTCGTCGGCATCGAGCACCACCTGGTAGTCGTCCGCCCCCGGCGTGGCCGCCACCGGGCCCAGCACGCTGCCGTTCTTGGCGCGCAGGCCGATGTAGTGCGTGCCCGTGCCCCAGGTGAGCGGCTCCGACAGCGTCAGCGTCAGCGTGCCGCCGTCCCACGCCACCGCCTCGCCGTGCTGCCCCCACTGCGGCATGTCGTGCTGGATCGCGATCAGGTCGAGGAAGGCCGGGATGAACGATTCCATCTCCGCGGTAAACCGGATCAGCCGGCGCCGGTAGCGGTTGGTGGCCGCCTCGTACAGCCCTTCCTCATAGGCGTGCTGGCGCACCGTCACGCCAAACAGGTCGATCTTCGCCCGCTTGGTCGACAGGCTGTCCGGCAGGCTCGCCGGCACCCGGCGCGGCGTCCAGGTCAGGTTGTCGAAATAGCCCACCTCCACCGCGTCCGCCGTGTCGTCGGTCGGCATCACGTATTCGATATTGAAACTGCCGCGCACGATATTGCGCATGCTGTACAGCGCCACCGGCAGCGTCTGCGCCTGGTCGCGCGCCACATACAGAATCCCGCCCTGCATGAAAGGCTTGGCCCGCCCCGCGCGCGCAATCTTCGTCAGCGCCTCCCACAGCGCCAGCGCATTGTCGAACCGGCCGTCAAAATAATTGGCCCGCGCAGTCCACGTCTGGTCCAGCGCATACAGCCCCGCCAGGTCCAGCTGGCTGTCGCCCAGCCGTCCGCCGTACAGCGTGTTCTGCGCCGCGTCGGCAAAGGCCCAGGCAATGCTGCGCGTGGCCGTCGGCGCGCCCCAGCCCGTGGTCGGGTTCCAGGTGCGCAGCTTGCGCGTGGCAATCACGTTCACCTTGCGGCTGGCCTGCGAGCTCAGGTTGTTGCTCGCCCGCATCCGCATCGCCAGCAGCGTCACCTGGCCAAAATAGTTATCGTCCGGCAAATAGGCCCGCAGCCCGCCCCAGGCCAGATCGTGGCCGTATTTGCTGCCGGTCTGCTTCACGTCGGTGCGGCGCAGCCGGGCCTCGTAGCGCCCGGCCGACACCCCATAGCGATAAGAAAACCGCTGCGGCGTATTGGTCGCCAGCGTGATCGTCTCGCTGCCCGCGGTGTACCAGCTCCCCAGCGGCGCGCCCACGTCGTCGATCGCCCGCAGATCCACCGCAAACGAAACCGACACCTGGTCCAGCCCGCCCGAATCGTTGGCATAGAACAGCGCGCGCGGCAGGATGATGTCGATCCCCACCGTCGTCGCCGTCGTCGTCGCCCCGCTCGCCACAAAAGGCCCGGTAATCGACTGGATCGTGGCCCCGCCGCTGGTGGTGGCGCTGGCCGCCGCCGTCACCGTAAAGCTGTCGGTCGCCGCCGTCGCCACCGTATAGCCCGCCGAAGGCAATGCCCCGCTGCCCACCAGCAGATACACATTGCGCCCCACCACAAACCCGTGCGCCGTCTTGCTCACCGTAACCGTGGTGCCGCTCTGGCTGTAGGTCGCCCCGGTGATAATGCCCGGCGTTTCCTGCCCGCTCACCTCCGGGCTCGTCACCACATTGCTGGGAAACAGCGTCACCGACCCGTCCGGCGGCACGATCTCGTATTCGATCTCCTCAAAGGATGAAATCGGCGTGTCCTCGATGCGGATCGCCTCGATGTCGTATTCGCCCTGGCCCAGGCAAAAAAGCTGATACAGGTACTGCTCGTTGCCCGCGTATTCCGCATAGGGCATCGCCGCCATGTCCGGGTAAATCATCATCCGCCCGTAGCCCGCCGGGATCGCCGAATCGATGCGCGCCGAATTGCCCTGCGCCTGCAGGCTGTAGGTGGGGCTGGGGGCGGCCATCGATGCCGCCTGCTGCGGCGTGGGCGGCTTGGGTGGCGGCATCACCGCGTTGATCAGCATATTGCCCACCATGCCAATCGCGCCCGCCAGAACGCTGGTGCCAAGCGTGCCCAATCCAAGTCCAAGCCCGGCAGCGCTATTCAGGAACCCCGCCGCAAACGGCGCCACCCACATGATCGCCAGCATCAGAATGATCTTCAGCGGATTCGACCCACCCCCACCGCCGCCGCCCTGCGGCAGGATCACCACCGTGATCACGTCGCCCCGCGCCACCGGCTGGTCCCAGTCGCGCCGCAGCACCGAAACCCCGTTGCGCTGGATGATGAAAGGCCGGCGCGTGCGCGGCGCCACCGCACCGATCGGCCCCGCGCACGCCAGATGCCGGATCTCGCGGTCGCGGTAAGGCGCAAACGGGTTGTTCACCCGCACCAGCGTGGCGTAATTGGGCGTGGCGTGGCCCATCACTTACCCCCCTCCCCCTCGGGGGGAGGGGCTGGGGGTGAGGGCACACAGCGGCCGAAAAAACGTCACCCGCCCCCACCCACAGATCGCCAGCCGGTTCGCCTGCGTGAACAGCACCCCCGCCCCGTTCTGGCAGTGCAGCACCCCGCCGCCATCGGCATCGAGCCACACCCCCACGTGCGACGGATAGCGGCTGTGCGCCAGCAGCGCCGCGTCGCCCTCGGCCGGCGCCGCCACCTCCTGCCAGCGCGCCCGCTCGTCATGCCCGCCAAACGCCCGCGCCACCGCGTGGATGTTCGACGCGTCCACCTCCACCTCCGGCACCTGGCGGCCAAAATGCACCGCCTGCACATGCCGAAAAAAGCTCCAGCAATCCCACGCACGCGGCCCCTGCCCGCCGGCTTCCCAGAAGCAGTCCTGGTATTGCTCCGCCCAGTGGCGCGATTTCTCCCCTCCCCCCTGGGGGGAGGGGCCGGGGGTGAGGGCGGGGGTGAGGGCGCGGGCGCGGGCAGCCGCAAAATCCGTCATTGCGCCACCAGCCCCGGAAACCGCTCCGTCGTATAGTCCTCACGCGGAAAGCGGCGGTTGCTGATGTCCGGATACGAAGCCACCGCCCGCACCCTGAACACGTCCGCCGAAATGCTCACCACCGTCAGCGTCATCGGCGGGTCGTTCTGCGGGCCTTCCAGATCGCTGGCCAGGTATTCCCGGTAGGTCACCATGATCGGGTCGATCCCCGTCATCGCCAGCTCCACGTTCGCCAGAATCTCCCGGCTCACGTTGTCGATCTCGATCGAGCACTGCGGCACCCCGGTCGCGCTCACCTCCGGCTTCGTCAGATCGAAGCCAAATCCCACAAAGGTCACCATCTCGCCCGGGTTTTCCGGCGCCGTGGGTTCCAGCCGCGCCGTCAGGTCCGCATCGTCGCGCACCACCCGGATCGGCTGCGTAAACGCCGCGTGCCGCAGCTCCAGCGTGTGGTACACCACCTCGTCAGCCGGCGCCGAGGCATACGCCTCGCGCAAAGCCTCGGAAAGCGAAGGATCAGGCATTGCGCACCTCCACCTTGCCCGTCACGTCCCAGCACATCCCCGGCTTCAGCTGCGACTTCCAGCGCCCCACAAAGCGCGCCTCGCACGCCTGCACCCCGCCATTGCCCAACGGCAGCTCCACATCGAACCACGCCGCCCCAAACGAAGCCGTCGTCCGCCACCACTCGCGAAACACCGCCATCTGCGCATCGGTGAACTTCCACGCCACCTCCAGCGCGTCCCGCTCCGCCAGCGTGCGCAGCCGCACCCGCGGCGACCCCACCTCCATGTCGGTGCGGATCGTCGACTCCTCCGGCTCCATCGAAAACCCCGGCACCACCGGCGCCGGCAACCCCACCGGCCAGCCAATAAACCCATCCGCCGTCAGCAGGCTGTCGGCGGTGATGGAGACGGAGTCGGCGGTGATGAGAGCCATCAGGCCGAACAGGTTTCAATAGCGGAATTGCCCATGCCGCCCATCTTGGAGCAGCGTGGCAAGCGGTTTCACGGGGGGCGAAAGTGCACCGGGATGGCGTTAAAAGCCGCCCTATTCGGCGGCTGGGTGGTTATTGGGGGTCAGAGCACAACAGTCAGCGACCCGCCGCCTACCGTCCCGGTGGTGATTGCCGATCCTGCGGAGTTGCGGTTATTGGTCGAGAATACGACGCCACTTGCCCCGGAATTGATGGCATAGTTCAAATCAGCTCCATAGCAGTCAAAAATATTGTTTGCGGCATGAACGACCAAATCCCCGACCGCTACGCCAGACTCGGCCACTTGCAGCCCAAAGGCATTTGACTCGAGGCTCGGGATAACCGGGCTGGTCGGTTTGCCCTCAACTTCGACGATGTTGTTGTCGAATCGGACATAAGTGTTTTTTGTGCCGGCAGTCGTCGCCGATACCTTGCAGGCGATAGCGGCTGCAGAAAAGGCGGTTGATCCGTTATATGCGCGGAAATTGTTTCTCGATACCCGGAACGTCGAGTTAACCAGAGAGTTTCCAGAAAGCGAGCAGGACTGCGGCAAGTCTTGGTCCGGTGCGTTAATTGAGTAAATATCGCAGTCAGTAATATCGACGGAGCGGCAGCCGAAAAGCGCAATGGTGTCGTAGTATCCGGTCCCGCTCAGGTTATTAATCCTGATGCTATCAAGCACGTTTTTGGTGTCGGACCTTTTCCAGATGCCATCCTCCGACCCGCCGATTGACTGTGTATGGAAGTCATCAATAACAATTCGCTGTCCGGTGGTGATTACAGAGGCGTTCTCATCCGTGAGCATCACGCTACCGCCGCGTGCTGTGCCGTGGTTGAACACGGAGAACCCTTTAAGAACGACATGCTGAGACGAAGCCGGTATTTCAATGATGCCCCGGTTGATGGCTGAGACCTCATCCTCAAAAATGCAGGCCTCTTTGCCGTATCCGATGACGCTTGTGAATGGCGGAATTTCCAGCGGTGCGCCGTCGCCAGCGTGCCGGCCGGGGAGAAGCACGATCACCCAATTTGCGGTAGGACTGACGATAGAAAAATCGGTTGCCCCAGCGGTACGCCCATACAGCGGATAAAACGGGCGCATTATGGCGCTGGAAGATGGCTGATTGTGGACTTCAATCGGATACAGCAGCGCGTCGGTATCGTGCTGAAGAAAAAGCTGCTTACCGATTGTGCCGGTGGAAATGTTGGCCGATGCCGTCAGGATGCGAGCGCCGTCAGCGTATGTGTACGATCCAGTGTGCAAGGTTTCAATATAGGTCTGCGTGTTGATGTAATCAATGGCATCGCGCAGGGTTGCAAACCTGCCTTTAGCTCCGACTGTCAAAACACTTGGACCAAAAAGTGAAAATAATGCCCCATCCGCCCCCACCAGCGCCGTGTTGCCGGAGGCGTCGGTACCAACCCCGAACGTAAGCGCCACATAAGCACTCCCCCCCCACCGATACAGCACCCCCGTATCGATCGCCACATAAATCTTCGCCGCCTCCCCCATCACCGGCAGCGCGGCCTCGTCAGCCACGAACGTAGGCTTCGCGCCATACAGCTCGTCGAAGTTCTCCTTCGACTTCTTGAACGCAGCAAACAGGCTCTCGCCCGTCTTGTCGCCTGCCGTGGTGCCGTGGTTGATGGTCTGCTTGGCCATGTCCGCCCTTTCCGTTGATCAGTACGCCCCCGCCACGCGGTTGAGGCCGTAGGTGCCGGCCAGCGCGTTGGGGATGGCCCCGCGTCCTGCGGAAATGTCGCCGGCGATGCTGCCTTTGATCTTTTCCACATAGACGTCGAGGATGTTGCTTCCGTTGTTGTCCTGGCGCTGCTCGGTCTTGCCGCCGTTGCCGGGGGATTCGATCAGGTTCACGACCAGCGTCGCGCCGCCGCCGCCGGCGACCTGCACGCCAAGGTCGCCGTTGCGCATGCGGGTGAGCGGAAACACGCCCTCGCCCGGGCTTCCCGGCTTCTCCCCGATCACCGCCGCGCCCTTTGCCAGCGGCACGATCGTCGGCCGGTCCACCACCTGGTTGCGGTAGGCCGCCATCCCGCTCGGCCCCTCGAACGCGTTGCCCTTGGCCGAAAAGATCGCGCTCATCGCGGTCGTGAGCATGTTGCCGGCGGCATTCGCCATCGGCTCGAACAGCTGCTTGTAGGCCATCATCGACAGCATCTCGCGCGCCCAGGCCTGGGCCACGTCGCCAATGCTCGTCTCCGCCCCCATCGCCCAGTCGGCAAAGGCGTTCGCCGCGTCCTTGCCAAAGCCTTCGACCGCGCGCTTGAGGTCCGCGAACTTGTCCTCGCCGGTTTTTGCCGTCCGGTCGAAAGCGTCCGCCATCGCCCGGTCATAGGTCTCGATGTCGATGGCACCAATCCGCCACAGCTCGTTGATGTAGTCCAGGCGCTGTTCGAATTCCTCCAGCGGGGTCGCCATCTCGTCCTTCAACGCGCGCCCAGCGTCAATCCATTCCTGCTTGAACAACGCCGTGTTCTGCGCAAGATCAACCTGCGCCATAAAAGAGTAATCGCCGGAAATGCGCTCGGTTTCGTCGGCGATGAGCTTGGCGTTGCGCGCCATCTCGTCGTTGTAGATATCAGCCTGGTCGATGGACCGGGTGGTTTTTGATCCAGACCCTGTCGAACCTCCAGCGGCGCCAGATCCACCAGTTGCTCCGGAGCCCATCGTGCCGCCTGCAGGTAGCGGACTCTTGACAACGGACTTGTTGATGCCAAGGATTTTTTTCTCAAAGGTGTCAAGCTCGCTTCGGGCGATCGCAGCATCCTCCCTCATCATCTTCCCGATGGCGGAGAAGCCCTTGAAGTCACCCACGGCAAGGCGCGAAAGCTGCGCCGCGATGCCGCCGATCTCGTTTCCGATGCCCTTGAACACGAACACCACATTCGCGCCAACAACCAGAAAAGCCTGGAGCACGTTGACCAATCCGCCAGCCAGGTATTCGCCGACCACTTCGAACGTCTTGCCCATGTCGTTCGCCTTGCTGTCGACGGCCTTCAGCGCCTCCGACAGGGCGAACACGGACGTGGTCAGAACATCATTGAAGGTCGCGCCGAACTTGACCTTCAGGTCTTCAACCTGGCGCGTCATCGAGCCGATCTGCTTGCCGGCCGTGCCCATCGCCGCCTCGTAGGTTCCGGCAATTCGCTCCCCGGCCGCCATCACCGCATTGGTGCGGGCTTGCGCTTTCTCCGCCTCGCTGAGGTCGCTCGCGTTCTTGCCGATCTGCTCGGCAAGGCTTGCATAGGAAGCCTCGAAGTTCACGTTGATGCCGATGGTCCGCAGCACGTCCGTCTGCGCGCTCCGGATGCCGTGGATGAGTGTGTTTAGTGCCTCGGACGAATTGATCTGGCCGATCACCGCAGCGTCCTGCGCAACGCGCGCCAGCTTGGTCGCCTGGCTCAGGTCCATGTTCGCCTGCGCCATGCTGATCACCGTCTGCCGCGATTCCAGCATCGAGATACCCATGCCGCGCACCTCCTCGGCATAAGCCTGCATCTCGGCCCCGCTGTGGCCGACATTGCGGCCCACAGAAGTCAGAACGATGTCCAGCGTTTCGAGCCGCGCATTGAGCAGCGCAGACTCCTTGATGGCGTCGATTGCCTTCCAGCCGACAAAGACCACGGCCACGCGCTTTGCGAGGCCAAGCAAAACGCCATCGAGCTTGTTCGCGGCAGATTCCGCCGCCTGGGTGTGCTGACTGAAAGAACGGGCAGCGGGGCCGGACTTGTCGAATTCCGACCGCAGTTTTCCGAGGCTATCCCCCGCCTGGCTGACACCCGCCTTAAAGCCGGATACATTGGCCTCGATGTCAATGCGGATTTCGTTTTCGCGGTCACCCATGCTGCCCATCGTGGAGCATGCGGGCAAGCGGTTTCACGGGGGGCGAAAGTGCATAAAAAATGGCGGCCTAAGCCGCCATCGGGTCAGGGCCGCACCGGCCCTATGGGTTGGACGAATATCTGGAACGGCGGCTCGTAAAGGCCATCCATGCCCAAATACTTCAACACCTTCAGCATCGCGTCGATCGGGTTGCTGGCCCGCCGCGTGAACTCATGCTTGCCGGTATCCACTGTGGTCAGGATCACCTTATAGCGCCGAGTCGCCATGGCCGCCCCCTTCCTCCACCGGCTTTTCCTCGTGCTTCACCATCTTGATCCAGCCCCGGCTGGCAAGGGCCTCGAATATTTCCTCCCGGAAGGTGTTGAAAAGCAGGATCGCGCCGGGGCTGGCGGTTTTCGGCAGATCCATCTGCTGCGCCAGCACCTGGGGTGTTTTGTCAGTGGCTGCCATGGCGCGCCCTCCCCTGGATCAGGACATAGGCAGCCACGTGGATCAGCGCATCGATGTCGGCGTGATCCATGCCCGAGTTCGCCACCAGCACGTCCATGACAAAGTGCACCACGTCCTTCGGCGGCGCGGACTTGCCGAAGATGACCTCAGTGTCGCCCGCCTCCATCTGGTCCGCGACCTGGTTAACCCGTGCCTGGATACCTTCAAGCGTCAGTGTGTCTGCCATGTCACACCCCCGGCAGCTTTTCTTGGGGGTCGTCCTTGCCGATGTTCGCGAGCGCAGGCACGGGCAGCGAAAGCATGCGGCACACATGCGACACCTGCGCGTGCAGCGCCCGGCGCACGCCCGGCGATGTTTCCTCTTTCACCGTGCGCACCAGCGAGGCGAGCAGGCGGTGCAGGGCAATCTGCTGGGGTACCGTCACGCGACCCACCTCGCGGGGCATGGCGCGGCCTTCCAGCACGTCGAGCACCCAGCGGCGGAAGTCCTTGGCCCGCTCGGTGCGGGACAGCATGCTGATCAGATAGCAGCCGCGAGGGGAGAAGATGCGGACCTGCTGACGACCGCCGGCGGTGTCCAGTTCGACGAGCTGGGTCATCTCGTCGGTGAACTCGTCGGCGTTGCGGTCGTAGATTTTTTGAATATCCTGCCGGGTGTTTTGATACCCCAAGGCGTCACCAATTTGGTTACCCCTTAGCCACGGGACATTATGGATATCGACGATGTCGAACTCGGTATCTTCAAAGACAAGAACCGCATTTGTGCTAGCATTGGATTGCATCTTGCTTCCTTTCATTTCCGTGAGTAGGGGTAATGCACCGGCCCTGACGTGCTCCAACATGTCGGGGCTTTTTTATGGCTGGTCTCATGATGCTGGCTGAGCCGCCTCCTTCTTTTCCAGCGCCCGCTCTAGCAGGAACTGGACTTCCTTGTTGAAGCTGCGCCTGTTGCAGGCTGCAGAATCTCGTACCTTCTCGGCCAGCGGCACCGGCAGCCGCACCTGTGTGGACACCATTAATTTCATTTGCTCCATGCCCGTCCTTTCGCGTTTGACATCAGCACTGTGCTGATACAAACAAACAATAGTCGCACTATGTTTATCTGTCAACGGTTTTTTGTTTTGATATAGTCGCACCATGAAAACGAGGTCAGCCAAAACCAAAACTCACAGCGCGCAGCTATACCTTCGGCTGCCAGAAGAAATGAGGGCGGAGCTTGCCTCCATAGCGGAAGCCCAGGCGCGTAGCCTCAACTCCCTGTTGGTCGAGATTCTTTCGGAAAAGCTCAGTGTGTACCGGATGATCAAAACCGTCACTGACAAAGACCCGCTGGCAGCTGCCTACATGGCCGCCAACACCATCGAGGAATACGTGAACGCCATCCGCGCATCCATCCTGATGAAGAAGATGCGGGACGGCGAGATCGAGGTGAACGAGAAAACCTACCCCGGCCTTGCAGCGTTTGCGCCAAACGCGATGCCGATGGCCGCTCCAGTCAAACCTTCCGATCCATTGACGGCGGACGAGCGGCGGCTATCCACGGCTTTCAAAAACCTCTCTCCGGAAGTCCAGCTGGCTTTGATCACACTGATCGAGCGCGGCTAGTTGCCACACAGGGGTCGCGTGATGGGATGGATCGCTTTTTTCTCGTTCGTTACTGGATTCGTCGCGTTCGCCTGGTTGGCGCAGCGCAAGGAATGGTCCGAAACCGTCATCGGCGGCGGCTCGCTTGCCGCCGGAGTAGTCATGATGGCGTTGGTGCTGTCGCTGGCAGCCCCGGACAAACCGCCACCCGTGCCGCTCACCGCGGCCGAGCAGCGCCAGACGCGTATCGAATCGCAGTTCAGCGCATGGAACGGCGCGCACCGCAACCTGGAGGCTGCGGTGAAAAAAGCGATGAACGACCCCGGCAGCTACGAGCACGTCGAAACGAAATACATGGACCGCGAAGACCACATCATGGTGTGGATGACATATCGAGGCGCCAACGCCTTCGGCGGCAAGGTGCTCGCGCGGATCGTGGCCACGGCAGACCTGGACGGCAATCTGTTGACTGTGCAAAACATCAAACTGTGAATCACCAGTCTCGCCCCCCGAGTCAACCCCCGTCCCGTTCTCCCCACGCCTGCATAAACCCCATCTCAACCGCCTGCAGCAGCAGCATGGAACGCTCAATCTGCCAGCCGCGCGCCTGGATGATGGCGATGGCGGGATTGTAATCCAGCCCAGTGGGGCCGGCCATGCCGACGCGCCACTGTGTGTGGATGCGCTCGTACAGGGTCCAGACGGGCTCCTCCCAGCCCAGATCGGGAGGCAGGTCTTCCGGGTCCGGCTCGCGCCCGCTCTTGATGATGGCGTTGATGTAGTCCCATCCGGACGCCACCTCCCAGCGGGCGCGCGCCTTCAGCCGTTTTTTGCGGCGTCCACCTCGGCGTCGATAGTGCGGGCCACGTCCATGCACTGGCTCACCAGCCATGGCATCACGTTGAAGGCGAAGCGCTCGCCGAACCGTTGCTTGTTCTCGTCGGAGCAGTGCTGCTTCACTCCTTCCCATCTGACGATGGCCTGTTTGGCGAACAGCCCCGCGAAGGCGATGGGGTCAGCTTCGCCGTTCTTCCCGCGGCCAGCCTGGCGCTGCAGCTTTTCGTAGGCGCGCGGATCGATGGGGATCAGGGTGAACTTCACCCCGCTGTCGTGGGTGGCTTCAAATTCGTCGTTGCAGTCCAGATCAAGTTGCACGTTTTCTCCTCTTTGAAAGAAAACCCCGCTTCCCTTTCAAAACGGGGCGGGGTTTGAAAAAAGTCCACAAACAGTCAAAACGCAGCTGCGTTCGTCCATCTGTGGACTGTTGGCTTAGTAGCTGGCCACGTCGTTCGTCAGCATCACCAGCGGCAGGTTGCCGGCGCTGTCGCGGTGGGCCATCCAGTCCAGCTCGGCGTACAGGCCGCTCTTGCCTTCCTTGGGCGGGGCCTTTTCCACCAGGTCCACGTTGGGGCAGTCCCACACCAGGCGGAAGGTGTCGCTGCCGTTGGCCACGCTGGAGCTCACGCGCATGCGGGTGCTGGTGCTGGCGCGCGCCAGGGCATAGGCGCCGGCGCCGTCGAACACGGTGCGGATCTTGCCGCCGATATTGGTGTCGCCCTGTTCGATCAGGCCAAAGCCTTCCTGCCCGTCGGCGAGACTCTGCCCGGTCATGTTGTTGCTCACCGAGATGTCGCCGCTGACGATGGTGCCCAGCGTGGTGCCGCTGCCGTCGGACAACTGCCCGCCATGGCCGCAGCCGCGCAGCGGGGTGAGTACGGTGGGGGTGGCGTCGAACACGCTGGCCTCCGCGGTCTCGGCCCCGGCGATGACGGCAAGGCTGATGTTCTGCTCCTGGGCGGTGATGTCGTAGCTGAGGCTGTTCACCTTGGCGCCCAGGGTGCGGTAGTACTTGCCGATGTCGGTGTGGCCCAGCTCGAGCAGGGCGCTCGGACGGTCGTTGAGGTCGATCGGGAACACGTGGGTCTTCAGCGTGGCCGAGACAGCAATGTCGGCGTCGTTCTGGTTGCCAACGGGCAGCGCGGCGGCGGCGACGGTAACGTGGATCTCGTGGTTGGCGGCGCTCGACGGCAGGGTGAAGTAGCCGCCGGCCGTCACGTCCACGGTGGCGCCTGCGGTGTCGCCCTGGGCGGCCCACGACAGCATCTTGGTCGCGGCCACATAGGTCAGCGTGCCGTTGCCGGAGGTGGTCGAGGCGTTGGCATAGTTGATCGTCACACCGGTCACATTGGTGGGCTGCTTGGTCACCGCCTTCTTGGCGGACGGCACGCCCAGCAGCAGCGCCAGCCAGTGGCCGATGCCGCGCATGTCGAGGATGGAGCTGATGGGCCCCTCCACCACGGCGTCTCCGCAGCCACTCTTGCCGGGCAGCGGGCTGGACGAGATGGACGGGTCCTGCACCTTGCGCGGGTCGCGCCCGATGCCGTAGCTGGTGAACGGCATCTTGAAGGCGTCCGGGCTGGGTGCGGTGCGGAAGGTGGTTTCGCGCTGCAGCAGCAGCTGCATGGATGCGCCTTTGGCTTGGGGCATGGTGTTCTCCTGTCAGGTCTGGCGAAAATCGAAAACAACCCAGCCGGCGCGGCGGGTCATGGACTTCAGTTCTTCCGGCGTTACCGGCTGCGGCACGCCGCGGCGCCAGGCGCGCCCGGCGAACACGATGTCGGGCGGGCCGGCGTGGTAGGCAAAGGGGGCCGGGTGGCGCGGCTTGGGTGCGGTCTTGCTCATTCGTACATCTCCAGGGTGATCGCCACCCAGCCGTATGGCGCGTCGAGCTGGCCGCTCTGCTGGAATCCGGTCATCGTCAGGCTGCACAGGCTGGCGGGCAGCGCCCGGACAAAGCCCTTCACCTCCTCGATCATGGCGAACTCGGCGTCCTCCACGGCCTCGCCGTCGGCGTCCTCGCCCAGCTCGACCTGCCCCACCAGCAGCATGCTGTGGCGGCCGTCCATGGCCTCGCGGCCGTTGTAGTTCTGGTACCCGCGCTCGCCCTTGCTGATGAGGGTGAACACGCCGGCGGCGATGTCGGCCTTGGGGCGGTCGGCAAAATCCTGCAGCTTGCGCGTGACCACGCGCGCCGGCATGGCATCCGCCAGCGCGGACTGCAGCGCGGCCATGCGGGCGGCGAGCGTCATGCGAACACCTCGCGCGCGCCGTCGAACACGGCCTTGCGCACCAGCTGGCGCACCCGCGATTCCGTCGCTTCCTTGGCCGGCTTCATGTAGGGCGCGGGCTTGGTGCCGTGGTGCGAGATGTAGCGGGCCAGCTGAAAGGCGCGGTTCTCGAATTCGCGTTCCTGAAAGAAGCGGGCATTCGACCCCGACCGCTTCAGCCGCTCGCCGCCGCGTCTGGCCTTGCTTTTCACGTAGGGGATCAGCGCGGTCCAGTCGGGGAAATACGGCGCCTTGCCGGCGGCGGGGCCGGTGCCATCTTCCACCGCGCGGGCGTAGTTATGGCGGGTGATTACCACGTAATGCAGCGGGCCGGGGTGCTCGACGTGGATCGACTCCTTGAGCGTGCCGAGCCAGTCGCGGAGGGATGCGTTCCCACGCGCCTCGCGCGCCATTTCGTCGGCGCCGCGCTCCAGCCCCTGCTCGGCATGCCGCTCGATCACGCCCGGCGCGCGCTGCAGCGCGGCGATGACGAGATTGTCGTCGACGCGGATGGTGGTTTTCAGCGCCATCCGCGCAGGTCCTCCCGTGTGGCGTCGGGCTGGCGCGGGGCCGGCTGGCGCGGCTCGGGCTGTGCGTACATCGCGGACTGCGTCCGGGAGGCGATGGTCACCATGCCGGCGACGGACACCCCCACCAGCGAGGTGCAGCCGATCACGCCGGCAATCACCCAGTTGCGCACCAGGCGCATGGTCGGCATGTCGGCCTCGGCGATGCGCAGGCGGTCCTCGTGGTCCTTCAGCTCGGCGAATGCGCGGGCGACCGCATCGCTGGTCTGGGCGTGGCGGGCCTCCAGCGAGGCCAGCACCTTCAGGCTGCTGTCGATGCTTTTCACGGCCGAGCGGATCTCGCCCACCATCGCTTCCAGGCTGGAAACCCGAAACTCCAGAATGCTCGCCATGCCTTCCTCTTCGTGATTATTTTTTGCCGTCATTCTTCGCCCACTCCGACAAGGCCCGGTGCCTTTCCCGGCAGTCGTGATACCGCTCCGCCACCTGCACGTGGTTGTCCAGCAGGTCCGCCCCGCGTGCCGAGCGTGGCTGCGGCAGGGCCGGGCAGGCTGTAGTCAGGTTGGGGGGGGGCTGCCGCTTCGGCAGATCCGGCATTGGCCGCCCGCCAGAGCCGCAGCCCGTCAGAATCAAGGCACTGATCAGCAGCGCCAGCATGGTTGGCGACATAGCGGGTGACCTCCTCGCGGATCGTTTGGAATACGGTGCGGGTACGTTCCAGCTGCTGCTCGTGCGCGCCCAGCACCTCGGCATCCTGCCGGGCGATGGCGGCGGCCTGCTCGATCGCGCGGGTGAGTGCGGCGGCCTTGTCGGCAGCGCAGGCGTTCTCGGCATGCCGGTACCCGGCCTTGTAACCGAGCGCGCCCACCGCCACCACAAACACCAGCAGCGCCAGCAGCAGGTAGGGGTTCAGCAGCAGCCTCATGCCTTGGGCTCCGCCACCTGAAACCACGACGCCCACGCCATGCCGAACAAGGGGCCGACGCCGGCGATGTAGCTGTTGATCTCCAGCTTGCCGTGCGCCAGCGCCCAGATCAGCGCGCCGAAATACACCACGCCCAGCAGCACGGTCATGATCAGCCGGGCGTTGAGCAGCTTGTTCATGATGGCGCTCCCGTGCACTGGCGGTATTCGGCCTGGCGGCGCTTGGTCAGCCCTGCCAGTGGTTTGCCCTTGAAGCGGTCCCACCTCAGAATCTCGCGGCAGGCGCCGTCGTAGTCCTCGGCGTTGAGCTTTTTCACCAGCGTGCTGCCGCAGAAGGCGCCGCTGCCGATGTTGTACGACAGGCTCACAAAGGCGTCGTATTCGTTCTGGCGCAGCGGCACCTTCACGCAGCGCTTGATCGCGCCCTCGAACTGGTTGACGTCGGCCATCGCCCGGTTAAGCGCCTTCACCGGGTCGGTGCGGTCGCCCGGCTTCACGCCCCCGGTGGTGCCGAAGCCGATCGTCGGCACGTCGCCCGGTACCGGGATATAGGCGGTGTCGCGGTAGCCCTCGTGAGAGACGATGCCCACCAGCGTGGCGGCGGACAGGACCAGGGCGGCAATCGAGGCGCGCGGATGTTTCATCACATGCCTTTCTGCGCGACCAGGCGCGCGATCATGGCGCCGGTGATGGTCACCAGCGCCAGCCCGGCAAACAGCGCGCGCGGCATGGCGTCGACAAACAGCGGCAGCACCACCTCGCAGGCGGACAGCACACCGGACAGCGCAGCCAGCCGAATCGACCATGCCTTGCGCAGGATGCGGCGCCAGCCGGGCAGCAGATGCGGCTTCATGCCGCCTCCTTCTCGAACTGTTCCATCAGTGCCTGGAAGAGCGAAGCCGGGGTGCCGTTGCGCGGCGCGCTTGCCAGGCCGTCGCGCAGCTGCACCGGCTTCTTGATGTTGCGCATCGCCATTTCCTTCATCGCCTCGGCCTGGGCGCGCAGCAGCAGCAGCCCGCGGTCGCACGGCTTCACCGTGGTGTCGGCCGCGGCGGCGCCGACGGCGTGGGTGGCGAAGTAGTAGTAGCGGAATTCGCTGCCCAGCATGGCGATCTGGGCGGCGGTGGGCGGCGGCGACAGTGCGATGGCCTGCACGCCGTCCACCTCGGCCTCGCGCATGTCGGGCAGGCGTCCGGGATAACCCTTCTCCCAGGGCTTGCGCGCGGCGGTGGGGGAAATCCCCCACAGGTGGCTTTTCAGGCTGGAAAGATCGGCGGGGGCAGCGTACAGATCGACGTCTGCCGTCAGCGTGATGGTGCCCACCAGGGTGCGGCGGCGGAAGCGGCCAAGATCGCGGGCGGCCAGATCCAGATGGCGGACGAAGTCGGCGTCGGACGCGGCGGTGAACACTTCCGCGGCGTCGTGCAGCGAGGCCTTGAGGTCGGCCACGAGATCGACCTGCGACATGGTGCCGCTCACGCCCTGCCCTCCATGTTTTCAAGTGTCGCGTTCATCAGTAAACCGTTATCTGCCGTTCCACAACGACATCGCAGCCGTCGCCGCCCAGCCTTTTCGCAATCAACCCCGCCTCCAGTGCGATGCGCTTGCCTATGTCCGCCGCCGGGTCGGTATGTCCCACCGAGGAATCCGTCCGCGGACTCAGGAGGATGTCGATCTGCAGGTGCAGGATGCGGCCATCGAGCGGGTCTGCGGTAGGCATGGCACGCTCGATGGCCGCGCCGGATCAGCCGTTCGCCCCACTCGCGCCGGCGGTGGCGCCGGTTGCCGTGTCACCCGCGTCGCCATCCTCCTTCTTGGCAGCGCGCTCGAGCTGCGCTTCGGCAATCGCGGACAGCAGCGACTTGCGCGCGGTGATCTCGCCGGCGTTTTCCAGCTCGGCCAGGCGGACCAGGTCTTCGTCGCTCAGCGTGTCGAAGCTGCTGACGATGTCCTTGACGCTGAGCGCCAGCAGCTCGGCGATCAGATCGGGTTCGGCTTCGGCAACCGGGGCCGGCTCATCCTGCGGACGCAGGTGCGGCGGCACCCGGCTTTCGGGAAAGTCGCGGGTCTCGTAAGGCGGCACCATGTCGCTGCCGACATAGAGCGCCATGGCGGTCGGGTTGTGTACGGTAATGCGTTTTTCCATAGGGGGTTCTCCTGCGAGTGCCCGCGCGGCATGCCGCGCGGGGTTCACTCTGGGGTTTAGGAAGCGCGGTCGACGCGGCCGGTGGCGCTGTAGAGCACCACCGAGGTCAGCGCGCCCTTGAGCAGCGTGGGGGTGTGCACCACCACGAACTGGTCGCCGTAGGCTTCCTTCTTGCCGGTGAAGCGGCCGTTGGCATCCTTCTGGTTTTCCAGCTCGCCCAGCGTCCAGGGCTTGACCATGCGGAAGCGCACCGTGCCGCGCTCGCCGATCACCGCGCGCACGTCGCCCTGGTTCAGGCCCGGCGCGTAGCTGCGGAACATCGCCACGTCCTTGATGCGACCGAGGTTGCCGTCGGCCATCAGGTCGGTGCCGGGGCGCTTCGAGTTGGCGCCGAACTGCTTGGCCTGCTCGATCTGCGTCATCAGCGTGCCGCTCATGATGCCGACGTTGGCCATGTAGGCGCGGTCCTCGATCGCGGTCTTGCGCAGACCGAAGCGATACAGGAAGTCGTCGTACTTGGCATCGGTGGTGAGGCCGCCGAGGTCGGTATCCCACTTGTGCACGTTGGTGGTGTAGGTGTAGCTGGCCACGATGGCGTGCGTGCTGGCGGGGGCGATGGCGGTGCCGGTCTCGTTCACGAAGGTGATCTCGCCCAGGTTGTAGTTCATCACGTAGTAGGTGCCGGCGGACACGCCAGCGGACCACTCGGTGATTGCCACGGCGTTCAGCGTGATGACGATGGGATACAGCGTGCTGCCCACCTGGTTGCCCTGCAGGTCGTAGACCTTCTTGGGACGCACCACCGGAAACTGGTTGGTGACGAAGATCTTGTTCGTGCCGTTGGCAGTGGCCACCGCTTCGTTGGTGATGGCTGCGGTGCTGTACTGGTCGGCCGCGTTCAGATGCTCGTTGAAGATCAGGCTCTCCGAATCCTCGCCGATGATGCGCGAGGCGTTGCGGGCATTCTCCGCCACGATGTCGAAGTTGATCTGGCCGTTGCCTGCCAGGTAGCGCAGTTCGTCCGACACTTCGAACGCGAGCTTCTGCGGAATCGGGCGGGCTTCTTCCAGCGCCTGCTTGACGGCAGCACGGGCGATGGAGCCGCCTTCGTACTGGCGCGCGGCCGATGCGCCGGCAGCGCCGGTATCGCGGTACGAATACGGCACCTGCACCACGGTCGAGAACACGTCGGTGCCGACATCGCACAGGCCCAGGCCCACCATCTGGTACAGGGCCTCGCGGATCACCGTGCGCTCGAAGATCGCGGGCACCGACACATCGGACACCACCGAATCGCCGGATGCCAGGCGCTTGTGCGCGCGCACTTCCTCGTGCAGGCGGCGGCCGTTCTGGGCGTCGTACAGCGCCAGGGCCTCGTCGACCAGCGCCTTGTTGGCGCCGATCTGCACGCCGCCGGACAGCGAATAGCGCTTGTGCGCCGGCATGCGGTTATACAACCGCTTGTCGACCTCTTCCTGCAGCGCCAGCACTTCGTTGGAGCCTTCCACCGAAATGTGCACGTTGCCGGCGGGGAATTGCCAGCCCATGGAGGTGAGCTGCTTGGCCGCGGCGACTTCGTTGCCGTGCTTGATCTGGTTTTCGGCCAGCTTCTTCACCTGTTCCGCCGTCATCGACGCGGTGACCAGGTCGGCCACCTCGTCGGCCAGCGCCTTCTTCATGTCGTCGGCCAGCCCAGGTGCGGCGGCGATGGTGTCGGACAGCAGCTTGATGTTGCCGGCGCGGGATTCTTCCAGTGCGCGGGCTTCCTTGGCTTCCTTGTCCTTGGCCTCGGCCAGGATGCGGGTGACGTCGTCGGCGGTGAGACCACCGGACGGAGCCGCCAGCGTGATGTGGGCCGGCTTGTCGCCGACCGCTGCCGCCAGCTGCATGCCGAGCGTTTCGAACTCGGCCAGCAGCACGGTGGCGCGGGCTTCGTCGGCCACGTCGCCCAGCGTCTTCTCATACGAACCGAGCAGCGTGGCGATGTTGGCTTCGGCCAGTTTCATGGCTTCCAGTTTGGCGCGCAGCGCCTTGAGCATTTTGTCTTTCATGGTGTCGATCTCCTGAAGAAGAGTGGTTTGCAGTTCGGGGTGGAGATAGGTCGGCGTGGCGCCGTCCGTCTCGGATAGCAATACGGGGTCGAGTCGCTTGATGACCGGACGCACGGTCAAGCCAGCGCCCAGCAGGACGCAGCCGTGCGTGTTGCCGGCCTCGTTGTCCTGCCAGTTCTCGTGGAATTCTGCGGAGAGGTAAGCGAAGCCCTTGACCTTGATGGCCTCGACGCCGAAGGGCGTCCATTCCACCAGGGCGCGCAGGCGATCGCCCTCTACCGTGAGCTTGACGACCTTGCCGGCCGCGCCGGTGTCGGGCTTGTGCGAAACGTCGATGAAGATGTCCTGCCCGTAGGTGCGCGCATCGAAATTGCGCACCATCGACAACAGCATCTCCCGCGAGATTTCAAACTGCCCGTAGCGCGGATCGGAAAACTTGCCGGTGCGTGTCACGGTCACCCAGCTGGTCGTCTTGCCTTCCTCCAGATTCACATGGAGCCCGGACAGGAATCGCACTGCCCCGGGATGGTCGGACGCTTCCAGCCTGAAATGTCGCGCGCTTTGCATGGCCGCCTTTCATGAATAGGTAGCCACACACGGATGCGTCAAGGGAGAGAGACCCGGCTGAGGAGGAACCGGTAACCCATGCGCGGCTGTGACGGACTTTGCCCAGACGCGCAAGCGGTTTCACGGGGGGTGTTTGTTCCGGCAGCGAAATAAAAAACCCGCCGCAGCGGGTCATCAATATTCCCCTCCCCCTCGGGTGGAGGGGAGAGGGCGCGGGGTGGTCTCACCCAGTCGATCTGCCAATCCGCCGCTGCACCGCCGACCACTTCGACCGGATCATCCCCTGCCCCAACTTCCCTTCCTTGTACGCCTCATGCTTGTGCGCCCCCAGCACGCCACGCTGCTGCGCCGGGCTCAGCCGGTCGAGCGTCTGCATCGGCGTTTCCTTGCCGGCGCGATCGGCTTCGCTCACCTCGTCCCGGAACACCACTTCCACGAAGGAGAGCGTGTTCGGGTGCGCCGGCCACGGGCATTTCTCGCGCGATGGATACACGCCGGCGCCAAGCCCGTGCAGGTTGGCGGCGGCATGCAGGTCACAGATGTCCGGCTTGGGGTGGGCGGGAGACAGCAGGAAGCGCACGCCGACGGCATCCGGATGGTCGAGCGCGCCCTTGATGTAGGCCTCGCCGTGCGCGCGGTTGATTTCGGTGCGGAACAGCCGCATGGCGTTGTCCATCGGCGAGCCGGTACCGGTGAGCGCTTCCGCCGCCGCCTTGCCTATCCTGCCAGCGTTGGCGGCGTTCATCTTGGCGGCGATCTCGCCCGAGACCGGCTCGCCTCGAGCGAGAAACTCGCGCGCGGCCTGCGCCGCGCCGTGGCCCTGAATCACTGCCTGCTCGATGGCGCCGGTGACCGCCTCGCGCGCATGGCGATCCAGCCGCCACAGCCGGTCGGAGAGCTGCAGGCCGTCTTCGGCGATGAAGCTTTTGACGAAGCGCACGGCCTCGTCGTTGATCTGCATCGCGGCGGCGGCATTGATCGACGGCAGCTCCACACCGGCAGCCGTGGCGAACGGCCGCACGCCCAGCCCGGCCGCTTCGCCGAGCTTGCTGTCGAGCAGCGCATCGCGCGCGCGGGTCAGCGTGTCGAGCCGCGCATTCACCTGCGCCAGCAGGCTCTGCAGCTCCTGCAGCGCCAGGTTGTCGTCGCCGCCGGCGTGGATGCGGATGCGCGCCTGGATATCCTCCAGCGCCTGCTGGTACATCGCCTTCAACCGCTTCAATGAATCGGAATCCAGGCGCTCCATGTCGCGCTGCGCGGCCAGCGTGGCGCGCTTGATGGCGGCGCGGGTGGCGGCGGTGCTCATGGCCACTCCAGCGCGGCGGCGTCAGGCACAGGCCAGTCCACCGCGGCCGGCGCGTCGTCCGTCCATTCCAGCGGGCCGATGAAGCCGTCTGCGGTGAGCAGGCTGTCGGCGCTGATGGCGGCGATGTCGGCGGTGAGGATGGCGCTCATGGTCTAGCCGCCGTTGCTGATGCTGGTGCCGCTCTCGCCCTTGCGGCCGTTGCCGGGGGTGATGCTGACCTTCGCCCCGCCCGGCACGCCGATCTTGTCGGGTTCCGGGTAGGGGTCAAAGTTCTCCGCCTCCCAGTCCTTGCGCTTGCGCACATAGCTGGCGTCGTAGCCGAGTTCCTCCCACACCATGCCCTGCGGAAAGCCCAGCGCCTGCAGCTTGAGCCCGCGGTCGGCGGTCTGGTTCGGCGTCTCGGTGCGGCGCTCGGCGAAGGTGATGGTGAAATCGAAATCGTCGGGGTTGATGCCCTTCAGCAGCAGCTCCAGGCGGAAGCCCTGCTCGTAGGCGAAGGAAAGCGTGTCCTGGATGACGTCGACCTCGTCGAAGTAGTCGCGCTTCAGGTCTTCCAGGATGTCGCGCGCCATGCCGTCGGTGTAGCCCATCATCCCCTTGGGCAGCGGCGATCCGGAGAAGAAGGTGTCGAGCAGGTGGACGATGTCGGCCGTCTGGTCGAGCTTGGCGTCGCCCTGGATGGCCGTCACCCCGCCCTCGCGGTTCATGTAGTAATCGGTGGTGATCTCGCCCTGGTCCTTTTCCACCTGGGCGCGGTATTTCTCGATCTCGGGTTCGGTCGCACCCTTCAGCACGTGCGCCAGCCGCAGCGGCGCGCGCACGCGGCGGCGGATGACCAGGTCTTCCTCGGTCATCACGATCTTGCGCCAGGTGGTGCGCACGGCATCGAGGAAGGGGCGGCCGAGGCTGCCCATGTCGTCGAAGTTGTCGGGGTCGAAGCGGGCGACGAACAGCTGCCACAGCGGAAAGCTGGCCAGCTCGGCGCCGGTCGTCAGGTCCATCTGGGTATAGGCCTTGCGCACGTCCGTGAAGCGCCCGTTCGGGTCGACATTGGGCAGGATCGTCTCGGACGGCATACGCACGCCGGACACCACGTTGTGGTCGCGGTCCAGCACCCACTGCAGCGGCAGGTTGCCTTCCATCACCAGCCCGCGCGCGTCGGACTTGAGTTTTTCCACCCGGTTCAACTGCATGCGGCGCTGGAAATCGGCCCACAGGGTGGCGAGCTTCTCGCTGCCCTCCGGGATCTGCATCACCAGCCCGCCCTTCACCACGTCGCGGGCGATACGTGAATGAATGCGCCGCACCCGTCCGTCCAGCTTGTCCATTTCCCGCACGTCGAGGATGGCCTGCCGCAGGTCGGGGTCCACCCACATCATCCGGTACAGGTATTTGACCTGGTCTTCCGGATTGGCGCGGCGGCCCCGTTCGGATGAGCCGGACTGCCCCGCCGATTCGTTCGGCAGCGTGGCGGCCCGCATCAGCGCCGTGTCGTGCCGGCCCAGCGCGTTGAAGGTTTTTTCTAGCAGGCTCATGGCAGGCCCTCTGGTTTTGAATTGGAAAACACCTCCACCGACTCGACACTGCGCCAGCCGGGGATCAGGCCCAGCTCATGCAGCTCCTTGATGAAGGGAAGGGCCTCGGGCAGGTGTTCATGCACCAAAGCCCGATTTTTATGCACGCGCGCCTGGGCGGCCGCACTGAGCGGCGGCAGGGCGCCCCGCTTTTCGTTGACGGGTAGTTGACTGGCGGCCTCCGGCAAAGGATCGCGGCCGCGCTGGCGTGCGTATTCGTTCGTGCTCACGCCGCCATCCCCAGCAGCTGCTGCCGCGACTGCACCCGGCTTCCGATCACCGTCGCCACATCCTCGGCCCCGCGCGTCTCCAGCGCCCACACCGCAGCCATCGAGGCGTCGAACAGGTCGTCGCCGATCTTGGAATCGGCCATCTTGAACGACGAGTAGTCGGCCTTGGTTTTCTCTTCCTTGATGTTGGCCAGCTGGCGCGCGAAGTCGATCCAGTCGCGGCTGCCCGCGTCGTCATCGTCGAAATACGGCAGCGCCGCCCGCCCGCCGTGAAAGGCGCTGCGCAGTTGAGACGCCATCGCGTGCTTGGTCATGCCCTGGAAGCGGATCGGGGCGAACGCCCACTGGTGCCAGGTGCTCTGCGTGCTCTGGCCATCGCCGATCGACATGCGGTCGATGTCGGTCAGCCCCAGCCGGAACAAGTCGTCGTTCACCGAGGTCAGCAGGCCGATGCCGTATGCGTCGCCCATCGCATAGTCTGGGTTGAAGTAACCCCACAGCGCCACCAGGTCGCGCTGAATCGTTTTTTCATCGGTACCGGCCGGCCAGGTGCGCACGAAGGGAAAGGTGACGAAGTTGCCCACCAGCTCGGACACCACCAGCGCCGATTTCGAGGCATGCAGGCTTTCGCCGTGGCCAAGATGGTCATACCCGAAGGAAACCAGACCCCGCCGCTTGTACCGCATCCCCGGCAGCGGGCCCGCAATCTCCAGCCCGGCCGCCAGGCCCACCGAGCGGGCGCGCTTGACGTGCTTTTCCCAGATCCAGTTCGTGCTGGCGATGTTCAGGCACAGAAACTGCCGGATCCACTCGCCCTCGGTCTGCTGCGCCCGCATGTCCGCCACCCAGTCGGCGCCGACGATGCCCAACTCCTGCCCCAGGTACACATCCACCGTCGGCAACACGTGGTAGCGCCCGGAATCGATCAGCGCCTGCATCACGTCCGCGCCCTTGAACACGCCGGATACGCGGATTTCCGGCTCGATCTTGATGTCCACCCCCAGCCGCTCCGACGCGCCCAGCATCGGCAGGAAACGCGACAGCAGCCGGTCCTCCGGCATGTCGTCCACTTCCTCGAGCGAGGCGATCGCCAGCGAGTCGCCGTCGATCTGCCCCATGATCCCGTAGGCCGAAGCCCGCGAGCCGTTGGAGAACTGGAACCCGGTGTCGTTCAGCCGCACCCGCCCGCGGTCGAACGCGATATAGGCCGTCAGCATCTCCGACCGCCCGATAGCCTCCAGCATGTATTTCAGGTTGTTGGCGCTCTGCTGCTGCCGCGGCGCCACGATCCCCAGCTCCAGCGCCTGATTCGTCGCCAGCCGCTCCAGGTTGTACAGCTCCTTCGTCGACGTCTTGCGCGTCCGCCGGCACGAAAAATCCAGCGTGTTGCGGTGCTGGTCCATCTCGATCATCCGCAGCACCTGCATCGGGTCCAGATTCACGTTGTGCACGTGCTTGTGCCACAAGGCATGGGGCCGGATGCCGCTATCGTCCGGGCGTGCATAGCGCATGATCGCGGCCTCGGCGCGGGACTGGACTTTGAGGCGTTCGGCTTTGGTGGTGCGCTCAGCCATCGTGCGGCCATTCCGGCAGATCGACCGTCTGCCCGGCAAGGTGGTGCGTGCAGTCGCCCAGGAACTGGATGCGGCCGTCCGTCACGAAGGAATGGCAGACGCGCGACTCCTTCGTCTGCACGATCTCGCCCGAATTGATCCGGGCGGCCATCTCCGGGGTCGTCGCCGGCGGCACCCACTGATCCCACTGCACCAGGACCGACGGCGAGAAGGTCGGCTTCTCCGCGTTCCCGTTCCATATCCATCGCGGACCAGGACCATCGCCATGCCCAACCATGTGCGCCATGTCGCAGCCAGGGCACCAGAACGCCACGGCATTTCCGGCGGCACCGCGCAGGGTTTTAGACAGCGCGCTCACGCATCACCGCCGTTCTGCGCCTGATGTTCGATCAGCACCGGATCGCGCTGCTTGTTCGACTTCGCCCGCTCGATCGCCCCGGCCAGCGCCTCCAGCGCGCTGGTCTGGCGCTGCTGGAACTCCAGCATGCTGCCGCGCTGCTGTTGATCCTCCTGCAGCCGGCCCATCTCCTCGTCCTCGGCCTCGATCACCTTGGCCGTCATGCCCATATCAGCCAGCGACAGTCCGGCGCGCGACAACATCTCGCCCAGTGGCTTGAACAGCGGGTGGGCGTTGATGTCCTTGATGATCCGGCGATTGCCGCTCTCGTCGACGTATTCAGCGATGAGCAGCTCGCCGTCCTTGGTCGTGTAGTACTGCGGCGCCTCGATCTTCACCCCGTCCGCGATGATCGTCTGCAGGATCTGCTGCAGCACCGCAAACAGCGACGCCTGCAGGTCGGCATAGATCCCGGTCAGGTGTTTTGGGTTTCGCTGCTCGAACGCCGCGTGGTGCAGCATGAACAGCTCGGTCTTCTTCGAGCACGCCGGCTGCGAGGCGCACCACACCCGGTCCACGTCGCAGGCCGAGCAGAAGGCATAGCCGTCCGGCTTAGCCGGAAAATACGTCGCCGTCCGCGCCGACAGCCCATGCTTCATCGCATTGAACCGCGTGCGCAGCGCCTCTTCCCGGGTCGGATGCCCCTCCAGATTGGCAGCCGTCGCCGCCTTCCCTTCCTCCGTCCTCGGCCCCGTCGCGTTCGCCCAGGCCTTCAGCAGCCCCCGCTCCCACGCCGCCTGCTCGCACTCCGCCCCACACTTCGGACACGGCGCGAAATACTCGAAGGGATGGTGCTCGGCTTCCGGCGCGTCCTCAACCCGCCCCGGCTCAGCCCTGAACGACTGAAAGCACGGCCGGCAATAGAAATTGATCTCGGAAAGCGGTTTTGAACGGTCTTTCGCCATGCTGGGCATCATCAGCCCAGCCGGCAAGCCGTTTCACGGGGGGCGAAACTTCAGGCTGCAAGCCGTTTGCGGTAGAATCGCGGGGGTAACTTGAACTCAACAGTTTTGGTTCGTAGTAAGACCAGTTCGGGGAGCCAAACACCGCTACTGTGAACCGTGTCGAATCCGGCACGGTTCACCAGCATCTCAGGCCGGTATTCCACTCTGATATCCCGGTCGTCCAGCACGATCTCTTTGACGAAACCCGTAAAAAACGCCCTGAGTTTGGCCGGATCGCGGCTGCTCAGCACCACCTCGCGCAGCATGTCGGCAGCCTGGGCGATTTCACTTTCGTCGATGCCCACCGCCGGATACACCTCGTCCTCGATCTCGATCAGCTTCCCCTCCAATCCGTCGCGCTGACTCTTCAAAGTGCGCATGCGCTCGGTCAGGTCGGCCAGGTTGGGGGCGTCTTTCCCATGCAGCTCGAGGATGCCATACAGGTTGTGCAGGCGCTTTTCGGTGTCACGCAGGTCGGCAGCGATGGCGTCGCGGCGGCGGGCTCGGTCTTTGACCCATTCCCCTGTGAGCTGGTGCAGCTCGCGCACGAAGTCGACCAGGCGTTCCTTGGTCAGGATGCGGTCCATGATCTCGGCCACCATCCATTCATCGAAGTCACCCGCAGGAAGGCGGCGATGCGTGCAGCCGGTGCCTTTCTGTGCCGACACGCAGTTGTAATAGCTGTATCGCCCGCCATTACCACGCGCGCTCTCGGTTGTCATCGCGGCGCCGCACGAACAGCGCAGCACCCCGGTAAAGACGAACTGACTCCGGGCCGAGCTGCCCCCCTCTGCGGGGGCGCGCTCTCCGAACAAATCCTGTGCTCGCATAAAAAGCTCCTCATTAACCAGCGCTTCATGGCTGGGCGTGACAACCCACTCGGACCGCGGCCTCTCCTTGCCGGTGGTCGAGTTCATCCTGTTGAACACGACGTACCCAGCATAGACCCAATTTTTCAGCACGCACGCCACGGTGGTTTTTCCCCACCGCGTGCCGCGCAGCGTGCGGCCTTCCTCGTTCAGCAGCATGGCGATCGCGCGACACCCGAACCCCCGGATGTAGAGGTCGAACATCTCGCGCACCGTCCCCGCCTCGTCCGGATTCGGCTCCAGCCGCTTGCGCTTGCCGGCGGCGACAGACCGGTACCCGAAGGGCAGGCGACCTCCATTCCAAAAGCCGTCCCGCGCGTTTTTCATCATCGACCGCAGCGTGTCGGCCGACACCTGCCGGCTGTAATGCTCGTCGAAAATCTCCAGCATGGATTCCATCATCCAGCCCGAGTCGGTTTCGTTGTCGAGGTCCACGCTGACGTACACCACGCGGCAGCCGGTGCGCTTCAATTCCTTCTTGTAGAGCGCGGCGTCCAGCTTGTTGCGGGCAAAGCGCGAGGTGCTCCAGCAGATGAAATAGTCCACCTGGTGGATCCGGCAATAGGTGACAGCATCCCGGAATGCAGGCCGCTCATCGGTCCGCCCGGATATGCCGTCATCCCTGAACACCTTCAGCACATCGGCGTCCAGCGCCTCCGCCTTGCGATGCCCGCCCTCGATCTGGCTTTCGATCGGCAACCCGTCATCGGCCTGCTTGACTGTGCTGACCCTGCCGTAAATAACGGCCGTTTTTCGACTCATTGCGCCATCCTATTTCTTGTTCGCCAGGTTGAATATGTGACGCTCGCTGATCTCCTCACCCAGCTGGCGCTTGAGCATTTCTCGGATCGTCGCGCACGGCACCCGCAGCGCGGCCAGCGTCTCGATGTACCGGTTGCGCTGAAACCTCAGATACGACCGATAGGGCCGCAGATGGGCCTGCACCATGTTGTCCTCGTGCAGCGATTCGTCGGCGTCCAGGATTCGCCACATCTGCAGGAAGGCATCGATGCCGATCGCCTCGGCCACCTGCAACCAGGTGCGCGGCAAGCCCATCGAGCTGAGCTCGTCCAGCCGCGGGTCGCGTTTTTTTTGGCCGTCGGCGGCGCGAAATTTGAAAACGGTGCATATATCCAGGTACCCACCCCCCCCAGCCGGGGGGTGGGGGGCGGCCTGCCGACCCCCCACCCCCTGCTGCAGCGCTTGGTCTTGCCCCTGCACCTGGT
>JAUYTN010000049.1 GCA_030695205.1 Burkholderiaceae bacterium | reverse complement strand
GCACAAACCCGCGCCGCGCTGGAGCGCGCGGGCATGCCCATAGGGGGTATGGACTTGCTGATTGCAGCTCACGCCATGGCCGAGGACAGCGTGGTCATCACCAACAACGCCCGAGAATTCCACCGGGTGCCTGGCCTGGCTGTGGAAGAGTGGGGAGTCGGTTGACCACTGCCCTGGTGCCATGCAGGCCGCTATCAGGCAATAGCCTCGAGTCCCTTTTTCTGAATCACGGTCAGCAGACGCAACGCTGGTCCGCCCGGCTTTTTGACGCCTCGCTCCCAGTCAGACACCAGATTCTTTGACACGTTAAGGTAGCGTGCAAACACCGGTTGCGAAATGTGCTCACGTGCGCGGATGGCCTTGATTTCCTCAGGCGCAAGGACATGCACCGGCGTCAGGCAGGCATCATCGAACTCACGCATCGTCTGCTTATCGATCGCTCCGATGTCGTGCAGGGCCTCCATCGTTTCATGAATGGCAGCAAATGCGTCACTGCGATATTTTTTAGCCATCTTTCTTCACCTCTTCAAATTGACCGTTTTCAATCAACTGACGAATCTGTTCGTCTGACAATGCAAGGATCGACTTGGCCGCCTTTTTGAACTGCTCCTGCTCATCGTCACGAATGTTGCCAAGATCGCTCTTGGGAAAGCCATAGACGAAAAAAGCCTTATCACCTTTCCGATACAGCACGATGCTGCGATAGCCCTTGGACTTGCTCTCCCCAGGGCGCGCAATTCGCTGCTTGATCACCCCACCACCGAGATCGGCATCTACCAAGCCTTTCTCCGCACGGTCCACCGCATCCCAGAGCACTCGTGCCGAGATGTTTTCTTTGCGGGCAAAGCGCCCAAACCACGCATTCTTGAAAATTTTCAAGCCACTTGCTCCCATTGCGAGTTCATCGTATCACACCAAGTGTGACCTTTCGTTAGCTGGTGGGATATGCCTGGCCAAGTACATGCCGTCGTGTGTGTCATCTTGCGCCGCCGTCCAGCCGAAATGGTTGAGCGTTTTGTCCGACTGAACCGCGAGCAGTTGTGGCTGTCAGCCATCGTGGCCTGGCTGTGGAAGAGTGGGCGATCGGTTGACCGCTGCCCTGTGCCATGCAGGATCAGCCCACCCGCGCACCATTGGCCACGGGTGCTTGCTGGCCGTGCAATTCACCATTTGGCTGTTGCGCCGCCGCACTGCGCTTACGCCTGCGCAGCAGCAGCGCCCACGCCACGCCCACCGCCAGGCCCAGCACATCGGCCACAGCATCGGCCAGACTGGCGCCCCTGCCGGGAATGTGGGCCTGCAGCCACTCGGTTTGCGGGGCCAGCCACAGCACGCCCAGCAGCACCCACGCCAACTGGCGGCGCTGCGTCCACCCCCGCACCGCCCAAAACCCCATGCAGGCAAACAAAAAACCGTGC
>JAUYTN010000032.1 GCA_030695205.1 Burkholderiaceae bacterium | reverse complement strand
CCAGCGATCTACCCAAGGTGCCGCCCCTGAAACTTCGCCGCTCGCCGACTTGCGAACCATAGCGCTGCTGGCGCAAACGCCAAGGCCTTTCGCGGCATAAACAGCCGCCTTCCCACCGCCGTTTCACTCTGGTGGGCCCCTTCCATTTATTCCACGGTGCCCAGGCTTTCGCGCCTTGACCCAGCGCTTTCGGTGTCGCACGGCGACCGACGAATGCGGGGCAGGGTGCGCACCTAAGCTGACTCGATGACCGAGGGATGGATTCCCAATCCAGCTCCCTCGGAAATTGGGGCAGCGTTCCTTGGGGATCAGACGACACGATTTGGTGGATCACTGGGCGGGCCATGGACCCGCGAGCGATGAAACATCTTTTACGGTTGTTTGCCGTGTGAATTCAACCACCGGGTGCGATCTGTCAATCTTTGAATGTTTGTCGGTTGCCATTCCATTTTGGGCAGTGCCGTGGGCTGAATGGACGAGAAGAAGAGTGGATCGGATGTGTGAAGCGTGAAATGACTGGAGGTTGGTATGTGGCTGCTCGTTGCGCGTGAACCCCGAGCCAATGCACCGCACTGGACCGGTCGACGATGGCTTGCGGCCCTCGATGCGGTAGCCTGGCCGCTGTTCTGGGTTTTCCTGCTGGGCCAGATCGATGCGTCCGTCGGGATCGTCGGTCCCGTGGTCGTTGCGATTGCACTCCTGGTTTCAGCAGAGCGAATCCATCGCGCGGTGTGGGTCAATCACCGCTACTGGTTCACTACCTGGCGGTGGGGGCGGATTGCCGCCTCGCTGTTCGTGATCGGTACGGTGCTGAAGCTCGCGACGGGACAGGGAGCTTGACACTGATCGAGGCAGGTCAAATGTGTTGCTGATGTACCCGAGGAGCACAAAACTCGGTTGTCGGCATGAACCTGCACCTGCACCGCACACCGCACACCGCACACTGGCCGGCGGCTTAAGGCTGGTTGCAGCCTGTGACTTGGCACGCTTGAATGTCGGCCTCCGCGGCTACCTGTCATACGAGTATGGAAGGGTCGAACGACGGCTGCAACTCCGGCACCGGCCACTCAACTTAGGGAAGCCTGGCCGCGCTTCGAGAACGACTCGTCGTGCCCGAAGTAAGCGGTTGTGCCCGACCCTGAACTGCCGATTGACCAACCTTACCAAAAAGCAATCCGAAAGCCACCGTTGATCCGAATCTACCAGCGACCGTGAAGACAGAACTCCATAGCCTCTTGTCGCTGGACAACGGGACTCTGCACGCCGGGTTGCCAAGGGTGACTTCGCTCGACCTCGCGTTCGACTCTCTATCTACACGGGTACCAGTACCAGTGCCGGGTCGTCAAGCCGTAAATGCTGAGCTATTCGAGCAACGTCAAACAACCACTGTTGGATAGCGCAGCAAGCTACATAAATCGCGTGATCCTTACCGACTTGGCATAGGGCCTGGCTGACACAGTAGATGCCGCTGTTTTGACATCATGGTTATTCGTAGAACGTCTCAAAACTAGACAAATAAGATATTGGACGTATCTTGTCTAGGGTCCTAATCTCTAGCCCATAACAAGCGGAGACATCGCTCGGACCATGACACAGGATTTCATACTCAAGACCTCTGGACTCACAAAAGAGTTCAAAGGCTTCGTTGCCGTCAACGACGTCAACCTCGGCATTCAGCGAGGCCACATTCATGCGCTTATCGGTCCCAATGGAGCGGGCAAGACCACTTGCTTCAATCTACTGACCAAGTTCCTATCGCCCACCCGCGGAAGTATTCATTTCAACGGTGTCGAGATCACGCGGGAAGAGCCCGCCCAGATTGCTCGGCGTGGGGTTATTCGCTCGTTTCAGATATCCGCGGTGTTCCCACATCTCACGGTGATGGAGAACGTGCGCATCGCCCTTCAGCGAAAACTCGGCGTCTCCTATCACTTCTGGCGCTCCCCGGTCATCCTGGATACGCTGAACGACCGTGCGATGGAACTGTTGGGTCACGTTGGCTTGGCAGGCTTTGCTGACATGGTCACTGCTGAAATGCCTTATGGGCGCAAACGAGCACTGGAAATCGCGACCACGCTTGCGTTGGATCCTGAACTAATGCTGTTGGACGAGCCGACCCAGGGCATGGGACATGAGGACGTCGAACGCGTGATGCAGTTGATCAAGAAGGTCGCTGTCAACCGAACCATTCTCATGGTTGAACACAACATGAAGGTGGTGTCCGGGATCAGCGATGCCATCACGGTGCTGGCACGTGGCAGTGTGCTCGCACAAGGAACCTATGCCGAGGTGTCCGCTGACCCGCTTGTGATTGAGGCCTATATGGGCAGCGCCGAGGCGGCACTCGGATCACAGGAAGGGCATTGAGCATGGTCAATGAATACCTGCGGATCACCGATCTGCACACTTTTTACGGCGAATCCCACATCCTGCACGGGCTTGACTTGAGGGTGAATCGGGGTGAGTGCGTGACCCTTTTGGGTCGCAATGGTGCGGGTCGAACTACCACGCTGCGATCGATCATGGGACTCACAGGCAAGCGCACCGGTTCGATCATGCTCAACGGCCGCGAGGTTATCGACATGGCGCCCCACCATATCGCCAGACTGGGGGTCGGATTTTGCCCTGAGGAGCGGGCGATCTATGCAAGTCTGTCCTGTGAAGAGAACCTGCTGTTACCACCCCGGGTGGGGAGCGGGGGCATGAGCCTGGACGAGATCTACGCGATGTTCCCCAATCTGTACGAGCGCCGCCACAGCCAGGGCACCCGCCTATCCGGTGGGGAGCAGCAGATGCTGGCCATGGCGCGCATCCTGCGCACCGGCGCCCGGTTGTTGCTGCTGGACGAAATCTCGGAAGGCTTGGCACCCGTGATCGTACAAAAACTGGCCCAGGTCATCCGTGACCTCAAGGTCAAGGGCTACACGATTCTCCTCGTCGAGCAAAACTTCCGCTTTGCCGCACCACTGGCCGACCGCATGTATGTGGTCGAGCACGGACAGATTGCCGCAGAGATCCATCAGCACGAAATCAATGAGAAGCAACACGTGCTCCAGGACCTCCTGGGCGTCTGAGTTTGCGAAGGAGACATGATGACATCGCTATTTGGCATCCCGATACAAGCCCTGATGGGGCAGGTGATTTTGGGGCTCGTAAACGGTTCCTTCTACGCCATCCTGAGCCTGGGGCTCGCTGTGATTTTTGGCATGCTCAACATCATCAATTTTGCGCACGGCGCCTTGTTCATGATGGGCGCGTTCGTTGCATGGATGGGAATGGAGTACTTGGGCATCAGCTACTGGTGGTCCTTGCTCACGGCCCCTCTGTTGGTGGGGCTCTTCGGAATTGCGATTGAGCGCAGCCTACTTCAGTGGCTCTACAAGCTGGATCACCTCTATGGTCTGCTGTTGACCTTTGGCCTCGCACTGATCATCGAAGGTTTTTTCCGCCACTTGTACGGTGTATCAGGACAACCTTTTTCGGTACCAGATGAAGTTGCAGGCGGCATCAACCTCGGTTTCATGTTCTTGCCCAAGTACCGGCTATGGGTGGTGGTGTCGTCCCTCACCGTGTGTTTCCTGACCTGGTTCGTGATTGAAAAGACCCGTCTGGGGGCCTATCTGCGCGCGGCCACTGAGAACCCGAAGATGACCCAAGCGTTCGGCATAAATGTGCCGGTCATGGTCATGCTGACCTACGGCTTCGGGGTTGGACTCGCAGGATTTGCTGGTGTGCTGGCTGCACCCACTGGACAGCTCAGCCCGCTGATGGGATCGAACCTGATCATCACCGTCTTCGCAGTCGTGGTCATTGGTGGCATGGGATCCATTCTGGGCGCGATTGTCACTGGCGTGAGTCTCGGTGTGGTCGAAGGACTCACCAAGGTTTTCTATCCGGAAGCGTCGGCCACAGTGGTCTTTGTGATCATGGCCATCGTGCTGATGTTTCGGCCATCAGGCCTATTTGGCAAAGAAAAGTGAGTCAAAGATGAACAGACGTTTCTTGGGTTACGGGGCCTTGTTATTGATCGGCATGGTGGCGCCTTTTCTCTTTTACCCAACAATGATCATGAAGGTGCTGTGCTTTGGCCTCTTTGCCTGTGCCTTCAATTTGCTGATCGGCTACACCGGCCTTCTGTCCTTTGGTCATGCTGTGTTTCTCGGCACCTCCGCTTATGTGGTTGGCTACAGCACCAAGTCCTGGGGTCTGCCTCCTGAGATAGCAATTCTGGTCGCAGTATTCGCATCTGCAGGCTTGGGGTTCGTGTTCGGGTCGCTGGCCATCCGCCGCCAGGGCATCTACTTCGCCATGATCACTCTGGCGCTCTCGCAGATGATGTACTTCGTGTTCCTCCAAGCCCCGTTCACGGGCGGTGAAGATGGCATGCACGGCATTCCGCGGGGCAGACTCCTGGGTCTGGTTGACCTCTCCTCCGATGTCAATATGTACTACTTCGTCTTCGGGATCTTCGTGTTTGGCTTCTGGCTGATCCGTCGGATCATCCACTCGCCCTTCGGTGAAATTCTGAAAGCGATCCGGGAGAATGAAGCGCGAGCCATCTCGCTCGGCTACGACGTGAATCGATACAAGCTGATGGCGTTCGTGCTTTCGGCGGGACTGTCCGGTCTGGCTGGCGGGACCAAGGCCCTGGTATTCCAGTTCGCAACGCTGACCGACGCCCATTGGCACACCTCGGGCGAAGTGGTTCTGATGACTTTGCTGGGTGGACTCGGCACTGTATTTGGGCCCTTGATTGGCGCTGCCGTTGTAGTCATCCTGCAGAACACACTTGCAGACAAAGTGGGTTCGATGATCACCGTCATCATTGGCAGCATATTTGTGCTTTGCGTCCTGCTCTTCCGCCGCGGCATCGCCGGCGAACTGTCTGCCCTGTACAAAAACCTGGTGGGCGCGCGCGAGGGCAAAACCAAGCGGCCACCAGAGGGTGGGCCCGGAGCACCGGTCACTTCGTCCACCACGATATCAGCCCAGGCAAAACGCTGAGTCGTCGCCCACCCCTGAGAAGTTCGTCAGAACCCCTCCCGATTCCGTCCCCCAGCCAAACCCAGGCAATTCAGCCTCGGGTACAGGCCTTCCGCGTTTTCAACCCACCCCAAAGGAGATAGACATGCTGAAAAAATCCCGATTCAAACTGCTGGTCCTGTCGGCCCTCATGGCCACCCAAGCGGCGCACGCCCAGATCACCGAGGGAGTCGTTCGCATTGGTGTGTTGAACGATCAGACTGGCGTCTATGCCGACCTGTCCGGCCCAGGTTCAATCTGGGCGGCAAGAAAGGCAGTAGCAGATTTTGGCCCCGAGAAACACGGCCTGAAGGTCGAGATCGTGTCCGCAGACCACCAGAACAAGCCCGATGTCGGAGCGAGCATCACGCGCCGCTGGCTGGATGTGGACAAAGTCGATGCCATCTTCGATGTACCCACCTCGTCGGTGATTCTCGCCATCAACGAGATCGTCAAAGAAAAGAACAAGGTCCTGATCGTCTCCGGAGGAGGCACGTCCGACCTGACCGGGAAGGCCTGCACACCGAACTCGATCCACTGGGCCTACGATACCTGGGCCCTTGCCAACGGAACCGGTAAGGCGGTTGTCAAGACGGGCGGCGACAGCTGGTACTTCGTGACGGCTGACTATGCGTTCGGCCACGCGCTTGAACGGGATACAGAGAGTGTCGTGGTCAAGAACGGGGGCAAGGTACTCGGCAAAGTACGTCACCCGTTCCCCGGCACCGATTTCTCTTCCTACTTGCTGCAGGCACAGGCTTCCAAGGCAAAGGTCATTGGCCTGGCCAATGCCGGGGGTGACACCATAGGTGCAGTCAAGCAGGCCTCAGAATTCGGCATCACCGAAGGTGGACAAAAGCTTGCTGGCCTGCTTGTTTTTATCAGCGACGTTCAGGCGCTGGGCTTGAAGGCGGCCCAAGGACTGGTGCTGAGCGAATCCTGGTATTGGGACATGACCGAGGAGAACCGAAAGTTCGGCAAAGAGTTCGCAGCCGCCAACAAAGGAAAGTTCCCGACCATGGCGCAGGCCGGCGTCTATTCGTCAGTGATGCACTACCTCAAGTCGGTTGCTGCCCTGAAGGCTGACGGCGATGGCGCTGCCGTAGTGGCGCACATGAAAGCCACCCCCACCGAGGACAAACTTTTTGGTAAAGGCAGCATCCGGCAGGATGGTCGCAAGATTCACCCGCTCTATCTGTTTGAAGTGAAGAAGCCGTCTGAATCGCGCTATCCAGGCGATTTCTACAAGCAAGTTGCCACCATCCCGGCGAACGAAGCCTTCCGACCATTGACAGACGGCAACTGTCCGCTTGTCAAATAAGCACCAATCTCTTCGCCGCTACCCCCGAAGGATTGCGGCAAACACGGTCGCCACCGACCTAGCAGGACGAGTGGTCGGCGAAAGCCGACATCAGCACATTGCTCTGCGGGGGTCCGCGGGGGCAGCAGTTCAGGAACAATGATGGAAATCACAGGAAGCATGCTCATTGGAGCCGTCTCGACTCAGGGGAAGAGCGAGGAGTTCAGGGCCTTTTCACCGGCCTTGAACGTGGAAATCGACCCGGTGTTTGGCTCCGGTGGAGTAGGCGATGTGGACCGCGCCTGCAAGCTGGCAGCGGAGGCTTTCCCGATCTACCGGGCCACCACACCCCATCAGCGAGCGCATTTTCTTGAAACGATCGCGCGCCACATCGAGCAACTCGGTGACTCGCTCATCGAGCGCGCTGCGCTGGAAACAGCCTTGCCCACGGCACGCCTGGAAGGTGAGCGTGGCCGCACCACGGGCCAGTTACGTCACTTTGCGTGCGTAGTTCGAATGGGCCACTGGCTGGGTGCCACACTCGATTCGCCGCTACCCGAGCGTACTCCATTCCCTCGGCCCGATCTGCGCAAGTCCCATGTGGCGCTGGGTCCAGTGGCCGTCTTTGGAGCAAGCAATTTTCCCCTTGCCTTTTCCGTGGCCGGGGGCGACACCGCAGCGGCCCTCGCCGCGGGCTGTCCTGTCGTCGTTAAGGCGCATGGTGCTCACCCCGGAACCTCGGAACTGGTGGGACGCGCCGTGCAGGCGGCGGTGGCCGAATGTGGTTTGCCAGAAGGGACTTTTTCGTTGATCCAAGGTGTCGGCAATGCGGTGGGCGAGGCCCTGGTGGATCACCCGGCCATTCGCGCAGTGGGATTCACCGGGTCCCGCGCCGGCGGTCTGGCGCTGTCTCGGCGGGCTGCCGCGCGCGATGTCCCGATCCCGGTGTACGCCGAAATGAGCAGCATCAACCCGGTAGTCCTGTTGCCGCGAGCCTTGTCAGCTCGTGCCGAGAGTATCGGCCAAGCATTTGCGGACTCGCTGACTTTGGGCGTAGGCCAGTTCTGCACCAATCCCGGTATCGTCATCGCAATCGAAGGGCCTGAACTCGATCACTTCGTGGATGCAACGGCCCAGTCTTTGCGCAACAAGGTGGCTGGCGTCATGCTGACGCCTGGAATCGCCGCTGCATATGCAGCGGGTGTAAAGCTCCTGGCTGAACACGAGCGTGTCGAGACGATCGCCATGGGTCAGGCGACTTCGGGCCGATGTGACGCCAGGGCACATTTCTTTGCGACTGACGCGGCCAGCTTTCTGAGTCATGCTGAGATGAGAGACGAGCTTTTCGGACCAAGTTCGCTGCTCGTTCGTTGTCGGAATGTGGACGAGATGGCGGATCTGCTGGGATGCCTGGAAGGCCAACTCACAGCTACCCTCCAGATGGACTCTGGAGATGTGCCACTAGCTCGACGCCTATTGCCATTGCTGGAAGACAAGGTGGGCCGAATTCTTGTCAACGGTTTTCCCACGGGGGTCGAAGTGAGCCACGCGATGGTGCATGGCGGTCCCTTTCCTGCTACCACTGACAGCCGATCTACTTCTGTCGGGAGCGCCGCGATAGATCGCTTTCTCCGCCCGGTGTGCTACCAAAACTTTCCCGTCGACCTGTTGCCCGCCGCGTTATCCGATGTGAATGTGCTGGCCATTCCTCGTGTGGTCGATGGCAATTTCGTCTTGGCTAACTGAGCGGAATCAAAGTCTGTGGGTAGTTGAGATGCCCGACAATCGATGCATCTCACAACACCGATTTCGCAGTCTCGACAAACGCCTTCATGAGAGGCGTGGGATTGCGTTGACTCCAGCCTAGAAGCACTTCGTAGGTCACGGGCTTGCCCTGGATGGGCTTGTATTTCACGAGATCGAAGTGGACCTTCTGCACCGAGGCAGGTACGAAGCCAATGCCGGCTCCAGAGCTGACCAGACCCAGCAGGGTGTAGACCTGCCCCACCTCCGAAGCCACCTTCGGCACGAAACCGGCTGAGGCACACATGCGCATGTGTGCGGCGCGAAAGTCCGGCGCCAAGTGTTCCATGTACATGATGAACTGTTCCTGGGCGCAGCTCTTCAGGGACACAGATTCCGCGCCGGCCAGAGCATGGTTGGAGGGGACCGCGAGCACAAAAGGCTCCTCCAGAATGGTTTCCCAGGTGACATCACTCATATCGGGCACCGTGCGCAGAAATGCAATATCTATGTCACCGCGGCGCAAGGCCTCCGCCTGGTTGATCACCGGGAACCACCTCAGCTGAACTTCCACGGCTGGGAAGCGCTCACGGTACGCCAGCAGTATTGGGGGCAGCAAGGTGTAGGACATGTGCTCGAAAAAACCCACCATGATGCGTCCGATTTCTCCACGCTGCGCTCGCTGTGCTTGCACTACCGCGCCCTCGGTGGACCGCAGGATCTGCCGAGCCTGATCGAGAAAGACTCGACCCGCCTCGGTCAGTTCGACATGGCGCCTTGTGCGCAAGAGCAGAGTCACGCCGATCTCCTCCTCCAACTGGCGGATTTGCTGGCTAACCGGAGGCTGAGCCTTGTGCAGGCGCTCAGCGGCCTTTGTGAAGCTCAACTCCTCGGCAACAGCAACGAAATAGCGCAGGTGTCGCAGGTCCATATTGATACTTATTTCATCTAAAACAATGACTAATTATATATTGGACATGCATTAAAGAGCTCCATACGATGCCCTCCAGAGAACCCACTGTCCGGCAACAAAACCACTCCGGACATTCCATAGAGCCCTCAGATTGGAGACAAAAAGCATGGATAAAACCACGGTTGACAACGCGATCGCGCGCATGTGCCAACGCATAGATGCCACCTTGGCACAGCCACACGAGGGGTTCCCTCACTATGGGAATCCTGAGGATGGCACTTGGGTGCGCAGCCCGGGTGGCGACTGGACTGGTGGATTCTGGGTCGGCCAGCTCTGGCTCGCGGCACTTCACACTGGTCAAGCCCGATACCTTGAGGGCGCCAGACGCTGGTCCGCCCTGTTGGCTCCCCGTGTGTCGTCCAATTCGGTTTTCAAAGGCTTCCTTTTCTGGTACGGCGCACAGTTGGGTGCGACCCTCCTGGCCGACAAGGAGGCGCAGGTACTGGCCTCGGCCGGTACCCGGAGCCTGGTCGATATGTACAACCCCCGGGCGCGACTTATACCGCTGGGACTGGAGGCCGAGGAGGCCTCCAGCGTCGGTACTCATGAAGCGAACATTGATGCATTGCCTGGTACGGTAGCCCTATTGCTGAGCCACGAGCCGACTTTGAACAGTGCAGAAATAGGTCGCCAGCACTTGCGTCAGCACATCGCCTTGTGCGTGCGCGACGACGGGTCGGTGTGCCAGTCGGCCACATTCCATCCTGAAAACGGTTCCCTGATCAAGCGCTACACGCACAAGGGCATTCACGACAGCAGCACTTGGGGACGCGCCCAAGCTTGGGCCATGCTCGGCTTGGCGCAGGCGCTCTCGCTGGGTGAAAAAACGTTCGAGGCCGATGCCATTCGGGTCGCGGACTGGTGGTTGGCGCACGCGCCGGCGGACGGTGTGGCTTTCTGGGACTTCGACGACCCTTCCATACCAAACACCAACCGGGACACATCGGCCACGGCGATTGCCGCCGCCAGCCTGCTCAAGCTCGCTGCGTTGATCCCAGGCAGAGCAAAGGCCTATCGCCAGGCTGCAGAGACCGCTATCGAGCGGCTCGCCGTGAACTACCTCACCCCGGTGTCGCAGATGGATCTGCGGCAGCCCGGCATCCTCACCGCCGGCTGCTTCAACAAGCGCAACGGCGTCGCGATGGAAAACGAATTAATCTGGGGCGACTACTTTCTTTTTGAAAGCTTGCTGGCGCTCGCTGGCACGCTCGAGCCGACCCAGGCCTGAGTCCATCGCAATCGCAACTTTTCTTTACTCACGCTAGTGCAGTGTTCCATTCTGTTTGGAACTTAAGTGACGATTGGCGCGAATGACCTTCTGCAGGATATCGCGAGCGCTCTTGGTCCAGATGAACGGCTTGGGGTTGGTGTTGTGATGAGCGACGTACTCATCGATAGCAG
>JAUYTN010000029.1 GCA_030695205.1 Burkholderiaceae bacterium | reverse complement strand
AAACGGTGTGGCCGGGATGTCCATCAGGTGCGAGCGCTCTTGGTCAAAGGCCTGCTGCACCGACAGCTGGGAGTCCTCGGGGCAGCGCCGAGCGCTGGCAGGACCAGCCACCCAGGCATCGGCCTGGGCATTGAGATCGTCGATATCGGTGAAGCTGCGTCCCTCAAAGAAGGCGGTGCGGATATAGCGGATGGCCCGCTCCACGCGCCCCTTCTCATTGCCCCGGGCCGGGGCCACGGGCCTGGCCTCGAAACGGTAGTGCGCCGAGAGTGCCAGCAGCGTGGGATTGAAGCGGATGGCCTGCCCCTTGCGTTCGAGCACCGCGCTCTTGAGGTTGTCGTACAAGACGACCCTGGGAACGCTGTGCCAGGATTCAAAGGCCTGGACGTGCCCGCGCAGGAAGCTCTCCATGTGCGCGCCCAGGAAGAAGCGCAGGAAGATGCGTCTGGACCAGGAAAGGACCATCACGAAGGCCATCAAGGGTCGGCGGGCTTGCCCGATCTGGATGTGGCCGAAGTGGCCCCAGTCGCATTGCCCCTGTTCACCGGGCAAGGTGCGCAGGCGCAAGTAGGCCTGTGCTGGGGGGCGCGGACGGTGGCGGGCGACGATGTGGCGAAAGTGGTCGGGGCGCCCCTCGTAACCGCGCTCGGCGGCCATGGTGTGCAGCCGGCTGGCCGTGAGGTTGGGGAACTGCTTCAAGGTCTCCTGGATAAAGGGCAGGTAGGGGGTCACGCCCGAAGTGCGTTGTGCGGGCACGATTGGGGCCGCGCCGGCCTGGGTGAGCACGCGCATGACGGTCTCGCGGTGCACGCCCAGCTGGGACGAGATGGTTCCCACCGGCCAGCGCTCGGCGTGGTGGTAGCGCAGGATCTGCGCCTTGAGTTCAGGTGAAATGGCCATGTGAGTCGGTACTCCATACGGAAGGTTGGGATGGATGGCGAAAGCGGCATCGCAGAAAGTCCTGACGCACAAAAGCCGAGACCGAACGGCCGCAAAACTGGCACTTGCAGCGCTGGCTTGCGTCTGGATTCAGAGCGGTTGCGTCGCTGGATGGGAGTACATCAGCGCAGGGCGGTGGTGGGCCACCCTGATGCGTCACTATTTGTTGGCGCGCGCGCCATTGCCCCTGGCGTGTGGCGTGAGCGTGGCGGCCCTTGCGGCTGTCCTGGTAGCGTTTGGCAGCGGCGCGCTGGGCGCAACTTCTGGCCTGGAGTGAGCAGACTGCGCTGCAGTAGCGCTGGCCGCGGTCGCAGTGGCTGCAGATGAGCACAGGGCTGCGACACAGGGCGCACAGAAAACGTCTGGGCGGTGGTGACGGCGGCTGTGGTGGTGCGTGTTGGGCAGTGGGCATGGGCGGTCCATTCCCATGCGTGGGCCCACGCTGCTGGACAGCCACGCCCGCTTCGTGAATACTGACAGCGGCAACGGCGCCCTCCAAAGCGGTGGGTCTCGGGGCGCGACAGTGGGTTTACCGGAAAGTGACTGTCACTGTCGCGCCTGCTTCTTACACAGGTAGGCGATATGTAACGCAAAACACCAGCGCTGCGCCATACCCCTGCGCTGGCTCAAGCCCGCTCGCCATGGCCAAAGCAGGCACGCTCAGGACACGTCTGTGCCCTGTGCAACGGGCACCCTTCGATTCAAAGGAAATTCAAAGCAGTCAGCTGACTGCCGCGGATGACCGCCACCGACTGCTTGCCGACACCAGATTTACGCGGGTTTAGAGCGCCGCTAACAG
>JAUYTN010000026.1 GCA_030695205.1 Burkholderiaceae bacterium | reverse complement strand
TAAACATCTCTATAACGAACATAAAAACAGATCATAAATACTATTAAAGAGGCATGAATAGGACTAGAAGGAACATATAAGGATAGCATAAGGCCTTATTAAAAATATTTTTTAAACTTCAATATATTGTATAATAAATATAATTGGAAGATCCTGAATAGGGATTGTTAATTAACTGTTAAGTTATGTTAAGAAATGAAAGTTATCGGTAAGTTATTGAAAGTTATCAATAAAAATAATGGAAGAAACTTGGAAGTTACTGGAAGTTACTATTTCAGCTTAACAATAACCTCCCATTAAAATGAATAGATAATTAATATAATAATAGTTAATATGGTAAGTGGTTTAATTCTGTAAGCTGGGAGGTTTAAATGCTATGGTGTTATATTAGGTTATAAATTATATTCATTTCATAACTACCAGATGGCCTCACTTCTATGTTAAATCATATTTTAGTGAATATATAATTTTGATCATTAATCACTACTTAAAAACCCCGGCCTATTTTAGGCCATCACCTGAAGGGACTTTAAGTATTTTATTATAATAACTCCCTACCTCTTGCCTCATTCCTTCCCTTATGGCTTACCCTCACTTAATAACTGGTAACTCTCCGGGAGCTTACCCCTTATAAAATCCCATACACTTCTATTAGATAAATCACTTATGACTTTTTGCTGTTGGTTTATTTCTTCCAGGGCTTTCCTTAATCTCTCTTGAAGATGATCATGTTTATTTCTTAACCTATCCAGTTCATTACTTAGTTTCTGTTGAATTTCTGTTGAATTTCTGTAAATATTCATAGAATTATTGAGGGCTTCCAGATCCTTTTTATTATCACTATAATCTTTTAATAAATTGTTAAGGTCTTCCAGGTTTACTAACCCTATTACCTGGCCATCTGTAAATAAATCATTATCTTTAATCACTACTTGACTTTGAATAGTCTTATATGTCTTAGTAGTTCCATCTTTAAGCTTCCTTTTAATGTTTCGCTGGTATATCTTAACCGATCCTTTAATATAATCAATCATAACCCATAACCCCTCACTATTTAGTGTTTGTATATGTAACAAAACATAACAGAAACAAGATTTAATCTATTAATTTTTATAATGAATATCTAATATAAGGATAGATGGATTGATCTTGAATAGGAACATTTAAAATATATAATAGGGATCTGTTTTTGAAAACTAAGAAGAGATTAATTTAAAATTTGTAAAGGTTGTAAAGGTTAATTTGCTAAATTCCTAAAATCCTTTAAACGGACTTTTGAATATATTTAAAATTTGTTAAGCAATATTAAACCGTTTTATGTTAATTAAGTATTTAATAAGCTTTGGATTTAATGTCGCAAATTTGCGACATAGAGAATATTCAGAGTTAGAATTTTTTAACTCTGCGAAATCTTGCAGTTTAGATTTTCTAATGTCGATTTAACCAACATTAGGATTAGTAAGTGACTTTTATTTATTGCTTGTTTTTAGGTCATGTTTAAATGTCATAGCCTGGAGCATCTAAGAATAGTATATTGATAATAAGATTATAATAAGGCCTTTTTGATCATGGCCAGGTAGTTTTAAAATAGTCATTTTTTGCTTGTATTTTGCTTGAGTTTTGCTAGAATCGAAAATTTCCAGAGTCCATATTTTTGGTGTCTGAAATATTGGACATCAGAATTTAAATTATTATATTCTAACTTATGAAATATCGAAGTTTAAAAAAAATGGTTTGAAGTAAAGAATTTCTTATATTAAAATTTAATATATTGGTTTTTGTCTTACTTTGTCTTACTTTGTTTGATTTTTTATATTGTAATTTTTGTTCGGTTTTGTTTCACTTTTATTCGGTTTTTTTCTTTTTTATAAGATATTTTGTGACACTTTGTAACGCTTTGTAACACTAAAATAATTTAAAGTTATTTCCTTATAGAGATTTATTTTAAAAATAATGCAGTTATAAGGATCTTCCAATGATAGAATGACATTCTTTTTTATGGGTTTTTTGTGTCACTATTGTTGTCACTTTGTGTGTTTTTTGTGATGTTTGATTCTTAGGATCTTCCCAGGGGTAACCGTTTTACTAAACTTTTACTAACCCATTACTAAACTAAAAAATAATAATGGTTTATTTTGGTTCGGTTTTAGTTCATGGAAAGTTCCTTTTTCTAATAACATACAATAACATTCATGTTTCATTCAACTTTTCATTATTGCAATTTTAGGTCAGTATTAGGTCACCTTGGAGTGTAGTTGTAGTAAACTTTATTTTATTCTGGAGTTTTTTGGAGTCACTAAAAAAAGGTTATTATATTCTTCCAGTTGGTAAGTTTTCTAAAGAATATAATCAAAAAAATAATTAATACTATTTAGTTATTGAAATAATACTATGGTGAAAGAAGAAATGCTCCTTTTTATAAAAGACGCTCTATATGGTGTTATCTGTTTACAAAGTTTACATTATTTACTATACTTCAGTTTGAGAATAAAAAATATAAAAATAAAAAAAAGATATAATAAAGGGAAAACACCTAAATTTTGTATGTTTTGTAAACAGTTATTTTGCATTATCACCTAATATTAAATTGATAAGGTCTGTTGTTTTTATGTTTTCATAAACCCTCTGTGTTGTCCGGAGATCATCTTCATAATAAGCAACTGTTTTTTGATTATACCCTGCCCGGTCCATTGCTTTATTAATCCTGGTAGTGCTGGGCCTTTTATGCTCTTTACTTATCTTCCCATTTTTATAAGCCCAACTGGACCACATTTTAAGATATTTATTAACATCTTTAACCGGGACATAGTCCTCTTCCATGAAGTCATCTATAAACAATGCCTCAATAGCAACCTTTAAAGGGTCGCTCTGGAATTGGTAACCCTTGTTTTGCTCTTCCTCTAGCTCCTGATTTATTAAAACCTTTTCCATGTTCCTTTTATATGTTGTTATTGCTGTGTAAACTAGCCATTCGAGTTCTTGATCATGTTCCCCTTGTAATATCCTGGAATGGAGGGTTTCATCTCTTTCCCCTATTTCCCTTACATTAGGACATTTTATTAAGGCCAGACGGGTGTCAAAACCTTCCCCTATTACTGGAGGCAAACTATTACCATTTGCTATTAATATAGGGATCTGTTCATTACACAAAACTACGGGTTCATTAATCCCTTTTTTCTCAATTGATAGATTATGCCCGGCTATAACAGTATTTAAAAAGCCTATGCCTTGTAATATCCCGTTTGCTATGTCGTCATCAATATTAATGTCTTTATCTATCAAATCAATGAGGGCAAACCTTTCATTCCCAACAATTTTTTGAGTTGGTATTCTGGAAATATTAAAGATCCTTTCTAATGCTGTTGATAGTGTACTCTTTCCACTTCTTGAAGGTCCAACAACTACCATGAACCTGGCCAGGCTATTAATACTCATGAACATATGACCGACTAGTCTTAACCATAGGAGCATATTATCCTGGCCGTTTTCCTTATCCAGTATTTCTTCAAAAACTTGTTGGATATAACCACCTTTAGCTTCTGGATTCCATTCCCAGGGCATGGATAATTTAGGCACTACTTCAAGGGTTTTCTTATCGGTGTTAAATTCCATTGTTTTAGTATTCAAGAAACCGTTATTAAATTCTAATATATCATAATCCTTATTTATTGGATTAGTAATGAAACTTAAGACGGCCCTTGCTCTGTTTTCGCTTATTTGATTAATACCAAATTGCTCATTTAAATAATGGATTATTCTAACATAATCTATTTGCTTAAAACCACCCGTTCTTAGTTTTTCATAATAAAATAAGGTCCTATGGTCAATATAGAGGTCTAATTCTGTTAATACCAGATCTGCTAATAATTTAACAGAGGGTTCTCTATGTTTTAAAAGGCTTTTTGCTATCATTGCTCTTGCATTGTTTCCGGTGCTGTTGGTTAGGCCTTGGAGCTTATTTAATGCAATAGGTGGCAATCTTTCCTTTAAATCTGAATAGCCTTTTATGTCCTCCATACTAGCCATATATGTTCTTTTTACATTTTCAAGCCTGGAATGGAGTTCCTCATCTTCTTGGAATAATCCTTTTATAATATCCTTTGTTGCGTTCTCTTCAAAGCCTTGTTTTCGTAGGTAACCGGCCAGAGTACAACTAAAGAATTGACGGCCTCCTTCCTCTACATAGGGCTTTAATAGGTTTATTATCTCACTTTTTAGGTCATTTTGGGCCGTTTTAATATACCCTGCATGCTCCAGATCTTCTAAAAAAGCATTAAACACATGGTCTATATTATCTACTATGGCCACATGTTCCGGGGATTCTGTTAATTTCTCATATCTTTCCTTTTTTCCCTCTTTAGTCCATCTATAATCAGCAATAATATATTTCCCACGGCCTTTCCCGGTGTTTGCCTGGTAATCTATATTAAGTCTTTTAGGTTGTTTTGCCTCTGGCTTTTTACGAGATAATATATAGAGGTGGTAGCCTCCAGATGGTGTTTTAGTGCTGTAAGTGTTGGAAATTATCTTAATGGCCATAGATTTAAGAGTATTTAACTGGATATGGTCCTCTTGTTTAGGCATATCCAAATCTATTACATTAAAATATAAATCCAGATCCTTAATATAATCACATTTGAAAGCTGTTGGGTATTTAGGATCATTCACTTTATAAGTATAGTCTTTAGGATAATCCTCCCATGACTTCCAGGGCCTCTTATTTACTCCCGGGCCTCCATTCATTACCTGGAGTTTATCCTTTATAGCTACCTTTCCAACTTCTTTAGCTAATACCTGGTAAGGAATGTTTTTAGGGTTAGGCATTATAACCGGCTCCCTATCATGTATAAATTGACGGCTATTTCTGCAAGAATTAGGTTTTGTTTTACTTCATTTGATAAGTCACTAGTGAGGATCAAACTAATTCTTTCATGGTGCCTTTCCCCTGGCTTATAAAGATAATTTATCTTATCCATGATTTCAGGGTTTAAATTAGGTTTATCCATTTTAATCCCGGCCCCTTGAGAGTATATCGTTTAATAGTTCGCTTTGATATTCTAAAGCCCTAACAATTTCTATTAAGATTAATATATTGGTTTTTTCAGGATCAAAACCGGCTTCCAGGATCTCAAGTATAGGACCATAAACATATTTATCTTCAAAGTAATGTGTCTTAATATAGTCATGAAATGGTTTAAACTCTTGACTACTTGCTTTAGTTGCTAGAGCTGGCATTAAATCCACCCTTTGCTTTTCAAGTAATCATTTAAAGCTTCTTCCCTCTCCATATTCTCTAAGAATATTTTTAAACTATCTCTTATGATTTCAGTCATTGGAATACTAAAACCATAATCTTCTTT